>NZ_NJDE01000015.1 GCF_002205895.1 Saccharibacillus sp. O23
CCTGTACTGGTCTTCTGTCACCAGATCGCTTACGTTGTGTTCCTTTTTTTTTTTTTTTACGAATTGACTTGGAGTCGGCTCCAAGTTATACGCTATCCCCAATCGGCGAAGCTCTCGCCATTCATCCGATTGGAGGAATTCCTATGAACGCTCTACCTGTTCAAGACCCGAATACACGCACCGCTCTGATCACCGGCGCCAACAACGGCATCGGTCTCGAATTGACCCGCCGCCTTCTGAACGAAGGCTGGCAGGTCGCCGTTTTGATCCGCTCTTCTTTTCCCGCGGACGATGACGCCATCGCCTCCGCGATCCGAGGCGGCAGGCTGCGGATCTACAGAGCCGAACTGACCGACTTCCGGCAGTTGGCCGAAGCGCTGAAGCAGATTCAAGCAGCGGAGACCGCGATCGACGTGCTGTTCAACAACGCGGGCGGCAGCCTGCCGGAGCTTCGCTTCTCGCCGCAGGGCCGCGAGATGCATTACGAGCTGCAAACGGTCGTCCCTTATCTCATCTATCGCGAGACCAAAGAGCTGCTGCTGCGCGGGTCGCTCAAGACGGTCGTCGGCACCTCGTCGAACGCGTTCAATTTCACGAAGACGTTCGATCCCGGCAAGCTGGCCCGTCCCGAACGCTTCAAAGCGCTGACCGGAGCCTATGCCGACACCAAGCTGGCCTTGTCGCTCTGGACGCAGGCGCTCGCGCCGGCCGAAGCGGCCGACGGCATCCGGCTGCGCAGCGCCGATCCCGGTCCGAACAATACGCTCCGCAAAGGCAAAAAGTCCGGGCTGCCTTTCCCCGTCAATTATCTGATGCGGTTCGTGTTCCCGCCGCCGAGCAGCGGAGCCGGCCGACTATATGACGCCGCGGTCGGACCGTATCAAGACAAGACCGGCGTGCTGATCAACAGCAAAGGCGTGGTCGAATTGAAATTCGCCGATCGGGCGCAGCAGGTATTGGATCAGGTCGACCGGATTTATCGCGAGGAGTTTCGTCAGTTGATGTAAATAAACCGCCGCTGACGTTACGCCGTCAGCGGCGGTTTATTATGGATTCGGTACTTTGACCGAATTCAATGCAAGGTTGGTCAAGGTACTCGTTTCGTTGTTCAAAAAGCAGCCGCGTTAACCTTACCGCTCCGCCCGCAGCCGCGCCGCGCGGAAGAAGCCGTGCCGATCCTCGCGCAGAACGACGGAGACGGTTCGATGCCGCAGTTCGGGATCTTGAACCAACAGCTCTGTCAGATCCCGCACGATGTTATACCCGTAATTGAACTCGTAGAACTTGTTGGAATACGGATCGACATGCAGCACGCCGCTCTCCAACGTCAGGATATGCTCGACCCGATCTCCGTGCGGAACGCTTTTTTGCCGGGTTACGATCACCTGCCGCACCGCCGCGACCGCTTGGCCTTTGTGCGATCCGCCCGACTCTCCCGCTTCGCGCCGCGCCGCCGCTGCCACGTCCGCTGCGGCTTGAGCGTAACGCTCGGCCTGCCGCTGCGATACGCCGCGATAGCCTACCTCGACGCCCTCGATCGTAACCGAGCGGTACGCCGCGTTCTCCGTCTGCTGATCCCGAACATTTTGCCCGACAGGCATCAAGACGTACAGAACTGCGATGCACGCCGTAAATCCGATCATCTGCCGCCGCGCGCGCTTAGGCCGATCAAACCTTTTCCAGAGATACAGCATGAACAGCCCCGCGCCGAGCAGCAGAATCGTCAACATATTTTCATAATCCGGATAATCGGGATACAGGAAGTTCAAGGTCGGAACGAGATACTGAACGTATTCCAGCCGATAGCCGTTAAACGCCACGAGCAGGAAATACAGCAGCAGGCTGATCAGCGTCGCGTATTTGAACGGGAGCAGCGACAGTCCGAACGCCAGACACACCGCAAACGTCGTAAAATGAAGCATCAATAAGATCAACGGCACCCTTGGCGTCCCGGGAAATATCTCCGTCAACCATGCCAACAAGAGAAGTCCCGCTGGCAGCGCGCAGATCCACGAGAAGACCAGTTCCTGCATGCCTCTTCGCAGCGGCTGCCACTCGGTCAAACGGACGATTTTCTCTGTTCGATGCCGCCGATCCTGATAGCGAATGATCAGCACGAGATTCGTCATGAACAGCCCGTACAGCGGAATCAAGTTCAGCAGATCGTTTGTCCCGAACACCCATCGCCCGGCAAAAAGCACGACTGCCCCGATATAATACGCCCAGACGTAATCTTCGCGCCACAACGTTTTCCACCGTACCCGCATGACGCCCATCAGCGAACCGTCCTGCGGCGGAACCATGCGGCGTTGACGATCATCAGCAGCAGAATCCAGATCATCAGCACGCTTCGGGCCGCGATCTGTTCCGGCTGCGTCGTCACCTGCTCGGTCAGATTCGGGCTGAACCATAACGCGAACATGGGATGCTCGATCAACGACAAGCTCGCCAGCAGATAGATGAGCAGAGGCAGCAGACTATAGATCGTTCGCCGCAGCATCAAAGAGAAGAAGCCGCTCAACGCCGTGACGTAGCCTACGGTGAGCAGAATTTGCAGCACGGCTCCCGCCCAGATTGCCGAGTCCGCTTCACGCGCGTAGAGCAGCCAGAATCCCGTGTCGAACACGATCACGCTTCCGGCCAACACGAGCCAGACCGTCAGCATCCGCGCGAGAAAATAACTCTCCGTCCGGCGAAGGTAATACAAGATCGTCTTGGATTCGAAGACTTGAACGCGGCCGCTCCAGACGGCGTTGAACAGGATCGGCGTCAGCAGAATCAACAGAATCATCTGCACATGCAGCAGTCCGAACCAAGTATCCGCAAAGTTATCCAGACGATTGGCCGAAACCAGCAGCGCGATCTGCAAAGTGCTCAGCAGCAAAGCGGCGGCCAGCATCCCGCGCTGCTTCAGCAGATGGCGGAAAGAAAAAGAAAGCTGCGTCGTCCATTCACTCATAGTCGGTCCGCTTCCGATTCGCGTACATATAAGCGTGTTCTAAAGTCGGTTCGACGGGTACGCTGCGCTCGATCGGCGTTTCCGCGATATACCGCACTTCTACCCCTTCGGCTGTGGCCTGCGAGGACAAGATCAGCGAAGGCCTCCGGCGCAGCGATTCGGGCACGGAAGGACCGCGATACATCCAGACTTTGCCTTCCACCGAGCGGATAAACGTCGACAGATCGCCGTAATAGTTGACGCGGCCTTCATGCAGAACCAATAGGCGTTCGCTGGTCATTGCGATGTCTTCGACGATATGCGTAGACAGCAGCACGACCCGATCGGCGGCCAGCTCGCTTAACAATTGCCGGAAAGCCGCCCGTTCATGAGGATCGAGCCCCACGGTCGGTTCGTCGACCAACAGCAGGGCCGGATCGCCGATCATCGCCTGCGCGATGCCGACCCGCTGCTTCATTCCTCCCGACAGAGCGCCGAACTGCTTTTTCCGATGTTCGATCAAGCCGACCTGAACCAGCTTTTCTTCGATCTCGCGTTTGCGTTCCTCCGGCGAAGAAATATGCTTCAGACGGCAGAAATAGTCGAGCGCTTCTTCCACTGATATTTTCGCGAAAAAATCGAACTTCTGCGGCAAATATCCGATACGGCGGCGGATCGCGTACAGGTCTTCATCCCGCTCTTTTCCGTCGTATTCGACCTTGCCGGTATCTGGCCTTGCCAGCGTCGCGATGATCTCCATCAACGTCGTTTTCCCGGCTCCGTTCTCCCCAAGCAAACCTACGATTCCTTGATCGACCTCGAACGAAATCCCGTCGAGAACTTTCGAATCATAACGCTTGGACACTTCGCACACCTTCAATTTCACGTCGAATAACCCCTTCTGTATCCGGATTATGAGGAGAACAGCACTTTTTCCCATATCAAAAGAATGTTACCTTGCTCGCTTCCGTTTCTCTATAACAAAATTCGCCTACGAATCTTGTGATCGGCCGCAAAACCGCTCCTGACACAAGGCTGTCAGCAGCGGCTCCTTATAATGAAAACAAGAACATTCATCTTATAAGGAGGCCTTGCCATGATCCGACCGCTTTCCCCCGCTTCGTCTTCCGAATCTTCGACGCTTGCCGATTCCCTGATGCTGCCCGGAACCCGCTATTGGATGGGCGTCGTATCCGCCGACCATGCCGACCGCGCGATCTCGCAGGGCATCGCGCAGACCTGCCACGGCAAAGCGTATCCGCTCAGCCGGATGAAAGCCGGCGATTGGTTGATCTACTATTCGCCGCGCGCCGAGAGAAACGGCGGTTCGCCGGTTCAAGCTTTTACCGCGATCGGACAAGCGCTGGACGACCGGGTCTATCGCCATGCGATGAGCGAAACGTTCGTGCCGCATCGCCGCGACATGCGTTATCTGCCCGCGAAGCCGGTACGCATCGCCGGTCTGCTGGAACAGTTGTCGTTCACCCGCGGCCGCCGAAGTTGGGGACAAGCGTTCCGCTTCGGACAGTTCGAGATCGAACCGGACGATTTCCGGCTGATCGCAGGCCTGATGCTGGAAGACGTCGGGGAAGACGGCTTTGAGCAGGATGCCGCGCTCTGCGAACGGCAGTTGGAATTCGAGTGGTGAGCTGCGAATAGCGGACCGCAGCAGCTTTTCTGTTGAGCGGGACGTTCGGATCAGAAACAGGAAAATCGTTCAGATCGATTAGAGGACGGATTTCAAGATCAAATAAGTCCATAAATCCTCTTATCTTAGGGTCAAATGAGCAAGAAAGCAAAATAAGTCCATTTATCCCCTTAATGCGACCGAAATTCGGCTTCTGATCATGGAATCGAGATTTTAAAGGGATTATTGGACTTATCTTGCCGAAAAACCGAAATTACGCGGAAATAAGAGGAAAATTGGACTTATCGAGAGAGAATGGTTGGAAACTTCCCGATCTCCATGACGAACACGCCAAAAAGCCGCCGCTTCAGGTGCTCCACCTGATCGCGACGGCTTTTTCCGCTCTTATTGTTCGGCTGCTTGCTTACGTATTCCTCGCTTCCCGTTATCCCCGCGCTTCCGCCAACCGCTGCCCCAGAAGCCCGATCGCTTCGCGCAGTTTGTCCTTCGGCACGCCCTCGTACAGATCGCCGATCGCGATCTCGGTCGAACAGGAGCGTTCCCCGTTCTCTTTGAGGTAAGCGACCAGCGCGATGCCGGTCTCCGCCTGCACGCTCGCGATAATAGGTCCCGCCGTCGCCGCCGATACCCCGTCCAGATGCAGATGGAACATGTTCGACACCGGCACTTCTGGCCGCGTGCGAATCCCCGGTTGAGCTTTGCACAGCGCCGCCAGTTCTTTCGCTTCTTCATAATACTGAGCCATCTTCGGCAGACGCAGATCCAGATAATAATCCGAACTCAGAATGTACGGATACAAGCTGATCAGATCGCCGCCGTGACGCCGTTTCCATACTTTCGACTGCTCCGCCAGATCGGCGTCGCCCAGCAGCATCGCGCCCGCGATTCCGCCTACGCCTTTGTAGAACGACACGTAGACGCTGTCGAACAGCGCGCAGACTTCCTCCGCCGTTTTTCCGTAATAAGGCAGAATCTCGAACAGGCGCGCTCCGTCGAGGTGCAAAGCGATCCCCTGCTCCCGGCAGTACGCCGAGATGTCTTCGAGTTCCACGTAGTCGGGCAGTTCGCCGCCGATCTCGCGCTGAGGCAGCTCAAGCAGCAGGCAGGCGACGTTTTCCGGCATCTTTTTCACGTCGTCCAGCGTAATCAATCGGTCTGCGTCCGCGAGCAGCACCGGCTCCAGATGATGCAGCTCTTTCAAGCCGTCCTGCTCGTGAATCTCCAGATGGCAGAGCGGGTGGTACGCGACGGTTTTGCTGTCTTTGCGGTCGCTCCAGATGCGCAGCGCGATCTGCTGAGCCATCGTGCCGCTGGGGAAAAAGACGGCCGCTTCTTTGCCCAGCATCTCCGCCAGTTTGCGCTCGAACTTTCCGATCGTCTCGCCGCGCCCGTACATATCGCTCGGCGTATCGCCGCCGACGCCGCGCAAAGACTCGAGCAGCACGTTTACGTTTCGCGGACCGTTGCCGGTCGTGCGATGCGGAGCCTTGCCGTAACTCTCGGCCAAGGTCGGAATTCCGGATTCATTCATGCCAATCGCCTCTTTTCCCGGTGTAAAATAAGATGATGCTTGCATGTCTGCGGCCTGACTGGTACACATGCGCTTATTTTACTCCCCTTGCCAGATCGTAGCCAGTCCCTGCATAATACCCAAGTAAGATTCTACATTCGAGAAAGGTTCTGGTTCCATGCTTAACGAAAGACCGAGCATCTATACGCGTTACGTTCCCTCGTTGATCGTCGAAGCTTCCGAACGGCCGTCTTATTGGTTCGTTTACCGGGCCGGAACGGACAAACTGCTGCTGGGCGAAAATCCCGGTCTGGACGCGATTCCCGCAGCCGCGCGGGCCGAAGAACTCGGGTTCGCGCCGAGCCGTTCGCTGTATCTGGGCACGCTCGACGGCGCGCCTTGTTACGCGGCCGAAGCGCCCGAAGACGCCCTCGTTCCGGCAGGCACGGAGTTTCTGTCGCTGCGTTCGCTGTACGAGATCATGGACGAAGACTTGTTCCATCTGGCCGGACGCGCGCTTCAGCTTCTGAGTTGGGATTCGACCCATCGTTTCTGCGGACGCTGCGGAACGACGCTGGAGCGGGCCGCGAACGACCATTCGAAGGTCTGCCCGAACTGCGGACTGAGCCATTATCCGCGCATCGCGCCCGCCGTGATCACGGCGATTCTCAAAGACGGCCAGATCCTTCTGGCCCGCGCTCCCCATTTTCCGAACAATATGCACGGCCTGATCGCCGGCTTCGCCGAACCGGGCGAAACGTTGGAAGACTGCGTGCGGCGCGAGACGATGGAAGAAGTCGGCCTAACGCTCGGCGAGATCCGCTATTTCGGCAGCCAGCAGTGGCCGTTCCCGCATTCCCTCATGATCGGATTCGTGGCGGAATACGCGGGCGGAGAAATTGCGGTCGACGGCGAAGAGATCGAACATGCCGCATGGTTCGGTCCGGATAATCTTCCGAATATCCCGCCGAAACTCAGCATCGCGCGCAAGATCATCGACTGGTACGCGGAAGAATACGGCGGACGGTCGGGCGCGTCTTCTTAAAAGACGATCCTCGTCTGCCCGCAAGCGGCGAAAAGCGTGTTCCGCTTCGCCGTTTGCGGGTACATGTACATAAGCAGCGCGGCTCTGCGCCGTGCCGAAGGAAAGTCATCGGGTACAGAGTACTTGGTCAGTCCCATTTGCAGACACCCCTACCCCACACCCCTAAATCGAAGGAGGAGTCGTTCGTGGCCGAAGCAAATTCGCCTGAGATTCAAGAGAAAGAAACGCTGGGTTCGCTCATCAAAAAAGGAAACACGTCTTCTGCCGTCGCGATGGGCGGCAACGCGATACTGGCCGCCGCCAAAGGCGCGGCGGCGTTCTTCACCGGCAGCGGCGCCATGTTCGCTTCGGCGATGCACTCGCTCGCGGATGCGGTGAACCAAGGCTTCGTGTTCGTAGGCAGCGTGCTGTCCGAACGCAAGCCGAGCCGCCGTTTCCCGGTCGGCTTCGGACGCGTGATCAATATCTTCTGCATGGTCGCGGTCATCGTGGTCACGATCATGGCGTACGAGACCATCCACGAAGGCATCCATCTGCTTCGACATCCGGCCGAAGCTTCGGGCGGCGTATGGCTTAACGTCGGCGTTCTGCTGCTGAATATCCTGATCGACGGCGCGATCTTGATCAAAGCGTCGAAAGAGATTCTTAAAGAAGCCAGAGCGCCCAAAGCTTCCGGTCCGGCTCTGCTGCCCGCGGCGTTCAAGAACGTCGGACGAGCCGCGCCTCCGACCCGGCTCGTCTTCTACGAAGATATCGTAGCCGTACTCGGCGCGTTCTTCGCTCTCGTGGCCGTCGCGGTCGTGGCGCTGACCGACTTTACGCTGATCGACGGCATCGCGACGACTCTGATCGGCTTCCTGATGATCGCCGTCGCTTTCCGCGTCGGCTACGACAACATGATCGGCCTGATCGGCGTATCCGCGCCGCAGGACGTGGAAGACAAAGTGTCCGCCGCCATTCTGGCCGACGCCGACGTCCGCGATATCGAGAGCATGCGCATCATTCAGGAAGGCCGTTATTATCATGTGGATGCCGTCGTCGAACTGCGCACGGGCCTGACGCTCGGCGTCGCCGACGATATCAAGCTTCGCATCCAGCAGCATCTGACGACCAACCCGGATATCGCCGACGCCGCGATCTCGATCGTCGAAGACGACGGGAAGACCAGTTGGCATCGGCGGGAAGCGGAGATCGAGAAGAATTAGAAATTTCGCACCCGAACGATAAGCGATCCAGAGACCAAAACGAAAGCCTTCTCCGCCCAACTTTTTCGAAAAGTAGGCAGAGAGGGCTTTTTTCATGCAACAAATTATTTAAATTTAAATAATTAATCTATCAAATTCTGAATAGGGTCTACCGATAAATTGCTTGCTAGGTAAAAGAAACAGCCGCTTTTTAGAAGGCCATACATCATGAGAAGGAGCTAGAAGATGATCAAAAAGACACTGCTCACCGCCCTGCTTGCAGCGCCGCTGCTCGGCAGCTCGCTTCACTCGGCTTACGCCGCGACGGAATTCAGCGATATCTCCAATTCGTACGCCAAAGACGCGATCAACAAGCTCGTCGACGCCGGGATTCTGAACGGAAACGGCAATGGGCTGTTTAATCCGACCGGCAAGATCTCGCGTCAGGACTTCGCCATCATTCTCGTCAAAGGCTTGGGACTGGACGTCGAATCGCCTGCCGCAACGCCGACTTTCTCCGACGTACCGACTTCGCACTATGCGTACAAATACGTCGAAGCGGCCGTCAAAGCCGGCCTGCTCAAAGGCACGGGCGGCGGACAATTCGGACTCGGACAAAACCTGTCGCGTCAAGACATGGCCGTGATCTTCGCTCGCGCGCTCGGCGCCAACACGCAAGGCTACGGAGAGAAACTGACCTTCTCGGATGCCGGCAAGATTGCCGATTACGCGAAGGATGCGGTCGGCTTCGCGGTCGCGAACGGCCTGCTGACCGGTACCGGCGGCGGAAAATTCGATCCGACAAGCATCGCGGACCGTCAGAGCGTCGCGCTGGTCGCGTCCCGGTTTATCCAGACCGTCAAACCTCAGACTCCGGCTCCGGCTCCGACGGTTCCGCAGCCGAATACGACGCAGCCGACAACGCCAGCTCCGGCCGTACCTGTGCCTGCGCCTGTCGTTAACGTGCCGAGCACGCCGCAGGTTCCGTCCGGCAATACCGGCGGCTCGATAGAGACCCCGGTACGCGACGTTCAAGCTCCCGTGCTGACGTTGGTCTCTATCGCTCCGTTCAAGATCGGCACCGATCTGACCGTTCGCAGCAGCGAAGCCGGCACCGTGTATCTGGTTCCTTCCGCTTCGAACGTCTCGAACAAGTCCGTGTTGGACGGACTCGTGACGGAAGGCAAAGGCGTAAAAGCGACTGCGGCGACCGCGGGCGGCGACGTGCTTCTGACGACTTCGACGCTGACCGAGGGCATCTATAATGCCTATGCGGTCGATGCGAGCGGAAACGTGTCGATTCCGGTGACGGAGATCGTGTTGAAGCCGGTGTTCGAGGGGCCGGAGTTCAAAATGATTACTAACAGTACATTCAGTTTGACGTTCCCGGAAGAGTTGAATAATGTTTCGCGGCCGCAAAGAGAAGATTTCATCATCAAGCGTATCGACGGCGGAATGAACGATGAAATTGAAGTTTTCCAAGCTAGTATAAGCGAAAAAGGCATTGATCTATACTTCATTCATCCTTTAGTCAAAGGCGCAACCTATCAAGTCGCTTATGCGCCGAAAGCCAACAATCAGCCGATCAAAGGTATTTCCGGAACTGTATACGGTTCGTTTACAAGCAGTTTTACTTATACGAACATCCCGCCGAAAGCCGCCCAGTATCTTCAGGATCTGACTTTAGCAGCGAATCGCACCTCCTCTACAGTCGACGTGCTTTCCGCGTTTCGTGATTGGGACTCGGATGATCAGGAACTGCTCTATACCGTAATTTCGGACAATACCGATGTCGTCGAAGCCTCTTTAGAAGGAAGCAAGCTTTATTTGAATACCAAAAGCGCGCTGAGTACGGCGACCATCACGATCACGGCCAAAGACAGCAGCGGCGATAAAGTCAGCCAGACCTTCAAGGTTACCGTAGTCGATGCCGCTACGGCGATCAATGCCGCCGAAGCGGCGATAGCAAGCGACAAAGACTTGACTGGTCAGTCTTCCGATCTTACCGACGCAAAGAAAGCAGTAAGCGATGCTAAAGACGTTCTTGCCGCTCTGTCGGACGATGCGACCAAGACCGCTTTCGCGAATCGTCTGAAAGTTGTGGAAGACACGCTGAACGCAGTGAGCGCTGCGGAAACGCTGGTTAAAGCGCTGGAAGATGCGACGGGGGATAACATGAATCTGCTGATGGGCGAAGAAGACCGTGATGCAGCCGATCTGGCGGATAGTAATATTGTTTATGGAGAGCTTGTAAAAGGAAAAAGTCTTTCCTCGTTAGAAAACCGCGTTGAGAAGGCACGTTTGTTTATCACGAATGCCGATGAACTCGAAGGCAGTCTCCAAACGGCCCAAAATAACGCAGGCTATTTCGATGACATATCCAAAGGTTCGCCGAAACGTGCTACGATCGACAGTATTCTTGCGGGTCTCTCTTTTGAGGGAGTCACGGGAGCGACAAAACTAGCCCTTGAATCTAAACTTGAGTGGATTCAAAGCCTTCTGGCAGATGCCGATAAAGCCGACGCGCAAGTTACGGCTTTCGAGCAGGCGGTTACGGCTGCCGAAGGTAAACCGGCGGATGCACCGGAATGGCAGGCGGCTTATGCAGCGAAAGCTGCCATCAATTATGATGAATTGAATTCGGGTACCGCTAAGGCGCTGAGAGAGCGCGAAACAGCGGCTACCAATAAGTTCCCTACGCCTACACCGTAATAAATCCAAACCAGCCGATGCTAAAAAGCCGATTCCCATGCACTAATGGGAGTCGGCTTATTTGATTTTTTTAATGCTACCTCATCTACTTCTTCGGATTCTGCTGTTTCTATTCCTTATCAGCCTTTCCGGAAATAAGCCTCCAGCTTCAAATCCGGGCCCAACTGCTCCACGCGCAGTCCGTCCAATTCGACGGCTTCGCTCATCTCGGCGACGCCGAGACCTTCGAGGAACGTCGGCGCGCCTTGGCCGCCGACCAATTTGGGCGCGACGTACAAGACGAGCTTATCCGCCAGCCCTTGTTCGACGAACGAAGCGTTCACTTGCCCGCCGCCTTCGACGAGCAGCGACGAGATCTCGCTCGCGCCGAGCGTGTCGAGCACCTGCTCCAAGTTCACGCGCTCGCCGCCCGTCGTCTCGAACACGCGCACGCCGGCCGCTTCGAGCCGGGCGCGTTTGTCCGGGTCCGGATTCGGACCGGTAAAGATCCAAGTCGGCGCTTCGCCGTCGGTCACGACGCGGGCGTTTTCCGGCAAACGAAGATGACTATCCAGAATCACGCGCAGCGGATTGCGGCCGTCCGGAAGCCGGGTGTTGAGCTGCGAATCGTCATGCAGAATGGTCTGCACGCCGACCAGAATCGCGCCGCTCTCGTGGCGAAGCCGATGAACGTCTTCGCGGGCTTCGGCCGACGTGATCCAGCGGCTGCTGCTTGTTCGCGTCGCGATCTTGCCGTCGAGCGTCGTCGCCGATTTGACGATGACAAAAGGCCGTTTGCTGACGATATAGCGGTTGAACACTTCGTTCAATCGCTCGGATTCTTCGCGCAGCACGCCTTCGATCACTTCGATGCCGGCATCGCGCAGAATCTTGATCCCGCGGCCGGCAACCAAAGGGTTCGGGTCCGGAGCGGCCACGACCACGCGGGCCAGACCCGCTTGCACGACCGCTTCGGCGCAAGGGCCGGTGCGCCCGTGATGCGAGCACGGTTCCAGCGTGACATAGATCGTGCCGCCGCGGGCGTGTTCGCCGGCCATGCGCAGCGCATGAATCTCGGCATGAGGTTCGCCCGGTTTCAGATGTGCCCCGATGCCGACGATCCGGCCTTCGTTGACGATGACCGAACCGACGAGCGGATTCGGCGCCGTTTGGCCTTTCGCGGCGCGCGCGTTCTCGAGCGCGAGCCTCATGTATTTTTCATGGATGGACAGATCGCTCATGCTTCGTCAGTCTCCTCCTTCGACGGCCGGAAGCACGTTCAGGCCCTCGATCGGATTCTGCGTGGCGAAATGGCCGGACCGATTGACTTTGGTACGCAAATACTTCTCGTTGAATTCCGACACGTCGCCCCAGAGCGGAGTCCGGCCGGACACGTTCATGCCGTTCGCTTTCAGCGCTTCGAGCTTGCGCGGATTGTTGGTGATCAGGGTCACCGGCAGTTGGCGCAGGAATTTCAGCACGCCGATCGCGCCGTCGTAGCTGCGCGTGTCGTCTTCGAAGCCCAGAGCCAGGTTCGCTTCGACCGTATCCATGCCTTGTTCTTGCAGGATGTACGCCATCGCTTTGCTGAACAGGCCGATGCCGCGTCCTTCGTGGTTCGCCAGATAGAACAGCGCGCCGCTGCCGTGATCGACGATCATTTTCATGGATTGGTGCAGTTGGTAACCGCAGTCGCAGCGTTTGCTGCCGAAAATATCGCCGGTATGGCAGATGCTGTGCATCCGGATCAGAGCATCGCCCGAGTTCTCGAAATCGCCGTACACGAGTACGCTGGATTGTTGGCCTTCGGCCAAGTTCATCGTCGGGAGGCTGCGGATCAGCGCTTCGGCCGACATTTCTTTGCCGCCTTCCTGCTGCTTCATCCAGCTGTACCAGCGGAACGTAATCGTCTCGCCGTCCAGATTGACGGGAAGTTGGATCGGGCCGACCAGCACGTAACCTTCTCTCGGGTTCAAGGGAGACGGCACATTATGAATTCGATCTTTGAGAATAAAAGCCGCACTGTTGTTCAACATGATGGCACATCCTTTTTTTGTCGTATTGGTTAAGTCGCATAAGCGGGCGGCGGATCGTAAGATACCAAGATTCCGCGACCGAACGTCTGTCGTTTTTCGATACAGGTCGGCAGGGAAAAAGAGCATCACCTTCCGATACGGAAGGTGATTCGCACGCCGAACGCGTTTGGATCATCTTTTATTTGAATTTTTCCGTTAAACCTTTATCGGCCCATTCTGTCCATTGTAACGTCTGTGTGTATATTATCGTCGCTCGAAGTGTTAAACGTTAAAGTTTCGGGCGTACGTCGTTTCCATATCGAGCTGCTCGCGCTGTCTGCGCTCCACGTCGCTTCGCCGACGCTGTTCGAGCCGTTCGAGCGGCGCTGTCGCATCCTGTCGGCTCGCCATGCAGGCCAACAGTTCCTCGTGCAGCACGTCCGCGTCGCGCAGCGCTTCGTTCAGTCCGAAAGCTCCGGTCGGCGTCATGGTGTGCGCGGCGTCGCCGATCAGCACAAGACCCGGGCAAGCCCAACGTTCCGAGCGGCTGCTGAAGATATCCAGCAGCACGAAGTCCTGCCACGACGTAATATGCTTCCGCACGCTCGGCGCAAGCTTCGGAAAAGCCGCGATCAGCGTCTCCGTCAATTCCTCGAAAGGCTTTTTGCGCAGTTCTTTGTAGGAATCTTCTTTGATGTTCCAGCCGACCTGCACGTAACCGCGCGCCTGCGTGAACAAATGAAGCTGCTGCCCGTCTTGAATGGTCGAGCACATCACCGGCTCCCAACCTTCCGGCGCGGGGATTCGGGCCCACAGCAGATCGTAGCCGTGACCTTCCGTGCTGGACGCGATTCCGGCGTATCGGCGTACCGACGAATAACGGCCGTCCGCGCCGACCACGACTCTGCTGCGAATCGTAAGGTCTTGGCCGTCCGAAGTCCGTACTTCGACGCCCGCGTAACGGCCCTCTTCGCTTTTCAGCAATCCTCGTACGGTGGTGCCGGGCATATACGTAAAGTTCGGGTATTGTCCGGCTTCCTCCAACAGCGCGTGCAGCAGGTCGGCCTGCGGAATATGGATGCCGACGTTGCCGCCCTGCGTATCCGGCAGAATCGTTTTGACGACCCGCTTGTTTTCCCAATATTCGAGCCGGATCAGAGGCAGAACCGCTTCCGGCGCGATCCGCTCCAACAGGCCGTGTTTCTTGAGCACCCGTTCGCCGTCGCCGTTCAAGATCTCGCCGCGGAACGACGGTCCGGGGATCGGCTGCTTCTCGATCAGAACGACGTCCGCGCCGCGCCTTGCCAGCAAACATGCCAATAACGTGCCGGCCGGTCCTCCGCCCGCGATACAAATCTCCGTTTGTCGTTCCATTTCGTTCTCCTCCGATTTCTGCTTAGCTGGGGCTTGATTACTTTTTATGTAGTCAAGTTCGGGTTTGGGCGCTTGGCTCGTCGCTTCGCTTTGACTTCGCCAAGCTGCGAGTTTGAACATGCGCTTCGCTCATGTAACCAAACTCGCTTTTGGGACGCTTGGCTTGTCGCTTCGCTTTGTCTTCGCCAAGCTGCGAGTTTGAACATGCGCTTCGCTCATGTAACCAAACTCGCTCTGTAACTGCATTACTTTATGTAACCAAGTATATTTATTCTATGCTTCGTAGTCAAGTATTAATTATTACGAAATGTAAGCTTGTTTATTTTAGTCACTCTATGTATAATAAAAATGAAGTCATCGCCTGAACCAACCTTTGTCGTACCCGAACATTCGGGTGTCCCTCATATAACTATATAGTTAGACAAGTACATGAACGGAGAGTGATTTTTTTGGCCGCAGAGCTGACCCAACTGTGCCCCCGATTCGAGAAAGCGATCGAAGTACTCAGCAAGCGTTGGACGACCCTGATCATCTATCGACTGTTGGAAGGACCGCGCCGTTTCGTGGACATCGAGAGTTCGTTGTCCAATCTGAGCGGCAAGGTTTTGTCGGAAAGACTCAAGGAACTTGAAGAAGAAGGCATCGTCCTGCGTACGGTCTACCCGGAGAAGCCGGTACGGATCGAATATTCGCTGACCGATATGGGCCGCGATCTGGCTCCCCTGATGGACGATATTCAGGGCTGGGCGACGCGATGGATCAAGATCGAGCAGGAGCAAGCGTAAGGCGGATTTCCTTCTTATGAATAGATTGAATCTTTATGCCCTATATAAAAAGAGACGTTCGGCGATCTGCCGGGACGTCTCTTTTTTGTTGTTCTATTCGACTTGCCGACTTCTTCCTCGCTTACCTTGTTACTGCCGCTCACCGCTATCCGAACTGTTCACCCCGATCCCGCAGCGTTACAATGACGATACGCGACAGCGAATTCGGCCGAGGAGGAGTACCCGTTGGAACCTACAAAAGTCTATAATACCGCCGTCGAAGCCACGCTGGAAGTGATCGGGGGCAAGTGGAAGCCGGTCATTCTGTTCGTGCTCACTTTCGGCAAAAAGCGCAACGGCGAGCTGATGAAGCTGCTTCCCGCCGCGATTACGCAGAAAGTACTGACCCAACAGCTCAAAGAATTGGAAAGGGACGGTATCGTTCGCCGCATCTCCCATCCGACCGTGCCTCCGAAAGTCGAATACGAACTGACCGAATACGGTTGGAGCCTCAAAGACATTCTGCATGCGCTCTGCCGCTGGGGCGAGACCCATGTCGAACAGACCTACGGCGATCGGGCCGCTATCGCTTCTCCCGGTTCTCTTCTGGCCGCGCCCGAAACGCCGATCACGCCGGAATGACGCCCCGTCTGCGGAAATCGTCGAAAATATCGAAGAACATCCGCTCGGTGTCGACGAATTCATGGAAGCCGAGACGGCGAGCTTTGGTCCCGTCGGCAAAAAAGTCGTAGTCCCAGCCGAATACGAAATCGCCGAAAGCCCAAGAAGATACGTCGCGGTAAGCATGCGGTTCGAGTCCGTGCTTCGCGACCATCCGGTTCCATAAAGGTTCTTTGTCGCGCATGACCTCGCTCAGCGGCAGCCGTAAGGGCGGCGCGGTATCGAGTCCGAAATAATCGGCGATCTTCGGCCATAATTCGTTCCAGCGGAACAGATCGCCGTTGGCGATATTGAATGCCTGATTCGCGCAGCGCTCGCTCGTCGCCGCCCATACCGTCGCCCGCGCCAACAGGCCGGCGTCGGTCATCTCGAGCAGGCTGTCGTACGCTCCCGATTTGCCGGGAAAGCGCAGCGGAAGCCCGAGCTCTTTGGAGATCGACGCATAGACCGCGATCACCATCGCCAGATTCATCGGATTGCCCAACGCGAAGCCGCAGACGACGGAAGGCCGCAGCGCGGACCACGTCCAGCCGCCCGTCTTCGCGCGCCGTTCCAGAAACAGCTGTTGGTCGACGTTGAATTCCGGCGGCATATGATAAGCGTCGCTTTCTTTCGCCGGCGTCTTGAACGGGCCCAGATGCGCTCCGTATACTTTGTAGCCCTGCATAAGGCTGACATGCCGCAGACGGGGCGCGATCGGCTCGATCGCGTCCACGGTATTGACCAGCATAGCCAGATTTGGCTCTACCAACTCGGCCCAGCTCGGACGATCCTGATACGCGGCGTAAAAAATATGGGTGACCTCGTTCAGGCCGCCCAGCGCATCGCCCGCAGCGGCCGGATCCAGCAGATCCGCCGAAACGTAACGCACCTTCTCCGAAGACTCCCCTCCCCGCCGCGATACTCCGATCACGTTCCAGTCCGGCAGCGTCGCCAGATGATCGACCAGATTGCGTCCGATCACGCCGTTCGCGCCGACGACCAGCGCCGTTCGGCTTGCGCCGCCTTTTTCGGGCGTGCCTCCGTTCATGATTCCGTTCATGCGCATGCTTCCTTTCCCCATTGAAGAGTCAGCCGTTCCCGGCTCGTCTTCATTGTGCGGATTCCGAAGCGGCATGAACAGTACGCACTTCAAGGTCATATAAGCACTTTAAAGTCATAAATGGACGACGACCGCCTTCACTTCGCGGCTTCCGGATGAAATCCCCGATTATCCGCGTATCCTTCGATACTCCACACGCCGATCTTTTCGCTTTTCGCTTCGGCTTGGAGTTCTCGGAACTCTTTGACGTATTTGTCGTTCGGCTTATACACCACGACGCGCGCCAAGCCCTGCTCCAGCAGTTTCTCGTTTACCGACTCGCCGTCGAGATAGACGTAAGCCAGCATCCGGTCGTATTGATCGCGCTGCTCTTCGTCGAATTCCAGCTCCACGTCGCGTCCGGTCAGCAGCTTTTTCGTATAATCGCTCGCCTCGGTTCCGAAAGGCTGCACCGGAGTGCCTTCTTTCTTCGTCTCCGGGGTGTCGATCAGCAGCATGCGCACCCGCTCGCGGCTGCCGTCCGCCAACTGCGCGATAAACGTATCTCCGTCGACGGTCCGCTCTACCTTAGCGCCGACTCGTCCGTTCTGCGCAGGTTCAGGCGAGGAAGAAGTCGAATCGGTTCTGCCGGCGTCTTCCGTCCCTTGTTCGGTCTGCCGCGTACTCTCCGTCTGCGACGTCTCGCCCTGCTGAAGCCAATTCCCCAGCAGATCGCGTCCTTTGTCGGTGAATAGCAGCAGCGCCAATACGACGATCGTGACGACGATCGAGATCAAGCTTCTTTTCGGCCGCTTGGGTCCGCCGTTTTGTGGGGTGTCGCCTGTCGATTTCATATGCATGCCTCCGGTTCGTATGACTGACTTTAGATCCTCGCTTTATTGTTCCGGCTTTGCCATTGCGCGTCAAGTCGGCTACAATTCAGATATCCGTTTTTCAGGAAAATACAGAAAGTATGGCAAGCAAGGAGAGAGTGCTCATGGGCAAAAAAATCGTAGCCATCGACATGGACGACACAATCTGTCATCTGGTACCGAAAGCCATTCATTATCATAATGCGACCTTCCCCGACCTTCAACTGTCGATCGACCAGATCCACAGCTTCGATCTCAGCCGCATCTGGCATCCGGAGTGCAACGAGGAGATTTTCTTCGGGCGTCCGAAATTGTACGAGGAGCTTGAGATCTTCGATGAACACACCGTCGAGGAAGTCCGCCGCATCAGCGAGGAACACGACGTCATTATCGTAACGGCGGCGCGGCCTTCGGCGGTTCCGGAGAAATGGAACTGGCTTCAGCAGCATATGCCGTTTATTCCGTTCGAAAATTTCTTCGTCGCCAAAAGAAAAAGTCTGCTGGAATTCGATGTGCTGATCGACGACGGACCGCATAATCTGCTCGCTGCGCGCGAAGCGGGCAAGCGAACGATCGGCATTCCGCGGCCGTGGAATCGTCCTCTGCAAGAAGAATTCCTGATGAAAGAATCGTGGGACGGCATGGGCGAACTGGTGAACCGCGTACTGTCGGGACCCGGATTTCCGGCAAAAGGGTAAACGGAATCCGCAAGGTTCGCGTTTAGCCGTTAGGAAGCTCTCGCTACCGCGACGGATGCGGACGGCAAACTTACGCGATCTCGACCGAACCGAACAGATCGATTACGCGGCGGCACAACGTCCGCAAACCAAAAATGCCCGAGCGAAGTCTTACTTCTTCGTTCGGGCGTTTTGCGTATCTATTCAAGAGTTGCGGGCAAAGCGTTATTCGTTCGTTTCGAGGGCAGGCAGAAGCTTCGGCTTCACAACTGTTTGGCGAATTCGTTCAGCTTGAGCGCCATCTCGCGGATCTCTTCGATCATAGCGGACAGTTCGCCGGTAGACGAAGCCTGATCGCGACCGGTATCGGCGATCCGTTCGATCGAAGCGCCGATCTCAGCCGTCAATTGCTTGAATGTGCCGAGCGTATCGCTGATGCTGTTGGTTGACGTCACCGTCTGACCGGACAGCTTGCGGATCTCGGCGGCAACGATGCCGAATCCTGCTCCTTTCTCGCCCGCATGAGCGGCTTCGATCGCCGCATTGATGCCGAGCATATGCGTCTGGTCCGCGACTTCCTTGATCATACGGACGACGCCGTCCGCGCCATGCGCGTTCTGTTCGGCACGGCGCGACAGCTCCAGCAGTTCGCCGGACAGATGAGTAAGACCGCCCGATCCTGCGGAGATCTGCATAATGCGCTCGCTCGCGCCGGACAACGATTCCGCCATCCGGTCGGCAATCTCGACCAATTCGCTATGGCGGCGCGCTTGCATCGCCAAGCCGCCGATGATGCGTCCGTGTTTATCTTTGATCGGAGTCGCCGTTCCCGTAAACGCGACTCCGTAATATTCGGCGGGGACTTCGGCGCGCAGCGCCTGATCTTTCCGAATCGAGATCATCAGGGGTTCGTCTTCTTGCAGACGCTGCCCCGGCTTGATGCCGAGATTGATCTGCTTGCTCGGCCAATAAGCGATAAATTGTTCAAGGTCGCAGATCGCGACGGAGACTTCCACCGGGAGTCCGGTCCGAAGCAGGGGAATCATCGACATCAGTTGATCCAGAGAATCGATTCCGTTCGTCATGATATTCGCTCCTTCCAAAAAAAGAATGGTCGTCCGGTCCGTATCGCGTTCAACCCGCCGTTTCCGTCAATTTTACATTCCGTTCTTCCCGGTAAATCGGCATCGGCACGGTGAAGAAAAATTCCGAACCTTCGCCCTGCCGAGACGATAAACCGATCTCGCCGCCCATCAATCGGACGAGGTTTTTGCAGATCGCGAGGCCGAGGCCCGTGCCGTTCTGCATCCGGGACGCGGCCGACGACGCTTGGTAGAAAGGCTGGAACAGCTTCTCCCGCTCTTCGTCGGAAATGCCGATCCCGCTGTCTTTGACCGCGAAGCGGATCAAAGCCACGCCTCCGGGACGCGGCATGCCTTGACCATACAGGCTGCCGCCGCGCAGCTCCCGCACTTCGGCGCTCAGTTCGATGCCGCCTTCGGACGTAAACTTGAGCGCGTTGCTCAGCAGGTTCATCAGCACTTGGCGGATGCGCTGCTCGTCGCCGATCAGCACGTCCGGAATGCCCGGTCCCGCCGAACTGGCGAACGACAAGCCTTTTTGCTCCGCTTGTACCGCATAAAGCGCCGCGACGTCGCTCAAGAGCGACGACAGCGACAGCGGCTCGCTGACCGCGTTCAGTTTACCCGCTTCCAACTTCGAGAAATCGAGCACATCGTTGATCACGTACAGCAGCGCCGAGCCGCTTCGGTGAATGAGCCGGACGTACTCCCGCTGTTCTTCGTCGAGCGGCGTGTCGAGCAGAATATCGCTGATGCCGAGCACGCCGTTCAGCGGCGTACGCAGCTCGTGACTCATGACCGCGAGGAAATCGCTTTTGACGCGCAGCGCTTCTTCGGCCTCGGCCTTGGCTTGGCGCAGTTCGCGTTCGGCGCGCTTGCGGTCCGTCACGTCTCGGGAGATGGTATACACGTCGCGTATGCCGTTTCCGTCGTCCAGCGGTACCATCGTCAGACTGAGCCAGATTTCGCTGCGGCGCTTGCCGCGGACCCGCAGCTCGGTCGTTTCGGATTCGCCGGACAGCGCTGCGTCATAGCAGGCTTTCAGCCGCTCGCGGTCTTCTTCGAACAGCAGCTCGTCGAACGCGGTGCCCCGAAGCTCTTCGAACGCGTAGCCGGTAATCCGTTCTAGCGCCGGGTTGGCTCTAGCCAGTTTTCCGTTTTCGTACAGGCAGACGGCGTCGGGGTTATGCTCGAAAATGGAGTCGTAGCGGCGTTTGTTCGAATCCGCCAAGCGCAGCGCGACGGCGCGGTCGACGGCTTGGCTGATCAGCACCACGACCAAGATCAACAGCGCCGCGGCGCCGACCAGCACGGCCAGCATCGACTCGTCGGCGTAGCTGGCGGCAGCCGGCTGTGCAGGATGCGTCATCTGACTCTCCATGCCGTGAAAACGGACCGCCGCCATCCCCGTATAATGCATGCCGGCCACCGCTCCTCCGAGCAGCAGCGCGACGGCTAAGCGAAGCGGCAGCCGGAGCCGCGCGCAGCTATGCTTGCGGTGCACGGCCGACAGCTTGAGCGCGGCGAACGAAGCGCCGAACGCGATCAGCACGGACAAAGCGACGTAGTTGCGGTCATGCTCCATGCGCAGCGGCATGCTCATCGCGGCCATTCCGCTGTAATGCATCGCCAATATGGCGGCCGCCATCAGCGCGGAGCCCGCGATCAGGCTGCCCGTCTTCGAGACGTCGCCGGCGATCATGCGAAAAGCCGCCCATACCGCGAGTACGGGCAGCACCACGGAAAGCAGCAGCCAACCGGACGTATAGCTCACCTGAACGGGAAGCCGATAAGCCAGCATTCCGATAAAATGCATCGACCAGATCCCGAGTCCCATCGTGACGGAGCCGAGCAGCATCCAGAAACGCCGCGCCGTGCCGCTCAGCGCCAGCACGCGCTCGTATACGTACAGCGCGCTGCAAGAAGCGAAGACGGAAATGAAAAGCGAAAGAAGAACGAATTGAAGTTGATACGTGCCGTGAAGTTCAGTCATGCCATCCGTTCCTTTCTTTCCGATCTATGAAAAAGCGTCGATCGACGATTCCTTTCGTACAACGACCGGCGCGGCAGCCTTTTCGGCCGCATCGCATCCGGTCTTTTTATTTTATCATGTGACATTTTTGTGAAAATAGCCGTTTTCTCCTCTTTTGCGTCGACGCGTGCAGGATTTTTTCGTGCCACCTCCTAGAGCGTGTACGCAAAAAAGACGCCCCGTTTCCGGGGCGTCCCGATCATGTCCTTATTATGCCGAAAGCCGCGTCTTGAACGCCTGCAAGATCCGAAGCTTCTAGGTCTTATCCCGGCACGTCCGCTTTCTTCATTCGTAGGCTCCCCGGCTCGGAAGGCCGGAAGACGTTCGGCCGCGGGCCTTGCCGGCCAGATCCGGCGAAGCACTCAAGATGTCGTCTTTGATGCCGGAAGCGGCGGCCGGCGAACCGGGCTTCAGCCGATAATCGTCTTTTTTCGCGTTCGCGAAAGCAGGATCGGCGAACAGCGAGTGTTTGTCGTTGCCGGTGTTTTTGACATAGGAAGCCAAGCCGGTATAGGTTTTATTTTTCCACGTCCATACCGCTTGGTCGGCATCCGGCGCGAAATACAGATTATGATCGACGATGTTGCGCGCATTTTCGCGGTATTCGTTGTAGATCAGCGCGTTCGAAGCGGAAGCGACGAAAATATTGTTGCGGACGATGTTGTCGCGCGTATCGAACTGGATATAGAGCTGTCCCGTTCCCCATTCCAGCGTATCGTTGCCGGCCACCGTGTTGCCGGTAATCACGCTGCCGATCGTCGCTCCGCGCTGTTTGTCGTAGCCGCCCATCCCGATGCCGGTCAGAGCATTGCGAGCGATCAGATTGCTGCGAACGATCATGTTCGACGTCGAACGTCCGGCATGCTCGGACGAGATCTCGATCCCGATATCGTTGCGCAGCACGCGGTTGCGTTCGATCGCGATATCCCGGCCGCCGTCGACATAGATGCCTGCCGCGGCATAGTTGCCGTTCGGAATCTTGCGTCCGTAAGACGGGTTCCGAACGGACGTGCTTCCGGTCACGGTATTGCCTCGGATCACGCCGCTGCGGGCCTGATCGTATGCCGGATTCGGCGACGTGCCTTCGAAGCCGATCGCGTCGATGCCGATGTTGTCGTTATCGTGCACGTAGTTGTTCTCGACAACGAATTTCTCGACGTTGCCGTTCAGCACGACCGCTTCGCTGGAACCCAGCGTCAGGCCGTAGATCTCGTTGCCCGAGATCGTCAGATCGCGGATCGAAGCCGGCGCTTCCGTTCCGTATACCGCGATCCCGTGCGCGTCGCGCCCCGAGAGTTCTTCGCCGCGCGGCGCCGCCGTATTGGCGATGCCGTGGATCTTGTTGTTCTCCAGACGGACGCCTTGACCCGCGCCGCGGACATAGAGACCGACCGGCAGATTGCCGGCCCGGTCCGTCTTGAGGCTGCGCAGTTCGAGGCCGCGGACGGTGACGCGGCTGACGTTGTTCAGGTCGATCAAGGCCGCGAAGCCGTCGATCGGCAGTCCCGTGCCGTCGAGCACCGCCGTCTCCGACGGATAGCTCGCGACGGTCAGGCGCGCCGCTTCGCCGGGCGCGCCCGGGCTTCCGGCCAGCCGGAGCTGCTGGCGGTAGACGCCGCCGCGCAGATACACGGTGCCGCCGGTCTTCATGGCGGCATCGGCCCGCGCCTCGGCGGGCGAAGCGATGCCCGCCGAAGCCGCCGGATTCGCGGCGGCAAGCGCGGACGCGCCGAACGCGCCGGACGCGAAGTTCGCCGCGCGAAGCGGGGCGAACGTGTGGGCCAGCGGCGCGGCCCAAGCCGGCTCCGCCGCCGAGTCGGCGGCAGGCGGCAAAGTCAAGGAAGCGGCCGGATGAGTCGATAACGACAAGCAGGCCGCGAGAAGAAACGTTTTTCCGATCTCGAACAAAGTGGCTGTCCCCTCTCTCGTTTCGTCTTGCAAAATGCGTTCAAATGCCTTCGACCGATCCGCGAAGCTGTCGATCGAGCCTTTTTCGGATCTCTGTATGCAGATTGTCGAACCGAACCTGCTGCGTCTATTCCAACATCGGATAAAGCGTTTCGTCAAGGCATACGCTTGCGAGCGGCTGGCTGTATGTATAGGCGAAGCCTATTCTTCAAAGACGCCCCGTTCTTGCGAAATAGTACGCTGATCGAAAATAAAGCGAGGTTAACCTCTTCGAAAACCTTGGATCGAACTCGGTTAACTCGTCATATAGAAGGATTTTGCCGTCCGCTTAGAAGATGCGTCGCCTTCGCAGCCTTCGGAATTGACACTTTTGCGAAAAACGCCTACCATGAAGCCTGTTAGTAAGCAGTAACATCGAAGAGGCTGGTGACCCATTTATGAAAACCAAGCAAGAAACGCGTCCGAGCACATCCGAGCGCATTCTATCGGCCACGCTGCGACTGATGTCCGAGAAAGGCTACAAATCCGTGACCGTGAAGCAAATCGCAGCGGAAGCCGGTTTTAGCGAAATGACGATCTTCCGGACGTTCGGTTCGAAAAAAGCGATTCTGGATCGCCTGATCGAAAACTATCTGTACACGCCGCCCAACGAAAAAATGATCCGCGACCGTCTGACTTACGACTTGGAAACGGATCTGCTGATGCTGAGCGAATTCTATCACGATACCGTGGGCGCGACCGAACAGATCTATCTGCTCTCCGTGATGGAACGTTCCGTCATGCCCGACCTGCACGTGAATATTCATCATAACGCGACCAAGTTCACCGACATCGTCGCCGATTACCTGAAAACGATGCAGGAACGGGGCCTAGTGGTCGCGGGCGATCCTTTGGTTCAAGCCGCTACGCTGATGTATTTCAATTACGGCAAATTCGCGACGTACACCTTGATTCCGCGAGCCGATCGGCTGAACAACCTGCGGGACGCCGTCGCGGTGATCGCTCGGGGATTGGCCGCGTAACGTTCGGAAGCCCTCGTGCAGGATCAAAGATCGATGAAAAATCACGCAAAAATACGCCTAGGCTGCGACTCCGCAGACGAGGCGTATTTTTGCATTCGGTCCGTAACCGTAACGGAACACAGATCCGTTAGAACGCCGTTTCGGACGTTCTCCGACCGCTAACGGAACCTCGATTCGTTAGCGGCGCGAAAACGGCCGAAAAACGCATGAAATCGTTGTTTTTTCCGGCTAAGCGTCATCTCGTTCCGTTAGAAATCCGGCGCGGCCCGAAATCGCTGCTAAGCGCCGCCTCGTTCCGTTAGAACGAGAATACGCTGCGAATCCGCACCCGCAAGCCGGTTTTGCGCGTTCGTCCGCCGGCGATTCGCAGGCTCATGCGGCTTGGCTTGCTGCCTGTCGGACTATGGCGCGTTCTCGATGCTCAACCTTTGCGCCACAAGCGCCAAGCCACCCGCAGACGCGCCAATTCGCGCTCCCGCTCGATATGCAGACGTTCCGCTTCCGCTAACGTGATCTCGACGAAACGAATCGTCTGCCCCGGGCGAAGCTGGCCCAAGATCCGCAGATCGACAGCCGCGATCTGCGCGATTCTCGGGTAACCGCCGGTCGTCTGCCGATCGGCAGCCAACGCGATGGGATCGCCTCCAGGCGGTACCTGAACCGTACCGAAAGCAGCGGCTTCCGAGATCATCTCCAGCGGCCGGCTCAGCCGAAGAGCAGGGCCCGTAAGTCGGCAGCCCATACGGTCGGACTGCGGATCTACGCGGAAAACGGCGTTCGACAGCGCGGCTCGGCTGGTCTCGTCGAATAAATGAAAATGCGTGCCGCGAGTGAAACGGATCGTCGTCGGAGCCGGAGACGGCGGAGCGACCGGCGACGTCAACGAAACCGGCGGCGCGAACGAAGACGGCGGCAGGCCCGGCTTCGCGGTTGGCACGGCGGATCGCCGACGCCGGAAACCGTCTGTCGAAGAAGCGAAGCCGGAAACGGCCGGATCCGTATCTTGCTGCGGGAAGCGGCCCGATTCGGCCGCCGAGTCCCGACCGCCGCCGGAATAAGCGGCAGCGCCGGGCGAAGCGAAGCCGCCCGCCGGAACGTCGGCCCAGTCCGGGCGGCCGACAAGGTAGCCGTGCGCGGCGTGCACGGCCGCCGCGGCGAAGTCCGCGCCGGGCGCGATCGCGCGCAGCGGTCCGAACGCGCCCGAAGCGACTGCCGATGTCCGCGCGTGCAGGACATCGCCCGCGCGCAGCGCGCGGCCTTCGAGCCCGCCCAGGCCGGCTCGAAGATCGGTGCTTCGGCTGCCCATCGCCTCGGGCGCGCCGAAGCCTCCCGCTGCCGCGAGATACGCGCGGCAGCCGGTTACGGCCGTGCGGAATTCCAGCACGGCTCCGGCCCGTATCCGCACGGGCCGCCACATCGGCAGCGCTTCGCCGCCGATCGACGGCGCGAGATCCGCGCCGGTCAGCGCGATCAGCGTCTCGCGCTCGAAGCGCAGCGTCGGCCCGGCCAGCGTGATCTCCAGCGCGGCCTCGCTTTCGCCGTTGCCGACCATCAAGTTGGCGGCTCTTAGCGCATAAGCGTCCATCGCGCCGCCCGGCGTGACGCCGTACTGCTGGAAGCCGGGACGGCCGAGATCTTGAAGCGTGGTCAGCAGTCCCGGCTTAAGCACCGTAATGACCGGCGCGGCCTCGTCTGCGTCGCGCGGCTCGGCGATTTGCGTATCGAACCGAGTTTCGGTCGTTCCCGGCTGCGTTGAAGCCGTCATGCCGCCGAGAACAGCGGCCTTTTCGCCTTGCTGCTCGGCTTTCTCCTCTGCCGAAACGTCCGTATCCCCCCCGCCCCGTTCGGCATTCTCGCCGCTTCGCTCCGCCCGCGGCGTAGATTCTTCCGCTGCCGCCTTTTTCCCCTCCGCCGAGCTTTCGCGTTCGGCCTTCTCCGCGAGCGACAGCCGCTCGTATTCGGCGGCGGTCACCGGGCGGAACCGGACCGTATCGCCCGCGTTCAGCAGACTGGGCGGCGTCCGGTCCGGCCGGAACAAAGCGACCGGCGTGCGCCCGATCAAGCGCCAGCCGCCGGGCGTCGACACCGGATAGACGCCCGTTTGTCCGCCCGCGATGCCGACGGCTCCGGCGGGGACGGAGAGGCGCGGCGCATCCAGCCGCGGAACGGCGATCCGCTCGTCGATTCCGCCCAGATACGGGAACCCCGGCGCGAAGCCGATCATATACACCGGATATTCGCGTTCCGCATGAATGCGTACGACCTCTTCCGGCGTCAATCCCGCCTGATCGGCGACGAATGCCAGATCCGGCCCGTAGTCCCCGCCGTAAAGGACGGGAATCTCGATCAGCCGCGGTTCGGATTCCGGGCCTTCGCTGTCCTCCCCGAGAAGACGTTCGATCCATTCCACGGCCGATGCCTGAATCGGACCGACGCCTGCATGATGTTCCCGCATCGACCGATTCGAAGCTTCCGGCCCGCCATCTGCACGACTCCAAGCCTCCGCTGTTCGCAGCGGATCGTAGAAGACCGCGACCGAAGCGAAAGCCGGCACCGCTTCGATCATGCCGGGCAGCGGATCGCGCTCCAGCCGCGCCATAACTTTCCGGACTTTCCGTTGAACGGACGGCGAGATGCTCGCCCCGAAGACGATGCGCAGCGCCGTATCGCCGAACGGCTCGACGGTCGGCCTTCCTATCGCTTGGTCTGCCTCCGACGAAGCCCCCGCTTGCACGCTGCGCGATTTCATTTCGGACGACTTCGACCGAGCCTGAACTTCTTCTTCCATGCGCTTCCCCTCCTGTCGTCCGATTCGTCCTGCCGCGTTTCCTACACCGCGCGAACTTCGATTCCCGCCGCTTCGCACGCCGCCCGAATCTTGCTTGCGAACAGCAGAGCGTGTTCCCCGTCGCCGTGCAGGCAGAAGGTATCGGCGCGCAGCGGCACGTCCTGTCCGTCCGGGGTCCGCACGCGCTCTTCGAGCGCCATGCGCACGACCCGCGACGCGGCGACCTCCGCGTCCGCGATCAGCGCGCCGGGAAGCCCGCGCGGCATCAGCGTGCCGTCCGCGAGATAACCGCGGTCCGCGAACGCCTCGTGCGCGGCGCGCAGCCCGAGCCGTCCGGCGGCGCGGGTGAGTTCGCTGTTCGCCAGACCGAACAGCGTCAAGGCCGGGTTCGCCCGGTATACGGCTTCCGCGATCGCTTCCGCCAGATCGCGCCGGACGGCGGCCATATTGTAGAGCGCGCCGTGCGGCTTGACATGCCGCACGCTCCCGCCTTCGGCGCGCGCGATCGCTTCCAGCGCGCCGATCTGGTACAACGTCATGGCGAAGACGTCTTCCGCCGAGACGTCCATGTTCCGCCGACCGAAGCCGACGAGGTCCGGCAGACCCGGATGGGCGCCGATCGCGACCCCCGCTTCCAGCGCCAGCCGCACCGTCCGTCGCATGACGGACGGATCGCCCGCGTGAAACCCGCAGGCGATATTCGCCGAGGTCACGTACGGCAGAATCTCGGCGTCCCGGCCGAGCGAATACGCGCCGAAGCTTTCGCCGAGATCGCAGTTCAGATCGAGCGCCGCCCGGCTTTGGTCGCCCGCCCGTTCGGCATGTTCGGACTCTTCAGTCCGTTTATCCTTCGCCTCTATCGCTTCCGCCGCCCGCTCAGGTTCGGCAGAGCGTATACGACCGTTCGTTGGTTCGTTCATTCCGGCAGCTCCTTGTCTACGACTTTTCTTCGATCCACGATATCGCGTTCATGTTCGATCCCCCAATTTCTCATCAAGTCGAGGATCGGAATCAGCGTACGCCCGAAGCCGGTCAACGAATATTCGACTTTGGGCGGCATCTGATGATAGATCTCCCGGTGAACCAAGCCGTCGCGTTCCAATTCCCTAAGCTGCAAAGTGAGCATACGTTGCGTCGTACCCGGCATAAGTTTTCGCAGCTCGTTGAACCTGACGGCGCCTTCGATCAGATGATACAACACGATGCCTTTCCATTTGCCTCCGATCACGTCCACGGTAACCGCCACGGGACAAGTATAAGGGCTTTCGTCGTCTTTTTCAGGGTTCTCCAAGCGATCGACTCCTTTCTGATTAGGAACAAAATAGATACTACCGTACAAAATTGTGCGTACTTCTCGGCATCGTCTTTACGTAGTACGATGACGGCGTCGACAAAAGTCTATAGAAAGCGCAGGCGATCTTCATGAATACAACAACCAAAAAACAGGACATTCTAGTATCCTTTCAACTCTTAATCACAGGTTTACGTTTCACTGAAACGCACACGCTTCTAGTGCGATTCAGTGGAGCGTATCCCTACCTTTAGTGTTGACAAGGGACTTGCCGCGTTCCATACCCGGCATGCGGTCAAAACGTTCGATCCTTCCCGGAAAATTTCCGAGGACGATTTTAATTTTATCATGGAAACCGCCCGGCTTTCTCCAAGCTCGCTCGGTTACGAGCCGTGGAAGTTCCTGATCGTACAAAACGCCGAACTGCGGGAACAAATTCGGACCGTCAGTTTCGGCGCTCAAGGACAACTGCCGACCGCCAGCCATTTCGTGATCCTGCTCGCGAGAAACGACGCCGGTACTTACAGCGATTACGTGCAGCAGCATATGACCGGTATCAAAAAGGTTCCGGCCGAGACGTGGACGCAGATGAGTCAAGCGTATCACGGTTTTCAGCACGACGGCCTGAAACTGTTCGAAAACGATCGCGCGCTGTTCGATTGGGCCGGGAAACAGACGTATATCGCGCTCGGCAACATGCTGACGGCAGCCGCGCAGATCGGCATCGATTCCTGTCCGATCGAAGGCTTCGATTACGAACGGGTGAACGAGATTCTGGATCGGGAAGGCCTGCTGGAGAACGGGGCTTACGGCGTGTCGGTCATGGCCGCTTTCGGCTATCGGGCGCAGGAACCGAGCCGGGCCAAAAGCCGACGGGATTACGATTCGGTCATCCAGTGGGTCGAATAAATACAAGACGGCCGTGCGCCAGTTCGCCAACTTGCAGGAAATGTTGACGGTTCGTCAACAAATAACGCCTGTATGGACGATTTGAAAAGAAATGTTGACTTTTAGTCAGCAATTTAGCGAATATTCGGCGGAATGAAGAGAAAAACGTTAAAAATGCTGACTTTTCGTCAACTCTTCCTCCTTCGAAGTCCGAAAAACGCCCTAGGGCGTTCAACGTATAGAGAAAGTCCAAACGTAGCTAGAAGCGAGACGGCGGAGAGAGAAATTCAGTGGAGGAGCTAAAGCATTTCGAAGAAATGCACTTCGGAAGCGTATGCTGTGGGTCGCCTTTGAAATCGGGAAGATTCTGCTAAAATCGAATCATTCTTCCTGATTTCAACACGCGACCTCAAGGCTTTCGGAGAAAGCCACTTCGGAAGCATACGCTAACGAATTTCTCTCGGAGTCGGCTTGCTTCACGCGCTTACGTAACTTTCTCGACAGCCTGAACGCCCTAGGGCGTTTTTTTCTGTATAACCCAATATTTATGTCATATTACATGACTTATTCAAATATAAAACTCTCTAAATTTATTTATTTTCATCATTCACTTAACATAATACCAAAAAAATAATCCTCATTCGCCATATTCCTATCGCACTATGTTATGAAATATGCTAAAATCGTTCAACACAACTTCATCCCACTTTTTCTTTTGCAAGAATTCAACCCGGTCCTGAACCCTGTCGGAACCCTCTAGGCGCAACGTACACGACAAAGGAGGCGGTCGCATGACATTCTTGGAAAAGCTTTTTACGTACCGGGATAAAGAGAACGACCTGTTCTGGGAGGGCTCTTTGCTCGATTATCTCCAGTTGGTCAGAGAAGATCCGAAGATCGCCGGGACCGCGCACGAACGCGTATACCGGATGATCGAACATGCGGGCATCCGCGAACTCGGGGACGGCCGAAGGGAATATGCTTTTTTCTCGGATACGCTATTCGGTCTGGAAGACTCGATCCAACTGCTCGTCGAAGAATATTTCCGTCCCGCGGCTCAGCGCCTCGACGTCCGCAAACGGCTGCTCCTGCTTATGGGACCGGTCAGCGGCGGCAAATCCACGCTGGTCACGCTGATGAAGAACGGTCTCGAAGCGTTCACCCGCACGCCGGAAGGCGCGGTCTACGCGATCAAAGGCTGCCCGATGCAGGAAGAACCGCTGCACCTGATTCCGCGCGAACTTCGGGACGAATTCCGCCGCGAATACGGCGTGCAGATCGAAGGCGATCTCTGCCCCGTCTGCCGCATGAAGCTGATGAACGAATACGGCGGCCGCATCGAAGAGATGCCGGTCGAGCGCATCCTGTTCGCGGAGAGCGGACGCCGGGGCATCGGCACGTTCGCTCCGTCCGATCCGAAGTCGCAGGATATCGCCGATCTGACGGGCAGCATCGACTTTTCCACGATCACCACTTACGGTTCGGAATCCGATCCGCGCGCGTACCGTTTCGACGGCGAACTGAACAAAGCCAACCGCGGCCTCATGGAATTCCAAGAAATTCTGAAATGCGACGAGAAGTTCCTATGGAACCTGCTCTCGCTGACGCAGGAAGGCAATTTCAAAGCGGGGCGCTTCGCGCTGATCTCCGCCGACGAACTCATCATCGCGCATACGAACGAGACGGAATATCGCGCCTTTATCTCCAATAAGAAGAACGAAGCCCTCCACTCCCGCATGATCGTCATGCGTATCCCTTACAATCTCAAAGTCGGCCAAGAAGAGCGCATCTACCGCAAACTGGTGGACGCGTCCGGCCTGAACGATCAGGTGCATCTCGCTCCCGGCGCGCTCGGCACGGCTTCGGTGTTCACGGTGCTCTCCCGGCTCAAAGAACCGAAGAAACCGGGCATCGATCTGGTCAAGAAAATGTACCTCTACGACGGACAGGAACTCGACGGCGTCAAAAGCGCCGACGTCGACGAACTGCGGCGCGAATACTCCGACGAAGGCATGTCCGGCGTCGATCCGCGCTACGTCATCAACCGGGTATCGAGCGCGCTGATCAAAGGCGGCAAAAGCTGCATCAACGCGCTCGACGTACTGCGTTCGCTCAAAGAAGGACTCGATCAGCATCCGTCGATCTCGAAAGAAGAACGCGATCGCCTGCTGAATCTGATCACGTTGGCGCGCAAAGAGTACGACCACAAAGCCAAAACGGAAGTGCAGCGCGCTTTCGTGTATTCGTTCGAAGAATCCGCGCATACCATGCTGAACAATTACCTCGACAACGTCGAAGCGTATTGCAGCGGGCACAAGATGCACGATCCGATCACGTCCGAAGAACGCGATCCCGACGAGAAACTGATGCGTTCGATCGAAGAACAGATCGGCGTCACGGAGAATCAGAAGCGCGCGTTCCGCGAAGAAATTCTGATCAAGATCTCGTCGCTCGCCCGCCGCGGCCGACCGTTCGAATACACGTCGCACGAACCGCTGAAAGACGCGATCGAGAAGAAGCTGTTCGCCGATCTCAAAGACGTCATCCAGATCACGACCTCGTCGCTGAATCCGGACGAAACGCAGGTCAAGCGCATGAACGAAGTGTCGCGCCGCTTGATCGAACATCACGGCTACTGCGCGATCTGCGCCAACGAACTGATGAAATACGTCGGCAGCCTGTTGAACCGTTAAGGGAGGTGGACGGCATGGATAACCGTTTGTTCGTCGTCGCCCGCGACGACTGGTCGCTTCACCGCAAAGGCGAGATCGATCAGGAACGCCATAAACGCAAAGTCAAAGAAGCGATCCGGCAGAACCTCGCCGATCTGGTGAGCGAAGAATCGATCATCATGTCGGAAGGCGACCGCGTCGTCAAAGTGCCGGTGCGCAGTCTCGACGAACCGCGGCTGCGTTACGATACGGGCGATCAGCCGCAGGTCGGACAAGGCCAAGGCGGCACGCAGGTCGGCGACGTGATCGGGCAAGGCGATCCGGGTCAAGGACAGCAGGCCGCCGGTCCCGGCAAAGGACAAGGACCGGCCGGGGAAGATGCGGGCGTGGATTATTACGAAGCCGAACTGACGATCGACGAGTTGGCCGAGCTGGTCTTCGAAGACCTCAACCTGCCGCGACTGAAACCCAAATCCGCGGCGGATCTGACGGTCGAAGACACCCGGTTCGACGACGTGCGCAAGCAGGGCATGATGTCGAACGTGGACAAGCGCCGCACGCTGCTCGAAGCGGTGAAGCGTCAAGCGCTGGGCGGCGGATCGGCCGCTTTTTCCGCTTACGGCAGCGGAGCGGACGCGTCCGACTCGGCCTTCTCCGCGCTCTCGCAGAGCGCTCCGCCTGCCGCGATCGGCCCGATTCTCGGCGAAGATCTGCGCTACAAGACGTGGGACGAGATCCGCAAGCCGCAGTCTTCGGCCGTCGTGCTCGCCATGATGGACACGTCCGGCTCGATGGGCACGTTCGAGAAGTACGCGGCGCGCAGTTTCTTTTTCTGGATGGTGCGTTTTCTGCGGACGCGTTACGACAACGTGCGGATTCGTTTTCTCGCGCACAGCACCGAAGCGAAGGAAGTCGGCGAGAACGACTTTTTCTCCAAAGGCGAGAGCGGCGGCACCAAATGTTCTTCCGTGTACCGATTGGCGCTGCATCTGCTCGAAGCCGAACATCCGGCGTCGGCCTGCAACGCGTACGCGTTCCATTTCTCCGACGGCGACAACTTGTCGAGCGACAATGGCGAGACGGTGAAACTGGCGGAAGAACTGCTGAGCCGCGTCAACCTGCTCGGTTACGGCGAGATTCGCAAACATCTGTACAGCGATCAGCAGCTTTGGAACTCGTTCGCCCGATTGGACCCGTCGCCCGCTTTCGTTCGCAGCATTCTCAAAGAAAAAGAAGACGTGTTCAAGACGCTCAAAGCTTTTTTCGGAGAAGACTTGGCCAGTTGAATTCGACGCGCCCTTACCGGCAGCCGGCGAAAGAAAGGAGCTTGCGTTCATGCTGCAACAAGAATCCGAGACGCTCGAAGAGTCCGTGGAACGCCTGACCGATCTGGCGCTTTCGCACGGACTCGATTTTTTCCCGATGCGCTATCAGTTCTGTCCGCCGGAGGTGCTGTATTCGATCGGAGCTTACGGGATGCCGACGCGGTTCGCGCATTGGAGCTTCGGCAAAGCTTATCATCGCATGAAGTCGGAGTACGATTACGGACTCAGCCGGATCTACGAGCTGGTCATCAACTCCGATCCGTGCTACGCGTTTCTGCTCGACAGCAACACGCTGCTTCAGAACAAGCTGATCGTGGCGCATGTGCTGGGCCACAGCGACTTTTTCAAAAACAACGCCATGTTCGCCGGAACGGACCGCCAAATGCTCGACCGCATGGCCGTGTTCGCGGAGCGGATCGAGACGTTCGGGCAGCGCTACGGGATGGACGAGGTCGAAAAGTTCTTGGATGCCGGCATCGCGATTCAAGAACATGTCGATCCGTTCACGCGTTTCGGACGTCCGGGCGGATTCGCGGAAAGCGACGGCACGGTCAAAGACGTGATCGGGTATATCGCCGGCCACAGCCGCTATCTGGAAGAGTGGCAGCGCGAGATTCTGTACATGCTGCGCGCGGAGATGCTGTATTTCTGGCCGCAGATGGAAACGAAGATCCTGAACGAAGGCTGGGCCAGCTATTGGCATCTGAAGCTGGTGCGCGAACTCGATCTGACCGGTTCGGAGACGGTCGAATTCGCCAAGATGAACGCGGGCGTCATCCAACCGTCGCCGGGCCGCATCAATCCGTATTATCTGGGTCTGATGATGCTGCGGCATATCGAGAAAAAGGAAGGGATCGAAGCGCTGTTCGAGATTCGGGAAACGGAGTCCGACGTGTCGTTCATCCGCAATTATCTGACGCAGGACATGGCGCGGGAGATGGACCTGTTCGTGTATCAAAAAGACAAGAAGTCGGGGAATTACGCGGTAACGGCGACCGAACTCGGCGAGATCAAAAACAATCTGATCCGCTCGCGCACCAACGGCGGGTTTCCTTACGTGACCGTGATGGACGACGACCTGCACGGCCGCGGCGAGCTGCTGCTCGACAACCGCTTCGACGGACTGGAACTGGACCGCAAATACGTCGAACGCACGCTGCCGCTCGTGCATCTGCTGTGGGGGCGAAACGTGCATCTGCGGACGACGGTGGGCGGGGAGACGAAGACGTATACGTATGACGGAACGAAATTGACAGGTTGAAACGAATGCCGATCCTGAAAAACCGCTTCAAACCCGGGCCTTCGCTCGGGTTTTATTCGGGTTTTTCGTCGGTTCGAACGACGTCGCTTCGGCTTGCCTGCGAGTTCCGGGCATTGACAAATCGTTATCGCGCCTCTAAAATCGCATTTAATGACAGTAAGTACTGACAGTCATTTTATCGCGACTACTCATCAGAAAAGAGGAATCTTGATGTCCGCAAATTCCGATATTCCCGCGCGTTCCGGCAAAGCGCTGCTTCGCATTCTTGTCTTTACGTTGATCTTGTCGGTCATGAACGGCAGCATGTTTAACGTCGCGCTGCCGACGATCAGCGAAGACTTCCGTTTGTCTCCCGCGCAGGTCAGTTGGATCGTGACCGGCTATCTGATCGTGTATGCGGTAGGAGCGGTCATGTTCGGCAAACTGACCGAAAAATACGCGCCGAAAAATCTGCTGACGTTCGGCCTGCTCGTGCTGTCCGCGGGTTCCGTGCTGGGTCTCGTCTCTTCGACGTACGGAATGATCATCGTCGCGCGGATCTGTCAGGCGGTCGGCGCTTCGGTCATTCCCGCGCTGGCGATGATCATCCCGATTCGCTACTTCGCGCCGGAACAAAGAGGCCGCGCTCTGGGCACGACCTCTGTGGGCATTGCGCTCGGGACCGCGCTCGGTCCGATCATCGCGGGCTTCGTGACCGCGTTCTTGAACTGGAAGATGTTGTTCGTGATCCCTCTTCTGTCGCTGATCACGATTCCTTTCTACCGCAAACATCTGCTCGGCGAGCCTGCCGAGCCGGATCGGCAGATCGATTTTCCGGGCGGTGTGCTGCTGGCGGGAACCGTCGCGTCTTTGCTGTTGGCGCTCACCGACAAACAGCTCGGCTACGCGGGAATCAGCGTCGCCTTGCTGATTTTGTTCGTCTGGCGAATTCGCAGGGCCGCCGAACCGTTCATTTCCCCGTCTCTGTTCCGCAATCGCCTTTATTCCGCCAATCTGACGGCCGCCTTCTTGATCATGGCGATCAGCTTGGGACTTCCTTTTCTGCTGCCGCAGCTGTTGTCGCAGGTTTACGGTTTCTCGCCGGCCGCAATCGGCCTCGTCATGCTGCCTTCGGCGCTCGTCACCGCTTTGCTCGGCCGTACCGGCGGACGTTTGGCCGACGACAAAGGTCATGCGTTTTTGCTGTACGCGGCTTCCGCCCTGCTGATCGCAGGTTTCGTCGGGCTGTCTTCCGCAGCCGGCCATTCTTCGCTTCTGGTCGCTTTTTTCTTGATCTTCGGCGTGCTGGGCCAGTCTTACATGCAGATCGCTTTATCCGCTGCCGTATCGCGAACGCTGGAACCCGGGCAGGTCGGCGTCGGAATGGGGCTGCTATCGATGTCCAACTTTATCGCCGCCGCTTCGGCCACCGCCGTGCTCGGCAGCATGCTCGGCTCCGATCGGCCTGCCGTGAAGCTGAACCCGTTTTCGCTCGGCGGCGAAAGCGCGATGTACAGCAATATCTTGATCGTGCTCGCGATCGCGGCTTTGGCGTTCGCGCTGCTGTACCGAGCGTCGTCCATACGCCGCATGCGCGCTTCGAACCGCCCAACCGATTGATTTGACAGCCGAGACGAGAATCGTATACGATCACCGCAAACGGCCGATCGCAGAAGCCGCGTTATTCCGACATAGAGGTGAACCCATGGAAGAAGGCTCCAAAAAAACGACCGACGAAAAACTGCTGCTGGCCGCGATCGATTTGATCTCGGCCCGAGGATATAAAAGCGTGACGACGCTGGAACTGGCCGCGGCGGCCGGAGTCAGCGAAAAAACGCTGTTCCGCCGTTTCGGCAGCAAACAAAAACTGCTCGAAGCCGCGTTCGACCGTTTCCATTACGCGGCGGAGATGAGCGCGATCTTCGACGATCGGCTGACCGGCGATCTGCACGCCGACCTGCTGCTGATCAGCCGAAGCTACCACGCCATCATGAACCGCAACCGCAAAATGCTGATGATCGGACTGAAAGAAGCCGAGAACCTGCCCGGATTTCTCGAACGGACGATGCAGCATCCCCGGCAGTTTATCGACCGCTTGGCCCGCTATTTCGAACATTTGCGCGATTCGGGCAAACTGATCGATACCGATCCCGAGATGCAGGCTTTCGTGTTCATCTCCATGAATTACGGGCTGTTCCTGAACGATCTCGAAAACGGCCGATTCCCGTCGTTCTCGCTCGACCGAACGATCGAAGAAAGCGTCAAAACGTTCGTGCGCGCGTTGACTCCTTAAGGAAACGGCGCCGATACGAGGAAACGGGAGGAGCGCAAAGTCTCGCGCATCCTCCCGTTTGGTGTTTCGACGAACCGTTCCGCTCGCAGACTTGCTCTTACTTATATTTCCCTTCGTCGATCGCTTCCTGTTTCTCGTCCAGAATCTCCTGATAGCCCGCATCCAAATACTGCTGCTTGGCTTCTTCGTAGATCTTGTCGAACTGATCTTCCGGAGCCAGCGCGACTTTGAGATAGAGTTCTTGGAACAAGACGTTCAGATCGGCTTTGTAATCGTTCACGCTGTCCAGCACGACGGTATACAGCGCGTCCGGCGTCCGGAATTCCGACGTTTCGTCGTAGTATTTGACCAGATCGTCCACCAGCTTCTCTTGGCCCGGAGGCGACCAGTTGCGTTTGTTGGCTTCGAGCGTCTTGGCGGCATCCGGATATTGCACCGTTTCGGTGACGAGCGCCCAGTAGTCTTTGTTGTTGTTTTGCGCCAGCACGGACTCGCCTTTGTAATCCGGGTTGCGGACCGCGATGCCTTGATCGTCCAACTTGTAGTTCTCGCCTTCCACGCCGTTTTGCAGGAAGAACAGGTTCTCCGGTTGGCTCATCCATTCGAGGTACATCCACACGGCGGCGCGTTCCATATCCGTCGATTCGTAGTTGATGCCCATGATGAATCCGAACGGCCAGTACGCGCGGCCTTGCGGCTCACGGCCTTCCGGCACGCCCGCGCCCGGAGGAAGAATCGCGAATTCGGCATTCGGGTTATTTTTCAGCGTCGCGCCGAACACGTCCGTGTTGTTGGTCAGATACGTGCTGTACGTACCGGTCTTGCCTGCCACGAATTCCGCTTTAGTCTTGGAATCGTCGTCGCGCAGATAGAATTCTTTGTCGATCAGGCCGTTGTTATATTGGTAGTTCAGGTTGCGCAGGAACCGTTCCGTGTCCGGCGTCGTGAAATCGGCGACCGACAGGTCCGAGTACAGCGCGCGGTACTTCTCGTCGATCGGCCAATCGCGGAACGCGTAGTTGTAGTTGAACGAGTTCTGGATCAGGCTGCCGCCCGTCACGCCGATCCCGGCGTCTTTCCATTTCTTCAGCATGTCGTTGTATTTTTCGAGCGAAGTGAGGTCTTCCATCTTCATGCCGACTTTCTCGACCCAGTCTTTGCGGATGATCGTCGTGAAGTTGTCGGCGTTCGGACGCGTCGCGAACACGAAGGTCGGCTTATCGTCGATCGTGCCGTACTGCTCGATCGTTTCGCCCGTGTTTTTCCAATACGTCGGCGCGTAGTTCTTCACTTCGTCATAATTCAGTTCTTGGAGCACGTCTTCGCCGTAATAAGCCAGCGCCTGCGGCATGTCGTAGTGGAAAATGATATCCGGCGCTTTGTGCGAAGCGAGAAGTTGTTCGAAGTCGGTCACCTCGCTGCTGCGGGTAATCGGCACGAAGTTAACGCTTACATTATATTTGTCGCCGAATTCTTTCTGGATCCACCGCGTGTAATAGTTGTCGGTGACGTTCCAACCTTCGAAAGCCCGCTCGTAGACCGGAATATCGAGGTTTACTTTTTCGGGAAACCCTTTGGAATAATCCGGGAAGCTGCCCGCTTCGGCCGCTGCCGCCGGTTTATCGCCGGAAGCCGCAGGCGCGCCTTCCGCTTCTTTGCTCGAACCTCCGCCGCCGCTGCATCCCGCCAGCAAAGCGACCGCCGCGATTCCCGCCAACCATTTGACGCTTCTTTTCTGTCTGCTCATCTACAAATCCCCCTTCGTTTTTTCGTAACCGATAACGAATAGCGAGCAACAATATTCCATGTACCCCGACCCTCTATTCCTTCACCGCGCCCAACATCGTGCCTTGAACGAAATACTTCTGCACGAACGGATAGATGCAGATGATCGGAATGGTCGCGAAGACGACGACGGATGCCTTCAACACTTCGGGATTGCTGAGCGTCACTTCGGTCGCTTCCAGTTGGAAGCTCTCGCTGGCCTGTACGACCAGATAATACAGCTTCAGTTGGAGCGGACGAAGATCCACGTTATGTTTGATATAGAACAAGGCGTCTTGGTAAGCGTTCCAGCGTCCGACCGCGTAGAACAGAGACAGTGTCGCAAGAATCGGCTTGGACAGCGGCAGCACGATGCTGGTCAGGATCCGGAAGTGTCCGGCTCCGTCGATGCGCGCCGATTCTTCGAGACTGACGGGAACGCTGTGCGTGAACGTCGTCTTGAGGATCAGCAGATTGTAGGCGCTGAACGCGAGCGGGAGAATCATCGCCCACAGCGTATCGAGCATCCCGAGACTGTTGATCAGCATGTATTCGGGAATGATCCCGCCGCTGAAATACATGGTGAACAAGAAGATGAACGTGAGCGTCGAGCGGCCTTTGAGCTGTCTTCTCGACAGCGGGTACGCGGCGCAGATCGTGACGACCATGCCGAGAATCGTGAACAGCACCGTCACGAGCACGGAGACGTACAGCGACTTCAAGATGCTGGCGTCCGCGAAGATCTTGGCGTAAGCCTCGACGCTGAAGCCTCTCGGCCACAAGAAGACTTTGTTGGCGATGACGTAGGCGTCTTCGCTGAACGATTTGGCGACGACGTGCAGGTAAGGAATAAAACAGATGAGCGACACGATGACCAATACGGCGTGAATCAGAAATCCCCAGACGTCGAAGCGCCGACGGCTTCCGACCGGAGCGTCTTGCGTGGCTTTCATGGCCGGCCTCCTCTCTTATAACAATCCGTCTTCGCCGAGTTTCTTGGCGACCCGGTCGGCCGTCAAGACGAGCACCAGTCCGATCAGCGCTTGGAACAATCCGAGCGCGGTCGCCCGGCTGATGTCGCCGCCTTCGATGCCCCAGCGGTAGACCAGCACCGGAATGGTGGTCGTATATTCCGTCGTGGCGCGGTTCAGCAGCGCGTAGATCCGTTCGAACGAACCGCCCATGACGCCGCCGAGGCTCATGATGAGCAGAGTCACGATCGTCGGACGGATGGAAGGCAGCGTGACGTTCCACATCTTGCGCCAGCGTCCCGCCCCGTCGACGGTCGCGGCTTCGTACAAGTCGGGGTTGATGCTGCTCATCGAAGCCAGATAGATGATCGTGCCCCAGCCCATGCTGGCCCAGATCCCGATCAACAGATAACTGATCAGCCAGTTCATGTCTTCCTGCAAGAACGGAATCCGCGTACCGCCGAGCTGCGCGATCAGATTGTTGATCATGCCGCTGCCTTCGCCGAGCAGTTGATACGCGATCGCGCCGATGATGACCCACGACAAGAAGTGCGGCAGATACAGCAGCGTCTGATTGACGCGCTTGAACAGCACGTTTTTGACTTCGTGCAGCAGCAGCGCCAAGAAGATCGGCACCGTGAAGCTGAGCAGCAGATCCATCACGTTAAGAAGAAGCGTATTGCGGACGGCCCGGCCGAAGTCTTTTTTGGCGAACAACTCTTGGAACACTTCCATGCCGACCCATTCGCTGCCCCAGAACCCTCTCGCGATCTTATAGTCTTTGAACGCGAGCACCAGACCCCCGAGCGGCGAATACTTGAAGACCAGCACGAGGGCCAGCGGAAGGAGCAGCAGCGTGTAGAGCTGCCAGTCGCGGCGCAGATAATAGAAGAGTCCGTATCTGCGATTCGCTCCGATTGAAGCGGTTTCATTTTTCCCTTTGACGACGCTTGCTCCCTTCATGCTTTCACCTCCCCTTTCGTTTTTCCTATCCGTCGCCGGAAGTTGAGCCTATCATAGCTTCGGTTTTCGGTTTCGGTAAACGACGAGTGTTGATGCTGACGGCCATTTTTGATCGAACACCGCGCCGCTGCGGGCTTTTTGCGAGAAGAGAAGATCATTTGTGACGGTCCGAATCAGAAATGGCCGCTTTGTTACGCAGCGTCCGGATACGGAAAAAGCAGTCTTGCTCAGGAATGACCGAACAGTCACAGGCTCGCAAAAAAAGGCGGCGCAGGCCGGTTACGACGTGCGCTGCTTCGCTTTGTAACTGCTCGGCGCCATGCCTTCGTATTTATGGAAAAATCGATTGAAACTGCGCGCGTTCTCGTAGCCGACTTCGGCCGCGATCTCCGTGATCGTCCGGTCGCCCGAGAGCAGCAGACGCTTCGCTTCTTCGATGCGCAGCTTGTTCAGGTAATCGATCAGGCTGAGGCCGATCGTCTCGTACGCGATCTTGCGCATGTAGGAGTAGCTGATGCCGAGCTCGCTCGCCATCTCTTCGAACACGACTTCCTCGCGGTAATGCTCGCGCAAGTAAGCGACGATCCGTTCGCCGTGCGAAGACGTCTCGCCCGCCGCCGGATTGGCTGCCGCCGAGACCACTTCCGCATAGAATTCGTGGAGGTAAGCTTGCAGATCGCCCAGCGTATCGAGCGAAGAGATCGTCGCATAGACGCTGCCGCGTCCGGCGAGAATACGCGCGGCATGGTTGTCGTTCTCGCGCAGATGTTTGATCGTCACGCCGACCAGTTGGTTGTAGATGAACAGAATATTGTCGTGCGAGATCGACTCGGCCGCCCGGATCTCGCAGGCGATCTTGTCCAACTCCCGGTCGATGTTCGCCAAGTCCTGCGCGTCGAGAAAATTCAGAATCCGCTGCTCGCTGTGGGCGGGATAGATGTATTTGCCGCTGCCGTCTTCTTCTCGCGGGCCGAAGTAGATCCCGCCGCTGCCTTCGATCATGCGCCGTTTGACGGCTTCGGCCGCTTCGGCGGCGAGATCGCGGATCTCGGGCGCGTCGCCCGCTTCCCGGCTGAGGCCGATCGTGACCGTATGCCCGAACACTTCTTCCGCGCGCGTGGCCAGCTGACGCAGCCGAACCGGAACGTCGCCGCGATCGCCGCTTTCCCGTCCGTCGTTGATCACCATCGTGAAGTAACCGTCGCCCTGATACAGAAAATGACTGCTCACCCCTTCGCCGAACAGACCGTCGCAGTATCCGCTCAGCAGATAGCGATGATAACTGCGCGTCTCGGAGTTATGCTTGCTGACGTACTGCCTATACCCGTCGATGGAGATCGCGGCCACGCGGAAATGCGCGTGCGGGAAAATCTCTTCGACGGGACGTGTCGTTTCGCCGCGCAGCAGATGCTGGACCGCCAAGCTCCGCGCGTCCCGATCCCGCTGCTGAAGCAGCGTATGCAGCCTCGATTCTTCGTCTCTCATGCTGAGGAACGCGTCTTCCAGATACGCGAATTCGTTGCGCCGCGGCAGGCGGATACCCGACTCTTCGTTCAACCGGCGTACCAAGAGACGGGCCGGCCGGGACAGCCAAGTCGCCAGCAGCAAAGTCACGAACGCGCCCACGAAGATGATGATCGCCGTCAGCAGCACGAGTCCGCTCTGCCGGGCATGGGTCTGGGTGAGCAGCTCCTGCACGGAAAAGACGCCGACATGCGTCCATCCGAGCAGCTGCGAGTCCGACCACGCATAGAGCATGCGCTGACCGTCCACTTCGCGGAACGCGTATCCTTTGGCGGGAGCGTTCTTCAACAGCTCGCCGTATACCGGGATGTCCGCGATGTTTTTCAGCAGCAGGCTCTTCTCCGGCGTCGAGATCATCGTCCCGTCCGCGTCGATCAAGGCATACCCGGCGCTCGCTTCGTTCGACGAATACATGTATTGGCCGAGCTGGCTCTCGCGGATATTGATCACGATCGTGCCCTTCGTCGTGGTCGACAGGCGGTTCAGCGGCAGCACGTAGGAGACGACGTTCACGCCGGAATCCAGTTTGCGCGGCACCCAGATGCCCGCGATGCCGGATTGGCGTTCCAACGCTTCGTTAATCCAATCGAGATTCTCGTACCGCTCCAACCTCGCGATGCTGCGATCCGTGGAGACCACATAGTCCGAGTCTTGCAGATAGAAAAAGGAAGAATACACGCCGTCCGCCCGATGGTTCAAGTTGGTGAGTTCCCGCATGACGACCATCGCTTGGCTGATCCGTCCGTAATCGCCGCTCAAGTTATCGTAAGTCGGAAAAGGCCGCAGCCGATCGAACGTGCCGATCGCGGACAACCGGACGACGTCCTGCGCCAGATTGTTCAGCGCGTTCTCGTTCAGCCGGCGTCCCGCGACCAGCTCGGCGAGCGACGATTCCGCGATCTGGCGTTCGGAATCGCGCAGGCTCTGCTCGCCGCTGTACCAGGTCAGAATACTGGCCGGGATAACCATGACGATAAACAAGATGAGCGCCAATTGCAGCGTCATCGGTAAACGTTTCATGGGAGATTCCTCCGATCGCGCGATTTGATAAACTTTTATGTTAACGCTTACAAAAGGATTTGCACAAATAACTCCCTTTTATATTAAGGACTTCAAGTAGGTCTGTCCATGAATAATTTCTTTGATGTTGTGGGGTTCGGGCGGTTTGTTGTTAGTTCAAATATGAATTAAATTAAAAGATAAAAATTATAGCAATATTTTTTCATATAAAATTTAATTTATACTTTTTTTGTTATTTTTGTGAATTATATTTACTTGCTTTATTTTTAGTGCTTAGATATATGTAGAAGTTTTCTTATTCTGTATCTTCAAATTAAAAAGGAGGAATACTTTTTATGAAAACCAAAAGTTTAATGTTTATCGGCTTGCTTGTAACTTTCATGTCTTTAGTTGTCAGTCCGACAAGTTATGCACAAACGCAAGAACCACCTAATTATTCTGGAATAGCTTACAACAAAGTCGACTTGACAGAATTAGGTATTTTAGAGAACATAAAAGTCAAGCAATCAGAAAATGGTGTAGCCATTGACTTTATGGTTAATGGAGATACTTATCACCTGCAAGCAACTCAATTCGGAGAAGATGCAGCAGGAATTAAATATGCCACTCAAGCAGACCGTACAGGCAATTCTTTCAATGTGCTTAAATCTGGAACATCATTTACTGGAACTGTAGTGAACAACAAAATTTCTCCCATTAATCAAACAGATAAACAAAATTTAGGATTTGTGATTTCCCAAAATGTTCAAGAAGACAACTTGCAAGAAGCTATACAAGAAGTACAAGCGGATAATGCTACGACACTCCAAGCTTCTAAAGAAAGCATCCTTACTTCCCCTTCTCCTCAATTCAAATCTTCAAGTTCTGGGATAAACCTATTTTCATCTGACATTCATGTTTTAGCTAGCGGCACTACGATTCCTTTTCTTCTTTCTAGCGGTACATCTGAAGGTTGGGTTTTCTCTAGTCACACTACTCAACAGTATTTTCGCGTAAGCAATCTTAGATATAGCATCACGTATAATTGGCCTTCTGACGGTGTATCGTTATGGTATGATTACATGAACAGCACTCAAGCCTATCACTCTCCTGCTTGGCCTTCTGCTGGGTATACGAACGTAGGTGGGTCTTGGGATATAGATGCAACAAAAGGTATGTTTGTCGCAGAAACTTCAGTTACGGCATTGGTCAAAAATATACCTATTGGATATACCGTATATGACACAAAAAGCCTAGGTAATTAAAAATTCAAAGAGTCGTCGTCAACAATATGACGACGACTCTTTTTTTATACAATCCGGTAAATCAAAAAGATTCCGACCAGTAAAAAAACGATACCACCTATTCGATATAGCACTAGAGATATTGAAGATGGTTGTGCATCACCCTCAACTTTCCACCAGTTAGATAATACCCAAGAAGCCCTAGGACTTATCGTCCCCACCAATCCTAACACGACAAAAATTGCGACAAAAAGCCACATCGCCGCACCTCCGTATCGGGTATAGTTGCTCTCTTATCATACGCCTATTCCCGCAGATCCGTCACCCGCAAATTTCGCGAAAAGACCGCGCCGTCGCTGGATAATTTGAACGACGGATAATCGCGGTCGGCTTCCAGCTTCATCACCGGATCGAACTGCTGCTCCTGCTGGCGATCGGTCCATACTTCGAACGTATCCGATTCGACCGGCACGTCCGTTTCCCACGGTTTGTCCGCGATCTGAAGCGTCACCACGCCGTTGCAGCCGCAGTTGATCGTATCGTAGACCAGCCGCAGACTGCCCGGTCGGTCGCCTATTTTTTCTTTGATCTTGCTTTCCGTATAGTCGTCCATCTGAATCCGCATGATGAATCCCTCCTCTGTCTTTATTTTACCCCGTCTGCGCGTTACGGCCGAGTGTCGGCGCGCACTTTCGGCTTTTTCTTCGCGGCGTCAGTTTTCTTTCCGATAAAAAAGCGGAGCATGTCCCGTCGCTTCGCGGAACACCCGTCCGAAATGCGTGACGCTGCCGAAGCCGACTCTTCGCGCGATGACGTTCGCTTTGAGCGACGTGCCGAGCAGCAGCGCGATCGCTTCTTTGACCCGCACGCTGTTCACGTATTCCACGAACGTGAATCCGGTCGCTTCTTTAAAAGAACGGCTGATCGCGTACGGACTGACGTACAGTTTCTCGCCCAACTTTTGCAGCGTCAGTTCTTCCGCGTAATGTTCGTTGATATAGCGCACCACCTCGAAGATCCGTTCGTGCATCGGATTGTGCGCGGGCGGCAGTTCTTCCTCTTCGACCGGCAGCACGCGGCAGCAGGCGATCAGCAGCTGCGTCGTCAGCGACTGCATATACGCTTCGAAGCCGGGCGGTCGCGATCGGATCTCGCGGATCATCTCGCCGGCCAGCGCGTCCACGGCCGAAGAATCATAGGTGCCGGAACGCAGCAGCAGATAATCCCGCTCGTAGAGCGGCCGCAGCACTTCCGCTCGCGTAGCGCCTCCGCCCGGCAGATAGCTCTCGTGCACGTTTACGACGAGGCGTTCGTAATCCGGCGTCTCGGCGTTGGTCGTCCGGTGCAGCACGTTTGGCGGCACCACGACGATGTCTCCTTTTTCGATAATCAGCGTCCGATCCTTAATAAAAAACTTGCGCTGCCCGTCCATCATATAGAAAAATTCGTACGTCATATGAAAATGGCTGGTCGTCATCTGATAGCTCGGCCCGCTGCGATAATGCACCAGAAACATTTCTTTGCCGTCGTCGTGATACAGCTCGTCCATGCGCCCCTCCTTCCTGTCTCCCGCAAACTGCCTCCATTATAGCCGATCACCTCAAGAGCGCAAGATCTAAGAAGAATCGAATCATTTCGGCAAAATATGCACAACTTGTTGTGCTACGCTAAAAGCAAATAATAACGCTTACAACAAATGAATCAGCTATCCAAAATTCGAAAAATGGAGCGATATTCGATGAAATTGTATAAGCAACCCGCAGAACTGAAAACCTTGATCGAACGCGTGGCGGATTACACCCTCGATATGGATCTGACTTGGGACTGGCCGTGCGGCGTCGCTTATTACGGCGTCAGCCGGGCGTACGAAGCGACAGGCGACCGCAAACTTCTGGAGCGCATGATCGCGTGGGTCGACGAATATATCGAAGCGGGCCTGCCGCCGGTCTGGACGGTCAACGCCTGCGCGATGGGCCATATGCTGCTGACGCTGTACGCCGAGACGAAGGAGCCGAAGTATCTGGATCTGATTTTGAGCAAAATCGACTATCTGGAGCGCGACGCGCTGCGTTTCGGCGATCGGGTGCTTCAGCATACCGTATCCGCCAACAACGATTTTCCCGAGCAGGCTTGGGCGGACACGCTGTTCATGGCGGCGTATTTCCTGCTGAGAGCCGGCGTCCTGCTGGACCGCAAAGAGCTGATCCACGACGCGCTGCATCAATATTTCTGGCATATCAATTATCTACAGGACGAAGACAACGGATTATGGTACCACGGCTACAACAACCTCAAGCAGGATCATATGTCCGGCATCCATTGGGCGCGCGCCAACGCGTGGGGAGCGTACACGATGGCCCGCGCCGCGCGCGGACTGCCCGAAGCGTATCTGTATCCGCCGATGATGCATATCTGGAGTTCGCTGCGCGACCAGTTGGCGGCGATCAAGAAGCTGCAAAAAGAAGACGGACTCTGGGGCACGGTGCTCGACGATTCGGACGCATACGGCGAAGTATCGGCCACCGCCGGCATCGCCGCCGCGATGATCGTGCAGAGCAATCCTCTGCACGGCAAATACGTACGCAAAGCGCTGGACGGCGTGATCGCCAATATCACCGACGCTGGCCGCGTGCTGAACGTTTCCGGCGGCACGGCGGTGATGAACGATATCGAAGGTTACTTGGGCATCGACCGCAAATGGGCGCAGGGTTGGGGACAAGGCTTGGCGCTTGCGCTGCTGACCGCGGCGCTGGAAGAAGTGCAGGCGGAAGAGCAGCGTACGGAGCGGGAAGATATGGCGGGTGCGGATCGCGGGGACAAAGACGGCAGCGCTCGCGCGGAGCAGACTTCGGCGGCGGGAGAATCGGCGGAAAATGCGGCTTCGGCGCTTTCGACAGAAGGAGACAACGTCGCAGCCAAACCGTGATCGCACATTTTTAAGCGAAAACGAACAGCCGAAAAACCTCGATTTCCGTTAAATACGGGATCGAGGTTTTTGAGCGTTACGGCTTGGCCTGTCCCGGCACGGCGGCGATTTCCGAATCCGGCTCTACATGCACGTGCACGGTATAGACTTCATGCTCGTCCTGCAGGCGATTTTCCACGATCGTGGAGATATCGTGGGCGGCGTGCAGATTAAGAGTAGGCTGCACGGTAATGATCACGTCCACGACGACGTTGTTTCCGTAATTTCGCGCGCGCAGGTCTTTGACGCCCTGCACGCCGTCCACGCTCCGAATTTCTTCGCGATAGACCTCGATCAGTTCTTCGTCGAAGCCGTCGGTCAGATGATGGGTCGCTTCCCGGAAAATATCCCAAGCGGTTTTGCAGATCAGCACGCCGACCGCCAGCGCCGTCAGCGGGTCCAGCCACGGCATCCCGAACTGCGAAGCCGCGATCCCGATCACCGCGCCGATGCTCACCCAAGCGTCCGAAATATTGTCTTTGGCCGCCGCCATCACCGCTTGGCTGTTGATCTTCGTCGCCAACCGTTTGTTATACCGATAGACCGCGAACATCACGCCCGCGCAGAACAGTCCGGTCCACGCCGCGATCGGGTCCGGCGATTCGCCGCCCGGTTCGAACATCGACCTCGCCGCTTCGAACAAGACCTGCAAGCCGACCGCCATCATAATGAAAGAGGCAACCAGCGAAGCCACCGTTTCCGCTTTCCAATGGCCGTAGCCGTGATCTTTGTCCGGCGGACGCTGCGCCAGACGCAGGCCGATCAGGACGGCGATCGAAGCCACGATGTCCGTCGCGTTGTTCAAACCGTCGGCTTTGAGCGCTTCCGAGCCGGACGTATAGCCGACGATCATCTTGATCGCCGTGAGCAGCAGATAAGCGGCGATACTGACGATCGCGCCCCGTTCGCCCATTTTCAGATTGTTATATTTCAGTTCCTCGACCATTCGATTGGAGCCTCCTGTTTCGCGCATATCCAGATAGACTTGTAGAGGATAGCATCCGAAGATCGAGTGGGTCTAGAGAAACGTTGTAGGCGGCGGGCAAGGTTGTAGCCGACAAGCAAGCTTCTGGAGCGGGTCAAAGATTATTTGGGGCGCCAAACAGTGTGACGAATGGTCAACAGTGTTGGGGCGAGGCAACTGCGAAGCCGCTCGGCGGACCGCCCGGCTGCTCGCGTCGTTTCGCAGGCGTGATTTTAACCGAGAAAGGCTTCGAAGCCATCTCGATCATCTTGCAGCCGCAAATGCTGCGAATATCCATCATTTTTACGGGAAATCGATGGAATCGAGAAAAATGATGCAAATGTCCATCGTTTTCGCCTCTAAAGCCCCAAAACTCAGAAAAACCTTCAAAAATGCTGGATGCTCGCAACATTTTCGCGCGTTATGTGCTCCCTCATCCGAAAATGATGGAATCTCGCAACATTTCCTTCTCTAAAAAAGCTATAAAGACGGCTCGCACAACCGCCGAATCGCCGCCGCGACCGAATCGTGCTCGCCGAGCCTCAGATCCGGCTGGACGCCGCCTTCGGGAATCTTCGTTCCCCGGCGGTCGATCCAGATCGATTTCCACCCGGCCGCCGCGGCCCCGACGATATCGTTGGCGTACGAATCGCCGATGTAATACGTCTTCGCTGGGTCGAGTCCCAGCCCGTCTTCCGCCCGGCGGAAGATGCGGACGTCCGGTTTGGCGAAGCCGACCTCGCCGGAGACGAACACGGCTTCGCGAGGCATCCACGCGTAGAGGCCCAGCCGCTCGACTTTGCCGCGCTGGTGCTCGCCCGCGCCGTTGGTGATCACGCCGATCGTCAAGCCTTGATCGCGGCAGTAATCCAGCGCTTCGCGCATGTCTTCGGTCAGTACGATCTCATGCTGCGCGGCGGCATAATCGCGTTGAAAAGCCTCCGCTTCTTCGCGCGGAATTTCGATGCCCAGCACGCGGAACGCTTCCGTGATGCGATACACATGCATATCTTCCAGCGAGATCTCGCCGCGCTGCTGGCGCTCGAAGATCTCGTCGCTGAACCGGCGGTTATGCCGATACAGGTCCGGCAGAGATACGCGTTCCGCGTAGCGGACGAAATTCCGCTCGAACGCGCTGCGAAAAGGAACGATCTGGTCGTAGACCGTATCGTCGATATCGAAAATAAAGCTGTACATGATGATGGTTCTCCTCCTTGAATCTCGCTTATGACTCTTGTTTATTCCGCGTTATTCCACGATCAATCCCAGAAGCCCGACGAAGACCGAAGCCTGATGAGGCGCGATTCGGCAGCCGGCCAGATCTTCCGGGTTCACGATCAGGGTATCGAATTCGCAGCGGCTCAGGTCGACGCCTTGCAGCTTCACTTCCGACAGATTGATGCCGTCGATCTTGCAGCGCTCCAGTCCGAACTTCTGCACCTCCGCCGCGTACAAATCCGTACCCTCCAGCGAACAATCTTCGAATACGACGGATTTCATTTTGCCGAGACGCAAATTGGCGTAATCCCCGATACAATCGCTCGCGCGCACATGCTGCATCCGGCTGCTGCCGAAGTCCGTTCCGATCAGCTTGCAGCGCCGGAAGACCACGCGGTTCAGAAAACATTCCGTCAAATTAGCGTTCGACAGATCGCAATCTTCGAAGACCACATCCGTGAACTCCGCCTGCCGGAGCGCCGATTCCGACAGCGTTACCTGCTTGAACCAGACGCGGTCGAACGATACTTTTTCATAGTCCAGCCCCAGCAGCTCTGTCGGGCCAACGATGACGTCCCGAATCTCGATACGTGACTCCAGATACAGCTCCGGTTCCGCCATCAGCAATTCTTCGCGCAGTTTGGGGGCCGTTACTTGAACGGTCATGCGAACACGCTCCTTTCTTTCGTTCGATCTTCTTATCTTCTCATATTTAAAGACTGCCGAGAAATGCTCCCGACAGCCTTTATTTCGAACAACTTTTTGAGATGCGTTCGCGTTCAATGCGTAAGAACCTTCAACGAGTCCTTTCGTCTGCCATCCTGGCTAACTCAAAATCCATAATGAAAAGAGTGATACTTTGCAGCGAAGTAAAATCGCGACCAACTTAATCTTATCTTTTTTAACGGGTTTGCTCGTGTTTTACGGGATTACTCGGACGCTGACCCTAAACGCCGTGTGGGCTTGTCTGGCCGCTGTCGGGATTGTCGCTTTAGGCTATTTATCTGTTTATTTGTTCAAAAGAAAACGAAGTCCGTCCGATTGATCGAAAACGGCCCCGTCGCATCAAAGCGACGGAGCCGTTTTTTTCGTGTCCGATCCGATCAACTCGCATCAAATCAACTTATGCCGGTACCATTTGCGCCCCATGAACCGCCAGACGAATACCGCGCCGCGGATCGCCCATTCGCAGTCCATCGCGAGCCAGACGCCGAGGATGCCGAGATCGAACACGATGCCCAGCACGTAACCGAGCACGACGCGGAACAGCCACATCGACAGCATGGAGACCATCGAAGTGAACTTGGCGTCGCCCGCAGCACGCAGCGCGGACGGGATCATGAAGCTAATGGACCAGAGCGGAATCTGCGCGATCGTATTGATCAGCACGATCAGGAAGATGTCGTCCACGATGTCCGAAGGCGGATTGAACAGCCCGATCAACGGATGGAACAGCGGCATAATGATCAAGCCCATCAGCACGTAAGCGAACGAACCGAGCATGACGAACGATCGGGTCAATTTCTTCGCGTCTTTCACGTCGCGGCGGCCCATGCACTGTCCGACGACCGTGATCAGCGTGAGCGACAACGCGTTGGCGGGAATCTGCATGACCCCGGCCAGCGCGCCGCTGATCGCGTTGGTCGCGATCGCGTGCGTGCCCATGCTGACGATAAACACTTGAGTCAAGATCTTGCCGCCGTTGAAAAACATCTGCTCCGCCGCGAACGGCATGCCGATCTTGAAGATCCGTTTGAGCATCCCGAAGCCGACTTCGAAGAAATCCCGGATATGCAAACGCAGTTCGGCGTCGATCTTGAGCAGATAATACACGGCGCAGGCCGCCGCGAGATAACGCGAGATATTGACCGACAGCGTCATCCCGAATACGCCCAGATCCAGCCCGTTGATGAACAGCAGATTGAGCCCGACGTAAGTCAGGTTCATGACCAGCGACAGCGCGAGCGATGCCCGCGTCCGCCCGATGCCCCGCAGCGCGCCGCAGACCGCTTCGACGAAAGCCAGTCCCATATAAGAGATGCCGCTGCCGATCGTGTACGTCCGGGCCAGCCGCATGACTTCCGGCTCCGCCGTTCCGAACAGCAGATTCAGCAGCGGATTATGGAAGATAATCAAGATCAAGCCGACGAGCAGAGCCAGCAGCGAGACCGTCGAAGCCGCGCCCGCCGTCGATTTGGAGACCATCTCCGGGTTCTTGCTGCCTTTATACTGCGCCACCACCACGGTGCCGCCCGTCGCCACCGCGACGAAGATGCTTAATAAGAAGATATTCAGCGAGTCCACCATATTGACCGCGCTGACCGCGTCCACCCCCGCCGAACTGATCATCGCCGTGTTGACCAAGTTCAGGCCGACGATAAATACCTGATCGACGAGCAGAGGAATAAACAATCCGATAATTTGTTTGTAATCGATCGAGCGCCCCGAGAGGTATTTGTCCAGCAGGCCGCTCCGTCTGTCCATGCGTAAGTCCGTTTCCGCCATATCCGACCCTTCTTCGTTTCTAAATTTTGAAATTCTCGACACAAAAACAAAAACGCTCTTCCAGCACCCGCAGGGCTGAAGAGCGTAGCTGACTATCGTAAAATGGAGCGATTCGTTCGGTGCTTAGGACCCCTCAGGTCCCGCTGCCGGACTGTGTTGCAAGGTTCCGTCAGTTTCGCCACGTCTGCCAATATAACACGGCTGAGCGGAAAGGACAAGGCTCGATCATACCGCCGCGATCCGCCTAATTTGAAGCGAATTTACACAGCAATCACGAAAAAGGAGACTGCTCGATTCCTTCGAGATTCAAGTAGACACTTCCGCGTTCGCTCGACTCATAGTTCCAATAAAGCTTCCCGTTGATCTCCAAAAGGAAGATATTTTCTTTTGAGATCTGCGTTAAAGGCTTCTCGTTCTGACCCAATTGTTCGACGATTTCTTCATACGTTTTGGGCAGAGCGATCAATTCCGGCTTTTCTTGATCGCGGAAGATCATAGCGCTTTGTTTGCCTTCCGAATCCTCGACGATCGCGATAAACGGACTGCGATAATAAGGTTTGGCCGCGATGACTCGAAGCCCTAGAGCCGAAACCTCCGATTGATAGCCGTCCGGCACGTACAAAGTATCTCCGGTCACCGCTTCGTGGGATTGATCGCAGGCTGCCGTCAACAAAAGGATAAGCAGAATCCAAGCCCTCTTTTTACCGCGCATGCAGATCCCCTCCGATCTCTTATACTCCATAAACGAGATCGCGGCTCTTTCGTTGCAAAACTCGTTTAACTCGGCTGCACCATAGGAATCTCCTGCCCGCTCTCTTCGCGCTGCGCCAGTTTGCGGCGGAACGGAATGTAGAGGATCAGTCCGAGCACGCAGGTGATCACTTCCGTCACCGTCATCGACCAGATGACGCCGTGCAGACCGAACATCGCATGCAGCACGATGATCGTCGGGATGTAGAGCACGCCCTGCGTCACGGACAAGACCATCGTCGGCATGCCTTCGCCGGCGGCTTGGAACAGCGTCAGGAACAGTCCGGTGAATCCGTTGAACAGCGCCGAGACGAGCATCGCCCCGAGAATGTAAGTGCCCGCTTCCAGCACGGCCGGATCGTTCGAGAACAGACGCATGACCGGATCGCGCAGCACGTAGACCAGACCGACGAAGACGAAGGACACCGCGCCGATCACGCCGACCGAAGCGTTGAATCCGGCTTTGAAACGCGGGATGTTCGGACGGGCATAGTTGAAAGCGAAGAACGGAATCATGCCGATGAACAAGCCCATCGCGAGGAATTCCGGAATCTGCACGATGCGAAGTCCGATCCCCGCGCCTGCCAGCACGTTCGAGCCGTATTCGATCATGTAATGGTTGAACAGCAGCGTCGTCACGATCATGAAAGCCGACTTGAACAGCTCCGAGACGCCGATTTTATACACTTCCCACTGATCGCGAAGCGACAAACGGATGTAGCGGACGAAGCCGCGAAGATGTTCGCTTTTTTTCTGTAAAAAGTAAACGTAATAAAGCGCAGAGCCCGCATTCGCCAGAATCATCGCCAGCGCGGCGCCCATGACGTGCATATCCAAGCCGAGAATGAGCAGCGGATCGAGAATCAAGCTTAGCCCCGTGCTGATAAAAATCCCGTACATCGACTGTTTCGAAGCGCCTTCCGAACGGACGAGCTGTTCCAGCGCGAAGTTCATCACGACCGTGAATCCGCCGCCGATCAGCGTCATCGCGTAGATCTTCGTATAATCGTGCGTCGAAGCGTCGGCCCCGAGCGAATTGACCAGCGGGACGATAAACAAGAACGAGACGAGCGCGATCAACAGCCCCGCGATCAAGCTGCCGTAGAACGCGTAACCGGCGACTTTCTTCCCGTGTTCCGGCGTTCCCCCGCCGACGAGCCGAGTGATGAACGTGCCCGCGCCGACTCCGAATACGTTGCCCGCCGCCATCAGAACGGTGAAGATCGGCAGGCCGAGCGTGATCGCCGACATCATCGCCGTATTGTGCAGCAGCCCGATAAAATACGCGTTGACGACGTTATAGACCGTGCCGACCGACATGCCGAGCATCATCGGGATCGACAGATGCGCGACGGCGCGGCTCAGGGGTGCTTTTTCCAGATAATATTGGTTCGATTCCGGTTCCTGCGGTTGCTGGTTATCCCGCTTTTCTTCCGAAGTTTTCATGCGAATACCCTCCATTTTATATGATCACTTGCACAACTGTTCATGTATAGGATTGAGCGGGGGAGCGGCCGGCAGCGGACGAATATCTGCTCAGGCCCCGCCGTCGGACGATCTTCGCGATCGAATCGGCGTGCCGCTCCACGCGTATTTTTTTGATGCAGTCCGATTCAGAAATTATCCCGAACCTTCTCCAGCAGTCGGCGCAGCGTCTCCGCCTCTTCGTCCGTCATGCCTGCCGTGATCTGCCGCTCCGTGTCGAAAAAGATCCGGTCGAACTCCGACATCAGCGCTTCGGCTTTGTCCGTGACGTAGACCATCTTCTTGCGTTCGTTGCCTTCCGGGACGATCCGCTTGACGTAGCCTTTCTTCTCCAGACCTTGAAGCATGCTCGTGATGCTCGCGTTCGTGCGGTCGAAGCGCTTGGCGAGATCGTTCTGGATGATGCCCTGCTCTTGGAACATGTGAATGTAGCGGAGCATCTGCCCCTGCTGCGCGCTCAGTCCCAGCTCGGCCAACCGGCCGTCGCCCGCGGGCCGCATGCGGATCGCGATCTCGCGCAGCAAGCTGGAGAACGGAGCATCGATCCGCCGCCGGTCGCCCGCTTCCGCGAACTTCGCTTCTTCGCCGCCGTCCATATGATCGTTCATGATTCGTCTCCCCTTCTCTCGACGTCCGAATCCGGAATTCGACGCCTGCAATAGTTAATGATTGAACTGTTAGAGTTCTAACTATGCATTTAATATAATTGTTAGAGTTCTAACTGTCAACACCCTAATTGTTTTTGGAGAAAATAATGACGGCGGACAAAAGACGGTTCGGAGGCACGAAGAGTCAGGCCTCGCGCTGTACCCGCTTCGCGGCCGCGCTTACGATCGGCGCAGAGCCGGATTCGCCGTTCGGAAAGCGGCGAATCGCGCCGGATTTCGGCGGGCGGTGGCGGCGGGGTAGACGGCGACGGGCGGAGCGGTCGGCGTAATAGGGCGGAGGCGGGATGTCGCGCCGCTGCCATCCAAACACGACAAAAAGCCTCTTCGCCGATCAGCGGCGAGGAAGCTTGAGCCCGCGAAGCGGGCGCGTTTGGGCGCGTTAGGGTTCCGCGACTTCGTCCGCGGCGCCGGGCGGCGCCCCGATGCGGCCCAACTTGTCGTCGGCCAGCATCAAATACAGATCGCGGACGCGCGGCCCGTCCGGGCCTTCTTCCGCCAGCAGGCACAGCACGGCGCGTACCTCGCCGTCCTGCCGGAACACGAGCTGCAGCTCCCCGTTGACCGGCTCGGCCGAAGCCTGCCATTCGCGGAGCTGCGCATACAGGCGGCGCGACGTCAGCAGCGCCAGCACCCCTTTCCGGCCGATCATCGGCCGGACGACCGTCCGCAGTTCGCGGCCGCCGCCGTCGGCGGAGAACACCGGCTGCTCGGCGAGCAGCTCCAACATGGCGCCGACGTCGTAGGCGTCGAACGCGGCGGCGAAACGCCGCAGCAGCCCGGCGCGTGCCTCGCCGCGCCGACCGGCCGCGCGCGGCGTATTCCCGCTCGCGGCCGGTTCCGCTTGCAGCGAGCGCTTGACCCGGCTGTAGATCTGCCGGCAGCCGGCTTCGCTCTTCCCGGTCATCTCCGCGATGGCCGCGTAATCGTAACCGAACGCTTCGCGCAGCACGAAGACGGCGCGTTCGCCCGGCGACAGCCGTTCGAGCAGCACCAGATACGCGTAGCTCAGCATGTCGCGCCGCTCCGCGACGGCTTCCGGATCGTCGTCTTCGCCGCTGATCGGCTCCGGCAGCCATTCGCCGATATACGTCTCGCGGCGGCTGCGCGCCGAGTTGAGCAGGTTCAGGCAGGCGTTGGTGACCATGCGGGCCAGATACGCTTGGATACGGTCGATGCCCTGCGGTCCGCGCCTGCCCAGTTCCGCGAAGCAGTCCTGCACGGCGTCCTCCGCTTCTTCCGCCGAACCGAGCATCCGGTAAGCGATCGCGAACGCGTATCGTTTATACTGCGCGTACCATTCTTCGAGCTGCTCCCTGTCGCGATCTTCCCGCTCCGCCGAAGCGTCCGCGTTCCGGCTCGTCTCCATAGCCGATCTCCCCTTCCTTTTCGTGGATCGAGACGGATTCGTCAAAAAAGACAGTCCGCGCTCGCCTCTTTTTTCTCGCTAACGGAACACAGATTCCTTAGAGCTCGTTTTTGTCTTCTTTTTGAGCGCTAACGGATCGCATGTCTCTTAGGCGTTCAAAAGCGGCCGAAAATCGCAAAAAATCGCTGTTTTTCTCGTCTAAGCGTCATCTCGTTCCGTTAGAAAATTCGATGACATCGAAAATTCGTTCTAAGCGTCTCTCAGTTCCGTTAGAGACCGAAAAGATCGAACGACTATAATCAGCAGCTTAAACGTCCTTCCCTCGATTAGGTTCCGCCTGCACGCATACAAGCAGACATTTCCCCTCTGACCTATAAACAATATAGAACCGTCCAACGTGACAAAAAAAGCATAAAATCCGAAAAAGCGAAAAAAGACCCGAACTTCTGATCTAGTCAGAAATTCGGGCCTTAGTCACAAAATAAGGATGCGGTCGAGAGGACTCGAACCTCCACGGGGGTTAGCCCACACGGACCTGAACCGTGCGCGTCTGCCAATTCCGCCACGACCGCATATCTTGATGTTCGCGATTACCTCGCGAGCACAAGAAATAATATACCATGCTCTCGGCGATATGGCAAGCATTATTTCGATTTTTTTATTATACGCAAAAAAAGAGGCCGCTATTCGTCCCTTTGATCGGAGACGAACAGCGAACCTGCTTATAGCTTGAGCATGAATCGCAACGACGGATTCCCCGCCAGCTTCCGATCCGAGCCTTGCGAACTTAGCGCATGCCGGAAGCGTTCACCAGAAGCGGTACCGCTTCCGCGCGGCTGGCCTGATCGGCGGCGTCGAAGACGCCGCCGGATTTGCCGCTCATCGCCTTCTACTTATTTCTGCGCCAATTCCGCCGCCTGTTGAGCGGTCAATGCGCCTTTATACACCCGAAGTTCGTCGAGCTGCCCTTTGAACGCAGCATCCCACCAGTTGACGCCGAGCGCGAACGTGCCTTTGCTTTCTTCGGAGAACGGATTCGGGAAGCCGGTCCCTTCGAACTTGCGCTCGCCGTTCACGTATACCGTCAGCGTGCCGTCGTCGACGGAGAACGCCAGATGGCTCCATTCGCCGGCCGGAATCTTCGTTCCCGTCACCCCGTCGTACCATTTGGCGCTGCCGCCCCAGACCGTCGTCTGGTCGCCGACCGAACCTTTCGGCAGCACGCTCACCCAATGCGTGTCGTCTTTCGCGCCGAAGAACGTCGTCGTGTAGGTCGTCAGCTCCTCGGGCTTCACCCAGAGCGAGACGGAATACGACGGGCTCTGGATCAGATTGTCCGGCAGGCTGACGCCGGAAGCGCCGTCGAACACGGCCGCTTGGCCTTTCGCGCCGGCCGCATAAGTCAATTTGCCGCCCGTTTTGCCGATCCGGTCGCCGGTGATGCCGCCTTTGGCGAACTTGCCTTCGCTGTCGGAGAGGTTATTTTCGAACGCGTAATGCGCTTGCAGCGTCGCGTTCTTGACCGGAAGCACCGTGATCTCGAACGTCGCGGTCTTCTGCGCGCCGCCTTTGACGATCTTCGCCGTCAGCGTCGCGGTGCCCGCGGGTTGTCCTTCGGCCGGACGCTGGATCTTGCCCGACGAAGAGATTACGTTCTCGTTCGAACTGCTCCAAGCGATCGAAGCGCCGCGGCTGCCGATCGTCGGCAGCTTCAGATCCGCCGTTACTTTGCTCGTATCGCCCAGATCCAAGCCTTCCGCGATTCTGTCCACGACCTGCTCGTCGGTCAGATCGGCCAGACGCGTGCCCCATGCCGCTTCGCCTTTGCCGGACACGACGGTGAAGGTCATGACGTTCGTCTGCGAGACCGGGTCCCACTGGCGCAGGAACACGCCGTCGAATTCTTCGCCGCCGAGCGTCAGCTTCGCTTTGTTATCCGCGTTCTTGCGCCATTTGCCCTGAAGCGCGCCGGTAACGGTGCCGTCCGCTTTCAGCGTGATCGACTGCGTTTCGGCAATCGCGCCGGAGTAAGCTTTGCCGTGATTGACGTACGCGTAATCGCCCGCGATCTCGTCTTTTTTGACCGCCGCCAGCTTCTCGCCTCCGTAGCGGTAAGGCGCGACCACCGGCCAGCCGTCTTTGTTCATGAACATCTGATGCACGCGCACTTCATGCGCTTCGCCCTGCTGAGGGAAGCGCGTATGGAACACGAGGAACATCTGCCCGTTCTTGTCCGTGTAGACGGAATTGTGTCCCGCCGACAAATAGCCGTAGCCGATGCCCGTGCCCGGATCGCCCGCTTCGCGTTCGAACAGGAAATTGCCGATCAGTTTGTTGCCGATCTCCGTGTTCTCCGTCGCCGCCGGCAGCACCGCGTTCTGACCGAGCGAATCGACGTACGGGCCGTCGATGTTCTTCGAGCGGAACACGCGCATATTGTAACCGCCGTCCGCGCCCAGCCAGCCGTAGGTGACGTAGAGATAATAATTTTTGGTGCTCTTGTTGTATTCGATGTACGGACCTTCGCCGGATTTGCCGTAGCCGCCCGCGATCTTCGTTCCGAAGTAGCGGTCGATCATGCGCCCGTCTTTGGCCTTGCCGTCTTTGCCCGGGAAGATCGGCTGTCCGGTCTTCGGGTCGATCTCCAGCAGGAAAATGCCGCCCGACCACGAGCCGTACGTCATCCACAGCTTGCCTTTCGTATCGTAAGACAAAGCCGCGTCGATCGCGTTCGGATACTGCTGGTTGTTGTACGAACCGTCGGCGTTGAACCAGTTTTCGTTTTCGCCGGTCAGTTTGCCCGCCGCGATCAGCTCGTCGATTCCGGTGTTTTTCCATTGTTTGTTGACTTTGCTGTCTTTGTCGTAGGCGTCGTTGGCGGTGAATCCGGAATACATGACCGTATCGCCGTATTCGTACGGGCCTTCGATGTTCTTCGAAGTAGCGAAGCCGATCGCCGAACGGATATACGTGGAAGACGCGCTGTAATAGATCATATATGCGCCTTTGGAACCGTCTTTGTTGACGTAGTCTTTATTCCAGAATACGTCCGGCGCCCAGACCGCGAAGCCGTTTTTGCTGTCCGAGTCGTTTTCGCCCGCCCATTCGAACGATCCGGCCAAATTTTTCGACAGATCGCCGTACAGCGTGTTTCCGGGAGTTGTGTAACCGTTTGCAAAAGAAGTCCAGTTCATCAGGTCTTTCGACTTGGCGGCCGCGATATGCGAGCCGAACACGTAATACGTGTCGCCGTCTTTGACGATCGAAGGATCGTGTACGGAGACTTCCGAGAACGTCGGAGGCGTATCGGCCGCCGCCGCGTCGGCCGCGCTGCTGCAGCCTGCGGTCATCGGGACGAGCAGCGCGAGCGACAGCAGCACCGCCGTGCCGCGAGTAAACTTGCTGAGATTCATGAAATGAGATTCCTCCTTCGAATATGGAATACAGGAATAAATAGAGCTTGCCCTATCCATTTCGTCTTCGTGTTACATTTTCCTTCACATTTTTAAAAATAAATAATAAAAAAGTTAACTATATAAGCTTTTTTATTTATTTTCATGCCATTTAGCGATTAATTTTCACAACTAGATTTCCCTTTAAGTTAATTTTGTTCAAAAGTTTATTTTCGTTTCGACAATTTTGATTTCTGCTGTTTACGATTGAATCGTTTTCCAAAAATTCGGTTATATAACTCTTACGTTTATAGCTTTATACCCTTGCCGCCATTTATCTCAAGACTTTCGAAGGAGTCCTACCATGCAGACAAGCCCGCCGTTCCGGAAAAGTTCCGGACAACCGCCGTTCGCGTACGGACCGAAGACCCCCTCTTCCTCCGCCGTCCGCCTGATTATCGCAGCCTACTGCCTCGTTTCGTCCGCTCTGCTGCTGCTGCTCTGTACCAAGTCCTCGCCGCTGTATCCGCTGAACGACTGGGTGGACGCCAACTCGTTTTTCACGATGGGCAAAGGCATGGCTCACGGACTCGTTCCGTACCGCGACCTGTTCGAACAGAAAGGCCCGCTGCTCTATTTCATCCATACGCTCGCTTATTGGATCTCCGATCGTTCTTTCTTGGGCGTCTACGTGTTCGAAACGATCTCGTTCGCCTTCTTTCTTTACTACATACATAAAATCGTCGCTCTTTTTCTCGACGTTCGTTACTCGCTGCTCGCCCTGCCTTTTTTCGCCGCCGTGATGCTGAACCTGCCGAGCTTCACGCACGGAGACAGCGCCGAAGAGTTCACGATGCCGCTGCTCGCGTTCAGTCTGTACGCGCTGCTGCGCTATTTCAAAGAAACCTATCCCGACCCGCCGCCTTATGCCATGCTGCTCGCCAACGGAGTCGCCGCGGGCATGGCGATGTGGATCAAATATTCGCTGCTCGGCTTCTGGTTCGGTTGGATGGCGGCGCTGTTTTTCTGCATCGTGCTTAATCGCCGTTTCCTGCGTTCTCTGCTCTCCTGCGGAGCGTTCCTCGGCGGAATGGCGCTGTCTTCGCTGCCGTGGATCGTCTATTTCGGCGTTCAACGGGCGATTCCGCAGTGGATCGACGCGTACATTCTGGCCAACTTCCGTTTCTACGGCAAAGAATCGACGCTCGAAGACAAAGTCTGGCTGGTCATCTACCGTTTTCGCGACAATCTGCTGCACAGTCCGATGCTGCTGCTGACCGGGTTGCTGGCTATATTCTTCGTTTTCGGACGCAAATATCTGCCTCCGCTCGCCGGACGTTTGTCGCTGCTGACGACGCTCGCGTTTCTCGTGCTCGGCGTATACGGCGGCGGAAGAGGCTACGTTTATTATTTTATGGTCATCGCGCCGTTCACGGTCTTCGGCTGGATCGTGCTGCTCGATCTGCTGCGGCGGGCGACGAAAGATCGGCTTACGTTTCGCTTCGCGGCGGCGGTTCCCGTTCTCGGCCTGCTGATCGTGCTGCCGCTGACCTATCTGTTCAACGGCAATGTTCCGATGATGAAGGTCGCCCGGGAAGATCTCGCCCAGAACCGGTTCGCGCGAATCATCGAGCAGACGCCGAACGCGACGCTGCTGAACTACGGCAGTCTCGATCGCGGCTTGTACACGACGACGGGAATCGTGCCGAATTACCGCTATTTCCAGAAACAGAATTTCGCTTATGCCAGCTTCCCGGAAAACATGGACGAGCAGCGACGCTACATCCGCGAACGCTCCGCCGATTTCGTGCTGACCAGCTTGAGCCGACAGGATCCCGACCCCGATTCTTATCCGCCGCCCGAATTAGCAGAGCTGTACGATTCGGTCGCGCGGCAGGAGCAGGTTTTCGAAGGAGAAACGTTCGTTTATACTTTATATCAATTGAAAAAGTAAAGTGGTTCGGGAGGAAAAAGGAATGGACAAGCTGTATCTGGTTATTCCCTGCTATAACGAAGAGGAAGTGCTCGGCGAGACGGCCAAACGGTTGAAAGAAAAAATGACCGCCCTGATCGCCCGCGGAGCCGTCTCCGAACACAGCCGGATCGTGTTCGTGAACGACGGGTCGCGCGACCGCACTTGGCCGATGATCGAAGAGCTGAACGCGGCCGACCCGATCTTCGGGGGCGTCAATCTGGCACGGAACCGGGGACACCAGAACGCGCTGCTCGCGGGCTTGATGACGGTCAAAGAATACGCCGACGTCGTCATCTCGCTCGATGCCGATCTGCAGGACGATATTGGGGCGATCGACGAATTCGTGGAGAAGTACCGGGAAGGATGCGACATCGTCTACGGCGTGCGCAAAGCGCGGGAGAAAGACACCTTCTTCAAGCGCACCACCGCCGAAGGCTTCTACAAATTGATGAGGCTGATGGGCGCCGATCTCGTCTACAATCATGCGGATTACCGCCTGATGAGCCGCCGGGCGCTGGAAGGTCTGGCCGAATTCGGCGAGACCAATCTGTTCCTGCGCGGCATCGTGCCGCTGATCGGCTACCCGTCTTCGACCGTCGAATACGAGCGCAACGAGCGGTTCGCGGGCGAGTCCAAATATCCGCTCAAAAAGATGCTCGCTTTCGCCCTTCAGGGCATCACTTCGTTCAGCATCAAGCCGATCCGCATGATTACCTCGCTCGGCTTCCTGCTGTTCGCCGTCAGCTTGGTCATGCTGCTCTATTTCCTGACCGTGCACGTCAACGGCCGGACCGTGCCCGGCTGGACGACGATCGCGATCTCCGTCTGGGCGATCGGCGGCCTTCAGCTGCTCGCGATCGGCGTTATCGGCGAATACATCGGCAAAACGTATCTGGAGACCAAGTCCCGCCCGAAATTCATCGTGGAGCGGGCGATCGGGATAAACGCCCAGCAGAGCGCGAACGCCGGCACGGCGGGCCGGATTCCTGCGGATATCGGCCGCAGCGCGGCAAAATGACGTCTGGGCGGGAAGGATGTTAAAGCGCCGGAAAGCCTGCGAAACCGTCCTTCTCGGCAAATTCGACTGCGAGTTTCGCGTAAAAAGAAAAAAGGAGGAGCCTTCCGGCTTCCTCCTTTTTGAGTTGATCTCCCGCCGATCGAGCGCCTGCGCGTTTTATTCCGCGGCCGCGAGCTTTTTCGCCGGGCGCAGCACCGCATACCCGTACCCTTCCGGGAAATGCCGCTGGTAAGTTTGCAGGCCCGGCGCTTCGTTCCAGACATAGCCCAGTTTCGACGGATCGAAGTTCCACGCGGTGTCCTCCACGACCCGCATGACTTCGCCGTTGTCTTTCAGGTAATCGAACGGCGGATGCCAAAAGACCAGATATTCCGATTCGGGCACTTCGCGGCATTCCATCCCGTCCGGCACTTCGCCTTCGTAATCGGCAGCTACCGGAATTCCGTACAGATAGCCGCTCGGTCCCCGCTCCGCCTCGCCCGCCTTAATCCAACCTGCCGTATGCCCGATCTGCCCCGCCAACGTCTCGTGCGACAGACTCTCGATCGTGCCGCTGACCTCGTCGCAGTCGTGACCGTTAGACCAGAAGTCGCCGTAATTCGATACTTCCGGGTCCCAGATGCCGATAAACCGATGCCGCGGAATTCGTTCCGTCTTGATCTCCGCCTGCTGCGCGTGAACTTCGCTCATGCGTCCTCGCTCCTTCATCAGATAGTGATAAGGGGAAAAGACTTCAGGGCGAACGGCAAGCGCGATCGGACTCGGATGGCGGCGGTACTCCTGCGGCGCGACGCCGAATGCCCGGCGAAACGCCCGCGTCATCGCTTCGTGCGACGAGAATCCGTGATCCAGCGCGATATCCAGTACCCGCCGATCCGTATCCCGCAGTTCCAACGCCGCGAGACTGATTCGCCGATAACCGAGATAATCCCGCAGCGTCGTGCCGGTCAGACGGTGAAAATGCCGCGCGCAATAATACGGCGAGTAGCCGAGCTGCTCCGACATCGCGGCCAGCGCCGGATTTTCGCCGATATGGCGGTCGATCCAATCGACCATCTCCTGCACCCGTTCGTTCCATTCGTACATGTCTTTCTCCCCTTTCGCCTCCATGTTACCGGAACGCTTCCGCGCGGATTTGATCCCGTTCGTGCATTTTGCCGTGCCGAGCGCCGCCTTGCCGATTCGATGCTTTCCTTTTTCGATAACGCCGCTCCGCTTTCCTTCGGTTGCGATCTTCCTCGCGGCTTCTGCTCGTCTTTTTCACCGGACGTTCGAAAGGGTATGGTTAGCATGGGAGAATTATCGGCGCTCGGCTATACAGCGGAGAATTCGTCGAAAGGAGGAAGACCATGTTCGGATTGTCCGATCTCGTCTCGCTGATCATCTCGGCGTTCATCATTCTGCCCGTCGTCGTCTTCCTGCGGGAATCCGGGTATCTGCTCGGCAGCGCTTTGTTCGGCGTCAGCAATCCGCGGATCACGCTCGGTTCGGGACCTCGCCTGTTCAAGCTCGGGATCTTCGACGTGCGCCGTTATTACCATCTCTATAGCTGGTTCTCGTACGACGAGATCCGCCGCGAGAGCCGGCTCGCTTATATCTGCTTGTATGCCGGACCGATTCTGGTCAATCTGGCGCTCGCTTTCGTAATCAACTTTCTGCTGGCCAACGGCATTCTGGAATGGCAGAAGACGTTCTGGGACCGGCTCGTCTTCTATGCGTTCTATTACGCGCTGTTCGATATCATTCCGATGCGCACGACCAACGGCAAGCCCAATAACGGCATGATCATCTACGAGATGCTGCGCTACGGCCGAAGAACGGATTACAATCACGAGCCGTTCCTGCCGTCGACGAGCGAGAGCGAAGAAGCGTATCTGCAAGAGATGGAAGCCTACCGCGAGAACGTGAACAGCAACCCGATTTTGCGTCAGAAAAAAGAACGTCGAATCCGTCGCGCCCAGTCGATCAAACAAGTCAAAGAGCGCGTCAGAAGACGTCCGCGCACGAGAAAATAAGAGCGGCTCGATAGGAGCCGCTCTTTGACGTGTCGAGGTTCTCGATTTCCGTTTCGCCGCCAACCTTGCCGCTTAAACCGCCGTCGCGATCCCGTGCGCATCGAGCTTGATCTCTCTTCGCGGTCTAACGGAACGAGCCGACGCTTAGCGGGCATTCGGAGCCCTTTTTTAAATGCTAACGGAACGAGGCGACGCTTAGCTTGAAAAAAGGCGATTTTTCAGCTAAAAAAGAGCACAATCGACCGGCTAAGGAATCGTCGTTCCGTTAGCGAAGCCCTTGTCGCGACTCTTGCTCGGCCTATGCGAACGAACGCTTCTTGGAATCGGCTCGCTTCTCCTTCTCCGCCTGCGCCGCTTTCTCCACCTTCGGATCTTAAAACGTTCCGTTCGAACGCTCCAACACCAGCACGTTCGCCGAGTTGGCCGGCAGGCGAAGCACGGCTTCGGAACCGGAAACGCTCGTCTCCAACGTCACTTCGCATTCCGCCGGAACGATCGCTTCGGCGTTCTTCTTGTTGACGTTCGGCACGCGCAGCAGCGAAGCGTCTCCGGTCAGCGTGATCAGCTTGGCCCGGGCCTCCACGCTCAGACGATCGAGATTCAGCCGCACGTTCTTGTCCACGCCGTCCGCGTTGACCAGCTTCACGTAGATCTGCCGGTCGTCCGCCGTCACCGAGTGGAACACCTCGCGGTTATACGCTTCGAGTTTGTAATCCAGCACTTTGCTGCTCCAGCCGCTCGCCGGGTCGGCGTACGAGCCGATCAGATTCCGGCCGGATCGGCCGCCGTAATCGACGGTAATCGTGTACTCGCGGCCGTCTTCGAGCGGCTCGTAAGCGGCGGCCCGCAGATTGCCCGCGGCCGTGCTGGACGAATAATCGCCGAGCGTATACGCTTCGACGCCGTCTTTGTAGACTTTTACGCCCGTCGCTCGACCTTCGTAGTTGATCGCGTATTCCAGCACGTTTTTGCGTGCCGGCGAGATGTCGGTCAGGCCGACGCCGACATAGAAGCCGTCTTCGCCCGCCGACTTGGACGCGACCAACTCGACTTGATAGTCCGTCCAATCTTCGTTGATCACATATAGTCCGTTCAGTCCGGAGCGCTGCGGCTTCAATACGAGCCCGCGGCCGATCTCCAGCCTATACCCTTCCGAACCCGGGATAGCCTGCCAGACGGGATCGAGTCCCGCAATCGCCGCAAAGTCCGCTTCCAGCAGTACCGCGCCGTCCTTGTTGGACGTGACTTTGACGCTTTTCACGACGACCTCGGCGCGGCCCGCCGCGATCTCGATGCCGCCCCGCGGGATCAAGTCGACCGGCTTGCCCTGGCTGTACGTCGAGAACGACGTCGGCAGCACGCGGCTTCCCAGGTACCGCGCGAACATCCGCTGCACGTAATAGTTCGGCGTGAACCAGACGGTCTCGTCGTCGAACCAGATGCAGTCCGGCGTCCAGCGGTACGTGCCGTCGGTGAGCACTTTGTTGAACAGCGGCGCGTAAGCGGCGAGGCGCACCACGTCGGCGTTGCGTTCGAAGCCGGTCATGATCGCCGCTTCGGCGATCGCGCCGGCCAGCGTATTTTTGTCCGTGGACGCGTATTCACCGACGAAGACTTTGGACGTCTCGCGCCAGTCGATGCTGCCGTCGGCGTTGTAGGCCCGATAATAATAATTGTAGCGGTCCGCATTATTCAGCAGATAGTCGTTCGACCGGTAGTAATGCTCGTCCGCGATCGTATCCATATAGTTCGGCTGCTTGGCGTACCAGCTCACTTTTTCGGCGATCACTTTGTCCCGGTCCGCGAATTCGACGTCCGCCGTACCTTCCAGATTGCCGCTCAAGAACTTCCACCCCTGCTGATACGCGTCGTCGTCCGCCTGCGCGCCGACCGTGGAGATGATGTGCAGTTCGCGTTCCGGATAATGCCGCTCCATGTATTCGTCGATCCGCGTCTTGAACACTTCGAAATTGGCGAAAAACTCCGTGCCCCAGTTCTCGTTGCCCACGCCCAGATAACGCAGATCGAACGGCGCTTCGTGGCCCATTTTCCGGCGCATAGCCGCCCATTCGTTGCTTTCGAAGTCCGTCGAGAGCGCGAAGTCGATCAGATCCGTAAAGTTCCGGATATAAGTTTCCCGCAGTTCGCCGCCGGCCGGATGCGCGTAGTCGGAACGGGCCTGGCACAGCACGCCGCAGGCCATGACCGGAAGCGGAGTCGCGTTCAGGTCTTCGGCCAATTGGAAATATTCCATATAGCCGAGGCCCATCGTCATCATATAGCCCCAGACGTTGAAGTTTTCTTTGCGCAGCTCGATATCGTCCACGGAGTCTTTCCAATCATAGACGTTGTCCCAGATAAACGAACCTTCCGAGATGCAGCCGCCCGGGAAACGCAGGAATTTCGGATGCAGCCCGGCCAGCGCCTGCACCAGATCGCGGCGCAGCCGGTAGTTCGGGTTGCCGAGATAGTTGGCGCGAGCCGAAAGCGAACCTGCTTCTTCGTCCGCGCCCCACACCTGCTGCGGCACCAGCGAGACCAATTCGATCGAGATGTCGCCTTCGAAGGTGAGCGCGAGCTGACCGAGGACGTTTTTCGAACCGGTGAGCACCAGCGTCGACGATACGGAACCGTCCGCCGGGTAAGGGACGCCGTACTTTTTCCACGTTCCGCCGCTGTCGATCTTCACGCTGACGACGCTGCCGGCCGTTTCGCCTTCCGGATCTTGCAGCTGCAGCGTGATATAGCCGCCCTGCTCCGATTTGGCCCAGACCGTAAAGTCGTATCGGGCTCCGGCCCGGATGTTCATCGCGCAGCCGTTGTTCGTATCGTTGAAGCCGCGGTTATAGATCGTCGCGCCGTCCGCTACGGTCACGTAATACCCGTTCACGTCGGGATCGTTCGAGCCGAGAAATCGTCCGAGCGTATCCGTATTCCGCGGGGTCATCTTGTCGATATCGCCGTACCACCACAGCAGCGGCTGACGGTTGCGTCCGGTCGAACAGCCGCAGGCGCCGGAAGCATGGGAATACGTATCGAATTCGAACGCTTCGAACGAGCGGTTCTGGATCATCTCCGCATAGATGCCGCCGTCCGCCGCATTGTTGATGTCTTCGTAAAACAACCCGTACATGACTTCGCTGACGTCGACGACGCCTTCGAGTCGCTCTTCTCCGTGGATCGTCAGCGTATAAGGCGGAAGCTCCGGCGGCAGAACCGACACCTCGAAATCGCGTTCCTCCGTGCTCTCGCCCACTCGAAGCGTGGCGGTGAGCACCGCGGCCTGCGGTTCGCCGACGCCGCTCGGCCAGACTCGACCGTCATTCGAAACGGCTTTCGGAGAATCCGATGCCCAACTTACGGATACTTTGCCGCCCATCAGGGAGACCGGCAAAGTCACGTCTTCGGTCAAAATGGCGCTCGGGAACGTCAGATATTTGACTGCCGCCAACCGCACGATCTCTTCGTCCGTCAGCGATTCGCACATCACTTCGATCACTTCGTCCGCCGACAAACCGGCCGCGTACACGCGGAAATCAAACAAGCTCCCGGCAAAATCGTCGTCCGCCGCGAACTGCGAACGTCCGATGTAGTTATGCGTATAGCTTGCTTCATCCGCCAAACTCTCGAACCAGCGGCGAAGCTGCGCGTAATGGCCGCTCGACGTCTGGCTGATCATGCCGTCCGCGGCCGCTTCGCCGTTAACGTAGATCATCTGCCCGGCGCTGCTGAGCGTTCCGCCCCGCGTGCCGGTCACGCTCATGGCGATATGCATCCATTCGTCCCGCACGAAGCCGCGCCCCGGATCGGCGACCAGATCGCCGCCGGCGGCCAATGTGCCGCGCAGCGCGCGGGTCAGGAACAACGAAGGCGCGCCTTCCCCGCCGCCGAAATCGCAGATGCGCTCCCATACGCTCGTGCCCGCATCGAAACGTACCCAAGCCGTGATCGTCACGCCGCTATGATCGTCCACACCCCGAAGCAGGTCGTCCGGCATCCGCAAATACGAGGTTCCGTGCGGCCCTCCGGCGAATACGGCCGCGTTCATATGGCCGACCCGCTCCACGGCAGGAAGCTGACTGCCTTCCGCCGAAGCGTGACGGCCGTGCCCGGAACTATCCTGTCCGACATTCGAAGCGTCATCGAACTTATATCTTGCGATTAATCGTTCTTGAAATGAAGTCATGTTTAAGCTCCTATCGTTTCTCTTTTTATGTATTTAGTTAATTTATTTATTAATTATAAATATTTATATTCGGTTTCGATTAATCATAACGTGTTGTACGTACAACTTCAAGCAGAAAATCAACCGTTTACAAAAATGCAAAAAAGCCCGAAGGCCGCAAGCACAGCTCGCGAACTTTCGGGCAGGGATTTACGGCTTGGCTTTCGAAGACGACAGTTCTTCCAGTACCGACACGATCGTTTGCGTATGCGCGTAAGCGGCACGGTTTTCTTCCAACTTCTTCTGGATCGCGGCCAACGAGGATTGGGTCGTCGGATCGCCGGCATCCGTCGACAGCTCCGGCATCAGGGCTTGAAGCTTATGTACCGTCTGCTCGCCTTGTTCGATCTCCGATTTCAGCCGCACCAGCTCCGACTTCTGTTTCGTCAATTGTCCTTCGATCGACGACGAAGAGTCCGACAAGCCGATCTTCCCGTTATCCTGCATGGCGTAAGTGACGCCCGCCGCTTCTTCCAACGAACGGACCGGCACGTAAGAACGCCCTTGTACCACGATCGCTTCGGCCACCGGTTTGCCGTGGCGCTCCACGCCGATTACCGCGCTTACTTTATGACCGACGAGGCTCGAAGACGCCGCGGCCGCCGTTCCTCCGAACAGCAGCAGGCCCGCCGTCAGGCCGATCGCCGTTTTATTGAATTTCATCGTGATTCCTCCTTCGTTTTCGGTGCATTTTCGCTTTTTCGCGAACACTAACCGCATAACGGCATAGACGCGCCGAGCAGCTGAATAGTTGCTTTCCGCCGCTTTATCGCCCGCATCATAAATTTTGATCGGCCCCGATACCTTCAAAGTGACTTACTTCATGACGCGCTGCCGACGTTGCTGGTAATCTTGAGACATTTCATCCTTACGGGTACTCAAACGCATTCCAGACTTATCGCCCGGATCGCAACTTTGCGCCGACGGGCAGTTTGTTTCGCTTCGGCGAAACGCAGACGGTTCGCGTTCTTTTTTCGCTTCGGCGCTTCACAGCATGATCGAAGCATCGAAGAAACGCGAATCGGATTTTGACGACATCGACCGGAGGTAGATCAGCATGGGAAAAGCGACGGGATTCATGGAATACGAACGCGTGACGCCGAGCGAATGCGAAGCGCGGGAACGGATCGCGCACTGGAACGAGTTTGCAGAAAACATGGACGAAGAAAGCCTGCGCCTGCAGGCCGCGCGCTGCATGGACTGCGGCACGCCTTACTGTCACGCGGGACGGCTGCTGTCGGGAATGGCGGCGGGCTGCCCGCTGAACAATCTGATTCCCGAATGGAACGACCTCGTTTTCCGCGGAGATTGGCGCGGCGCGCTGGATCGTCTGCATAAACGCAACAACTTCCCCGAATTCACCGGCCGGGTCTGTCCGGCCGCTTGCGAAGGTTCCTGCACCGCCGGCCTGATCGGCAGTTCGGTCACGATCCGCTCGCTGGAGAAAGCGATCGTGGACCGCGGCTTCGCGGAAGGCTGGATCCAGCCGGAACCGCCGACGGTGCGTACCGGCAAAAAGGTCGCGATCGTCGGCTCCGGTCCTGCGGGCCTTGCCTGCGCCGCGCAGCTCAACAAAGCCGGTCACAGCGTCACCGTCTACGAACGCGCCGATCGGATCGGCGGACTGCTGACGTACGGCATTCCGAACATGAAACTGGACAAGCGCACCGTTCAGCGCCGCGTCGATCTGCTGGAAGCCGAAGGCGTCGTGTTCGTGACGAACGCCGAAGTCGGCCGCGATATTCCCGTCTGGGAAGTCCGCGCGCGCCACGACGCGATCGTGCTGGCGGGCGGCGCGACGGCCGCCCGCGATCTGAACATCGAAGGCCGGCAGCTCGGCGGTATTCGTCAGGCGATGGATTATCTGACGGCGAGCACGAAGAAAGTGCTCGCGGGGTTCGCCGACGAACGGACGGCGGTCGGCGTCGGGGCAGCCGTCTCGGGAGCGGCGGGCGAAGCGGATCAAGCTAAGATAAGAAGCGACGAGTCGCATCGCTCGCGAACAGGCCGAGACGACTTGCAGGCGGAGCGCGAACTCTCCGCCGCAGGCCGCGACGTCGTGGTCATCGGCGGCGGGGACACGGGCACGGACTGCGTGGCGACGGCGCTTCGCCAAGGCTGCCGCAGCGTCGTCCAGCTCGAGATCATGCCCGAGCCGCCTTCGCAGCGCCCGGCGAGTAACCCGTGGCCGGAATATCCGCGGGTGAAAAAGACCGATTACGGCCAGCGCGAAGCCGCAGCCGTTCAGGGGCGGGACCCGCGCCGTTACGTCACGTCCGCCAAGCGTTTCCTCAGCGAAACGGGCGAATCCGTCTGCGGCGTGCAGACGGTCCGCGTCGACTGGCGCCTCGGACCGGACGGCCGATCGACGCCGTACGAGATTCCCGGCAGCGAGCAGGTCTTCCCCGCGCAGCTGGTGCTGCTGGCGCTCGGCTTTACCGGGCCGGAGCAGCCGCTGATCCGGCAGTTGGAGCTGGAGAGCGACGAGCGCTCCAACGTCCGGACCGGCGGGCACGGCCGGGACTGGGCGAGCCGCGGCGAAGCTGCGGCTCGCGCCCGCGAGGCTGCGGGCGGGGGCGAAGGCCTCGCGCAGCCGGCCTTCGCGGGGTTCGGCGCAGGCGCGGAATCCTGCGCCGAAGCGGGGCCGCAGGCCCGGCTCCGGACGACGCCGGCGTCCGGAGGCTCTGCCGGTGCGACATCGGCACCGGTGCAGGCGCGCCTGCCGTTCGGCGCGCCGTCCAGCCCGGCCGGCCTCGGAGGGCCGGGCAGCGGGGATCCGGCGGCGTTCTTGTACGCCGCCAGCGCCGAAGGCGTGTTCGCGGCGGGCGATATGCGCCGCGGGCAGAGCCTCGTGGCTTGGGCCATCCGCGAAGGCCGCGAAGCCGCGCGCGAAGTGGACCGCTACCTGACGGGCGGGACGGGGCTGTATTGACGGCTGACTGTGCCGAGCACGCAGACTGTCGCGATTGAAGAAATGGACCGAAGTCGAAGACGACTCCGCATGCACCCGTAAGTCCAGCCTCGGCTTTACCGCAAGCGGATACGAAACATCAAAAAAAAACGACCTCGTTTCCCGCCGTCTAGGCGCAGGAACCAAGGTCGTTTTTAAATGTCTTTCGGGCTTATGCGGCTGGATCAGCCGAGGGGCGGCTGCGGTCGACGAGCGGATCCGCATCAGCCGGACAGATCCGCAGCCATCCGTTTCTTGAAGATCCCCTTCTAACGGATCGTACGGACGCTTAGCCGAGCAAAACCTGCGAAAACGCCGAAATCCGGCAGCCTTTTTGCGTCTAAGCGTCATCTCGTTCCGTTAGAGCAGGCTATGCTCACGAAGGATGAAGGATCCAGAAGAGCCGTTCCGCCGAGACGGAGCTGCCCTGCCGGATCCGACAGAACGCATTTACACCCGTTTGAACTCCACCGCGCCCAGTTGCAGGCCCGGTTTCGTGAATTCGACGTCGAGCTTGTACGTGCCCAGCTCCAGTTCGATCGTCACGAGACGCTGTTTCAGCCAGCGGCCCTGCGTTCCGTTCATCTGAACGGTCGTCAGGATTTGGCCGTTCAGCAGCAGATTGCACGCGCTTTGCGCGAGTTCCGCTTCCGGCGACATCACGTTGACGGCAACGCGGTACACGCCCGGCTGCTCCACTTTGAAGTAAACCGGCGAATCGACGGACGGCTGCACTTCGCCTTCCGCGGACAGCGCTTGGGCGCTATCCAGTTGGATCACGTCTTGAGCGGCGAATTTCTCGACCGTCTCTTCGCCGCGTTCTCTGGAGAAGACCGGCGCGTTCATGATGAACTTGCAGATGTTCTTCGCGCTGCGCTGCAATTCGCCGCGAGTCACGGTGCCGTTCTCGAGCGATTCCATCGTGTTGTCGCCCCAGATATTCGTTTCCGCGCCGTAGTTCATGACGACCATGTACAGATCGTTTTGCGCGCGGACCATGAAGTTCGTGTTCTGACGGCTCGCTTCTCCGCCGTTCGCCGAATCGTTCATGATCGCCCACCAGTCGGTCATGACGATGCCGTCGAAGCCCCACTCGCCGCGCAGAATCGTCGTGTTGAGGTCGTAGTTCGAAGCTGCCCAATGGCCGTTGATCGGGTTGTACGACGTCATGATGCAGTTCGCGCCGCCTTCGCGTACCGCGATCTCGAAGCCTTTCAAGTAGATCTCGCGCAGCGCGCGTTCGGACACGACCGCGTTAACTTTGCTGCGATACTGCTCTTGGTTGTTGCACGCGAAGTGCTTCAGGGTGGCGTTGGAACCGCCTTTCATGATGCCGCGCACGCAGGCTGCCGCGAATTCGCCGGATACGATCGGATCTTCGGAGAAATACTCGAAGTTGCGGCCGTTCAGCGGGCTGCGGCGAATGTTCAGGCCCGGTCCGAGCAGCGCGTCCACGTTGTTCAGCAGCAGCTCTTGACCTTCCAGCACGTACAGTTCTTCGACCAGTTCTTTGTCCCATGTCGCCGCAAGCAGCGTGCCGATCGAGACCTGCGTCGCTTGGCCGCCGCTGTCCATCCGGATGCCCGAAGGGCCGTCCGCCGTGCAGGCAACCGGAATGCCGTAGCCGAGCAGCGCATCGCTGACGCCGCCGAAAGCGGAAGCCGTACCCGAAGTGACGAGCGGGCTGCTCATGCCTTCGCCGCGAACGAGCGTCGCCAGTTCTTCGTTGCTGAGCTGCGCCACGAATTCGTCCATCGAAGCTTTGCCCGCTTTCACGTCCTGAAGCTTGATGCCTTTGTCTCCGCTCTCCGCAAGCGTCTGCGGCAGGCGGTCTTGGATGCGCTGCGCCATATCGACTTTGCGGGTCGGCACGTTTTCGCTTTCCAACTCGTAAGTTCCGTCCGCTTTGCGCGCGCCCGGTTTGATGCGGAAGAATTCTTCGACCGGAGCCATCGCTTCTTCGAGCTGCTCGACCACGCGAAGCTCGTTGACGATGTAGCCGTCCGCTCCGCCCACCTGCACGACTTCGAGCTGCTTGACGCTCGAGCCGACATGCAGCAAGTACGTGCCTTCTTCGAGCACGTAAGCGTGAGCATGACCCGTCGCGCCGGAATCGTCGTACGAAGCCAATTTCGAAGTCGGGAAGCTCAGCACGAGACGCTGCGATTCGCCCGGTTTGAGCGAGTTCGTTTTGCCGAACGTCACCAGCTTCAGAGCGGGTTGGCCGAGACGACCTTGCGGGGCTTCGACGTACAACTGCGCGACGTCTTTGCCTTCGTACGTGTCGCCCGTGTTCGTCACGGTTACGCCGACTTCGATCCATTCTTCGCCGTCTTTTTGAACGATCGTCGCCGCTTCCGGTGCTTGGCTGAAAGTCGTGTACGACAATCCGAAACCGAATTCGTATTGGACTTTCTCCGGGTGAAACGTTTCGAAGTACCGGTATCCGACATAAATGTCTTCTTCGTAAGCGCTTCTGAACTCGTTGCCGTAGTTGCCGGTCGACGGATAGTCGTTGATCGAATACGCGATGGTATCGGTCAGCTTGCCGCTCGGCGTCACTTCGCCGGACAGCACGTCCGCGATCGCGTTGCCGCCTTCCATCCCGCCGTGCCACGCATAGATGACCGCGGCGATCGGATGTTTGTGCGAAGCTTCTTTGACCCAGCTCATGTCCACGATGTTCGAGACGTTCAAGACGACGATCGTCTGCTCGAAATGGTTCGTGACCTGCGTCAGCATGTCCAGCTCTTCCGGCGTCAAACGGTAGCTGCCCGGCGCGTCGGCGTTGTCTTGGTCTTCGCCGGCCGTACGCCCGATCACCACGATCGCTTTGGACGATGCGGCGCGCGCGCTCGCGACGAGTTCGTCGGTCAGCGGCATTTCTTTCTGATGCCACGGTTCCGCGGCCCATCCGCCTCCGCCGTTGTCGAACGGATTCTCTTCGATCCATTTCGTATAGACCGCAGCCAGTTCTTCGTTGACGGTCAGCGACGATTTGCCGCGCAGTCCGTCCAGCAGGTTCGTCGTATGCGAGACGTGCACGCTGCCACCCGATCCCGTGCCGCTGCGGTAATAGTTAAGCTGCACGCGTCCGAAAATCGCAACGTTTTCGCCTTCGCGAATCGGCAGCGCCTGTTGTTCGTTCTGAATCAGTACCGCGCCCTGTGCGGCGACTTTGCGGCTGAACTCCGCAAATCCTTTCAATGGGCCTCCAACGTTCGTTTGGCTCAATTGTGTTCCCTCCCGATTCTGTATATGGGGTGTGTCCCCTGCGCGCATGCTGCTTTTCGTCGACCGGTCTCGAGCAAAATTGACCGCGCTTTCCGAAAACCGTTTCGTAAACGTCGAGAAAACGCCGCGCATCTTTCTCCACTATAAAGAATGTCGGGGGAAGAAGTAAAGCTTTACGTGGAAAGAAGCGGCGAAGATAGTCCGAAGACGGTCTTCGCCGCTTGGTCTTTCACGGTTCGATCGGAATCGCTTCCCCCAGCTCTTTGTCTTGCGACCCGTCGTAAGGAATCAGGAAATACTTTTCCGCTTCGAGATCGATCTTAGGGAAACGGGAGTACGAATACGAGTCCATGCCTCCCGCAAAAGCGGACTGATCGAACTCTTTGCCGCTTGCCGACACCAACCGGAAACCGTAAAACGTATATTTTCTGCCCGGTTCGGCCTCTTTCGTCATTTTCATAAAGACTCGGGTAGACAAAGGGCTGACGACCACTTTTTCGATCAGGATCTGCTGTCCGTTAGTCAACAAGACCTTGCGACCCATACGGACGGTCTTCGTATCCGCGAGGATCGCAGCGCGCGAGCTTTCGACCTCGAACTTCCAGGGCTTCGTCACGTTCGTAGGCACCGACAGAAAACCTTTCGGGTAGAAACCGCTGTATTCCAAAGAAACATGCAGCGTCTCGCCCGGGGGAAGCTCGCTTAACGAAGCGTCTTCGTAGAGCGTATACGTTCCGTCCTGCTCTTTTTCGCTGCCATAGCTTCCTCCGCCCATCGATACGTTCTCGCCGTTAATCAATACTTTCGCTGTCATCTGGAGACCTTCGCCAACCTCGATGCCTTCCGCCGGTTTAAATTTCAAGGCTATTAACAGTTGATCCGTATCCACGATCACCTCTTTCAACGTCAGACTCCCGAATTCGTTGATCGCGGTTTGTTCTTCCTGCGTCTTGTACGCGGAATAATCGGCATTCGGGCCGTCGCCCGCGAAACGCTCGATCAGCCCCGCCACGAACGGCAGCCGCGCCAGCGCTTCTTGACCGGAAGGCAGCGTCGCTCCGATCGCCAGCAGCAAGGCGACCGCGGACGGGATCAGCCATTTGGCTCGGCGGCGCGCCCGGGACGGACGGCTCGATCCCGACGAAAGCAGCTTGGTTCGCACGCGCTTCTCCCAATCTTCGCGCTCCTTCTCAGGCAGCGGCCCTTCTTCGTACGTCGACGTCTCGGTATTCAGATCGTTCAATTCGTCGTAGATGTTCATTCCCCGTGCACCTCTTTCCGCGCCGTCCAGATCTTCTTCAATTTCCGTCTGCCGCGCGAAAGTTTATTGTGAACCCACGATTCCCGGACCCGTCTCTCTTCCGCGAGCTCCCGAACCGGAACGCCTTCCAGATAATGCTGCTCGAACAGCCTGCGCTCGGATTCGGGCAGACGCGCCAACACCTCGTCCGCTTCGATTCCGCGCGGCGCGAAGCCGGTTTCGCTGCTTGGCAGCCGCTCCGCATCCAACGCTTCGGACGAACGACGTTCCCGTTCTTTCATCGCCCGGCGCGCGTAATCGATCGCCCGGTACTTCGCGACGGCCGCGCACCACTGTCTGAACGTATTGCGTTTAGCATCGAACGATTCGATATGATCCCAGATCGCCAGCAGCACGTCGTCCAGACACTCTTCGCGATCCTGCGGGCTGCCGGGCAGATAGCGATTCACGATCACCGCGAGTAATCCGCCGTGCAGGTCGATCAGCTCGCGCAGCGCCCGTTCGTCTTTTTTCCGCAGCCGCCTGACGATTGCGCGCTCGCGTTTTTCTTGTTCGTTTTCCACCCGATCCCTCCTTCCGATCCCTTTGTCAGTACCGACAGTATATAGTACGAAATCCGAATGGCGATTCTATCAAGGCAGCGGAAACTTTTCGCTGGCTCAAATCGTCTGTAATCCTGAAGCTTGATCTGAAATCATACTCATTAGGAGGCCGATCATGTCCTTGTTTAAGCTAGAAGCGATCACACCCTGCCCGTAGCGGCCGAGTTCTCTTCCGGGGCCGCTGCGGGCGGGGTCTCATAACCGGGAGTGTGATCGCAAGTGAAACCAAGCCGCAAAAACCGTCCCCTGGCGTACTACCGCCACCATCGTATTCGAGCCATTCGGCGCAAACAGTCTATTCTCGAATTTCGTGGCTGGTGCGTCAAAGATAATCAGTACAGCCGCCTGTCCAAAGGAAAGGTGCATTGTTCCTGTAAGTATTGCAGCGAAAAAACGCGTAATATCGGCTATCCTCATTCGCAGCGGGTAAAGCTTGCGGCTTTGTCGGAACCGTTCCAAGACTAGCCGCAGAAGTCCCTCTGAACAAGGCGAACCCTTCTGCTTAAAGCCTCAGATCTTCTCCAACAATTAAAAAGAAAGAGCCGCCGCTCCGCAAACTACGCGGGCGATCGGCTCTTCTTTTTCTGTACTTCTTTTTCTACACTAAACTGCTTCGGCCGACTCTTCGCCTTAACGCTCCCGCTGCACCAGATAATCCAGCAGATGCTTCAGGAAACGCAGGCTGTCCGGCAGTTCTCGCACGGCGTCGGACGCGTCGCAGTAATGCTGCCACATCGCCCGTTTGGCTCCGTCGATCCCCAGCACGGTCGCGAACGTCGAACTGCCGTTGGCTTCGTCCTGACCCGACGGCTTGCCGAGCAGCAGCGCTTCGCCTTCGGCGTCCAGCAGGTCGTCGCGGATCTGGAACGCGATACCGGCATGGTAAGCGAACTTCTCCAACAGCTTGATCTGCTCCTGCGTCGCGTTCGCCAGCATGGCGGGCATGATCAGGCAGGCTTCGAACGCGACGCCGGTCTTGTAGAAACAGATCTCGTTCAGCCGTTCGAGACTCAGACGCTGCCCGCGCGATTTGAGATCCAGCGCTTGGCCCATGCACAGCTCTTCGGCTTTGCGCGCCGAATAATGCATCAGCTCAAGCACCGTCTCCGGCTTGAAGCCCCGAATCCGCGACTGCTCGCGCACGCCCTGCTGGATCAGCAGCAGGCCGGACAATTCGGCGGTCGCGCCGTCGTAGCGCGTATGCAGCGTCTGCCGCCCGCGCCGGGTATCCGCATTGTCCTGCGAAGGCAGATCGTCGAAGATCAGCGAAGCGGTATGCAGGTACTCCAGCGATTTCAGCAGCGGGCGCACCTGCTCGCGGTCCAGCCCGTAGCCTTCGGTGGCGACCAGTCTCGCCAGAATCGGCCGCAGCCGTTTGCCCGAGCCGGCAAGGCTGTAATTGGCCGCGTCGATCAGCGAATCGCCGACGGCCGGAACGGGCGAATAGGAAGCGATCGGCAGCGCTTCGTCGATCTCCGCGCGAATTTCGTCCAGCAGCTCGCGGAACCGTTCGCGGTCCTCGCGGTCTTTTTTCATCTCGGTCAGCATGCGGTCGCGCAGCAGCTTGTCGAAGAACTCCACGTCTTCCGCCTGCTTCACCATCTTCTGAATGACCCTGTTCAGCTCCGGCATGCCGGAAGCCAGCACGTCCATCAGTTCTTCGTAACGCGGGATGCCGAGACGCTGGCGCGCCCGTTTCAGTCCGTTGATCGCCCGGTCCAGCAGCACTTCGCGCGTGTTGGCGTCGCCGCCGTACACGTCATGGATCAGATACGCGATCACGCTCCAATACATCTCGAACGGATTCGGCAGATCAGTACGCTCGCCGCGAGTTTTCCAGAAATACGTATACGGCGTGACCGCGCCCGCTTCCAGATCGTCGAACAAGTCCGCGAAATCGTCGGCGAGCTGGTTATAGATCCCGTAGAAAAAAGTCCGCCGCGCGAATCCGTCGTCTTCTTCCGCATGGCCGACCGAACGCGCGATCAGGCGGGAGCCGGACGACTTCAAGATCACCGGCACGTAGAGCTGCTCGGCACTATAATCGGTACGGCTCAAGTTCTTGTTCCGGTCGACATCCTGCGCTTCGAAGAACACGTAAGCCTGCTCGAAAAACGTGCTCGCCAGCCCGCCTTCCTGTCGGCTCTTGATATACAGGAACGCTTCGCCCAGCTCGCTGTGGATATAACGGATCAGGTCGATATTGCGCCCTTCCCCGCTCTCGAAAGCTTCGTTCCACTCTTCCCATTTCGGCACTTCTCCGCCGAGCAGCGCGCCGCGGATCAGGTCGGAATAACGGCTTTTCTCTTCGTCGCTCAGCAGCTTAGAGTCGAGCAGATCGTCTACGAACGGATAGGTCAGCCCATACGAATAGCCGAGCCTGACCGCTTCATCTAGTCTGCGCGCGCGTTCTTCCCTCGACGTATGTTCGTCCATTTCTTCGCGCGTATGCAGTACCACGCCCGCGATGATCTTGAGCAGCTTGCGCTGAGCCTGTTCCGCGCTGAGACCTTCCGGAATATTCTCCGAAACCCGTTTCAGCTTGGCGATCATCCAGATCACCGCGTCCTCGATTCCTTCCTGCATCCCCCAGCGGTACAGCGCCGCCGTGTCGAACCCGTCCGTCGGCATCTCTTCGCGCGACGATTCGCTTCCGAGCAGCGAACGCTTCAGTCCCGCCGCCGTGCGTCGTACCCTCCGCTGCGTATCCGTGTCGTCGAGCGCCCGGCCGAGATCGCGCATGTACAGGTAAGAAACACTGCGTTCCAGATAATCGTCCAGCTTGCCGGCCGCCTCCATCCAATGTAGATAACGGTCGTAATCCCTCGGATCGGGACTGCGGGTACCGCGAAATAACCGGGCCGGCCACGGACGGACGTGACCTTTTTTCCAGATGCGAAAATCTTCGATCAAGGCTGCGGAATAAGCCCGGTTCTGCACGCCAGCGAGCAGTTCTTCCAGATACCGCTTCGCGCGAGCCTCAGAGCTTCCGTAAGCGGCGGAAGCCTTTTCTTTGAGCGTGCGTATATGCGGTTCGGCCGATTCCGGCGAAGTTATCGATGATGTCAAACTCATATCCATTCCCCTTAGGTTTATGTCGTAGCGAGATTCTCTTGCGAGATCGTTAACGGGTTATACGGATAGGAACGGGGATGGGTTACGAAAGTTGTTTTTGTTTGCGAGCTGAATTTTCTGTAAACTTAACACAACGATCACGTCGAAAGAGGGATTGAGATGGACCAAAAAGATTTAGTTAATGAGCTTCACAGTATTTTGAATCTTTATGGTGAAAACGAATGGATTGAACTTAAAGAAGCGAAAACCAATTATGACTTCAATAAGCTCGGAGAATATTTCTCTGCACTAAGCAACGAAGCGAACCTCCGTAAGAAATCCAATGCTTGGCTTGTTTTTGGTATAGCAGATAAAAAAGGAACTGTCGTAGGAAGCACCTTTAGACATACTCCCGGAAGCTTGGACAGCTTAAAGAAAGAAATCGCCGATTTTACGGGAGGAATGACTTTTCAAGAAATCTACGAGCTTTTCATTGAGGATAAGAGAGTCATCATGTTCAAAATTCCGCCGGCGCCAAGAGGCATGCCTACTTCGTGGAAAGGGCACTACTACGGAAGAAATAACGAGTCTTTAGCGGCACTGTCTCCGGATCGGTACGAAGAGATTCGATCGCAAAGCAGCCTAAGCGATTGGTCGGCAGAAATCATTCCGAACGCTTCGATAGAAGATCTAGATCCTGCGGCATTGATCAAAGCCAGGCATGAATATTCGAATAAGCATCCTCGCCTAAAAGAAGAAGTCGAAGCTTGGGATGATATAGCCTTTTTGAACAAAGCAAAAATTACGATCAAAAGCCAAATTACGCATGCAGCGATTTTGCTTTTAGGCAGGCCCGAATCCGAACACTTATTAAGTCCTTCAGTCGCTAAAATCTCTTGGATTCTCAAGGATAAAGATAATATCGAACAGGACTATGAACATTTCGGTCCGCCGTTTCTTTTAAACACCGAAATGGCCTTCTCCAAAATTCGAAACTTGAAGTATCGATACATCGCGGACCATAGCTTATTTCCAATCGAAATCAATCAATATGACTCTTATGTAATCAGAGAAGCTTTGCATAACTGCATCGCTCATCAAGACTATCGACTTGCGGGAAGAATCAATCTTGTAGAAACGCCGGATCATTTGATATTCACGAACCTAGGCCATTTCCTCCCTCAAAGTATCAAAGCCGTTCTTCAACATGATGCACCTCAAGAATTCTATCGCAATCGTTTCCTTGCCGAAGCGATGGTGAATCTGAATATGATCGATACGATCGGCTCTGGCATCAAGAAAATGTTTATCACTCAAAAAAATCGTTTCTTTCCGATGCCGGATTATAACCTTAGTCAGTCCAACAAAGTAGAAGTGCGAATTTCCGGCAAAGTTTTAGACGAGAATTATACGCGTTTATTGATTAATCGCACCGATCTGGATTTGGATACGGTTATGCTGCTTGATCGGGTACAAAAACGTGAGAAGCTTTCAAACGAGGAAGTTAAACAATTGCGTGCGAAAAAGTTAATCGAAGGAAGACAGCCTAATCTGCATCTGTCTGCTCAAATCGCGGAGATTACCGGCGATAAAACGGCTTATATAAAGAATCGAGCTTTCAACAAAGATTATTATAAAAGTGTCGTTCTATCTTTCCTTTCGCAGTATAAATCCGCCACTCGTAAAGAGATTGACGAACTTCTGATGGATAAGTTTTCAGATATGCTGAATGAAGAGCAGAAAAGAAAAAAAGTCGATAATTTGCTTTATGAAATGTCTAAAAAAGACCAGAGTATCACCAATTTAGGAACCAATAGAAACTCCAAATGGAGTTTAACTAAAAGTTGATGTTTTCTTTTTATCAAGGAATACTTTTAGGGATACTTCAGCTAAAACAAGAGTAAAAACCGCGCTATAATAACGTTTTCCAATACCTTTTTCTACTTAGATACGCATATTTCGAGTTTAACTTTAAGTTAAACTCCAATGAAAATTTTACAGCAAACAACAAAAAGAAGCCCTTCGGATCACTTACCGAAACGGGCTTCTTTTCGCTTTAAATTTCTCCTAGCAATCCCTTAAGGCTCAGAACTCCTCATACTCCGCCGGGTCCTGATTCCACAACCGCTTATTGTCTTTGCTGAACGCCGAGATCGTCCGCATCTGTTCGTCGGTCAGTTCGAAACCGAAGATGTCGAGGTTCTCCTGCTGGTGCTCGCGCGAACCGGCTTTCGGGATCGGGACGGCGCCGAGTTGGGTATGCCAGCGCAGGATAATCTGGGTCGGCGTCTTGCCGTGTTCGGCCGCGATCGCTTTGACCGACTCGGCTTCCAGCACGCCGTCGCCTTTGCCGCGGCCGAGCGGGCTCCACGATTCGGTAATCGTGCCGTGCTTGGCGTTCGCTTCGCGCTGCGCCGCCTGCTCGAAATACGGGTGCAGCTCGACCTGATTCAAGCTCGGCGCGACGCCCGTCTCGGCGACGATGCGGTCGAGATGTTCCGGCAGGAAGTTGCTGACGCCGATCGATCGAACGTAGCCGCGTTTCTTCGCTTCGATCAACGCCTGCCACGCTTCGACGTATTTGCCCTGCTTCGGATTCGGCCAGTGGATGATGTACAGGTCGAAATAGTCAAGGTCCGCGCGCAGCAGCGATTCTTCGATCGTCCGCAGCGCTTTGTCGTAAGCGTGATGGCGTCCCGGCAGCTTGGAGCAGATACGCAGCTGATCGCGCGGCACGGAAGCTTCCCGCACGGCGCGCCCGACCGCGCCTTCGTTCTCGTAGTTGAACGCCGAGTCGATCAAGCGATAGCCGATCTCGATGCCGCTCTTGATCGACTCCACTCCGGCGAAGCCGTTCAGCGTATACGTGCCGAGCCCGATCGCGGGGATATCGAGCCCGTCGTTCAACTTAATGTTCGGTACATGAATAGTCATAGGAAACCCCTCCTTTTGTTCGTATAAGATTACCCAATCACGCGGGGAAGGCATCATTCAACGAACGCGGAACGGGCGGCTCGCTATACGCTAGGTTTTCTACTCGACCGGCAGACTCTCCACCGCGGTAAAAAACACGTCGTACAGATCCCAATCGAACTCGCGGCGAACGTATTCTTCGATCTCGCGAAGCTGCTCCTCGCCCGTGTATTCCAGACAAGGACGGCCTTCGCTCCACAACGTGCGGCATTCGAAATTTTTCACGACCTGTTCGATCACGTAATCCTGCGGGACATTTTTGCGGCTTGCGCTCATGTTTGACGACTCCTTCTCGTACCTTGTCCCTTGTCAACACTAAAGGTAGGGATACGCTCCCCTGAATCGCACTAGAAGCGTGTGCGTTTCAGTGAAACGTAAACCTTTGATTAAGAGTTGAAAGGGTACTTGGTCAAAGATGACGGAGGCTCTCGATGGCCTCCGTTTCTTGTTCCAGTGTACGATTCGCCCTGCTTGCCCGCAAGCTTAAATCAACCGTTCCAAGCAGACCGCGCCGTCCGCGCGAACTTGAATCTCCAACGATTCGGTGCCGAGCGTGGAGCGGATCAGCTCTTGATACGCCGGTACGTCGGATTGCGGGAGAATCGCCAAGATCACGCCGGCAAAGCCGCCTCCGTGCACGCGGCAGGCGCCTTTGCCGAGCTGCTGAATATAACGTTCCGTGATCGCCAGCGCGACCGCGACTTCCTGCTGCCGCGTCGATTCCGGACGGTAGACGTTCTGGAGCCATTTCCACGACGAATTGCCGGATGCCGCGATCAGCGGCAGGAACGCCTCAAGATCGTTCTTGCGCAGCGCTTCGAGCATGCCGTCTACCCGGTTGTTTTCTTCAAAGAAGTGCAGCGCACGCAGCACCGCGCGGTCGCCCGCTTGCTCCCGGATCTCCGGCAGCTTCGCGTACAAAGCCTCCGGCGACGTTCCCCGGCAGACGTCCGCTCCGAGCAGCTCGGCGACCGCGAACATCTCGCGCGGCACCGCGGCGTAATCTTCGGTGAGATCGGCATGGTTGCCGCCGGTGTTCACGATGACCAGCGAATAGCCGTCGTCCGCGAAGCGGTACGAAACGTGTTCGATCGCCGGCGTATCCGGGTCTTCGAAATCGATCGAGATCAAACCGCCGTGCGCGCACGCGATCTGGTCGAGCAGGCCGGACGGCTTGTTCCAGAATTTGTTTTCCGCGTATTTGCCGATCTTGCCCATCTGCACCGCGTCCAGCTTGCCTTCGTTATAGAATTCGTTCAGGATCGAGCAGACCAGCATCTCGAACGAAGCCGACGAACTGAGTCCCGACGCGCTGTACACGCTGCTCGATACATACGCATGGAAACCGCCGATCGCATACCCTTTTTCCGCGAAGCCCGAAGCGATGCCCCGGATCAGCCCGGCGGTTCCGTCGTCTTCGGCGCTGATCTCGAGCTGATTCAGGTTCACCGCATACACCTTCTCGTAACCTTCCGAACGCAGCGTGATCACGGAATCTTCCGTCGGCGAAGCCGCGGCGATCGTATCGAGGTCGATGCTGCCGGTCAGCACTTTGCCGCGGTTATGGTCGGTATGGTTGCCGCCGATCTCGGTCCGTCCCGGCGCGCTGAACAGCTTGACCGTCTCCGATCCGTAATGCTGCGCGTAGGCGTCCAGAACGCCGCGATAGCGAGCCGTTTGTTCGTTGAGTTGTCTGTCGCCGTATAGACGCTTCAGAGCGGAGAGTATCTCCGGTCGTTCCAAGTAAGCGTTGAAGTCCTGCATCATGCAAAATCCCTCCTGAATATGGGGTAAGTAGGTAGAAATGCGAGCGGATCGAGCCGCCTTCTTCTCCAATATGCCATACTTTTGTATGCGCATACAGGGCAGCGTCCCAATATTCAGGCAGGTTTCGCAACTTTTTGGATCGGAAAGGCTTTTTATTTGAGCTTGGCGTTCAGTTCCTGCGCTTTTTGGCGGCTATCGATTCGTGCATAAACATAGAAAGCGAGCGTGTGCAGCACCAGCGAGACCACAATCATGCCGGGGAGCCAAGGCAGCAGCAGATGGTACATTTCGGTCGAGAACAGAGCCGTTCCCAGCATTGCGCCGCCCAGCGACAGCACCGACGAGATCAGGATATTCCAGATCGGCTTCAGCGTAAAATGATTCCAAAGCGCGTTATACATCACTCCGAAAAGAAGAGCGCAGATCCCGGCGATTCCGGTCACGTTCCATAGATAGCCGATCCCGACCTTTTCCCCGCCGTAGAAAACGCTGAGCAGCAGCACGACCCAGAGCAGCGATACCGTGAAGACTTGAAAAAAAGACTGGCGAAGTTGAATGATCATGTGAGAACCCTCCTGAATTGCGGGATATAAAAGCGATTGACCGCATGGGTCGAGCCGTCCGTCAGTACGACTTCGATACGCGCATGGGCGGCGGACGAAAACTCGCGAATATGCGCCGTGCCGATGACGGTGCGGTTGTTGATACGGACGAAACGCGGGGAAACGAAATCGTCTTCCGCCGCTTTGAGGCGTTTGTTCAGCAGATACCGTTCGCCGGTAATCAGCGTCACGCCGCACATCCGGTCTTCCGATTCGATGACCGCAATCTTCGAGAGCGGCACCTGCACCACCCGGTCGTTCGCGGCGTTGATCAGTCCGATCTTGTCTTCCGAGCGCTCCAGCGCTTCGCGGATCGGCGTCCAGCTGGCCTGTTCTTCGGGATGCGTCGCGATTTTCGCCGTTCGGCGGTCCAGCCCCGCATCCGTTTCGAATACGATTTTCATGCCGTCCTCCTTTCTTCTTTACGGGTTTATCTTATAATCAAGAACATGCGCCGATCTATCGTTTGGCGTTTTGCTGCAAGGATCGCGCGTTTTGTTGCAGAAATATCGAAAAAAACGCGAAATCCAAACCCTTGGAGGTGTCTGTTTGATCACGAAAGTGACGCGATCGAAGCTGTTCTTCCCGCTTGTCGCTCTGATCGTATGGATCGCGATGATCCTGCTGTTCGGCTCGTTCTCTCGATTCTCGCTTGCCGGGCTCGGCCTGCTGATCTACGGCGTCTGCATAGCCGTCTACAGTTATGCCGATGACGCAACCGTCGTAGGGCGCAGCAGACAGCGGCTCGCGGGCGAGGTCGGACTGGCGGTTGCCTGCATCAGTATCCTTAACGCGTTCGATTTGGAGTCGCAATCGTTATTTTTCAAAGGATTCGTCGCGGTATTCTCGTTAACGATGGCCTATGTATTCGGGAAAATGATTCGGGATACCGCGAGGAAGAAATAAAAGGCTTCTTGAATCCCTCCAAAACGGGCCGCACAGCAAAAAGGACGCTTTCTGAAGCGCCTTTTTTTCTTGCTCGATCAACTAAGCTTGCCGGGGGTTACTGCCGCCAGACCATGACCTGCTCGCGCGCTCCCGTGGCTTCGTCGATCTGTTCTTTTTCGATCTCGAAGCCGTTCCTGCGGTAAAAAGCACAGGCTCCGGCGTTCTGCGCGAACACGTTCAGCATGATCGTTTCGCGTTCGTTTTTGACGTGTTCCAGCAGCATTCGTCCGTAACCTCGCCCCTGCTTCGCCGGATCGACGAACAGCGCGGCCAGATATTGGTCGACCATCGCGACGAAGCCGGCGACCTCGCCGTTTTCCATACAGACATATACTTCGGAAGCCGGCAGATACTGCTGCTCCATCGCTTGTTTATTGTCGATCCAATAAGCAGCGTCGATAAAATCGTGCGCCGACAGCGAAGCGTCCAGCCAGAGCCGCGCAAGACGCGGGAACTGCTCGGGAGCCGCCGGGACGATCGTGACGGACGACGCGGATTCGGAATGCATAGGGATAAACCCTCCTTTGTCTAAAAGTACCGTTTCGCTCTCTTTTACCCTATCATGTCCGCGAATCGACGCACAATGACGACTGCGGCGTTGACAAGCGCTTCGCAAGCGACTATGATTGGTTCAACGAACGTTTAGTGAAATGAGGAATACGCATGAAAACGAAATCGATAGGCAAACGTATGACGAACCGCGATCTTCAAGCCGCCGAACGCAAACAGCAGATTCTGGGCGCGGCCAAACGGCTTTTTGCGGAAAAAGGCTATCACGCCACGTCCATGCGCGAGCTGAACAAAGCGATCGGCATGGCCGAAGCGCTGACGTATCATTATTTTCCCGGAGGCAAGTTCGAGATTCTGACCGCAGTGCTGCAGACGTCGCAGGAAGAACGGATCGGCGGAATCGTGGAATTCTTCCGCGACACGTTCGCGGACCCGAGCCGACCGCTGCAAGACGTGCTGACGGAATTAATCCGGGGATTGGCAGGCAAACTCGCGGAAGATCAAGATTATTTTCGGATTCTGATCCGCGAACGCGCTCTGCTGGACGAAGAACAGAAGAAGCAGATCGACGACCTTACCCGCCTTCCTTTCGAAGCGATATCGGCGTATCTGGCGCTGCGCGCCAAGCAAGGCGAACTGCGGAAGATGGATTTCGGACTGGCCGCTTCGCAGTTTCTGGCTCATGTGGTGTTTACGCTTATCCAGCAGATGATCCGGGAACAGACGTTGGATCAGGCGGAAGCGCAGCGGTTGGCGGCGTTTTACGTCGAACTGTGGGCCGCTTAACGGTAGACGAAAAGAAATAAGCACTTCGGTGCTTTCTTTTTCGCCTTTTTAACTCAACGAACGTTCAATAAGTAAAATAGATAGAAGGAGTGTTATTCATGGACGAAATCATTCGGACGCACGGATTGACCAAACGGTACGGCGAGCATCCGGTGCTGCAGGACGTATCGCTGACGGTCAGACAAGGGGAAATTTACGGCTTTCTCGGCTTGAACGGGGCGGGCAAAACGACCACGATCCGCATGCTGCTGGGCATGATCCGGCCGACTTCCGGCGAGATCTCGATCCGCGGACGCAGCGTGATCGAGGCCAAACCCGATCTGTGGCAGCATGTCGGCTATATGGTCGAGACGCCTTACGCCTATCCGAATTTTACCGTGCAGGACAATCTGCGAATGATTGCCAGACTGCGCGGACTGCCGGAGAAAAGCGCGGCCGACGACGTCATGGAACGCTTGCAGCTCAAACGTTACGCCGATACCAAAGCCAAACACCTCTCGCTCGGCAACGCCCAGAAGCTCGGTCTCGCCAAAGCGATGATCCATAACCCTTCCGTGCTGATCTTGGACGAACCGACCAACGCGCTCGATCCGGCGGGCATCGTGCAGGTGCGCGAACTGCTGCGAAGCTTGGCGGAAAAAGAAGGCGTAACGGTATTCATCTCCAGCCATATTCTCGAAGAAATGTCGAAATTGGCTTCGCGGATCGGGATTATCCACGGCGGTACGCTGGTCGAAGAGATCAGCTCGCGGGAATTCGAACAGCTTCGGCGCAAACGGCTGACGGTCGACGTGCGGCAGCACGCGGAGGCGGCGAACCGGCTGCTCGGCGAAGCCGGATACGCTTCGCGGACCGCCGCGACGGGCCGGATCGAGATCGCGGACGATGCCGCGATCCGGCAGCCGGAGACGATCGCCAGACTGCTGACGGAAGCCGGACTGCCGCTGGCGGCGCTGACCGTCGAAGAAGAAGGATTGGAATCGTATTTTCTGGAACGAGTCGGCGCGGGCGTCCAAACGCCGAGCGAACATTCGGTTCCGGCCCACTTATCGCTCTCGAACGGAGGAATCGCGAAATGAAATCGTTATGGAACGCTGTTTATGTCGAGAATCGGAAGCTGAGCCGCTCGCCGGTACTCTGGGGCATGTTGGTCTTTCTGCTGTTCGTCACGGGGATTCGTTCGGGCGGAGCGGATTGGAACGAGCATCTGGGCAATATGAGTTTTCTGTTCGCCTCCGTTTTCGGCCTGATGGGCTTCGGCACGATTACCGCTTGGACGTTCGGGCGCGAATACGCGGATCGGACGATCAAAGACCTGCTGGCGCTGCCGATCTCGCGAGTCAAGATCGTGATCGCCAAAGGCGCGGTGATCGCGTTCTGGTGTCTGGTCGCCACCCTGCTGATCTTCGGATTCTCGCTGCTGCTCGGCCTGCTGATCGGCGTTCCCGGCTTGTCGTCGGAGATCCTGCTGCATCATCTGGGCCAACTGCTGCTGATCGCCGTGTTCCATCTGCTGCTGTGCTCCCCCGTCGCGCTGCTCGCCAGCATCTCGCGCGGCTATCTGGTCCCGATCGCTTACGCGTTCACGACGCTGATGGTCGCCCTGACCGCCGGTCCTACCGCGCTCGGCGCGTATCTCCCGTGGTCGATCCCGGCGCTGCATCTCTCGTCTAGCGCCTCCGCCGCTTTCCCGCTCAGAACGGCCAGCTACATCGTTCTGATCGTGGTGTTCGAGCTGGGAGCGTTAGGGACGATGTCTTGGTGGAGACGGGCGGATCAGCGTTGAACCAGAAAAGGGCCTGCGGACGATTCCGCAAGCCCTTTTTCTTATCCCCCGCACGACTTCCGCACCACCAACTCCGGCTCCACCTGAATGCACCGGTTGTCCATCTGCTTATTCATCAGATCGAACAGCAGCATGGCGGCCATCTTGCCGATGCGGTCGGTGTCCTGCTTCACGGTGGTCAGCGGCGGGAAGGTGTAGCGGCAGGCTTCGATATCGTCGCAGCCGACGATCGCCACGTCTTCCGGCACGCGCAGCCCGCGCTCGCGCAGCGCCCGCATCGCGCCGATCGCCAGCAGGTCGGAGGCCGCGAACAGCGCGCGGGGCAGCTCGCCGCCGTCGATCATTCGCCGCATCGCTTCGTACCCGTCTTCTTCCTGATAACCGCCGCTGTAGCTTTTCCGCATCGGGTCCGGCTTCATGCCGAATTTCTCCAGCGCCGCGTCGAAGCCTTCTTCGCGCTGCTGCATCGGCAGCGAAGCGCGTTCCGGCCCGATATAACCGATATCCCGGTAGCCCAGCATATAGAAATGTTCGACGACCTTCAGCGAGATCTTCGCGTTGTCGGACATGATGTAGCAGGAATTTTTGCCTTTTAATTCGATATCGATCCCGATGCACGGCACGCCGCTGGCGTCCAGATCGAACACGCTGCGCTCCACTTCGTCTCCCGAGATCACGATGCAGCCGTCCACCTGAAAATAGTTCGAGCGCGCCAGATAATCTTCGCCTTCTTCGAGAAACTTCTCGTTGGAGAAGAACAGCAGATCGTAACCGAGCAGCCCGATCTGTTTCTTGAACGCATTGATCACCTGCACGAAAAAAGGATGACCGAAATCCACGTTCAGTTTGCCCGCGAATACGACGCCGATCAGATGCGATTTCTTCGTGGACAGCGTACGGGCCGACGAACTCGGGCGATATTTGGTCTCTTCCATGATCTTGAGCACCCGCTGCCGGGTCTCTTCGCCGATATCCGGATAATTGTTGATGATCTTCGATACCGTCGCCACCGACACCCCGGCCAGACTGGCAATATGTTTGATGTTCATGATTGTCTCCCTTTCGGCTAGTGCGCATGCACGCCCTAAACCAGTTTCGAATCTTTATATTTATCGGATCGGTCTCACGTTCGCAATCGGATTTTTCTCTGTATTCTATGCCGGAAAAGCCCGCAGCGTCAACCGATCGGCTTCAGATCCACTGGACGTACACGTAAATTTCACGGTTCGCGCTTCGAAAGCGTATTTACAAAACGCCGCAGCGGTTCCATAATGAGGATGAAAACGAACGAAACCACTTTCGTTAACGGTTACATAAGCATTCATCCCGAAAGGACGGTTGATCGATCTATGACTCAAACTCTCGCCTTCCCGGAAGATTTCCTCTGGGGGGCCTCGACTTCTTCTTATCAGATCGAAGGAGCGGCAGCCGAAGACGGCCGTACGCCGTCGATCTGGGACACGTTCTGCCGCGTGCCGGACGCCGTGGCGAACGGAGACCACGGCGACGTCGCCTGCGACCACTACCATCGTTATGCCGAAGACATCGAGCTTGTTCGCAGCCTCGGTTTCCGCCATTACCGCTTCTCGGTCGCTTGGCCGCGCATCGTGCCGCAGCCGGGCGTGATCAACGAAGCGGGCCTCGCTTTTTACGAACGTCTGCTGACCGAGATCGAACGCGCCGGGCTTCAGCCGATGCTTACGCTCTACCATTGGGATCTTCCTCAGTGGATGCAGGACCGCGGAGGATGGACGAGCCGCGAAGTCTTGGAACATTTCCGCTTCTACGCTTCCGCCGTCATGGACCGTCTGGGCGCGCGCATTCCGTGGTGGAACACGATCAACGAACCGTTCTGCGCGGCGGTACTCGGCTACGGACTCGGGGTTCACGCGCCGGGTCATCAAGATCCTTATGAAGCGATGCGCGCCGCCCATCATCTGCTGATGGCGCACGGAATCGCGGTCGAACTGCATCGGGAGAAAAAACTGACCGGCAGGATCGGCATTACGCTCAATATGGAAATGGTCGATCCCGCTACGGACGATCCGGCCGACGTTGCGGCGGCGCGCCGTCAGGACGGCTATCTGGTACGCTGGTTCGCCGATCCGATCTTCCACGGCCGTTATCCGCAGGACATGATCGACGAATACGGCGAACAAGCGCGCGGCATGGACTTCGTGCAGCCGGGCGATCTGGAAACAATCGCGCAGCCCGGCGACTTTATGGGGCTTAACAATTACACGCGCAGCGTGATCAAACACGCCGACAACGGTTCGCTGCTGCGCACGGAACAAGTCTTGTTCGCCGCTCCCGTGACGGACATGGGCTGGGAGATTACGCCGAACTCGCTGTATCGTCTACTCAAGCGCATCGAACAGGACTTCACACGCGGCCTGCCGATCCTCATCACGGAGAACGGTGCCGCTATGCCCGACGAGCTGCAAAACGGCGTCGTGCAGGACGATACGCGCATCGCGTATTTCCGGGATCATCTGGCGGCCTGCCATCGCTTTATCTCCGAAGGCGGACAGCTCAAAGGCTATTTCGTCTGGTCGTTCTTGGACAACTTCGAATGGGCGTACGGCTACGACAAACGCTTCGGCATCGTCTATGTCGATTACGGGACGCAGCAGCGAATTCCGAAACAAAGCGCAAAATATATCAGCCAAGTCATCGCGGACAACGCCGTGACTCTTGAGGAGGCGTCGAGATGAACCGCACCGAAACGAAGATCGAACAAAGCCGCTATTCGTTTGACGAACAAGGACGCTTCGTGATCGACGATTACGAGCAGGCGAAGCCTTTTGCCAGCTTCCTGCCGGGCATCGCCGGACTTCGCGGCATCCCGATGTGGGCGTTCTACGTCAACCGGGGGCAGGGCATCGCGAGTTTCGGCGTCGAGGACAAGAACAGCTCGATCATGGAGTTTTTCCCCGCGGACCGCAGCTACAGCCTGACCCCGCTCCACGGATTCCGTACCTTCGTCAAAAAAAGACCGGCGGGCGCCGGCGATTGGGCGTTCCACGAACTGTTCCCGCCGATCGACGCGCCCGAAGATGAGCACCGTCGCATGTTCGTGTCGCGCAACAAACTGGAACTGGAAAGCGTCGATCCGGCGGCCGGCCTGCGCATGTCCGTGCGCTATTTCACGCTGCCCGGCGAACGCTACGCGGCGCTGGTCCGGCAGGTCGAATTGACCAATCTGGACGGCGCGCCGGTCGAACTCGAAGTGCTGGACGGCATGCCCGCGCTGCTGCCTTACGGCATCGACAACGGCGCGTACAAAGAGCTCGGCTATACGCTCAAAAGCTGGATGGACGTCGAGCAGCTCGAGAGCCGCGTGCCGTTCTACCGTCTGCGCGGCAGTACGGCGGACAGCAGCGAAGTCGGACTGATCGAAGCGGGGCATTTTATGTACAGCTTCTTGTCGCAAGGCGGCACGGATACGCTTCTCTCTCCGATCGTCGATACGAGCCTGATCTTCGGCACTAACGCGTCGCGGATTCGACCGGACGGGTTCCGTCAGCATACTTTGGAAGAACTGTTGGCTGCGAAGCAGGTCACGACCAACAAAGTGCCGGGCGCGTTCAGCGGGTATACGGTCGAACTCGGCTCCGGCGAGACGGTTCGGCACTGTATGGTCATTGGCCACGTGCCGGATATCGCGATCGTGCAGCAGCGGATCGGCGAGATCGCAACGACCGGCTACATCGAAGCGAAAGCGGCCGAAGCCGAGCAGTTGGCCGATCGGCTGACCGACGACGTCGCGACCGTTTCCGGCATGCCGCTGCTGGATGCCTACGTCCGCCAGAGCTATCTCGACAATCTGCTGCGCGGCGGTTATCCGCTGCTGCTGCCGAGCGGCGCGGAGACTCCGCATGTGTATCACGTCTATTCGCGCAAACACGGCGATCTGGAGCGGGACTACAACTTTTTCAAATTGCAAGCCAAACCGTACTCGCAGGGCAACGGCAATTTCCGCGACGCCAACCAGAACCGCCGCAGCGACGTCTGGTTCAACCCCGGCGTCGGCACGTTCAATATCCGCATGTTCATGAGCCTGATCCAAGCCGACGGCTACAACCCGCTGGTCGTCAAAGGCAGCACGTTCCGCTTCGCCGACGAAGCGGCCGCGGACAAGCTGCTCAAGCTGTTGAAGCCGGAAGGTCATGAAGCTTTTGCCGGGTTCCGCCGCAAAGCCGCCGACGCGTTCACGCCCGGCGAATTGGTCGAGTGGATTCAGAACCATGCGGAGCACCTGCTGACGGACGAAGAAACGTTCGCCGCGGAAGCGCTGAGTCTGGCGAAGCAGGACTTCGACGCGGACTTTGGCGAAGGCTATTGGACCGATCACTGGACGTATAACCTCGACCTGATCGAAAGTTATCTGGCGATCTTCCCCGACCGTCTGCGCGAGCTGATGTCGGAACGGGATTACCGGTATTACGACAGTCCCGCTTGGGTCGAGCCGCGCAGCCGCAAATACGTGAAGCTTCCGGACGGGCGCGTGCGGCAGTATCATGCGCTGGCCGAGAGCCCAGACAAAGAAGCGCAGCTTCATGCCCGCACCCGGGATGTCCATTGGATGCGGACGAACAACGGCGAAGGCGAGATCTATACGTCCAATCTGCTCGAAAAGCTGCTGTCGCTCGCGACGATCAAACTGGCGACGCTCGATCCTTCCGGCGTCGGCATCGAGATGGAAGCCGGCAAACCGGGCTGGAACGATTCGATGAACGGCCTCCCGGGCCTGATGGCGTCCGGTTTCGGCGAGCTGTGCGAACTGCTGCGCTTGGTCGAGTTCTTGCAGCAGGCGCTGGCGAAGCTGCCGGAAGATACGCATCTGCGCTGGCCGAGCGAGATGCAGACGCTTCTGGAGCGGGTGTCGGAAGCGTTGGCGGATTATGAGGCGGAGACGGCCGGGGACAACGCGGCGGACGGCGGCGCAGCAAAAGCGACTGGCAGCGGCGAGACAGATGCGGTGCGCGCAGCGGCGGCAGGTCGAGTCCGCGATGCAGCCACCGAGCCGAGCGAAAGCGGCACGTTCGCCGTCTCCGAAGCGGATCACCGCCTGTGGGACAAGCTGGCGACCGCGCGCGAACAGTATCGCGAAGCGATCCGGTTCGGATTCGCCGGCGAAGAGCGCACGCTGAGCGCGATCGCGGCGGCGGCGTTCCTCGAAGCGGCGCGGCGCAAGCTGGCCGACGGCATGGACCGGGCGCTGGAAGCGGGCGGCGGATTGTATCCGACCTACTTCACGTACGAAGCGGCTGCGTATTCGCTGACGCAGGATGCGGACGGCGCGGAGATCGTCGACGTGCAGACGTGGAACCGCGTCAACGTGCCCCATTTCCTCGAAGGCGTGGCGCGCGCGATGAAGGTGCACAGCACGCCGATTCCGGCGTCCGAATTGTACGACCGGGTACGCGGAAGCGGATTGTACGACCGCAAGCTCGGCATGTACAAAGTGAACGAGAGCCTCGACGGACAGCCGTTCGAACTGGGACGCACGCGCGCGTTTACCCCGGGATGGCTGGAGAACGAATCCGTGTTTATGCATATGGAGTTCAAATACCTGCTGGAATGTCTGCGCAGCGGGCAGTACGAGAAGTTCTACGACGATCTGCGCCAAGCGCTGCCTCCGTTCATGGATGCCGACGTGTACGGCCGAAGCACGCTGGAGAACTCCTCGTTTATCGCCAGCAGCGCGAATCCGGACGAGAGTCTGCACGGCACCGGATTTATCGCGCGGTTAAGCGGTTCGACGGCCGAGTTCATCCATATGTGGCTGCATATGATGACCGGCGGCGAGCCGTTCGGATTGCACGGCGAAAGCGGCACATTGAGCTTCGCCCTTCGTCCGAAACTGCCGGAATGGCTGTTCACGCCGGAAGGCAAGTTGAGCTTCCGCCTGCTGCGCGGATGCGAAGTGACGTATGTTCAAGATGTTGCGAGCGGCGGGCCGCGCGCGACTTACGGAGAAGGCATGCTGCCGAAACGGTATGTCTTATGGGATGCGGACGGCGCCTGCCGGTCGCATGACGTTCCTACGCTCGGCGAAGTCGAAGCGCTGGCAATCCGCGAAGGACGGGTTGTGCGGATGGATGTTTATTTGTAAAAGTTTTGTTTGTAGAGTTGGATAAGGCATAGAAAAACGGACGCCGTGAAGGCGTCCGTTTTTGTTGTTTTTTCGCGTCATGCACTTGCCTTAAACGACTTCGGACTCTACCGGCTGTTTTTCCTTCAAGCTCGCCTTGTCTTCATTTTCCCGAAACCGCGCAATATCATGCCCCGTCGGGTTCTGGAAGATCCGCAGCCCGAACATCGGGGCGACGGCGAAGATATGGTCGAAAATATCCGCCTGCGCCGCTTCGTACACGACCCATGCCGTATCGTTGGTGAACGCGTAGATCTCCAGCGGCAGACCGTTGTCGCCCGGCGCGAGCTGGCGGACGATCATGGTCATGTCCTGATGGACTTTCGGATGATGACGCAGGTATTGCAGCACGTACTGCCGGAACACGCCGATATTGGTGAGCTGCCGCCCGTTTACCGGGTTTTCCCGATTGATATGGTGCTCTTCGTTATATCTGCTGATCTCCGCCGCCCGTTCGGTCACGTAATCCGAGATGTAATGAATCTTCTTGAATTCCTCGATCATCTCGTCCGTGCAAAACCGGATGCTGCTCGTGTCGAGATTGACGCTGCGTTTGATCCGCCGCCCGCCGGACGTCTGCATGCCGCGCCAGTTGCGGAACGAGTCCGAGATGAACGCGTAACTGGGCACCATGGTGATGGTTTTGTCGAAATTCATGACTTTGACCGTATTCAGCGTAATATCGATCACGTCGCCGTCCGCGTTATACTTCGGCATCTCGATCCAGTCGCCGACCCGCACCATATCGTTGGACGAGAGCTGGACGCCGGCTACGAGGCCGAGAATCGAATCTTTGAAGATGAGCATAAGCACCGCGGACAGCGCGCCCAGGCCGCTCAGGATGATCAACGGATTTTGCCCGATGAGGCTGGAGATCACGACGATGCCGCCGATGATGAACAAGACGATCTTGACGACTTGGATATAGCCTTTGACCGGACGGATCTTGGAGATCTCGAACGAGCGGTAGATCGCTTCGAACGCGTCCAGCAGCGCGTTCAGCACGATGATCGTCGCGATGATCATATAAGCGGCGGCCAATTTCTCGATCAGCGATTGATAGATCGGAAAGACCGGCGCGAAGAAGTAGATGATGATCGCCGGAACGAGATGGGAGAGTTTGTGGAACACCTTTTTCTCCACGATGATGTCGTCCCAACGGTAACGATTGCTGCGAACGATGCGAATGACGGCGTTGAGTACGATTTTCTTGGTAACGAAATTGGCTAAAATGCACAGAACGGCGATAAAGACGACCATGACGATGTTCGAAACGTACAGGATCGTCGTGTCGTTCATTCCCGTGTCCTGCAGGTGACGCTGAATGAAATCCATGTAGAGCCTCCTAACTCGATGATGCGCAGGTGAGTACGCTGACCGCAAATAAGGTTAGGAACCTTGGATGGAATGCGGTCAACTCACTAGGGCTTATTATAGAGGAAGGCGGCGGGCGAGGGCAAAATCGGGTCGTATGAACGGCAAAAAAGACACCCCGAAAGGTGCCTTCAAAGCGATCGTTCAAGCGATGCTCGCAAATTCGAAATTCGATTCGCCGCTTCGTTCTGACTACGCCCAATACTGCTGAGCGATTTTCTGCCCCTGCTTGATCTTCTCCCACTGTTCCGCGTGAGACAGCTCGTTGCCGCCGTCGCAAGAAGCGAAACCGCATTGGTGGGACAGCAGCAGGCGGTCTTTGTCGATGATCGTCGACGCTTCGTTCAAGAGGCGCAGCACGCGCTCTTCGTCGTCCAGCGTGTTGGTCTTCGACGACAGCAGGCCGAGCACGATCTCCGTATCCGGACGGTCTTTGAACACTTCGAGCGCTTCCAGCGAACCGGCGCGGTCGTCGTCCCATTCGAGGAAGAAGCGGTCGTATTTGAGCTGTTTCAGGAACAGGTTGGCGATCTTCACGTACGAACCGCCGCCCATGTTGCGCGAATCGTAGTTGCCGCGGCAGTTATGCGTCCACATTTTCAGACCCAATTCGTGCCCGAAATCGATGACCGTGTTGTTGATATCGATAAACTCGGCCGCAAGCGCCTGTACCTGTTCTTGGTTAATGTTTTCGCCCGTGTACGGGGAGTTCGGGTTATCGTCCGCGAACAGCTCCCAGAGGCAGTCGTCGAACTGAAGGATCTTGCCGCCGGCATCCGCGAATTCCTGCACGAATTCTTTATACGCTTGGGTCAGTCCGGCTTTCAGCTCTTTGGCGTCCTTATAGACGGAATCGGCGCCGCCGATATTGTCCGACCACGACAGCTCGCCGAAGATATGGGACGGAGACGGCACGCAGAGCTTCGTCTCGCGCTCGCCGGCCTGATCTTGCAGCTGCTTGAACGATTCGATGAAATGATGATTCTTGCCGCCCAGCTCGCCCGTGATGCGCAGTCCGATGTCTTTGCGCGTCTCGTATTTGGAAGTGCCGTCCACGTCGCGGAAGAAATAGCCGTGATCCGCGATATACCGCTCGATGCCTTGGAAGCCCCAGACGAAGTCCAGATGCCACATCGATTTGGAATATTCGCCGTCCGTGAGGATCGACAAGTCATGCTTGATCTGATCCTGCACGACGGACTCGATCGCTTTGGCTTCGCACTGTTGATAGCCGTCGAATTCTTGGTAAAAAGGATATTGGATATCGTCGCGGTGTTCGATTTGCGTTTTGTATTTCAGCAGGTCTTCCGGACGAAGCAGGCTGCCTACGAGTTGGAATTTATCTGTCATGGTTAAGTCCCCCTTAATATTGGATCGTCGATACGTTTCGAGTTCGTTTCCGTACGTCGATTGTACCACGCGCTTGAATTTTCTTATGTAAACTTAAAAAGCATGACTGGTTATAGGGAACGCGTATAGGCAGTTTTTCGGCCGGAATATCCGAAAAAAATAGCAATAAAACGTTTTATTTTAATAGTTAATAGGAAAAATATTGATATCAAAAATTCTATTGAAATGTGGCAAGCAAGCAAATATAATAACATTCAGTTAACGAGTGAATATTAAGGTCTACGCCTTAAGAACTACACATCGAGATCGGAGTCCATCATGAGAAACGAACCCTCCCCCCCGGACAAAACGTCCCCTCCCGCACGTTCGAAGTTCTATCTGCCTTTGAAAGGAAAGTTCTATGTCAGTCACGGGCTGGCCGCTTCTTGGATGCTCTTCTCCATTTTGCTGTCGGCGGCTTGGATCAACGAACTCGGCAGCCTGATTACCGTACCTGCGGCGATTTTCATCATTATCGGCTTGTCGTACATTCCGGGCTACACCAATGCATTCATGGTCTCGAGCCTTCTGCTGGACAAGCAGCCGCCGCTCAAAGAATCGTATCCGTACGATCCCGTCACGATTCTGGTCGCCTGTTACAACGAAGAAGCCGGAATCGCGGATACCCTTCGCTATATCTCGACGCAGGACTACACCGGAGACGTTCAAGTCATCGTCATCGACAACAACTCCACGGACCGCACGGCTGCCGTGGCCGAAGAGATCGCGGAAGAGTTGGGGCTTCGTTTGAACGTCATCTTCGAAAGCACGCCGGGCAAAAACCACGCGTTGAACGCGGCGCTCGCGCACGTCGAGACCGACCTCATGCTCACCTTGGACGCCGATACCCTGCTGCACCAGAAAGCGCTGCGCCATATCGTAGCGAGATACAAATCGTCGCCGGACGACGTCTGCGCCGTCGCGGGTGCCGTCTTGGTACGCAACAGCCGCGGCAATTTCCTTGCGAAAATTCAAGAATGGGATTATTTCCTCGGCATCGCCAGCATCAAAAGACTGCAAGGCTTGTTCCAAGGTACGCTCGTCGCGCAAGGCGCTTTCTCGCTATACCGCACGAAGGTCGTACGCGAAGTCGGCGGCTGGCCGGACGCGATCGGCGAAGACATCGTTTTGACTTGGCGTTTCTTGAGTCAAGGTTGGAAAGTGTATTTCGAACCGCTGGCCGTGGCGTTTACCGATGTGCCCGAGAGCCTGTACCATTTCTTCAGACAAAGAAGCCGCTGGGCGCGAGGCATGGTCGAAGCGCTCAAAGTCGTCAAACCGTGGCAGCAGCCGTCGCCTTACACGAAATATCTGACTTTTTGCAATCTGGTCATGCCTTATCTGGACCTGATCTACACGTTCGTCTGGCTGCCGGGCCTCGTGTTGGCGTTCTTCGGCTACTATTGGGTGGTCGGGATCACGACGCTGCTGGTGCTGCCTTTGACGTTCATGGCGAACTTCATCTTGTACACGTATCAGAAAAAGGTATTCAAATCCTTGAATCTGCGCGTCCGCAAAAATGCGCTCGGTTTCTTCGCTTACATCCTGCTCTACCAGATCATCATGAGCCCGGTGTCGGTCTACGGATACATGCAGGAAGCGCTCCGACTAAATCGGGTATGGAAATAAACAAGCAAGGACAAAAATGCAAACGAACGGCTCCTTTTCCGGCAGCAAGGCCCTTCGCGGAACCTGCTGACGAAAAGGAGCTTTTTGACATGGTGCGAATCTGCGCGGGAACGCGAATTTTTCCGATAGAATAGATAGAGAACCGGCATGGAATTCTTAGGACGCGCGATAGGCTTGTATACAGACGGGAGACGAAGATGAAGCGCAAACTGTTGGTGTTATTGGTTATACTGCTGATTATGGGAAACGATACATTTAACGATCGCACGGCCGAAGCCGACGCGAATTCGAACTTGTTGGAGAACGGAGACTTCGAAAAAGGTACGGCGTGGGAGGATTGGGGCGGCTTCTCCTACGTAACGGACGCGGCACAGGCGTATCAAGGCAAACGCGCCGCCAAGTTGACCAAAAGCGAAGGAGGAGCCGGCAACCTGCTGACCGTTGCGGTCAAAGCCGGTCAAACGTTCGTGTTATCCGGTTACGGTAGAACGGTCGGGCAGGGTCAGACGGCTCTGCTCGGCGTGGAATGCATCGATGCAAACGGCAAAAAAATTCCGGGCGGCAGGTCCACGGTCAGCTTCTCCAAAGAGGATTATCAGAAGAAAGAGATCCGTTTCACGGCCGTGCCGGGCACGGAAAAACTGCTCGTCTACATCTACGTGATCGAAGCCGTGCCTGACGGAGCGGCTTACTTCGACGGAATCGTGCTTCAGAGCGCAAGTTCAAGCTGCACAGCCGACTGCCGGGTGGATAACGCTACGTTCTTGTCTCAAGATTGGTTCGATACCAAACAGGCTCCGGCGGATATCGAGAAATATGTAGCGGAGATGAAGCAGTTCCGGATCAAATACCAGTTTGCCGATCTCGGGATGCTGGACGACTCCGGCAATCTGGCGCCCAAGAATTACGCGGGACTGGCGAACTGGATCAAATATTCGAAGACCGCCGATCCCGACCAGAAAGTGATCGTCATCTTGAACTTTAACAAAAGGGTGATTGCCGATTCGGCGGGCGAACAAGTTCCGAATGCCAAGTTCGGCACGGCAAGCTTCAACGCCAACGTCGATGCGCTGGCCGATCAGCTCGTGAACAAAGGCGTATCCGTCGACGGCGTGCTCTACAAAGCGGACGGCGTCCATATCGATTTCGAATCGTTTGTCACGGACGATCCGACACTGCTGCAAACGTTGAAGTATCTGCGCGCGCACTCGCTAAAAAACAATGCGTATTTCTCGATCTCTTCGCCTGTCGATTATTCGGCGACCAAGACGTGGACCGGCGCTTATATTCAGAAGATCGCGCAGGTTGTGAATCAGATCAATCCGATGTTGTACGATCAGATGGGCTGGAATTCGCCGATCGACGATCCCGTCTCTTACGAGCAGTTCTGGAAAAGCGAAGTGCTGCGTTACAGCAAAGCGATCGGTTCGGCCGGACCGTCCTCTACGCCGAGCCAACTGGTGCCGATCGCGCCCGCTTACGAGAGACGGCTGATCAAAGAACATCTCATCGTCTATCATGATCCTTATGTCGAAAATATCGCTTCCGCCGTTTCCGGTCTCAAGTCCGCGATCGCGGAAGGCGCGAACGTGCACGGCGCCGCGATCTTCTGGTGGCCGACCTTCGCCGGACATTATCCGTATCTCTATCCGGAAAGCTATTATCTGGTGGATCAGGAGAATTGGACGACGCTGTGGGTGAATTCGCCTTAATGCAAAAGACCTCTCGCATGATTATGCGAGAGGTCTTTTTAATACGGACGAATAAGGAGACGAAAGAGAAAAAGGGATCAGTTCGTCACGTGCTCCGCCGACCGCACCTGCTCGGCGATCGCAACCCGTCCGGCGATCCGCCCGAATGTGAAGATGTCCGTCAACGAGTTGCCGCCCAGCCGGTTGCCGGCATGGATGCCGCCTGCGACTTCGCCGGCCGCGTACAGGCCCGGAATCTGCCGGCCGGATTCGTTCAGTACATGCGTATCGGTATCGATCTTGAGTCCGCCCATCGTATGGTGAACGGCCGGTTTGCGCGGCGTCGCGTAGAACGGAGCGACTTCGACTTTGAGGTCGAACGCGCCTTTGCCGAATTCGGGGTCATGGCCTTGATCGACGTACGAATTGTATTTCGCGATCGTCTCGACCAGCACTGCCGGATCGACGTTGATCTGCCGCGCCAAGTCTTCCAGCGTATCGGCCCGGAACAAGGTTCCTTGCGCGACTTGCTTGTCGATCTTCTGCTGGTTCGTGTTGTACGCCGTTTCTTTGATCTTGTCGTCGGCGATCAGGTAGAACAATCCGCCGTTGTTGATCGCGGCGATCGACAATTGGTCGCGGCTGCCGTATTCGTTGACGAAACGTTTGCCCTGCTGATTGACCATCACGAAATTCTGCGGCGGCACCTGCAGCCCGCTGAACAACGCGCCCGTCTGCGGGTCCGAGACCGGCATCATCTGCGAGAAGCCCATGCCGACCAGATCGGCTCCGGCGCTCTGGCCGAGCAGGATGCCGTCGCCGGTAATCGCCGGCGAGTTGGACGTCTTGATCTCGTCGTCGATCTCGCTCCAGTACGTGTTGTACTGCTTCAGCATCCGCGTATTGGCTCCGAATCCGCCGGAAGCCAGCACGACGGCCCGCGCATGAACCGTCACGGTCTGACCCGCCACTCCGGTGCCGACGACTCCGCTTACCCGGCCGTCCGCTTCGATGATCAGCTGCTTGACCGGCGTATCCGTGATGATCTGTCCGCCGTTCTCGCGCACGAATTTCTCCAGCGCCGCCACGAACGCGTAGCCTTCATGCTTCACCGGCTTGTGGCCGCGGCGCCACAGCGCGCCGACCGGCATCGTCACATCCTTGTAATCGAATTCGACGCCCAGTTCTTCCAGCCATTTGACCGATTCCAGCGCTTGGTCCGTCAGCACTTTGACCAGATCGTATTGGCCGTAGATCTTGTTGCCCTGCAGGTCGGTGCGTTTGCCGCCGAAATAGGTCTGCATCCGGTGGAAGACCGCGGAATCGAACAAGAATTCTTGGCCGTTCTTCGTCTGCTCCAGATAATCGGCCACCTGCTGTTTGAAGATCCGGAAGTCTTCGAGATATTCGGCGTCCACCTGTTCTTCCGGCGTCGCCGCCAGTCCTTCGAGCGTATGCCCTTCGCCGGGAATCGCCGCGAACGTGCGCTGCCACTCGGGATCGGCCGCGTTCATCGGACCGCCGGTACGTACGGTGTTGCCGCCGATCGCCGGGAATTTCTCGACGACGATGACTTTTTTGCCCTGCTGAAGCACGCTTGCCGCTGCCGCCAGTCCCGCGCCGCCGGCTCCGACGACTACCACGTCCGCCGTATACTCTTCGTCGCCGCGATTGATCGCGCTTTGCGCTTTCGGCCGTTTTTTCAAGACGTCCGGGTTGGCCCCCGCCATCTTCACCGCTTTCGCCACCCCGTCGATGACGCCGTTGCTGGTGACCGACGCGCCGGACAGAATATCCACGTTCAGCGTCTGGCCTTCGATGATCTGGTTCGGAATGCGGGTAAAGACCACGTCCGCGATCCCCTGCGATTCGCCCGACGTATCGATCTCGATCTTCTCGATCCGCGTCGAACTCATCTCTACGACCATCGGCAGATCGCCGTTGTGGCCGAGCGCCGTAACGTTGTACGTGCCCGGTTCGAAGTTCACTTCTTCCGGCACGTTCAGCAGATTGGCGACTTTGGCGAAACGCATAAACCGGTAGAAGCAGCTATCCAAGAAGTCGACCGTGGGTTCCGACTTGATGTTCCCTTCTCCGTCGAACGCTTCGTGCGCGCGGCCGAGCAGGAATTCCGATCCCGGCATGACGCTGGCGTTGACGCCCGGCGCATCGAGAATCTGACGCAGATGCAGCTGCGCGCGCGAGGAACCCTGCACGTCGTACGCGGCTCCGACCACCATCACCGGTTTGCCGTCGAGCGGATGCAGGTTCCACGACAGCCATTCCAGAATGCTTTTCAGCGCGGAAGGGATCGAATGGTTGTGCTCCGGCGTGGCGATGATGACTCCGTCCGCTTCCGTGATCTTGGTATTGAAGTTCTGAATAACCGGGCTGAGCGATTGATCGTCCGACTCGTTGAACATCGGAACGCCTCGAAGTTCCAGAATCTCGATCTCCGCTTTGTCGCTAAAATGGTTCTTCATGAACTCCAGCAGTTTGCGGTTATACGATTGCGCCGCATTGGTGCCGACGATTCCGACGAATTTCATTAGAATCTACCTCCTTGGCTGGCCGTTTCCCACGAGAATCGTTTGTTCTGCTCGGTCTTGAAATCATGTTCCTTCATCAACTGCTGATTGATCTTCACGAACAAACGGAACTCTTCGAAGATCTCGTCCAATTCTTGCACCTTGTCCGCATAGACCAGATGGCCTTCTTCGTCAAAAGCCGTCAGCGAATGTCCCAGCAGAAACTCCGAACTTGGCAGCACGCGCGCTTTGAGTTCCGGGGCATCCAGGATCTGACGCAGATGCGCTTGAGCCCGCGACGTGCCGAGCAGACCGTGAGACGCGCCGACGATCAGGACCGATTTGTTGATCAGCGGGCGGGTCGTATAGGAGATCCATTCGATCACGCTCTTGAGCGCAGCCGGGATGCTGTGGTCGTATTCCGGAGTCGCGATGATCACGCCGTCCGCCGCCGCGATCTTCTCGCACAGCTCTTGGACTTCTTGCGGAGCCTGACGACCTTCCGGTTCGTCAAAGGCCGGGAGATGCTTAATCTCGCAGACCTCAATCTGGGCTTGGGCGGAAAAATGCTTGCTCATGAATTGCAGCAGTTTGCGGTTCGTCGAAGTATTCGAGTTGGTGCCGACAATGCCGATCAGGTTCATGATGGATTCCCTTCTTTCATTTGTGAATAAATGCACAATATACTTCAAAAAAATTTGAGTTCGAGTGGACTTGAGATCGGGCTTGGCGGGGTTTACCTTTACAAATAAATTTTAATATGGAAACATGGATTTGTGAAATATGCCTTTCCTTATCGACCCATAATAAACTTCTTATACCCTAACATTTTAAAAAGAGCAGGTGTCGCCCATGACTTCGATCGATTCTTCCCATATCATCCATTATCTCGACTCGATTCTTAAGCACGGAAGCTACACCAAAGCCGCCAAAGACCTCTATGTCTCGCAGCCGTACCTGACCCAGATGATCAAGCGGATCGAGCACGAGATCGGCACGGAGATTCTGAACCGCCAGACCTCCCCGCTGCAATTGACCGAAGCCGGCAAACTGTATTACCAGCATCTCATGTCCCTCGAAATGGCGCACGAACAGTTTCATAAAAAGATCGCTCATTACTCCACCCGGGACACGCAGACGATCAAGATCGGCATTTTGTCGAGTCTGGGTTACTATCTGCTGCCGCTGTTCCTGCCCGACTTTCTGAAGCAGCATCCGTCCGTGCGGATCGAGATCCAAGAAGATTATTCGGAGACCAACGAGATCCGCGCGCTGAACCGTGAACTCGACTTTTTTATCGGGCAGAATCCGGAGACGCTGTCGCCGAATCTGGACGTCGTGTCGTGGGGCCCTCACGGTTATTATGCGGTGATCGCCGAAGACTCCGCGTTATCCGGCTTCGATCCGCAGACGTTCGAAGACAATAACGCGGCGATCAAGACCCTGCTGCAAGAACCGCTGGTGCTGACCAAAAAAGGCTCGTCGATCCGCCGGCAGCTCGATCATCTGTTTCAGAAATTCAAGATCAAGCCGAATATCGTGCTGGAGAGTACCAATATCTTCACGATTCTGGAATTGGCCAAAAAAGGACTGGGGATCGCGTTCGTTCCGTACAGCATCTGCTCCTCCGACGTGCCTCAAGGCTACCGCCTGCTTCCGCTGCCGCTGGATCTGCTGTCGATCGACTATTTTATCGCCCATGCCAAAGACAAGACGTTATCTCCGGTCGAAAAAGATCTGGTGGCTCTATTCGCGGCTAACGTTCAATGTACGGATGCAAACCGCTCGTGACCGCCAGTTCGTTGTTTTCCGTGATGACGATCCCTTCGATCCCGGCCGCCTTGTTCAGCGTACGAATGATCTCGACCGCGCTTCGGCCGAACAATCGCGTCGTCCAGATCTCGCCGTCGAGCGACCGCTCGGAGACGATCGTCAGACTCGCGACGTCGCTCTCGACCGGGTAACCCGTTCGTCCGTCGAAAATATGATGATACTTCCGGCCCGCGATCTCCAGCTTCCGTTCGTAGATCCCCGACGTGACGATCGACCGATCCCGCAGCTTCAGCACCAACGCATAATTCCCCCGCGGCAGCTTCGGATTCTGAATCCCCACGCGCCACAGCCCGTCTTCCGAAACCGGATTGGCACCGAACGTCAGCACGTTCCCGCCGAGATCGATGTATCCCGCTTCCGCTTGATTTTGCTTGAAACTCTCGACGATCTTATCCGCAAAATACCCTTTAGCCAATGCGCCGAGGTCGATCTCCATCTTTTCTTTTTGCAGGAAAACAGACTGCTGCGACGCATCCAAACGGATGTCGCGGGGATCGATCAGCCGCAGACACTCGCGGATTTCTGTATCGGAAGGCTGCCGGGCACCGGCAAAGCCGATTTTCCATGCCTTGACCAGCGGGCCGATGGCGATGTTTAGCAGACTGCCTTCGACGAGGCTCTCACGCCTGCCGATGGCGATCAGCTCGAACAGGTCCGCATCGACCGTGACCGGATTTTGGCCCGCTTGGTGGTTGATCTGCATGAGCGCGGAATTCGGATTGTTGGCGCTGAAGCGCTGCTCGTAGTCGATGAGGCGCTGCTCCGCTTCCTGTAAGAGCGCGTCTGCGTCGAGGTGATGAACGACCATTGTGATGACCGTTCCCATGAGGTGAATGATTTTTGGGTTCATGTTGGGTGTCCTTTGTAGGTTGAGATGGTAGAGATGAATCGAATGCGTGAAACGTCAGGTTTAGCATACGGGGTGTAAGGGGGATTGAGCAAATGGGGGAGGACCGGGAGGCGTGAGTGTCGTATAGAGTGGGGACGAGATTCGAGGCGAGAGTTTACGAAAGGAGGAGTTTGTTGGATGAGGCTAGGATGTTGGTTAGTTGCCGCTGTGGTAGCCGCCGCCTTCTTAACCTCTTGCAGTCATGCGAGCGAATCGAAACAAGGTTCTCCGATTGTGTAGATCATTTACGAGGGGAAACGATACGAAGGCACGCAGATTTATCCGTCGCAGCCGGAGGGATTGGTGCCGACTCATATGGTGACCGACGGAGACGACTTTGTTCCGAGGCTGGAGATTTTTAGCGATGCGAAGGGTTCGGATTTATATGTCAAGGAAGGGACGGAGTGGACGAGGTTTGAGCGGGTGGAGTAGGGAATGAGCGGCTGATAGGTTATTGCATCTTGGGGCATCGGTTAGGACTAATCATGTAAATCAAGCTCTTGCCGGTTTCCGGCTTGATCGAATATGATCTCAAACTCCCATCCTTGCGCATCTTCACGAATTCTTTTGCCGTCTTTTATGTAATAGATGAAGGCTCCTGCTTCTTTGGCTTGCAGACGTGCGTACTGATGCGCCTTGATTAAGATTTCTTGGAGCTGCGTGCGGTTGATGATCATGCGAATCGCCCTCCCTTTTTCGAACTAATATAGCATAAACGAAAAACCATCAACCGGATTTAGGTTGATGGTTTCTTATTGTACATATGGAGGTAAGCCAAGGTTATCATTAAACCATAATTAACAAATTTATAAAAAGTAATGTATAATATTTAAATTAATTATATAGTATTAAAATCTTCATTAATAAATTGAATCTATCATGTAAAACTTTAACTCTTTTCTATTTGTGACATCGCTAGTTGTCGTTCTATTCTTACGAAAGATTTCGTCATTTCTGAAAGCACTACTGCTTCTCTTTGAGAGATAGTAGGAGGACGGGTATTTCCATGTCCAGCTAGCGGCTCGGAATTCCTTCTTTTATAAATTTCTAGCATATAATTCAAAATTTCTTCTGGTAAACTTGATGTATTTTTATATTTTTCAAAAAAACTGCCTAAGGTTTGATCCTGTATACTCGCTAAACCTATCACATCTTTTCCAAGAGTTTCAAACACAGAAGCACTTGCATGTAAAACTTCCGCAAAGTCATTTGCAGAAATAGCTCTTTCCATTCGATCAATAAGCAAACGTATGTTAGGATGTTGATCAGGACTTACTTCTTCAATTTCTTCAACTGGAAGAATATATACTTTCACGTTCTCATCATGACCAATAAGTTGAAATGAGATTGAACTTCCTTCTTCAGCAAGAATATCATTTATAGTGTTACAATCCACCAATCCATTTTGGATAAAATCCGCTAAAGTTTCAACAAGTTGGTTGGTGTTAGGCCGTCGCATAACCAATTCAAGTTCACCATTATGCCAAGCATACTCACCTAATTGGTAATGCCCCCAATCATCAGCTTCAAGCACATAAAGTGGTTTTCCAATGATATTTCTTGCGATGTTAACAAATCTATTTTGCCGTAAAATAGTAACTTCGGAATTGGAATCAGAAGATAGATCTCTTATTAATCTAGTAAGCTTAAGACGTGTATTATCAGAAATGACTTCAAACTGAAGCGTTTCTTTTTCATGATTTGTTAACCCCAAAAAAATCATTATCACACCATCCTTGTACTACTAGTATTAAGCTTTCAAAAAACTACTCAATTGAGCAGATTTTTTGAAATGGAGGCGAGGGGAGTTGAACCCCTGTCCGAAGGCAACGCAACATAGGCTTCTACGGGTGTAGTCACAGTTTTGATGTCACCCGAGTATCGCCCCGTAACCGGCTATACGTTGGGTCAGCTTGATTGTCTTCTTCCGTTTACCCCCAGGCGGAGACTAAGCGGCGTATCCCACTATAGGTTGGGCCCTCATCCCGGCACATGGGCGATGCTGAGCGAGGGCACGCATCACAGTTTCTTAGGCTGCGAAAGCGTAGTTGTTTTGTTGTTTGCCAAATTAACCCCCTCTCATTACAAAAACTAAGTTTCTCTTAAGAAGAGGGGCTGGCTTTATACAGTAAAATCTAATTTCACTCTATGTTTTATTCCCTAATCTCATCTTCTACTTCTAACTCTATTTCGTTCTCCAAACTCTCAATCTCAATAACATTACGGACAAGTTCATATATTGCTATATCTTGGTTTACAGCCTCGAAGCTAACTACTAAAGAATATTTTGCAGGTATGTTAGCATCCCAGCCTTTATGCCCTCGAACAGCTATGCAAAAACTATCCGTTAATTGATTCGATTTAACTATAGTCCAGTCCTTCTGCAAAGTGCTGTACGACCTAGAAAAATCTTTAGCTTGTCCATGGTTGCTTTGTTCACCAATTGTCCAATTGAAATTTCCATCATCATCTACAGCAGATCCTGTTACTAGTATTCTTTCAGCAAATGAATTAATATCTTCGCCAATTTTACTACATCTCCAGTCGAGCCATGTCGATAAATATCGACTGATCGTTCTCCTTGTATTTCTTGGTTTCGCAGCATATGATAAAGTGACCTCAATTTGTATGTCAAAATCCTCCCCGATAGCATTCATTTCCTCAGGAATAGGAACTCTAAATATATGTGCCTGACCTTCTTGAAGATACAACGTTTCTTCAGTAACCAGAGTCACACGATATTCGTCATTCCTAGTTGCTCTCGTAACATTAGGAAGACCATATCCAACATGTCTAACAATATCTTGTACGCTGTAAAACCCATTTATAAGTTCCTTTGGCCATCGAGCAGATTGTGCGATTAATGCCCTATAGAGCAATGCTGGAGAATTCGGATATAGCTTTTGAATTTCTGCTGCAATGTAGGCAATCTTTGGCGTTGAGAAGGAAGTCCCTATCGCGTCTTTTGAGAAAGCAGCACCTTCAGGCGAAACACGGATTAAATCTGTACAAATTTCTGAAGGAGTGGTAAATTGCAACTCTTCTCCATTTTTATTTTTAGCCCATGTTCCACCGTATTCAACTACATCCGGTTTAACAGAATTCCAGATCCCAGAACCTGATCTTGAAAAAGCTGAAGGCTCATTTTTCCTTCCGATAACTACTGTATCCTCTGTTTCTAAACTAGAGTGTGATATCGATCCTACGGTCAAGGCTTGTACGCTCTGTGCAGGATTTGCAATCCTTGATCTCTCGTCAAATAAGTAGGTTGGGTACGTGATCATCTCGTTGTAAAAATCTTTTATCGTATTAATGTGTATGTTGCCTGTAGCTTGTATAAATAAAAGATCATTCTCATAACTTTGAAGATCAATCTCTGTAGCCCAAGGTGACATATGTTTGATTTCGCAGGAATTTATCTCTGCGACTGAATGGTTGAATATTTTAGTTTTCTTATCAGCTTTTTTGGCAAACTCATCAACAATTGCCTTAATAAAAAGTGGTGGGAAAACACTGCTCTGAATTGCGTATTCATTATTTTCATTCAAAACACGAGCATTCCTTATATAGCATGGAAGTTTGTATGTACCTGATTGTGGTATTTCAAACGGATACAAAATAGCACCCGCGACTCTAGTACCATGACCCCCATTACTAACTTCATCTGATACTGAAGTGGTTCCCTTCACATAACACTTCGAATCATCAGTAAGTATTGCAGGTTCTAGATATTTATGCCCTTCTTGAATTCCACTATCAATAACTGCAATAATTGGTGAGTCATCGTCTGGGGGAACTATTTCAACATCAAAATTAAAATCTGATATAGAACCTTCAATGGATTTTCCTATGCACAGGTCTCCTACATATTCAATGGCGAATATAGGTGAGAAATTGTAGACTAAGTCACGCAAACATTTACCGTTTATTCTAACCCTAACCGAAAAGCTATCACAAAACTCTAAAAAAATTGGCTCTCCATCTACAAATGAACCTATGAATTCCCCATTATAATGTGAGATGAATTCTGAAAATTGTTGCTCTCGAGTTGATTTCAATTCATCCCATACATCATAGGCATCGTAATACTTTTGCTGCCAATTTAAAAATCTTCTGCTCTTCTTAAATTCTTCATCACTTACGTCATCGGCTTTTATTGGAGGTTGTTCCAACTCAAAAACATTTCCAGAGCAACTGATACTAACCTCGATCTCGTACTTATCGTTTTCACTTATTGTTTTCCAAATGTTCAACAAATTGCTTCCAAACATCTTCTCAAACCGGGATTCATCTTTGTGGAAAGCGTATACACGAGCAGGTGTATTGCATCTATTTGAAACTTCGTTAATAAAATCTTCTGTTTTTTGATATAAAGTAGCGAAATTAAAATCACCGTTTGATACAATAACATAACCATTTTCGAGTTCGGAGATAACTTCGAATCCTAGCCCTTTCAAAAAATTAACATCGCTATTAGGGTCTATCTCTAATAATATTGGAATACCAGTTTTAATTTCTGGTAATTGTTCCCTGACTCGCTCTTCTTGCTTATCTTTCCAAAACTTAGACAACTGAGATGCTTTGCTCTTGATGTATCCTCCATGACCTACTCGGTTTTTTCTGTTCTCAAGTGTCCTTAAGTCCTTTTCTCCTCCACCTCTTAATTTTGGTTTCCCATACAGCACCAAAGATAAAGGAAGATGTGAGAATTCTCCTGTCGTCGCCATAGCCCCACCTCATTATTGTTTCGTCGAAATATTATCAATTACTTTTAAAATATGATCTTTCCTTACAACTTTCGATCCTTCAAGAATACAACTTTTAGCAGCATTTTGAGCAATAGATACGATGTTGGCCGCAGAGTGTCCTTCAAGTTTACTAGAAAATGCCTCCCAATCGATATCTTTACTTACATTGATAGCAGAAAAAGTAGTTGTTAGCAATTTTTTTATTTCAATAACTGAAGGTTTTGTTATCTCAATGATATCATCAAACCTTCTGAATAAAGCTTCATCAAGCGATACCTTTAGATTTGTAGTAGCTACCACTAGGCCCGACGAATTATACTCATCTAATAATGTCAATAGCATATTAACGATACGCGGTGCCTCTCCCACATCTTGACTCGATGTTCGTGATTTAGCAATAAAGTCGCATTCATCAAGCAGTAACACAACAGGTTCATTTTTGCTATAATCAAAAACGGATCTCAAATTGGATGCCGACTCACCAAAGTATGAAGACAGTAAAGAATCAAACCTCACTTTTAATAAAGGTAGTCCTAGGTTCCATGCCAATCTTTCTGCTGCTAATGTTTTTCCACAACCAGGATCTCCATATAAGAGAATTTTTTTCTTTGGAGTCAAATTAAATTTTGCAAGCCTTTCTTTGGCAGCATATTCTTTCTCTATAATTAAAAGCCTACTTTCAATTTCATCATTTAAAATCATATGATGCTTCAATTGTTCACGCGATATATAAGAAACTAACTGCATGTCATTTCTTTTACTGGTAGGCAACGTTCCCATCCCAGTAACATTGTTCTTATCATTCTTGAACTGTGCGTACCCAGTTTGAACTTTGGGCTTTTCATTGTATTTAATTTTTTCAAGAGAGTCTGCTAAAACTCCATGGTTTTTCTCACGTTCACTTAAAATAATAAGATCAGCAATTTTTTTCAAAGCTATATTATCTTCTGAGAAGATTGCTCTAAAAAGCCTCTTGTATAAATCAGCATTCATATAAACTTATCCTTTCTGATATTGAAATATCGGAATTATTTTTGGTTTGTACAATTAATCCATGAGATAATATTTTTAACATCGAGTTCAGCCAACAATCGAACGATTTTGACAAATGTATATGTTCCCCTCATGTTCTCACATCGCTAAAATACTGTCAAAGCAATTGTTGGCTGATACTCAGACTACATTTTTTCGTTATTAACAATCTAATTCCAATTAACCATAACCATTTTTTGATATAACTTTTGTTGCTCTTTACACAATTCAACTTTTATATACACATGTTTTTTTCTCCCGATGCACAGTAACTTCAGACACAAACTTCTTCACATACTCATTCATCAACTGCGGATTCTGTATCTCATCATCCAGCATTCCAATCATCACTCGAATATCATGCATCAATGACTTCAATGTTTCTTCAGATAGATCCAATTCACTATATGCGTCTCTGATCTTTTCCAGCTCAGCTTGTTTAACAACAAACTCTCCTTTTAAATCCTCCAACATGTCTACGTAGCACACCTTACCGACGCCACTTTTAAGCTCTTCTTCAAGTTGACTAATCCGACGACCCAAATAGGCAAATTCAGATTCTAAGTTAGCCTTCTCAGTCCAAATATGTCTGTTCGCATCGCTATGATATTTCCGAATCTCTTCTTCAAGCTGATTGTCGAATGTAAGCCGCAGCAGCACACTTCTCAACTTGTTCGTTACAGTTTGCTCGATGCGCTCTTTTCTCCAACTCACATATGGACAGAACTCTTTGCCTTTCCGCATATATCCGCCGCAAACGTAATATCTCTGACCGCCATATTTCTTTGTTGTCACCGTTGTAGCTCTGCTTCGCGCTCTGTGTCGTCCCCTTACGAACTTCGACAGCCAGGTTCGCATTAAAAATTCCGATATAACTTCTAACATCCCTTCCAGCAGCATATCTTGTGGTGTTTCCGCTTGTATTTGTTCCGTTACTGAGAGAACTTTGGCTTCATGTTGATTAAGCAGAGCTTTGTAGATTACATGATCGTCGCGTTTACGAGAAAAACGATCAAATTTGTGTACGACAATGGCATCAAATGGACGGTTCGAGCGTTTAGCCAAAGCAATCATCTTCTGAAATTCTGGTCGTTCATCGGTTTTAGCCGAGCGGCCTTTTTCAATAAACTGATGTGTGATTGTCCATTCTTTCTCCAAACAATATTGTTGAATCGCTTTAACCTGTGCCGGAATAGAAAGTTCTTTCTCCGCCTAACGATCTGATGATACTCGTGCATAAATGGCTACCTTCATTGAATATCGCTCCCTATGCTTAAATTTGGGCATAAAAAAAGCAGGTACACCGTGATGGCGCACCTGCGATCAAACAAGATTATTTTGTCTTCCGTTGCTTTCTTTGCATCAATGAAAATTGTGCTGCATCCCAGAGCTTCTGATCGACAATGGCAGGATGAGCATATTCCGCTATTGCCCATTCCGAAACTTCATTGCATTTACCGTCTGCATTCTTCTTTTTATTCCATACACGTTGTCCAATGTAGACCTGATTTGCCAAAATCGAAAGGACTGTGGATGGCGACCAACGTTTTTCTGCAATGATGGATTGTCGATTCAATTTACCAGCTATTCTTTTACCTCCGTGTCCTGCTGCGGCCATTTGAAATATTTGACGAACCAATTCGACTTCTTCTTGCTCTCCAAGCTCGTACATGTCTTTTCTACCGATCTGAATGCGTGGATAGCCAAAGGCACTCTACCGCCGCAATGGAAGTCTCGATCGGCATTCTCACGCATCCCCTTTAATGTCTCGTGCCGCAAATTGACGTTGTAGAACTCGCTGATGACTTCAAGCATCGACTCTAAAAGCAATCCATTGCGTACCTGTTTCAATAGGTTTAGATGCAGCTACTAAGCTTTACTCTTTAAAGATAAAGCATCGTAATAAATATAACCTTGAGTCTGAGCAGCCCTAACTTTTATATCCAACATATCTTTGAAGCTTATATTACCTCCAAAGACAACACTTAAGTCTCCACCATCAATTAGAATAGTTTTGATTGATTTTCCCATAGTTAACGCTGAAACTGAATCTTTTGAGAATCCGTTTACTGAGATGAAAAATCCTCTTCCATACATCTTCCCTTCTATCTTATGTGCAAAGTGATAAAGTGAATTGCTAGCAATAGGGCTATCATGCCATTTCGCTTCTACTAAATAATTTTCTCCATCAAATTTGATAGAACCATCTATTTGTTCACCATCAATTTTAAATGGCTCTGAGACTTTCAGTTCTTCATAGTCCGCCAAACTCTGAAGAAGAGATTCTAATTTATATCCTCTTTGCTGAGAAGAAATGGTTCTATCTGTATACAATTGAATGAAGGTTTTCTCCAAACTCTCTAATGAAACTTTTTTAGACCGTTCAGCTTTGGCAACTTCTTGTTGACGACGAATTTCTTTTGCATTTGCATCACGGATTTCTTGAACTTGTTTTAGATGATTAATGCTTCTTATGGCTTCAGATTCATCTAATTTTTTTAACTTTTTAAAATAGTATGGATCAAATTCACTCCAATTTATCAAAGAAAACAACATCGCTCTGAACTGCCCTAATCCTCCATCATCCCTCGAACGAAGTGATTGAAAAACCAGATCCACAATCTTGGCTCTATTAATCTTTTCTTCTGCATGATTTTTTACACAAGACAAATCTCTTTGTGTGCAACTATTAGTTCTAAAAAAATCGATGATCTGTTCTTTGGGCCAGAATATAGCGAGTATACAACTTCTCATCGCATCCGTTATATCTTTAGGAAAGGTAGGGTTCATCGTTGCAACTCCTTAGAATTAATTGGCATAGCTAGAAACCAATTAGATTATATCATTCAATCCACCCTCAAACATACACTGAAGTAAAGTTGGTGATTCATCCTAAACCACAATGAACACCATCAGTGACTGTCACTGGTTACATCAACACCAATCGCTTCAATCCCTTATGTATCAAGCCTTTCTAACCGCAATGTACCCCTTAATCATCCACAAAACGCAGAAAAGACCGCCTTTTCAGGCGGTCTCACTGATCGTACATATGGAGGCGAGGGGAGTCGAACCCCTGTCCGAAGGCAACGCAGCATAGGCTTCTACGGGTGTAGTCACAGTTTTGATGTCACCCGAGTATCGCCCCGTAACCGGCTATACGTTGGGTCAGCCTGATTATCTTCTTCCGTTTACCCCCAGGCGGAGACTAAACGGCGTATCCCACTATAGGTTGGGCCCTCATCCCGGCACATGGGCGATGCTGAGCGAGAGCACGCATCACAGTTTCTTAGGCTGCGAAAGCGTAGTTGTTTTGTTGTTTGCCATTTAATAGGCTTTAGCGTTGATGAAGTAGCCGCGTCCCTACTACCCGCTACCCATGCCCGAACTACCCCCGTCGAATCCATAAACGCCCCCTGATGCGAAAAACGGGCAAGCTCCGAAGCGGAGAACAAGCATCCATTTTTCTAAAAGGGAACTTCCGGATTAAAGGATCGTCGCTGGGGAACCGCAAGGTTCCGGCACGAGCCGCAATTCTAAAGTTCATGCAGCGCCTTTCCCTCCATAAAAGAAAGGACTGCCCGCGATGATGCATCGCACTTCTCGCAGACTTAGATTATACCATAATCTGAGCCGCAATGGTAGATTACCCGGGTCGCCCCGAGACAAAACTTAGAAAATTCTTCCTACCTGACTGAGTCCATCCGAGCCGGCTGCAAGTCCCGTGCTTCTCTAGCGTTGACGAGACTTGAGCGCCCGCTGGATATCCCGCTGCGCGTCGCGCTTGGCGGCGGTATCGCGTTTGTCATGCTGTTTCTTGCCTCGGCCGAGGCCGATCAGCAGCTTGGCGTAGCCGTTGCGGACGTAGACTTTGAGCGGCACGATCGTGTAGCCTTCCTGCTTGGCTTGGCCGATCAGCTTGCGGATCTGCTGTTTGTGCAGCAGTAGCTTGCGCGTGCGCGTCGGGTCTTCCGGATTGCTGCGATTGCCCTGCTCGAACGGGCTGATATGCATGTTATGGATAAAAGCTTCGCCGTTTCGGATCGTCGCGAACGCGTCGCCGATATTGGCGCGGCCTTTACGCAGCGATTTGATCTCCGTGCCGGTGAGCACCAGTCCCGCCTCGTACGTATCCTCGATAAAATAATCGTGGGACGCCTTCTTGTTCTGCGCGAGTAGTTTGCCTTGTTCCGTGTTCTTCTTCATGTCTTGCACCTCCTTGCCGGACAGATCGGTCATCATTGAGGGATGGATCTTTCTAGATTGTAGCAAGCTTGATTCGGAAAAGGCAAGGCGGAGGACAGTCGGGCGTAAGCAGGAGCGTTTCCTGAGAAACCGAAACCGAATTTTCTCCGTCTTGTTGGCTTCTCCTTCGACCGTAGAGCGGCAGCGTTGAGCGCTAACGGATCGAGGTGACGCTTAGAGCGGAATTTTGGCGTTGTTCCGATTCTAACGGAACCAGATGACGCTTAGAAGGAAAAAGACGACGGATTTCGCTTGATTCGGCAGGTTTTCGGCTTCTAACGAATCTACGTTCCGTTACGCGCCGATCCCGAGCCGGAACGAACGCAAACGCCGCAAGCCAGAAGCTTGCGGCGCAACGTTATTGCCTAACCGACCGTTTCCGCCGCTTTACTTCTTTTTGCTGCCCGAAGGCGAGCTTTTCGCTCCGCCCTTCTTCGGCTTGCCGCTGCCGGACGCGCCGGAACCGGAACGGCTTCCGCCGGAGCGGCCGCCTTTGCCGCCGCTCGGGCGGTCGTTGCCGTTGCGCGAGAACGTCGCCGTCTCGCCGCCGTAGCCGCCCGTGCCGCTTCCGAAGCTGAAGCGGCCTTTACCCGGCTCGCGGTCGCTAGTCGCGCCGCTTCCGCCTCCGGCAGAGCCGCCGGCCCCGCCGCTGCCGCGGCTCGCCCGGCCCGTGCGCCCGCCCTTGCCCGGCGGGCGGTTGCTCCACTCGCCGCCTGCGTCCGGCGAGCCGTTGTAGACATCTCCGCCCGCTTGGCCGGCGGAGAGCTGGATGCCGCCGCCTTTGCCGCGGCGGCTGCCCTTATCCGGCTTCGCCGGATTCCCGGCCGCGCCCAGCTCGGCCGGCGGGCTCGTGAACGACCACTCGCCGTCGCCGCTGTTCGCTTTGCGCGAGCGGCCCGCTTCGCCGCTGACTGGCGCGGCTCCTGCCGCTCCGTTGTCGCCACGAACCGGAGCGCCGCTGTCTCCGCCGGCGCCTTTGCGCTTCCGCGAGCGCTTGCCTTTGCCTCCGGTTTCGCCGCTGCCCGATGCGGCCTCTACCGCTGCGCTTTCGCCCCGGAACGGAGCCGCGGACGCGTTCTCCGCCGCGGCTGCGCCTTTGCGTTTCCGCGAACGCTTGCCTTTGCCTCCGGTTTCGCCGCTGTTTGCCGCAGCGGACCCCGCTTGTTCGGCCGATCCTTTGCCTTTGCGCGGCGTGCTTCCTGCCGCCGGAGCCGTCGCTGCGCCGCTATCGTTCGGCCGGAACACGTCGCCTCGTTTGTTTTTCTTCTTGTCTTTTTTGCCCTTGCCTTTGCCTTTATCTTTGCCGAACTTTTCTTTGCCCGTCTTGTCGCCGCGTTTGAACGAATCGCCGCCTTCGCCCCGGCGTCCGCCGCCGCGATTGCCGCGGAAGTTGCTTTTTTTCATATCGACCAGTTCGAAATCGATCGTATGCTCTTCCATGCTGACCTTCGAGACGCGGATCTCGACCACGTCGCCGATCCGGAAGACGCGCGACGTGCGTTCGCCGACCAGCAGCATCTTGGCTTCGTCGAAGTGGTAATAATCGTCGGTCAGGTTGCTGATATGGATCAGGCCTTCGACCGTATTCTCCAGTTCCACGAACAGGCCGAAGCTGGTCACGCTGCCGATGACGCCTTCGAACGTCTCGCCGACCTTATCCAGCATGTATTCGGCTTTCTTGAGCTGCGCCGTGTCGCGTTCGGCATCCACCGCTACGCGTTCGCGGATCGAAGACTGCTGCGCGTAATCCGGCATGCGGATGCTGAGCTGCTCTTCGCGCTGCGGCGACAGTTTGCCGCCGCCCGACAGTACTTCCCCGATCACCCGGTGAATGACCAGATCGGGATAACGGCGGATCGGCGAAGTGAAATGGGTGTAGAACTCGGCAGCCAAGCCGAAGTGGCCGAGATTCGCCGAATCGTATTTCGCCTGCTTCATCGAACGGAGCAGCAGCGTGCTGATCGCTTTCTGTTCCGGCGTATCCTGCACTTCGTCCAGCAGCGACTGCAATTCGCTCGGTTGAATGCTGCCGCCGCGCGTGCCTTTGACCTGATAACCCAGATTGGCCGCGAACGCCGCGAACAGCTCCAGTCTTTCTTGGTCCGGGTCTTCGTGAATCCGGTACAGGAACGGCACTTTGGCTTTGCTGAAATGCTCGGCCACCGTCTCGTTCGCCGCCAGCATGAACTCTTCGATGATCCGTTCCGCGATGGAACGTTCCCGTTTGACGATATCGATCGCTTTGCCTTGGTCGTCCAGCAGGACTTTGGCTTCTTCGAAATCGAAGTCTACCGCTCCGCGCTTCATCCGGCGGGCGTTCAGTTTGAGCGCCAGTTCGCGCATCGTATGGAACGTGTCGACCAGATAGCCGTAACGCTCCAGCAGTTCCGGATCTTCTTCTTCCAGAATGCGGCGCACGTTCTTGTACGTCATGCGCTCGACGGTCTTGATCACGCTCTTGAAGATGTCGTAACGCACGACTTTCATCGAAGCGTCGAACTCCATCTCGCAGGAGAGCGTCAGCCGATCCACGCGCGGATTCAAACTGCAAATGCCGTTGGACAAACGCGGCGGCAGCATCGGGATGACCCGGTCGACCAGATACACGCTGCTGCCCCGGTTATAGGCTTCCTGATCGAGCGCGGAGCCTTCCCGCACATAATAGCCGACGTCCGCGATATGCACGCCCAACACGTAGTTGCCGTTCGGCAGTTTCTCCACGTTAACCGCGTCGTCGAGGTCTTTGGCGTCTTCGCCGTCGATCGTCACGATCTGCTTATCCCGCAGGTCGCGCCGTCCTTGACTGTGAATCTCTTCGTCGGTAATCGTCTCCGGCGCGGCTTCCGCTTCGGCCAGCACTTCTTCGGGGAACGATTCCGGCAGTTGGTGCTTGCGGATGATCGACAGGATATCGACGCCCGGATCGCTGTTGTAGCCGAGCACTTCGATCACCTGACCCTGAGCGGCCGAACGGCCTTCCGGATACGCGATGATCTCCACGACGACTTTCTGTCCGTTCAACGCGCCTCCGGCGCGGCCGGCAGGAATGAACACATCGCGCGTAATGCGTTTGTCGTCCGGCAGCACGAACCCGAACGATTCTTCGTCCTGATACGTCCCGACGATCTGCGTGATCGCGCGTTTGACGACCCGCACGACTTCGCCTTCCATCCGCGCGTTCGACGAACGACGCGACGCGATGCGAACCAGCACGGTGTCTCCGTTCATTGCGCTCAGCATATCGTTCGCATTGATATAGACGTCGGCATGCTCGCGGTCTTCAGGAATCAGGAACCCGAAGCCTTTGGCGTGCGTCTGCAGCCGTCCGCGCAGCAGGTCCATCCGTTCCGGCACCCCGTAGCGCTGGGTACGCGTCAATACCACTTCGCCCGCTTCTTCCAGCGCGTTCAGCATGTTCATAAATTCCCGGAATTCTTCCGCATCTTCGATGCCGAAATGCTGTTCCAGCTCTTGGTACGTCATCGGCTTATAAGCGTCTTCGCGCATAAAGCCCAACAGCGACTCTTTCGTTATCATTCTTATCACCTCTAAATGGCTCGGGCTGCCGGCAGACCGCCCGGTCGGCTGCAGATCGCGAACTGAATTTGTTATTCTGTCACAACTATCATTATACGCTAAAAGTACCCGTGTAGTGAGTTGACCAAACTTAATCGAAGGTTTGCGTTCATTGAAACGACGATACGCAAAAAAGCCTCCGTCTCCCTTGAAACCAAGGATTCACGAAGGCTTCCAGAGCGGACAGCCGCTCCGATCCGCTAGTCCCTTATCAACACTAAAGGTGAGGTCACCTTTGATTCAGAGTTGAAAGGGTACTCCATTAATTGGTCAAAGCCGTAGCCAAGATCGCCATGACGAAGAAACAAACGCCCAGCACGATCGTGATGCGTTCCAGAACCAAGTCCAGACCGCGCGCTTTCGTTTTGCCGAACAGATGCTCCGCGCCGCCCGAGATTGCACCGGCCAGACCCGCGCTCTTGCCCTTTTGCAGCAATACGACCGTAATCACGCCGACGGAGAAGATCAACAGCAGTACCTTCAGAAAGATTTCCATGTAGTTCCACCTCCTAAGCATAAACAGCATATCCTGTATATAAGTGGGTTAAACCAGTTGCTACGTCGTTGTCTCGTTTATCGTGCTTTTCTGATACTTTGAACAGAAAACAGCACTTTCATTCTATCACAGCCCCCGGTATTTGACAATCGAGCAAATTCGGCCGAAACCCGCTTTACGGAACGTTTATACGCTAAAAAGCCGCGCTGCGGCTGAAGCGCCGGGCGCGGCTTGTCGATTCGGGAATCGATGCGATGATAAACGATGACGTAAAGCGTCCAAGCGAACCTTAGTGGCGCTGCTGTTTGCCTTGGACGTTGTTGCGGTCGGTCCACAGAATGTATCCGGCGGATACGGCTGTAAGAACCAGAATGACCATGATGATCATGGCATCCGACATGCTCTCTTCCTCCTCTGCTGATCTGAATCTGGATGTGTGGGGCGCCTGCGCGCGAGTCGAAACCATAGCCTGCGGTTCGATCGGCGGACGCTCGGATGGAATTGCCTTTTTTCGAAATGAATGAATGCTGAAAGGAAAGGTCACCTCTCCTGTTTCTGCTTACGAGGTTAGCTGACGGATTAGGGCGCAAGAGTCGCCCTGCCTGACGCGACGTCCGAGACCGGACCGGCGTAAGGCTTCACCCCGCGAGAGCCATGATCGGCATCCCGTATTGGTTCCCCCGTTTTCGAGTACAAAATTCAGCAGTGAGTTCCGATTGCGAATGTTTGAATAGTGACGAATCCCATCATCCTTTCCGAAATGTAGGCGGCATGCCGGTACCTTCGATTCCTCTTCGGAAATCGGGTGCCGCGAAGCAGCGGTCCTTCTGCTTAAAATAGGCGATCGAAGCCCGTTCCCGTTAGGCTTAAGCAGATCGGTGCGGCTTTCATGAACCGTATCTTAACCCCTGCTGACACCTTATGTAAAGGTTGAACTTTACCTGTTTTTGGTGTTTAGAAGGCTAATCGTTGACATGTGAAACATACACGAAGCCGGATCTTTCATTATCGCGAAAAAGCTCGACTTTGCGACGTTTCTCGCGATTATCGCTGCCGGAAAGCCGCTTATTCGCAGCCCGACGATCCCTCGTACGCGCAAAAAGATAAAAGAACGGAAAAAGTTAACGTTTTCATCGTCCTTCCCTGCCTCGTTCGGGTCTTCGGCTTGTCGGCGTCTAGCCCCGCGGCTCGTTCAAAATGCGCCAAGCGCGCCGAAGTTTATCGTTGTACGCCGGATCGTCCGCCGAATTCATGAACCGGATCTTTCCGCTTCCTCCGCCGAGCGAACCTTGTTCGTCCAGAATGCGCGTCAACCTCCGAACCGTGCCCGCGCTTCCGTCGATGACCCGGATATGCGGCGGCAGCACGTCTTCCAACAGCTGCGTATAATACGGATAATGCGTACAGCCGAGTACAAGCGTGCCGTATTCGTCGAGGTCGAACGGTTCGAACTTGCGCCGGAAATAAGCGCCCAGTTCGTCCGGATCGAAATTCAGCCGCTCGCAATATTCCACCCATTCGGGCATCGGCAGCGAATCGACGATCCCGTGATCGTCCACGCGCGATACCAATTCGATGTATTTGGACTGGCTCAAGGTCAGTTCCGTCGCCAACACCAGCACGCGGCGGCCGCTGGCCCCGTTCATCTCGACGGCCGGCTTCACGGCCGGCTCCATGCCGATCACCGGAACCGGATAGCTCCGGCGCAGCTCCGCCGCAGCTACGCTGGTAGCCGTGTTGCAGGCGAGCACGAGCGCTTTGACGTCGCATCGCAAGATGCGTTCCGCCGCTTCGCGCACGTAACCCGCGACCTGCTCCTTCGTCTTGGGCCCGTACGGGACATGCAGCGTATCCGCGAAAAAGATAAAGTCTTCATTCGGCAATCTGCGAACCGCTTCGCGCAGAACGGTCAGCCCTCCGATTCCCGAATCGAAAAAAGCGATAGACATGCGTTTTCCCCTGCCGTTTCGTAATTTCGTCATGATGGCACGCCGACCGAATGACATCTGAGGTTCGCGTTCCGGCGGAGCGTAACCTCGCATGGTTATCGGTCGACGCAATGGTCTTACGATCTTTATTTAACCTTCTAAGATTATAGACCTCTCAAAGACAAAACGCCAAACGGAGCGGCCGCCTTAACGGAAAATCTTCTTCTGCCCTTCGGAGACCGCGAAGATCAGCACCGGACCGTCCCAATCGGGTTCGCGCGCCTCGACGAGACCCGATGCGGCTTCGCAGCCGGCGATCGCGCGCGTCCAGAAAGCAAGCGCGGGCGCGTTCTCCTCCATGATCTTCAGTTTCCATAAGCCCGGGAACCGCAGAAATAAACGCTTCGCCGCCTCGCGCCCCAACCCGGATCGCCGATATTTTTTCATGACGAAAAATTCGACGATCTCGTGCCCGGCTTGTTCGGAGCAGCCGGAATCGGCCGCGAATCGGCGAATCAAAGCGAATCCCGCCAACCTGCCGTCCGCGCGCAGCAGAAACGGATAATGGCCGGAACGGTTCCAATACGCGTCCAGATCCCGGTATTCGTACCGTCCTTCTTCGTTTACGTCTTCGGGATCGTAATCGGTAAAATCGTATTTGTACAATTCCAAAAGCTGCCGCAGCGCCGTTCGGTGTTCGTGACCGGCAGGCTCGCAGGTCAGCTCGAATATTCCTTCATGCGTCAAAGCCGTGTTCTCCTTTCTATCGCGTGAATCACCGGTTCGGATCTATGTCTCAGAATCGGGCCTCTTGTCCGCTTTGCGCTTCCGCGGCGATCCGCCCGAGCATCTCTTCGGCAAAATCGATCAGCGCATTCTCCGGCACGGACATCGGACCGGCGACCGCACCCGTGTACACATCAAGCGCCGCCTGCACGATGTGCCGCCGCTCAGGCAGAGCCGCCGCGCCCCACTCGCCGCCTTCTTTTTTCGACACGACATGGCCTTGCTGCATAAATAACAGAACCCGGCATAAATTCAAAACGACGTACATCGGATTGCGGACGATCGCTTCTCTCGCGTCTGCCACGTCATGTAGGATCGAACGTACGTAGACCTCTCGCGAAACGGCAGGCATGCGTTCGCGCAGCGGCCGTCCGTAAAGCGTAAATCCGCGCTCGTAAGCTACGACGATCTGGGAAGCCAAATCGGGATCTTCGTAGCGGGCGCACAAGTAACTCGAATCCGCTTCGTACCTCGGCCGGTGCAGCGAAGAATAATGGTAGACGGCCGGCGTCGGGTAGACGACGTCTTGCAAAGCCTTTTCTTCCGCTACGGTGTATTCGATGTTCCGCCCGGCTTGCAGCCTTGCGTGCAGTTCCAGCGTCAGCCTCGTCAGGTCGCGCAGCTTCTCCAAGCTCGGAGAGGCCTGCACGATGACCAGCAGATCGATATCGCTCGACGCCGGGTTAAACCCGCCCATCGCCAGCGAGCCGTGCAGATAAATGCAGGAGACGTCGTCGCCCAGCGCTTGCAGGCATCGGGCTGCCAGTTCTTCGGCCGTCTTCAGCGCTTCGCGAATTTCGCCGCCGAGGCGGCCGTCCGCGTCGCGCGAACGAAAATCCGGCAAAATAATCTTCGGTCGAGTCTTGTCCATATGGTTATTCCTCCTTGTGCGTTGGTTGTCCGCGTCTCGGTCATGATCCGCGTTCGGGTTCGGAACCTTCGTGCTTTCATTATAAAAGACCGCTTCTTCGCTCCATAGGCCGTATACGGTTCAACCTGTTCGCGACATAGATTCGGATTACGATCGACGAAAACTCCGCTCCCGGCTCGGTCGGCGCGGCCGAGGTTACGATGGAGGCCGGCGCCGAAGAAAGGCTCCGGCGATCGCTCGCGAAAAAGGCCCGAACTCCGCAGCGATACGGGTTTCGGGCCTTGATCGAGAATCGCCGACGATTATCTCCGGCGTTCTACGGTTTCTTCTTCTCGCTCGGCGCGCGAATAGCAGATGCGCCGAATCCGCTCGACGGACAGCGCATAACGATCCGCCAATTCGTCGATCGGCACGCCTTCGCGGTGCAGGGCGCGAATCTCGGCGTTGCGCGCCTGAAGTTCGGCGCGCAGGCCGGAGCGCTCGCCCCATCCGATCTTGCGATCGGCGGGAGCCGGCACGTAAAGCGTTTCTCCTCCGGCATAACGTTGAAGTTCGCGCAGCAATTCCGGCGGCAGGCAATCTGCCGCGTTGCGATAAGTACGCCGGACCGTTTGAGAGTCCGGCAGCCGATTGCGATGATCGGACATACGGCTTGCTCCTTCCCGAATCGAATAGTCGGTTGGAAACAAAGCCTGTCCGGGCGAGCCGCCGATCAATCCGGCGCGTCGACCGATCACCCTGTAAGGTTACGGTGATTGAACTCGGTCAACGCAGTCACTCCATGCAGAGGGCGGTTCGCGCCTTTACAGGCTTTGCATGGAGCCGGTCGGATGCGTGTCCCGTACCGTGTCGAGCTTCAATATCGCGAGTCTCATGGTCCGAACCCTCCTTCGATCATGTAGTGTTGGATCGGTTTATTCATGCGTTTGGGCATGAAGCGAAGCGAGGCCGACAGCCTTCTTCGGTTCTTCATTCTTCGACCGCTGCGTGCAGCGCGCCTATCGCGCCGCAGTAAGCCCCGCGTTCGGGCATCTCCGCTTCGCAGCCGAGCATCTCCGTAAAGCGCGCGGTCAAGTCGCGCAGCAGCGGATTGTTCTCGTAAGACGAGCCGACGTACACGATCCGGCTCGTGCCTTGCATTTTGGCGGCCTGCGCCGCGACCGTCACGACGATCTCCGCGACCATGCCGATCACGGCAGCCGCATAGTCCTGCGGCTGCGCGCCGGCGGCGGGCGGCACGGGCCGCGCGAAGTTCGCGGCCGTCAGGTCTCCGGCGATCGGCGGCTCCGCCGGGGCATAGATCTGCCCCACCGTCAGATCGACCGCTTCCCGGTCGCCCAGCGGCGCGATCCGCGCGATGGCTTCGTAATCGCGCAGCCCGCACAGCAGGCCCGTCAGGCCGACGATCGTGCCTCCGCCGAGGCCGATCCCGCCGAGCCGCGGCCGCTCGGCGCCTTGAACCAGATGCAGCGACGTCCCGGTGCCGACGTTCGCCAGCACGAACCGCTCCGCCGCCGCGACGGCTCCGCCCCGTTCGTAGGCCCGAATGCGGACGGCGCCTTCGGCCGTCGCCGCGAACTCCGGCACCATGACGGCGTTCGCGTACTGCGGAAGCAGGCGGCGCAGCCGCTCCGCCTGCCCGCCGGTATACCCGATCCGCGCATCTTCGGGCAGATTCGCCCGCACCCAGTCCGCCGCGTCTTCGAGGCGCGACGCGGCGAACTTCAAGAGCGTCGGCGCGCGCAGCCCGCCCACTGCTTCGCCCTGTGGGCGTTCCTGCCGCGACGCGTCCGCGCCCGTTCCGTCCGAGCGCGGAAGCCGGCTCTCCGCCTTTTCCCACGCTTCGCTTCCCGCATCGCTAAGATAAGCGATCTTGATCAACGTACCTCCCGCGTCGATTCCCGCCTGCATCGTCATGCCTTTCGTCCTCCCGACCGCGCCGCGAAGCAGCGCCGCTCCCGGCGGCTCGGCTTCCGAAGATGCCTGCGCGACCGATGCCGGGATTCTTTTTCTTCTATCATAGTCTCCTTTTCTCCGTCCGCCAAATTTTTTGCGGCTTACGCGTTTTCCCTCTTGATCTTTGCTTGACAATCCTTTACAGTAATACGAGTTGACATTGTATACCTCAATAAGACGGTTTGAGGGTATCTACCGGGGACCATATCTCCCGACTACAAGTCGCGCCATCGGCGCCCTTGGAGTCGGGAGTTTTTGCGTTCGCGCACCTCCCGCTCGACAAGGACGCGCCAAACTTGTACAGAAAAGGAGCTATGTCGCACCATGAATATCAAAGTTCTTGTTCTGACGCTCGCCGCCTTCACGGTCGGTCTCGTCGAACTCATTATCGGCGGCGTGCTGCCGCTCATCGCTTCCGATCTGGGCGTATCCGTCAGTACGGCCGGCCAACTGATCACCGCTTACGCGCTGGTCTACGCCGTATCCGGCCCGACGCTGCTGGCCCTGACCGCCAAGATCGAGCGCCGCAAGCTGTACCTCTTGTCGCTGGTCGTCTTTATCCTCGGCAGCCTGCTCGCGTTCTGGAGCCCGAACTTCGGCGTCCTGCTCGCTTCCCGGTTCGTGACCGCGGCCAGCGGATCGCTGATCACCACGCTGTCGCTGACCATCGCGGTCAAAGTCGTGCCGGAGAACTTCCGCGCGCGCGTCATCGGCATCGTATCGATGGGCATCAGTTCGGCGATCGTGCTCGGCGTGCCGCTGGGCGTGCTCGCCGCCAACCATTTCGGCTGGCGCATCCTGTTCCTGTTTATCGCGATCTTCGCCCTGCTGGCGATGTTCGTCATCTATAAGCTGATGGAGCCGATCGCCCCGCAGCAGGTCATGCCGCTTCGTCAGCAGTTGGCTTCCCTGAAGAACGTCCGTATCGCGGGCGCGCATCTGGTTACGCTGCTGCTGCTCGCGGGCCATTACACGCTGTATGCTTACTTTACGCCTTTCTTGGAAAACGTCATGCATCTGAGCGCTTCGTGGATCAGCGTCGTGTACTTCTTCTTCGGTCTCGCGGCCGTAGCGGGGGGCATGATCGGCGGCGTGATGTCGGATAGTCTCGGCGCCAAAAAAAGCATCCTGATCGTCGTCGGCGTATTCGCGCTGTCGCTGTTCATCCTGCCGTTCACGGCGAAGATGATTCCGCTGTTCGCGATTCTCGTTTTCGTCTGGGGCGCGCTGAGCTGGGCTTTGTCTCCGGCGCAGCAGAGCTATCTGATCCAAGTCGCTCCCGAGACGTCGGAGATCCAACAGAGCTTCAATTTCTCGGCGCTGCAAGTCGGGATCGCGGCAGGTTCCGCGATCGGCGGCGTCGTGATCGACCGCGCGCCTTCGGTAACGTACAACGCATGGGTAGGCGGATTTATCGTCGTTCTCGCTTTCGGCGTGGCTATTTATACGCTGTACCGCAAGACCTCGACCCGTCGTCCGCAGCAGGAGAAGCAGAGCGGTTCGAAACTCGAACCGAACTTCGGCGGAGATTGATCGAAAGCCAAAAAGAATTCGTCGGCAAAACGCCGCGAACGGCCAAACCGTTCGCGGCGTTTTTTTCTTTGGAACGGTAACGCTGCTCCCCTTCATTAAGCAGCCTGCACGCCTTCTCTTTCCCTATTGTCCGAATCTGCCGATAATTTAGATGCCGGCAGATTTTTTTCGGCCGGGTGAACTATTTGTCCTTCTTGTTCGTCTCTATTAACGAATGTTGACGAAAGGCGGATTCGGAGATGAGAAAGAAAACGATCTGTTGGCTGGCGGTCCTCGCGATCAGCCTTGCGGCGCTGCTGTCCGGCTGCGGAGAAAAAGGTCCTCCTCTGGTAAGAGTCGGGTTCCAAGGAACCAAAGATACGATCGAGTTCGACGAAAGCAAAGTCGTGGAAGACCCGCATTCGGTCAAAGAATTCAAAACGCTGATCGCGGGCGCCAAACCGGAAGCCGACAACCCGAAAACGGAAGAAACGGAGATCGACAAGCCGTATATCGCGATCATCGATGATCGGGACGGCATCACGCGCACGTTATGGTTGAATCTCTGGCCGCAGCGCGACGGTTCGATCGTGTTCAAAAAAAGACAAGGCGGCGACTCGCGTTATTTCCTGCTGGACCGCAAAGCCGGAGCGCGCGTCACGCAATTACTGTCGCTGAAAAGGTAGAACCCAAAGAAAAAGACGCCTTTTCAGGCGTCTTTTTCGGCTTTCTCAGACCGGTTCCAGTCCCTCCATGATCTCGCTCAAGCTCAATTCGGCGCACGCCGTCGAAGTATCCGCGGCTCCGTAATACAGCCTTACGGTGTCGCCGTCTACCGCCGCGCCGCAGGCGAACACCACTCCGCCGAAGAAACCGTCGGTCTCGTACGGCGCTTCCGGCTCCAGAATAGGCCGCGCCGAGCGGGCCAATACGCGCGACGGATCGTCGGCGTCCAGCAGCACCGCTCCCATGCAGTAGCGGTGTTCCCGGGTCGCGCCGTGATACAGCGCCAGCCATCCCTGATCGGTACGGATCGGCACCGCGCCGCCGCCGATGCGGCCGCTGTCCCAATGCTCCGGCCGCAGGCCGAGCAGATGCTTGTGATTGCCCCAATACAGCAGATTGTCCGATTCCGCCAACCAGATTTCCGGCCTGCCGGTGCTCGGCGTGGTCGGGCGATGCAGCGCGTAATATTTGCCGCCTACTTTTTCCGGGAAGATAATGACGTCTTTGTTGTCCGGCCCGAAGATCATCCCGTGATGCTCCGCATGCACGAAATCCGTCGTGGAGACGAGGCTCTCGCCGATGCCCGCGGGCGAGACGGCGGAGAAATAAATATAGTACGTATCGCCGATCCGCGTCACCCGCGGATCTTCGATCCCGAACGTCTCCAGCGTCCCCGAAGGATAAATGAACGGCCGATCGTCCACGGTAAAATGCCGGCCGTCCCGGCTGCGCGCGATCCGGATGTACGACAGCGAGGTCAGATAGGCAAGCGCGCCTTCCGGTCCCCGCTCGCGGATCGTCCGCGGATCGGAGAAATCGTAGCGCGGATCGTCCAGTCGCAGCTCTTTCACTTCGACTTTGCCGCTGACCGGATCGATCATCGGCGCGCCTACCGTGCCTTCCTCGCGCGGCAGCGGACGTTCCGCTACCCGGAGCAGCAGCAGCGTTTCGCCTTCGTGCACGGCGACGCCCGCGTTGAACGCGCCGATCACCTCGAATCCTTCGTGATAAGGCGCGACGTCCGCCGGCGCGATCAGCGGATTTTCTTCGTAACGGTTAACCTTCATTCCCTCAGTCCTCCTCGGCTTTCGAACGTCCCGAACGGATCGTCCACTTCCAACACCTGCGCTTCCGCATCGCTAACTCCCGCGTACAGCAGCGCTCTGCCGCCGCTCTGCCGAATCAGTCCGCCGCTGAACACGACGTCCCGCAGATCCGGCCGTTTGGACGGTCCCGGCAGAAAGTCCGCGCGCACGGCCAGCAGCCTGATCTCCGTATGCATTCCCGTTTCCGGATCGAACACGAACGTCATCGGATAATAATGCCGGTCGCCGTGATCGTCGAAGCAGGCGATATGCCCGAGCACGCCTAACCTCCCGTCCGCCAGCAGATGAATCTCGTTGGCTCCGCCCCATTCTTCGTCGTCGAACTGAGGCTCCAGCAGCGGCGCTTGCTCGATGTCGTCCGCGTTCAGCTCGTCCAGCGCCTCCAGACGCAGAAAGCCGATCTTGCCGCGTCCGCCTTTGTCGCCTTGAGGCCGCGTGAACACGCCGACTCCGCCGTCCGTAAGCCGCGTCAGCCGCAGATCTTTCATACGCTCCGGGCCGCGAAAAAAAGGCTTCAGATCGGCGATTTTCGTACCCCGATGCAGCACCGTACGCCACAGCAGCCCGCCCGGACGATCCGGATCAGGATACGTTTCCACGCCTCCGATCAGCAGCTCGCCGTCGATCTCCGCGCGGAACGGGTCTTGAAGCCGCAGGACCGGCGCGCCTTCGCGCGGCGTCCACACGCCCTCTTTTTCCGTAAAAAAGACGATCTCCGATTCTTCGCTGTCCCGCCGTTCGACTCGCCCGGCGATCACGGATTCTCCTTCGTCTTCGAACGGCGCGGCGATATTGTAGACATCCCGTCCGCCTACGCCGCCGAAGATCAACTTGCTAGCCGCGCCCGCCGAAGCGGCACGGCGCTCGTACGCTTCCAGCAGTTCGCGGCACTTTTTCGGCTTCGTTCCGTTCGCGAATTCCATCTGTTCCCGACACTCCTTTTTTCGCCGAGCGGCTTATTTGAGCGTAACCTGCATGCCTTCTTGAAACTTTTTCCCGAACACGATAAACAGCACGAGGATCGGCAGCGACAGCAGCACGGAACCCGCATACAGCGGACCCGGATAACTGCCGTACGGCCCGAACATCTGCGACAGCAGCACGTTGAGCGTCAGCATCCGATCGCTGCGCACCATGATCATGTCCCAGAGCAGCTCGGTCCACCGTTCCATCAGGATAAACAGGAAAATGACGCTGGTAATCGACTTCGACATCGGCAGCATGATCCGGTACAGAATCTGAAAGTCTCTCGCCCCGTCGAGTTTGGCCGCTTCGATAAAGACGTCCGGCACGGCGCGGAAAAAGTTCGTGTACATGAAGATCGCCCATAGACTGATCCCTTTGGGAATGATCAGCGCCCAGTACGTGTCGTACCAGCCGATCCGCTGAATGATCAGGAAGCTCGGAATCAGCAGGATGATGCCCGGGAAAAACATATGGAACAGCAGAAAGTTGTTGATCGTATCGCGTCCCCGGTAACGCAGTTTGGACAGCGAATACGCCACCATGACGCCGAACAGCATCATCAGCGCGGTCGACGCGATCGACACGATCACGCTGTTGGCGAACGCATGAATCCAAGGCCGCGCGACTCCCGCTTCTCCTCCGTTCAACAGCCAAGCATACGATTTGAGCGTGAACGAACTGGGAAGCAGCCTACGGTCCACCTGATTCCAGTCGGCGAACGAATTCAGCACCATGTAGAGATACGGATACACCATGATCAGCAGCAGCACGAACGCCAGCGCGTAGCGGACCGACAAGCGAAACCGCCGGCTGCTCCGCGTATGTTTAGACCCACCCATTGCGCTTCCCCCACAGTTCCAGCAGTTTGCGGATCAGGAAGATCGACGCGAACGTCGCCAGCGAAGCCAGCAGCGCGATCGCCGATGCGTATCCGGCCTGCAAATTTTTGAACGCTTGACTGAAAATCTCCATCTGCCACGTATTGGTCGCGAAGTTCGGTCCGCCGCCGGTCAACTGGTACACTTCGGTAAAAATGCTGAACGTGACGCCGAAAGCCAGAATCAGCGTCGTATACAGCGCGGGATAAAGCAGCGGCAGCGTGATGCGCCAGAAGCGCGCGGTGCTCGACACGCCGTCGATCGCCGCCGCTTCGTAGATTTCCCGGTCGATATTTTCGAGTCCGGACGTCAAGATCAGCGCGTAATACCCGGTGAATTTCCAAGCCATGATCAAGCCGACCACGAACAGCGCCGACCACGGGCCGCCGAGCCAATCGATGCCGATCCCGATCGCGCGCAGCCCTTCGTTCAGCGGGCTGTTATAAGACAGGAACCCTTTGACGATCAGCGCCGATACGACTCCGGAAGACAGATACGGCAGGAAAAAACCGATCAGGAACAAGCTTTTGAATCGCGGCAGGCCGTGGATCAACACCGACACCACCAGCGACATCGCGACGACGAGCGGCACGAACACCAGCATGAATTTGTACGTGACCCAGAACGCCGACTGCACGCCTTCGGAGCGGAACGCTTTGGCAAAGTTGTCGAAGACCACGAACTCGTAGGTCGGCGCGATCATGTCCCAGTTGGTGAACGCCAGATAAAACGACCAGAGCAGCGGTCCCAAGAAGAAGACCAGCGAATAAATCAGGTAAGGGCTGGCGAACGTCCAGCCCAATCTGTTGTTGTTCGAATTCATCGGCGAAGACTCCTTTGCAGAACTTCGTTGTCGTTACTGAAGCTCTCCTTCGATCGCTTTCTTCATATTGTCCCAAGCCGTCTGCGGATCGATCTCGCCGCGAACCACTTTGTTGAACGCTTCTTGGCCGATCAGCGTCTGGATTTCGTTGAACTTGGCGTTGTCCATCGACGGCACGGCGTTCGGCACGTTGGCCGCGTAAGGCTGGAGCTGAGGATTGGCTTCAAGGATTTTCTTGAACGCTTCGTTATCCGAGAGATCGTCGCGCGCCGGCGGAAGCATCGTTTTCTCGAACCATTTGGCGTCGTTCTGCGGGTCGGAGTAGACCCATTTCGCGAACGCCAGCGCCGCTTTCTGCGCTTCCGCGGGGGCTTGGGCATAGATGACGAGGCCTTTGGTATCGGCAAACGTTTTGGAGTCGGCCGGGTCCATGCCGTCCGGTACCGGAGGCATCGACAAGGTGTAATTGTCGCCGTATTTCATCTCCGGGAACTTCTCCGCCCAAGTGGTGAACATCCACGGTCCCAGATCGGTGAAGACGCCGACCCCGGTTTCGAAAGGATCGGTGACGTTCTGCGCGAGCAGGCCTTTGCTTTGGCGCAGTTGATCGACGAAAGTCAGCGTCTCGACGCCTGCTTTGTCGTCGCCGGTGAATTTGTCGCCTTCGACGAATTTATTGCCTCCCGACGCCGCGTCGTACAGCATGAAGAAGTCGAACCAGCGTTTCCAAGCCGTCGGGTCGACCAGATCGGCTTTGGCCCACAGATACTTGTCCGGATATTTTTCTTTGAGCTTCTTGGTCAATTCCAGCACTTCGCTGTACGTCTTCGGAGGCTCGTTATAACCCAGTTCTTTGAGCGTATCGATCCGCCAGCCGAACAGCATCGCGTTCGAGTAGATCGGCAGCACGTACTGATGGCCGTCGGAGAACTTCCAAGACTCGATCGTATTCGTCATGCTGCGGCTTTTGACCGCGTCGTCGAAGCCTTCGAGCGTATCGAGCGCGACCAGCGCTTTGCTGTTCGCAAGCTGCGCGGCGAAGCCGCGGTTGATGTTCTCCGACATCGTCGGCACGTCTTTGCCCGCGATCGCGGCCTGAATGCTGGCTTCCGACGTCGGCGATTCTTTGATCGCGCTCACGTTGATCGTAACGTTGGGATTTTCTTTCTTGTACGCTTCGGCCATCTCCTGCCAGAACGCCTGCTGCGTCGGATTCGGCGCGGCCCAGAATTCGACCGTGACTTTGCCGTCCGCGGACGGTGCCTGCGTATCCGTCTGCGCCGAAGGATTGCCGGTAGAGCACGCCGACAGCATAACCAGAGACAGCGGCAAAGCCCATAAAGCCGTCCATTTTCTTCTCATCGCTTTGTTCCTCCTCGAAGTTCAAAGATAAAAGATGAATGTCGCCTGCAAACCCCTTTTTGTAACGTGACAAAAACATGATTACAGATTATGAAAGCGCTTATATAACGTATTATTAAGGCGATATTCGGTTTTGTCAAGTGATTAAAGCGATACAATGAGCAAATTACTTTACATAGTAATTTTGTAACGTTACAATGAAGGAATAACGAAATGCCTCAGCCGACGAACGGCCGACTCGCAGAAAGGGTGTCAGGGGATGGACCAAACGAACAAAAATACGCCGACCTATACATCGAAAAGCAAAGTCACGATGCAGGATATCGCCGATCAGCTCGGGATTTCCAAAAACTCGGTCTCTCAAGCGTTGGCCGGAAAAGACGGGGTCAGCGAGGAAACGAGACGGACGATCGTGCGGACGGCGGCGGAAATGGGCTACGCTTATTCGGAGAACCGGGGACGGCGGCGCGAAGAGCCGCCGCAGGAAAGCGGCAGCATCGCGCTGATCGCTTCGGATTTCGCGTTTTCGCAGAAAGGCTTTTTCGGAGAGATTTATTTGACGATCGAAGACGAAGCCGCCAAGCGCGGCAAAACGCTGCTGATCCAATCGGTCAGCCGTCAGGCCGCGGACAGTCTGACGCTGCCTTCGTTTATCGAAAACGGCAGCGTGGAAGGCGTGCTGATTCTGTCGCATATCACGACGGATTATATTCGCAAAGTGCTCGATACCGGCATTCCGGCCGTGCTGATCGATCATCATCATCCGTTTATTCAAGCGGACTGCATCTTGACCAATAACCGTTTCAGCGCTTACGAAGCGGTGCATCATCTTGCGCGGCTCGGGCATAAACGATTGGGCTTTATCGGCAATACGGCGCTGTCGCCGAGCTACGACGAACGGCTCGACGGTTTTCGGCTGGCGCAGCGCGAACTGGGTCTGCCGGAAAGTCACGAAGCGTGGATCGTGCGCGATGCCGAAGAAGACAGCGAGTTCGTCGGACGACTGGTGCAGCGCTTGGCGGCAGCCGAAAATATGCCTACGGCTTGGTTCTGCGTCAACGACGGGTTCGGCTATTATCTGAATACCGCGCTTCAACAGGCGGGATTGCGCGTACCGCAGGACGTGTCGGTCGTCAGCTTCGACAACGGTTATCTGTCGAGGCTCGCGGTTCCGCCGATCACGACGCTCGACGTCGATCTGGCGCTGTACGGCCGCCGCGCGGTGGCTCGGCTGATCGAGCGAATCGAACAGCCCGACGAGCCGTTCACGGAGCTGCTGCTGCCGACGAAACTGTTGGTTCGCGGTTCGAGCGGTCCTGCCCCGGAATCGGGGCAAGCCGCGGAAGCTTCCGCCGCGCGCAGAACGCGGGGGTCCTGAAGAGTCGCCGCCCGAAAGGGCAGCACGCGCAGCAGCCGCTTAGGCGCTGTTTGGCTGCCGTCCGTACGGTCTCCGTACGGTCTTGAAACGCAAAAAAAGAGACGCCGCGTCCGGCGTCTCTTTTCTTTTGCCTCCCGCTTCTCGCCCTGGCGTCCCCGGGCGAAAGCGATCGGCGGACGATTCGCTTTGCGGCGAATCGTCTTCGTCCTATTCAAGTTTCAAGCGAAGCTTTGATCGGAACTCTTGCTGAAAGATCTTATTGGAATTTCTTTTGATCGAGGTTGTAGAACGATTTCAGGCCGTTGTATTGAGCCAGTTCGCCCAGTTGGTCTTCGATGCGAAGCAGTTGGTTGTATTTCGCAACGCGGTCCGTACGGGAAGGAGCACCCGTTTTGATTTGGCCGGCGTTGGTCGCAACCGCGATGTCCGCGATCGTGCTGTCTTCGGATTCGCCCGAACGGTGGGAAACGACAGCCGTGTAACCGGCGCGTTTAGCCATTTCGATCGCGTCGAAAGTCTCAGTCAGCGTACCGATTTGGTTGACTTTGATCAGGATCGAGTTACCGATGCCTTCTTCGATGCCGCGGCCCAGACGCTCGGTGTTCGTTACGAACAGGTCGTCGCCGACCAGTTGGACTTTGTCGCCCAGTTTTTCGGTGAGCAGTTTCCAACCTTCCCAGTCGTCTTCGGAGCAGCCGTCTTCGATCGTGATGATCGGGTATTTCTCGACCCACGAAGCCAGCAGGTCTACGAACTCGGCCGAAGTGAAGGATTTGCCTTCGCCTTCCAGTTCGTATTTGCCGTCTTTGAAGAACTCGGTCGAAGCCACGTCCATACCCAGGAATACGTCTTTACCTGGTGTGTAGCCGGCTTTTTCGATCGCTTCGATGATGGTCGACAGTGCTTCTTCGTTCGAACCGAAGTTCGGAGCGAAGCCGCCTTCGTCGCCTACTGCCGTAGCCAGGCCTTTGCTGCTCAGTACGGATTTCAGGCTGTGGAAGATCTCGGCGCCTGTACGCAGAGCTTCTTTGAATGTAGGAGCGCCTACCGGCAGAACCATGAATTCTTGAACGTCTACGTTGTTGTCGGCGTGCGCGCCGCCGTTTACGATGTTCATCATCGGAACCGGCAGTTGTTTCGCGTTGAATCCGCCCAGGTATACGTACAGCGGCAGGTCCAGAGCGTCAGCTGCTGCGCGAGCTACAGCCATCGATACGGCCAGGATCGCGTTAGCGCCCAGTTTGCCTTTGTTCGGCGTTCCGTCCAGAGCGATCATCGCTTTGTCGATGCCCAGTTGGTCCAGAGCGTCCATGCCGATGACTTCAGGAGCGATTGTTTCGTTTACGTTTTTAACGGCGTTTTCCACGCCTTTGCCGAGGTAACGGCCTTTGTCGCCGTCGCGAAGCTCAACAGCTTCGTGAACGCCGGTCGAAGCGCCCGAAGGTACGATCGCGCGGCCGATTGCGCCGGATTCGAGGTACACTTCAACTTCTACTGTAGGGTTACCGCGGGAGTCGAGGACTTCGCGTGCATAAACGTCAGAAATAATCGTCATTTTAAGTAATCTCCTTTGAGTTCGTTTTATTCAAGGGACGCCGAGAGTCTTCGCGCCTTGCGGAGAAAACTCTCGAAGCATCCCATGTTAACATGCCAAGATCAAGCTCCACCGTTAACTATGCCACATTCACGGCTTAATGAGAAGTTTTGCGTCCGGAAATCACGGAAGTACCCGTCATTTCGGCCGGCTGCGGAACCTGCATCAGATCGAGGATCGTCGGCGCGATGTCGGCCAGAATGCCACCTTCGCGCAGGCTTACGTCTTCGCTGGTCACGATGAACGGAACCGGGTTCGTGGTGTGCGCCGTTTGCGGGCGTCCGAACTCGTCGATTTCCGTTTCCGCGTTGCCGTGGTCCGCCGTGATGATCGCTACGCCGCCTTTGGCAAGAACCGCGTCAACGACGCGTCCTACGCACTCGTCGGTCGTTTCGACCGCTTTGATCGTCGGCTCCATCATGCCGGAGTGTCCGACCATGTCCGGATTCGCGAAGTTCAAGATGATGCAATCCTGTCTTTCGGCTTCGATCTCGGCCACGCAAGCGTCAGCCACTTCGCGAGCGCTCATCTCCGGCTGAAGGTCGTATGTGGCAACCTTCGGCGAGTTGATCAGGATACGCGTTTCGCCTTCCAGCTCCACGTCGCGTCCGCCGCTGAAGAAGAACGTCACGTGCGGATACTTTTCCGTCTCGGCGATGCGAAGCTGCGTCTTGTTGTTGCTGACGAGCACTTCGCCCAGCGTGTTGGTCAGGTTCTTCGGCGCGTAGGCCACGCTGCCCTGCACGTTGACGCTGTAAGTCGTGAACGATACGAAGCTCAGCGTTTCCGGTTGGCCTTCGCCGCGTTCGAAACCGGCGAAGCCCGGGCTGGTCAGCGCTTCGGAGATCTGAATCGCGCGGTCCGGACGGAAGTTGATGAAGATGATCGAATCGCCCGTTTGGATCTTCGCGGTCGGCTGTCCGTCTTTGGTGATGACCGTCGGCAGGACGAATTCGTCCATGACGTCTTTGGCATACGAAGCTTCAACCGCCTCGACTGCACTTGCGGCAAACTCGCCTTCGCCGTAGATCATCGCGCGGTACGCTTTCTCTACGCGCTCCCAACGTTTGTCGCGGTCCATGGCGTAGTAACGGCCTTGTACCGTCGCGATTTCGCCGACGCCGATCTCGGCGATCTTGTCGACGAGCTGCTGCATGTATTTCTTGCCGCTGTCCGGAGCGACGTCGCGTCCGTCCATGAAGGCATGAATGTATACGTTATGGAAGTCCATCTTTTTCGCCAGTTCGAGCGTCGCGAAGAGATGGTCGATATGGCTGTGCACGCCGCCGTCGGACAGCAGTCCGAGGATGTGCAGCGCTTTGCCGTTATCTTTGGCCGATTGAACGGCACCGACCAGCGTCGGGTTCTCGAAGAACTCGCCGTCGCGGATCGACTTGGTAATTTTGGTCAAGTCCTGATACACGATGCGGCCCGCGCCGATGTTCAAATGACCGACTTCGGAGTTGCCCATTTGGCCTTCCGGCAGACCTACGGCTTCGCCGCATGCCGTCAGCGTCGTGTGCGGGTATTTCGCCATGAAACGTTCGTAGTTCGGCTTTTTCGCTTGGGCTACCGCGTTGCCTTCTTGACCTTCGCGCAGACCGAAACCGTCCATGATAATGAGAGCTACAGGTTTTGGAGCCGTCATTACTTCGCCCCCTCAACCAGAGCTACGAAGGAGTCGGGCTGAAGGCTTGCACCGCCGACGAGCGCGCCGTCGATGTCGCTTTGGCCGAGATATTCGGTTACGTTCTCAGGTTTTACGCTGCCGCCGTATTGGATACGGATCACGTCGGCCGTCGCTTGATCGTACAGGTCCGCCAGAACGGTACGGATGTAAGCCGTCACTTCGTTCGCATCCGCGGAAGTGGACGATTTGCCTGTTCCGATTGCCCAGATCGGCTCGTAAGCCACGACGACTTGCGCCGCTTCTTCTTTGGACAAGCCTTGGAAAGCACCTTCGGTTTGGACTTTGCAGACGTCTTTCGTTTGGTCGGCTTCGCGCTCTTCGAGCTTTTCGCCTACGCATACGATCGGAGTCAGGCCGTTGCGGAACGCCGCCACGACTTTTTTGTTTACGATCTCGTCGGTTTCGCCGAAGTACTGACGGCGTTCCGAGTGACCGATGATGACGTAGTCCACGCCGAGTTCTTTCAGCATTACGCCGCTGATTTCGCCCGTGAACGCGCCGTTGTCTTCAAAGTGCAGGTTTTGCGCGCCCACTTTGATTCCGGTGCCTTTGACGGCTTCAGTCAGGGCAGGGAGGTTGGTGAAAGGTGCGCAGATGACGGTTTCCACGCCTTCTACGACAGCTTTGCCTTTTACCGCTTCGGCAAAGGCCAGCGTTTCGGATACGGTTTTGAACATTTTCCAGTTGCCGGCAATGATTGGCGTTCTCACGAAATATTCCACTCCTTTTGGTGACTTCTCCGTTTGCGGGAAAAAGGGACTTCGACGAATGCTGAGACGCTGCGAGTTGTAGGGAGCTTCGATCGCCGTCGAATCCCGATTTCTCTTATTTGAAGCATAACAGAGGTGGAAATCAGGATTCAAATGCGAGCGCTCCGCTTCTCTGCTTCCCTACAACTCTCCGCTGGGTCAGCGGTTGCGCCGACGTAACCCTTTAAGCCCTTCAACGGTTCGTTACGAAAACTCGTTCCACGGGGGAAGGCAGGATCGGTTAACGCGATCCTACGGCTCCCTAGGGTCGAGATTTAAAAGATTTTGAAGCGATCGTTCTATGTGACGATTCCGGAGGGGAATCTCGGTCGTTCGAGGCCCTCCGCCAGCCGCCAGGCGGCTCGGAATCGGATCTTACTTATCGTTCAGGGCTACGACGCCCGGGAGGGCTTTGCCTTCCATGAACTCCAAGGAAGCGCCGCCGCCTGTGGAGATATGGTCCATCTTGTCGGCCAAGCCGAATTTCTCGGTTGCCGCCGCGGAGTCGCCGCCGCCGATGATCGTGTAGCCTTCGGTTGCCGCGCAAGCTTCGCCTACGGCGCGAGTGCCGTGGGAGAAAGGCTCGATTTCGAATACGCCCATCGGTCCGTTCCAAACGACCAGTTTGGATTTCGCGATGACGTCGGCGTACAGTTCGCGAGTCTTAGGCCCGATGTCGATGCCTTCCCAATCGGACGGGATGCCTTCTTCGACGTTGATGATCTTCGTGTTGGCCGAAGCGCTGAAGTCGTCGGAGATCACGATGTCGACCGGCAGCATGAAGTTTTTGCCCAGTTTTTTCGCTTTTTCGATAAAGCCCAGCACGACGTCGAGTTTGCTTTCGTCGAGCAGGGATTGACCGATTTCATAGCCTTGGGCTTTGAAGAAGGTATAAGCCAGACCGCCGCCGATCAGCACGTTGTCGGCGATGTTCAGCAGGTTGTCGATGACGTCGATCTTGTCTTTGACTTTCGATCCGCCGACGATCGCCGTGAACGGGCGTTCCGGGTTCGACAGCGCTTTGCCGAGAACGTCGAGTTCTTTTTCCATCAGCAGGCCGGATACGGCCGGCAGGTGGTGAGCGATGCCTTCAGTGGAAGAATGGGCACGGTGAGCGGCGCCAAATGCGTCGTTTACGAACAGATCGGCGAGCGAAGCGAACTCTTTGGCGAGTTCCGGATCGTTTTTCTCTTCGCCTTTGTGGAAACGCACGTTTTCAAGTACCAGCACGTCTCCGTCTTTGAGCTCGGCGATTTTAGCCTTGACCGTCTCTCCGATCGACTCGTCCGTTTTAGCAACCGGTTTGCCCAGCAGCTCGGACAGGCGTTCCGCGGCAGGAGTCAGACGCATCGACTCGACCACTTCGCCTTTCGGACGTCCCAAATGGCTCGCCAGCAATACTTTCGCGCCTCTTTCGGTCAAATATTCGATCGTCGGAATCGTTGCACGGATCCGCGTATCGTCCGTAATTTTTCCGTCTTCGAGCGGAACGTTAAAATCGACGCGCACAAACACGACTTTGCCGCTTACTTCTACGTCACGTACACTTTTCTTATTCATAAATTAATCCCCCATGCCCTCAAATTTAGAATTCAGGAATCCAAGGAATACGAATCTCGCAATCTACGACGGCAACTTAGAAAAAGCGGAAACAAAGAACCTCTGTTTCCGCTTTGTCTGCATCGACCGGGCCGAACGATTCGAACGATTCGTTCGGCACAGCCGAGAAAGCTATGAATTTGCCGCTCTTTTGCGAAAATGTCCGGAATTACTGAGCTTTTTTCGCGAAGAATTCAAGCGTGCGAACGAGTTGTGCCGTGTAAGACATTTCGTTGTCGTACCAAGCTACCGTTTTAACCAGCTGCTTGTCGCCGACAGTCATCACGCGAGTTTGCGTAGCGTCGAACAGGGAACCGAAAGTCATGCCCTTGATGTCGGACGATACGATTTCGTCTTCTGTGTAACCGTAAGTTTCCGGGTCTGCAGCAGCTTTCATAGCCGCGTTGACTTCGTCAACCGTTACCGTTTTTTCCAGAACCGTTACCAGCTCTGTCAGGGAACCCGTAGCAACCGGTACGCGTTGAGCGCCGCCGTCGAGTTTGCCTTTCAGTTCCGGAATAACCAGACCGATTGCTTTTGCAGCGCCGGTCGAGTTAGGAATGATGTTTTCTGCTGCTGCGCGAGCGCGGCGGAAGTCGCCTTTCGCGTGCGGAGCGTCCAGCGTGTTTTGGTCGCCGGTGTAAGCGTGGATCGTAGTCATGAGACCTTGAACGATACCGAATTTGTCTTGCAGCGTTTTTGCCATAGGAGCCAGGCAGTTCGTTGTGCAAGATGCGCCGGAGATAACCGTTTCCGATCCGTCGAGGATTTCATGGTTAACGTTGTAAACAACGGTTTTCATGTCGCCTGTAGCCGGTGCGGAGATCACGACTTTTTTAGCGCCAGCCGTGATGTGCTTTTCAGCGCCTTCTTTAGTCGTGAAGAAGCCTGTGCATTCCAGAACGATGTCAACGCCGAGCTCTCCCCAAGGGAGTTCTTCAGGGTTGCGGTTCGCCAGAACCTTAACTTCTTTGCCGTTAACTTTGAAGAAGCCGTCGTGTACTTCGACTTCGCCGTTGAATTTGCCTTGAGTTGTATCATATTTCAACAGGTGAGCGAGCATTTTCGCATCGGTCAAGTCGTTGATTGCGACAACCTCGATACCTTGCACGTCTTGAATGCGGCGGAAAGCCAAACGTCCGATACGACCAAATCCGTTAATCCCTACTTTTACAGTCATTGAACAGTTCCTCCTAAGTAGATGGTTTTTGAAGAAATGTTTTCATTTATTCAAGGCGAGCTTTTCGAAAAAAGACTGCGCCATGAGTAACTATACCAGATTAGGCGCTCTCAAGCTCCCGCACGATCTCCAACGCGGCCGCTTCGTCGATCACCAGAATATCTTCCTGACCGAAACGCAGCACGGCGTGAATGGCTTTGGCTTTCGATTTGCCCCCCGCGATTCCAAGCACGACGTCCGCCGCCTTGATATCGTCGAGTCTGAGTCCCAGCGTCAGCATGTTATGCACGACGCTGCCGTCTTCGTCGAAGTAATAACCGAAAGATTCGGCTACCGCTCCTTTTTCCGCAAGCTCACGAGTCGTCGCCTCGTCGAGTTTGCGTCGTCTCGCCATATCCACCGCGTTCCCGATGCCGTGCACGATAATTCGCGCCGTTCGGATCTCGCGTACGATCTCCTGAATGTTGGGATCGTGGACCAGCGATTCGTAAGCGTCCCGACTGAGCAGGTCCGGTACGTGCAGCAGCCGGTAATCGGCGCCTACCCGTTTGGCCATGGTGGAGGCGATCGTGTTGGCTTGGATCTCCAGGCTCTCGCCCAGACCTCCGCGCGCAGGCACGAACCAGCTTCCTTTGAGCGGCGCGTTGACCGGATGGGTCAACTGTTCCGCCATCTCCGCCAATGTCGTTCCGCCCGTGACGGCCACGACGTCCCCGCCCCGCATGACGCTGAGCAGAGCCTTGGCTCCGGCCTTGCCGAGTTCCCGCTTGGACAACGGCGATTCTTCGCAATTGCCCGGTACTACGACGACTTTCGTCAGTCCGTAGCGACGGCGGATCTTCTCTTCCAAGTTGGACAATCCCACTAATTCCTTCAATACCGGTTCCAGACGCTCAAGAAGGATTTGTCCGGCATCGCTGATCCGCATGCCTGCCGTGTCCGTCTCGATCAAGCCTTGGGCTTTCAGCAGATCGGTCTCGGCCCGGAGCACGCGTTCGGTCATCTGCAAGGAGTTGGCCAGCGTTCGGCGCCCCGTCGTGCCCGTCAGCATGATCTGGTGAAGGATCGTGTACCTTTTCTTGAGAGTTTCCATGAGATCGGGAAGCAGCTGCTGCTGGATTTCAAGAATGTTCTGCATGCGTTCCACCTCTGCAAACTTCGTCTGCCCGTATATTTTAAATTAATGGACATTTATTGTCCCGGGAACACTTTTTATGTCCCACAGCTATCTTAACCAATTTGACGCCGCGATGCAAGCTTTGCAGGAAGGTAATTTTTCGACCCATGATCAAAAAAGAACCGCTACTAGATCTAGGTAAAAACCGGCACAGAGAGCGCATGATCTAGGGCCTTTCTTGTCCTCTTTTTCACAGCTCAAAGAGGGCTTGCAATTTTTCATGCAGCCTTATATAATCATAATTGCTGCTGTTTACGAATACGCGCCCGTGGTCCAATGGATATGACGTAGGCCTCCGAAGCCTGAGATCCAAGTTCGATTCTTGGCGGGCGCGCCATTTTATTTGCCAAATGCTTGCCAATACAGGCAGCCCGTTTATTATTTAACTGTATTTTTTGTTCATGACGCCGATAAGGCTATTTTTTTTGCAGAAAGTTTGACTTTCTTTGACTTTATGTTTGGAATTGTTTATCATATGGGTAATACCAGCTAGACGTTTACCGGACCGCCTTCTTACCGGGGTTCGGCAGGCCACCCAGCATGGCATCCATCCCAAATATTAGGACGGATCGCATCCGTTCACAAGGAGGTTTTTCACTATGGGTTATATTCCTATGGTCGTTGAACAAAGCAACCGCGGCGAGAGAGCGTATGATATTTACTCCCGTCTGCTGAAAGACCGGATCATCTTCCTCGGCACCGAAGTCAACGACGTCGTGGCCAATGCGATCATCGCGCAGCTCCTGTTCCTTGAAGCGGAAGATCCAGAGAAAGACATCTACCTCTACATTAACAGCCCAGGCGGTTCGATCACGGCCGGCATGGCGATTTTCGATACGATGCAGTTCATCAAAGCGGACGTGTCCACGATCTGCGTCGGCATGGCCGCTTCGATGGGCGCGTTCCTGCTGAACGCCGGCGCCAAAGGCAAACGTTTCGCTCTGCCGAACAGCGAGATCATGATTCACCAGCCGCTCGGCGGCGCTCAAGGTCAAGCTTCGGATATCGAGATCCGCGCCCGCCGCATCATCGCGCTGCGCGAGAAGCTGAACCGCATCATGTCCGAGCGTACCGGTCAACCGATCGAACGCATCAACAAAGACACCGATCGCGACTACTTCATGGACGCGGCGACGGCTGCCGAATACGGCATCATCGACAAAGTCATCGAGAAACCGGTTGCCGAGCTCGGCGCGAAGTAATCCGGATTTCGAACCGACGCGCAAACGCAATCGGGAAGCCGCCCCTCGGGCACGCTTCCGACCCGACCGTCCGGCTGATGCCGGGCGGTTTTTTGGTCCGTTTTCGCAACCGGAGGAGCCGCAACGCGTATATTCCGTCAAGACAGCATCCTACATACGCATCCTATTTCGCACATCCCCGAGGAGGACGACAGCATGCAGTTTCGCCATAACGACTTTCGGATTTTCAGCTCGGTCAAAAGAGACAACCTGATCATCGAGATCATGCAGGCGGGCGGTCTGCCGGAGAATTACAACGCCGAGCTCGCCAAAGCGATCAACCATCACGAGCACGACCGATTCAATTGGCAGCAGGTTCGCATCCTGATCGAAGACACGTCCGTCATTCTCGAAGCGGGCGCGCTTCAGTACATGTTCGGCAATATCGAGATCGAGAACAAGTCGGGCGGCGTAGGCGGGTTCGCCAAGAAATTCGTGGGCAGCGCGGTGACGGGCGAAACGGCGAGCAAACCGATCTACCGCGGATCGGGCGAGATCTATCTGGAGCCTAAGCGCGGAGAGTTTACGTTTATCGAACTGGCGGCCGGCGAAGAGATCATCGTCGACGACGGACTGTTCTACTGCGCGGAAAACACGGTCAAAGTGGGCGTGGCCAAGCAGGGCAACGTCTCGTCGGCGGTGTTCGGCGGCGAAGGGCTGTTCCAGACCAAGATCACGGCTTCGGCCAACAGCTACGTGGTCTTGGACCTGCCGGTTCCGGAATACGAGCTGGTACGCTACGAACTCAAAGGCGAGACGCTCAAAGTCGACGGCACGTTCGCCGTTCTGCGCAGCAGCACCATCGATTTTACCGTCGAAAAATCGACCAAGTCGCTGCTCGGCTCCGCTTCGTCCGGCGAAGGCATGCTTCAGACGTTCAGAGGACACGGCGAAGTCTGGCTCGCGCCGACGCTGCCGATCCGCAAACAGCCGTTCGGCATGTAAACGGACGCGGCCGCGACGAATCGGTGCATGCAAAAAGGCCCGTTTCCCCGGTGAGGGAAACGGGCCTTTCGCCGTCTGCCGCATGTCGTTCGGCGCGTCAAGCGACGAACAGGACCTTGCTTAGCGGCCGGCCGCCGCGAAGAAGTCGGGCAACTCCAGGCCTTCCAACTGCGAGATGTCGCCGGCGACGTCCGCCACGGTCGTCCGTTCGAGGACCTGCTCCATCGCGCGCTGCGCGGCGACGAAGATCGGATTCATCGCCGCCTGAATATTGCGCCCGACCTCGCAGTTCGGGTTCGGACTCTCGTGCACGGCGAACAGCTCGCCTTCGCCCATCGCGTTCACGGCCCGATAGACGTCGAGCAGCGTGATGTCGGCGAGCGCTTTCTTGAGCCGCGCGCCGGCGACTCCGGCCCGGGCTTCGACCAGTCCGGCGCGGCCGAGCATTCCGGTAATCCGGCGAATGACCACCGGATTCGTGTTCACGCTCGACGCGATCATTTCCGACGTCGCCGTGCCGGGCGGCGAGACGCTCAACAAAATCAGGGTGTGCACGGCGACCGGAAATTTGGTGCTGATATTCATGATGTCTCCCTCCCTTCCGGCCAGTGTCGTCGAATCGAATTCGGATAAGCTTAGTACCTTGTCAACACTAAAGGTAGGAATGCGTCCCCCTGAGAATTCGTACCTGACCCGTGTACGAATTCTCCGACGGAATCGCACCTAAAGCGTGTGCGTTTCAGTGAAACGTAAACCTCCGATTAAGAGTTGAAAGGATACTTGCTTTGTGAAACTATTCTAGTTACAAGTCCAGAAAATGTCAACCCTGCGACGTTTCTGCGCTGCATACCGTCTGCGTCCAACCGAACCGGTCTTCGATCTCGCCGCGCTGCAGAGCCGTCAGCTCGTTATACAACCGCTGCGTCCATTCGCCGGTCTCTCCGCTGCCGATCTTGTACGTCTTGCCGTTCCAGCCGATCTCGCCGATCGGGGAGACGACCGCCGCGGTTCCCGAACCGAAAGCTTCGAGCAGCGTGCCGTCTTCGGCATACGCACACAGTTCGTCGATCGTGATCGGACGCTCTTCGACTTCGATGCCGAAATCGCGCAGCATATGGATCGCCGAATCGCGCGTGATCCCGTTCAGGATGCTGCCGCTGAGCGAAGGCGTGACGACTTTATCCCCGATCCGGAAAAATACGTTCATGCTGCCGACTTCTTCGACGTATTTGCGATGCACGCCGTCCAGCCACAACACCTGCGAATAACCGGACGCATAAGCGTTCTCCTGCGCCTGCATGCTCGCCGCGTAGTTGCCGGCCGTCTTGGCTTCGCCGACGCCGCCCGCCACCGCGCGCACGTCGCGCGTCTCCACGTGGATGCGTACCGGGTTCAGGCCTTCGGCGTAATAAGCGCCCACCGGCGACAAGATGATCATCATCTTGTATTCCAGCGACGGGTTCGCGCCCAGATGGTGTTCCGTCGCGATCGCGAACGGACGGATGTAGAGCGACGTGCCCGGAGCGGAAGGCACCCAGCTCCGATCGATTTTGATCAGTTCTTTGAGCGCGTCCAGCACGAAAGCTTCGTCGATCTCCGGAATGCTCATCCGGCGGCAGGAGCGGTTGAAGCGCTCGAAGTTCTTCTCCGGACGGAACAGACGGATATCGCCGTCGGGACCGATATAGGCTTTCATACCTTCGAAGATGGTCTGGCCGTAATGGAACACTTTGGCGGCCGGGTCCATCGGGATCGGGCCGTAAGGCACGATCTTGGCGTCATGCCAACCTTCGCCCTTCTTATAGTCCATCGTGAACATATGGTCGGTCATATAAACGCCAAACGACAGATTGGCGGTGTCCGGTTTTGCTTTGCGCTGCGTCGTTTCTTCGATCTTCAGTCCCTGCATGATGCACGCTCCTCTTTTTTATTGAATCCTATCATTCTCTTCCCTATATTAATAATATCCTTTTCGTCGGTTCTGCATACCCCAAAAGTATGAAAGGAGCAGAAAAAAGATGGATCTTCGCCAGCTTCGCTACTTCGCGGCCGTCGTTCGGGAAGGCCAGATCACTTCGGCGGCCAAAAAATTGAATATGGAGCAGCCTCCGCTCAGCCGCCAGATGAAGATGCTCGAGGAAGAATTGGGCACGCCGCTGTTCGACCGGACAGGCCGGAAATTGGTGCCGACGGAAGCCGGACGGCGGCTGTACGAACGCTCCGAGCAGCTGCTGGTGCAGCTCGAGGAGGCGCTGCTCGAGATCCGCGAGCTGGGCGAAGGGGTCGGCGGCACGCTGGCGATCGGTGCCGTGGTCTCCTGCATCTCGCTGCTGCCGAGCGCGATCGAACGTTTCGGACGGGATTACCCCGCCGTCGCCTTCAAGATTCAGGAAGGCGACCATTTTCAGCTCGCCGAGCTGCTCCGCAAGCGGCAGATCGAGCTGATCGTCGCGCGCCTGCCGTTCGAGGCGCCGCCCGGCGCGGACGATTACGGCATCGCGCCGCTTCCGGCCGATCCGCTGGCGGCCGTCGTTCCGGCCGATTGGCCGGAATACGCCGGACGAGGCACGGTCCGGCTGAACGAGCTGTCCGAGCGTCCGTTCCTGACGCTCAAGACGGACCGGACGACCGGCATGCATGAACGCATCATGCACGAGTTCGCGGCGCGCGGAGCCGCGCCGCGCATCTTCTGCGAGTGCTCCAGCGTCGCGGTCATCTTGGCCCTCGTCGCGCAGGGCCTCGGCGCGTCGCTGCTGCCGCGGTCGGTCTTGTCTTCGTTCCGCTCCGAGGACTTCCGCGTCCTCGAACTGGAAGACGCCCTGCTGCAAGCCGACGTCGGCTTGATCTGGCTGCAAGGACGTTATCTGTCCCGCAGCGCGGAACGCTTCATTCGCGAGCTGTTCGGCGGCACGCCCGAAGGGATTCGCGGATAAGACCGCCGAGCCGGCCGCGGCCGGCTGGTACCTTGCCAACACTGAAGGTACTGGTTTCGATGGCTTTCCGGCCGGTCGACGCCCGTTCTTCGACGGGTCTTTTCGATCGAGAAAAACCCGGCTCCGGCGCGCAAGGTTTCTGCGCGATCGGATGCCGGGTTTTGAGTTGAAAAGCGTTCGTTTCGTATATCGGAGCCGCCGAACGATCGGCGATTACGCGATTACAATCCGCTGAACGGGTTCGTGCCTTTCGGCAGCAGGGAAGCGAAATCGAAATCGAAAGACGGGATGCCCGCCGCGTAAGGCGTGTATTCGTACTGTTGGAAGAAGATCGTGAAGCCGCCGTTTTTCACGTAGAAGCTCGGATCTTTGCCGATCGTTTTGAAGCCGTCCGGTTCGAGCAGCGAACCGTCCTTCTTGAACTGAGCGGCGATTTTTTTGTCGACCGCGCTCATATAGTTCGGGTTGGCTTTGAGCAGTTGATCCAGCGTGACTTCTTTGCCGGTCTTGATATTGAAGTTATAACCGGTCTGAAGCGTACCGCCGTGCGCGCCGCCGTAGAAGCTGTAATCTTGCGTGACGACGCTCAGCAGGCCGTCCCGGTTATAAGCGATCATGTAACCGCCGTCCGCTTCGTAATGCATGTCGCGGTCGTCGTCGAGCGGACCGAAGTCTTTGACCTGAGCTTTGAAGTCGTTCAGGAAGTCTTCCGCGTGTTTTTTCAACGCGGCGTTGATCGCCGGGATCCCTGCCGCGTCGCCGGAGAGTTGCGGATAACGGATATCGATCACCGTGCCGTTATCCGTGCTCTTGATCACCTTCTCGGCGACTTTGATTCCCTGTTTGGCGGACGGCTTCAAGGCTACCGTACGCGTCGAAGCGTTCCAGACCCCGTCGATGCCGGCATAGTCGCGCAGCACGGACAGAGGAACGTAAGTCGAACCTCCGACGACGCGGCCTTCGCTTTGCAGGCCGACGCCGTTGGCGCCGATCCAGACTTCGCTGCCGTAAGGCGACAACACCAAAGTGTTCGGGGAAGTGCCCAGCGTATACCAACCGCTCGTTTTATCGTAAGTCAGCGAGATGCCGGATACTTTCGACAGCGCTTTGACCGGTACGTACGTATCGCCTGCCGCTTGGAAAGCGTTCGCTCCCAGCGCTTTGCCGTTCCAAGTCACTTTGACGTTGGCGGCGGCTTTGGTGCTTGCGGTCGCGGAAGCGGCATAAACGCCGTGCGTGCCGACGACGGCGGCGCTCGGCAGCAGCAGTCCTGCCGTCAATACGGCGGCCGTGACCATTTTCGTTGTTTTGTTCCATGTTTGTTTGGCGTGTTGCATATCCATTCAGCTCCTTCGCGTCTTCGCGTTCTCTCGTATGTCTATCCATACGTGATTATATAAGCCGCGAAGAGAGAAAGTGTGACAATCCTCATTACAGTATTGCAACTCTCGGGAAGGCTTTTTTACAAAATTGTCAAAGTTGACAACCGGTACGCTCTTGAAAATCGATTTATAGTTCGGAAAGCGGCTTGGCCGCGCTCATCAGGCTGGACAGTCTTCCTCCGGGCGGAGCAGGACGCATCGGGAAGTCGAGTTCGAGCACCATCATCGGCAGTTTGCCGATCTCCAAGTCCCTGTCGGCGAAATAGCCGTAGAACGAATAGAGAGAGCCGCAAGGATAATTGTCCGCGTCGGACTCTTCGTAAATGCGGAACGCCGCGTCTCGGTCCAGATCGCCGAACTCCGGATTGAGCCGCATTTCATGGGCGTAATCGGTGCCCGCATTCAGTCCGGTTCCGATTTCGACGCGATCGGTGAACCATTCCAACATTTTCGCCAGCTCTTTGGCCGGCCGATGCGGCGACGCGATCAGAATTTCGGGATGCCCGAAGCTGTATTCCAATCCGATCGTGAACGCATAATTCATGCCTTCGTCCGACAAGACGATCGGCGCCCAACCGCGCTGCATCAACTCCGGAATGTACGAGAATCTTTTGCGCGTGAAATCGGTATATTCGGTGCAGAACAACGAGTACCGTTCGACCAAATTCCGGGCTGGATTTTCGTGAAGAAGTTTTCGGTAATATTGTTTTCGGCTTTCGGGAATGTTTAATGTTTCGATCAATGGAATCACCTCGCTTTCCGGTACCGAAGAATTTGTAACCGCGTTCGTTTCTTACTCCTTTTATAAACCTCACATTCGATTCCAAACAGTCAAAGCGGTATTTTTCGTAAAATATTCATGGACTGCATAAAGAAAAAATCCTGTTCTGTCGCACTTTTAAGCAAGAAAGCCGCCTTCGCGGGTTTGCGAAAGCGGCTTTCTCTTATTTTCCATTATTAACCTTTATTTGCATCGCGAAAACGCTTCGCTCTCCGCCGGTTTTACTTCATTTCGTACTGAACCGTCAGCTGCGCCGTAACCGTGATTTCTCCCGGTTCGATCGACGTTTGCGGCGCGGCGGCTTCGCTGCTCGCTTTGGCCATATTGCCGTCGTACTGCGCGTACACGATCGGCGTATCCGCTCCGTTCAAGCTGATCGATACGGCTCCGCCCAGCGTGCGGCCTGCGGCTTTGGCGATCGCGGCGGCTTTTTTGCCCGCGCTGGTCATCGCTTTGGCAATCGCTTGTTCTTCGTATTGTTCCGGATTCTCGGATGCGAAGCTTACGTTCTGGATTCGGTTGGCGCCCGCGTCGGAAGCGGCATCCAGCAGTTGGCCGATCTTATCGAGGTCGCGGTACGTTACTTTGAGCATGTGCGTCGAGCTGTAATCTTTGACTTTCTGTCCGTCTTTCTCGTTGTACGTATAGTTCGGCGTGACATAGAATTGATCCGTCGAGATGTCTTTGGCCGCGATCTTCCAATCGTTCTTGAGCAGAGCGTTGAGCTTGGTCATGACGGCAGCCGTTTGTTTCTGAGCGGCCGCTGCCGTACCCGCGGTCGATTCGACGCCGAGATACAGATAAGCGACGTCCGGCGTAACCTTGATTTCTCCGTTACCTACGACATTGATCGAATTCATCGCTACGACCTCCGCGGCATGTGCCTGATTGACTCCGAACGAAGCGGGCAGCGCCGCGCCTCCTACCAGCAATGTTCCGGCGAGCAGCAAACTTCCCATTGGCTTCATCCACATTTTCATGACCGATCCCTCCAGTTATTGTTGAATACTCTCTAAACGACAACGGTTCGCAAAAGGTTGCAGAGGCCGGATCGGAATTTTTTGCGCAAAAAAGCCTTCCCCGGCTCGTTCCCGATTTTCGGGTTCGAGCGCAAGGAAGGCTCGGGCGGAACTATCAAGACAGAAGATTCAACCGATCAAGCGGCAGGCTCTTCGCTTGCTTCGGCATCGTCCAAATGCATGGCTCCGGTCAGCGTGCTGGTCAGCAGCATATCGTTGATCGCCGCGTTCTCGGCGCGGGTCAGCACTTTTTTGGATTGGAAATCGGCCGCGCCGGACGCGTCGAATTTGACTTCCGGCCCGTGATAGCCCAGCATGACGGCCAATTTCACGGCAGGAACCGCCCATTTGTCGGTCTTGCCGGTCAGATCGACGACGTCGAGCAGTTCTTCCGGATACAGGGACGCGATCGAATTATAGATGATGACCGCCGCTTCTTGACGCGTGATCGGACGGTCCGATTGGAACATGCCTTTTTCGTTGCCCGAAATCAGTCCGTATTCGTAGGCCGTCTGGATAGCCGCGGCATACGGACTTCCGGCGACGTCTTTGAGTTCCGGCTCGTTCTCGGACAGCGGAATAGCCGAAGTGCGCATCAGCATGTCCACGTATTCGCCCCGGGTCACGGCTTGATCGGGTCCGAACGATTGATTCGGATCGTTCGGGTAATAGCCGAGCGATTGCAGATCGAGGATATACTGCGCGTACGGATGCGTCGACGGAATGTCGTTGAATCCGGCCGGCTTCAGCCCTTTCTGCTCGTAACCCGCAGGATTAAGATACGGTTCTTTGAGATACGATACGCTGCCGTCGGCTTCCGTCTTGAACGCGACGAACAGTCCGGTCGCGTCCACGAACAGTCCCGGCCCGACTTGGCGCAGCGCGCGTTCGCCGGTCAGCGGATCGGAGATGATGACCCGGCCGCGCGATTCCGGTCCGACTTTGGAGACGAGGCTCTCCACGCGCAGGTCTTTGTACAGTCCCGAATAGCGCGCGAGCTGCTCCGGCGATTCGCCGGCGTAATCCGGCAGCTTGGCCGCTTCCGCGTATTGCGGGAAGAAACGGTCAATGAACGCCGCATAGAGCTGTTCGCGCAGACCGCCGTTCTGGTTGTAGACGACGAAGACGCCGGTCTTGTGTTCCGGAATCAAGAACATGAGCGAGCTTGCGCCCGGCACGTCTCCGGCTTTGGTAATCACTTTGCTGCTGCTGCCCGCGCCCGGGAGCTGCGAAGGCGCTTCGAATCCGTACGTCGTGTCCGGAAGCAGCGGATGGATCATCGAGCGGTACTCTTCCATCGAAGCGACGGTATCGGCTTTGAGCAGCTGCGCGCCCGATGCGGACTTGCCGTCGTTCAGGAAAGCCAGCATGAACTTGGCGATATCGTCCGAAGTGGACAGCATGCCGCCCTGCGGCATCACCGTCGGACGCAGCGCGTACGGATCAAGCGGTTCGCCTCCGGCATAACCGGTCGCGGCGCGCGCTTTGAGCACGTCGGTCGTCAAGAAGCTGCTGCTGTCCATGCCGAGCGGAGCGAATACCTGCTGGTTCATGTAGGTCTCGAACGGCGTGCCGCTGACCTGCTGAACGATGTAGCCGAGCAGCAGGAAAGCGAAATTGTCGTACATGTAAGCGGTCCCCGGTTCGCGCACGACGTCCGGCATATGTTTGCCGATGTAATCTTTCATGCTGACGTATTCGCTCAGATCGGGACTGATGTCTTCGGCCAGCACGTCTTGAATCTGAAAACCGCTGCGATGCGTAAGCAGGTCGGCGACGGTAACCGGCTCCGCGAACGGGTTCTTGAAAGTAATATCGCCGAGATATGTACGAATATCCGCGTCCAAGCTCAGTTTGCCTTGTTCGACAAGCTGCATGATCGCTACCGAAGTAAACGTCTTGGAAACGGAAGCCATGCGGAATACGTCTTTTTTCGGATCGACGGCGCGTTTGCCGGCGACGTCGGCGTATCCGTATCCTTTTTGCGCGAGGATCTGACCGTTCTTGACGACGACCACGGCCGCTCCCGGAGCCAATTCCTTAATGCTGTCCTGAGCGAAAAAGTCATCCAAAAACTTGACGGCCGACGAAGCGGTCAAGTCCGTGCTTACGCCGGCTGCCGAAGCCGCCGAAGGCGCGGTCGGGTTCTCCGCCGCGAACGAAGCCGCCGGAGGGAGCAGCGTCAGCGCAAGCGCCGCGGCCATAGCGGCTTTGGTCCATTTGACCGATGCCGTTTTCCATATGTTCGTTTTTCTCAAACTGTATTTCCCCTTCCTTTTGTCGAATGGTCGTGCGCCGATTTTCTAAGGGGAACCCGGCTGTGCTCCGAGAAGGAACACCGGGCATGCGTAGCGAGCGTGTCGGCACTCTTTTTTAACCTTGCCGCCTTGCGCCTCAAACGTCATAAAGGTGCGGAAGAAAAAATTATTTTTGCGCAAAATGGAATATTATGTATGAATTTATTTTTCCGCTAAAAAACGTAAAGCCCTCTGAGAATTCAGAGGGCTTCGTGTGCGAATAAAAAGGATGCGCCGGACAAGAAAAATTATTGGTTCTCGAGTTCTTCTTTGCTGACCAGACTGATTAAAGCGTTTACAGCCTGTTCTGCGTCCGCGCCTTCCGCGCTGATGTGGATTTCGGTGCCGGAACTGATGGCCAGGCTCATGATCCCCATGATGCTTTTGGCGTTTACTTTCTTATCTTCCTTCTCTACGAAAATCTCGGAAGAATATTTATTTGCTTCCTGAACGAACAAAGCCGCAGGTCTGGCGTGCAGCCCCGTCTTCAGTCGAACGACTACCGGGTGCTTGGTCATGAGCAATCTTACCCCCTATGCGAAATGAAGTTCCTGACGAAACGCATTATTATACTCAGTATAACATAACTTCGGTTGCGCACACTAGTATAAAACCCTTTGCGTCATTTGCCAACAAAAAAAGGGGCAGCGTCAACCGCCCCGTATTTTCTCTGCCATAATGTCGAGTTTGCGAAGCCGATGGTTCACGCCCGACTTGCTGACGGTCCCTTTCAGCATCTCGCCGACTTCTTTGAGGTTGATCTCGGGATGCGCGAGCCGGATTTCCGCGACTTCGCGCAGTTTCTCCGGCAGATTCTCCAGCCCGATCTCTTTCTGGAGGAAACGGATGTTGTCGATCTGCCGAACGGCAGCGCCGATGGTCTTGTTGAGGTTGGCCGTCTCGCAGTTCACGATCCGGTTGACCGAATTGCGCATATCGCGCATGATGCGGACATCTTCGAATTTGAACAGAGCCTGATGGGCTCCGATAATGTTCAGCAGTTCGATAATCTTTTCGCCCTCTTTGAGATAGAAGATAAAGCCTTTCTTCCGTTCGATGCAGCGGGCGTTCAAGTTGAATTCGTTCGCCAGATCGACGAGCGATTGGCAGTGTTCTTCGTACATGGAGGCGATCTCCAGATGGTAAGACGAGCCTTCCGGATTGTTGACCGAACCGCCGGCCATGAAAGCCCCGCGCAGGTACGCGCGCTTGCAGCAGTTCTTCTCGACGATCTCCGGACTGATCCCCGGCAGGAATTGGAATCCTTCGGACGTGATCTTGAGCGCGGCCAGCAGTTCCTGCACGCCGGCCGGAATCCGAACGATATAGACGTTATTTTTTTTGAGCCGCATTTTTTTGCGCACCAACAATTCGGTATGCACCTTGAAATGCTTTTTGATCAAGGAATAGATTCGACGAGCGATTGCCGCGTTTTCCGTCGAAATATCGAGCGTGACTTTCTTGTTGGACAGCTGGACCGAACCGTTCATTCGGATCAGCGCCGACAGTTCCGCATTTTCGCAGCAGGCGTCCGCCTCCACCATCGTCAATTCCTTTTTGGTTTGAGCCGCGAACGACATGGACCGTTCACCCCTTTCGCATCATCCAATCTTCGACCAGCCGATTGATGTGTTCGCTTAATTTATCCGCGTCGTGGCGCAGGTAAGTTCCGTATTTGACAAACGTATCCGCGATGACCGTGCAGTTCGTGCCGGCCATCTCTTCCAGATCCAGACGGACCGGGGTCGCGCCTTCTTCCGCGTACCGCTGCTGCACTTCTTCGGGAATATGCCCGCTGTTGACCAGCACGTAGTCGAACAGATGGCTGCCGACATGGTCGTGCACGGCTTGCAGATGGTCCGCCACGCTGAATCCGTCGGTCTCGCCCGGCTGCGTCATCACGTTGCAGATGAACATCTTGACCGCGCAGGAAGCGACGAACGCTTCGGACAACTGCGGCACGAGCAAGTTCGGCAGCAGGCTCGTATAGAGACTGCCCGGCCCGAGCAGAATGGCGTCGGCGCGCTGGATCGCCAGCACGGCTTCCGGCAGCGCTTCGACTTCCGCGGGTTCCAAGAAGATGCGTTTGACCCGGCCGCCGTATTCCGGAATGTTGGATTCGCCGGTCACGATCGTGCCGTCTTCCATTTCCGCATGCAGGATGACGCCTTCTTTCGCCGCCGGATAGACGCGTCCGCGAACGGCGAATACCCGCCCCAATTCGCGGACGGCCGTCACGAAGTCTCCCGAGATGTCGGTCATCGCGGCTAAGATCAGGTTGCCCAGACTATGCCCGGCCAAGCCGTTGCCGGTCTTGAACCGGTAGCTTAACATCTCCGAGAGCAGCGGCTCCACGTCGGCGAGAGCGGTTAATACGTTTCGAATATCGCCCGGAGGCGGCATCTGGAGTTCGTTTCTCAAGATGCCGGAGCTTCCGCCGTCGTCGGCCACCGTCACGATGGCGGTGATATCGAGCGGCTGCTCTTTGAGCCCCCGCAGCATGACGGACAGACCCGTCCCGCCGCCCATCACGACGATGCGCGGACGCCTAACGGGCCGCTGCGCCGGTTGTTTCGTATTCATGATCATTCAACTCCTCAGTGGCGGTCCCGATCGGCATCGCGGTGATTGACGCGGACTTTCTCCGTTTCGCTTGCTCCCAGCATCCGTCCCAAATATTCGGAGATCGCGACCGAGCGATGTTTGCCGCCCGTGCAGCCGATCCCGATAATCACCTGGCTTTTGCCTTCTTTCCGATACTGCGGAATCAGGAAATGCAGCATATCGAGCAGCTTGGTCAAAAAGGTCTGCGTTTCCGGCCATTTCATGACATAGTCGTACACGTCGCTGTTCTGTCCGGTCAGCGGCCGAAGCGTATCGACGTAATGCGGGTTCGGCAGGAAGCGCACGTCGAAGATCAGATCCGCGTCTATCGGCACGCCGTATTTGAACCCGAACGACGTTACGTTGACGGACAAGCGGTTGCTCTCCATATGCGCGAAGCGGGAAATGATCTTCTCTTTGAGCACCGCGGGCTTCATGTTGGTCGTATCAATGATTTGCGTCGCCGAATTCTTGAGTTCTTCCAGCATTTTGCGTTCGAGGCGGATGCCGTCGAGCGGCATGCCGTCCGGCGCGAGCGGATGGCGTCGGCGCGTTTCTTTGTAACGCTGCACGAGCACCGCGTCGCTGGCGTCGAAGAACAGGATTTCGCTGTGGATGGTGAAATGATCTTTCATATAAGCCAACGATTCGGACAGCGCCGCGAAAAATTCGCGTCCGCGCAGGTCGATCACCAGCGCGACTTTGGCGATCTTGCCGTTCGACTGTTCGATCAGCTCCGCGAACTTGGGAATCAGCACCGGCGGCAGATTGTCGACGCAGAAGAAACCCAGATCTTCCAGGCTCTGCACGGCGATCGTTTTACCGGCTCCCGACATTCCCGTGATGATCATCAGCGTCGCGGCCGAAGCCGACGTATTCTCGTTTGGAAGCTCGGACATGAGGGATTCCTCCTTAACTGGCTTGACTGGCCGAAGGGCCGACATTCAGGCAAACGGCCCGTCCGCCCGAAGTAATCGGACGGACGAGCCCGTCGTAAGCCTTAGCGAATCATGAGTCCGGCCGCGCCGATCATGCCGGCATCGTTGCCGAGCATGGCCGGTACGATCGTAACGCCTTGCTGGAGCGGAGCCGGGGTCGACTGCACGAACGTCTCGCGAATCAGATCGAACAAGAGGTCGCCCGCTTTCGATACGCCGCCGCCGACGATGAAGCTCTGCGGATTCAAGACCGCCGCGACGGTCGCCATCGATTTGCCGAGATAGAACGCGGCGCGTTTCACGATGCGCAGCGCCACTTCGTCGCCCGCTTTCGCCGCGTCGAACACGGTCTTCGCCGTGATCTCGCTCGCATCGGCGATAAAGGTACGCTCGCCGCGCTCTACCGCTTCTTTCGCCATGCGGATGATGCCGGTCGCCGAGGAGACGGTCTCCAGGCACCCCATCTTGCCGCAGCCGCATTGAATCGCTTCGAGATCCGGCACTACGGAGATATGGCCCACTTCTCCGGCCATGCCCGCGAAGCCTTGATAGATGCGGCCGTTAATGATGATGCCGCCGCCGACCCCGGTTCCCAGCGTATAGCATACGCAGTTCTCCATGCCCGCTCCGGCACCGCTCCAAGCTTCGCCGAGGGCCGCGACGTTGGCATCGTTATCGATCCGTACGGGCTTGCCGAGCCGCTCCTCGAGAATGGCGCGAATCGGAACGTCCTTGAAGCCTATGTTCGGTGCCATGACGATGATGCCGTCACGAACGTTCGTGAATCCGGCGACTCCGGCGCCGACTCCGGCCAGTTGCTCCCAAGAATAGGAGGACTCTTCGACGACCCGGCGAACGTAGTCCGCCATGTTGGAGATGACCGCTTCCGTACCTTCGGCTACTCCCGTGGGCCCTTCGTAAGTATGCAGCAGAACGCCGCTCTCGCTGCACAGACCGACCTTGATCGTGGTGCCGCCCAGATCCATCCCGACGTAGACATTTTCAGACATAATACAAGCCACCTTTTTTCTTTTGTGTAAGTCCAAAAGCGTTTCCTTCGTCTCCCACTATAAGCGAACACCCCCGTTCGGTCAAGCGAGCGCGGCGGCGCGCAAAGCCTTGCCCCGCAAGGGTCGAAAGCCCTTTCCGGCCTCGGCCCGTTCTCTGCTTGGCCGTTCGCAAGCCACGCGGCACGCCCGGGGGCGTGGAAACCCCTTGCGGGGCGCGGGTTCGCGCTCGGCCTCTCCCTTTTCCGCTTCGGAAAAAGGCAGCGAATTTCCGACGAACGACCCCTCCTCGCCGCCCGCCGTTCTTTTTCCGTACGCTTCCGTCGCTTCGTTCGTTCCCGTTCAGTCGTCGTCTTGCAGGAGCTGCTCCAACATCTGCTCCCGGCGGTTCAGAAACTCGCGCGTCACGATATAATGCTCCGTGTCCTCCACGCCGCATTCCCGGATTCCGCCAGCGGTGAGATTGTACAACCGACAGTGCGGATACGACATTAGCAGCGGAGAGTGGGTCGAGACGATAAACTGCCCGCCGCTTCGCGCCAGCTCGTGGATCCGAGTCAGCATCGCCAACTGCCGTACCGGAGACAGCGCCGCTTCCGGCTCGTCGAGAATATACAGGCCGTTCGGCCCGAAGCGCTGCATGAACGTAGCGAAAAAAGCTTCCCCGTGCGATTGTTCGTGCAGCGAGCGCCCGCCGTAACTGTCGATGATCCTCGGAGCTTTGGAGACTTCGCGGTCCAACTCGTCGATGGTGGTCGCCACGTTATAATAACTCTCCGCGCGAAAAAAGAACCCGTCTTTCGGCCGCGAAGTCCCCCGGATCAAACGGACATGCTTATGAAGTTCGGAATGCGTTTCCGCCGTCGCGAAATTGAAGTTCAGCGTGCCGCCTTCCGGATTGAATCCCCATGCGGCCGCGATCGCTTCGAGCAGCGTGGATTTGCCGACGCCGTTCTCCCCGACCAGATAAGTCACGCGTTCGTGAAAGTCGAGGCTCTCCAACTCCCGCACCGCCGGCAGATCGAACGGATAGCGGTCCGGATGCTCGATCTTCTCGCGCAGCAGCTCCGCCCGCCGCAGGTAACGACGATCCTTTCCGCCTGAAATGCCGCTGTTCATCTGCTGTCCTCCTTTCTCCGTCTTCAAAAAAGAACGCGCCGACAAGAGACTCCGTGATCGGATTCCTGTCTGCGCGTTCTGCCGTTGATTTGCTTATGCGGTTCTGTCAAACCAAAACTTAACGGTCGAGCGTCTCGCTCCAATCGTGCACGACGCTGCCTTCGAGATATTTCTCGCAGTCCATCGCCGCCATGCAGCCGCTGCCCGCAGCCGTAATCGCTTGACGGTATTTCGTATCCTGCACGTCGCCGCAGGCGAATACGCCCGGGATCTCGGTCTCGGTCGTTCCCGGCTTCACGATCACGTAACCGTGTCCGTCCAGCTCGAGATGCCCTTGCAGGAACGTCGTGTTCGGCGTATGGCCGATCGCCACGAACACGCCGTCCGCTTCGATCAGCTCTTCTTGACCGGTCTCGTTGTTCAGCACTTTCAGCCCTTTGAGCCCGGTATCGCCCGCCACGACTTCCAGCGGTTTGCGGTTGAGCGCCCACGAGACTTTCTCGTTCTCTCTCGCGCGGTCCTGCATGATCTTCGAAGCGCGCAGCTCTTCGCGGCGGTTCACCACCGTCACTTCGGTCGCGAAACGCGTCAGGAAGCTGGCTTCTTCCATCGCGGAGTCGCCGCCGCCGATGACGATCAGCTTTTTGCCGCGGAAAAAGAATCCGTCGCACGTCGCGCAGGTGCTGACGCCGCGTCCGATATTATCCTGCTCTCCCGGAATGCCCAAATAACGGGCCGAAGCGCCGGTCGAGATAATGACCGAATCCGCTTCGATCGTGCCGGAGCCTTCGACCGTGATCTTGAACGGACGCTGCGAGAAATCGACCGCGTCTACCCAGCCGTTCATGAACTCCGCGCCGAAGCGTTCCGCTTGTTTGCGCATATTATCCATCAATTCCGGTCCCATGATGCCGTCGGGGAAGCCCGGGAAATTCTCGATATCGGTGGTCGTCGTCAATTGCCCGCCCGGTTGAAGCCCTTCGATGACGAGCGGGCTCAGATTGGCGCGGGCCAGATAGATGGCCGCGGTCAGACCGGACGGTCCCGTTCCGATTACTACGGTTTTGTGTTTCTGCATGCAGGCATCCTCCTCGGGTTCTGTGGTTTATTGCTGTAATCCTTTGCGATGATTCTGGCGTTCCTTGATCTGGCAGACTTGATCCATGCGCTTGACATAGCGGCCGATCGTCGAAGACGATACGCCGTAACGGCGGCCGAGCTCTTCGTAAGTCGAATCGCCTCGGCGCAGCTTGTCGGTCAGGTAATCGAGCGCCGCCGCCCAGCCTTCGACATGCGAGAGCGCCGGCACGTCCGGATACAGACGGCGCAGGAAATCGGTCCAGAGCGCCTCCAGATCGCGGCGCAGACCGAAATCGCTCGGCGTGCACGACGCGCGGATCGCCGTGTCGAGCACGTCCTGCCAGCGCTTCTCCCAGACCGGCAGCTCCGCCGGATCGCGGGAGAACGGCGGCGCGGGAGATTCTTCGCCCTCGAACGAATCCGAGCGTTCGGATTCGTTCTCGCCCAGCGCCTCGCGCGCGAGTCCGCGCAGTTCCGAATCTTCGCTTTCGTCGCCGGCCAGCGCCCGCAGCGCGTCGGCCACTTCGTCGTCGCCCTGCGGACGACAGGCTTGAATCGCGCTTCGCTTATCTTCGTCGCTGCCGGAACGCAGCGTCCGCAGCAGACCGGCGCGGATCGCCGGCGACTCCTCCGGCGGCCGTTCTTCCCAGCGCCGGTCCGATTCGGCGCGGCGCGATACGTCCAGCCGGTATTGGTAATTCACCGGTTCGCCGACTCCGTTCTCGCGCCATTCCGGCAGGCGTTCGAGATAATAAGCCGCCGCGTCGGCTTCCGGATCGAGCTTCAACGTCTGCTTCCACAGACGTTCCGCCGCGTCGAACCGGCCGCTGTGCAGAGCGGCCACGGCTCCGTAATGGTGAACCGAAGCATCGCCCGCCTCGTCTCCCCCGCCGGCCAGAAGCCGGCGAAAATGCCCGTAAGCCGCTTCGTGCTCGCCGAGAATCCCCAGCGTCGTCGCCAATTTGAACGCGTGTTCCTGATGGAACGGCATGACCGTCGCGAGCCGGCGCGCGAGCCGCACGGATTCTTCGAGACCGTTCAGCCCGGAATACCGGCGGAAGATCGCCAGATTGCATAGTCCGTGCAGATTGCCCGGATCGCGGCGAAGCACTTCTTCGACCGTTTCCAGCGCGCGCTCCGTCAGTCCCATGTAATAATAAGCCAACGCCAGATTATTGGCCGCCGCCGCGAAATCCGGATATTCGCCGAGCACCTGTTCCAGCATCTCCGCCGCTTCCGCGAACCGGCCTTCTTCGAGCATGGCCCGAGCGCGGTCATGACGGTCCGTTCCGCGGCGCGCCAGCACGTTATGGTCGCGAATCTTGCGTTTGAGTTCGTTTTGCAGCAGCGAGATCATCTCTTCGGCCTCGTGCAGGAACTGCCCCGACTCGTCTTGTTCGAGATAAGCCAGCAGCGCTTCTTCAGCTTCTTCGAACCGCTCCATATTGGCAAAGTTGTTCGCCATGTAGAACCGACACTCGATCATGGTCGGATCGACCTGTTCGAGCACATGGATCAGCACGGCGTTCGATGCTTCGTAATCGCCCATCTCTGATAATATACCCGCCATGTTGCAATGGTTCACCGGATTATTCGGTTTCAGTTCCACCGCTTTGCGAAAATATTTTAACGCCTTGTCATATTGGTAGCGATCCAGCGCGCGGACGGCTCTCTCGAAGAAAAAGCTTTCGTCCATCGACAAAGAAACCACGTCGTTGAGCCTCGGACTCTCTTCACGCTGATAGTTCCCGTTCACCTGAGCAAGGCCCCCTTTTTTCTCTGCTTGAAATGTGAATCCCACCCAGTATAGCATACTTCCATTCCGTCGACTTCCCGGCCGATCGTCCCGCGCTTTTTGCGTCTGCGCTCCTCCGCTCGCGGACATGCGCCCGACCGCAACAGCGGCAAGTACAGAAAGGCGGCGGCTGCCCGGAGGCTTCCGCCGCTTCTTTCGGCATCGTTTTGCGAAGCTCGGCATCCGAACGTCGCCGAATGTCGAGACAGGCGTAACGCGCGGATCAGATCCCCGAGTCGCTGAACAGCGTCGCGAGCGATCCGCCTTCCAAGATGATATGGATCGCGCGCGCCAGCATCGGCGCGACCGGAAGCACCGTAAAGCGGGAGGAATGGTCCTCCGGCAGCGCGATCGAATCGGTAATCACGACTTCCGCGATGCTCGGATGATCGAGACGCTGAACCGCCCCGTCCGAGAATACGCCGTGGGTGGCGCATACGATCGGATCTTTGGCGTTGCGTTCTTTCAGTCCTTCGACGACTTTGAGAATCGTGGAGCCGGTGTCGATCAAGTCTTCCATGATGATCGGCGTCCGCCCTTCGACCTCGCCGATCACGTGCGTGATCATCGCTTCGTTATGCGACGGACGCTTCTTGAGCATGATGGCTACCGGCGAGTCGAGCCGGTTCGCCAGCTTCTCCGCCAGTTTGGCGCGTCCCGCGTCCGGCGATACGACGACCGGATCGACGATGTTTTTGCTGCGCAAATAATTGGCGATCAGATCGAGCGTAGTCAGATGATCGACCGGAATATTGAAGAATCCTTGGATCGCCGCCGCGTGCAGCTCGATCGTCACGACGCGGGTCGCGCCCGCCGTCGTCAGCACGTCCGCGACCATCTTGGCCGAGATCGGCTCGCGCGGCGCCGCTTTGCGTTCTTGACGCGCATAACCGTAATACGGGATCACCACGTTTATGGTACGCGCCGAGGCCCGCTTGGCTGCGTCGATCATGACGAGCAGCTCCACGAAATGTTCGTTGATCGGATGGGAAAGCGACTGCACGATAAAGACATCCAGATTGCGGATGCTCTCCTCGTAATGAACGTAGCTTTCTCCGCTCTTGAATTTGGTCAACTTGACCTTGCCCGGCGTAACGCCCAGACTGTCGCAGATCCGGTCCACCAGGCCCGGATTGGACGATCCCGAAAATACACGCATCCTGTGCTGCATGGCACCCTCCCGCATCTCTTGATTAAAAATCGCTTCGGAACCGACGAACGCAGCGTTTCGGAAGCTTTCCTTCCGCTTCTTTGCCGCATCCGTCCGTTCCGTCATCAACCGGCCGACCCGCCTCGTGCGGGTCGGCAAACTTAACCTGCTTTTGATTATACCCCAATCGCCTGTAGCGCAAAAGTAAAGGCTTGAGGATTTCGGCATCTATCGATCGGGACGAACGTCCATATCGCTTGACCGCGCCGTTTCGCGTCCTGCCGAACGGCCGGGCTTCGCTTGGCGCACGACGCCAAACAAGGCTGACGGGGTTATCCCCGCAGCCTGCTTGGCTTGGTTCAGACGTCGCACCGCTCGCCTGCCTGAACGTTCCGGCCCTCGGCGGCGATTCGCGCGGTTCCGAACGGACCGTCGCGATTCGTCCGCCGTGCCGGTCCGAACCCGTAAGGCCTACTCGCTCAGCGGCACCATCGTCCGTACCCGGCGATCGAACGTCGCGACTTCGCTGACTCCGAGCGAAACGAGCTGCGAACGGGCGACGTCCAGATTCTCCGACAGCTTCGCCGGATCGTGCGCGTCGGACCCGAGCGTCAGCGGAACGCCCAGCGTCAGCGCCCGGCGCAGCAGCGTTTCCGATGGGAACATTTCCGCGCAGGGCTTGGTCAGTCCCGACGCGTTCAGTTCCATCGCGATGCCGCTTGCGGCAATCTTCCGCAGCGCGGCTTCTTCCATCGCTTCTTTTTCGGCCGCTTCTTCCGGCGCGGGCGCGAAGCCGAAACGTTTGATCACGTCGAAATGGCCGACGATATCGTAGAAGCCGGTACCCGACGCGCGTCCGATCGCGTCGTAGTAAGCCCGGTAGACGTCGAGCGGATTCCGTCCTTCCCATCCGGCCGTCTGACGGAAGTCCGTAATGTCCCATTCCCCGAGAAAATGCACCGAGCCGATCACGTAATCCCACGGATACGCGTTGACGATCTCTTCGATCTTATCTTCGTACCCTTCGATATAATCGCCTTCCAGACCGAGTTTGATCTGAATCTGCCCTTTGTATTTCTCTTTGAGCGCCAATACTTCTTCGACGTACCGCGGCAGCTCGTCCATCGGCATCGCCATCTCCGGATAATACGCCGCCGGATCGACATGGATCAGCGGCATATGGTCCGATAAGCCGAGCTGGTCCAAGCCGAGTTCGATGCCCCGCCGAACATACTGTTCGAGCTTGCCGACCGCGTGACCGCAGCGTTCATGGTGGGTATGGTAATCGATCAACATGCGGAACCTTCTCCTTCCTCTGGCAAAAAATGATACAAAAAGCGGCGGAATCTCCGGTTATGCCGGGTCTCCGCCGCAGATCGGTCCTTTTCCTTAATACTGATCCCGGCGCGGACGTTCGTGACGGCCGGCCAGCTCCCGCATGATCTCGTTCAGCGGCAGCTTGCGCTCTTCGAGCAGCACCAGCAGGTGATAGATCAGATCGCTGACTTCGAGCCGCAGCTCGTCGTTGTCGCCGTTTTTGGCCGCGATGATCGATTCCGCCGCTTCTTCGCCGACTTTTTTGAGAATCTTGTCGATGCCTTTGGTAAACAGGTAGGTCGTATACGCGCCTTCCGGCCGTTCGACGAAACGCTCGGCGATGACGCGTTCCAGTTCGCCCAGCACGTCGAACCGTCCGCTGGCGTCCGCTTCCTGTCCGAGCACGCGCTCGCTTTCCGCTCCGGCTTCGGCTGCGGAAGATGCCGCGATATCCGAGACGCCTTCATCCAGCGCCGCCTTGTTGAAGAAGCAGCTTACCCGCCCCGTATGGCAGGCCGGTCCCGCAGGCCGCACGCCGACGAGAAGCGCGTCTCCGTCGCAATCGTAGCTCAGCGAGACGATTTTCTGCACGTTGCCCGACGTCGCGCCTTTATGCCAGAATTCCTGCCGCGAGCGGCTCCAGAACCAAGTCTCGCCCGACTCGATCGAACGGCGGAGCGATTCTTCGTTCATGTAGGCCAGCGTCAACACTTCTTTGCTCTCGGCATCCTGCACGATCGCGGGAGCCAATCCTTGCGCGTCCCATTTGACGTTCGCCGCGAATTGTTCGGGCGACACCGTCATATCCGTATCTCGGTTCATCTGATTTCGACTCCTTTTTGCTTCAATTGATTCTTCAAATCCGGAATCGCGATCTCCTTATAGTGGAAGATCGTCGCCGCGAGTCCCGCGTCCGCCGTCCCTTCCGTGAATACGTCGTAGAAATGTTCCGGCTTGCCCGCCCCGCCCGAAGCGATGACCGGCACCGACACTTCGCGGCAGACCGCGCGGGTGAGATCCAGATCGAATCCGTCTTTGGTGCCGTCGGCGTCCATGCTGGTCAGCAGAATTTCTCCGGCTCCGAGCCGTTCGGCGCGGCGTACCCATTCCAAAGCTTTGATCCCCGTCGGCTTGCGCCCTCCGTGCGTGTACACTTCCCATTCTTGCCATTCGGGATTGTATTTGGCGTCCACCGCCAGCACGATACACTGCGAACCGAAACGCAGCGCGCCTTCGGAGATCAGCTCCGGACGCAGTACCGCCGCCGTGTTCACCGCCGTCTTGTCGGCTCCGGCGCGCAGGATGCGCTTCATGTCGTCCACCTGCGAGATGCCCCCGCCGACCGTAAACGGGATCGTGATCTCCCCGGCCGTCTGGCGCACGACTTCGACCATCGTCGCCCGGCCTTCCACCGAAGCGGAAATATCGAGGAACACCAATTCGTCGGCGCCTTCGCGGTCGTAGACCGAAGCCAGTTCCACCGGATCGCCGGCATCGCGCAGATTGACGAAGTTGACTCCTTTGACCACGCGTCCGTCTTTGACGTCCAGACACGGAATAATTCGTTTCGCGAGCATGCGGCTCCTCCTTTTCCCGTCTTTCCTTTAACGATTGACCGCGGCCAGCGCGGACGCCAGATCGATGCTGCCGGTATACAGCGCTTTGCCGACGATCGCTCCGCCGATGCCGTCGTTCGCATGCGCCGCCAGACGCTCCAGATCTTCCTGCACGCTGACGCCGCCGGAAGCGATGACCGTTTTGCCGGAAGCTTTCGCCAGACTCAGAATCGCTTCGACGTTCGGGCCCTGCATCATGCCGTCGCGCGAGATGTCCGTGAAGATGAACGTCTCGGCTCCTTTGCCCGCCAGTTCTTTCGCCAGATCTTCCGCGCGCACTTCCGACGTTTCCAGCCAGCCGCGCGTCGCCACGAAGCCGTTACGCGCATCGATGCCGATCGCCGCTTTGTCGCCGTATTCCGCCAGTACTTTTTCCGTAAACGCTTTGTCTTCGATCGCCGCCGTACCCAGAATCACCCGGCTTACGCCGAGCGACAGCAGCAGCTTCACGTCTTCGAACGTCCGCAGCCCGCCGCCGACCTGTACCGGCACGTTCAGGGCCGACGCGATGCTGCCGATCAGCTCGTGGTTGACCGGACGGCCGGCTTTGGCTCCGTCGAGATCGACCAAGTGGACAAATTGTCCGCCGAGCGCTTCCCATTGTTTGGCCGCATCGAGCGGGCTTTCGTTGAACACCGTTTCCTGCGCGTAATCGCCTTGCAGCAGCCGCACGCATTTGCCGCCGCGAATATCGATTGCCGGATAGATCGTGAATGCCGTCATATCTATTCTCCTTTTTCCTTGTCAAAATGGATAGAATTCGCTTCGCGCGTCAGGCCTGTCCTTCGGACAGCTTCAAGAAATTGCGCAGCAGGCTCATGCCCAGCTCCCCGCTCTTCTCCGGGTGGAACTGCATGCCGTAGACGTTCTTGCGTCCGACGATCGCCGTCACGGGCAGCCCGTAATCGGCCGAGGCGATCAGATCGCCCGGTTCGCCCAGTTCGACATGATACGAATGGACGAAGTAGACATGCCCTTCTTCCAGTCCGTTCAGCAGCGGCTCGTCTTTGCGGGTAAAATCGAGCTTGTTCCAGCCCATATGCGGAACCTTGAGCGCTCCGGCTTCGAAACGCTTGGCGCGTCCCGGCAGCAGCCCCAATCCTTGATGGTCGCCGTGCTCCTCGCTGCCGTCGAACAGAAGCTGCATGCCGAGACAGATGCCGAGCAGCGGCTTGCCGTCATAGGCGGCGCGACGCGTCACCAGATCGAGCCCCGTGTCCCGCAGATGGCTCATCGCGTCGCCGAAAGCGCCCACGCCGGGCAGCAGCACGCCGGACGCTTCCATGATCTCGCGTTCGTCGCCGGTGATGAGGTATTCGTAGCCGAGCCGCTCCACCGCCTTGCTGACGCTGTGCAGGTTGCCCATGCCGTAGTCGACGATGGCGATGGTCATGCTACAGCACTCCTTTCGTGGACGGGATGCCCGTCACGCGCGGATCGATCGACGTCGCTTCGTCGAGCGCGCGGCCGAGCGCTTTGAACACCGCTTCGATCATGTGGTGCGTGTTGCGTCCGTAGTGCACGATGACGTGCAGCGTGATCCGCGACTCCAGCGCGAATTTCCACAAGAACTCGTGCACCATCTCCGTAGAGAAAGTCCCGACCAGATTCGACGGGTATTCCGCGCGATATTCGAAATGCGGCCGTCCGCTCACGTCGATGACGACCTGCGCCAGCGCTTCGTCCATCGGGATAAACACGTTGGCGTAACGCTTGATGCCGCGTTTGTCGCCGAGCGATTGCAGCAGCGCATTGCCGAGGCAGATGCCGATGTCTTCGACCGTGTGGTGGTCGTCGATGTCGATATCGCCGTCCGCGTCCACTTTCAGATCGAACTGCCCGTGTTTCGTGAACAGGTCGAGCATATGGTTGAGAAAAGGAACTCCTGTCGAAATCTCCGATACTCCGCTGCCGTCCACGCCGAACGCGAGCTTGATATCCGTTTCGTTCGTTTTGCGTGCGATCTCCGCGCTGCGCGCGCTTCCCTGATTGGCTTCCGTCATGATTGCCGCCCCCGTTCGTTTTTTCTTCGGTCGATTCGCGACCTTGCGGCGTTCGCCGCTGCGCTATACCTTATACGCTATTCGTTGCTCGTTTATGGTTATCGGGCCGCAGACTCAACCCTCGGTTTCGTTCGTTTCGAAACGGCCTTCCTTCTTCACGCGCACCTCGATCGCCCGCGCGTGGCCTTCCAGACCTTCGCGCCGCGCCAGCTCCATGATCGTCGCCGCGTTCTTCAGCAGCGCCTGCTTGCTGTACTGGATCAGGCTCGACTTCTTGATAAAATCGTCCACGTCCACCGGCGAAGCGAAGCGCGCCGTGCCGTTGGTCGGAATGATATGGTTCGGACCGGCGAAATAATCGCCGACCGGCTCGGAACTGTAAGGACCGAGGAAGATCGCGCCCGCGTTCTCGATCAGGCCGAGGTAATCGACGGCGTTCTGTACCATAACCTCGAGGTGTTCCGGAGCCAGCCGATTCACGACGTCGATGCCTTCCTCGATCGTGCCCGTCACGATGATCGCGCCGTAGTTCTCGATCGAAGCGCGCGCGATCGTCTCGCGCGGCAGCAGCGAGAGCTGCCGCTCGACTTCGGCGGAGACGTACTGCGCGAGCCGCTCGGACGTGGTCACCAGAATCGCCGAAGCCAATTCGTCGTGTTCGGCCTGCGACAGCAGGTCGGCCGCCACGTATTCCGGATCGGCCGTCTCGTCGGCCAAGACCACGATCTCGCTCGGACCGGCCAAGCTGTCGATATCGACCAGCCCGTACACTTCGCGCTTCGCCAGCGCGACGTAGATATTGCCCGGCCCGCAGATCTTGTCGACCCGGTCGATGCTCGCCGTGCCGTAAGCCAGCGCCGCGATCGCCTGCGCGCCGCCGACCCGGTAGATCTCGGTCACGCCCGCTTCGGCCGCAGCGACCAGAATGTACGGGTCGATGCCTTCCCGGCCGCCCGTCGCCGGCGGCGTCACCATCACGATCTCCGGCACGCCCGCGACTTGGGCGGGAATCACGTTCATCAAGACGGAGGACGGGTAGGCGGCTTTGCCGCCCGGCACGTACACCCCGACCCGGCGCAGCGGGCGGATGATCTGTCCGAGCAGCCCGCCGTCCGGCTGAAGCTCCATCCACGAATTGCGCTTCTGGCGCTCGTGGAACGCGCGGATATTCGCCGCGGCCGCCGCGATCGCTTCGACGAACGAAGCTTCGACGCGGCCGTACGCTTCCTGAAGTTCCGTTTCGGTCACGCGAAGCTGCGAAGACGACAAGGTCGTCCGGTCGAGCTGCTCCGTGTACCGCAGCAGCGCCGCGTCGCCTTCCGATTTGATATCGCCGACGATTCGTTTGACCGTGGCGATCTGCTCCTCCGAACCGTATTCCACGTCCCGGCGCAGATCGAACTCCGCCGCCTGTACAATCTTCATGTTCGTTCCTCCCGCTTTTGATCGGCGGCGATCACGAACCTCACGCCCTGCCGCCGTCTATTTTCGTTCGATGCCCGGTTCTCGGACATGCATTTTTTCCCGCTTCCTCGCTCTTTCGGGATTGTCGGCCCTACATCGCCGACCGTCTATCTCCGTGCACAGAGCCGGTGAAGATTCAAGATCTCGCCGCGCTCGGGCTCGGCATCACTTTCTCCAACCGATCGCACAGCTGTTGAATCTCGTCGTTTTTCATCCGGTAGCTGACGCGGTTCGCGATCAGGCGGCTCGTAATGCCGAAGATGCTTTCCCGTTCCACCAATCCGTTATCTTTGAGCGTCTGCCCCGTTTCGACCATATCGACGATACGGTCGGCCAGACCGATCAGCGGCGCCAATTCGATCGAGCCGTTCAGCTTGATGACTTCGACCTGCTCGCCTTGTTCGCGGAAATAGCGCGCCGCCACGTTCGGATATTTGGTCGCGACCCGCAGATGAATGCCCGGTTTCCAATCCGGCAGCGCGATTACCGACATCCGGCATCTGGCGATGCCCAGATCCAGCAGTTCGTATACGTCCCGATTCTCTTCGAGCAGCACGTCTTTGCCGACGATCCCGATATCCGCTACGCCGTATTCCACGTAAGTCGGCACGTCGACCGGCTTCGCCATGATGAATTCCATGTTCGCTTCCGGAATGGGAATCACGAGTTTGCGCGAATCGTCCACGTCGTCCGGAATAAAGATGCCCGCTTCGCGGAACAGCTCGGCCGCTTTCTTATAGATTCGCCCTTTCGGCATCGCGACCTTCAGCACTTCTCCCATCACGCTCTCCTCCTTTTGCTTATGTTCGGCTTTCTTCTATAAAAATACCTCTTCATTATGATCTTCTATTCGGATCTGACGGCCGAACCCGTATACCGCAGCACGCGGCTGTATCTGCCGCTGTCCGCGGCCGCCTGCTCCGCGCCGAAGCCGTCCGCTTCGGCCAGCCGCGTCACCGCGGCCGCGCCGGCGCTGCGCAGCCGGCCGGCTTCCGCCAGGGCTTCCGCCCGCCCTTCGGCGTCGTAGAGCACCAGCACCGGAAGCTGTTCTTCCGGCGCGGGATCTTTGAGACCGTCGAGAATCCGACTCGTCTTGAGCGCGAAGCCCGTAGCCGGTTCGTCGCGGCCGAACTGCCGCAGCAGATTATCGTAGCGGCCGCCGCTGCAGACCGGGAAACCCAATTCGGCGGCATAGCCTTCGAATACCATGCCCGTATAGTACGAGAAGTCCCCGATCATCGTCAGATCGATCAGCACATGTTCCGACACGCCGTAGTCGGCCAGCACTTCCCAGACGCGGCGAAGATGATCCAGCGATTCCAGCGCCAACGGATTCTGCGTCAACGCCCCCGCCTGCTCGCAGACTTCGCGGCCGCCGCGCAGCCGCAGGATGCCTTCGAGCTCTTCCTGCTGCTCTCGGTTGAGGCCCAGCGCTTCCGCATGTTCGCGGAAGCCGACGTAATCGCGGTGCAGCAGGCGCTCCTTCAGCGCCTGCTGGTCCTCCGAGCGTTCCGGCAGCGCCTCGTCGAACAATCCGTTCAAGAACCCGACATGCCCGAGCGCGAATTTGAACGTCTTCACGCCGGCGGCCTGAAGCGAAGCGATCGCGAGCGCCACGACCTCGGCGTCCGCCTCCGGCGAGCGGTCGCCGATCAGCTCGACTCCCGTCTGGAAGAATTCCGCTTCGCGTCCCGCTTCTTCTTCGATGGCGCGGAACACGTTCGCGTGGTACGAGAGCCGCAGCGGCAGCGGCTCTTCCCGCAGCAGCGAAGAAGCGACGCGCGCGATCGGCGCGGTCAGATCGGAGCGCAGCACCAACGTTTGCCCCCTGTTATTGAGCAGCTTGAACAATTTGCGGTCCGAGGTCGAGCTGGCGATCCCGACCGTATCGTAATATTCGATCGTCGGCGTCTTGATCGGCTCGTAGCCCCAATTCGACATGCAGTCCAGCACGCTGCGTTCGATGCGGCGCAGACCTTTGGTCGCGCGCGGCAGATAATCCCGAACGCCGATCGGCTTTTCGAATCCTTTCGGTTTGGACATTGATTTCACCTCTGAATTATTGTCTGATTTCGGCTCCAGATCTCTATTTATACCACCATATCGGAAAGGCGAGCGCCGGGCAACCCGCGTCCGAACGGATAACGTTCATTAATTGCTTTAATATGGTACAGTGATAACATGGTAGTAAAATAAAGCGTACGGTTATCTTAGCATTTTGTCCGCGTCGCAGTCAATGCGCAGCCTCTTTCTTCAAAGAAAAAGAGAGCCTTTCGGCTCCCAGTTTTCCGTAGATTTTTCCGTTACGCGATTTCGATTTAGGCGCTAGGCTGAGACTGAGATCGGCTTACCGCCTTTTCCGATTTCTTCTTTTTTTTTCGCAGAGAATACGGAACGCTTCCCATCAGTATCCAAGATCCCGGAATCCAGCGCATAACCGCCTGCGCGAAAATCCAAGAGACGGCCAGCGAAACGACCGTTCCTCCGCAAACCCACGCGAAATACGTCACGGAACCTATTTGAACATGATCGAAGAACCAGCCTTTCGTTTCCCGATAGAAACCCAATACGAGCGGATGCAGCAGATACACGGCAAACGACAGCTCGCCGAGCCGGGTCAGCCATCTCACGATCGCTTTCGGCGCCCGGCGATACAAGACGAACGAAGCTCTCATCAGCACCATGGCGGTCAGCATCGTATGAAGATTCCATAGAAGCTCGTAATACAGCGAGCTCGGCGCGATATGCCCCAGCCGAATCTCCTGATAGAACCAGACATGCATGATCACGACCAGCAGCCAAGAGATCCAGAGCGCCGCATTCCATGACCGCGCCGTCGGCGACAGCTTTTTGGCATCGTTCATCAGCCAGCCGCGGATCTTGTCGAAATGGATCGCCAACACCGCGCCGATCATATAGTAGGAGAGATATGTAATGGCGTAGCTGGCTTTGGTCTGCGATTGCAGCTCGTACCGATTCCAGAATACGAAAGCCCATTGCAGCACGAGTCCGATCGGGATAGCCCAACGGGCGAACCCTTTCCAAGACTTGAACAACAGCAGCAGCAGCGGAAACAGAATATAGAATTGCACGCTGATATAAACGAAATACAGATGCGTATAGGCCGTGCCTTCCCGCAGGTTTTTCCAGAAACGAGGCAGCATCGTCTCGTACGACTCCGTGCCGAGCGTACCGGCCACGTGCATCTTATAGACGAAGTAGACGGCCGAGATCAGAAAGTACGGCAGAAGAATGTACAAGATGCGTTTTTTGTAGAACCCTCTTACCAATTTGCCCGTCAACGGACGGTCGTAGTAATTATAGAACAGCACGAAGCTGCTCAACATGATGAACGCGGGCGTCCCGTAACGGAAAAATACATTTAGAAAGTTGATCAGATAAAAAGCTTTCAGATCAACCGACTCAAAAACGGCAGCCGACGTGGCATGTACATGAATCACGCCGAGAATCGCCAACGCGCGGAACGTATCCAGCTGCGGCAGCCGTTCTTTTTTGATCGAAACAGTACTCAAATCGATTGCTCCCTTCCCCGGACGCCTGCTTCAAGCCATCCGGTTTGTCTCCGGCTTATAGAGCCTTACTCCGGCCGAACCGCAGGCTTTTCGCGAGACGGCCCGATGCCATCCGCAAAGAGGTCATCTTTCCATTATACCCGACAAAAAGAGAGGCAGGCCTATCAGATAGGGACTTTCAGGGAATATTAAGCTATTTGAAGAGGCATTGAATCGGTTCAGGTCGAATATTCAAGGATTTTTGCGTTCGATGATCCTTAGCGGATTGCCGCCGACGAACGTTCCCGGCTCGACGTCTTTGTGAACGACCGATCCCGCGGCAACGACCGCGCCGTCGCCTATCGTTACGCCCGGCAGAATGGTACAGTTCGCGCCGATCATCACTTCGTCTCCGATGATCACTTCGCCGAGCCGGTATTCGCGGATCAGATATTCGTGCGCCAGAATGGTCGTATTGTATCCGATCACCGTATTGCGTCCGATCGCGATCTTCTCCGGGAAGAAGACGTCGACCATCACCATAAGGCCGAAAGCCGTATCCCGGCCCACTTTCATGTGGAGGATACGGCGATAGATCCAATTCTTCAACTCCAAGATCGGACAATAGCGGGCCAACTGGATGAAAACGAAGTTTTTGACGCCTTTCCAAGGACTCACCGTCTTATAGATCTGACGCAGCGCGTTAGGACCTTCTTCGACGAAATGGCGCTCCGTTTTTCTCATGCTTCCCTACGCTCCGTTCCGGTCAGCTTGTACAGATCCCGCATGTCATGAAGCATGTAATCGGGGTTATAGCCGGACAGGACCGATTCGCCTTTGAGCGACCAAGCTACCGCCGCCGAGCGCACGCCGGCGTTCTGCGCGGAGCGGATATCGGCCGGGCTGTCGCCGACCATCAGCGCCGTTTCGGGATCGGCTCCCATCCGTTCGAGCGCCTTGAGCACCGGTTCGGCATGCGGCTTCGGATTCTCGACGTCCGTCACCGTAATTACGGCGTCCATATAGCGGTAAAGGTCGAACATTTCCAGCACTTTCATGCTGGTCGGACGAATCTTCGTCGTCACCACGCCGAGGCGGATGCCCGCCGCATAAAGATCCTGCACGACCTCCTGCACATGCGGAAAAGGCTTGACCATCGAATCGTGATGCGCCAGATTGTAGGTGCGATAAGCTTTCTCCAGCTCGCGGACGTCCTCCAGACCGGAGAACACCCGAAGTTGGTTTTGCAGCGTCGTGCCCATATGCGGGATAATGGTCTCCCGCGTCAGCGGCACGTCGTGCATGATATTCATAAAAGAATCGATAATGAGCTGGTTCGTATCGATAATCGTGCCGTCCAAATCGAACAGCACGGTCTTGATCGCCGGATTCATGATGTCGCTCACTCCTTGCGCGCAGAGTCTTCGCCCGGAGGCGCTGAACTATCGGACTTGTCGGCCGAAGCCGGATCGGCGGACTCCGGAGCATGCGTTCTGCCGTGAGTCGGGACGGATTCCGCGGAAACGCCTTCTACGCGATGCTTCTCGTCGATCGCTGCCGGAGCATTCTGAATCTTCGACGAGACGATCGGATCCGAGTAACGGATATTGGCTTGGCCGTTCTTGCGGCGAACGATAATGAGCACGATCGCGACCACGAAGAAGACGATCGCCAGAAGCTGCGAGATGCGGATATTGCCGTAAGCCGGATCCAGATACCCTTCTTGGAAACCGAACCAAGTCATCGGCGTCCACATGCCGTGAATAAGCGAAGCCAGCCAAGACGGACCATGGAACGCCAAGCTGTCCGTACGAAGCGCTTCGATAAAGAATCGGCCGATCGCGTACCAGATAAAGTATCCGATAAAGATCTCTCCCGCCCGAACGAACTTGCGGCGGCGGATAATAAAGATCAGAATGATGCCGACGATGTTCCAGCACGATTCGTACAAGAAAGTCGGATGACGATAGATGCCTTCGACGTTCATCTGATTCACGATAAAGTCAGGCAGATGCAGCGTTCCGCGCAAGAAACCTTCAGTCGTTTCGCCGCCGTACGCTTCCTGATTGACGAAATTGCCCCAGCGTCCGATCAGCTGCCCGGCAAGCAAGCCCGGCGCGCAGAGATCGGCGATGCGCCAGAAACTGTAACCCTTGATGCGGGTATAGATGACGGCACAGATCACGGCTCCGATCAGCGCTCCGTAGATGGCGATGCCGCCTTCCCAGATCGCGAAGACTTTGAGCGGATCGTTCTTGTACTGATCCCATTGGAAAGCGACATAGTAGATCCGCGCGCAGATGATGGCCGACGGAACGCCGAACAGCAGAATGTCCATAAACAATTCCTGCGGCAGTCCGAAGCGTTTGCCTTCCCTCATCGCGATCAGCATGCCGACGATAGCGCCCAGACCCAGAATCAGGCCGTACCAGTGCACCGACAGCGAGCCGATTTTGAAGGCGATCGGATCGATCGCCAGTAATGCTCCCATCCTGTTAGCCCTCCTTAGTCCAGATCGTCCATATCATCGGCAATCGTCGCGGTCAGCTTATGCGTAAACTGCTGCGCCGCATTGTAACCCATGCGTTTCAGACGGAAGTTCATGGCGGCTACCTCGATGATGACCGCCAAGTTTCGTCCCGGGCGAACCGGAACCGTCACGAGCGGCACGTCCGTATCGATAATGCGCGTCGTCTCTTCGTCGAGCCCCAAGCGGTCATACTGCTTATCCGGCTGCCAGTTCTCCAAACGTACGACCAGCGTGATCCGTTTGTGATTGCGGATCGCGCCTGCTCCGAACAACGTCATGACGTTGATGATGCCGACGCCGCGAATTTCGAGCAGGTGGCGAATCAATTCGGGAGCCGTACCGTCGAGCTGGTTATCGGCGCTTTGACGGATCTCGACCGCATCGTCGGCGATCAAGCGATGTCCGCGTTTAACCAGTTCGAGCGCGGTCTCGCTTTTGCCGATGCCGCTGCTGCCCGTGATGATGATGCCGACGCCGTACACGTCCACCAGAACGCCGTGAATGGTCGTGGTCGGAGCCAGTTTGCGTTCCAAGAAATCGGTTACGCGGCTCGCCAGACTGGTCGTCGACATTCCGCTGCGCAGGATCGGAATCTCGCGTTCCGCGCCGAGCTGAATCAGTTCTTCGGGCACGTCAAAAGACCGGGTCACGATAATGCACGGCGTCTCTTCGTTGCAGAGCCGACTCATCCGATCCAGTTTATCTTCTTTCGAGAGCATATGATAGAAAGTCAATTCTGTCTTACCCAGCAGTTGAACGCGTTCCGGCGAATGATATTCGAAATATCCAGCCATTTCGAGTCCCGGCCGGTTCAAGTCGTCGACGGAGATCGGACGTTTCAGTCCTTGTTCGCCCGCTACGACTTCAAATTGAAATTGTTGAACCAGCTCGGCGACCTTTACCTTTTTAGCCATTCCGTAATCTTCCCTTCTCATGGTCGTTCTGGTATGAAAACGTACGGCAACTTTTTGCCGCTATCCTACTCATCGTAAAGGAAATGTCTGTTGAAAGCAATGTCCGTTCGCCCGCGTTCGACGCGAAAAGGCCGCCCGAAGAGGGCGGCCCGTTATGTTCGCTCGGACAAGAAACGGAATTACTTCGCGTCGTAGAAGACGTTGACTTCCGACTCTCTGTCGAAGACGTGTACTTTGTTCATGTCGATTGCCAGACGAACTTGCGAACCTTCGCGAACGCTCGAACGGCCGTCTACGCGCGCGATCGTCGTGTCGTTGCCCAGACCGCTCAGGTAGAGCAGCATTTCGTGACCGAGGTTCTCGGTAACGTCAACGTTAGCGGCGAAGATCGTGTTCGGCGAAGCTTCCAGGAATACCGGCTCTTCGTGAATGTCTTCCGGACGCAGGCCCAGAATGACTTCTTTGCCGACCATGGATTTGTCGCGCAGGATTTGCGCTTTGCCGCGCGGAATTTCGACGTCCAGGTTGTTCGCTTGGAAGTGCAACGCACCGCCTTGGTCAACCAGTTTGCCGTTGATGAAGTTCATCGTCGGGGAACCGATGAAACCGGCAACGAAGATGTTCGTCGGGTTGTTGTACAGTTCTTCCGGCGGAGCTGCCTGTTGGATGATGCCGTCTTTCATAACGACGATGCGATCGCCCATGGTCATGGCTTCGATCTGGTCGTGCGTTACGTAGATGCAAGTCGTTTCAAGGCGTTTAACCAGTTTCGTGATTTCGGCACGCATCTGGCCGCGCAGCTTGGCGTCCAAGTTGGAGAGCGGTTCGTCCATCAGGAAGACTTGCGGATCGCGGACAATCGCGCGGCCCAAGGCTACCCGTTGACGTTGACCGCCGGAGAGAGCCTTCGGTTTACGATCGAGCAGGTGCTCGATGTCGAGGATCTTCGCAGCTTCGCGTACGCGTTTTTCGATTTCTTCTTTCTTCACCTTACGCAGTTTCAGACCGAATGCCATGTTCGAGTATACGTCCATGTGCGGATACAAAGCGTAGGATTGGAATACCATCGCGATATCGCGGTCTTTCGGAGCTACGTCGTTCACGACGCGGTCGCCGATGTACAGTTTGCCTTCGGAGATTTCTTCCAGGCCCGCGATCATGCGGAGAGTCGTCGATTTACCGCAGCCGGACGGTCCGACCAGTACGAGGAATTCTTTGTCTTTGATATCAAGGTTAACGTCGATTACCGTTGCTTTGTCGGAACCTGCGTATTTCTTGTAGATATGTTCTAAGCGTACACCAGCCATGAAGTGTTGCCTCCCTATGAGTAGGATATGTGTATAGAGCTGAGTTGCTTTCTGTTGACCTGTTCCTATCTTAAACTGAATACGCTTTCCTGGCTATTCGCAAACTGCACAAAAATCGCCTCAGTCTTTTGTCACTTTATCCAATAGCACCGCAAGTTTCATCAATACGGCATCTCCGAAGTTCCTCACGTCCAATCCGGTCTCTTGTTTCACCTTGTCCAATCGATAGATGAGCGTGTTCCGGTGAACGTACAACCGCTTCGCCGTCTCGCTCACGTTGCAGTTCATCTGAAAGAAAGTCTCCAGCGTCGTCAGCGTTTCGCCGTCCGCCAAGATCGCGTCCAATCCCTCGAACTCTTCCATGAAACGCTCGCGCTGAACGGCCGGAATTCCGTATACCAACCTCTCCACGCCCAGTTCCCAAGGAAGATGGACGTGACGCGTCACATGAAACGTTTTGCCCAAATAGACGCTCTCCCGAAGCAGACGAAGCGCAGGCACCAAGCCGTGAGCCGGCTGCAAAGGTTCGGACACGGACAGGTTGAAGATCCCCGTCCATTCGCTGGCGATCAATTCGTACAGGCCGAGCCCGAACGCTTCCAGCAGTTCTTGATCGGACTCTTCGTCCTCGCGTTCCTCGGACACTTCGAGCACGTCCAAGCGATCGACCAGCAGCAGCCATTCCCGGTCGTGCAGAGGCACGACCAGCACTTCGCGCTCCAAGAACGTCGACAAGAGCTGATGCAGTTCTTCGTAGCCGCCCAACGTGTTCTGAGCCCCTTCGCAGATCAGCAGAAACGGAATCATCTCGGTAAAAAGGCGGCTTTTCAACACCAGCATGTCCGGCAGCTCTTGCGGCGATTCTCCGTGTTCGAGCTGTTCGGCCAACCAATATCCGAGCTGCTGAACGCCGCTCTCCGCCTTCTGAGCAATTCCTTCTGTCCAATCGACCGAAACGGATTGCGCCAAAAGAGCGATCAACTGGCGAACCGAAGGTTCAAGCCGATCCTCGTCGATGCGAAAAAGCCATTCTTCCGAGACCCGCTCAGGCTCCGACGCAGAAACGGCACGCAGCGGAAACCAAGTCGCTCCTTCCGCAACGATGCCCTGCCGCTCGGCCGCGATCGTTTCTTCATCCCTGCCCTGCATATTTTCAACCGCTTGCAGCAGACGCTGCCACCGGGAATTCTCTATTCTGACCAGTTCCGCCGGCTTGCCGATGATCGATTCCAGCCGGCTGCGGACTTCCTGCATGTTCATCGCATGACCTCCAACACCCGTTTTCTTTTATCTTAACATAATGTCGAATTCATGCCGAATTGCACGAAAATGCAAAAAAGCCGCATTCCGTCAAAACGGAACACGGCTTCTTGATGAGCCATGAAGGACTCGAACCTTCGACACCCTGATTAAAAGTCAGGTGCTCTACCAACTGAGCTAATGGCTCTCAAAAACTGGTGGAGGCTGATGGATTCGAACCACCGAACTCGGAGAGAACAGATTTACAGTCTGCTGCGTTTGGCCACTTCGCTAAGCCTCCACAATATAAAGATGGCTCGGGACGGAATCGAACCGCCGACACAAGGATTTTCAGTCCTTTGCTCTACCAACTGAGCTACCGAGCCATACTCCATAAAACCAGCTATGCAATTAAATTAAATGGCGGAACTGACGGGATTCGAACCCGCGGTCTCCTGCGTGACAGGCAGGCATGTTAGGCCTCTACACCACAGTTCCAGGCCAGTTAAATGGTGCCGGCGAGAGGACTTGAACCCCCAACCTACTGATTACAAGTCAGTTGCTCTACCAATTGAGCTACACCGGCGTATGAATGGTGGAGGCTGAGGGGATCGAACCCCCGACCCTCTGCTTGTAAGGCAGATGCTCTCCCAGCTGAGCTAAGCCTCCATGGGAATAAAGATAAGATAGCGGCGGAGGGGATCGAACCCCCGACCTCACGGGTATGAACCGTACGCTCTAGCCAGCTGAGCTACACCGCCATATTACAGATGCCGATTCTCTTCTATTTAATAAGAAGGAATGGCGGAGAGAGAGGGATTCGAACCCTCGCACCGCTAACGCAGTCTAACCCCTTAGCAGAGGGTCCCCTTATAGCCACTTGGGTATCTCTCCAAACAGTTCTTGCGCAGCAAACGCGAGTGTTTGCCACTCTCAGGCTTACAAAGCAAGCCGGTACAAGGTTTGCACCTTGAAAACTGGATCCGAAACGATCTCTTCGCGTCATCGAAGTGACTTTCGAGGAAGTCCATCCAAAGCGTATGCTTCCGATGTGACTTTCCTTCGGAAAGTCTGTAGGATAAGCCCTCGACCGATTAGTACTGATCAGCTCCACACATTGCTGCGCTTCCACCCTCAGCCTATCTACCTCGTCGTCTACAAGGGGTCTTACCAATTAAAAAAAAAAAAAAGAATGAAAGAACAAGAGATTACACAAACTAAAATAGATACAGATACAAA
>NZ_NJDE01000016.1 GCF_002205895.1 Saccharibacillus sp. O23
CCTCGCCGCCTTCGGCCGGCGTCGCGGCCGCGGAACCCGGCCGCGCGGCAGGCCGAGCGCCGTCCGCGGGCAGCGCCGCGGACGAAGCGCCCGCTTGCTTCGCAGGCTCGCGCAGGTTCGCCAGCGCTTGGCGAACGTAACGGTCCACTTCGTGGACCGTGCGGCGCACGGCGTCGAGTTCTTCGCCGAGCCCGGCTTCGGCGGCGCGCCGTTCCATGCGGTCGGTCTTGACCGACAGCAGGAACAGCGACTGCGCGATGCCGTCGTGCAGTTCGCGCGCCAATTCTTCGCGCGCTTCCAGATTCGCTTTGGCCGCGCGGGCCTGTTCCAGTTCGCGCTGCATGCGCTCCAGCATGCCGAACAGCCGGCGCAGCAGCGTGATACTGACCACGAATACCAATACCGGCGTCAAGACGTTGCCGGCGTTCATGGAGAGAACCGGCATCAGAAATTGATGCCGGACGTACTCCCACACGCCGACGACTACCGTCGGCAGAAACAAGATCAACCATTTGATCTGTTTGTAACTCATCGTTCGATCCCGCCTTCCGTCCTCGCGGCGCGAGCTTTCTATTAAATTTTAAACAAAAGACGCCGCTCACGAATGGCCCGTTCGGGCTACGTTTGAAGCTTTTTCGACTTTTATGCCCGATAAACATCCCGAATTGTTCACTTATTGCTCACAATCGGTTAGAATATTGGGTTGTACGGCTTGCCTACCGGCTCGTGTATAAACAAACTGTGGTATATTCGGAACCCTCTACCTATAATGAGGATACCGAAATCAATGCACTCTTAATCGAAAGCGGAGGTCGCTGTTATTGGAATTATATTGGTTTAGCCATGCTCCATGGTTCCTGCTCGTGCTGAACTTGCTGCTCGCGCTCACCGTCGTTTTTCTGGAGAGACGCGATATCGGCGTCACTTGGGCTTGGTTGATGGTGCTTTTTTTCCTGCCGATCGTCGGATTCGTTCTGTACTTGTTCCTCGGTCAGAACTTGAGCAAGATCAAACGTTACCAGTTCCGGGAACAAGAGAAAATCCTGCTGCCCGGCATCTCCGTCCAGCGGCAGCAGCTGCTCGACGACAAGCTTCCGTTCAACGATCCGCGCACGGCCCGCTACCGCGAGCTGCTGCATATGAACATGGTCGGCGACTTCTCGCTGTATACGCAGGATAACGAAGTCAAAGTCTACGCGGACGGCAAAGAGAAGTTCGACGCGCTGCTCGCGGACATCGCCCGGGCGGAACGCTACATTCATGTTCAATATTATATTTGGCAGAACGACCGTCTGGGCCAGCGCATGATCCAAGCCCTGACCGAGAAAGCCAAGCAAGGACTCGAAGTGCGCGTGCTCTACGACGCTTGGGGCAGCAAGAAGGTCACCCGCCGTTTCCTGCGCGGGTTTCGCGAAGCCGGCGGCGTGGCCGCTCCGTTCTTCCCGTCGCGGATTCCGTTCATCAACTTCAAGATGAATTACCGCAACCACCGCAAACTGGTCATCATCGACGGCGCGTGCGGCTATATCGGCGGCTTCAACGTCGGAGACGAGTATTTGGGCGAAGTCAAAAAGTTCGGGTACTGGCGCGATACCCATCTGCGGATCGAAGGCACGGCGCTGATCCAGATGCACGCCATTTTCCTGCACGACTGGAGTTTGTCCGTCAAGCAGAAGCTGCCCGAGAATCTGTTCTTGTCCGTCGACCGTCCGTTTACCGGCAAAGTCGGCGCGCAGATCATCTCCAGCGGTCCCGATCAGAGCCGCGAGACGATCAAGCTGGCCTACATCAAGATGATGGACGAAGCGCGCGACACGATCATGATCCAGACGCCGTATTTCATTCCCGACGAGAGCATGATGACCGCCCTCAAGATGGCGATCCTGTCGGGCGTCGAAGTGCATCTCATGATTCCCAAAGTCCCCGATCACAAGATGGTCTATTGGGCGTCGTATTCGTATCTCGGCGAACTGCTGGATCTGGGCGTCAACTGCTATCTGTACAAAAAAGGCTTCCTGCACGCCAAAACGATGGTCGTCGACGGGCGTCTCGCTTCCGTCGGTACGGCCAATATGGATATCCGCAGTTACAAATTGAATTTCGAAGTCAACGCGATCCTCTACGATTCCGAGAAAGCCGGCGAGCTCGAAGCGCTGTTCCGCAAAGACATGGAAGACAGCGAAGTGCTGACCGTCGAGCAGTATAAGCTGCGTCCGCTGCTTCGCAAGCTCCTCGAATCGTTCACGCGCCTGCTGTCGCCGATTCTGTAATCCGTTCGGATCGTTTCGCCGTAAAAAATCCGCTTCGTCCCCGCACCTGCGGCGGTCGGAGCGGATTTTTCGTCGTGGAGGCGGCAAGGTCTGCATCCGCCTTGCCGGCCGGACGCAGACCTTCGAGCGCGGCGGCTGCGCTTATACCCCGCCGCCGGGCTGCGTCGGACGGGCGATCGCGAACAAGCGTCCCAGCTCGGCGTATTCGTTGCCCGCCAGACGGGCGACCGGACGCAGATTTTCCGTCAGCACGTAACCGTGTTCTTCGTCGTAGATCGACTCGTCGAGCCGGAATCGCAGGATGCGGGCGATCAGCAGATCGTGCGTGATCCGTCCGTCGTCCGCTTTGATCGGAACATGCGATTCGAGGCGGCATTCGAGGCGAACCTTCGCTTCCGCGATCCCCGGCACGCTTACCGCCTCGCTGCCGGTCAGCGTAAGACGCGTCAGATCGATCTCGCTTTCTCCCGGCGGCAGCATCGCGGCCGTCTTGTTCATCTCTTCGACCAACGTCTCGTCGCAGATATGCACGACCAATTCGCCGTGTTCGGTCACGTTGCGCGCCGTGTCTTTCATCTCGCCCGTCGGGCGGCGAACGACGGAGATCGCCACGAGCGGCGGCTCCGAGCTGATCATATTGAAATAACTGAACGGCGCGGCGTTCACGATGCCGTGCTCGGGCGAAATCGACGTCACCCACGCGATCGGACGCGGCGTAATCGTGCCGGTCATCAGTTTGTAGATCTGTTTGTTGTCCAATTGTTCGGGATTCAGATTATGCATGGGATAGGCTCCTCTCAGGACTCTAGGCCGATTTTGGTTTTCGAGGCGGCTGACTTTTTCTATTGTAAGCTTACGAAAAGAATTTGTCAGGTTCAAGACGCGTCTTCGACATACGCCAAAGCGTTTTCGCCTATAATTCATAGTGCATGCTGGAAGAACGCATGAAGATGCTCGGCAGTCTGCCGGAGCTGCTGCGCAGCCCTTTTTGATATCTCGCCCGCATTATTTGCATGGATATTCTGCATTTTGTCCATTGCCACAGACGGGCGCAGCGCTTATGATTTCTTTTAACGATAATGATTATCATTATTAAAAAAAAAGGGGAATCTTTCGATGATGTTCAACTCTTTGCACCGGCGCGCCAAGTTCTTCCGTCCGCTTCTGCTGCTGGCGATGCTGGCCCTGCCTCTGTCCGCCTGCGGCAGCGCTCAAACTCCGTCTTCGTCCGCCGCCGATTCGTCGCGCCCTGCGGCTGCTTCCGCGGCGGAAAGCGAAAAGCCTTCGTCCGCCGAAACTTCGGCGACGCGTACTTATACCGACAAAACGAACCGCGAAGTCGAAATTCCGGCCTCTCCGCAGCGGATCGTCTATATCGGAAGCAATCCGGGCGATCTGCTGGCGATCGGAACGACGCCGGTCGGCGCTTCGCTCGACGTCATCGCCACGCAAGTCGCTTACCCGGATCTGCTCGAAGGCATCGAAGACGTCGGTTATCCGTATTCGCTGGAGAAAGTGACTTCGTTAAATCCCGACTTGATCATATTCGACGATTGGGATCAAGAAAATCTGTCCAAACTCGAGCTGATCGCGCCTACCGTCGTGATCGGCGCAGACGATCCGATCGATATGCCGGAACGCCTCGCGACGATCGGCGACGTTACGGGCCGTTCGGCGGAAGCCGAAGCATGGCTGAAGCAGTATCGGCAGAAGATCGAAGACACACGGGCCTCGCTGAAACTCGACGAAGACGCGACCGCCTCTTCCGTCCTGCTGCTCGGCAAGACCGTCTATATCATGGGCAATCAAGGGTTCAATCAGACGCTGTACGGACGCTTGGGCCTGACGCCCAACGAGAACGTGCAGAAGCTGATCGACCAAGACGAACGGTTCATCGACGTATCGAGCGAACGGATTCCCGAATATGTCGGCACGGAGATTTTCGTTCTCACGGATTCCGAACCCGAAACGGTCGCGACGCAGAACACGCTGCTAAGCAGCGCTTTCTGGAAAACGATTCCCGCCGTGCAAAAAGGACGCGTACATATCATGAACAGCAAATGGAATTTCGACGACGCGACGACCAGCGAACGTTTGTTGGACGAATTGGCGAAAGTCATTAACGAAACGAAGTAAAGCGGGACGCAAAAGCGTTCGCCGGGTTCCGGACAGCCGATTTTCGGGACGCGCGCTCCGAGTCGACGTTGATCTGCCGGGACAGAAATCGTCGCCTTTGCCGAACCGATCACCTTTAAGGAGGAGTAAAAGGATGTTCCGCGAAAGTTCTGACGGACCGCGAATGCAAACGGATAGTTCTTGGCCTTATTCTCTTGAACGCGTCTACTTCGCTTCGGAAGCCGCGCCGAATGCCGCCGAGCTGGAAGTGACCGCGTTCGGGCAGCGAAGCGAATACGCTGCTGTGCTCCGGCTTCCCGGAAGTTCCGGCGATGCTTTCCGCGAAAACGCGCCTGCGGCCGCCGAAGAACGCTGGCTTTTTCGTATCCGCCATTCGGACGGCGACGATGAGGCGTTCGCTTCCCTGTTTCCCGATTCGATCTGGGACAAAACGGTTCGGCTTCCCGCCCGCGAAGCCGAACCCGCGTTGACCCGTCTTCGCTCGATGCCCGACGGCACGCCGGTCGATGCGCTGCGCCGTCAGATCGCCGCGCAAGAGCTGCTGTTGGCGCTGCTCGAAGCGCATGCCCGGCCTTCGGCTTCGTCGGCCGCCGAAGAGTTCCGCGCGGAAAAAGCGGTGCGCGATTCGATCGACGAGCTGCATCGCCGCTACCGCGAACCGCTGACCGTAGCGGAACTGCTGCGCATTTCCGGTCTCGGACGCTGGCAGTACGGCATGTGGTTCCGCCGCTTGACCGGTCAGGCTCCGCTCGATTATCTGAACGAACTGCGTCTGGAACAAGCGCGCGAGCGGCTCGTGCTGACCGACGATCCGCTGCGCGAGATCGCGCGCAGCGTCGGGTTCCGCGACGAATATTATTTCAGTCGGCGCTTCAGACGGTTCATGGGCGTGCCGCCCACCGAATACCGCCGCTTGGCGCGGCGGCGTACCGAAAGCGTGCGCCGGGCAGGCCCTCCCCCGCCGGCAAATCCTCGGCGGATCGCCGTCTCGGACGGCTTCGTCGGCGATCTGCTGCTGCTCGGCGCGCGGCCGCTCGCCGCGCCGCTGGGCATCGTTCGCCGTCAGGTCGTTTTCGAAGCCGAACTCGGCGGCATTGCCGATCTGGGCGCGGTGCTCGGCGACGAGCGGCTGGCTCCGCTCCGGCCCGATCTCGTCCTATGCGAAGCCGCGGACGACGGGCTGCTCGGACGCCTCGGCGGTCTGTGCGCCGCCGTCTCCCTCGAACTGATGCCGCCCGACGAGCGGCTGCGCATCGTCGGGGAACGGATCGGCCGCGCGGACGAAGCCGCGGCCTGGATCGCGGCGCACGCCGAAGCGCTGCGCGCCGCGTGGACCGCCGCCGGCGTGCGGGCGGGCGAAACGGCGGCCGCTTTCATCTTGCTGGACGCGCGGCTGTACGTCATGGCCGGCCAAGGCTTGGCCGCCACGTTATACCGCACGGGCGGATTCCTCCCGTGCCCCAAGATCGCCCGCATGATCGAAGCGGGCGTGGGGTTCCGCCGCGTACTGCCGGAAGAACTCGGCGAGTACGCGGCGGATCGCTTCTTCCTGATGCGCGGCCCGAACGAAGCCGCACGGGAAGACGCCCGTCTTCTCATTCGGACGGGCGCGATGCATCGGCACGCCGCGCAGCTCCATCTGCTCGACGGCTGGTGGAACTTCGATGACGCTTGGACTCGTCATCGCTTGGCGGACGCGCTGCCGGAGCTGCTGCGCGGGAGCGTCCCCGATCCGGCGGCTTCGTCGGAGAGCGGACAAACGTCTCCATAAGAACAAAAAGCCGAAGAAACTGCCGTCCCAACGGGAATAGGCAGTTTCTTCGGCTTTTTCGACGTTCTCGGCTGTCAGCTCCGATAAACTGCCGAGCAGCGAGAGCGAATCGTTTATGCTTGTTCGAACCGGTCGACCCGCGATCTATCCAACGACGCCAGCGCAAACCGTACGATCGGCTCGGGATCTTCAAGTCCGTGCGGATGATGTCCGCACTCCGGCTTGACGATCTTGTCGATCGTGCCGCCGGCTTCGCGGTAACGGCGTTCCAGAAGCTCCCCGTTCTCTTCGAGCGGCACGGCTTCGTCTTGACCGCCTGCTACCAGCAGTATCGGAATGCCGGCCTGCGCCGGCACGGTCAAGCCTGCGAGCAGTTCTTCGGCGATCTGCCGAGCTTCGCGGCGAATCGAGGCCTCGTCCGCTTTGGCCGAAACGTCGATCCCGTAGACCGCCAGACAATCGAGCCATTCTTCGGGCGAACCGTATCCCGAACCCAGCCCGCCCGGCCAACTCGCGATATCCGCGACCGGCGCGTCCAGATACATAGCCCGCGTATGCCGCGGATACGTTTCCGCGTAACGAACCGCGTACAAGCCGCCCCGGCTCAAGCCTTCGAGCACCGGCCGAGCGTCTAGAGCGAATCGCCTCACGGCATCCGCGCGGAACTCTTCCATCCGCTCTGCCGCGACCGGCGATCCGTACAGGTCGCTTAACTTCGCGTACGCGACATGCCAGCCTCGGCGCAGCAGTTCCAGATCGGCAGCCGGGAAATGGCCGAAGAATTCGGTCCGCCAGATCCACGGTCGACCTTCCGCCGTCCGCTTCGGCCGCACGATCGAGCAAGACCGGCCTTCCAGCACGTAATCGGTCCGCTCGAATCCGTTCCAGTCCGACGTTCGCTCGTCCGCCGTCCCGCCTTCCCGTTCGGCGGCCGCGCGAATGTCCGGCAGACGAGCTTCGGCTTCTTGCAGCGCTTGTTCCAGCGGCAGCGCTTCGAACTTGTTCGGATTGCTATGCCCGACATATTCGCGCCATGCCGCTTTCAACAGTTCGCGCCGCTCGGTGACCCGGCGCAGAAATTCGCTTTCTCCGCATAACCACTCCGGCATTCGCTCCAGCTCGATCCGGAAGACCCGGCTCAGAATGGTCCGAGCGATCACCGCATGGCCCGGCGCTTCGGGGTGAATCCCGTCTCCGTAACGGAACCCGGGATCGCGTTCGCGTTCCGCCCGGACATAATCCAGCAGCGGGCTTCGAAGATCGACCGTCTTCAAGCCGTTCCGACGGCCGTAGCGAAGCACCCATTCCGCGTAACGGGCCAACACGTCGTCGTACCGTTCGTAAGCGGCTTCGAACGAATAATCCGGCATGCCGAGCGGAAGCAGGCGTCCGGTCGCCGAAGGCGCGTCGAACGGCGGCGGAGTCATCAGAATCGGCTGCGCGCCGGCTTCGAAGATCGCGGCGACCGTTTTCTCGATCCCGCTCCGGTAAGCGGCGAAAAGTTCTTCGGACAGCGGATGATAGATCCCGTCGTTCATTCCGTAGCAGACGAAGACCCAATCCGGACGCGTCTCCGACAGCGCCCGATCCAGACGTTCATGCACGCAGGGCCGCGGAAAAGGATGCGCGTTCTCGGAAGCGCCCGCCGAGGTTTCGCTGCTGACGCCCAACCCGATCCATTCGATGCGGCGATCCGGCAGATATTTCGACCAGAACGCGTCCAGATCGCGGATGTATGTACCGTTTTCGGTAATGCTGTCTCCCAAGAACAGAATTCGCAGATCCTGCGGGAGTTCCACTTGTTCGTTCCACCTGTTCACTTTCGATTCCTTCTTCCTCCGAATTTCGAACCGTTTTCGATCAAATCGGGCGATCGGCCCGAATGATCGAAACGTTTTAGACGATGCGTAATCTTTTGCCGCGATGCCAGGTCTATCCTTGTCCGAGCCTTACGGCGCTCCGCCTGCTTCCGTTATTCGATTTCCGCGGCCCGGGCGTTCGACTCGACTTGCTCGACGCTTTTGCAGCCCGGAATCACGCAGCTGACGGCCGGGTTCTTGAGACACCAAGCCAGCGCCCATTCCGCCATGCCTACGCCTTCCGGCACTTCGCTGCGGCGAATCTCTTCGACGAGCTTCAGCTTCTCGTCGATCTCCGCGCGCTCGCGGCCTTTTCTCACATTGTCTTCGAATACCGCTCCCGGTTTGTATTTGCCGCTTAAGAAACCGCTGGCAAGCGGCACGCGCGCCAGCACGCCGAGATCTTGACGCTCGCAGGAAGGAAATACCCGCTCTTCCGGAACGCGGTCGATCCGGTTGTAGACGACTTGAATCGCTTTGGCGTTCCGTTCGGTTGCTTGATCCGTCTGATGCAGATTGTCGTTGCTGCCGATCGAGATGCCCAGATTGCGGATCTTGCCGGCCTGCACCTGCTTGTCCAGCATCGTCCACAGTTCGTCGTTGTCGAACGCTTCGTCCGAGCCGGAGTGGAACTGGTACAAATCGACGTAGTCCGTACGGAGCGCGCGAAGCGACTCTTCGAGCTGCGTGCGGATCTGCTCGACGTTCCAAGCGTTCTCCCACCGTTCATGCCAGTGATGGCCGAATTTGGTCGCCACGATCCAGTCTTCGCGCCGCCCGCGCGACAAATAGTCGCCGATCAGGCTTTCGGACAGATGGTCCGGCCCGTAGCATTCGGCCGTATCGATCAGATTGATGCCCAGCTCTCTCGCCCGCTCGAGAATAGCGTCGGCGTCCTTTTGCGTATACTGCTTGCCCCAATCGCCGCCGAACTGCCAAGTGCCGACGCCTACCACGGACACGTTCAATTCGGTCTTGCCCAATCTTCTGTATTTCATGTTCGTTCGTCCGCCTCTCTCGATGTCTTCGAATGCGTTTCATGCCGATCCGCCGATAGAAAACCCGTTCGGATAGCGCTTCCATAATAGGCGATATGCAGCCGTTTTGCAATGCGGCTTCTTCGGACGAAGCGAAATACGACGCTTTCGTCTTATAGAAAGTCGACATGACAAAAGCCGCTTTCGCGAAGAAAGCGGCTCCTCTTACTCATACTTTGGTTTTCGCGAGCAGGTAAAGGAAATACGGCGCGCCGATCACGGCGACCACGACGCCGGTCGGAATGTCCGTCGGCTGCAAGATCCAGCGTCCCAGCGTATCCGCGACCAGAACGAGCAGCGCGCCCGCAAGCGCGGAAACGGGCAGCAGAATCTGATGTTTCGGTCCCACGAGGCGGCGCCCCAAATGCGGGCCGATCAGGCCGACGAAGCCGATTCCGCCGCTGACCGCGACGCATGAGCCGGCCAATCCGACGGCCGCCGCGAGCAGCAGCAGACGCTCGCGTTCGATCGCGGTTCCGAGTCCGGTCGCCGTCTGGTCGCCCATATTCAGCACGTTCATGACTTTGGCTTTGTAGAACACGAACGGCATGAACAGGATCAACCACGGCAGCAGCGCCACGACGAATTTCCAGCTGGTTCCCCAGATCCGTCCGGCCAACCAAGAAGCGACGAACTGGTACTCTTCCGGCCGCAGACGCAGCGTCAGCACGATCATGGCCGCGCTGATGCCGGCCGCTACCCCGATGCCGACAAGCAGCATGCGGGTAGGAATCAGGCCTTCGCCTTTTTTGTAAGACAGCACGTAGATCAGAACCGCCGTCGCTCCGGCCCCGATCAGCGCGAGAATCGGCAGCAGGAAGACCGAACTGCTCACTTTGGACGAATAAAACGATACGTAAAGCATGACCATCAATCCCGCTCCCGCGTTGATGCCCAGAATGCCCGGATCGGCCAACGCGTTACGCGACACTCCTTGCATCACGCAGCCCGACACGGCCAGTCCCGCCCCGATCAGAATCGAGATGACGATCCGCGGAAGGCGGAATTCGAACAAGATCAGATGCTGCTGATCGGTGCCTGCCCCGAACAAAGTTCGAATGACCTCGATCGGCGTCAAACGGATAAAGCCGGTATTCATGCTGATGATAAAAGCGACGATGATCAATGCGACGAAGATCGCGATAATCAGGAGCCCGCGGCTGCGCTTGCGGCGCTCGGCCTGATGAATGATCGATTCCATTTACAGGCTCCTCCTTTCTTTGACCGCCAGATACAGGAAGAACGGCACCCCGATCAGCGAGACGAGCGCGCCGATCGGCGTTTCCTGCGGCGGATTGATCATGCGCGCGGCGAGATCCGCGAACACGATCAACAGGCTGCCCAGCACCGCCGAACACGGAATGATCCAGCGATAATCGACGCCGACCAGTTTGCGCGTCAAATGCGGGATGATCAAGCCTACGAAACCGACCGAACCGACGACCGATACGGCCGCTCCCGCCAGAACCAATACGATGAGCACGCCGAACAAACGGATCATTCCGGTTCGCTGGCCCAGCCCCGTCGCGATCTCGTCGCCGAGACTAAGCAGCGTGATCGAACGGGCCAGCGCGAAAGCGCACACGAGCGCGACGGCGACCGCCGGCAGAATAATCTGGATCTGAAGCCATTGGGTCCCGGCTACGCCGCCCGCGTACCAGAACGCCAGATCTTGTCCGACCTTGAAGTACAACGCTACCCCTTCGCTCAACGCCGTGAACAAAGCGCTGACCGCCGCGCCGGCAAGAACGAGGCGAATCGGCGTCAAGCCGCCTTTGGAACGCGAGCCGATGCCGTACACGATGCCGACGCCCATGCCGGCTCCGAGGAACGAATACAGCATCAGCCCGAGGAACGACAATCCCGGCGCTAAAGAGAAACACAACGCCAGCGCGAAACTCGCTCCGGCGTTCAAACCGAGCAGGCCCGTATCGGCGAGCGGGTTGCGGGTCATGCCCTGCATGATCGCGCCCGCGACGGCAAACGCCGCGCCTACGATAGCCGCCCCGATCACGCGAGGCATCCGCAGTTCGCGGATGATCTGATGTTCCGTCAGATCCGGGTTAAAATGAAACAGCGCGTTCCATACGTCGGGCAGCGCGATGTCTTTGGCGCCGACCGCGATGGCGAGCGCCATGCCGAACACGAGCAGAATCACCCCGCCGACCAGAATCAGCGAAGCCGCTATAGGCCGGGAACGGACTTTGACCTTGCGGATCGCCTGCTGCGGGTCTTCGGGCAAAGCGGACGTTTTCATTGCTGCCGCGTCCCCCTTGTTTTCACTTGCGAATATTTCAAGGCAACCACCCTTTTCCGAATGCGCATCGGGACTTCGAGCACGGCCTTGGGTATGCGTTGAGCCGCATCCGGACCGCGGCTTCCCATCAAACCGCATGAGCATTCTCTCTTGATCTTCAGGCACGCGGCTTTCGTTCGATCCGGCGCTATTGAGATTCATTATCAATGAACAGTATAGCAGGCGTGCAAAATTTCGTCCATAGCAAAGGAATAAACCCGTGACATAAGTACCTTTTTTCACTTTTTCGAGTAATTGACATTATTTTTCTTTGATTGTCGCTAACTAACTACTAAAATCAGTATTGTTGTTACATAATCGAGGAGGGGTTACAGAATGATGCAAAAAGGAAAGAAAAAGCTATTGATCGCGATGAGTGTTATGCTGCTGGTGGGGGCTCCGGCAACGTATGCGGCTTCTTCAACGATCGTTAAGGGGACAACGCTCGCTTATCATTATCTCGTAGGAAACGTTAAATCGACGAGTGCGGCTTCCAAAACGCTGCCGGTCGTCATTAACGGAAAAACGTACCTACCGGTCGATATGATCAAAGAAGGCACAAAAGTCAACGTTACGGTCGACGAGAAATCGAAGACGGTTAGTTTCGGCGAAAAAAATGCGAAAGTTCCTCTTGAGAACGTAAAGCCTAAATACGAAGATTTCCATAATACAAAAGACGAGGCCTTTACGCAGATCGATAATCAGTCTTTCCCGCAAGTATTGGCTCGCACTAATCCCTACGCGGGATTCGCAAGCATTTATTTCTCTCCTCAAGGAGCCTACCAGACGCTGCATCTGGAAGTTGCTGCAGTCGACGAGAAAGAACGCGTTGCCAGTTTCACCGTTTTTAATGCGGACACAAACGAAGAGTTAAGTTCTTTCCAACTGTCCACCAAAGACGGCATCCAATTTTTCGACACGAATATAACAGGGATCAAAAAGATTAAAGTTCAATCATATTATGAAACATCTGAACGGCCTAAAGCAGATTTGATTCTTCCGACTTCTTATTTCCGGTAAAAGTTTCGCCGTAACACTAATAATGTCTAGAGCACAATCATTATTATTTTATTCAGATTAAAATCAACAAAAAACGACCTTCCCCAAATTTTGCGGGAAAGGTCGTTTTTATTATAATGTAAACAATTACTTTATCGCTCTTCTTCTCTACTTCTATTATAATCCGATTTCCGGACGATTTACAGACTGTTTTCCGCCCCGGACAAGTCCTATACTGGTAGACGCAGGTCAAAAAGGATAAGGGATGTGAGGACATGAACGACCGCGAACAGACGCTGGATCCGGGTCCGTTTTTCCACGGCACCAAAGCCGAACTGAAGATCGGGGATCTGCTCGAACCTTTGTATCTGTCCAATTATCAGGATAAAAAATCGAACTATATTTATTTTACCGGCACGCTGAACGCGGCGAAATGGGGAGCCGAATTGGCAAGATCCGATTCCAAGGAAAGAATCTATGTCGTCGAGCCGCTGGGCGAATTCGAGAACGATCCGAACTTGACGGACAAGCGGTTCCCCGGAAATCCGACCCGTTCTTACCGTTCCGCCTCTCCTTTGAAGATCGTGGCGGAATTAGGCGCTTGGGAACGGCATTCCGACGCGGAAATCGATCATATGCTGCAGTCTTTGGACGCACTGAAAAAAGAAGGCAAAAACGTAATCTACGATTAAAAGCCTGTGGCTTTTTATACTTATTTGGATTTTTATGCTATTCCCCGTCTATATTGTCTGCAATATGATTGGCCCCTGTAAACCGTGGGTAATGTAAGGTATCGATAGCTCGATATCTAGTTATTTACCTACAGTCGATTCAGCAATTAAGGGGGGCCTACAACATGCCGGTTCAAGAAATCAAAAAGGCCGTATCCAATGAAGAATTGCTGCGCTTGCATCTGATCAGCGGCGAATTTTATACCGGAATTTGCCATCCTGATTCGAACGACACGCACTTCTTTGTCATTAACACGTCGGATCGTTCCCTTACGCTCCCTTACTGGGCGGTCAAGCGATTCGAGCGCATGCACTAACCGAACCTTCATACAACTTCCGACTCCGTCAAGCCGACTCGGCCGACGGAGTTTTTTGCGCGTGCTTTTCTGCTTTTTTCTTTTCCTCCGCTAAAGGTTTTTTCAAAGAAATATGCACGTTTCCCTGCTCTCTTCCGATATACCGTTATAGAGCGCGAAAACCTCTGGTTTTATTCGAAAAGCAAAACCGGAATCCCTAAGGAGGATACGTATGTCGACGAAATTGTTATATCCGTTTACTTTCATCTTGGAACGACTCAAATACGCTCAGAAGTTTCTGCTGATCAGCGTATTGTTCGTCATTCCGATCGCGCTCCTGTTCGGTTCTTGGTTCTCCAACACCCAAGCGAAGATCGCGTTCACGCAATCGGAAGATCAAGGGCTTGCCCAGATCGAAAAGGCTTTACCTTTTATGCTGTCCTTGCAGCAGCATCGCGGGCAAGCCAATGCTTATCTGAACGGAGGCGGAGCCGACAGCGAGAACAAATTGAAAGACGCTTCCGCCAAGACCGACGAGAACGCGGCCGTGATGACTCGGTCGATTCAAGAATCAGGATTGGCCGAATCCTTGTCCGAGTGGCAGCAGATCTCTGCGGACTGGCAAAAGCTAAAAGAAGAAACGCCCTCGCTGACGGCGGCCGAGAGCTTCGAGCGCCATAGCGACCTGATCGGCCTGACTCTGGATCTGATCACGCAGATCGCCGACGATTCGTCGTTGTCGCTGGATTCCGAATTGGATTCTTATTATTTGATGAACAGCGTCATTGATCAGATTCCGAGATTGATCGAAGATACGGCGCAAATTCGCGGAATCGGGAACGGAATATTGACCAAACGCGAAGCCGATGCGGACCTGATGACCGACGTAAAAATAAAGATTGCCCGCATCGGAGACGAATCCAAGAAATTGAACCAACTGCTCGAACATTACGCCAAAGTTCAGCCGAAAGCGGAAGCCGCCCAAATCGGCGGCGCCGATCAAACGGCCCTCAAAGCGATCGAAGACTTTTTGACGGTGACCCGGCAGCAGCTTTTGGAAGATCCGGCGCTGTCTTCGGAACCGGCAGCTTTCTTCCAAGCCGGAACGTCCACGATCGATTCGACTTATGCCTTTTTCCAGAAAGCTTCCGGAGCTTTGCACACGTTGTTCGAGCAGCGCCTCGACAAGTTCGAGGGCGAACGCAATCTCGTTATAGGCATATTGGCCGTTACTCTGCTTCTGATCTTGCTGTTCTATATCGCGTTTTACCGCAGCGTTCATAATGCGGTACGGCTCTTGAGCGAACGTTCGGCCGCTATGGCGGCAGGCGATCTGTCGCAGCCGATCGCGCTCAACACTCGCGACGAACTCGGTCAGGTCGGCGATTCGTTCAATCGCATGATCGACGCGTTGAACAAGACGCTGACCGTCGCGCAAGAAGCCTCGGAGCGTTCGGCTGCCTCGTCGGGACAGCTTAGCGAAGTCGCCCGCGAATCTTCGCTGGCCATGCGGCAGGTCGCCGGCGCGGTCCAAACGGTGGCGGAAGGCTCCGAGACGCAGCGGCGCATGACCGAAGATACGGCGCTTGCCATGAACGAGATGGCGATCGGCATCTCCCGGATCGCCGAATCTTCCGCTTCGGTCGCCGAATCGGCGACCGAGACCACGCAGCGGGCGGAAGCGGGAGATCGCGAATTGTCGGCAGCCGTCCATCAGATGCGAAGCATTCGCGAATCGGTCAATCGATCGACCGGCAGCGTCACGCGGCTGGACGCGCATTCGCAGCAGATCGACGAGATCGTCGCTTCGATCAAAGCGATCGCCCGGCAGACTCAACTGCTGTCGCTCAACGCCAATATCGAAGCGGCGCGAGCCGGCGAACACGGCCGAGGATTCGCCGTCGTCGCGTCCGAAGTCGGCAAATTGGCCGAGCAAACGCAAGCTTCCGTAGAAACGATCTCTTTGCGAATCGGCGATATTCGCGGCTTGATCGGCGAGACGGTCGAATTGATGCGGCGGACGGACTCGGAGACGGAAGAAGGCTTGGCCTTTATCGATCGCGCCAGCCATGCGATCGGCGCGATCAGCCAATCCGCCCGAATCGTCAACGATCAAGTGCAGGACATTTCGGCCGCTTCGCAGCAGATTTCCGCGGGCGTGGAAGAAGTCACGGCTTCCGTCTCCGAAGTTGCGCGAGTCGCGCTTCATTCCGCGGAAGAATCCCAAGCCATGGCGGCGGCAGCCGAGCAGCAATTGGCCGCGCTCGAAGAGATCGGAGCCGCGTCGCAGGATCTCAGCGGCATGGCCGGCGGACTGCAAGACGATCTGAGCTTCTTCAAACTGACGGCCGAACAATAACGTTCCGCCGAAACAGGACTCCGTTTTCTCGGCTTCAAGCCGGGAGCGGAGTCCTGTTTTTTCGCCCGAAACGGAAATGGTTAATGGATGCTAGAGGCAGCCCGGACGACGAAAGGCCTGCCGATCCGTATACCGAAAGAAGGAATGGTTATGATCCCGCACTCCGATCGGAGCCGCCGCTCGCTGGAACTTCATACCGTTTCCGAGTGGAGCGAATCGTTATGGGCGCGCATCTGTCCCGTTTACGAAGCTTCTTTTCCCGAACATATTCGCAAACCGGAACGCATCGTTCGCAACATGATGACGAAAATGGACGCTTTCCTGCACGAAGGCACTCTGGACGCGGCGACCTGCTCGATGGCCTTGACCGGACTCAGCGCCGACTCGCGTCTGCTGATCATCGATTATCTGGCGGTGCTGCCGGCTTTCCGAGGTCGGGGCGCAGGCCGGGAAACGGTTCGCGCGATTGCCGATTGGGCCGTGCGGACGTACGGCGTTCAAGGACTGCTGATCGAAGCGGAAGCCGACGACAGCGAGATCGGACGCGGCCGAACGAGATTCTGGCAAAGCTGCGGCTTCGAAGCGACGGAATACGTCCATTCGTATATCTGGGTGCCCGAAAAATACCGCGCCATGCTGCTGGATCTCCAGCCCGAATCGACGCCGGCCGATCGCAAGCTGCCGCGCGACGGCAGACGGTTGTTCGACGATATCGAAGCGTTTCATAAAGCGAGTTTCGCCCGATGAACGAAGTCCCGAACGACGAAAAACGTCTCGCTCTTTCCCTGTTCCGAGGGATCGAGCCGAGACGTTTTCGGCTTTGTCGGTCACGGGCTGTCAGCTGCGGAACGATACCACGCGGTTACGCCCGCCGTGTTTCGCCGCATATAAAGCCTCGTCCGCCCGCTTGAAGATTCGACGCGTCTCTTCGCCCGGCATCGCCGAGGTGACGCCGAAACTTGCGGTCACGCGCTCGATGTCGCCGAAGTCTCCCGACTCCAGGTCCCGGCGAATCCGTTCCGCGATCCGAACCGCTTCGTCCGATCCGATGCCGGGCAGGATCAGCAAAAATTCTTCGCCGCCCCAGCGGCCCGCGGCTTCCCGTCCGTCCGCATGGCGGCGCAGGATTTTTGCGGTCTGCTGAAGCACCTCGTCCCCGGCCAGATGGCCGTAGGTATCGTTGATCGCTTTGAAGCGGTCCACGTCCAACAAAATGACGGATAAGCAATCGCCTTCTTCCATTTCGCCGATCCGCTGCCGGAGCAATTTATCCATCTGGCCGCGATTGAACAGCCCGGTTAAACTATCGGTCTGCATGATCTCCCGCAGCTCCGCGTTAGCCTGCTCCAACTCGCCGACGACCACGCCGATAAAACGGGCCAGCCGGCTGGTCATCTCCATTTGTTTGGTTTCCGTTTCCGGCAGCGCAAGCGATTTTTCGTCGGACTGCGTTATGTTCGGCGGCGATGCGCCTTCGCGCATGCCTACGGCAACCATCGTCGCGTTATGCAGCTGCAGGTTGTCGCCTTGCCCGTAAAATTCGCCGTACGTGTACAGTCCCGAAGACGAAGCGAATTTCTGGAAAGCCGCCGTTTCCCTGTCGGCGGCTTCCTGAAGATAAATTCGTCGACAGTAACAAGAGAACAGCAGCAGTCCTTCCGGACGAAAATCGCCCATTTTCCGTTCGATATCCGAAGTTTCGATCACGATGTGTTTCGGATTGCCGTAAGACAAACGGACTTCTTCGCCGACCCTTACGTCCGCGACGAGTCTTAGGCTCCCGTCGGGTTCGCGCAGGATCGGAACTCTCGCCAACAGGCTGCCTTGACGATCGACCATCAGCGGAAACTCGAGCATATGCTCGAAAAACCGTTCGGTACCGCAGATGCCCAAATATTTCTCGTACACGTCCGCCGCCGGGATTCCGTCCAACGTGCGAATCAAAGTCGGGTCCCCGATCTCGGTAATGGTCATGCCTCGGCTAAGCGGTTCCCAGCCCAAATACGGATGGACTCGGATCTCGAGTTCGCTCCCCCGAAAAGCGATAATCGCCGCCCCGTCCCGGTACACCGTCCCGTTCGCGAATACCCAAGCCTGCTCGGCGTTATGGTAAGCCGCCGCTCCCGCTCCGAACAACGGCGCGTCTCCGAACTTGCCCTGCAGACCGCCGAGCAGTCCCGCCGCGTTCATTCTGCCGGTCGTCGCGTAGAGCAGCAGACCTTTGATCGGCATAAGACTTCCGTCCGCCAGTAGTTCTTCGGCCAGACGAAGTCCGACCGACTCTTCTTCTCCGCGACGACAAGCGCAGGCATGCATGACCGCATCGGCTTGTCGGAAAAAAGAGAAAACCGCGACGGTACGATGCTGGATCACGCCGCCTTCGTGAATTTCGCCTGCCGTGGTGACTCCGACGACGACCGCTTGCGGAAAGCTCGCCGAAATCCGTTCATGAAGACCCGGTACTTCCGAAGGCTCCAGATCGGACGCGAAGAATTGTATCAAAATCGAACGGCTTAGCGCCGCTTGACGGTGCAGTTCGGCATCTTCCAGGCAAGAGTCGATTTCCTGCAAGCTGCCGAGATTAAACGAACGTTGAAACATCGTGAATCGACCCCTTTCCCGGCCCGTTCGCCCGTGCGCCTCCTGCCTCTGCTACCCAATATCGGCATTCGCCGAAAAAGAATGAAGAAACCGCGCAAAGAAGCCCATCGCTCTCGAAGGAGGATGGGCTTCGGCCTGACGGTCTCCTATGATCGTTCGATCGTTTTTCGATCGTTTAATGAGGAGCGCATCCGTGCTGAAACAGGCCGCACATATATTCCAACGCTTCGAGTTCGTCTTGTCCTCTCGCGCTGATCCGCACTTTGCTGCCGCTATGGATCGGAAGCAGCATCATGCCGAGCAGGCTTTTGACGTCTACGATCCGCTGGTTGTCTTCGTCGCCGAAAGTCAATTTGATCTCCGAAGCGAACTGAGAAGCTTGCGATGAGATGCGGAGCAGTTCGTCGCGATTGAAGTCTCCTTCGATCATGAATTCGTGCACTCTCATAAGGTGTGTCCCCTCTTTTCCGTATTAACCTGATAACGCTTCCATATCTTAGGAAAAACGGCATCCGGCATTCCGCGCCGCCGCCGTCTCTCTTGCTCTATATATCGGATTTCCGGACCGAAAAATTAGCGCGGCCTCGGCAGAAATCTTGCTCGCCGAAAGCGAAAATCCGATACGGCTTGTCTTCGTCCTGCCGGATTTATGTTGATCCGCAGGTCCGATGTACTGAATGTTTATCCACTTTATTCAAGCTTGAAACCGTCCGGACCCGTCAATCGGAAACGCGGCGCGTACGCTTTAACCGCCTTCTTGGTTCGTTTCGTCATCCGGCGAATTCGCGGTCCCCAAAACAACCGCTTCATCCCAAGTCACGGTCGCTCCGTCGCTGTCCCGGAAATCGAGTCGCAGAGTTCCCGAACGCCCTCTCTGCTGCTCGGTATATCGATAACCGATCCGTTGGCCGTCTTGATCGATGAAGAACCCTTTCGAACCGGCCTGACCGGCGAGAACGGCATCATGATACGTGCTGGTGACGCGCTCGGATTCTGCCGAGGAAGACGGCGAACCGCTCCCCGTTTGCTCCTGCACGGAAGTTCCGTTCGCCGCGGCGGAACCGGAGATCGGCTGTCCCGCCTGCGAAGACACATCGGTCCGATTGGACGGATCTTCGACTGCGGGCTCCCACGACAAGCTCACCAAAGAATACCCCTGCGGCAGCAGCTGCAATTCGACGGTGACCATCGACTGCGAATCATCGCGATTGATCGTCGCTTCGATCTCGAGTTTGTCTTTGGCGGCGGACGCTTTAGCGCCTTTTTCTCCGGAGCCGGCGGTATCGTCTGCTTGCGCATCGCTTCGGTCCTTCGAATCCGGCTCGCCTTTTTGCTCCGTCCGCGTTTCGTTGTCCGAATCCGTTTCTTTTTCCGGCGTCACGGCGCTTTCTTCCGGATCGGCGCTGTTTGCCGGCGAGTTCTCCTCTTGCAAGTTCGTTTCGGCCGATCGGCTCGCGGTCTTCTCCATTTCGTCCGCCTGCGGTCCGAAACGCACACACCCGCCGAGCAGCAGCAAAGAAGCCAGAAGCGCGGCTGCCGCTATCGGCTTGAATCCGATTTTGCGCGCCGACTCCGGCAATATTGCCGTACCGCGATCGAACCGGTTTGTTTTTGTTCGCATATCGCTCCCTCTCTTTCCTTTCCTTGTATGTCGCATAAGTATCGCTCTATCCGCGCAGCTTCGCCAATCGTTCGGTTACCGCTTCGCCGATCACACGAATTCCTTCTTCGATCTTCTCTTCCGGCACGCGCGAGAATCCGATCCGGAGCGTATTGCGTCCCCGGCCGTCCGTGAAGAAAATGTCGCCCGGCGTGAACACGACTCCGCGAGCGTGACAGTCCGACAGCACGGCTCTGGCATCGAGGCGCTCGTCCAACTCCACGAATACGTGCAGTCCGCCTTCGCCGCTCATCGCGCGCATCGGAATATGTTCGCGGCAGCTTCGCACGGCCGATTCGTATTTGCGTTTGTATTCGGCTCGCGCCCTTTTCATATACCGTTCGAAATTGCCGTTGTGCAGATATTGGAAGAGCAGCGCTTGATCGAGCGTCGACGTATGAATGGTTCGCGCCCGCTTAAGGCTCTCCAGATAACCGATCAGCTCGCGGTCCGCCACGATCCAGCCTACCCGAATGCCGGGGAACAAGATCTTAGAGAAACTGCCGATATACGCGACCGAATTGCCGGTGCCCGCGCAGGCGATAAGCGGAGCCGCGTGCGCGCCGGAATAACGCAGCTCTTCGTTGAAGCCGTCTTCGACGACCGGGACTTCGCGTTCGCCGAGCAGGCGCAGCAGTTCCATCCTTTTCTCGGGCGACGTCACGATTCCTGTAGGGTTGTGGTAAGAAGGCGTCAGATAAGCCAGGTCGAATCCGCCTTCGTCCAGCGTTCGCCGCAGCTCGTCCATATGGATGCCGTCGTGTTCCATCTTTACGCCGACTGGCTCGAACCCGTGCAGTTTCATCATCTTGATCGCCGTCTGGTGGGTCGGATTCTCGCACAGAATACGCCCGCTGCGCCGTCCGATCGCCGTCAGCACCAGATCGAAGCCTTCGGTGAATCCGTTGGTGATCAGAATGTCTTTGCCTTCCGTTTCTACGCCTTTGCCGCGCATATAATTCATCAGATACTGCATCAGCGGCCGGTATCCCTGCGCGTAGCCGTAATTCAGCAGCACTTCGCCTTCGAGCGACATCCGGTCCAGAAAAGCGCGTTTGAATCCGTTCACGTCGAACAACTTCTCGTCGGGCGCGATGCTGGTGAACGCGATCATGCCTTTTTCCCATTTGATGCCGTGCTTCATCAGATCCATCTCTTCCGACAGAAAAGCTTGAGGACTGAGTCTTTGTCTCCAGTCGATCGCTCCCGGCGGTTCTTCCAGATGCACGGCCGCGCGGGACACGAAATTGCCTCGGCCTTTGACCGCTTCGATCCACCCCGTGCGTTCGAGCGCTTCGTACGCGCTGATCACGGTCGTGCGGCTGACGCCGAGCAGTCCGGCCAATTCGCGCGTGGAAGGCAGTTTATGGTGAAGAGGCATCAGCCCCTGCGTAATCAACGTCTCGATATACGTCTTCAATTGCATGTAAGCCGGGCTGTCGCCCTCCGCTCTGAAATCGTTAAACATTCGCTCAGCTCCTTACCCTCTATCATTCCATATCCGGGCGTCAAAAGAAAGAACCGCGGGTAGGCAGGTTTGCGCGAGCGGTGGGCGGCTTCGCCCCTGCGCGTCGTCGGATCGATATCCGGGTCGAAATCGAACACAAGAAAAACAAAACTCTGCGTTAAGCTCTAAATCTACACTCGTCACGCAAAAGGAGAATCGAAACATGTTAGATCTTTGTCGGAGCCGGCAAGCGTTTGCGGATCCGGAGCGCTTTTCGGCGAAAAAGAGGAGCCCGTCATGAATCTGCTCCTGCGCAACCGCGTATTTCTGATCGTCGCCGGGGCCGACCTGCTTCAGCAGATCGGCATCTGGATTCGCAATATGGCGCTCTTGTTCTACGTTATGGAACAAAGCGGCAACAATCCCGTCGCGGTGTCTTTGCTGACTACGCTCGAATATCTGCCGATCTTCTTGTTCTCGCTGATCGGCGGAACGTTCGCCGACCGCTGGAATCCCAAGAAAACGGTCATCGCAGGCGACGCGCTCAGCGCGGTCTCGATCCTGCTGATTCTGCTCTTGGTCATGGCCGGACTGTGGCAGGCCGTGTTCGTCGCCACCGTCGTATCCGCCATCGTCAGCCAGTTCTCGCAGCCTTCGTCTTCGGTGCTGTTCCGGCGGCATGTTCCCGAAGAACAGGTAGGAACGGCGGTCGGCCTTACGCAGAGCTTGATGGCGATCTTCACCATTCTCGGCCCGGTTCTCGGAACGTTCATCTATACTCGTCTAGGATTGGACGCTTCTCTGATCGCCTTGATCATCGTCTTCTTGAGCGCGGCGGGAATCCAACTGCTGCTGCCCGACTCGAAAAGAGAAACCAGAGAAGAAGCCGCTTCGCCGTGGACGGATCTGAAAGACGGCATTCGTTATGTCAAAGAGCGTTCGAATCTGAAACTGACGGCGGTTCTGTTCCTGCTTAGCGGTTTGTCGATCGGATTGACGCAGCCGCTCGACGTCTTCTTGGCGCTCGAACGTTTGGGTCTGCCCAAAGAAGGCGTGCAATGGCTGACGGCTTCCGAAGGCGTCGGCATGTTGGTAGGCGGACTTCTGGCGGCCGTGGGATCGGCATGGGTAGGCCGCCATCGACGCAGCGTTATGACCGGCATCATGATGATCTGGTCGATCTTGACCTTTGTCGAGGTCTTGTCGATCTGGCCGCTGTTGACTTCGGGAACGCGTGTGTTGTCCGGATTATGCGGAGCGTTTTTCGAAGTGATTTTTACCGCGTTCATGATCCGAGAAGTGCGGCAGGATTATGTCGGACGGGTCAACGGCTTGATGATTCCGATCATGATGGCCGGCATGCTGCTGGGAACGGGCGTTTCCGGTCTGCTGATGAACGTCTCTTCTCTATTTGTCGTATACGGCTTATCGTCGCTGCTCACTTTAACCTGCTGTTTATTCACGTTAAAAATGAAAATGGACGGCCCTACTTATCTTGATAAAAAGGAAGAAATCTCCCAATGAAATTAATCAACGTACTCCGCTGGTTTCATACACAAAAGTTACCCGAACTGCTGCAAATGATCTTGAATGTCTGTTTATTCGTGATGGCTCTCGTGCTCAGCGTCTTTCTGATCGGAGAAACTTGGTTTATCGTCAACCAAGCGTTCTTCTCGTCGGAATCGGTGAGCAGCTATTTTAGTTTGGCGGACGAACTTCTGGTTTTCTTTTTGTATTTCGAATTCATCGCTCTGATCGTGAAGTACTTCAAATCGAATTTCCATTTCCCGCTGCATTATTTCATCTATATCGGGATTACGGCGATCATCCGTTTGATTATCGTCGACCACGACGATGCGGTGCATACGTTCTGGTGGACGCTGGCGATTCTGGTTCTGGTGGGGGCGCTGTTTATCGTGGGGCGGACACAGGATAAGCAGGAGTAAGGGTTTAAAAGAATAAAAGCAAAAGGGACGACCTCGGTGGTCGTCCCTTCTTTGGTTTTTCCGCATCGATTCGGATCAACGTTCGGTATCTAACGGATCGAGGTGACGCTTAGCGAGCATTCAAAGCAGTTTTGAAATTCTAACGGAACGAGATGACGCTTAGAGTGAAAAAAGGCAGGTTTTTGGCCTAAAAAGAGGCGAATCGGACGGCTAAGAGATCTACGATCCGTTAGAATCTCGAAAAGGGTTATTTTGCGGTTCTAAGGAATCTACGATCCGTTAGCGAAGCCGCTTCGTGATCCTGCGGAAACGCACGGCTCTCGGAGTCGACTCGCTTCTAGCTGCGTTGGAACTTTCTCGATATATTACTGCGTTTCAATCCACGCTCCCGCACGGGGAGCGACCAAAATCAGCCTAACGAAAACCGGACAAAAACACAACCGAAATCGTTCAATCCCAATCGCGGCGCGGGGTGCGAACCTCCCGCAGATTTCATGGGAGCTTGGGGTTCGCACTTTTCGCGTACCCTTCAATCGGGAAAAGCGACCTCGAACGTCACGCCGCCTTGCTCGTTACGGGCTTCGTATTCGCAGTCGTGAAGTTCCAAGATCCGTTTGACGATTGCAAGGCCCAAGCCGGTGCCGCCGCTTTCCCGATCGCGGGCGGCTTCCGCGCGGAAGAATCGTTCCCAGATTCGGCTCAGATACGCTTCGGGAATCCCCGCGCCGGCATTATGCACGCTGTAGACGCAGCGGCCGCCTTCTTCGCAGACATCGATCTCGATCGTGCTGCCCGGTTCGGCGTGGCGGATCGCGTTGGTCAGCAGATTCAGCACCACCTGTTCGATCTTGCCGACGTCCACGATCACGGTTCGTTCGTTCTGACGGACGATGCGCGCGGCCAATCCTTTTTCCCGCATGCGATAGACCAGTTTCTGAAGCGCTTGCTCCGTCAATTCGCTGAGCAGCACCGGCGACTTGTACAGCTTGACGGCCGGCGAATCCAGACGCAGCAGCTCCAGCATGTCTTGAACGAGACGTTCCATCTTCTCGCTCTCTTCCAAGATCACGCCGATATAATGATCCTGCCTACCTGCTCCGATGCCGTCCCTCATGCCTTCGGCAAATCCGCGCACGATGCTGATCGGCGTCTTGAGTTCGTGCGAAGCATTGGCGAAAAAGTCTTTCTGAAGCTGTTCCAGCTGCTTCTTCTCTTCGATCTCCCGCGTCAGCCGCGCGTTCGTGTCGCTTAACTCTTCCAACGTCGCGCCGAGCTTGCTCGACAGTTCGAACAAGGTATTGGACAGATTGCCCAATTCGTCGCTGCGATGCGGCGGCTGTTCGCCGGCAAAGTCCAGATTCTTCATATTCTCCGCGCGTTCGTTCAACCGAAGCAGGGGACGGGTCACGATCCGCGAATAGAAGATGGACAGCAGGACGATCAGGATCAGCCCGCCGGCTCCGAGGTACGCGTAGAAAACGCGCAAAGCGCTGTTCGTTTCTTTGATCTCCTGAAGCGAAGTGACCAGAATCAGCAGTTTGATCTCGCCGTCTGCGCCGCGCACGGGTTGGATGCGGATTCCGCTGCGGTTGCCGCTGAACGAATCGATCCATTTCAGCTCGACCGGCTTCATCTGCTCGAGCGTCTCCCTGTAAGAATCGGACAACGGGAAAAATTCGTCGAGCACCAGATACAGCAGTCCCATGCGGCGGCTCAGCTTGCTGGTATCGGGAAGCTGCTTGGTCAGCAGCGTTCCCGTGATCGCCTGCGCTTCGTTCTGAGCGCCTCGCTCCCCGGCTTCTCTGCCGCCTTCTGCCGCATCGGCCGCCCCGAGGTAGAACGCATAAAACGTTTTGGCGTCGCCGCCTTCTCCGAATTCGCCGTACAACCGAACCGACTCGCCGGCCGACAATTTGAGCCGTTCCAGTTCGCTGCGGTAAGCCACCACCAGATAAAACAAAGAGACGTCGAGCACCTGCCCGTCCGAACGGACGACTTGAATCCGAAACGGATCGTTGGCCATGTTGTTGCCGTCGAAATCGGTCAGCGCCGCGTTCACGTCATCCCGGCGAAGACGAGTCAAAAACGAAGAGTCTCCCTGCTCGAAACGCGCCGGATCTTCTTCGTACCAAGCGGCCAGCTCTTCGGCTCCCCGCTCCAACTTCGTCATTTTCCGATGTTCGTAAAATTGAGGAAAGACCAGAATCTGACCCGCCAACACGATCGCGTAAAACAACATGAAGATCGCGGCGGTGACCAGAAACAGACGGGCGGTGATGCCGGTTCGCCGCCTCTTGCCGCCGCTTCGCTTGGTCATGACGGTTCCTCATAGGCATAGCCGACGCCGAACACGGTACGGATGCAATCGGACGCAGGCCCCATCTTGCTCCGCAGCTTCTTGATATGCGTATCCACGACCCTGACGTCTCCTTCGTATTCCGTGCCCCAGACATAACCGAGAAGCGTATCCCGCGACAGCACGATCCCCCGGTTGCGCAGCAGCAATTGCAGAATCCCCAACTCTTTGGGAGTCAGATCGCAGATCTCGCCGCCGTGTTCTACCCGGCGATTCCGCACGTTCAACACGGCGCCGAATCCGAGCGGAATTTCTCCGGCCGATACGAGGCGTCCTTCGACCCGGCGCATCAGCACTTCCGCTTTGGACACCAGCACTTTCGGACTGAAAGGCTTGGTCATATAGTCGTCCGCTCCCAGCTCGTATCCTTCGATCTCCCGCTCGTCGCCGGATACCGCCGTCAAAATGATCACGGGCACATCCGATCGTCTGCGAATCTTGCGGCACAGCTCCCATCCGTCCATCTCCGGCATCATCAGGTCGAGGATCACCAGATCCGGCGTCTCCGTCTCGAATACGTACAATCCTTCCGCGCCGTCCGCGGCTTGGCAGACCTGCCACTGCTGCGCGGCAAAATAATCCGCGATCAGCTCCCGGATTCGGCGTTCGTCTTCGACGACCAACACTTTTTTGGACATGCTTGTTCTCCTCCTTGCTCCGCCGCATTATCCGGCTTCTGCTTCCATATCGCGATCCGTTCGCCTACCCGCAAACGATCTTCTTCCTGTAACGTTTCGCTCCACTCGATCCGCTCTCGCTCGAACAGGCAGACCACCGTCGACCCGAACGAAAAATAGCCGACTTCTTCGCCTTTTCGCCAAAAAGAACGCGGATTGTTAAGCTCGATCGAATTGACGTTCAACGCGCCCACCGCCACCATAAGCAGGCTCGAGCTTCGCCGCCGAATCTCGAATACGATCCGATGGTTCAACGCCAGCAGGCGGCCTCCGTACCGCCAACCGGCCGCGTTCACCGGCAGCGAACGGCGTCCTAACTCCGCGATCTGACGTCCTTCGCCGGATGCCGGGCTGTGAAAATGATGATACTCCGCGGGACTGAGATACAAAATGATGAATTTGCCTCCCGCGAAGCCCGAATAGCCCAGCTTCATCGAGGTCAACTCTTCGAACGAATACCGTTTCCCTTTGACTTCGAACGTGCAATCGTCCGCGATGTCTCCGAACGTCTGCACGTAACCGTCCACCGGGCTGACCACCGCTGCCGGATCGGGATCGGCCGGCCGCAGATCCGGATGAATATCGCGCACGAAAAAATCGGTCAGCGAGCGGTAACTTTTGAGCGGCCGACCGATTTCGCTCGTATCGATGCCGTATGCCCGAACGAAAAGCGGAATCAAAATCCGGCTGAACGCCGAATCGCAGAAACGCTTCAAGCTCCGGCTGCATACGCGGCTGCCCAAGACTCGCATGACGGAACCGTAAGCTTGTTGGCGATACCGTTCCGTTCTTCCTTCAATAACTCGCATGTCCCAGTATCCTTCCCGCGAAGATAAAAATCAAACACCAAATCAGCGCGCCGATCGAAGCGAATACGCCGTAGCGGCGAAGCGGCATCCGACCGATTCCGCACAGATAACAGGTGACATGCCGAAATCCGGGGATAAAATAACCGATCACGATCGACAACGGCCCGTATCTGCCCATCCATCCTTCCACTTTGGCGATTCGGTGCGGTTTGAGGCCGACCCATTTACCGTAGCGGTCCAGCAGCGGTCTTCCGGCTTTGCGTCCGATCGCGTAGCTGATCATCATGCCGCTCATGGCTCCGGCGAAGCTGAACAGAATCGCGTAAGGCAGCTTCATCGTGCCGATCAAGGTCAGATAGCCTACGGCCGTCATCAACAGCTCGTCCGGCACGGGCAGTCCCACGATGCCGAGCGTCAACAGACCGTAGATCGCTCCGTACCCGTAGTCTCCGAGAAAACGAAGCACCGTATCCATCAGCAGTCCTCCGCCGGTTCGGGTTTGGCTTTTTTGAAAGCGGGAAAATTCAGACGGCTCACCATGAGAACCGCGATGCCCAAGAGGCAGAACGCGGCCAGCGGCGCAGGTCCGGCCAGATCGGTCAAGATCAAAGCCAGCACGGCCGCAAGCGGCGTCGGCATACCGACGAATCCGGCGAGACTGCTCTGCGAGACGTTGAAGCGGGCAAGCCGCAGCGCGCAGCAGCATACGTATACGATGCAGCAAGCCGCCCCCAATACGCGGACTTCATGCAGCGAAGAAGCATAGATCAGCAGCGCGGGCGCGATACCGAACGTCACGAGATCCGCCAACGAATCCAATTCCCGCCCCAGCGCGGAAACCGCATCCAATCTTCGCGCGCAGTAGCCGTCGAAGAAATCGCAGATCAACCCTGCGACGATCAACAGAACGGCCGCCTCCGGCTCTCCTTTGAACGTAAAAACGACGGCCAGAAAACCAAGCAGCAAATTCGCCAGCGTCAGCGCCGACGGTATCATTTTTCTCATTGCGATCATCCCGGTCACTCCCTTTTGTTTCGATCCGTTCTTATCGGGAAGTGTACCCGGAAGTTATGTGTTTTTTGTGTGGGTTACTTGGCTTCGGCGATCACCGTACGATCGCGTCCGGCGTTTTTGGCTTGGTAGAGCGCGAGGTCGGCTTGGTGGAACAGGTCTTTGGCGCTTTCTTCGCCGCGATAAGCCGCCAGTCCCAGCGAGACGGTAACCGTCTGCGGGATCGGCATCGGAGCCGTCCCGACGACGACGCGAATACGTTCGGCCACGGCAAACGCTTCGTTCTCCCGCAGGTCGGAAAGCAACAGCACGAATTCTTCGCCTCCGTAGCGGAAACAGTGTCCGTGGACGCCGACCTGTTCGTTCAGGATCGCGCCGAGCCGCTTAAGCACTTCGTCTCCCTGTTGATGCCCGTACGTATCGTTGATCGGCTTGAACCGGTCGACATCGACGAATACGACCGCGAAGGTTCTGCGCTGCCGCATCCACTCTTCGGTCATATGCTCCAGCGTCCGGCGGTTCAGCAGTCCCGTAAGCGGATCGTGATTGGCTTCCTTCAGCAGATCGGCTTCCGTTTGCCGCGTATTCGTCTCGGCCAACAGAATCGCTTTCTTCAGCATGACCGCTTCGTAATTCCAGCGTCCGCCTTCCAGCTTAACGTCCTGTTCCTTGCGATTGGCCATATTGTCGGTATAACGCGCAAGCGCGTGCAGCGGTCTCGACAAGCGGTTCGAGATGAAGAAAACCAAGAGCAGGGACAGCAGCACGGAAGGAATCAGATAAACGGTCGTATCCAGAATCGACTGCCGCGCGAACGCGTTGACGTTCTCGGTCGGCGTCTGAAAGATCACGCTCCATCCCGTCTGCGAAATCGGCGCGTAGCCGGCCAAGTATCGCTCTCCGTTCTGCTGGCTGGTTCGTTTCGATCCGGTACCGCCCGAAGCAAACACGCTGATATCGGGACATTCGTTTGCCCGCAGGCCGATCAGCTTCTCGTTCGGATGATAGAGATAGCGTCCGTCGTTGTCGATCACGTAGAAGTAAGACCCGTCGGCTTTCTGATTCTGGGTTCCGAGAATTTCCCGAAGGCGATTCGCTTCCTTCAGGTAGATCGAGCCGACGATGATTCCTTTGTAAGTCCCGTCGCGCGAAAACAAAGGTTGGCTGGCGGTAAACAAATAGCGTCCGGTCGGCCCGTTGTAAGGCGGCGTCAACAGAGGAATCTTGGCAGACAACAAATTCAATACTTCCGGAGTCTTGATCTTGGTCCCTACCAGTCCCAGATCGTAAGGAACGTTATAATCCACGACGGCATCCGGTCCGATCACGACGACGGAATTAAAAAAGCGACTCGAGTCGCCGAACAGTTCCAGATCCTTCTGAATCGTGTCGGGCGACAGGTCGCCGGAAGACAAAACGGCGGCCAATTGCCGCAGCGACCCTTGAATCGAAGAAACGGCGGTCCCGGCGACCCTCGCCAATTCTCCGGCCTGATATTCGTTCAACGTCAAGGTCTGCATCTCCAACGCTTTTCTATCGTTGTTGTAACCGACCCATGACCCGATCGCCGTCGAAGACAGCAAAATAAACGTGCACAACATCCCGATAACGGTCGACAATTTGATTCCCTGTATCGCTATTTTTGGCACTTTTCTCATTCGCTTCATGCTCCTCGGAAATAATCGCGATATAATCAGATCGGAATCTGACAGACCGTATCTTATATATCGGAGCAGACCGCGGTTTTTGCAAGGTTGCTTGACCGCAAACGGGGCATTTCCGCACTGATTTTCGGTTAATATGTCGAAAGTAATCGAACTGCGGAGTATCTGCGGAGATATTTCGGCAAGCGATCGATTTCCGGCGAAAAGACTGACAAACTATTGTCAGTCTTCTTCTTGTAAGATGTAGAAGAAGATATCGGGGTACGAAAAGATCGCAAGGAGGAATAGGACATGGAGATCAAGCCTTTGCTGACGGAAGTAACTACGAGGGCAGAGTTAAGGCGCTGGCTGGATGCCAACGCCTTGTCCGCTGCTTGCTGTTGGGTGAACGTCGCGATGAAACCGACTCCCGGGACGCTTCTGTATCTCGACGCCGTCGAAGAATGTCTGTGTTTCGGTTGGATCGACGGGATCAAAAAGAAACAAGCGGACGGTACGGTCGCGCAGCGGTTGTCTCCGAGAAGCCGCAATTCTTCATGGACGGAGCTGAACAAGCAGCGGGCGCTGCGTCTCGAACGGCTGGGCTTGATGCAGGAGTCGGGACGGCGCGTTTATCCGCGAAAAGGATTGGATTCGTTCGCGATCGACGAAGAGATCGAACGGCGCATGCAGGAAGAGCCTCAAGTATACGCGAATTTTTTGGCCATGCCCGAAACGTACCGCCGCATCCGGATCGACACGATTCAGAGCTGCCGCAAACAGCCCGAGCAGTATGCCGCCAGGCTGGAGAAATGGATCGCGAATACCCGAGCGAATCGGATGTACGGGCTATGGAACGACGACGGAAGGCTTCAATGACAGCAAGCGCAGGAATCGTAACCGTATCCGCCCTGCCAATAGGCGTTTTCTTCATGAATCAGGCCTTCAAGCAAACCGTGAAGTACCGGCTCTTCCACCGGCTTCAGCAGATAGTCGCGGCCGCCGAGCTGGATCGCTTTTTTGATATCGTGGAAGCTCTTGAATTCCGAGACGGCAATCCAACAGTTGCGGGCGAACAATTGCTTATGCGCTTCTACGAAAGCCAGTCCGTTCATCTCGTGCATATGGATTTCGGAGAACACGATGTTCATGTATGCCGACCGCATTAACCGAAGCGCTTCTCTGGGCGACGAGGCTTCAAAAATCGTGCATGAAGGTTCGCATTGATAAACGGTTTTTCTGACCGTCTCGGTTACGCAACGGTCGTCGGCGATAATCAAAATATTCATCTCTGTCACACTCCTGCTGCTTACGCTAAAGGTGATGAAGCGGCGTTCGGGAAACGCGAATTCCAAATTCGACGTATCGAAATTGTACAATAAAAAGAAAGCATCCGCTCCGAAAATCGGGTATTATACTATCAATATCGTATTTTTGTGGAGAGGGATGCTATGGACCGAGATCTTGAAATTTTCTCCGATTTTTCCGAACGCCTCAAATATAATGTGCCGGATCTCCCGATATGCGCCTACAAAGACGCGCCGCGTACCCGAGATGCCCGGGCTTTCGCTTACCATTGGCATGCGGATCTGGAGTTTATGTTGATGCTCGACGGCGCGATGACTTATTATGTCAACGGTCAAGCGGTTCCGGTGACCGGCGGTATGGGAATCTTCGTGAATTCGAAGCGGCTGCACCGGGGAATCGCCGGAGCCGTGGACAGCTACTCTTACATTCTGGCGACCGTTCATCCTTCTCTGCTGGGCGAGACTTCTCCGGCGGCCAAAGCTTATTCGGATCGCAAGTTCGGTCTGGAAGCGGAGGATTACCTGCTGCTGTCTCCGGACGTTTCTTGGCAACGGGAGATATTGGACGAGATCGTGGCGCTTCACGAACAGATGGAACGCGATCCCGATAATCCGCTTCACTTATTGACGCGAGCTTCTTCTCTATGCGCGCTTGCGGCCGAACGGCTCGAAGAAAGCCCGGCCGATTCCGGAAGCAGCGATCAGATGGCGATCATCCACGAGATGACCGGCTATATTCATCAGCGGTACGAGTCCAAGCTCACCGTCGACGAGATCGCGGCGGCCGGTTCGGTCTGCCGAAGCCGCTGCTGCCAATTGTTCAAGCAGCATCTGCATCTGACGCCGAACAATTACTTGATTCAATACCGGATTCAGAAAAGCTGCGAGATGCTCAAAGAAACCAACCGGCCCGTCTCGGAAATCGCGTTGGCGTGCGGATTCCAATCGGCCAGTTATTTCGCGCACGTCTTCCATAAACATCTCGGCGAGACGCCGCAGGATTTCCGGCGCAAATCAGCCGCGTAAGCGCGCCTGCGCCTTGTCGAACAGCGAAAGCTTGCGTTTGCGGTCGGTCTCGCCTTCGGCAGGCCGGACGAATACGTCTATCGCGCCTTTCGGGATCGCTTTGCGGTCGAAAGCCGATTCCAATACCCCGAAAGCTGCCGCTTCGTACAACCGTTCTGTTTCCGCGCGGGAAAGCGGCTCGCCGCTTGCGATTTTCGTACGCGCTTCGAACGACAGTGATTCTTTGCGGAACGCTTTTTCGGACAGCAGAGGTTCTTGGGCGGCGAAACGCCGGATGCGTTCGTGCTGCTCCGTGGTGATCTTGTCTTCTTTGAGCAGCGCGATCACGACGCTCGACATGGCCGCGATCGGACGTTCCCGATAATGATGCAGAATGTCCGACAGCAGCTCTTCGTCGATCTTCGGCTGCTCGTCGATTTTTCCCCGAAAATGATTCCATAACTCATGTTCGTCTTCGAATCGCATGATTCTTCGCCTCTCTTTCCCGATCTCTTGCACAAAAAAGAACCGGCGTCTTCAGCCGGTTCTTCTTCTGCTCTTCCTGTACCGTCAAGCTTCGATCATAAAGCCTGATCGTCCACGCTGTCCAGCCAAGCTTCGATCTGCTTCATCACCGACGATACGCACCCGTCTTCGAACGGCGAGATCAGACCGGCTTCGCGAACCAGTCCGGTAAAAGACAGACTTCCGCCTAGACCGCACAGATGCACGTAATCGAGCCATGCCGCTTCGCGGTCTTCTCTCGAACGTTTCCAGAACTGGAAGGCGCAGATCTGGGCCAACGTGTAATCGATATAATAGAACGGCGTATTGAAGATATGGCCCTGCTTGTGCCAGAAGCCTCCCCGTTCCAGATAGTCGCTGCCTTCGTAATTCAGATGCGGCAGATATTTCTTCTCGATCTCTCTCCAAGCGCTTTTGCGCTCTTGCGGAGTCGCGTCCGGATTCGCGTACACGAAATGCTGGAATTCGTCGACCGATACGCCGTACGGAATAAATTGCAGCGCCGAAGCCAGATGATCGAACTTGTATTTGTCCGTATCTTCTTCGAAAAACTTCTCCATCCACGGCCACGCGAAGAACTCCATGCTCATCGAGTGGATCTCGGCGGATTCCGACGTCGGGAACAGATAGGCGTTATGTTCGACATGACGGCTGCTGTACGCTTGGAAAGCATGTCCCGCTTCATGCGTCAGCACGTCGATATCGGCGGACGTTCCGTTGAAGTTGGAAAAAATGAACGGCGCTCCGTAATCCGGCAGATAGGTGCAGTAACCGCCGCTTTCTTTGCCTTTGCGGCTGAGCAGATCGAGCAGATCGCGATCCAGCAAAAAGCGGAAAAACTCGTCCGTCTCCGGCGACATCTCGCGGTACATCGTTTCGCCGTTCTTGACGATCCAATCCGGATCGCCTTTGGGCGCCGCGTTGCCGCTCTTGAACGCGAATCCGTTATCGTAATAGCGCAGCGTATCGACGCCGATCCGCTGCTGTTGACGTTCGCGAAGACGGGTCGCCGCCGGCACGATCTCTTCCTGCACCTGTTTGCGGAAATTCGCGACCATTCCGGCATCGTAATCGGTGCGTTTCATGCGATCGTAACCCATCTCGACGAAGCTTGGATAACCGAGTTTTTTCGCCATTGCGGTCCGAACCTTAACGAGCTCGTCATAGATGCGGTCGAAGTCGGCTTCGTGCTCCGCCATGAATCCGTAGCGGGCTTCGGACGCCCGGCGGCGCATGTCACGATCGGTCGACAGCTCGAACGGCAGCAGCTGCGACAGCGTGCGCTCTTCGCCTTCGAACGGAATTTTCGCCGACGCGATCAGACGCGAATATTCCGTCGTCAGTTTATTTTCGAGCTGAAGTTCTTCGATGATCGCCGGACTGAACGAACGGAGATTGCAATCGGCGAGTTCGAACAATTGGCGGCCCCATTTCGCTTCCAGCTCGCTTCGCAGCGGGGAATCGACCAACAGCCGCAAATAGGCGTTCTCGAATTCCAGCATGAACGGGATATTTTCGTCCATGAACGCTTTTTCCGCCTGATAGAAAGCATCGGTCGTATCGACCGAATAACGGATGGTGACCAGCGTGACTTGCGTCGCCAGATTGCCGTATAACTCGTTGTATTCGCGGTTCGCCGCTTCGGCTTCCTGCACATTCGCGGCCGATTCGAATCGGGCCAACACTTCTTTGAAACGGCGCGAATACTCTTGGACGTCGGGCCGGGTATACGGATATTCCTTGAAAGTTAAGGTCATCACAAACACTCCTTTTCGGGGAAGTCGATACGGAAACGCGGTGATGCGGCATTTTTGTAAAAAAGCCTCCGTTTCTGTCGAGAAAACGGAGGCTTGGCTTGTCGGAAATGCCTAAACGCGAAAGAACTTCATCATACGTAACTTACAGCGCTTTGTCGTCCACGCTGTTCAGCCATTCTTCGATCGTGCCGATCACCGAAGCGACGCAGCCGTCTTCGAACGGCGAGATCAGACCGGCTTCTTTGACCAGACCGACGAACGATTGCGTGCCGCCGAGACCGCAGAGGTGGATATAATCTTTCCAAGCATCCGCGAAATCTTCTCTCGAACGTTTCCAGAATTGGAACGCGCACAATTGAGCCAGCGTGTAATCGATGTAGTAGAACGGCGCGCCGAAGATGTGGCCCTGCTTCTGCCAGAAACCGCCGCGCTCCAGATAGTCGTTGCCTTCGTAGTTCAAGTGCGGCAGGTACTTCTTCTCGATGTCTCTCCAAGCCGTCTTGCGCTCGTCCGGCGTCGCGTCCGGATTCGCGTACACGAAGTGCTGGAATTCGTCGACCGATACGCCGTAAGGGATAAACAGCAGGCTCGAAGCCAGATGGTCGAACCGGTATTTGTCCGTGTCTTCCTTGAAGAACTTCTCCATCCACGGCCAAGTGAAGAACTCCATGCTCATGGAATGGATCTCGGCGGACTCGTAAGTCGGCCACAGGTATTCCGGCACTTCGTGTCCGCGGCTGGAATAGACTTGGAACGCGTGTCCCGCTTCGTGCGTCAAGACGTCGATATCGCCCGACGTTCCGTTGAAGTTCGAGAAGATGAACGGCGCTTTGTAGTCCGGCAGGTACGTGCAGTAGCCGCCGCCCGCTTTGCCTTTTTTGCTCACGAGGTCCATCAGGTCGTTCTTCAGCATGAATTGGAAGAACTCGTCCGTTTCCGGCGCCAGCTCTTTGTACATCTCTTCGCCGTTCTTCACGATCCATTCCGGATCGCCTTTCGGCGTCGCGTTGCCCGTCTTGAAGCTGAAGCCGTTATCGTAATAACGCAGCGTATCGACGCCGATCCGCTCTTCTTGGCGCTTGCGCAGACGGGTCGCCGCCGGCACGATCTCTTCTTGCACTTGCTTGCGGAAGTTCGCGACCATCTCGGCGTTGTAGTCGGTGCGCATCATGCGGTCGTAACCCATTTCGACGAAGCTCGGATAGCCGAGTTTTTTCGCCATTTTCGTCCGGACTTTGACCAGCTCGTCGTAGATGCGGTCAAGCTCCGGTTCTTTTTCGTTCAGGAAACCGAAACGGGCTTCGGAAGCGCGTTTGCGCATATCGCGGTCCGTCGACAGCTCGAACGGAAGCAATTGCGGCAGCGTGCGTTCTTCGCCTTCGAACGGAATCTTCGCCGAAGCGATCAACTGGTCGTATTCGGTCGAGAGTTTGTTCTCGAGCTGAAGGTCTTCGATGATCTCCGGGCTGAACGTGCGGATCGCGCTTTCGGCCAGAGCGAACAACTGGGTTCCCCATTTGCTTTCGAGTTCTCCGCGGAACTTCGACGTCGTCAGCGCGCGATAATAATCCGATATGTACTCTTGGACCACCGGGCCGACTTCGTCCATGAATTCTTGTTCGGTCTTGTAAAACTCGTCGGTCGTGTCGATCGAGTGGCGGATGCTGACGAGCTGATGTTGCGTGTCGAAGCTGTTGCGCAGGGTATTGATCTCGTGCATCACGGATTCCTGTTCGGCCGCGCTTCCCGCCGCTTCGAACTTGGCGATCAGGTCCTTGAAATTAATCTTCAACTGGTCAATATTAGGGCGTACGTAATCGAATTGCTGAAAAGTCGTCAAGGCTGTGTTCCTCCTCTAATCTCATAGATTCTTTTCCCAGTATAACGATTTCGGAACATAATCACCAGATGAAATGCAAAACTTTCGCTTTCTGCGGCAGGTTAGTTAACATAACGAAGGATCAAACCTGATCGACGGGTTATTTTTTCCGGCAAACGCAAACCATCGAATAACTGTCGGGACGGAGCGGCGAACGCTGCCAATCGGCGTACAGACCTTCCGCTTCAAAGCCGGCTTGTTCCAACAAACGCAGCAGTTCCTGCGGATAGGTATAACGAAGATCGATATGCGTACGCTCTTCGGTTCCGTTTTCCTGCCGCCGGATCGTCGTGTAGTGCTGAATTTGCGTCAGCGCGTCGTAACGGGCGATCGTATAGAGGTTCGTTCGGCTGCCGTCCGTTTCTTCGGCCGTACGCCAGTATTCTTCCGTTTCGGGCTGCATCAGTTCTTCCGAGCCGGGGAAACGGGTATCGAACGCGAATACGCCGCCTTTCTTCAAATTGCGCGATACGGCCGAGAACAGCTGGTTTTGGTCTTCGTTGGTCAAAAAGTGCTGAAAGCCGTTGCCCGTCATATAAGCGAATCCCGCGGGGGACGTCAGATTCAGCGCCGCCGCGTCGCCCGCGATCCAGCGAATCTCGACTCCGGCCGTTTCCGCTTTGCGGCGCGCCAATTCGAGCATGCCTTCGTGCAGATCGACGCCTACCACCTCGAAACCGGCTTCCGCAAGCGGGATCGCCGTACGTCCCGTTCCGCAGCCGATCTCCAGTATCGCTCCGCCCGCGGCCTGCGCCGCGTATTCGAGCAGCATCGGAAGTTCGGGCTTCCAAGCTTCGTTCTCCCGATCGTAACGTTCGGGGTTCGCGTATTCTTCGTCGTTGCCGTGCGCGTCGTTCCATTCGGTTTCGTTTCTCAAGTTCGGTATTCCTTCCTTTCTGGACGAGAACCCGTTTCTTCGTTTTGTGGCAGCGCCGCGTCCGAGAACAACGAAGTCCCCCGCTGTCGACAACGGGGGATACCGGGCCGTTCATTCGATTATAAAGCCCCTTCGCGATTCGGTCTATCGTACGCCGGACCGATGACCGGGTTCAGGCTTTGGACGGATAAGACTGGTACGCCGACCGCTTAAGAGGCTAGGTTTCACCCTCCGAGATTTCGTACCTAACCCGTGTACGAAGTCTCCGACGGGCCCCCTTAAACCGTGCGTGTTTTCGAAAGGCTCAAACCTTAGATTCTATGTGGTCAGCTCATTAGGCTGCTTTTTCGACCGCACGACTCGCGGATGGTATTCGACGTTGTGTCCTGCATTGTCTTTTCGTCAACGTAGAACAGGCTTTTTCGCTTGCCCGCTATCTTACATTGCTTAAAAAGCAACGTAGAAACGCTGCATCGCCAAATGAGGCTCGTTTTCCGCGTCTACGTTGCCTTTTCGTCAATGAAGCTATCGCAGGGTCGTCGATCCTGTGTTCTACGTTGCCTTTTTGTCAATGCAGCTACCGGAAGGCCGTCGGCTGCGTGCTCTACGCTGCCAAATTGTCGACGCGACCTTCTATTACCTTGACCGCTTAAGAGGTTAGGTTTCGCCCTCCGAGAGTTCGTACCTAACCCGTATACGAAGTCTCCGACGGGAAACCCGCTTGAACCATGCGGGTTTCCGAAGAACTCAAACCTTAGATTTTATGCGGTCAGCCTACTAAATCTACAAAACGGGAATTCTGAATATAGCGGCCACTTATCGCCGCACCGAAGACGGCGTTTCGCTCGCCAATCCCGCGCGAACGGCTTCCAGCAGTTTTCCCGTCCGGTCGCAGCGATATTCCCAGAACATCACGCCGCCCAGACGCTCGGCTCGAACGTATTCGCATTTAAAGGCGATCGATTCTTCGTCGTCGTACGTAATGAACGTCCCGCCGTCATGCCGGCCGCCGTCGTACAAATACGGAGCCTTCGCTTCGTCGTCCCAATAGCGGCGGAAGCCGTTCCGATCGATATACGCGGCATCCAATTCCGTGAATTCGGGTCCGTAACCGCCGCTGGTCGCCGCCATCTGGTGCAGGCCGTTGTCGACGTCCGGAACGCCTTTCCACATTCGGGAATAGAAAGCGGCCCCGATCACGATCTTGTCCTTCGGCACGCCGGCTCCGGCGAACAAGTTGACCGATTCTTCGACGCTGATGCGGAACAAATCGCCGGTCGGCGTATGCAGATTCGTATGATGGCCGGTCAATACCTGAAATCCGCCGCGCATATCGTAGGTCATAAGCTGCACGTAATCCAGATAACGCTGGGCTTCGGCCATATCGGTTCCGTCGATGTAATAACGGTCCGCTCCTGCGGCGATGGTCAGCAGATAATGCCGACTTTCCGCAGCGCCTCCAGCGTCGAACGCTTCGCGAATCGTTTGCAGCAGCAGCGTAAAATTGACGCGGTCGTTCGGGCTCGCGCCGATGCCGGCTTCTCCGTAACACGGATATTCCCAATCCAGATCGACGCCGTCCAGATCGTAAGTCTCGACGGCGGCCAGAGCGGATTCGGCCATGCGCCGGCGTCCCGCTTCGGTCGAAGCCGCTTCGGAGAATCCGCCCGCGCTCCAGCCGCCGACCGACAGCAGGATGCGGACGGGCGGATGTTCGCGGCGAAGACGGCCGATCTCTTCCATGTTGCGCAGGTGTCCGGTGACGATCGCGTCATCTTGCACATGGCCGAACGCGATATTGATATGCGTCAGTTTGCGCAGATCGTCGGCATGCAGATCCGGCAGATCGGCATGGCCGACGTAACCGACCGTGCGGAACTCGGCGGCGTCGGATAACGAATTCGGAGAAAGGTCTGTCAAGTCGATTCCTCTTTTCTATAAGTGATGAAGCCGCGATCAAGGAAACGAGCGACGCGGCCGTCAATCCGTAACGGAGCGCAGCACTTGAAGCGCTTCGCCGCAGCTGCCCGGTTTATAACCGGATTCGGCGTAACGAACGTTCAGCGACTCGTCCAAAACGAATAGATGCGGGTATTCCGTACCCGGCGGCGGACACGCGGCTTTCATCGCGTTCAGCGCTTCGCCGAATCGGTCATATGCGAATACCGTACCGCTTGGCAGCGGCTTCGGCACGAACGAAGCGACTTCAGGCGGCAGTTTCGCACCGGCTTCTTCGGCGTTCCCCGAAGCGCGATCTTCGACCGCGTTGACGGGGCTGTCGCTTTGCAAGATCAGGATCAACGGTCTGCCTGCCGCTTCCAGCTCGGTTCGCGATTCTCCGGCTTCGCGCAGCAGATGGCGGGTCGGTTCGAGTCTCGGATCGATCCAAGCGACCAGCGCTCCCCGGCTTCCGGCCAACTCCGCAAGCGAAGCCGTCTCGACGCCGGTCCGCAGCAGGGGCGCATCGCCCGGCGCGGCTCCCAATACGGGAACCGCTTCTTCCGGCTGACGGAACAACGGTTCAAGCTGCGTCTCGGCGCCCGGCTCGATCTTGAAATAAAGCAGTCGGCCGAGCACGCGGCCGTCCTGCAAGCGAATCCCCGTGGTCATCCGGTAATCGCCAGCTTGCAGTTCGAACGGACGGTCATAAACGTCTTTTTCCCGGAACGGGTATTCCAGCGTCGCGTAGAAGCCGTTCTCCAGCCGCGCCAGCGTAAAATTCTCGCGATAAGCGGCTTCGACGGAGACAGGCGCGGCTTCGGCGGCCGCGCCGCGCAGCAGGCGCAGCGTTCCTCCGCCGCCGCTGGGCGGAACGGCCGCAGCAGCGGCGGCCGACGGCTGACGTGCCGGATCGGCGGGATCGGCCTCGGCCGATGCGGATTTCGGAGCATCAAGACCGGCCGACCCGAGTAGAGAGACGGCGGGATGCGCCGTCGACGGGTCCGAAGCGGCGGACGACGAACCGCTTCCTTCGTTTCGGGCTTCGCGAGGCGAGGACTCATCAGCCTCCTCAGTCGCGGACTGCCGGCCGATGTCTGTCGGCCGCTCCAGATCGGTCCATTCGCCGCCTACAAGCGCCTGCGGCCGCTGATCGGCGGGATGCAGTCTCGCCGGTATGCCGAAGCTTCGGCAGAGGGCGATCAGCAGGATCTCGACCGACTCGCGGTCGCCGGTCTTAAGAGCCCACGTCCCGGCCGGCGAAGCTTTGCCGGGAACGGGCGTCAGCTCGCCGCGAACGGTCCGGTTCGCGGCCACATAACGCGCCAGCGTGCGCGGGTCTGCCCGGAAGGCCGCCCGCTGCTCGGCGGAGAAAGCGGCGCGCAGCGCGCCTCGGTAGGGAGCCAGCCGCTCCCAGCGCACGCGCGGATTCAGCACGTGCGCGAGGTCTTCCGGAAGCGGCGCCGCGTTTCCGTCCGCCTCTTCGCCCCCGGCCCGAGCCGCCGGGGACCCGAGATCAAGCTCGGGCGCATAGTCCGCCAGAGCTTCCAAGCCGTGCAGCAGATGGTCGTCCAACGTCCGACGATCGCTGTCGATCAAGTCTTTGGCGGTCAGGCTCTCCAGCAGCCGAAGCGGCCACTCCCCGAAGCGCGGCGCATGGTCCTCCAAGAACGCCGCGATGGCTTCGACGTTGCCCCGCGCGTCTTCCAGCACGCGCAGCGTGCGCTTCGCGTCCAAGCCCGTTTTCGCGGCCAGCGCGTTCGCTTCCGCTTCGCCCGCGAACGTCCGCTCGTAAGCGGCGCGAATCCGTTCGCCTTCGGCGACCTTTTCCCGATGGCGTTCAAGCGCCGCTTCGCTCAATGCTTGTCCTTCCGCTTCCGGGTCCGCCGCGAGTTCTCCCGGCGGCGTCAGATCGATATCGACCGCGCCTTCCGGCTGGCCTTCTTGATCCAGCACCAGTTCCGCGTTTTCTTCCGGCGTCGAAGCGCCGAAGCCCCGTACCGTCGTTTCGCCCCAGAATCCGCCTTGCGCGGCCCGGACGACCAGATCGCCGAAGCCGGTCACGAACGAGACGCTTCCTTGCCCGTCCGCCGTAATCTCGGCGATCGGATGCAGCTCGGCGTAATTATAGAGCTGAAACTGCACCTTCGCGCCGCCGGCCGGTCGGCCGAAGCGATCCGCGACGCGTACGTGCAGCTTGCGCGTCGGGGCATAATTGGACAGCAGATTGATCTCGGTATGCGCGCCGCCGCCGACGGTGATCGGTTCGGGTCCGGCATAACCGGACGATACCCGGGTATGCACCAGCATCGCGCGGCGGGCCGGGCCGTCGAACCAACCGCGATCGAGCGCGGGTTCCGGTTCGCAGGCTCCGATATAATGCCAAGCGCCGTCCGCCCAAGCTTCGACCCACGCATGGTTATCGTCCACATGCGCCCAACGCGGCGTATAACACTGACGGGCCGGGATTCCGATACTGCGCAGAGCGGCCGTCGCCAGCGTAGATTCTTCGCCGCAGCGTCCTTTGGCGCTGCGCATCAAGCCGAGCGGCGAGATCGTACGGGCGTCGCTGCCGGTATAGGTTGCCTTTTCGTAACACCAGTAATTCGTTTCCAGCACGGCTTCGGCCATCGTCAGGTTCCGGACGCGTTCTTCCAACTCTCCGGCGATGACGCCGCGATAATCTTCGATCCGTTCGTTGTTGATGCGCGGCGGCAGCACGTAATGGAGAAACAGCTCGTCCGGCACGCGTGCGCCCCACGGCATGCGGCGGCGCGTCTCAAGCGCCTGCCGGACATGCGACAAGAACAATTCGCCGTCGTAATCCGCCAGATCGTTGATCGGCATATGCGCGTACAGCCATTCGAGCGCCAGCCGTTCTTCTTCGTTCAGATCGCCCGTCAAGACGCCGAACAATTCCTGTTCGCGATGCTTCGCCAGCTCTCTTCTGAGGTTGAAGCTCGTTTCGAGCGCGGCCAGTTCCGCCGAACTCAGCGAAAAGCTTTCCCGAGCCGCGGAAGTCCCGACTTTGCCGGATTCCGCTTTCCCGGCCGCTTCCGTTATCGGGTCGCGTGCCGCTTTATCCGTTCCCATCCGCTTTCACTCCTTCCACAGTTTGCCGTCTTCGCGAATCCAATACCGCCCTTCTCCGTCTGCCGCCCGCGCGCTGATCCGAAACGAATTCCGCGTCGTTTCGATCGTCGGTCCGGCATCCGAATCGCTCCATGCCGCCAACGCCTCGTCTGCCGCACCTTCTTCCAACAGCGCGTTCAAGCTGCTTGCGAACGATCCTGTACGCGCGTAGAGATTCCGCTGCCGATAGTATAACTGCCGCAGTTTCCATTTGACCGATTCGTCCGCGGGAATCGCGAGCGTTTCGTCCGCTTCGGAACCTTCTTCGCCGGCGAACCGGACGAATCCCCACATTTCCGGATAATGCATATTGATCACGCCCTGCGGCGACCAGACCCAATTGTCTTCCGGATAAGGCCGGCCTGTCGAAGGATCGAGCTTTTTGCGGTACGTTCCGTCTTCTTTGTCGACCTGCCACTGCACGCGCGAGAAATTCACCCGCCAAGCATCGCCGACCCGCGGCGGACGCTGTCCTTCCGCGCATTCCCGCAGAATGTTCCACGGCATCGCGACTTCCACGCTCCAGCTCCGATTATCCGCATCGGGGTCGTTCAGCGTGCCGTCGATATGCACCGCCGTCTTGAGCCCGCGGATATCCCAACCGTTGATCGGCGGACCGCCGTCCCGGTACGGCGTGACCAGCAGCAGATCCCAGACCGTGTTGAGCGCATTGATCTCGAATTCGTAATATTGATGGGTATCCCCGTCGGGATCGATAAAGATCTCGAAGTCGTTATCGTGAAAAATAACCGATTCCCGCTCCGTCAGCGTCGCCCAGATCTCGTCTTCTTCGAGCAGCGCGCCCAAATAGAAATAGTCGTCGTCCCACAGCATTTTCACGCGCGTGCGTTTATGAGGAAGAGGCTTCGAGTCGCCTTCGATATCGACAAACTCTTCCGTCCACGGCGCGTTGGCCCAGAACGGCTTATCCAACCGGCCGTCCAATTCCAAGCTGCCCGAGGCGCGTTTGCATCCATAAGAACGCGGCGCAAAAGCGATTGCCGGTTCCGGCACTCCGCTCAAATTCATGTTTCTCCTCCTGTTCTTCCCGCGTTCAGCTCAGACGCACGCACAGCGCGATCGGCGTCTCTCCGGCGCGAACCGAGTCCGGCAGCGTCAAGGTGATGCCCGACTCCGTGCGCCGCAGCGGAAGCGGACCTTCGCCGCCCAACAATTCGGCCGTCTCGAACGAACCTTCCGGCAGCGCCAGCGCAAGTTCGCGTTCGACGGTTTCGCCTTCCGCATACAAACGAATCGCGTACACGACGTCGCCTTTGCGCGTGAATCTGAACTTCCGATCTTCCGACGCGTAAGGCGCGCAGACCCGCGTGCCGTAGATCGCGTCGCCGTTGATTTTCAGCCAAGCTCCGAGACCTTTCATGCGTTCGATCGCCGCTCTCGGCAGACGGCCGTCCGGCTGCGGGCCGACGTTAAGCGCCAGATTGCCGCCTTTGGCCACGATCTCGACCAGCAGATGCACCAGCTCGCGGACGCTCTTGTACTTGTCTTCGTAATTGAAAGAAAACGAAGTGCCCATCGTGATGCAGCTCTCCCACGGCACGTTCAGAGGCCGTTCCGGCAGCGTCTGTTCGGGCGTGATCACGTTCTCGTAAGGCCCTCCTACCGTTCGATCAGCCGACAGCAGCCACGGCTGATGTTCGCGCCGAATCTTGTCGACGAATTCGCCGAGCCGGATATCTTGTCCGCGCTCCGCGTTGACCCAGCCCGCATCCAGCCAGAGCATATCGATCCGGCCGTATTTCGTCAGCAGCTCCGTCATCTGCTCCTGCGTGAAATTCACGAACTTTTCCCACAGCCACGGGTACTCTTTCGGATCGTAAGAAGGGCCGCGCCACATCTTCTCGCCCCGCTCCATGCCCGGCGCCCAATAGTCCGGCGTGTGCCAATCCGCTTTGGAGAAATACGCCGAGATCGCTAAGCCCCGCGAACGGAACGCGTCGAACAGATGGCGGCAGATGTCCGCGTATTTGTGCCGATGAAACGGCGTGTCGGAGCCCGTGATCCGGTAATCCGTCGTATGCGTATCCCACATGCAGAAGCCGTCATGGTGTTTGGTCGTGAACGTCAGGTACTTGAATCCGCCTTCGGCAGCCAGATCCGCCCACAATTCCGGTTGGAAACGGATCGGATTGAACGTCTTGTTCAAGTCGAAATACTCCCGCTTGAGTTCTTCGCCTTCCACGCCCCAATCGATGCAGTCCCGCGCCCAATCGGCATCTCCGTCGCTCAGCGCCCAAGATTCCACCATGCCGAGCTGCGAGTAGGGTCCCCAGTGCATCATCAAGCCGAGCTTTTGGTCTTTGAACCATTCCAGACGTTCGAGCAGCAGCGGATCGTCCGGCTTGACCCATTCGTCTTCGCTGCTGTAATTGTGTACGCCTTCGTGAACGGCCGTTTCTTGTGCTTGCGCTTCTTCCGCGGTATTCGCTTCCGTCATTGCTGCCTCCTTCTCCGTCGATCCGCCGTTTCTCTCGTCCGATCGCGCCGCCTCGCTCCGAAAAACGGGCAGCGTTCGAACGAAGGCTTCGTACCCGGTTCAGGTACGAAGCCTTCTGCGGCCGAACGGTCATCGGTCTTTTTTATCCGTTGTTCGAGTTTCGCTTATTTCGCGTTCTCGCTGTTCCACTGGTCGTACGCCTCTTGATAGATCTCCACGATCCGGTCGCTGCCCATCTTCTTGAGCTGCGCCACGTAGCTGTCCCAGTTGCTCAGCGGTTCTTGACCGGTGACGAATTTCGCTTCCATCTGCTCGACGTACGTATTGAGATCCGACAGCAGCGCGGACACTTCGCTCTGCGCGTCGTTCGTCAGATACACGTTCGGGAACGGAACTTTGGCGATGGGCACCAATTTTTCTTCGTTCTGCTTCACGACCCAATCTTCCACGCCGCTGCGCAGGCCGTTGGTCAGATCCGGAATATTGACGCCCGGCGTCACGATGCCGTAGTTCGGCGTGAGCGTCGCGCGGAATTCTTCGCGGTCGCCGCCGCCCGGCACGTCAAGGAATTTTTTCTCGTGTTTCGCTTCGTCTACGTAATCCCACATCTTGCCTTTGGGACCTTGCGTCCAGAGCGTCGCGCCTTCGTAGCCGTACTGATAATCGATCCAGCGCATGCTGGCTTCCGGATATTTGTTCGTCGCGGAGATCGCGAACGTGCCGTTGGCCGACATGCCCGGATGTTTGCCGTAGACCGGCGTGCCCGCGATCTCGCTGCTGACCGGCGTCATCATAGGGTCCTGCATCGTTTCTTCCGTGCCGCCCAGCGTGAAGTACGGATAGTAATCGCTGAACAGCGCCAGTTGGTTTTTCGCGCCTTTGGCTTTTTTCTGTTCGTCCGTTTGCGAGAACGTCTCGTGATCCAGCAGATCTTCGTTCCACAGTTTGTTGAGGAACGTCAGATAGCCTTTGTAACCTTCTTCTTGCGGCGTGTAATGGACTTTGCCGTCTTTGTCCGCGTAATACACTTCGTTATAGATGCCCCAGAAACCGAGGAAATACATCCGCAGATCGTTCAGCTTGACCGAAGTCAGCGGAATCTCGTCGGCTTGTCCGTTGCCGTTCGGATCTTCGGTCTTCACGCGTTTGAGGTACGTGTACAATTCGTCGGTCGTTTTCGGCTCCTGCGCGCCCAACTTTTCCAAGAATTCGCCGTTATACCACATCGGGCCGCGGTACCAGACCGCCGTCGTATCGATAAATGGCAGCGCGTAGATATGTCCGTCCGTCGTCGTGATCGATTTGCGCACGTTCGGGTTCTCGTCGAGGATTTTCTTGAGATTCGGCGCATAATTGTCGATCAGGTCTTCGAGCGGTTTCAATTGGCCTTGCGTGCCGTAGCTGACCTGTTCGGCCGGGGTGAGGTCCGCCGCGTAGAAGATATCCGGCAGTTCGCCGCTCGCGAATACGAGATTCTTCTTGGTCGGGAAACTGTCGATCGGCGCGGTCTGGAACTCAAGCTTGATGTTGGAGAGCTTCTCCATTTCCTGCACGACCGGCATCGTATCCCACGGCGCCATATCGGCGCTCGGCGCGAATACGCTCAGCGTGATCGGCTTGTCGACGATCGGGAATCCGTCTTTGCTTACGGTCGAAGCGGCGCTTTCCGCCCCTTTCTCCGAAGTCTTCGCGTCTCCGCCGGACTGGCAGGCGGAAGCCAACATGGACAAGAGCAGAAGTCCCGAGAGCGCCGCAGCGCCCTTTTTACGACTCATTTTCATCCCTAAATCCTCCCCTTTTTTCTGATGGACAAGCTTTTCTATGACAAGATCAGCCCTTGACGGAACCGATCATGACACCTTGCACGAAATAACGCTGAAGGAACGGATAGACCGCGATGATCGGCAGCGTCGCCACGATGATGACCGCGTATTTGACGAGCGCCGCGACTTCGGCTTTGCTGTTGAGCGAAGTCGCCATCGAAGCGCCGATCGTGCCGGATTCCGCCGACATCTGCTGCAGGACGAGAATCTGGCGCAGCACCAGCTGCAGCGGATATTTTTCCTGATGGTTCAGATAGATCATCGCGGAGAAGTAATTGTTCCAATGGCCGACGCCGAAGAACAAAGCCATGACGGCGATCAGCGCCGTGGAGAGCGGCAGGATGATCCGGAAATAGAGACGGAAGTTGCTGCAGCCGTCGATTTCCGCCGCTTCCTGAAGTTCTTTCGGAATCGAAGATTGGAAAAACGTCCGGCATACGATAAGGTTCCAGACCGAAGTCGCCCCCGGCAGAATCAACGCCCACATCGTATCGACCAGTCCGAGGCTGCGAACGACCAGATACGTCGGAACGAGACCGCCGCCGAAGAACATGGTCACGAGGAACAAGATCATGAACAGATTGCGTCCCACGAAATCGCGGCGGCTGAGCGCGTAAGCGGCGGGCAGCGTCACGATCAGATTGACCAACGTGCCGACGACGGTATAGATGATCGTGTTCAGATAACCGTTCCAGATGCTGGAGTCTTGAAAGACCCGGCGATACCCTTCGAAAGTCACGTCTTTGGGCAGCAGCCACATCTCGCCCGCCGCCACGAGCGTCGGATTGCTGATCGATGCGCTGAGAATATAGATGAGCGGATACGCCACGATCACGAGCGCGACCGTGAGGATCAGATACACGAAGGCCAGAAAAATCTTGTCTTGTTTCGTTTCTTTGATCGAGCTAACCATGCTGCCTCGCTCCTTTCCGTTGACGGTCGAACCGATCGAACGAGAGACTTACCATAGGCTGTTCTCGCTCGTCTTCCGCACGACCTGATTGACGACGATCAGCAGAACCGCGTTTACCACCGAGTTGAACAAGCCGACCGCGGTCGAATAACTGTACTGCGCTTCCAGCAGGCCGGTCCGATAAACGGAGGTCGCGATGACGTCGGACGATTCCATGTTGAGCGGATTTTGCAGCAGCAGGATTTTCTCGTAGCCTACGCCCAGCAGTCCGCCCATGTTCAGAATAAGCAGAATGGTAATGGTAGGCACGATCACCGGGAAGTTGATATGCCGAATGCGCTGCATCCGCGAAGCTCCGTCCAGAATCGCCGCTTCGTGCAGACCCGGATCGACGGCGGTCAGCGCGGCCAGATAGATGATCGTTCCCCAACCGGTCGCCTGCCAGACGTCCGAGAGGACATACACGGTCTTGAACCAGCGGGGATCGGTCAAGAAGCTCGGCGGCGTGATGCCGATCAGTTCGAGCAGATTGACGATCATTCCGCTGGACGGCGTCAAGAACGTGATGATCATGCCGGCCATGACGACCATCGAGATGAAGTGCGGCGCGTAAGTGACGGTCTGGACGGTTTTCTTGAACGGGCCGTTCCGAATCTCGTTGAACGCCAGCGCCAGCAGAATCGGCAGCGGAAACCCGACGATCAGACCGTAGAGACTGATGCTCAGCGTGTTCCAGATCAGATCCCAGAAATAATACGATTCGAAGAACCGGGTGAAATGATCGAATCCGACCCATTTGCTGGCGGCCATGCCCAGAGCGGGCACATAATTCTTGAACGCGATCTGGATGCCGTACATCGGAACGTAGTTGAAGATAATGACGGTCAGCAGCGCCGGCGCCATAAAGATGTAGAGCTGCCAATTTCGCACGATTTTCTTGAACAGCTTTTTGCTCTTCCGTTTGGTCGGAGCATCCGGCGGGTTCATCACTGCTTTCGCGCCTTCGTGCATCATGGTCCTCACTCCCTTGTTGTAATGTTATCTAACAGTGACCCTCCCCCGCTTCCCTTCCTTCTTTCAAACAGCCTGCAGGATCAATTCCGTTCTTTCAAAGCGGAATACAAGGCTGTTCGTTTTTCTTGTAAGCATTTCCATTGGCTTGATTCCGGCTTTCTTGGAATCGGGTTTACAGCGAGTTTACAGAACGGTTCGGGGATCGTAAATATGTGGTTTTGGTCATGTCCGAATTTTGCACTCTCTTTTTGTCGCCTAAATATGTTAGAATACATTACAGATTCTATGGTTTTTTCATGAAAAACCAAACCGAATTTCACATTGCGGAGAAACATCGGAGAAAGATCGAAGCTCCCGATTCCGAAGAAAAAGTAAAAAACCACATATCCAAAGACCGAAGACAGCGCCAATATGCGCGAAGACGGCCGGTCAAATTCTACATATTGTCTGACAATCCGCCGCTTGCGTACACTTGAGGCATCGGGACACTCATCGTTTTTCACCATCAGATCGCGAGAGGAGAATGAGCGTGAAGGTCAAACCCAGCTACTTCAAGTCGAAGCTTTTCCTCAAATACATTTCGTCTTATCTGTTCGTTCTGGTTGTTCCGCTCGTCTGCCTGACCTTCGTGCTCTATCACAATACGGCTTCCAATCTGCGCGCGCAGATCGAACAATCGCATCTGAATCAATTGAAGCAAGCCGAAACGATCGTCGATACGCATCTTCAACAGATGAACGATATCGCTTCGCGCGCGGCCTACGATCCGAGATTAAGCCGTTATCGCGTGCATGACGCTTATTACAGCTCGGAGGCGATCAGCGCTCTGGGCAATTACAAAGCCGCAAGTCCGATCATCGACGAGATGTTCCTGTATTTCCGCGGCGATCCGCGCATCTATTCGAGCGTCGGCATGTACGATCTGGACGTCTTCGCGGACAAATACCGCTTCCGGAATTGGAATTCCGATGCGGTGGACCGCGACCTGAACGAGGTGCGATACACGACGATGCGTCCGGCCGACTTGGTCGGACGGGGAGCCGGCTTCGAACAATCCACGCTCGTCTATCTGGTGCCGATCGTGCCGAACAGCCCGAATCCGCACGGCACGTTGATGTATTTCGTCAAAGAATCCAGTCTGACCAATCTGATCGACTCGATTCTCGGCGGTTACGAAGGATCGTCTTACATTTTCGATGCGGAAGGCCAAGTGCTCGCCGTCAAAAACAATCAAGGCGAAGGCTTGAACGCGGAATCGCTCGCTTCTCTCGTTTCCTTGTCTACCGGCACGCACAGCGTGAAGATCGGCGGAGTTCCGCATTCGGTCGTATCGGTCAAGTCGGAGCTGAACGGCTGGGAATACGTGACGTTGATGCCGAGTTCGCAATTCTTCAGCAGCGTGCTGCATATTCGGACCTTTATCGCCGTTCTGTTCTCGATCGTGGTGATCTTCGGCGCTCTGGGAGCTTGGATGCTCGCGCGCCGGCAGTACGGCCCGATCTTCCAATTGTCCGAATTTGCCGGTTCGAAGCCTGTGTCCGCCCTCTCGAACGAATCGGACGATGTCCGCGAGGAAGCGGCCGGCGGCAACGAGCTGGATCGAATCCGCTCCGCGCTGCAAGCGTTCAGCGCGCGGGCCGATCTGCATGAACCTTACGCGCGCAATCATTTCCTGCTGACGCTGCTGCGCCACGGCGGCGATTCGGAGCAAGCGGCCGGACTGCCGGAATCGTTCGGACTGCGCTTCGATCGTTCGCGTTACTTCGCCATGCTGATCGGCAGAGACCGGCCGGAAGCGGCGGCGGAAGACGCGAAAGACTGGCAGCTCATGCTGACGATGCTGGCCGAAGCGGAATATCCGGAACTGGGCGCGCGGCTGCACGGCGTCGAGCTGACCAAACCCGATCAGATCGCGGTCATCGTCGGTTTCGACCCTTTGGACGAAACCGACGAAGCGTCCCAGATCGCCCGGATCGCGAGCGCCGTCTACGATCATCTTCAAGGCATCGGCCGCTTGAACGCGGCGATCGGTATCGGAACCTGCGGAAGCGGCACGAAACGATTGAATCAATCGTTTATCGAAGCCTGCTCCGCTTTCGAATCGAGAACGCGCGGCGTAGGCATAAACTTGGCTTATTTCAGCGATCTGACCGCCGACGCCGGCGAAGCCTGCTGGGTATCCAAGACCGTCCTGCTCAAGCTGTCTCAGAGCTTGAAGCAGGGAAGCGCCGACGTGGCCGCGCGTTCGATCGGCGAAGCCGTCGATACGCTTCGCGCACCTGCCCTCTCCGCCGTCTATATGCGCTGCATCGGGTTCGATATTCTGAATACGATTCTGAAGACCGCAAGCGAAGCGGGCGTAGATAACTTGCAGGGCTGCATCCCTTCGCTCGAAACGTTCTCTTCGCCGGACGAATTGGAACAAGGCTTCCTGCGTCTTGCGAATCGGATCTGCGAGCAGGTCGAGCAGAAAGAAGAGACGGAAGCGCATACATTAATGGACACGATCGTTGCTTATATCGACGAGCACTACGCGGACCATTCGCTGAGCTTGGAGACGATCTCGCATAACTATTCGATCTCCATGTCGTATTTCAGCCGTTCGTTCAAAGAGAAAGTCGGCGTGAATTTCGTCCAATACATCTGGCAAAAAAGAATGGCGGCCGCGATCGTGGAATTGACGACGACCGACGAACCGCTGAAAGAGATCATTCAGCGCGTCGGTTATCAGGATACGCCGAACTTTATCCGCAAATTCAAAAAAGAAACCGGCCATACGCCGGGCCAGTACCGCAAACTGTTCACGGATCCCGCAGGCTCGATGAAAGAACAGGCTTGACCTCGGGCCCGAACGCCAAACTTGTTTCAACTCCTCCGAATCAGGTAATATGTAATAAGCAACATAGTGAATTCAATAGTGAAAATCAAGCAGTCGCTTGTAAGGAGGAGATCATCATGAAATCATCCGTTCGCGTGCGCAAAACGCTGCTGGCTTTGTCCGCCGCAAGCGTGGTCGCAATCGGTTCTCTGGGAGCCGTTACCCAACTGCCGCTGCCTTCCGCGTCGGCCGCTCAAGCGCCGACTTCTTCGGACAGCGCCATGGCATTAGAGAAACTTAACGAATTCTATAAACCGGCCTTGAAAGGCTCTTTCCCGGGCAATGCTTCCGAGTTCGTAGTCGGCAAGACAAAACGTACCGAAGTGATCAAGCGCTTCGGCGCGCCCAGCGTCTCCCGGACTTCCGTAACCGGATTCGACAGCTACACCGCCGATATGGGCAATCCCGGTTATTCCATGTCTTACGACTCTGCCGGCGTCCTGAAAGAAATCCGTTATTTCGGGACCAACGTCGAACGCCAGACCAATATCGGCGGAATGACGGCCAGCATGCTGTGGAAGAATTGGTTTAAACCGACTTCCTCCAACACGATCAAAGTCGGAAACGCCAAACAAATCAAAGTCGTGTATAAACGCGGCGATTATAATTTGGAGTTTCTCTTCGATACCCCGACCGAATTATCGCATATTAATCTGGTGAAAGCTTAATTTCGGTCTTGGATGTTTGCGATTTGGTTTTGAATCTATGCGAAGAAGCCGCCCTCCAACCCGGGCGGCTTTTTCGAGTTTGTAAAATTTCTACAAACTCATTGACTTACTTTTTAACAGCAGTTATCCTAAAGATACATAGCAACCTAATATCTTGACCCTATTTCATTTAATAGATTCTCCCCGGCTTCCGAATCGCCAAATCCATAGAAATGTAGGTGTCCACCATGCAAGATCTGACTACGCTCGTTCGCAATCGCCATTCCGCTATCAAATTCGTACCCGATACGCCGATTTCCGAGCAGGAATTGAAGGAGATCTTCGAATTGGTCAAACTCGCTCCTTCGGCGTTCAATTTACAGCATGCCCACTACGTTCCGGTGACCGACGAAGACGTCAAAGAAAAGATCTATCAAGCTTCCGGCGGCCAATACAAGATTAAACTGTCTTCCGCCGTCATCGCCGTCTTCGGCGACAAAGAAGCGTATACGCATATCGCCGAGATGAACGAAGGTTTCTTGTCGCTGGGCATCATCGATCGACTGCAATACGATACGACCGTCCGCGACGTCACCGAATTTTACCAGATGCGCGGCGAAGACTTCCAACGCGAAGAAGCCGTCCGCAACGCCAGCTTGTCGGCCATGATGTTCATGCTGCTCGCCAAAGACAAAGGCTGGGATACGTGCCCGATGATCGGCTTCGATCCGCAGGCCGTCAGAGAAGCCGTCGGCGCGCCAGACCATATGCACCCGGTCATGCTGATCACGATCGGCAAAGAAGATTCCGATCGATCGCGTCCGCGCGGTTACCGCAAACCGGTATCCGAATTCGTCACGTTCAACCGGTTCTGAATCCGATTGTCTGATTAAGCAGCCGCTCGACGATCCTTTATTTTCATCTCCGCATAAAAAAGCCGTGCCCGTCGGAATTTTTCGTTCCGAAGGCACGGCTTTACTGTTTCGTATGCAAAGGCTTGGTTGGAAGTCTTCACTTCTCAACAACCTCTAAGTCCACGCACGATCAATGCGGCAGCTTCTCCGCCTGCGCTTCTTTTTTGCCGCGGCGAACGTCGACGCGTTTGATGAACAAAGCGACGATCAAGCCGACGACGGCCATTCCGGCAGCCATCTTGAACGCTCCGCTTACGCCCACCGCCATCGCGTGGGACACGTAATCGGGATTCGCGATATCGCCCGGGTTGGCTTTCATGTACGCCGCTTGACGGGTCGTCAGCAAGCTGACCGCCAAAGCCGTGCCGATCGCGCCGGCTACCTGCTGAAGCGTGTTCATGATCGCCGTGCCGTCCGGATAATATTCCGGCGGCAGCTGGTTGAGTCCGTTCGTCTGCGCCGGCATCATGACCATCGAGATGCCGATCATCAGGAAGCTGTGCAGCAGGATGATGAACCAGACCGCCGAAGCCGTCGTGATGCCCGAGAAGAACCACAGCGTAACCGCCGCGATGATCAGGCCGAAGATCACGAGCCATTTCGGACCGTACTTGTCGAACAGTCGACCGGTGACCAGCGACATCGCGCCGTTGACCACTCCCCCCGGCAGCATGATCAAGCCGGTGGCGAAAGTCGTGAGCAGCAGGCCGCGCTGCAAGTACATCGGCATAAGCAGCATCGAAGACAAGATGATCATCATGGAGATAAAGACCATCAGCAGGCCGAGCGTAAACATCGGGAATTTGAACACCCGAAGGTTGATGATCGGTTTCTCCATCTTGAGCTGCCGCCAGCTGAACAAGATCAATGCTACGACGCCGACCGCGATCGCGATAATGACGCGAGGGCTTTCCCAGCCGCCGCCCGCTTCGCCCGCGCCTTCTCCGGCGCTGCTGAAACCGAACACGATACCGCCGAAGCCGATCGTGGACAGCAGGATCGAAAAGATATCGAATTTGGGACGCGTCGTTTCCGAAATATTCTGCATATAGACCAGACCGAAGAGCAGCGCGAACACCAAGAACGGCAGGCTGATCCAGAAGATCCAGTTCCAAGTCAGATTCTGCACGATCAGACCCGAGATCGTCGGTCCGACGGCCGGCGCGCTCATGATGATCAGGCCGATCAGACCCATCGCCGCTCCGCGTCGTTCCGGCGGAATGACGACCAGAATCGTGTTGAACAGCAGCGGAATCAACAGCGCCGTGCCGACGGCTTGAACGACCCGTCCGATCAGCAGCACTTCGAACACCGATGCCAGCGCCGCGATCAGCGTGCCGGCGATCAGGAAGCTGAGCGCGGTCGTGAATAATTGACGCGTCGTGAATCGCTGCAGCAGCAGGCCCGATACCGGAACCAGAATGCCGAGCACGAGCAGATAACCGGTCGTCAGCCATTGAATGGTCGCCGGCGTAACGGAGAGATCCTGCATCAGCTGCGTCAGGGCGACGTTGAGCGCCGTTTCGCTGAACATGCCGATGAAGGCGCTGAGCAGCAGCGCCGTGAGGATCGGGATGACCTTTATGTTTTTGCCGGCCACTCCCGGATTTGCGTGACTTTGTGCGGATGCTTCCACTCGTATGTCCCTCCTATGGAACTCTGTGTATTTATATCAACGCTTCCCGGTTCCCGCTGTAGACGGTTACGCTCGGGTATGCGAATTGATCAATCTCGGGACATAGTCGGCGGCGGTGAGCAGCGGCGCGACGTCTTCGGTGGTGGTCGCCACGATCAGCGTGCCTTCCATCATCGTGATCAGCAGAAGGCTGAGCGAGTCCGCTTCTTGGCGCGGGACCCCGTCCAATACCATTTTGTCGGCCAACACCTGCTGCCAACTGCGGAAGACGTCGGTGCAGGCTTGACGCAGAGGGTTGCTGATGCAGGACGTTTCGGCCGCGGCCCAGAAACTGAACGGCATGAAGTTCTTGAAGTTCTGCTGCTTCATCTCTTCCGCCAATTCGAGCATCATCTTCGGCAGCACTTCGCTTACCGGGCCTTCTCCGCTGAGTTTGTTCCAGAACATATCCGCGACGTCTTTGCCGATTCGCCGGATGCATTCGAGCGCCAATTCTTCTTTGCCTCCTTGAAAGTAATAATACAAGGAACCTTTCGGCGCTTCGCTTTCTTTGATGATCTGGTTAAGCCCGGTGGCATGATAGCCCTGCGTAAAAAAGAGCCGTCCTGCCGTATCGAGAATGTTCTCCCGGGTATTTTTTTTCATGGACAATATTTTTCACCCCACGAATTATAACAATCGGTCTATATAAATAAAACAAAAGTTTTAAACGAAGTCAATGCCTTTTCAGAAATTTTACGTAAGTCAGGATTTGCATAAAAAAACGGACAAAGCTTGTTTTCAAGCTTTGTCCGCCGCAATCGACTCGGCTCGGCGGCCGGATCGAACTCTCTTACTGCGCTTCTTCTTCGAACAATTCATGCAGATCGTCGATCAACGACCCTACGTAACTCACCGCGCTGCGGATCGTCGCCGGATCGGACATATCGACGCCGGCCATCTTGGCCAATTCCAGAGGCGTCTTGGAACCGCCCGCTTTGAGCGTCTCCAGCCAACGGTCGATCGCGGGTTGTCCTTCTTCGCGAATGATCTGCATCATCGCCGTGGACAGCGTAAGCCCCGCCGAATACGTATACGGATACAGTCCCATGTAATAATGCGGCTGTCTCATCCAAGTCAGCTTGGCGTCTTCGGTCATTTCGAGCGCGTCGCCCCAGAAGCCGGAGATCACGTCGCCTTTGAGATCGCTCAAAACTTTGGCCGTCAGCGGCTGATCGTTCATCGCGCGCGCATACACGCGGCGCTGAAGTTCGCCTTCCAGCAGATGCGTCACGAAATTATGGTAATAGGTGTTGAGCAGCTGCATGATCACCCAGCGGCGCAGGCGTTTGTCGTCGGAACCGGATCGCAGATGTTCGGCCAGCAGCAGTTCGTTCATCGTAGACGGCGCTTCGATGAAATACAGCGAAGGCCGGGCATTGATCATCCGCTGGTTGCGCGCCGCGAGCATCAGATGGCCGGCATGTCCCACTTCGTGCGCCAACGTGAACGCGCCGCGCATATTGTCGGACCACGACATCAGGATGTACGAATGCACGCCGTAGATCGACGAACAGAACGCTCCCGTCGATTTGCCGATATTGGTGCCGTGATCGACCCAACGTTGCGTAAACGCCGCTTCGACGATCTCGCCGTATTCTTCGCCCAGCACGCCGAGCGCGCTTTGCACCGTTTTGCAGGCTTCTTCGTACGAAATCGAAGGACTGTAATCCGGATCGAGAGGCGCTTTGAGATCGCAGAAATACATCTTGTCGAGGCCCAAGATCTTTTTCTTCAATTCGGCATACCGGCGCATATGCGGAGCCAACTCTTCTTGGATGGTATCCAGAATCGCCCCGTACATCTCTTCCGTCACCTGCTGCGGCTCCAGCAGCATCTGCGTGACCGAATCGTAACCGCGCAGGCGGGAGAGCACGACCTGCTGCTTCACTTCCGTCGCGTACGTCTCGGCAAACGTGTTGCGATAAGCGTACAGTCCTTTGCTGAACGAAGCGAACGAGCTGCGGCGCAGTTCGGTGTTCGCGCTCATCTCGTAATCGGTTTCGAAGGAAGCGAACGACACCGGATAACGGCGGCCTTCGACTTCTACGCTTTCGAACGTCATGTCGGCCAGTTTGCCGCGCAGATAAGTGCGGTAAGGCGCGCCGCGCACTTCGGACATGGAAGCCAGCAGCTGCTCGGTCTCCGGCGACAAACGATGCGGTTTCTGCGCGAGCAGACGCTTCAGACTGCGCTCGAAGTCCGCAAGCCCCGGTTCTTCTTGCAGATAGCGTTCGATCGTGCCGTCTTCGAGCGCAAGGATCTCCGAATCGATAAACGTGAACTGGGCGAACAATCGAGTCATGGCATCGCCCGAACGAGCCGCGCGCGCCTGATTGTCCGGGTTCGTGCTATCTTCGGTCTGGCGCAGGTGGGCATAAGCGCCTACCTTCGTCGCCCGCTCGCTCACGGCCTCCCGCGCGTTCAGGCAGTCGAGCAGGGTCGCGGCGCTCTCGCCCAATCGTCCTCGGAACCGCGTGACTTCTTCCGCGCTCGCGGCGACAAGCTCCAATTCTCGGTTCCATTCTTCTTCGGACAAAAACAGATGCTCCAGATTCCAAGTCGAAGACTCGGGAACCTCCGAACGCATCAACGCTTTCTCGCTCATTTGCTACACTCCCATCCTCGAATAAAGCGCGGGTCGCGGCGAAGAAACGCAAACTCGCCCGATTCCGCGCCGATTTCAACCCCCCTTTTTCGCGGGGCTCCGCTTTTTATTCTACCGTTCCCGCCGAAACGTTGCAAAATGCCATGTTCCGTCAGCTTTGCGGCTCGCTGCCGGAGACCCGCTTCCCGCCGACGTACAAGACCGAACGGTCCGTTTTGCCGAATTGCAGTTGGCCGGCCCGATACGAATAATCGCCGCTTTCTTCGTAAGGGCTCCAATCGCTTTTATGAATGCGGGATTGAATCTCTCCGCTTTCTCCGCCTGCCGGAACGGTGCCTCCGGAAAAGCGGATCTCCACGTAATCCGCAGCGCCTTCGGGAGCGCCCGGCGTTCGGCCGAAGGTCGCCTTGACGTTCGAAGCGCCGATCTGCGCCCAATCGCAGAAGTAATTCTGGGCGACGCCGCCTTCGTTCGTGTAATAGTAGCGAATCGCGACGTTGTTGAGATCGAGCGGCGAACTTCCTTCGTTTCGAATATTGAAAACAGGCCGCAGCGCGTTATCCGAAGGGTTATCGTCGAGAATCCGGTACAGCAGCGTCAGATCGCCCGATCCGCCAGAAGGCGGGGTTCCCGGGCTGCCCGACGTCCCTCCGCCCGAGGCCGCAGGGTTGGCCGCGACTTCCTTCGAATCCGGACCTGCGCCTTTGGCGTTCGCCGCGGCGACTTTGTATCGATAACTTTTTCCGTTCTCCGCCGTCGAATCGGTAAACGCCGCTTGTTTGACGCCCTGCTTAAGCACGCTGTAGGTTCCGCCGCCGAGCGCTCTTTTTACCGTATAGCTGTCCGCGCCGGATACGGCGGTCCATTGCAGATCGACCTTTGCGCTGCCCGCTTTCGCCGTCAGTCCTTGCACCTGCCCCGGTACGGTCGACGGAGACGTCGCGCCGCCCGAACCCGAAGTACCGGCTCTCATGCGCTCGCGCACGAATTTGCCGGACTCGCTCAATTCGCTTGCCGTCCACCCTCCGTTCTTGCTCGCTCCCGGACGCAAAGCGGCGGAAGCTTCCTGCTTGTCGGCGAGCGACCAATTGACCCAACTGATGCCCCGTTTATCGAGGAAATCGGTCCATTCCCGGGAAGGCGTCAGATAAGGCCCCCCGTTGCCCGAAGCGTCGCTGGTTCCCCATTCGCTGACGAATACGGCCAACCCTTTCGCGGAAGCGGCGTCGATCCGCTCGCGCAGCCAAGCTCCGTGCGTGCCGGCATAGAAATGCACCGCATACAGCACGTTCGGATCATCCAGCGGGGAAGCGGCGGCATCCTGCACGTCTTGGCTCCATGTGCCGGTACCGACGATGATCGGGTTGTCCGGATCTTCCGCCCGGATGGCGGCGATCACTTCTTTGGCGTACGGTTTGATCTGGTTGTTCCAATTCACGTTTCCGTTCGGCTCGTTGGCGATCTCGTAGATGACGTTCGGCGTATCGCCGTACGTCTGCGCCATCTCTTTGAAAAAAGCTTTCGACTGCGTTTTGTACGTATTCGGATCGCCGTCGGACAAAATATGCCAATCCACGATCACGTATACGCCCAATTCGATCGCCGCGTCTACCGCTTCTTTCACTTTCTTTTTCAAATCGGGGTTCGAAATGTATCCGCCTTCGCCGGTATACATCGCCACGCGGAAAACGTTCATGTTCCAATCGTCGCGAAGCCACTTCATGCTTTCTTTGTTGACGTAATCGCCGTACCATTGAATGCCGTGCGAACTGATGCCTTTGAGCTGGACGGGCTTGCCCGAAGAATCCGTCAGTTTGCCGTTCTTGATCGATAGCTGCCCGTGCATGCCGACGAACGAAGAAGCCGCGGCGGCTTTGCCGGTACGAACGGAAGAAGCGGCGAGCGCTTTGGGCAGCGCCGCCGACTTCGACGTTTCCGATGCCCTGCCGTTTTCGGTTCCCTGCGAAGCTTGCGCGGACATCCCGCCGCCTCCCGGGCCTGCGCACGCGGCAAGCAAGACCGTCAGCAGAACGGCAGACAGCGAGAACGCCTTTTTGCGGAATTTTTTCGATCGCATCTATTTTCCTCCTTTGATGTCGTCGTATTGGCTCTCTTATCCATTACCCGGTCTGTTCGCCGGAACCCTCTAAATATCCATATTAATGGAAAAAGGCCCGTTCTCCCAGTGAGAACGGACCTAATCGAATCTTCATTTTTCCTGCAAATCCGAAAATCAGCCTGCCAACTCTGTGCCTTTGGTCTCTTTGCCGAGGAACGCGACGGCGGCCGCGCCGATCAGGATCATGACGCAGAACATGGCGAAGATGGCGGTGATCGCTACGCCTTGCGAGATCAGCCAGCCGACCAAGAACGGAGCGATAATTCCGCCGATCCGGCCGAACGAAGCGGCAAGGCCGGCTCCAGTGGTCCGGATGCTCGTCGGATAATGCTCCGGCGTGTACGCGTACAAGCCGCCCCAAGCGCCGAGATTGAAGAACGACAAGCAGATGCCGGCCGCGATCAGCGACGCCGTCGTGTCGGCAAGTCCGAACCAGATCGCGCTCGCGGCGGTGAGGATCAGATACACGACCAACACGAACTTTCGGCCGAATTTCTCGATGAAATAAGCGGCGGTGAAATAACCCGGCAGCTGCGCCAACGTCATGATCAGCACGTATTCGAAACTTTTGGTCAAGCTGTAGTCTTTGTAGACCATAACCTGCGGCAGCCAGAGGAACATGCCGTAGTAGGAGAAGACGACCGTGAACCAGAGAATCCACAGCATGATCGTCGTTTTGCGATACTGCGGCGCCCAGACTTGAGCGAACCGTTCGCGCAGCGACACTTTCGCGATCTTGCCTTTCTGCGACAGGAAGCGCGGCGAATCGTCGATCTTGCGTCTCAGGTACAGCGCATACAGAGCAGGCAGCGCGCCGAGCGCGAACGCGATGCGCCAGCCGGATTCGAAATGCGGAATGATGAAATACGCGATGATCGCGGCGGCGATCCATCCTCCCGCCCAGAAACTTTCGAGCAGCACGACCGTCCGGCCGCGTTCGTTGGCGGGCACGGATTCCGATACGAGGGTCGAAGCGACCGGCAGTTCTCCGCCCAGACCGAAACCGCCGATAAAACGAAGAATCAGCAGCATGACGAACCCGGTTGCGACGGCGGACAATCCGCTCGCGAGCGAGAAGATCAGCAGCGTCCAGAGCAGTACCGATTTGCGGCCGAAACGGTCCGCGAGAATTCCCGCGCAGGCGGCGCCGAGCGCCATGCCTACCGAGTTGATTGCCGTGAGCACGCCCAATTCCTGCGGTTTGAGCAGCCATTCTTTGGCGAGCGCGGCCGCTACGAACGAGATCAGCGCCACGTCCATCGCGTCGAAGAACCAGCTCATTCCGACACTTGCCAGCAAACTTCTCCGTTTGGGTTTGCTGAGCGTTTTTGCGTTTTCCATTCTTTTTCTCCCCATTTCCTCTTGGTGGGCGCGGCCTTCGGTCGATCAAGTTCTTCTAGGAACTTGCTGTCCCCGAGACTGGCATGGAAGGAAGTCGTTCGTTCGCTAAGAAAGGTCCGTTTCACGCTCTTTATCGTTCAAAGTTTGTGAATTTGCACGCAATCCTGACGAAACGACCGGACGTTCTCCCCACGCGCGCGCCGGGATCTCTTTCGAGTCTGTTTCACAGTCTATCTGTTCTGCGCTCACATGTAAAGACACCTGTAAAGAAATATTTTAAAAGATATGAAAAATGCTTCTCGTTCGCGGGAACGAAAAGCATTCGGGGGTAAATCTTTTTCGACTGCGCCTTGTACGATCTTCAGATCTTACGGCGCACTACCGAAGACGCCAAGACGATCCCCGCGCCCGCGTACAGCACCGCTTGCACATAGTCCGGGTACAAGAAAGACCGTACTCCGGCCGCCTCGAACAGAATGACCAGCAGCGCACATCCCGCAATTTTGACCTTTGATGACATTGTCTACGCCTCCAGTCACTCGGGTTGAATCCTTACCGATTTGACTATATAAGAAATCAAATAAGCTGTAAATCCTAATTTTTGATTACCCGATTTGAAAGCGTTTAATCAGTTGAACAAATAAAGAATCGGCCGAGCGTTCGCTCGACCGATTCGTTCGAAAAACGTATTTGTTTAAGGGATGTACTGCTGCACGATCTTGACGATCTCGCCGTTCTTGACCGTGATATGGTAAGGGAACGCGCTCAGATCCAGCAGGCCCATCGGGTTATTGTATTGCGCATCGAATTTGTCCAGGCTCATCGGTTCGTTCCAGTTGATCTGAACGTCTTCGTAGTTGCCCGTGTGGTCGTAGATTTGCATCAGGACTTCGGCCGATTTGGCGACCGGCATTTTCACTTCGGTCGTATCGTTGTTCACGATGTAATAACCGTCCGGCGCGCCGCCGAGTTCTTCTTCGGCATCCGGGTTATCTTTCAAGAACAGCTTGTCCGCTTCTTCTCCGGTGTACCAGCCGATGCGGTCGGTCTCGAGTTGAAGTCCGCCGTTACCGTCTTTCTCTACCGAGTTGATGAATACTGTATATGTTTGTTCCGGCGCTTCAGTGGAAGTCTCGGGGCTTTGCGTCGTCGTCTGTTCCGCCGGAGCCGCAGCAGCCGGAGTCATGCCGCCCGAGAGCGGGAAATATCCGAATCCGATCACAAAAGCGAGGAGCCCCGTACCGATCATACCGATTGTTGTTTTTTTCATTGTTGTTCTCCCCTTTCAGAGGTCACTAGGTGCAAGTTTTCGGTAACCTTCATTACCCGAAAGCTAGCTTGCACAAACTGTTTTTAAGAATTTCCTTGGTATGTTTCCATTATAGGACCTGGTCATAAATAATGGATGTCGATTCGATAAAGAAGTTCTTACAAATTTGATTTTTTTGAAAGGGGATACAAGGGAGTAGGCGAAAATCTTGTACTTCGACATTTTGCAAAACGGATTGAAGCCGCTCACGGGATACAAAAAGAAGCCGGTTAAAGCGTCCGGCTTCTTTTTCCTTGATTAGAAATCGCTAGTATTGAAGTTTTGCAAAAGTCTTATACTCCGGTATTTCGCAAAACTCGATTAGAATCGCTCCCGGGAAACGAAAAGAGACGGATAGAACCGCTCCGTCTCTTTTCCTCTTAATAAAAGTCGCGAAATTTGTGATTTTGCGAAAACCTTACTTAAATACCTTAACCCGTTCTTCGACCGGTTGGAAAGCTTTCTCTCCGGCTTCGGCGAGGCGGCTGCCGAAAGGCATCTGCGCTCTCAGTTTCCAAGAAGCAGGCAGGTTCCATGTTTCTTGAACGCCGGCGTCGATCAGAGGGTTATAATGCTGGAGCGTAGCGCCCAGACCCGCGTCGTGCAGGGCCGTCCATACGACCAGCTGCAGCATGCCCGAAGATTGGTCTGCCCAGATCGGGAAGTTGTCGGCATACAGAGCGAATTGGTTTTGCAGGTTCTGCACGATGTCTTGATCTTCGAAGAACAGGATCGTGCCGTAGCCGCTCTTGAAGGAATTGATCTTGTTCGTCGTGCCTTCGAAAGCTTCTTCGGATACCGCGACTTTTTTCAGTTCCGCCAAAGTCAGGTCCCACAGCTTGTCATGCTGTTCGCCGAACAGAACGACCGCGCGGGAAGTCTGAGAGTTGAACGAAGTCGGAGTGTAGAGAACCGCTTCTTCGACGATTTTCTGGATCTTCGCTTCGTCTACCGAAACGTCTTTGCCGATGCCGTAGATGGAACGTCTGGATTTAAGCGCCTCGAAAAATTCTGCTGCCACGATAAAACTCCTCCTTGTCGATCACGAAAATATTTTTAATAACTTTTCGTAATAAACTATATATCAGTCTGAAAGAGTCGTCAAGCTTTTATTCCGAGTCATAAGCTGGGGTAATATCCGTATCTACGGTCGGGTTGGCAGAAACCTTCGGACGTCCTTCATCTTCCGTTTCGTTCAAAGACATGTCCCACGCCAATCTTCGCCATAATCCCCGCGGTTCGGTGAGCAGTTTCGCTACGCAATCCACGTACGGCTTGGCTGCTTCGGCCGAAGGTTGATTGGTCCAAATCTGGCGGCCGGCCAGATAGGAAACGGCGAATTCCGTCCAATCCCGATATAACGTCTGAGCGTGCCTTGCGGCAGAAAGCGATCGTTCCATAGCTTCTTCCGCTTCCATCAAACCGGCGGAATGGGCCGTTCGGCAGATAAAAACGTATTGGCCCAGATCCCAAGCGGCGATGCCCGCGGGCGGAAGCTTGCCGCTGTACATCTGAACGAGTCTTGCATGATTGAATAAAGCGGCATTGCCGTTCAACCGTTCGAAATATTGTTCGCGATCGCGCAGAGACAAAGCGCCGAGCAGCGACTCGGTCTTGCGGTAAGAGGCTTGGCCGCCTTCTTTCAGCAGCCAGCTAAGATGCTTCTCCAGCGTCTCTTCGTCTTTGACCGACCAGGTATGCGCCAACAATTTACGCAATTCTTCTTTTCGGGAAGCCGGCCAAGCGAAGCCCGTTTCTTCGAGCAGGCCGTTCATTCGGAACAATACCGCTCCCAGAGCGAACGCGCGCATGGCGCGCTCATCCGTTTCGCGTATACGCAGCGTCTCCATTGCTCTGTCTCCTTTCAGAACCCGTGAAAGTCCGATAATGTCTCGCCTGCGGGCTCGGTCAGAGCCGGATTATCCGCTAAAGGCGGCAGTTGAATCGGTTTGGAACGCCCCAACCATTTCCATCGGCGTCCGGCGTTTTTGTCCAAGATTTGCTTGATCTCGACCAGAACGGGACTGACGTCATCGGCGGACGAAATTTCGGACGCAAGCGCTTCCGCTTGATCGTAACGCCCCATAGCCACGTAACAGCGAATCAAGTATTCGTCGCATTCGCCCCGCAGTCCGACTTTGCGCGCCGCTTCGAAAAACTCGGCCGCTTGAACGTACTGCTTCGTCCGCAGCAAAATGTATCCGCCGTACAGCAGCACCAAAGGGTCCTGTTCTTTCGCCGGAATCCGCTCCGTGTAGGCTACGATAGCCGATTCGGCTTCCTGCCAACGCATTCGCGCGATCAACAAACGGATTCGCTGAAGATGCGCCCATCCTTTCTCCGGATAACGTTCCGTCAGAAGCTTGAGCCGGTTCTCCGCCTGCTCGGCACGATCCGAACGCAGCAGCATGTGCGCCGAAAGTCGAAGCGGCAGATATTCGTCGGGCGCGAGGCGCGCGGCTTCCTCATAACTAGTGCACGCTTCTTCCGACCGGTTCTCCAAGCGATACAGATCGCCTTCGATGATCCGGCCGTAATAGTCTTGAGGCCGTTCGCGAATATAACGTTCCGTCGACCGGAGGGCTTCCTCCGTATCTCCGCTTCGATACTGCGCCTGAGCCATCAGTAACAACGCGATCTCCGGGAAACCCCGGCCCAGCGATTCGCCGAAATACTCCAGCGCATGCGCGTAATCGCCGATACGCAAGAAACAATATCCGGCTCGGAACCAAGCCTCCGCCAGTCCTCGGTCGTATTGGATCACGCGCAAGTAATCCAAAAGAGCTTCCGGATACCGATGCAGCGAGTAGAAACAATCGCCGCGCGCGGAATGGTAATACCAGTTCGAAGAGAGTTCCAACGCATGGTTGAGCAGTTGAAGCGCTTCTTCGTAACGTTCCTCCATCCGCAAAGATTCGCCGAATCGGTAGAGAGCTTCCGCGTCGGCCGGCTGCAAAAGAAGCACGCGCCGCAGATCTTCGCGCGCTTCGTCGAATCGCCGAAGCGCGATGCGGATCAATCCCCGAAGCTTCAGAACATCCGCCTGTTTGAACGGTTCCGTTTCCGTCTGCGATTCGGCGCGCGACAGACGCAGATCGCTTTCGGCATAACGTTCCAGTTTCCCCAGCGCTTTGCCGAGCAGGAAATTCAGATCCGCCGACAGCGTTTGCCGGCTTTCCGTTTCCAACAGCAGCTCCGCGCATTCCGACGTGCGTCCCGTGTCCAGATACAACTCCGCCAAAGTCAGAACGCCGGCCGTTTCTTCGCGAGGCTCGCCCGTCAGCTCGTTTGCAAGCTTGTCGTTCAGCATCAACAGCCGAATCTGCGCATCCAGATCTTCGGGGTAACGCGACAGCAGCTCTTCATACACCTTTTTGGCTTCCCATAGACGCCCGGAGGCTTCGAGACAAGAGGCTTTGCCGCTGAGCGCATGAATGCTTCCCGGCAGCAGTTCGGCCAAATGCTCGTAATCGAGCAGAGCGGCTTCCCACTGCTCCGAACCGCGCAGGGCGTCCGCATGCATCAAACGGGCTTCCGGCTCGTCCGGCTCGTCTTTGAGCCACTGTTCCAGTACTTGAAGCGCGGATGCATACTGGTTCTGGCGCAAATAGAACAAAGCGATCAACCGCAGACAGTCCGGTTCTCGATTATTCAGCAGCGCCGCCGCTTTAAGTGTTTTCTCTGCAAGCGAAAGGTCGTTCGTGACCAGAGCATAATGCGCTTGTTCGCGGAATTTCAGGAAGGCGTCGTAATCGTAGGGTTCGTCCGAGGTCAGCTTGTCGTAACGAAGTTCCCAGAAGCTGCCGAAACGCTCCATCAAGAGCGCAACTTCGGTCGGATCGTAATCGTCGGCCAAACGTCGTTCGCTTGCCGTCCATTCGAAATGCCGGTCCAGCAGACGCAGCACGGTTTGCGGAAGATAAGGATGTTTAAGCAAATAGCCGAACAGTTCGATTCCGATCCGTTCGCGAGTCTCGATCGGCCAGAACAGCTCGTCGTCCAGCAGTTCCTGCCATTCCTCCGGATCGATTCTCCGCGCGATATCGGCATACAAGATCTCGCAGCGTCGAACGAATTGTTTGACCGGCGATTCGGGCCCCGGGTCCGCCGCGGCGGGTTCCGGACTGCGAAGATGCGCCAATTCCGCTTCGCTCAGCTCCGTCCGCGCTCCCGGATCCGTCGCGATCCGTTTGGCTTCTTCCAGCGCCGATTCGTAAGATTGTCTGATCCGCTGAAAGTTTTCCGGATTCTCTTCCGGGTGACATTCTTTCAATTTGCGCGCGTAGGCCCTCTTGATTGTTTTCACTTCCGATGTCGGTTCGATTCCCAGCATGGCCCATATGTTCATGTCATTCCTCCGGCTGTTTGTCCGCCAGTTCCAGCAGTTCTTTCAGCGTTCCCGCTTCTTTGCGGATCTCGCGTTCGTCCTGCCGGTTAAGCGCCGTCTCGAAGCGGCGCAGCGCTCCCGCGATCTGCGTTCTCGCCGCTCCCAGGGATTCTTCGTAAATGCGGTCGCCGCGAGCCAGCAGCAGACGATTCTCCGCTTTGTCGCGAGGATGGATCTTGATCGCTTCGAGTTCTTGGAACCGCTTCTCGACTTCTTCGAGCGACATGCCGCTCGCGTCTTCGCGGATCAGCAGCCGATGCGTTTCGCCCGTGGACAACGTCGTGATTTCGACTTCCAGAATCCCGTTGATGTCGTAAGTGAACCGGATATCCACGGCCTGCTCTCCGGCGCGCCCGGGCGGCACCGGAATTTCCAATTGGCCCAATTTGATATTGTTGCGGGTCAATCGGTTTTCCCCTTGGAAGATCTCGACGCGGATCGTCTTCTGATCTTCGGTAACGGTATAGAAACGTTCGACCCGGCTCGCCGGGATAACGGTATGGCGTTCGATAATGGGATAGAAATGTCCGTTATCGTAGCCGCCTTCGCCGTTTTTGACCGTGACCATCGTTCCCAGCGTATACGGGCAGACGTCGGTCAGCACCACTTCGCGCAGCTCTTCCCGGCGTTCCTTCATGGCGGCGACGATGCCCGCGCCGATCGCGACCGTCTCGTCGGGATGGATACGGGCGGCCGGCAGTCGGCCGAACAAACGGGCCGCGAACGAATAGATCAGCGGCATGCGGGTAGCCCCGCCGACCAGCACGATCTCGTTCAACTCGCGCGGACTGAGCGAAGCGTCTTTCAACGCCCGTTCCACCGGATGGCGAAGGCGGTTCAGCAGCGGCTTGGACAGATGATCGAACAAGCCGCGATCGATCGACCATTCGTAGGTCTCCCCGTCCACCGTGCAGACCAGCTTCGCGTCCTGCTGCATCGTCAGCAGACGTTTGCCTTGCTCGGCTTGCTTGCGCAGCGCTGCCATCGTCCGCTTGTCCAAGCGGTCTTCGTCCAGCGAGAATTTATCGAGGAAACGGGCGATCAACATGTCCGTAAAGTCTTCGCCGCCGAGAAACGCGTCTCCCGCTACCGATTTGACTTCCATCACGCCTTCGAACATATCGAGAATCGATACGTCGAACGTGCCGCCGCCCAAATCGAACACCAGAAATTGGCTTTCTTCCTGTTCCAGATGCAGTCCGTAAGCCACGGCCGCGGCCGTCGGTTCGTTGATCAATCGTTCGACGCGCAATCCGGCCAGTTCGCCGGCGCGCTTCGTCGCTTTTCGCTGGATATCGTTAAAGTAAGCCGGTACGCTGATCACCGCTTCTTCGATCGGTTCTCCCAAGAACGCTTCCGCATCTTGTTTGATCGAACGCAGTACGAAAGCGGATAAATCTTCCGGCGAAAATTCGTGTTCGCCCAAGCGATAGCGCCGTTCCGTGCCTATGTATCGTTTGAATAGTGCCGCGGTCCGTTCCGGGTGCGTCACCAGACGCTCCCTCGCGATCTCCCCGACCAGAATCTGGCCGTTGTCGTCCACGCCGACCACCGAAGGCGTAAGCACATTCCCGAGCGCGTTCGGAATCAGAGCGCTGCCTTCTTCCGTTCGATAAGAAGCCAGACTATTCGTCGTTCCCAAGTCGATTCCGATAATCGGCAAAACGTTCACCCCCGCTCTTTCTTCTTATATTTACTTATTTTATCGGCAGCGATTCGGAATATTTCAGAACAAGAATCCCGAATCGACCGGCCGTATAACCGCGAAAAAAAGGAAAACCCTCCATAATGCCCGGAAGGTTTCCTCAAAAATCGGTTGGCTGGTGTCATGTCGATCATAAGCTGTGCGGGTGCGAATCCGATTTTTGTCCTACCGGGTTGCAGCGGGATTCCAAGAATCCCTCTCCCGACGGGCAGCTTCGATCAGGAGGATTGAGCTAAACGAACGAGCAGGTGAGCCAACTTATGCCGCTGATCCTGATCGCCGACTTTCCACAATTCCTGCAGCAGTTTTTCTTCGCTGTTGCGCGGTTCTTCGTTAGCGGCCAGATATCCGGCGACTTTTTCGGCGACTTTCGCCAGTTGTTCTTCGCCGAGACCGATGCTTTCGCCGATCTTGATCCGATTGTGCAGATACTTTTTGAATTCGTCGAAATCTTGTAAGATCTTGTCTTTTTTGTCGTCGCTGATGCGGTCGATTGTTTGCTCGATCTTGTCCGGTTGAACTTCTCCGTCTTTGGTTACCGCATGCTGTTGTTCGTTGATGTTACTCATTGTCGGTTTCCTCCTAAGATGTCGGTTTTTTCGAGACGATTTTCGACTTTCGACTGCCGGTTTCCCAGCACCTGCTGCACTATTATTAACCCTTCTGTCGAATCTGAACCTTCCGTTATCTGCTTTTATTGATTTTACGCAATTTTTTGTGTATCCATATAGCAGCTTGCGTCCCTTCTCCCATCGCGATGGTCGAAAGCTCCGAGTGCAAGCCGATATCGCCGGCTGCCCATACGCCTTCCACGTCCGTCATCTTGGTACGCGGATCGGTCTTGATATGGCGATTCCCTTCCAAAGTGATACCCAATTGGTCCGCCAATTCCGTACGTACGTGACTGCCTCCGAACGCGATGAATCCCCGATCGGCTTCCAACACGCGGCCGTCTTCCAGCACCACGGAGCGGATATCGTGATCGTCGTCGACGCGGACTTCGGTGACCGGCTGTTCTTCGTATTCGATGCCGTGCTTGCGCAGATTATCGATCAGACGCTTTTCGATCGGCGCCCGTTCGTGGTTCACGTAAGTCAGATGCGGCGTGCGTTCCGCCAGCAGGACCGCCATGCCCGAACCGTGTTCGCCCGAGCCGATCAGCACCGTTTTGCGGTCCACGATCTCGTAGCCGTCGCAATCCGGACAGATGTATACGCTGTAGCCGAGCGCTTCGCGGAGTCCGGGAATGTCCGGATACCGATCCATCATGCCGGTAGCCAGCAGCAGCGTATGCGCCGAGAACCTCTGCCCGTCGCCAGTCGTGACGATGAATCGTTCTCCGTCCCGCGCCGTTTCCGTTACCGTCTGTTCCAGAAATTCGATACCTAACGCTTCGGCCTGCTTGCGTCCGGTCTGACGCAGATCTTCGCCCGTGACGCCTTCCGGCCAGCCTATGATGTTATGGTAAGTATGACAAACGGAAGAACGGCCGTAACCCGAATCGATAACGAGCACTTTATGCGCGCTGTAACGACCCAATTGGATGGCTGCCTGCGTTCCCGCGATTCCTCCGCCGATGATGATGCAATCATGCAGCATAACCAGACTCCTCTCCGAGTTGAAAAGACGTTCGAATCCTTAAGCCGAGCCGGCTTCGAAGTCGCTTGTTTTTGTACAGTCGGTTTCAAAAGTATATAAACCAAAAAGTCGGCTTTTGAACGTCCATTTGACAATAACCGCATGCATCCCTACAATTTGTGTAGCTGCGTTTTACGGATCATTTCCTTATAGAAAGAGGTCGATTCCCTTATCTAGCCGAATACGAAGGCCCCGTTGCGTCTCAAACCGTGCCGTTCACGGGGTCCGTTTCTTTTTCGTTTTGTTGTTGACGTTGATCTTATGCCTGTCTCCCGCCGTTCTCAAAGACGTCGATCCGATCGATCTGGACGAAGCGTTGGACAATCTTAACAGCGCGGATACCGGCGTAGGCCTGCTGCCTTCGGGCTTGTCTCCGCTGCTGTGGCTCCCCGAGCTGCCCACGATCGGGCCGGAACTGGCTCCCTACGATCCTTTTTTCCCGCTGCATGCGGCGGAACTGCTGTCCGGATGGGCCGTGCTGCTGCGATTGAAACGCTTGCTGCTGCGGCCGCTCAAGTTTCTCTCGAACTACGTGGATATGCGCTTTTTTCTTTCATTTCATTAAAAAGCGTTCATATTCGAAGGGAGAGACATCATTGTCATGGGAGCTACTATAGCTATCAATCTGGTACTGGTCGCGCTGCTGATCGCCGCTACCGCTTATTTCGTGGTGACGGAGTTCGCGATCATTCGGGTTCGCGGAAGCCGGATCGATCAACTGATTCTGGAAGGCAACAAACGGGCGGTCAAAGCCAAACAAGTCATCACCAATCTCGACGGTTCTTTATCCGCCTGCCAGCTCGGCATCACCATTACCGCCCTCGGCCTCGGTTCGCTCGGCGAGCCGACGATGGAGCTGATCCTGCATCCGGTATTCGAAGCTTTCCCGTTCATTCCGGAAGCCGTCGGTTCGGTATTGTCTTACGTTCTGGCGTTCGCGATCATCACCTATCTGCACGTCGTCGTCGGCGAATTGTTCCCGAAAACGGTCGCGATCCAAAAAGCGGAAACGATGACGCTGGCCGTCGCCGGCTCGCTGCTCGTCTTCTATAAAGTGATGTATCCGTTTATCTGGCTGCTGAACGGTTCGGCGAACCAGATCGGACGCTTGATCGGCATGAAGCCGGCCAGCGAACACGGCGAAGCGTATTCCGAAGAAGAACTGCGCCTGATCCTCAACGAGAGTTACGAAGGCGGCAAGATCAATCAGAGCGAATACGGCTACGTCAGCCGCATCTTCGCTTTCGACGAGATGCTGGCCAACGAGATCATGGTTCCGCGTACCGACATGGCCTGCTTGTATCTGGACAAAACGCGCGAAGAAAATCGCCGCATCATCGTGCAGGAACAATACACGCGTTTCCCGGTGGCCGATTCGAGCAAAGACAATATCGTAGGCATGGTGAACACGAAGCAGTATTTCCTCGCGCTCGAAGAAGACCCCGACATCGACGTGGCGTCTCTGGTTCATCCGGTCATGTCCGTATCGGAGTCGATGGCGGTCAAAGACCTGCTCAAAAAAATGCAAAACGAAAACACCCATATCGCGATTCTCGTCGACGAATACGGCGGCACATCGGGCATGGTGACGATCGAAGACATTTTGGAAGAAATCGTCGGCGATATCCGCGACGAATTCGACGCGGCCGAAGAAGCCGAGATCGTGCAGGTGTCGGAAGACCATCTGATCGTCGACGGCAAAGTGTTCATCCATCGCATCAACGAGATGCTGGGCACCTCGCTGGACGACGAAGAATTGAACACGATCGGCGGCTGGCTGTACGGCCACAAGCCGGATCTGGCCGTAGGCCGGAAATGGGAACACGAGAATCTGGAGTTTACCGTGCTGCGCCGCGGTCCGCGCCGCTACCGCAAACTGGAGATCTTGCGCAGCCACGTCGTGACGGACGAAAATGCCGACGTTTCGACGCAGCAAGCCGATCAGTAAAAGGCACGGTTTGCGGAAGATCGAAACCAAGATCGCTTGGGCATGACGAGCTTGGAACTTCAGGTCATAAAGCTTAAACGAAACGCCTTCCGGGCTGCCGGAAGGCGTTTCGTTTATCTATACGTCGATATATGCGCAGAGCCGCGGATTTCGAAAAAATCCTAGCTGATGCAAGCGGGACGCTTTTGGAGTCTGCAAGCAGAACCCGATACGCGGAGCGGATCAGAATCCGCTGTGATATTTATCCGGACTCGACGAACGCTGCTTGGTCGCGTCCTTGTCTTTTTCTTCCTGCTGCTCCATGCTGATGTCTTCCATCGGCAGCGGATCGACGTTCTGCTCTTCTTCATGCATATCGAACAAGCTTTCGTTCTCGGTCGGATACTGTTCGGGATGATCCGACGCGCCTTCCCGATGAGGATCTTGTTGATTCTGTTCGATCTCTTTCTCGTGCTGCTTTTTTTCGTCCATGACTTGTGGCTCCCTCCTGTTGTCCGTCTTCTCCCCTTTTACCCGTTATCTGTAAGAGTTTAACGAAGCCTTACCGATTTCCGGCCGTATCGCGCACGAAAAAGCCCGGCGGATCGAAATCTGCCGGGCTTCTCGTGTTCAAAGCGCGTTATCATTGTGCCGAACGGCGCAGCGATCAATCGATGAACTGCATTTTTTTGAGCAGCTTCTCGATCAGCGCCGCCGTCTCCGCGCGGGTAGCTTCCGCTCCGGGCGCAATCCGTCCGTCGGCTCGGCCCTGCATGATGCCGAACGAGATCAGCCCTGCCAGAGCTTCGCGCGACCAAGCCGGAGCCTCGTTCAGATCGCCGAGCCGTGACGCGGCGGAAGCGTCGGCTTGAAGCGCGAAGCCGGCGAACTCGGCCGCTTGCGACAAGACGACCGCCATCTCTTGGCGGGTGATCGGCGCGTTCGGGCGGAACGTTCCGTCCGGATAACCGGACATGAAGCCCGCGCCGACAGCCGTTCCGACGGCCTCCGCATACCAAGCTCCGCCGTCCGTATCCTTGAAGAACGCGGCGGCCGACGCGTTCGGCGTCAAGCCGAGCGAGCGGACGATCAGCGCCGCGAATTCGGCTCGGGTTACGTTTCGCGCGGGGGCGAACGCATCTGTTCCGGTACCGTCGACGATCAGGCGCGAAGCCAGTTCTTCGATCGGCGCTTGCGCCCAATGCCCGGCGATATCGCCGAAGGTTCGCGACGACTCGACGACCGTATAGACGCTGTTGCCGTTACGCAGCAGAACGGCCTGATTCTTGCCGTCGACCTTCGCGAACACGGACGGCACGAACGAGAATTCGCCGCTGGCCGGGTCGTACATGACTCCGGTGAGATCTTGCGTATTTTGTCCTTCCGGCAGCGCGATCGTCCGCTTGACGTACGTGCCGCCGAATTCGTTCAGGTCGACGCTCTTGCCGCCGCTCTGCGCCGCGACCCGGAATTCCACGATCGGAGCCGCGAGTTTGAGCGAGCTTAGGGCCGCCGCCTGAGCCGCGCCGTCGACGATCGGCTTTTCCGCGTTCGTCATCGAGACTTTGAGTTCGAAGTTTTCTCCGAGCTGCGCGGTCAGATTCGCTGCGAGCAACACCTGAAGCGGCAGCGAATAGGTCGCGTGGTCCGCGACGAACGCTACGGTCATATCCGGCTTGGCCGCGACTTGACGCAGCAGCTCCGCGCCCGGCAGAACGGCTTCGGCTCCGCCCGTTCCCGCATCGAGCGCGATCCGCAGCTCGTCGGAAGACGCCGGAAGCGCAGCGATCTGCGCGCCGAGTTCCGCGGCCGTTATCGTCTTGACCGGCGTATCGCCGGCGGACGGCGAAGTTCCGCCCGTCTGGCCGTTATTCGTGCCGGTTCCCGGATTCGGGTTGGCCGGACTGCCTGAACCCGGCGTCGGAGTCGGCACGGTTCCCGGGCTGTTTGGATTTCCTGGGTTTCCCGGATTCGTGCCCGGATCCGGGTTGGTCGCCGCCGGCTTCAGATCGAACTGCGCGACGACCGGATCATGGTCGGATACCCGCCCTCTCGATTCCGGGAAGTCGGCGTTCAGATGCACCACGTCGATTTTCGCGGAAGACGCGATATTTTTGCTGGCGAGAATATGGTCCAGCACCTGCGAGTTTCCGTCATACGTATACGTATACTGCTCGCTTAGCGGCAGCGTATCGATCAGATTCACCAATTCGCCGCCGCGCAGGATCGAAGCGGTAGGCGTGAATTGGAAATCGTTCAAGTCGCCGAGCGCCACGATGTTGGCTTTCGGATTGTCGGCCAACACGTTTTTGACGAATCCGTTCACGACTTTGGCGATCTCGTGCCGCTGGACTTCGCTCGACAGAACAGGCGGCTGAATCTTGCCGAACGGCGAATTGTCGCCGCCCTTCGAATTGAAATGGTTCGCGATCACGATCACCGATTCGCCTTTGAAGACGAACTGAGCCGCCAGCGGTTTGCGCGACTCGTCGAACGCCGCGTTCGTCGGATCGATCCGCCCCGGGTTATGCGTAAGATGCCCGGAGGTCGCGTCGTAAGCGACCGCCGTTTTGGCTTCGCCTTTGACCCCGTTTACGCTGTCGGCGAGCTGAACGCGCTGCGGATTGTATAGGAAGCCTACTCGAATATTGCCGCCCGGCTGTCCGCCGTCTTCGTTATTGGCCGGAGCGACGTCCGTATACCGATAAGTCGGACCGCCCGCGTCGGCGATCGCCGCGATCAGAGCGGACGCATCGGCTTCGGTCATCCCGTTATTGGTCGGACCGTCGCCGTCTTGCATCTCGACCACGCCGATGATATCCGGCTGTTTCAAGTTGGAAGCAAACGATTTGCCAAGCTTCTTGATCTTCTCTTCTCCCGTTCCCGGGTAGAAGTTCTCGATATTGTACGAAGCGATCATGAGTTTGTCTTCCGCCGGAACGATCTGCGTCGTCTCCTGCTCGTACGTGCTCGGCGTAATGGCCGGCAGTTGGCCCTGCGCCGGAATGATTTTGAAGTTGGCGTTGTTGTACCCGATCACGCCGGTCACGTCGGCAGCGAAAGTATCGCCCGTGCCGACTTCCTGCCCCGGATTGCCGTAAGCGATAATCAGGCGCTGCGGATTGTAGTTCAGATACTCTTTGAGCACGAGGCCGCCGGCCGGCGAGATCACGTCGCCGCCGTTGTCCACGCGGGTCGCGATATTGTAAGTCTCCGAGCTGCCGCCTCCGCTTTTCCAGTACGGGCTGATGATCGTCGGCTTCGGCAGCGTGACCCGCATGCCTTCCAGCGATTCGTAGAAATCGATCGCGTCGGTCTCGGGATCGAATTCCGTCATGTCGTCATCGTCGATGATCGAAGACGGAATCGGACGTCCGGTCGCTCCGAGGACGATCGGCTCCGGCATCGGCGCGGTCTGGCCCGAGACTTTCTCGACCGACGTCATCGCGATCTGCGTCGAAGTCAGATTGTTCGCGCTGCCTTCGTTATATTCGCTCACTTTGCCGGATACGCGAACCAGATCGCCGATCTGCGGCTTCAACCCGGTATTCGTCGAATAAACGAAGATGCCCTCGGAAGTAGCCGGATCGTCGTCCGGTTCGTTGTCTTGCAGGAAAAATCCTTTGTAAGCGCCATTGCCGAACGAATACCCGTATTGGGTCACGACCCCTTCGATATTCGAAACGTTCTGTCCGTCGTATGCGGACGTATGCGAACTTCCTTGAATATCGTGGATCCGCGGCTGGTCGACGACGGTATACGCGAACTCGTAAACTTCGCTCGTGTCTCCGCCCGCGATCAGAATCGCTTTGATCGTCGTATCCTCAGTCAAGATGATCGGAGCAGAAGAAGCATACAGCGTGCTTGCGGCAGTCGGAACGGTTCCGTCCGTCGTGTAATGGATCGCCGCGTTCGGTGCCGGACTCGCCAGTTTGACTTCGCCGCCGCGAACGATCTTGCCGGCCTGCGGATTGGCGATGACGGAGAACGTATTTTCCACCAAAGCGTCTTCGCCGAGCGGGATCAACTGATAGACTTCGCCGTAGCGTTTGACGACTCCGGTAACGCTGTCGAACGTCTTGTCGACCGCGAGTTTGGCCGAAGCCGAATAGATGGCGAACGTTTCCGTTTGCCCGTTTTGGCTGGCCGTAACATTGCTGCCGGTTTTGGCCGTGATCTTGACGTTATCCAGCCGAACCAGCTCGGCTTCGTAAGCTCCTCCCTTGGCCGCGGACAGATCGGAAGCGCTCAACTGCTGAGCGGCCGGCAGGCCGACGTTCGGTTCGATCGTCGCAGCGGGAAGACCCGCGACGGGTTTGAGTTCCAGAAGCTTCTGATAGACCGCCGTTTGGCCGCCGACAACGATCCGATCGCCGACTTTGGCGCTCGGCAGATTATATCCATAGAGCACGATTCCGCCGGTGCCGTCTTGAATATAGACTTCCGCGTTATCGATAAACGTAATGACGCCTTCCGTAAACGCGATCTGATCGACCGGTGTCGAGCGCGCTTGAGCAATGCTGCTCTTTTCCATCAAGGTATAGTCATAGGTCACCGTCTCGCTGTCTTCCAAACCGTCCGCCGAAGCATAGACTTTGACCGTTTTCGGTCCGTCGATCGTGATCGGACCGGCGTAGGTCGCAAAAGGAGCCGTTTCGCCCGGCGCGCTCACGGAAACGTGAATCGTTGCTCCCGGCGTCGCGCTGCTGAACGAAACCTGACTTCCCGAAGGCAGAGCGCCTGCGGCCAGAGACGGCTTCACGCTCTCGACTTGGGTGACCGGAGCATAAACGTAGCTGCTGTTGCGCGGATCGGGACTGCCGACGGCAAAATCGGCTGCGTTGACGTCGGTATCCGAGCCTCGATTGGCGGCAGGCAGAGTCTTAGCTGCGCCCCGGATCGCTGCGGTCGTGTTGTTTAAAGCCGGGGCTGCCTGATTGCCTTCGTAAGAATTCGCCGTGCCGTAACCGATCATATCGATCGTTTCGCCTGCGGCGTTCAGAATATCCAGTTTTCCGTTCGTACCGCCCATACCCAACGAAGTCGACGCATCCGGAAGAGGAAGTTCGTCCGTGCCTCCGTTTCCTGCCGCACCTTCTACCAGATAATAGCCGTTCGGCGCGATCGTGCCGTTTAACGCGGCCGTATTGGTACTGCCTTCAAGGCTTTTATCGGCCGCGGCATACCGAATCTTCCAGCCTTCGAGACTGATCGGAGCGTCGGTCGGATTATATAGCTCGATAAAATCGTGTATGTATTTGGCTCCGGAGTTCCCGCCGCCGCCGTATACTTGAGAAATAACGACATTGCTGTTGTCCGTTGCCGCCGATACCGGAAGCGGAGCCGGCCATACGCTGGTCGCCAAGACCGCCGAGGCCAGCAGCGCAGGCCATTTTCTGTTCTTTTTAACCGAGAGTCTCTTCATATTTCCGAGATTTCCCCTCTCTGTCTATGTGTTAGAATTACCGATCTTCATCATTCTAGCAGCTGAGTATAAACAGGTTGTTCGACAACGGTTAACTGACTGTTAATGGCTTGCAAGCCGCCTGACGCGATTATGGCTCACCGATGCTGCGCATAGACGTTCGCGGGCACGGCCGAACGAACGGCGGCCAGCTCTTCCGCGCCGAGCGGCGGACGGCGGGCCGCTTCGACATTGGCATGAATCTGCTCGGACGTGCTTGCTCCGGCAAGCACGCACGCCACAGCGGGAGCGGCAAGCGGATAATGCAGCGCCGTTTCGGCCAGCGGCCGCTTCACAGCCGAACGGATACCGCTGCGGAACGCACGAAGTTCTTCTTCGCCGTATCCGAGGTATCCTTTGGACAGCTTGCTTTCCCCGCTGTCGGTCAACATGCCGCTCGCGACCGGACCGCGCGCGATCACGCTTATCCCGTTCGCTTCAAGCAGCGGCAGCACTTCTTCTTCGGGACGGCGGTCCAAGATGCTGTATTGGCTCATAACGCTGACGATATTCGAACGCGAGACGTATTCGCGGATCACATTGGGCCGGATCGAAGAGATTCCGTAATACCGGATCACTCCTTCGCGCCGCAGCTGTTCGAACGCTTCGATCGTCTCGTCGATCGGATCGTCCAATGTCCCTCCGTGCAGCTGATACAGATCCAGATAATCGGTGCCGAGCCGGCGCAGGCTGTCTTTGACCGCCGACAGAATATAAGCTTTGGAAGCATCCCAGACCCAACCGTCTTGTCCGGGCACCCGGCGATTGCCGACTTTGCTGGCCAAGACGACGTCTCCGCGCCGTCCTTTGACGGCTTTGCCGACCAATTCTTCGTTGCGCCCCGCGTCGTAGAGATCCGCCGTATCCAGCAAAGTGATGCCCAGATCCATGGCTTCGTGCAGAATTCTTAAGGCATGTTTTTCATCGGTTCCGATCGACATGCATCCCAAGCCGATCTCGCTGACCGACAGTTCCGAACGGCCTAATCGGTTCGTTTTCATTGAATCTCTCCTCTCTGTTCGATTATTGGTTTCGCTTACATCCAAGCATTGGAATCGATCTTGGCGCTGTCCTGCCTCGCGCTCCGAGTTCGCTATGGCTCAAGCTTGCGAACGCGAACGCAGTTCCAGCGCGGCGTCGAACGTTCTGCGTCCGCTGCTCGATTCGCCGCTCACGAAAATTCCGTCGTCCGACCCGCAGCGCCGAAGGCCGATCACGTCTCCTAACGCGGCCTCGCGGCTGTACGTCAGATGCAGCGATCGGATCTCCCGCTCCTGCAGTTCTTGCGGCGTAAGCAGATCAAGACACAGATCCGCGTAGCGGGCATTGTTCATGTGACCGTAACAATCCACGGCGCTGTAAGGAACCCGGTACGATTCGCCTTCTTGCCAATCGCTTTCTTCGCCCGGCAGGATCACTTTCTCCGGCACGCCGTTAGACGCCGGGCGGCTGCTGACCGGCAAAGGAAACGGAAAAGCCGAAGGCCGGAGAATCCGCCGCTTCGCCAGATCGACAAGCGTCCACGCCGTCGAAGCCGTGACCCGTTCGCTGCCGTCTTCTCCGAGCAGTCGATAATCGCGCGTCCACAATACGCCCGAAGCGCCGCAGTTCCAAGTCTCCAGAACAAGGCGTTCCCCAAGTTCCGGTACGGCATGGAATTCGACGCGCGTCGTCATCAGAATCCAAGCCAAACCGGCTTCCAACATCCGAGCAACCGTCACGCCGGCATCTTCCAGATGGCGATCCGCCGCGTCCTGCATCACGCCGAGCAGCGCCGAAGGCCGAATGCGCCCGGCAAAATCCGAATCGGTGACCGAAGGACACCAAGATTCCGTCCATACATCCTGCATGACCTTGTTCTCCTCTCCTTGGAACGATCGCTTCTTCGTTCGCCTTCCATTATATCCGCAACCTGTAAAACGCGCAAAAAAGCCCCGCCTTTCCGAAGAAAGGCGAAGCTTTGAAAACTGAATCTTCGAACTGCGCAGTCTCGACCCTAAACGTCCGTCTAGGCTTGGTCGATCCACGCCGTTTTCGATTCGAACGGCTCGCGCTTGGAATCGCCCGGTTCCCGATCGGGAAAGCCGATATACAGAAAACCCAGCATCTGCCCGTCTTCGCTAAGGCCGAAACGCTGCGCCATCAAAGGATGGTAACACAAGTTGCCGCTTCTCCAGACCGCGCCCAATCCCAACGCATGCGCTTCGAGCAGCATATTCTGAATCGCCGCGCCGACCGCCAAAGTCTCTTCAAGCGGGATGATCTTCGGTCCGGAGACCGGTTCGCAGCCGACCGCGATAATCAGCGGAGCACGCGATACCTTTTTGCCCGCCGAAGCCAGCATGCCTTCGTATTCTTCCGGCGAAGGCGAGATGCCTTTCTCTGCCGCTTCCGTATCGGCCATCGCGGAAGCCAATTTCATTCGGCCTTCGCCTTGAAGAACGAAGAAGCGCCACGGTTCGGTCTTGCGATGATTCGGCGCCCAAGTCCCCGCTTCGAGAATTCGCTCGATCGATTCGCGCGGCACCTCCCGGTCTTGGACCGCCCCGACGCTTCGCCGGGTACGGATCGCTTCTCTCACGTCCATTCCGATTCCTCCTTCGTTGAGTACACCCTAACCGAGGCTGTCGATCGACAGAACGTCAAGTCTGCCGGATCGACGAGCCTTTATACGCCGCTGGCCAGATCGACGGCGTAGATTCGGCTGGTCGCCTGCCAGATCTCGCCCGGTTCGATCGCGAACAGCCCGGTTTCTTCGGACGGCAGCGACAGATTCGGAGCGTTCACCAGATTCACCTGCGGTTCCGGACAGATAAACGAACCGCCGGCGCCGCTGTTCCAGATCATCCAGTGGCGATAAGAAGTTCCGACGTCGTAGACTACCTTGACGCCGATTCGGCTATCCGTAATCTCGGCGCGGTTGCGGCCGCCCTGCGGCACTGCCGTGTAATGGTTATCCATCGAATCCACGTACGGATTGACGCCGCTCTCGCGCATCTCTTCTTCCCATTCCGCCAGCGGCTGGAAACCGCCCGTCGGCAGCATGCGGCCGTCGAGTTCGCGGCGCTGGCCGATCGTGACCTTGATGCGGCAGTCTTCCGAAGAACTGCCTTCGGCGAACGGCGCGTTAAGCGCGGTATGGAACGCCAGCAGCGCAGGCAGCTTGCGGCCCGATTCGTTGAACAGCGCGACGTCTTGTTCCAGTCCCAGCGCGCTGAGCGTATAGCGGATACGCAGCGTGAAAGCGTAAGGGAAATACGCGTACATTTTGTGCCCCTCGTCTACGCGGTGCACGACCGACACGAAGCTGCCCGCTTCCGTCGCTCCGAAAGCTTCCACGTCCCACGGCAGCGTATGCAGGTAACCGTGCAGGAAGTTGCCCGTCGCTTCTTCGTTGACGGGGAACGAATATTCTTCGCCGTTCCATCTCAGCAGCCCGGCATCGTAACGGTTCGGAGGGAACAGCGGCGGAATGCCGTGCGTGCCCGGATCGGCGACGAACGCCTGCATGTCTTCCGGCTCGCGCAGGAAATGGAAGTTGCGTTTCGTATCGCGGTAAGCGATCAGGTTGCCGCCCACGTTCGGCAGTACGGCCGCTTCGTAATCGCCGTATTTCAGCCAGACGGCTTCTTCCCCTTTGTAATCGCCGCGAGCGGCTTCGTATACCGGAGGGGTTCCGGCATTTGGATTCATCGACATATATAGTCTCCTTTTGGACAAAGATAGAATCGCACACGGCCTATTATACCCCGCGACGGTAGGCGCTTTCAATTTGAAAAAACCTCGCCCGTACGAAAAAGCGGGAGCCTCGGCCGAAAATCCCCGCTGCTCCCGCTTGCTTCCGTTTTATCACTCGGTCGTATTGTCGTCTGCCCGCTTGGCTTTCTTGCCGTCTTTCTCGAGCCGATCCGTTTTCGCCTTTTTCGCTTTTTTCGCCTGCTTTTCGTCTTCCGCTTTTTCTTTATCCGCTCCCATCGCGATAAAGATGTCGTAAGACAAACGGTTTTCTCCCGAATCCCTGTGTTTGAAAGGCTCGAGCAGTTCGTTGAGTTGACGGAAAACTTCCTGCGCTTCTTCCTGCGTCATATAGAGCGCGTTCTGCATGAACCGTCCCGTTTCGGCGCTCGAACCGCCGGCGCGGCGCAAAAACCTTTCTTTGACTTGATCGAATTGTTCCGCGAGCATGCGTCTGACGTTGGACCAATAAGCCCCGCGCATCTCCGGCTGGATCTCCGCGGATTGGATCTCGATTTCGCCGTCATGATACAGATAATACTTCGCCACGATTCCGTTGATGACTTCGGTATGATCGATCGAGACCAGACCGATACTTTCGAGTTTCTTGACATGATAGTACACTTTCGCCGGAACCTCGCCCATCCGGTCGGCCACTTCCTTGACCGTGGCCGGACGACCGAAATCCACGAACGTCTTCATGATGCGCAGCCGATACGGATCGGAGAAAATTTTGATTTCTTCCAGGGTCGTTAACGTTTTTTTGGATTCGTTGTTCACTGCTCCAGCTCCCGCTCTTTGGTGATCGGCATCGCTCGGGACGCCTCTTACTCTCCATTATAGGCGAAAAAGGAGCGACTGCACAAAAGATGGCGCGAAATCAGCGCAAGCCGCGCATCTTCGGAATAACGAACAGCACGATCGCGGGCAGGATCACCAAAGCCCCCATCAGCGGATAGAGCGTCTCCAATTCGAGCGATTCCGCCAAGGCCCCCGACAGCGCGCTTCCGATCGGAAAAGCGCTCAAGCATAACGTGTTGAACAGCGATCCCACCCGGCCGAGCATCTCCGGCGGCGTCTGCTCCATCAGGTAAGACGTGGTCGGCGACGCGATCATATTGACCGACAGTCCGAGCAGGAAATACAAAGCGGTCGCGAAAATCAGCGCAAGCTGCGGACTCTCCGCGTGCGGCGGGAACAGCAGGAGTCCGATCGACAAGCCCATGAACAGGAAGCCCGCGATCATCAAAGTTCCTTTGCGTACGCGGCCTCCGATCTGTCCGAGCAGCAGCCCGCTCGCGATCATGCCCGCGGACATGCCGATGCTCAGCACGCTCAGCGCGGCCGGACCTTGCTTCAGCAGTTCGCCGACATAGGCCGCTTCCAACGCTTCCATCGGCGAAATCGCGAAGTTCAGAAACCCGGCCAGCGCCACGATCAACAGCAGCACTTTTTGACCGTACAGATAAGATATGCCGGAGCCCAGCTCTTTCCAGAACCCGGGCGCTTTCGTTCCGTCTGCCGCTTCGCGTCTCGGGACGTGCATCGAAGGAATGCGTCCCAATACGCAAGCCGAGAGCAGCAGCATCGCCGCGTTCAAAGCGAAAGCGCCGCCGAGTCCGGCCCAAGCGATCAGCGCTCCCGAGAACGCCAGACCGCCGAGCCGTGCCGTCTGAGCCGCGGAAGCGGCGAGCGAATTGGCGGATACCAGCTTCTCTTTGGGCAGCACGCGGGGCATCCACGACATCATCGCGGGATTGGAGAACGCGGCGACCGACGACAGCAGCAGCGACAGAACGAACAGATGCCAGACTTCGATCGCGCCGGTCACGTAGAGCAGAGCGGTAAAAGCGACGATCGAACCGCGGATCAGCGCGCTCGCGACGACGGTCGTTTTGTTGGACCAACGATCGACCAGCACGCCCGCGAACGTCCCCAATACGATGGTCGGCAGCGTCCCTACCGCGAACAACGTGCCCATCAGCAGTTTGGAACCGGTCAGCATGTAGACGAGCCAACTGTACGCGATCGCATCGATCGCATCGCCGAAATTCGAAAGGACGCGGGAGATCAGCATTTGGCGAAACGCCGAGATTTGCCACAGCGCCCGAATCCCTTCTTTTTTGGCGGTTTGCGGCTTGCCTGTCTTTTCGGCCGGAACGGAATGTGCGTTTTCCATTTTTATTTCCTCCTCAAATTTTTATGAACGTTAAAATATTTTTAATGTTAACCTTATTTTAACGCAGAAAACGAATTTGGCAAGAGGAAACGTGAAAAAAAATTTGACGTAAACGCAGCGAGGTCCGAAACCGGCAAAAAGCCCTGCTCGAAAGCAGGGCTTCAATCTGTCGAAAAAGTCAAGCGGACGGCGGAATCCAGTAGACTTCGAGAAGAGTTTCAGTGGATGTTCGCGCGGACGCCGTCGCGCGCGGACCTAAGGCAGGCATCGACCGCGCGCATGTTGCCGAGAGCGTCGTCCGAAGGATAAGGAAGCGGCGCTTCTCCGAACGCCGCTCGCGCGAAAGCGTCGGCTTGCAGCGCATAATGATTGACGCAGGGCAATTTCTCTTCCCGCCGCTCCCGATCGGTCGCGACGATGATCTGCGGGTTCTCGCGCCAACCGAACATATAAGGAAGTTCGATCCGTCCCAAGGTCCCGGTGATTTCGAAATAAGAGCGGTTATACGCCCACATGCCGCATTCGAACGATAAAGCGACGCCGCCCGGAAAAGCCAGCAGCCCGCTTGCGGCCATATCGACATCGTCATGTTCCGGCGAGAAAAAAGCATGCGCCGACGCCCAAAGCGGCTCGGTTCCCAGAATCATGCGAGCGGCGGAGATCGGATAAACGCCGATATCGTAGATCGAACCGCCGCCTTTCGAACGGTCGAAACGCACATTGCCCGTATCGTCCGGCGTGCAGTAGTTGAATACGCCGCGCAGCGCGCGAATCTCTCCGATCTCGCCCGATTGGATGATCTCGCGCACGCGCTCGTGTTTGCCTCCGTACCGATACATGAACGCCTCCGCGAACAGCACCTTGTTTTCTTCGCACGCTCGCAGCATCTCGGCCGTTTCTTCCGCGTTCAGCGCGGACGGCTTTTCGCACAAGACATGTTTGCCCGCACGGGCTGCACGAATCGTCCATTCTTTATGTAGATGATTGGGAAGCGGGATATATACGGCATCGATCTCCGGATCGGCCAACAGTTCTTCATAAGATCCGTAATGCCGAGAGATGCCGGTACGCTCCGCCGTTTCGCGCGCTTTGTCCGCGTTGCGGCTGGCGATCGCGAGCACGCGGCCGCGTTCGGATTCCTGAACGGCCGGGATAAACGCGCTCTCGGCGATCGCCGCCGTTCCGATAATCCCCCATCGCAGCTGTTGAACCATGTTTGGGCCTCCTCGAGTAAGTCTTTTGATAAAGAGGCGATGCGGCGCATCCCCTCTTCTTCGACACCGGTATCTTGGCCGAACTAAGTTCCGTAATTGTCTTCCGCGGCTTTGTTCAACATGCCCAAGCAGCGGTCGAGATCGGTTTTGACTTGTTTTTTGTACAGCTTCGCTTTCTCCGGACCGTCTTCCGTAAAATGATACAGCACGATTTCTTGGAAATCGATGCGAGGATCGCTTCCCTTAAGCTGCTTGGTCCGATAAAATACGCCTTCGTGCACCAGCTCGTGCAGCGCGCGGTAGATTTCACTCTGCGGAGGCACATATCCGAACGGCTTGAAGTTCTCTTTCATTTCTTCAAGCATCTGGTATCCGTATCCGCGTTGTTGTTCGACCATGGTGATCAGGTACAGTTTAATGAATGCCCGTTGGGCGATCATGAAGGCCATGTGTTTCCCCTCCTTTTCAGGTGAACGCTTGTTCCCTTCCATTATAATCGACTTTGCGCGCTTTCACACCTTTTCGGGCATTTTTTATCGATTCGAGATTAAAAAAAGCTTGAAACGGCGCTTTTTCCCTTTTTTCAGGAGGAGAACGAAAACCGTCGCTCCGCGCCGTATGAATATTCGAACGCCGATTTTCTATTATGAATTTTTCATATGATGATTTTTAATTTTTATTATAAAAAAGCACCGTTTCCGCTTCGATCGGTCATAAGCGGAAACGATGCTTTTTATTTTACAAACCGTGAATGATATCGACCAATGATTTCGTCATGGTGCTGACTTCGTCCATCGAAGCGTTCACTTGTTCGGTCAGAGCGGCTTGGGTCTGCGTGTACGTCGTCATATGTCCGATGCTTTCCAGAATTTCGTCGATCAGCATCTTGGTTTCGTTCAAGACCTGATCGATGTTGTTCGTCGCTTCCGCGCTGTGAATCGCCAGTTTGCGCACTTCGCCGGCCACGACCGCGAATCCGTTCCCCAGTTCGCCCGCGCGGGCCGCTTCGATCGCGGCATTCAGACCAAGCAGGTTGGATTGATTGGCGATCTCTCGGATCGAATCCGAAATGCTTCGGGTCGCGTCCGCGCTTTTTTTGGCTTCTTTGGCGGCTTGCGTCGATTTTTCTTGGGCCGCGGCCATCTCTTGAGCTTGGCTGGAGACCGATTCGATCGCGCGTACCATTTCGTCGATCGAATACGACAGCTCCTGCATCCGGCTGTTCATGACTTCCGAGACTTCCTGCTTTCTGCGTTCCAGCGTCACGTCGCGAATGGTTCCGGCTACGCGCAGCGGCACGCCCTTCGGGTCGCGAATCGTCTCGCCTCCGGCATGGAACCAGCGATACTCGCCGCTCTTGAGTTGAAGCCGATAATCCAGTTCGTACGGCGTTCGGCCGGAATAATCGTTCATATGGTCCGCGAAAGCTTGGATCGTCCGTTCGGCATCTTCCGGATGGAGACGGCTGCTCCAACTGCCGAACACGTTCGGGAAATCATTTTCGTTCTGGAAGCCCAGCGTTTTGCGGAATTGCGGCGACCACCAGAATTCGTTGTTGGGATTGACGACGTCTCCGGCTACGACCGTCATATCCCAAGGCGCTTCGACCAAAGCCCGGTTGATCAATTCGTATCGGTCGATATAATCGGCGAGTTCTCGTTCTTTGAGCTTTTTGTCATGAATGTCGAACAGCGCGCCCGCTACGCGCAGCGGAATGCCCTGCTTGTCCCGAACCGTCGTTCCGGTAGCCTGAAACCACCGATAACTGCCGTCTTTCAACCGAAGCCGGTATTCGATATCGTAGCCCGTCCGGCCGGTATGGTCCAACAGATGGTCGGCAAAAGCTTGCAGCACCCAGCCGTGGTCGTCCGGATGGAGTCTCGAAGCCCAACTGTCCAGCACGTCGGGAAAGTCGTTGACGTCCCGGAAACCGAGCATGGCCCGAAACGCGTCGGTCCACGTAAACGTGTTGTTGGGATTCACGGGATCTCCCGCAATCACGTTCATGTCCCACAACCCTACTTGAATCGCTTGAGTCACCAGATCGAGACGCATGGCGATATCTTCTTCCCGCTTTTTCATGCTCTGCAGCGTTTGGTTCAGATTGCCGATCAATTCTTGCAGTTGAGGAGAACCTCCGGCAGGAGAAGCCAGTTCGGCCGATTCTTTTTGTTCGACATTACCGATCAGTCGACGACTTTCTTCGAGCAGAAACGCGAGATCGGAGCTTTGGTTGTCTTTTTTGAACATGAATGTGTAACCTCCCGTTGAATGTGGACGATCTAGTAGGCTTCTATTTGAAAAAAGCACTTTGATCGGCAGGGTTGATAGCCTACTTAGAGATCGAGCGATTACGCTTTTTATCGTCATGAATTCGTTAAAGATTTAGATAAATTAAATAAATTGTCGAATTTAGTCGTCCTTACGGAAAATCTCCCACGCAAAAAAGGCTGTCGGGATTTCTCCCGACAGCCTTGGATCGCGATATCGTATACGATTGTCGTCCCGTTCGGTCCGGCTGTCCGGCGCGTAATCTTCCGCTTACGCGACCTATGCGGCAGCCTTTACTCTCTGACCGTTACTCTCTGCGATCGCCGCGCGAAGACAACGGATTGGCGGTATCGTCAAGCTGTCTGCGGCGGTCCGCTTCGAGCAGCGCTTCATCTTCCGCGCGCATGCCCGGATTCGTCATGCCCGGCGTCGTGTTCGTCAGGCCCGGTTCGCGGCGCATGCTGTCGATCGCCGGATCGGATTCCATATTGGAAGAAGGATTCACGGCTCCGCCCGTACGCATCTCGTTGCCGTACCCTTCTTCGGTCAGATGGTAGCGGTCGGCGTTCAGCGAACGATTGTCGCGGAACGAGTCGTAGACCGTTCTGCTGCGGCTGTCTTCGTCGACCAATACCAGAATATTGCCGCGGTTCAGGTATTCTTGGTATTCTTCCGCTTCGTTCTCCGGAATGCCCAGACCGACCAGACCGCCGACCAAGCCGCCTGCTCCGGCGCCTACTGCAAGACCGGCAAGCGTCGCCGCGAGAGGCCCCGCCGCGAGAATCGGTCCGATGCCCGGAATCGCCAGCGCGCCTACGCCCGCAAGCAGTCCGGTCACGCCGCCGAGCACGCCGCCCGTGGCCGCTCCGGCCGCCAAGCCTTCCGGCGCTTTGGTACCGGTCTCTTCGTCGATCGCTCTCAGATCGTTGCGATCTTTGGCTACCACCGAGATATCGTCCGAAGTGAAACCTTGATCCTGCAAATGTTGAATCGCGCGCGATGCTTCCCGTTCGTTCTCGAATACGCCCACAATCTTCTTAGCCATGATGAAAGTCCTCCTTGGTAGTTGGGATTATCAGATGGGTTGATCGATCCTTTGGGATTCGTGTTCGATTCTTATTACCCGGTAAAAACGCGGCGAAACTTGCAAGAGACAATCGGCGGCGGGAGAATCGGTTCGAAAACGAGAGACATGCCTTAAGACTTCGGCCGAACATGCCGGGTCGCTTCGGCGCCGTTCGGGTCGTCCGGCCAATAATGTTTGGGATAACGGCCTTTCAAGTCTTTCTTGACTTCGAAGTACGTTTCTCGCCAGAAGTTCGCCAGATCGGACGTGATCTGCACGGGACGCCGGGCCGGAGACAAGAGCTGAACGGTGATCGGCACGCGGCCTCGGCCGATGCGCGGCGTTTCGGTCTGCCCGAACATTTCCTGAAGCTTTACCGCTACGTGCGGACGTTCCGGATCGCCGTAGTCGATCGCGATGCGCGATCCGCTCGGCACGGTCAGCCGGGTCGGCGCTTCGGCGTCGAGCGTACGGCGCTGATCCCAATCGAGCCGCTGCTCCAAGAGCTGCGTCAAGTTCAGCTTCTTGAGCTGCGCGGCGCTGCGGATGCCTGACGCGTAAGGAAGCAGCCAGTCTTCCAATTCGGCGAGCAGAGCCGAATCGTCCGAAGCCGGGAATTCGCGATCCGCCAAATGCATGAAGATCATGCGCCGCTGAAGCTCGCGGGCTTCCTTCGTCCACGGCAGCAGACGCCCTTCGGAAGCGCGGATGCCCTGCGCCAGCGCGGCGGCGATCGCTTCGTCGTCGGGAGACGCCGCTTGGGCGGATTGCAGCACGACGGCGCCGATGCGCCGCACGCGAAGCGCGGAGACCGCTTCTCGCTGCGCGTCCCATTCGACGCGGATCTCTTCGGCGCCTTCTTCGGCGGCGAAGCTTTCGAGATCCGCAGGTTCGAGCGGGGCCGCGAGCCAGATGCGGCCTTCGGTCCCTTGGTCGTCGATATCGGCGGCGACCAGATATTCTTCGCGCGAGAGCAGCTCGCGTTCCGGCACGTACGCTCCGCGCCCGCCGCTCAGCAGGAAGCGGCCCGAACCCCGCCGCCGGCCTACCCGGTCCGGAAATGCATAGGCGAGCAGCAGGCCCGCCTTGCCGGCGTCGCCCGCCGGGCCGGACGGCGCGCCGGCGATGCGCCGCAGCCGGGCCGCGCGTTCGGCGGCCCGGTCCTCCGGCGTGCGCAGGGCGCCGGAGGACCCGAAAAAAAAAAAAAGCTAACCGTGAAGTGCCTCTACTGTTAAATGCACGCGTACTTCCTCCTACTATTTATATCCCGTGTATCTAC
>NZ_NJDE01000017.1 GCF_002205895.1 Saccharibacillus sp. O23
AGCGGCCGAGGCCGCTTGGGACGCGCCTCCGTGCTCCAGATGCCGGAGCACGTCTTTGCGCGTCACCCGGCCGCCCATGCCGCTGCCGGGAATGACGGCCGGATCGAGGCCGTGCTGCGCCTCCAGCGCTTGCACCGCCGGCGAATAGCGGGCGCGCGCATCGCCCGTACGGCGCGGCGCGCCGGCCGCTTGCGAAGCGGCCGGCGGCGGCGCGGACGGCGCCGGGGCCGCGGGCTGCGCGGCTTGAGCCGCCGGAGCGGACGCGGCGGAAGCTTCGCCGCTGCCGCCGGCGACCGCGATGCGGCAGATGATCTCGCCGACGGCGACTTCTTGGCCTTCGGAGGCCAGCAGTTCGCCCATGACGCCTTCTTCCGTCGAAGGAATCTCGGCGTTGACTTTATCCGTGATGACTTCGCAGATCGGTTCGTACAGATCGACGGAGTCGCCCGGTCGTTTGAGCCACTTGGCGATCGTCGCGGAAACGAGCGATTCGGCCAACTGCGGCATGGCGATTTCTTTGTGCGTGGAATTGAATGTACTCATTGCGTTCACTCCTCTATGTGGACGATGCCGGTCAATACAAAGCCAATTCTCTCATCGCGTCCAGAAGTTTGTCTTTGCTGAGCATAAAGAACTTCTCCTGCGGCGGGTTGATCGGCATGGCCGGAGCGTCGGGACCGCACAGGCGGCGGATCGGCGCGTCCAGATCGTACAGGCATTCTTCGGCGATGATCGCGGCGACTTCCGCCCCGATGCCGCCGGTCTTGTTGTCTTCGTGAACGATCAACACTTTGCCGGTGCGGCGCACCGCTTCGACGATCGCGTCTTTGTCGAGCGGCTGAAGCGAGCGCAGATCGAGAATATGGCTGGTGATGCCTTCTTTCTCCAGCTCCTCGGCCGCCTGCATCGCGAAATGCAGCGGAAGGCTGTAGCTGATGACGGTAATGTCGTCGCCTTCGCGCAGCAGGTTCGCTTTGCCGATCGGCACGACGTAATCATCGTCCGGCACGTCTTCTTTGATCAGTTTATAACATTTTTTGTTCTCGAAAAAGAGTACCGGGTCCGGGTCGCGGATTGCCGCTTTGAGCAATCCTTTGGCGTCGTAAGCCGAATACGGAGCGACGATCTTCAGTCCCGGCGTGCCGAAAAAGATCGATTCCGGACATTGGGAATGGTACAGGCCTCCGAAGATGCCGCCGCCGATCGGCGCGCGCACGACGATCGGGCAATCCCAGTCGTTGTTGGAACGGTAACGGATCTTGGCCGCTTCGCTGATGATCTGGTTGGTCGCCGGCAGCATGAAGTCCGAATACTGCATCTCGGCGATCGGTTTCATGCCGACCATCGCCGCTCCGATCGCGACGCCCGCGATCGCGGATTCGGCCAGCGGCGTATCGATCACGCGATCTTCGCCGAATTGGTCCTGCAGGCCTTTGGTCGTCGTGAAGACGCCGCCTTTGACGCCCACGTCTTCGCCGAGCACGAACACGGACGAATCCTGTTCCATCTCTTCTTTCATCGCCAGACGAATGGCGTCGATATATTCCATCATCGGCATATCAGTTGTCCCCTTCCTGTCCGTCGCCCGCGTAGACGTGCAGCAGCGTGTCTTCCGCGCGCGGATACGGCGCTTTGTCCGCGTATTCGGTCGCTTCTTTGAGTTCTTGGGCGATTTCTTTAAGATACGCGTCTTCCTGCTCCTCGCTCCACAATCCCGCTTCGATCAGGTATTGTTTGTAGCGCGGAATCCCGTCTTTTTCCCAATTGGCGTCGACTTCTTCCTTCGTCCGGTACGCCAGATCGTTGTCCGACGTGGAGTGCGGCGACAACCGGTACATCATCGCTTCGATCAACGTCGGTCCTTCGCCGTTCACGCCGCGTTCGCGCGCTTCGCGAACCGCTCCGTACATGGCGAGCGCGTCGTTGCCGTCTACCCGGAATCCCGGGAACCCGTAACCGAGCGCGCGGTCGCTCACTTTGCCCGCAAGCTGCTTCGCGACCGGCACGGAGATGGCGTATTGGTTATTTTCGCACATCAGAATGACCGGCAGTTTCTGCACGCCCGCGAAGTTCGCGCCTTCGTGGAAATCGCCCTGATTGCTTGACCCTTCGCCGAACGTGACGAACGATACGGCTCCTTCGCCGCGCATCTTCGAAGCCAGCGCCGCTCCGACCGCGTGCGGCACCTGCGTCGTTACCGGGCTGGACCCGGTCAATACGCGGAGCTTTTTGCTGCCGAAATGGCCCGGCATCTGGCGTCCGCCGCTGTTCGGATCTTCCGCTTTGGCGAACGCGGACAACATCAGCTCGCGCGGCGTCATGCCGACGGCCAACATGAATCCGTAATCGCGGTAATACGGCAGGAAATAATCTTTATCGGTATCGAGCGCGAACGCCGCGGCGACCTGCGCCGTTTCTTGTCCGATGCCCGATACGTGGAAGTTGATCTTCCCCGCCCGCTGCAGCAGATGGCAGCGCTCGTCGAATTTGCGCGCGAGCAGCATATATTTATACATTTCCACGGCGCGGCGATCGTCCAACCCGACCAGTTCGTGCGGGGCCTGCGTGGCAGCCGTTGCTTTTTGGTTCATCACGGGAACCTCCTTAAATGTCTTGACCGAATAATATAAGGTTTAAACCGCCTGTCGAACGTTCGAAAACCTCGACCTGTTATGACGTCTTAAAACCTGGTACTAATTCTTGACTCGCCCCTATTATAATCCTTTTCCCGGCAAAAAGAAAATAGGCGCTTTACCGCACTCGCGCGAAGCGCTCCGGCGAACGCGTTCAGCGTTTCTCGACCATCACAAAAACCCGCTCCGCCGTCCGCGGGAGCGGGTCTGCCGATCAGACGTTAATCGCGTTGCCGTCGATCGCCAGCATGGCTTCGCCGAGCGCTTCGGACAGCGTCGGATGCGCATGCACGGCGTTGCCCACTTCCCATGGCGTGGCGTCGAGCACTTTGGCGAGCGTCGCTTCGGCGATCAATTCCGTCGCGTGCGGCCCGATGATCTGCACGCCGACCAGATCGCCGGTTTCGGTGTCGGCCACCACTTTGGCGAACCCTTCCGCATGGCCTTCGACCAGCGCTTTGCCGATCGCCGAGAACGGCACTTTGGCCGACTTGACGCTGCGACCGAGTTCGCGCGCTTTTTTCTCGGTCATGCCGACGCTGCCGACTTGAGGATGCGCGTACACGCAGCGCGGCACGAAGTCCGGATCGTAACCGTGTCTCGGCTGTCCCGCCAGATGAAGCACGGCTTCGATGCCTTCATGGCTGGCCGCATGCGCCAATTGCAGGCCGCCGATGCAGTCGCCGATCGCGTAGATATGCGATTCGCCGGTCTGGAAGTTGCCGTTGACGCCGATAAAACCGTTGACGACGCGAATATCCGTATTTTCCAGCCCGATCCCTTCGACATTCGCCGCGCGGCCGACCGATACGAGCATTTGCGACGCTTTCAGCTCAATCTCTTGCCCTTTATGAACCGCTGAGATCGCAAAATCTTTTTTGCCCGGCGCGTACGTGTCCGGTTTCAGCTCGACTCCGGTCAGAATCTCGATGCCCCGTTTGGCCAAGGTCCGATTCAACTCGCGGGCCACTTCTTCGTCTTCCCCGGGCAGGATCTGATCCGCCAGCTCGACCAGCGTGACCTTGACGCCGAAGTCGCTCATCATGGAAGCCCATTCGACGCCGATCACGCCGCCGCCGACGATCAGCATCGACTCCGGCAGCTTCGCCAGATCGACCGCTTCGTCGCTGCTCAGGATGAACTTGCCGTCCGGTTCCAAGCCCGGAATGACGCGCGGACGCGAACCCGTCGCCACGATCAGATTCTGCGGCACGACCGTCTCCATCTCGCCGTCCGGAAGTTCTACCGCCACCGCTCCGCTGCGCGGCGAGAAGATGGAAGGCCCGATAATCCGTCCGCTGCCCTGAATGACGCGGATCTTATTTTTGCGCATCAGATACTGCACGCCTTGATAAAGTTTGTCGACGATTCCCTGCTTGCGCTCCTGCACTTTCGGGAATACGAGCAGCGTGCCGGCCGTTTCCACGCCGTAAGCTTCCGCGTCTTGAAGCAGCGAATAGACTTCCGCGCTGCGAAGCAGGGCTTTCGTCGGAATGCACCCTTTATGCAGGCAGGTTCCGCCGAGCTTCTCCCGTTCGATAATCACGACTTCTTTGCCGAGCTGCGCCGCTTTGATCGCGGCGACGTAGCCGCCTGTTCCTCCGCCGAGCACGGCGACATCGCATGTAATGGTCATGGATCTATTCCTCCGGTTTCTTCTATATAGGTTCCGCTCCGCTATTCGTACAGCGCATCGCGCAGCTTGGTCGACATCGTCGGCTTGCGTCCGTTGGCTTTGAGCAGCGCTTCGCGCAGCCTTTTGTTCTGCGCTTCCGTCTCGGCCAGACGGTTCAGCAGCCCTTCGAGCCATTCCGCTTCCCCGCTCTCCAGCTCGACCCGCGTCCGCAGACGTTCCAGACGCTCCGCGTCGTCGGCTTGATGTTCGCTCATGTTCCTTCATCCTTCCGTTTCCCGCTTCGAGACCGTACAAGCCGCCCGAACAAAAGATTTCTTCTCCGCTCGGTTCGCGTCTTATCGGCTCGCCATCCCTAGCATACCACGAGCCGAACGATTTTTCCCGACCGACAATCTTATCTTGCTCTTTCGTTCTATCTGTTATACTATATATATAACAAGTAGATAGAGGAGGAATCAGATGTTCATCGAACTCGATCTGCAATCCGAAGTGCCGATCTATAAGCAGTTGGCCGATCAATTGATCGAAGGCATCGCGTCGGGCAAATTGTCTTCCGGCCAGCCGCTTCCGTCGGTTCGCACGCTGGCCGCGGATCTGGGCATCAATCTGCATACGGTCAACAAAGCTTATCAGGCGCTTAAACAGGAAGGTTTCTTGGAGATTCATCGCAAGCAGGGCGTCATCGTCCAGCCGGGCAGCCTTCCTTCGGCGGACGAAGCGTTCCGCGAACGCCTGCGAAGAGATCTTCGTCCGCTCGCCGCCGAATCGGCAGCGCGCGGCATGAGCGAAGACGAACTTCAAGAACTGCTGCTCTCGCTGTACAGACAGATTCAAAACCCGTCATCCCAAGGAGGAACCTCGCCATGAACCACACCGCCGCTTTTATCTGGATTACTGTCTTGATCGACCTGCTCTGGCTGTTGGCCTTGATCGGCCTTCCGGTCTTCATGACGCATATGCTGCTCGGCGTATACGTTCCTCCGGAAGAACGCGGACTGCCGCAGATCGGACGCATCCGCCGCAAGTTTCTGCTGCTCGCTCTCGGCGGCGGCGCGGTCGGCATCCTGCTTGCCGCTGCCGCTTACCGGTTCTCGGGCGGATCGGAAGGCTGGACGCTGGCGCTGCTCCTGATCCCTCAAGCGCTCTGCATCGCCGCCGCTTGGAACGTCTCCCGCAGCCAAGCGCTCGCTTTGAAAAAAGAACGCGGTTGGACGCTGGAAGATTCTCCGAAACGCGCCGCCTATATCGGTCCGGACCGCAAACGTTCCGTTTCCGGAATTCCGGCATGGGCGTACCTGCTTCCGCTCGCGATCATTGCGGCGTCCGTTTGGATCGTCGCGCGCAATTGGGCGCTGATTCCCGATCCGATGCCCGTGCATTTCGACGCCGCCGGGCTTCCCGACCGCTATCAAGCCAAAACGATCGGCAGCGTCTATACGCTCAGCTTCGTTCAACTAGGGCTGACGGCGCTCTTCTTCCTGATCCATCTCTCGCTGGGACGCATGCCTAAACGGCTCGATCCCAAAGATCCCGAAGGCTCGCTGCGCAAAAACAAACAGATGCTCGCTTCGACCGCCTACATGCTGTATTTCCTGTCTCTCGCGGTTAACGTCATGTTCAGCTTCATGCAGGCGCTCAGCACCTATGCTTTCGAAGGCACGCTGCCGGTCGGGTACTTGTTCGTATTCCTGCTGCTTCTGATCGTTCCGCTTATCGTTTTGGTCGTCTATACCAAACGCAAAGGACTGGCGGACGAAACCGTGAACCGCCGCTTCGGGGACGACCGTTACTGGCGGGGCGGCCTGTTCTACTACAATCCCAACGACCCTTCGTTCATGACGGAGAAAAGATACGGACTCGGCTGGACCTTCAACTTCGCCCGTCCGGCGAGCTGGTTGATCACGGCCGCCGTTACGCTGCTGCCGATCGCGGCCGTGGCGGCGGCGATCGCGTTCGGCGGTTGATGTTCCGGCCTCCTCGGTAGGTTTGCAGACACGGCCTCATGCGTAACCGCTCTATTCTTCGCCCGCCTTATGCGCTCGCTCGAGCGAATAAGGCGGGCTTTGACGCGATTTCCGCATTCGCGAAACAAGAACGTAAGTTCTTATTTTTGACTTGACTCGCCGCTTCCGCGATGTTAGGTTGGATCTATATTTTCCAATCACCATTTTCGGGAGGAATCGGCATGACGGAAATCAAACTCAGCATCGGATACGAGGAGTACGAAGACGGGCAAACGATGGTCAAATTGCTCGACGAACTGGCAGACAAACCGGAAGCGGCAGCGTTGTCCAGTCTGATCATCGGAGACTGGGGCGGCTCGTACGAGAACTCTTCGGCCGAAATCGTCGAGGCGCTGGTACGCTTGAAAGACCGCTTTCCCGCGCTTCGCAGCTTGTTCGTCGGCGATATGAGCTACGAAGAATGCGAAGTGTCTTGGATCAACCAATCCGACCTCAATCCCCTGTTCGCGGCGTTCCCGGAACTTCGCTCGCTCACGATCAAAGGCAGCAACGATCTGGCGCTGGGCCATGTCTCGCACGAGAAGCTCGAAGAGCTGGTCGTCATCTGCGGCGGTCTCGGCAAAAACGTGCTGGCTTCGATCGCGGCGGCGCATCTGCCTTCCCTGCAAAAGCTCGAACTCTACATAGGCGTGGACAATTACGGCTTCAACGGCACGCTCGAAGACGTAATGGCCGTCGCCAAGCCGGGATTATTCCCGAAATTGACTTACCTCGGCCTCAAAGACAGCGAGCTTCAAGACGAGATCGCGGCGGCGATCGCCCAATCGGACATCCTCGATTCGCTCGAGACGCTGGATCTGTCCGAAGGCACGCTCAGCGACACAGGCGCGGAAGCTCTGCTCGCCAGCGAAAAGATCCGCCGGCTGCCGAAGCTGGACCTGCATTTCCATTATCTGTCCGAAGAGATGACCGCTCGCGTGTCTTCCGAACTGCCGAACGCCGACGTGAGCGATCGTCAGGAAGTCGACAGTTACGAGGGTGAGGAATATAGATATCCGAGCTTAACCGAATGAGCGCCTTCTGCTCATTCGGTTAAGCGTAGAACGAAATGCACACGCTTTAAGTGCATTTCGTTGCGCGGACGAGCGAACGAACACGCTTTAAGTGCATTTCGTCACGCGGACGAGCGAACGAACACGCTTCAGGTGCATTTCGTCACGCGGACGAGCGAAAACGCGCACCAACCTCATTCATTGAAACCTGTAACCGAAACGCGCGCGACCCAGTAGTCCCACCGACTCGAATATTCGAACGACCTGTTCTGCACCGCCAGAATCCGGCCGCGAGGCTGCCGGAAGCAGCGAGCCGCCGCGCTCCTGCCTCCAGCTCCCGCCCGCCTTTTCGAAGAAAGGTACGATTCCATGATCAATCCCGATAATTTCCGGCTCGATCCGCGAAGCGTTCCGCTTCTGCTGATCGCGCACGCCGAAGGCGAACGCACCGACGGCATCCGGCAGGCCCGGCTGTCGCTCGGTCTTCCCGCGCCGTTCGTCGTGCCGTACGAACGGCTGCTCGCCGGCGTTCCGCTCGCCGAAGCGGCCGCCGAGGCCGGTCTGCCGGCAGGCTGCTCGCCGCTGATCCGGCTGGATGCGCCGGGCGAGCATTTCGCCGTCGAGCGCGCGCTGATCGCGCTCGGCGCGCCGGAGCATGACGACGGCGACGAACTGCTGCCGCTGCGCGGCAGGCGCGACCCGCACCGCCTCTCGGAGCGCGCTTCGCTCGCGCTGGAAGAGCATCCCGTGCGGCTGATGCATCCGTCGCAGTGGTTCCGCGGCTTCTGCCGCCTGCTCGCGCGCATCCGGCGCGAAGCCGAGCAAGCTTGGCCGCAGGCTTCGTTCTGGAACGATCCGGCGGAGATCGCCGTCATGTTCGATAAGAGAGCCTGCCACGGGCGGCTGCGCGAAGCCGGCGTCTCCGTGCCGGCGCTGCTGGCGGAGCCGGAGACCTTGACCGGCTACGAAGCGGTTCGCGCGGCGATGTCCGAGCGGCGCATGCCCCGCGTGTTCCTGAAGCTGGCTTTCGGTTCGGCCGCTTCCGGCGTGATCGCTTACGAGATCAATCCGCGCACCGGCGCGCAACGTGCCACAACTTCGCTGAGCGCGGAAGTTTACGTGCAGCGTCCGGGCGTTTTTTACAATTCCAAACGGGTCCGCACGCTGAGCGACCCGGAAGAGATCCGCACGCTGATCGGTTATCTGTGCGGGCACGGCATCCACGCGGAGCGCTGGATTCCGAAAGCCATGCTGGGCAAACGTTCTCTCGATCTGCGGCAGCTCGTCGCTTTCGGCGAAGCGGGTCACTGCGTCGTGCGCGCGGGCGAGACCCCGATCACCAATCTGCATCTGCGAAGCCGGCGCCTCGCCCCCGCCGAATCGGGTCTGCCGGAAGAAGCGTTGGCCGCGGCGCGAAGCGAAGCGCTCGCGGCGATGCGCGCGTTCCCCGGCTCGGCATCGGCGGGCATCGACGTCCTGATCGACCGTACCGGCGGACGGCCTTATATCGCCGACGTCAATCCGTTCGGCGATCTGCTGCGGCGCGTCGCTCACGACGGCATGGACCCGTACGCGTGGGAGATGTCGCGCCGGCCCGCGAACGGGCAGCCTTGCGCTTCGCCCGCCATCGTTCAAGGAGGACAGCACGCATGAATCCATCTACAGCGTCCGTCGATATGAACCGAGTCGTCGGCACGCACGACATTCTGATGATCACCCTCGACACGCTGCGCTACGACGCGGCGGTGCTCGAAGAAGCCGCCTGCCCCAATCTGTGCGGCGGCGGCTCTTGGGAGAAACGCCATTCGCCGGGCAGTTTCACTTACGCGGCGCATCATGCCTTTTTCGGCGGATTTCTGCCTACGCCCGCGAATACGGACAAGTCTTCGCACGTCCGCTTATTCCACTCGCGCGGCACGGGGTTGAAGACGCATCCGCATACATGGTTGTTCGATACGCCGGATATCGTATCGGGACTGGCGGCGGAAGGCTATCATACGCTCTGCATCGGCGGCGTCATCTTTTTCACCAAAAAAGTGCCGCTCGCGCGCGTGCTGCCGGGATATTTCCAGCGCAGCTTCTGGCGCATGAACTTCGGCGTCACCAATCCGCAGTCCACCAAACATCAGGTGGATCACGCGCTGAAGCTGTTGGCGGAGATTCCGCCGGACGAACGCTTCTTCTTGTTCATCAACGTGTCGGCGATTCACGGCCCGAACCATATCTTCCTTCCCGGCGCCAAACGCGATTCCGTCGACAGTCAGCGCGCCGCGCTGCGTTACGCCGACGCGGAACTCGGCCGATTATTCGAAGCCGTGCGGGCCAGAAACAATCCGGCGTTCTGCATGGCGTTCTCGGATCACGGCACGGCTTACGGCGAAGACGGCTATCAAGGCCATCGCCTCGCGCACGAGACGGTATGGACCGTCCCTTACCGCGAATTCATGTTGTAAATAGACATTTCATCCGAGAAAGGAGCCGTTAGCCATGACCGAAACGGCCGTTTACGACGCGGAGCGGGTTCAGGCTTGGAAACAGGAACTGGCCGCCGCTCCTTACCGTTCTTATCTGTATTCGTATCCGCACAAGACCGCTTACCGTCCGTTCGACACGCCGAAGCCGTTGGCCGATTTGTGGCGGCGCGAACCGGCGGAAAGCTTTTTCTTATACATGCATATTCCGTTCTGCGGCGCGCGCTGCGGATTCTGCAATCTGTTCACCCTGCCGGACAAACGCGAAGACGTGCATAAACGGTATGTGGACGCGCTGGAACGTCAAGCCCGGGAATGGGCCGGATTCGCGTCCCGTCCGTTCGCGCGGTTCGCGATCGGCGGAGGCACGCCTACCCTGCTGCGCGCCGATCAATTGACGCGTTTGTTCGAGATCGCGGAGGGCATCATGGGACTGAATCCCGCCGAAGCTTCGATTTCCGTAGAGACGTCGCCCGAGACCGTGGACGCCGAACGCCTTCGCATCCTTAAACAGCGCGGCGTCGATCGGGTCAGCATGGGCATTCAGAGTTTTATCGAAACCGAAGCGGCCGCGATCTATCGTCCGCAGAAGCCCGACGAAGTCCGGCGCGCGCTCGAACTGCTGGGTTCGTTCGATTTTCCGCTGCTCAATCTGGACCTGATCTACGGACTGCCGGGCCAGACGTTGGAGACATGGTTATATTCGCTGGAGCAGGCGCTGGCTTACGAACCGGGCGAGATCTTCTTGTACCCGCTCTATACGCGCGAGCATACGATCTTGAAGCCCGGGGACGTACAGGCAGCAGGGCCCGAAGATCTGCGTTGGTCGATGTATGCGGCCGCCTGCGAACGCTTGGCGGAACGCGGCTACGAGCAGTTCTCGATGCGGCGGTTCGCGCGCCGGGACGCCGCAGGGTACTCGCCGGACAAAACGCTGCTCGCTTACGGCTGCCAAGAAGAAGGCATGATGGGACTCGGTTGCGGCGCGCGTTCTTATACGCGAGACGTTCATTACGCGTCCCGTTACGGAGTCAGCCGCAAAGCCACGGAGAGCATCATCGCCGATTACGTCGCCGCCGAGCGTCACGATACGGCCGATTACGGTTTCGTGCTGAATGCCGACGAACAGCGGCGCCGCTTCGTGCTCAAAGGCATTCTGCACAGCGAAGGACTGAACTTGGCCGAATACGGACAGCGCTTCGGATCGGAAGCGTTCGACGATCTGCCGGAGCTGCGGCTGCTGCTCGATTCGGGACTCGGCCGAATCGAGAACGGCGTGCTGCGCATGGGCCGCGAAGGTCTCGGCTATTCCGACGCGATCGGCGATTGGCTGATCTCGGAACCCGTGCGGCGGCGGATGACGGAGTTCGTGCTGCCATGAGAGCGACGCTGTATTTTCGGGGTTCGCTGTCGTCTTGCAATTATTCCTGCCCTTACTGTCCGTTCAGCAAGACCACGGACAGTGCCGAGACGCTGCGCAAAGACCGGGAGCAGGTCGAACGTTTCGTCGAATGGGCCAGGCAGCAGGAAGCGTCCGGTCACGTGCTGTCCGTTTTCTTTCAGCCGTACGGCGAAGGACTAGTGCATCGCTGGTATTGCCAAGCGATGATCGATCTGTCGCATATGCCTCATGTCGAGCGCGTGGCGATCCAGACCAATCTGTCCGCCAAGCTCGATTGGACGGATCGGCTGAAAGCGGATACGGCCGCGTTCTGGGCGACGTATCATCCCGGCGAGACGACCGAAGAACGTTTCTTGTCGCGCTGCCGCGAACTGCACGATCGGAGCATTCCGTTCAGCGTGGGCAGCGTAGGCGTACGCAGCGCGTTCGACGCGATCGCTTCGCTCCGCCGGTCGCTGCCGAGCGACGTTTATCTGTGGATCAACGCGTTCAAAGACCGCGGCGATTATTACGCTCCGGAAGAGATCGCCCTGCTGCGCGGAATCGACCCTTTGTTCGAGTTGAATCTGCCGGATTACGCCAGTCTGGGCCGGTCCTGCCGCACCGGGGAATCGGTCTTCTTCGTGCAAGGCTCGGGCATCGTCAAACGTTGTTACAGCGATCGCCGGGTCATCGGACATTTGTATCGGCACGGACTGGAAGGATTGTCGAAGCCGCGTGCCTGCGGGATGAAAGAATGCGGCTGCTATATCGGTTATATCCATATGCCCGAGCTGGAAATGGAGCGTCATTACGGAAACGGATTGCTGGAACGTCGAGGATCTCCTTTGCGGCTCGCGGCGGCCGGGGATGCGTCCGCGCCGAGCGACGGGCACTCGAGATAATCTTAGAATTCAAGAATCCGCCTCGAACCCGGACAGCCTTCTGTCCGGGTTCTTGTGTTACGTTAAGATCAACCGATTCTTGTTCCATTTCTAAGGAGGAACCTTTATGGCCGAACCGTTAAAGTTAGTGTATACCGAAGATTTTATCCGGCAGTTTGCCGCCAAGATCCGTACCGTTCTCCCCGCTTTCGATGAAAGCTTGTTCGTATCCGGCGTCATGGGCAGCGGTTGGGAAGAGCTTGAACTGAAAGCACGCATGCGGCGCATCTCGGAAACGCTGGGCCGCACTCTGCCGCAGTCTTTTGCCGAAGCGCTCGACGTGCTCTATCGGATCGACGAGACCTGCGTCGGTTTTCCTTACCTCTTCTTCCCCGATTTCGTCGAAGTTCACGGGCAGCGGGAAGAAGATTTCGAACGTTCGCTAGACGCGTTGGAACGCTTCACGTCCAAATCGTCTTCCGAATTCGCGATTCGTCCTTTTCTGCTTCGGCATCCCGAACGGACGATGGCGCGCATGCGCTTGTGGGCCGCCGGAGACGACGAGCATGTGCGCCGCCTTGCCAGCGAAGGCTGCCGTCCCCGCCTGCCGTGGGGCCAAGCGCTGCCGATGTTCAAGCAGGACCCTTCGGCGGTCTTGGAACTGCTGGAGACGCTCCGAGCCGATCCTTCGCTTTACGTTCGCAAAAGCGTCGCCAACAATCTCAACGATATCGCCAAAGACAATCCCGAACGCGTCCGCGAAACGGCTCGCCGCTGGTACGGCAGCGATCCGCTGACGGACTGGATCGTGCGCCGGGGATGCCGGGGACTGCTGCGCGCGGCCGATCCCGAGATCCTCGCGCTGTTCGGCTATGCCGCCGACGCGGGAGGCGAACAGGATCTGATCGAGCAGGCTTCGCTCTCCGCGGCGCCGAACCTTGTCGCGATCGGCGAAAGCGTCGAACTGCGTTACAGCTTGCGAACCCGCCCGGGCGAACCGCTGCGAATCCGTCTGGAATACGCCGTCGATTTCGTCAAAGCGTCCGGCCGTACTTCCCGCAAACTGTTCCGACTTTCCGATCGCACTTGGAACGGCGGCGAAACGTTGTCGGGAAGCCGTCGTCACGGTTTTGCCGATCTGACCACGCGCAAGCATTATGCCGGCGTTCACCGCGTGGTTCTGCTCGTAAACGGCAGAGAATACGCGGAAGATATACTGACGCTGCAAGCCGCCGTTCCGATATCGCACGAATGAACCGTATCGAAAAAAGCGATAAAATATTTTTTTCGCCTTTCTTTCCGGAGTTTTTTTGCAATAATTTGGTTGTTAACTCGCCCTGATTCTCGTATAATGTGAAAAAACATTACATATCTCATTTTTCACAAGAAGGGCGTGTTGAGAATGAATCGAAATCGCTTTCCCCATCTTGTATGTACCGTATTGGCTTTGGCGGCATCGGCTTGGCTCTGGTCCGTTTCTTCCCGAGGAGTACCGGAGACCGTCTCGCTGGCGCTCGCGGCTGCGGCTTGCGCCGGTCTGATCGTTCTCGCTTTGCGAAGCTCGCGCCCTGCTTCTTCCGCGCAGACGGCGGACGATCAAACCGGCAAGCTCAAAAATTTTCTGTTCGAATCTCAAGTCGTCTCGGATCGGTTGTTGGGGGTTGTCGAGGAAGTTCAAGCTTCCGTGCAGAATCTCACTTCGGTCACGGAACATTCGGGCCGCGTCGAACGCGATCTGAACGCCCGAGGAACCGAAGCGGCAGCGCGCACGCAGGAAGCTTCGGCTCTGCTGGAAGAAGCGGCTCGTACATCCCGGCAGATGGCCGAACGGGCATCCGCGATGACCGGGCAAAGCGCCGAAGCTGGTTCCGCGGCCGGAGAACTGTCCGAAGCGCTGCTCTCGGCGGACCGGGCCATGCGCGATATTCTGGACCAGAATGACGCGATCGGAGCGCGCATCGACGAATTGACGAAGCATATGGCGGATATCGAAGAAATCAACGTTTTTATCCGCGGCGTGGTCGAACAGACTTCCCTGCTTGCGCTGAACGCGTCGATCGAAGCGGCGCGCGCCGGCGAAGAAGGCCGAGGATTCGCCGTGGTCGCTCAGGAAATCCGCAAACTTGCCGCGCAAAGCGGAGAAGCGGTCGGACGATCGACGGCTACTCTGGAATCGGTCGTCTCGGGAGTCGGCCACGTTACCGAATCCAAAGAAGCGAGTACCCGCGCCGTCGAACGCGGTGCCGCGGAAATGCGCCGCATGCAGCAGGAGATGAAGCAGTTGGCAGGCAGCGTGGGCGGCGTCTTGGAATCGGCTCGCGAGACGGACCGGTTGAGCGGCTTGCAGCACGAGCGAATGGTGAACGGCGTGCAAGCTCTTTCTTCGGCCGCCGAACTCTCGGAGCAGACGACGCAGTCCATGCAAGAACTGTTCTCGCATATCGGCAGGCAGAGGGATCAGATTGCTCGGCTGGCCCGAATCGGCAGCGAAATGCGCGGCGCTTCCGCCGAGCTGTCGGATATCGTCGCCGCTTTCCGGTTGGACCAATCCGACGGGATCGATAACGAAGCCGTCGAACGGACGCGGCAGGTGCTCGAAGCGGCGGCGCGGCAGGCCTCCTCGATCCCGGCCGGCGAACGCGAGCACGGGCTGCTGCTGTCCGGTTATATGGAGCGTTCCCCTTCGATCGAAGCGATCTGGTCGAACCGTTCGGACGGTTCGTTCATTTTCTCCAAACCGCAGGCCGGCTTATTGAACGCCAAAAGCCGCGAATGGTGGCAGCAGGCGATGCAAGGCGAAGTCTATGTATCGCCTGTGTACGTGTCCGCGATTACCAAGCGCCCTTGTCTCACGATGTCCGCGGCCGTGTTCGACGATCGGGGCCAACCGGTCGGCGTCATCGGCATGGACTTGTCGCTGGAGTCGGACAAAGAAAGCGGCACGCGCGTTTCTTGAGTCTGGCGGGACTGCCGGTCGGAACGGGGTTCGAATCGAATTTTCGCCATACAAAAACGGGGCATCTTCCGATCGGAAGATTGCCCCGTTTGTTTACGGATAACGTTTGAATTCGGATAGGAAACGGAGGCGTCCGTTATCGAACGGATACTTCCGCCTGTTTCTCGCGTTCGGAATCGTGCTGTTCCTGCGGCTTGCCGCTTGTCGAACCGTACAGGATAAAGTTGACTTCTTCCAGCACGTCCGTGAATTGAGGGATATTTTGGGTATTATTCATGTTGTTTCTCACCTTGCTCCATTCTGTAATGACGTGTCCTCTTATTATTTAACCACCGGGCTAAATTTGAAACCGCCGTCTTTCTTGGCATGGCAGCGTTTCCCGTCACGTCGATTACATTCAAGAACAGCCGCCTTTATTGATATCGGCAGACATGAGCGATTCCATGATATCCATTTATTTCTTTTTGGACGAAGAACGATTTTTTTTGCGAGACGCTTTCTGTTTGGCCGCGCTGCGCTGCTGGCGGCGTTTCTCCAATTCCAACTCCCGCTTCAGATAGAGTTCCATCGTATTTTCGGGGTTCTCCGAAGCGAACAGCATAAATTTCTTCAAATGTTCGTTGTATTTGTCTTTGCCGAACACCCGGCCGTTCTCGCTCAGGAACACCGCCAACATGCGCTGAGGATCGGCGGTGTTTTTCAACATGTCGAAATCGGTCAACACGCCCAAAATCCGGGAAGAGATCCGCTCGGACTGTTTCTCCATCCGCTCTTCGGCAAGCCGCTCGTCCTCGGGGTAAGCATGCGACAAGATCAAGAAAATGCCGCTTACGCCGTACAGCGCCAGCATATCGGTCAGATCTACCGAATCCGCGTCTACCCGGCTCGTCCACTCGAGAGAAGCCCGGTCGGGATGGGTGAAAATATTCAGGAATCCGTACACGTCGGTCAACTCGAACGAAATCTGTTCATACGCGTATTTCATGACCCCGAGATTGCTGCCCATCACTTCCTGAGCGGCGTCGACGGCGATCGTCTCCGGAGCGGAACGATACTGAAACAATCGGGCCGCATGCTCGAACGCGACCCGAATCTGCACGGGCGCTTCGACGACCAGTCCTCCTTCACGAAGCAGTACCGCCGCGGACAACGAATTCGCGATGCGCTGCAGCAGCGCATCGGCATAAAAATCTTCTTCCTGTTCCGCATGATCGCGCGCGATCTCGATCAATTCATGCATGTATCCGAGCATTTCTTCGCGTACGGAACCGGCATGTTCCGGCGCTCCCAGCAGCGAAGACGGGGCCCATTCTTCTTGGTCGATACCGGTCTTCGGGTCCGGCGAATGAGGTTTGGGTTTCATCGGACCTTCTCCTTCCGCTTGCTTGTTCTCCGGGCACATTCGAATTTCAATCATCCTCGCGATGCCTCTTGTTCATTGTACAGACTTCCCCCTTCGCGTTTCAACTCGCCGCCTTTTTTCGTTCGAGAACTTCCGGCGCTGTTCATGGTTAAAAAAGGAATTCTTGCTTGCTCCGTCGAAAAAGTAACGAAGAACGCCGACGGCACGGCAGGAATCTCGCGGTTCGCCGAGAAGATCCGCCGTTCGTGCCGGACGTTACTTGATCACAGACAGGGGTATCGGGCAATAATGAAAGGGAAATGGATCGCCAAAACCGCGCTGACCGCGGGCATTCTGTTGGGAGCGGCTCTGCCGGCTCCGCAGCTCTGGGGAACGCATGCTTACGCGCAGACGGCGGAAGCCGCGATCGCAAGCGGATTGAACGCCAAAAACTACGTGCTGACCGACGGCTCGCTCCGGGCGGAAGGCCGCACGATCGGCGCGCCGCAAGAGTCGTCGCCGTTCGTCGGACTGACGCGAGATTCGCGCACGGGCGAACGTTATGCTTGGACCGAAAGCGGAAGCGTCTATCGTTGGGGCAGCCTCGGCTTGACCGGAGGTCCGGAAAAGCTGACCGACGCGCCGCCGATCGCGCAGGTCTCGTCGAACGTCATGCTGACGAAATCCGGCGAAGTCGTCGGCTATGCCGGCGCGGGACTGCCTGCGGGCGTTAAGATCTCCGCGCACCCGGACGGCTTCGCGCTGCTTACCGCCGACGGGCAGATCTGGCGCTACCGCTCCGATTACGCCAGCAACAAGACGGCGAAGATCGGCGATCTGCCGGGCACGAAAGATATTCAAACCAGCAGCAGCTACGTGATGGCGCTCGGCGCGGACGGCACGGTCACCAAGCTGGATTCCGCGACGGACTCGCAGCCGGAGACGCTGACGCAAAACGCGGTGTCGCTGGCTTGGGTCAAAGAAGAAGCGCGCAGCGATCTGTACGTCGCGAAATCCGACGGCAGTCTGTGGCTGTTCGAATACGGAAGCGGCAAAGGGGAACCGGTCTCCGCCGTCAAAGGAGCCGCTGCGGTCAGCCCGGCGGAGAACGGCTTGTTCGTGCGTCTGAGCAGCGGGACGACCGGTCTTTACGCCGACGGCAAATGGAGCGAACTCGCGCCGGCCCGGCTGCAAGAAGCGAAATTGACGCTGTCGCGCTCGTCGGCCGCCAAAGGCGACAAGATCTCGACGACGGTCGAGGAACGTTATTCGGACGGAACGCGAATCAAACGTTCGGCTTCGGCGAGCGAATTGAAGGTCTCCGATCCCAAAGTCGCATCGGTTCGGCCCGACGGCTCTCTTCAAGCGGCGGGGATCGGCAGCACGACCGTTACGCTGACTTCGGGCGCTCTCGTTTCGCAGGCGACCCTGCTCGTCAAACAGGAAGGCACGCTGAGCGGAGCGGGCGTGATCGATTCCGGCGTCTATCTGCCGCTGCGTCCGGTATTTGCGGCGCTCGGCGCTTCGATCGCCAATTCCGGCAGCGACTGGACGATCGGATACGGCGACGCGCAGATCAAGCTTCGCAAAGGCAGCGATATCGCGACCGTTAACGGCAAGACCGTCAAGCTCAAAGGCAAAGTGCAAACGCTGGACGGACAGACGGTGTTCCCGGCCGGATTCCTGTCGTCCGCCGTCGCCGGCGCGTCGGTCGCATGGGACGGCAAGTTCCAACAGGCGATCGTCTCGATCGGTACCGCTTCGTTCGAAGTCGAGTCCAAACAAACGCCGCTGCTGCGCAAAAAGCAGCAGCTCGGCAGCCTTGCTCCTTATTTGGGCAAATCGTACTGGATTAACGGGTACAGCGGAGCAGGCGTGCGTTTCAGCAAACTCACGGTCGCGGACATCAAGATCTCGGAGACCTCTTCGGGCCGTTCGTATACGATCGTCTTCGCCAACGCCGCAGGCAGTCAATTCGCTGCGTCTTCGACCGACGCGTACGGCGTCGCTTCGCTCTTGAGCGATACCGACCAATTCTTCCCGTTCGATCCGCAAGTCCGTTACGGGGGCAGCGATAAAATCTGGAATTATATTCGCGGCAATTACGTAGCGCCCGGCATGAACAAGCAGCATGTCCTGCTGTCGTGGGGCGAACCGAGCAGCATCGAAAATCAGAGCAGTCCCCAAGGTCCGATCGAAGTCTGGATCTATATGCGCGGCGGCATGAAATGGCAGGCCGTAGGCTTCAGCAAAGGCATCGTCTTCGCGATCTTGTAGCACGCGGAGCGATGTAGAGATATAGAGGTATAGGGATATAGAAGAATACAAAAAAGCGCGCTTCCCAAACAGGAAACGCGCTTTTTCTTATGAGCTACTACCCTTTCAACTCTTAATCGATTCATGGCTGTCGCCGACGCGATAACGGAACGCGGAGAAATCCGCCGCGCCGCCGGCCTGCCGCGTCGAATACAGGAATAACGCGAGGCGGCAGCCCATGAAATGGTCGAGCTTGTAGACCATGCGATGGGGTTCGCCCAGTTCGCGCCAATTCTCGCCGTCCCGGTAAGCGAAACGGCATTCGTCGCGGTTCTGTTCGAATTCGCCGATCGTCCGCAGCCGAACGGTCGGTCCGTCGACGGCAACGCGCGCGATCTCCCGTCCCGGCCGGCGATCGACCAGACTGCCGAAGATCGAATCGTCTTCCGGTTCCCGTACCGTGACGCTCAGGTAATATCGGTCGTCTTCCCGGGTCAGCGCGATCAAGCCGTAGGTTCCGATCAAGAACCCGATGCCTGCATAATCGCCGTCGTTTAGCGCCGCGCCGTCGAGCGTTACCTCGGCTTCGCAGCTCGGGCCGAACGCCCGCTGCGTCAGCGTATTGACGGCGAAGGTCAGATTGGGCCGGACGTCCGCCGTGCGAATCCGGTACGCGCCCGGTTTCTCCGTCACCGACCAGTGCCGATCGTCCGGCTCATGGTTCCACTGCCAGAAGTCCTGCAGCCGTACCCGCCCTTCCCGATCCGTTTCGTAAACGAAATCGTCGTCGCCCAGCAGCGGCTTATAGACATATTCCGGACGGGTCGAAGGCAGATCGAGGCTGACCGGCGCTTTCGTCGCGAACACGGGCCGCCCTTCTTGGAACGTCAGCGGCACCAGCACCGGAATCCGCCCGACCGCGCCGTGGTCTTGGAACAGCATCGCGTGCCAATCGCCGTCCGGCGTATCGACGATGCCCCCTTGCGCGACCCCGGAATTGAAATAGCCCATATCGTCGTCGAACACTTCTCCGCCTTCGAACGTTCCTTCCAAAGAATCCGCCCAATAGCAGGCCTGCGTTCTTCGTCCCGCCGATTCGGAAATATGGATCAGAAACACATAATATCTGCCGCCGATCTTATAGAGATGCGCGCCTTCGTAGCCCAGATGAGCCGGCTCTTTCTCCCGAACGATGATCCGATGCAGGCCGCCCGGCCGCGGTCCGGACAAATCGGGTTTCAATTCCGTCAGCCAGATCTCCGTATTGCCGTAAGTCAGGTACGCCCGGCCGTCATCGTCGAAGAGCAGCGAACAGTCGTGATAAAAGCCTTCGATATAACGTTTCTCCCACGGACCTTCGATCGTATCCGCCGTATACAAGTACGTGCGGCGCGTATCGTTGGCGACGAACACGACATAGAATCGGCCTTCATGATACCGCAGCGAAGCGGCCCACATGCCTTGGCTGTAGATCTGCTTCTCTTCTTGAAGCCGCTGGGCGGGCGTGCCGTCGAGCGTCTCGTAGACGTAAGCGGCCGTTTCCCAGTTCATCAGATCGTACGAGCGCAGAATGACGCAGCCCGGCATCATATGCATCGTCGTGCTGACCATGTAGTAGGTGTCCCCTACCCGAATCACGTCGAGGTCCGGATAATCGGCCCAGATGATCGGGTTTGCTTGCATGGTGATTCCTCCTTGAACAATTCATAATATTTTAATTAATGATTCGCAATTACCTTATACACCTTTATCATAAACGAAAAAAAGCGCGTTGTCCTCTTCTTCGCCGAGAAAAAGAGAACAACGCGCTTTGCGGCATTCCGCCGGATCGATTCGTTTCGCCGATCAACCGCCGACTTTGACGAATTTCCACTGCTGGGCGGGAGCGCCGGTATAATCGCCCTGCTGAAGCTTGGCTCCGTCGGCTGTCGAAGCGCCCGCGACTTCGACAGCTTTGCCGCTGTTGACGTTGACGATGCTCCAATAACCGTCGCCCATATCGTACACGCGGAAATGCTGCGCCGTCGTATTCAGATCGCTCATGAGCTGGATCGCTTCGCCGCTGCTCTTGCTTCCCCCGCGAACTTCAAGCACTTTGCCCGGCGAATTGACGCTGGTCAGCTTGTACAAGCCGGTACCGATGCTCGTCAGTCCCCATTTCTGCGGATTGCCGCCCAAATCGGTCCACTGCTGCAGTTGAAGATTGTCCGCGTTCTGCCCGCCCGGGATGTCGATGACTTTGCCGGAGACGCGGGAGACGATCTTGTAAGTCGCGCCCGCGGTCAGACCGTTCGACACGTTGGTGCCCGGCTGCGTCTGCGCCCGTTCGAAGTACCAATGGAACAGGAAGCGGCCCATCGCGCTGCGGGTGCCGTCGCCGTCCCATTTCAATCCGGCCGTCGGATCGGCGAACGAACTTCTTGCGCCTTCCGCCAGAATGAAGCCGTTCATGTGCGCGGCGATGCTCACGTTGCCCGCTTCGCTGAAGATGGCTTTGGTATTGCGGCCGAACCCTTCGTTGCTGCCGTCGAACAGGCTCCAATATTCGGAGTCGCCGGCTTTTTTCTTGAACCAAGTCACTTCCGTGATATTGATCGGATACGCGTCGGCGGCAGCTTTGATATTGGTCGTCCATTGGTCTTTGAGAATCGCCGCATTGTCGTGCGCGCCGTATCCCGGATACCAGTGGACGGCATAACCGTAATTGTTGAGCGGATCGGTCAGCGGATGGCTGGCGGTCAGGCTGTAGAATTGGTTATAGCCGAGCCCCGCCGCCCAGATCACGTTGTCCGCGCCTTTGCTGCGAATGGTCGAGATCATCGAATTCTGGAAAGTCCGCAGGTCGTTCCAATGGTCGACGAAGTCGTTTTCCCCGTTATAACCGCCCCAATGGCCGTTGGCGAACGATTTGACCGGCTCGTTGATCAGCTCGAAATGCACGTTGTCCGCGCTTTTGATCTCCGGACGCGAAGCCAGATAACCCCAGATCTCGTTGAACTTCTGGAGATTGGACGCCGTCGTGGCCTGATCGTCTTTGAGCGTAAAGTCCAGTCCCAGCGTCACGTAGACGCCTTTGGTTTTGGCATATTGGATATAAGGAATGATGACGTTCTGCGTCACGGACTGCACGCCGGCGAAGTTATACGTGCCCGCCGCGACGTCCCCCATGTCCTGACGGTCGATGAACAGGCGCACCTGATTCATGTTCCAGCCGTGTCCGCTGCCGTATCTGGGATTGGTATCGGTAAACGTGTCCGTGATGTCTTTCAGATAAGCCAGCGTCGCTTTGTGGCGATCGTTGCCGTTGCGCGTCAGATAATAATCGCTGTTCTGATACGTCCAGTAAGCGCCGGACGGCTGATGCCATCCGCTGAGCAGCACGGGCTGACCGCCGCTGTTCACGAGTTGGTTGCCGCTGACGTGCAGCTTGCCCGCGGGCACGCCGTTCCACGCTTCCGCGCGGTTGGTTCCCGGCGGGACAAGCGTTACGATCATCGCCAATAACAGAAGCAGTATCCAATAACGTCGAACTTTTTTCATCTTCCCGATCCCTCCTTTTTTGTCGAAAACGGCCGGAGACCTTTTTAGCGGGTCGGCGCGCGTTTTCGTGGCGTTCGGCGCAGCTGGAACATGGGGATGCTTCCTCCTCTCTCGCGTTCGCGTACGAATCCGCCTTATCCGACGATTCCTGTCCGCTCGACGCTTTCGACGAAATAGCGCTGAACGAACAGATAGATCACGATCAGCGGCAAAATGGCGAGCAGGATTCCCGTGTCTTGAATCATGCTGAGATAGAACGGATCGGCTTTGGACGCGCCGTCGCCGACCTGCTGGGCCAGGTTATACGGCAGGGAAGAGAGCTGCGTCGACATGACCTGACTCGAAGTCAGGTAGGTCGTCGTGTAGAAACTGTCGTTCCACTGCCACACGAACGAGAACAGCAGCACGGTCACGAGCGACGGAACGGCGTTCGGCAGCATGATTCTGGCGAACGTGCCGAAGATGCCGGAACCGTCCACGTAAGCCGCTTCTTCGATTTCTTTGGGAATCCCCCGGAAAAATTGACGGAAGATGAAAATGTACAAGCCCGCTTTGAGCGAGTTGGCCGTCAGCGACGTCAGAATGAACGGCCAATACGTGTTCAGCAGATTGACCGGTTTGCCGGTGAGCAGCGTCATGAGTCCGAACAGATCGAAGTTCTTGAGATTGAGGTAGACCGGCACCAGAATGGTGGTCGGCGGAACCAGAATGGTCAGAATCACGCCCGCGAACAGCAGATTGCTGCCTTTGAATTTCAAGCGGGCGAAGCCGTATCCGGCCAGCGCGCACGACAGCGTCGTGAAGATCGTCGTGGAGGCCGACAGCGCGAACGTGTTCAGCAGCGTCGGCCAATAATCCATGACCCGCATCGCTTCTTTGAAGTTGTCGAGCGAGACATGCTGCGGAATCCAGACGACCACGGCGGAATACAGATCGCTTTTATGCTTGAAGGCGGTCGAGATCTTCTGGAAAATCGGGAACAAGATCACGAACGACAAACCCGCGATCAGCACGAACCGCACGATCGCCCACAGCCATCTTTTGATGCGTTCGAGCGAGAACAAACGGAGAACAAACATGCCGGACGCTCCTTTCTAATCTTGATAGAAGACTTTTTTCGCGAATATGCCGTATACCAGCGCCAGAATGACCGCGATCGCCGCGAAATACACCCAAGCCATCGCCGAACTCAGTCCGAAATCGAACTTGACGAAGCCCGTCTCGCGGATCAGCGTCGTCATCGCGTTGCCCGCGAACGAATCGACGATCGTATAGATCGCGTTGACGAAGATCAGCGGGCTGACCATCGGGAACGTGATTTTCCAGAACGCTTCGTACCCGGTAGCCCCTTCCATCCGCGACGCTTCGTAGAGCTGCGGCGAGATGGTCTGAATGCCGGCGAGGAAGATCAAGATCTGCACGCCGGATTGGCTGACGATCTGATAGATCCGGTCGACCGCGCCGCTCAAGTACGAGACCATCCATTCGCTCATGCCCGATTCCAACATCAGGTTCTCCAATTCGAACGTGCCGAGCACGCTGCCTCCTCCCGAGCCGGCGTTCTGATTGACCGCGTCGATCAAGCTCGTGCTCTCCAGCGACATGATAACGCCCGAAGCGAGAATGACCGGCAGGAAGAAGATCGAGCGCGCGATCGCCCGGCCGGGAAATTTCTGATTGAGCAGGACGGCCAGAAACAGGCTGAAGATGACGATCAACGGGACGTTGATCAGCACTTCCGTCACCGCTTCGACCAACGCGCGGTTGAAGCTGGTATCGACGGTCAGCGCCTGAATGTAATTGGCCAGTCCCGTGAACTGCACGGCGATGCCCTGCGCGTCCGCTTGAATCGTGCTCAGGCTGTAGCGCAGCGAAGCCAGCAGCGGAACGAAGAAGAACAGCAGAAATCCGATCAGCCACGGCAGAATGTACAGCATGCCCCACAGCGCTTTGCGGTCGTTGTAAGATCTGACTTTGCCCGAACGTTTGCCTAAGATCGCTTTCAGGACGGATCGCCTCCGATCGCGTAATCTTCCGGCGCCACGGTCACGCCGTCGATTTCCGCAGGTTGGTCGTTATAGTTCACCAGCACGTACCCTCCGCCTTCGTAAACGGTCCGGTATACGCCTTCCGCCACTTTCTCGTGTTCGGCGATGCGCTTGCCGGCGAAAGCCGCGTTCGCTTCGTTCACTTCGCGGTACATCTCGGCGGCCGTCTCGAGCCACGGCTCGTAATGCGCGGCGTACAGCTCTTCATGATCCGTCTCCGTGACGGCATGGTTAGGCGCGTAGAACCAAGTAAAATAAGGAGCGGCTCCGTATTCGATCAATTTGAGCACGTAGCGCTTCGGATCGCTTTCCGCGGACAGGTTGTAAGGCGCGCCCGCGTAACCGATCGAACCGTGGACCACCATCGGATAGAACGGGATTTCTTCGTCTTCCAGTTTGAACCGGCTGCTGGACATCGGGGCATCCGTCAGATCGGACACGTACGGCCATGCATAAGCGTTGCCGCCTTCGGCTGCCAATGCCAATCCGCCCTGCTTGAACAATTCCAGCGTGCGAACGGCTTCGGTCTGCGCCTCGGTGCGATCGAGCAGCTTTTCGGGGCTCATATCGCTGTTCAGCTGCTCGGCCAGATCCCGCAGCGACAAGCCCGAAGCGCCGTAACGTTCGAACGAATCGAGCAGTCCTTCCGCCGCGCCGAACATCAAACGAGGCGACAGCACGTAAGAAGGCGTGCGTTCCGAGTCGCGTTTTTGCAGCGCCGGGTCGGTCGGGTACAGAACCGCCGGTTCCTGCGTCAACGTGCGCGACGCGTCGCGGGAAGGCTTGAATCCGGATTTGTCGTGCACGTCGAGCAGCGCCGTATCCGGGAACAGCGTAACGCCGGCTTCTTGCGCGTATTCCGCGAACGCTTTCAATCCTTTGGGGCCGCCGACGGACCGATCGACCGAGATCTCGTCCGGATAACGATGATTCAGGCCGCCGTTGAACCAGCCGGAATAACGCAGCCGGATATCCTCGACCTGCTTGCTTTGAAGCTCCGACACGATCTGCCGGGCCTGATCGAAAGTCGTCAACGCTTCTTCGGCTTCGTACGGAATGCCGAGCCGGTGCTTCTGGGTCGTGATGCCGCCGATCAATTGCAGATACAGCGGAACGCTCTCGGACTGCGCGGTTTCGGGCAGACCGCCCGTCTCCCCCAGATAATCGCGGTATATCGACGCAAGGCCGGAATAAGACGCTTTGTCCGGTCCCGCGAACGCGTAGCGCACCGCGAAGTCCGAAGCCGTCGGCCGTTTCTGGAATTTGGGCAGCGTGCGTACCATATCCCGGGATTGCAGCGTGATGTCGCTTTTGTTCACGACGTAGAAGCTCGGATAGACGGAGTTGTAACCGTTCAATTTTCCGGCGACGTCCGCGTTGATCGAAGCGACGGCCGCTCCCTGCTCGATGATTCCGAGCATCGCGCTTTCTTCGCGAATCACGCCGAATACCGGCATGCGGGCTTTCTGTTCGCGCGATTCCGGCTCTTCCGACCGGATCGTCAGATCGGCGCCGTAGACGTCCTGCTGATACGCCGGATAACGGGTCTTGCCGTTGTTGAACGCGATCAGCGCGCCCGATCCGTCGGGAACCAGCATCGCGCCTTGTTCTTTCGAACCGCCCGCTCCGAAATAATCGAGCAGGGACAGCGTATGGATCGGATACTCGGCCGGGAAGCGGATATCGGCGGCGGGAACGCGCACGAGCAGCGTATCGCCTTCCAGACTGTATTCGATCGCGAGCCGGAACTGGCGGGACGCGCCCGATGCCGTTTCGAGTCCGTGTTCGGCGTTGTCGGCTTGCAGATCTTCTTCGGTATAACCGGCCGCGGCGAACGCTTCGAGCGCGCGCGTCAACTGAATCCCGCGCATCGCTTTGTCGATCCGGACGTACGCGCCCGTTTCTTTGTCTTCCGCGTACCCGATCTTGAGCGCGCGCTGACCCGCTTTGTCGAGCGGAGCCAGCACTTTCGTTTCGAATCGTTCTTTGGATATTTTCGCCGGAAGGTCGTCGATCGACGCTTCTTCGCTGCCGAATCGATAATTCACCCGAACGCCCGAAGGCTGCTGCTCGTAGCTGATCTGTTCGTGCGCGACGCTATCCGTATACGAATTGACCGAACTGCTCTGTCCGGCCGCGTTATAGAAACTCAAGCGCGTCTGAGCGGACAGCATGTCTTTGTTGACGCCCGAAGCGAGCGCGTCCGTTTCCCGGTCTTCGGGATTGCTGCGCCAGACGGCGTCGCCGTCCCGGGTCACGACGGCGACTTCCGCCGTTTTTTCGTTCAGATACAGCCGCAGCGATTCGTTCTCCGCCACGCCGATCATCCCCGGCAGCCGTTCGTCCGCGAAAGCCGACTTCAGGCGTTCTCCGGCCGGAAATTCCGGCCATTCGGAAATGTCCGCGGAACCGGCGGCGTTCGGCGACGTTTGTCCGCATCCGCTCAGCAGCAAAGCGGAGGCAAGCAGCACGGCCGTCCATTTGAACCCTTTTGCTCTCATCGTTCGTTCCCCCTCTTCAACCGCGGAGCGCAAGTTCCTGATAAATGGTGTAGACAAAAGACGTGATCTGCTGAATCAAACTGAAGAACAACAAGCACAAGAACGCCATGAACCCCATCGCCACCACGGTTAGGAACATCGTCAGGATCGTTTTGCCCGGCGTGAATTGGTGAACCGTCATATTGCCGACAAACAGCAGATATAAGCTCCAAGCCGCGGCCAGCGCGTTAAAAAAGCGATAAAACGACAATTCTTCGAGCGCGATGCCTTGGCTGAGCCAGATCCACGGAAACTGGATCAGCACGAGCGGAACGAGAGCGAAGCAGGTCGAAGCGAAAATCTCGGAAAATTTGCCTTCGCCGTCCATCAGCGTCGTCAGCGACCAGTTCGCCGTGCACCAGAACATCACCGGCACCAAGACGTAGACGATCTCCATCAGACTGTTCAGCTCGGTCGGATTGTTCATATTGACGAGAAATCCGCTGTACTGCGCTTTGAGTACGGTCGTGATCGCGAGCAGCGCCAGAATGACCAATGCCGTATTGCGCGCCTTGCGCGGACTCTGCTCGTATTTCAGTTCCCAGAACCCTTCGAACGGATGAAAAATCACATGCAGCGGATGACGCGCCGCCTGTCTACTTGATGCGAGCATACACCGCTCTCCCCTTTCTTCTCCGGACCGCGCGCGTGACGACGAATGCGATCGCGGCCAGTACCAGCCCCGACATGATCCACGAGAAATATTCGCGCATCAGTTCTTTGCGATGCAGCAGGAACGCTTTGGAATACCCTTCCCGATCCATGCTGCGTTTGAAATATTCCGCCGACTGCTTGTAATCGTCCTGCCGCAGCAGTGCTTTGCCGATGCCGGCATACGCGTAGTCCAGATTGGCGTTCAGCGACGCCGTCCGTTCGAACAGCTCGGCCGCGCGTTCTTCGTCGCCGGCGTAATAGCTGCGCGTGGCTTCGTTCAGCGTGCGCCCGTATTCCGTTTCTCCGAACACGGTAATCTCGCCGAGCGCCCGGTCGAGCACGAGCATGCGGTCGCCGACCCGTTCGATCGCGATCGGCGTATCGAATTGGCCGATCCGGTTGCCCAGCTCCCCGAAGACGTAGAGCAGATAGCCGTCTCCGTTATAGGTGAACACCCGTCCCGTCTTGGCGTCGAGCACCGAATACATATCGCTGTCGCCGACGTCGATATCGATCAGTCGGGACGGACCTTTGGCGTTGTCGTACAGCAGGTCGCCCTGCGGCCGGTAATATCCGCCGCGGCGCAGAATGTCCGCGCCCTGCGCGTTCAGCTTCTTGATCGGCTGCCCGTTGCGGCTGGCGCTCGCGGCGTAGATGAATCCTTCGCCGTCGATATCGAAGCCCGTGAATTCGGTCGGCGTGAACATGACCATCCGGCTGCGCTGTTCGCGCGTCGCCAGACGTTTCCAGAGGTATTCCGCCGGATCGACTTCGACCCGGTTGGCTCCGATAAACGACGTGAACACCCCGTCGGAACCGAATTCCATAAAGCCGTCGAATACGCCTTCCGCCATGACGTAGACGCGGCCGCTGCGGTCGGCGACGACTTTGAGCGGTTTGAACGCGAAGTCCGCCGCGAGCAGTTCCGACTTCGGCTTCTCCACGATCTTGACCAACTTCCCGTCTTCGTCGAGATGCACGACCCGCGCATGTCCGGTATCGGCCACGAAGATCTCTCCGCTCTCCGATACGTAGAAGCCCTGCGGATTGTCGAACGTTTCCTTCTGTCCTTCGCGCTCGAATCCTTCGATCGTTCGGATCGGCTTGAAATCCGCGTCGAGCACGACGATTCGGTTATTGCCCGAATCGAGCACGTAGACTTTTCCGCCCTGCGCCGCTTGCAGGTCGCTCGGTTCTTTGAAAGCCGCGCCTCCCGCTTCGCCGCCGTTCACGAGCGAAGAAGCTTCGTAAGCGGCCGGCGCGGGCACCGCTTTGCCCCAAGCCGAATAGTTGTAACCGTCTTGCCTTTCTCCGGCCCACGCAGGCTCCGCCGCCGATCCCAGCAGCATCAGCCCGCTCAGCGCCAGCAGCAGAGCCCGGCATGTTTTTCGCGTTTTCGTTGACATGATGCCGCCTCCTCTATTCTTTCATCCCGGATGTCGCCATCGTCTGCATGACGCTGCTCTGGGAGATGACGAACAAAGTGATCGGCACGATCATCAGCAGCAGCGCGACCGCCGCGCCGACTCCGGCCCGGGCGATCCCTCCCTGCGTGATCTGGCCCAGCGCGTAATGCAGCGTCTTGAGATTCTCGCTGTAGATGAAACTGCCGCCGTCCGTTCCCCATAACGCCGGAAACTGAAGGATCATCAGCGTAAGCCAAGCCGGTTTGACGTTAGGCATCACGATCGACCAGAAGATGCGGTATTCGTTCGCTCCGTCGATCTTGGCCGCTTCCAGCAGCGCGTCGGGAATCTGCTCCATGAACTGCTTCATGAGGAAGAGTCCGAGCGAAAAAGCGAGCGACGGCACGATGATCGAAGCGTGCGTGTTGATCCAGCCCAATCCCGACATGACCATATAGTTCGGGATCGCCGTAACGTGCGGCGAGAACATCAGCGACAGCACCACGATCGTGAACAGGATTTTCGAGCCGGGGAACCGGTATTTCGCCAGCGGATACGCCGCCGCCGACGCCAGCAGGATATGCCCCGCCGTGCCGAGCAGCGTGATCAGCAGCGTATTGGCGATATAACGGGACAACGGCACCCACGAATTGCCCATCAAATTGATCAGATCGGCGAAGTTCTCGGTCGTCGGATTGTTGACCCAGAACCGCGGCGGGAAAATGAACAGCTCGTCCAGCGGCTTGAACGCGTTGTTCACCGCATAGACCAGAGGCAGCACCATAAACGATCCGAACAGGGCCAGCAGCGCAAACAGCATAAAGCTGACGGTAAATGACCGATTGAGCTTTCTGGACATGCCGAAGGCCGCCCGTATCTTATGGGTCATCGTCATTCACCTATCTTTCTGAGCATTTTTTGCGTCAGCATGTTCGTGCCGAGCATGAGCCCGAACAGTACCGTGGCGATCGCGGAAGCGTAGCCCATCTCGAAGCGGATCGTGCCGTAATCCATCAAATGCGTGACGACGGTATGCGCGGCGTAATTGACGCTCGGGAATCCGGCCAACGCGATCGAGATATCGGCGACGGCGAACGCGGACGTGATCTGCATGACCGCGCCGAACATCAGCTGCGGACGCATGGAAGGCAGGGTAATGTACCAGAGTTCCTGCCAACGGTTCTTGATGCCGTCCACGGCGGAAGCTTCGACCAGCGAACGGTCGATCGTTTGCAGGCCGGCGATGAAAGCGAGGAAACTGGTTCCCAAGCTCAGCCACAACTGCACGATGATGACGATCGCCAGCACGTATTTCTCGTTCGACAGCCATTGGATCGGTTCGAGCGTCACGCCGAGGCGCATCAGGAATCCGTTCATGTAGCCGTAGCTGTCGCCCGAGAAGATGATCAGCCAGATAAAGAACACGTTGCCCGAGATCGAAGGCGCATAGAACACCAGCGTCATCACGGCCCGGACTTTGGGAGACAATTCGTTGATGATCCAAGCGAACAAGAAACAAGCGATATAACTGACCGGTCCCGTAATCACGGCGAACAGCAGCGTATTCTTGAGCGCGATCAGAAAGACGTCGTCGTTCAAAAACAGCCGGGAATAGTTCTGCCAACCTACGAAGCGAGGCATCTCCAGCATGTTGAAATGGAAAAAGCTCAGCGCCAGCGAGATGCCGACCGGGATGACCGTAAACAGGAAGAAGATCAGCATGAACGGGGCCATCAGCACATAGAGATGACGGCTCCGGTGCAGTTCCTTCGCCAGAACGGACCAGCGGCTTTCCCGCCGCTCTGCGGCGGCGGATACGGCCGAAGGTTTAGTCGTGTCTGCCTGCACGTTCCTTACTCCTTTCGTCAAGGTTCCAGCTCGAACTCTTTGCGTTTCAGTTCGATCTCCTCGTTGATGTACAGCACATAATCCGCCAACGCTTCCCGCGGGTTCTGACTGGCGTTGACCACGCGGCGGAACGCGTTATCCAGATGCCGGCCCGTGAAGTAGCCGCCCGGAACCTGCGGAATGCCTTCGACCCATTTCCACTGCTCTTCCAGATTGCGGTAATCGTTGACCGGCCACGGCAGTTCGCGCAGCGCTTCGATATTAGCGGTCGGATAACGCGCCGCCGCGCCCATCAGCCCTTCCATCTCGCGGCCGTATTCGATCTGCGTCTGCTTGTCGGTCCACCACTTCATGAACTGCCAAGACGCGTCTTTGTTCTCGGCTTTTTCCAACATCATGACCGCGCTGGTCGCGCTGGCGACTTCGCGCCGGATCGCGCCGTCTTCGCCTCGCGTGCCCGGAACCGCTTTGAACTCCCACAGGTTGCGGATTTCCGGCGCCATGACGGTCAACATGTTGTACGTCGTGTAATCCGCGATGCCGATCGGCATCTCCCCGGTCCGGAACCGGTTCGGGAAATCGGCTTTGAGCGGGAATTTGTAATTGGTGTAGAACTGCGTCCAGCGTTTGAACGCTTCCATCGACACTTCGGAATCCAGATCGCTTTTCTTGCCGCCGTCGCGGTAGAATTCGCCGTCATGCTGGTACAGCAGCATGGCGAACGTGGAATTGGGCACGAGATTCGCGTTATTGAGCGTATCTTCGATCGGCAGGTAGAATTCCATATTGTGTTTTTGCAGGACCGAGATCGCGTCATACACGTCGTCCCACGTCTCCGGCACTTTCAAGCCGAGATCGTCGAGAATGTCTTTGCGGTAGAACAGCATCGGGAAATGCTGCTGTTCCGGCAGCCCGTATACGCCGCCGTCGTAACGGTAAGGCGTCAAGCCGCTTTCGCGGAACCGTCCGGCCACTTCTTCGAAGTCGGGGAACCGGCTTAAGTCCGCCGCCGCGCCGCGCATCGCGTAGTTGACCGGGATGTCTTCGCCCATCTGCATGGCGACGTCCGGCCCTTCGCCCGCCAACGTGGCCGGCAGCAGGATGTTCGGCGGCACCAGCCGAAGCCGAACGGAAATGCCGGTATCCGGCGTGAACGAATCGTCGATCAAGCTTTTGAGCACCTGCGCCTGATCCCGGCCCGTCGTGATCCAGACGGTGATCGCTTCTTTCTGTTCTTCCACGTTGCCGATGCTGTCGTAATCTTCGGTATAAGAAGCGACATACGCGCCCCATTCGTGCTTCGCGCGCTCGAACGTCGCAGCTTCGGCTTCGGGCAGCTTCGCGTCCGGCGCGGTCAACAGCAGGTAATCGAGCGAGATCGGCTGTTCGCGTACCGACAAGATCCAAGTCCCGAGACCCCCGACGTTCACTTTGAACGTATCCAGCCGTTTCGGCACGGTCTCCGGTCTTGCGGCCATATCGCGAAGCTGAACGACCATCGCCCGCAGCACCGCGACTTTGTCGCTCTGCTCGCCGGTCGCCTGCTGCAAATAATCGGCGACCGATTCCACGGTATCCGCCTGCTGCCGGAACGTGTCGACCATCTCGGGAATGCGCTTCTCCAGTTGGTAATCGCGCATCGGATCCGGCGTATTGGAGGTAATCATCAGAATCTTGCGGTACAGCTCGTTCAGATCGAGCACGCTCGATTCCATCGTGCGCAGCAGCGGCGCGATATCGCCGAGCGTCACGGTCAAACGCAGGCGATGTTTGCCTTTGCTCAGGTGAAGCAGATAAGGCTGCTCTCCGCCCAGCGTCTGCATCTGCCAATCCGGACTGTAATAGAACCGGATGCGTTTGGCTTCTTCGAACGGATGCTTGCCGTCCAACGTCAAGCTTCGGGTCGCGTAGACGCCGCGCAGCTGGTCCTGCTTGACCTTGAGCGCCAGCTTATAGAGGCCGTCTTCCGGCACGTCCACTTCCCATTCGATCCATTCGCCGGGCAGCTTCCAGTTGAGCCCGCCGATCATGTTCACTCTCAGTTTGGATACGTCGTAAGGCTCGAGCGAAGGACTGGAGCGGTCCGAACCGGGATACAGCGTCGGCGAAGACTTCGCGGCCGCCGCTTCGCCTTGAATCTTGAGCATGTCCGCTTCGGCCGCTTTCAGACCCTGCGCTTCGTACGAAGCGGCCAGATCGGCATATGTAGGCACCTGTTCTTCTTGATACAGTTCGATATAATCGATCGCCATGCTCTCGCGCAGGGCGCCAAGCGCCAGACGCTGCTTGCCGCGTTCGAAGTAGAAACGATACGGTTCTTCGTAATAGCCCGCGCTGTCGCGCAGCGGAGCCAGCTGCCAGACCGGCTGCTCGGCCTGACGCGGCCGCAGATCGTTGCCGCGATCGTCCCGCCGCACGTTCTCGTCGCGGTTGCCCCATACCCGGTCGAACACCAGCAGGTCGGCTCCGCGGAAAGGCACCTGCTCGTTCACCGTCAGCTGCCGTTCGATCGCGGAACTTTTGCCTTCCACCGGGTAGTAATGAATGCGCAGTCCGTACAAGCCGCTCTCCGGCACTTCGACGTCCCAGCCGATCTTGCCCGTCTCCGGCGTCAGGACCGCCCGGCCGTCCAGCCCGGCATACCCTTCGACGATCTCGAATTCGCCGTTCTCCGACCGCGCGAAGTCTTCGCCTTCCACGCGAACCGTGCGTTCGGGCAACGAAGCGCCCGCGTAAGCGGCCAGGTAATGGCCGTAGCTCCCGGCATCTTCCGCGTCCGCCGCCGATTCGAAATCTTCTTGCGCCTGCGCGATGCCCCGGCTGCGCTCCTTTTCGGGATACAGGCTCCAGAGCGAAACGGCCAGCGCCAGCACAAGCAGCAGGATCAGCCCTTTTTTCTTTCGTCCCCGCATGTCGTTCTCCGTCCTCCTTCCGGCTTACGTTCCCGTCAAGACCGCGCCGGCTTCGGGGCAAACGCGAAAGTTCGCATTTTCCGTCCGCTGCCGGCGCGCGTCAAGGTCATTTTTTGTACACTTCGTCGATCGCCGATTGGAACGTCGCTTTGTATTTCTCGATGACGGTCGAGACGGATACGCCGTCGTTCAACTCGCCCACGAAGTCCCAATAAGGCAGCGACGGGAACGTGTTATGGTCAAGCACGAGCATGCCTTTGGCGACTTCTCTCGCGTTCTCGATATCCGCTTCGTCCGACAGATGCGTTTCCAGCGTCGATTGTTCCGGATAATCGTAAATGGAGTCGATCTCGTTGATCTTTTCCCAAATGTACATGAGCTGTTCGGGATTCTCGACCGCTTTCGGGATCGTCAGCGCTTGATAACGCGATTCGCCGGAATGGTAAGCGGTCGCGTCCGGACCTTTCGGGAACGGCACGAAGCCGATATCGTAATCCGGCATATCCGTCTTGATGCCTTCGATCTCGTACATCGCGCCCGAATACATCAAGGTGTTGCCTTGACGGAAGAAGGTCGAAGGTTCGGTCCAATCGCCGCCTTCGGTCGGACGGCCGACTTTGTCCGTCGCCAGCTTGGAAGCGAAGTTCAGCGCGGCTTTGGTCTTCGGATCTTCGAGATTCTGCTTGTCTTCTTGGGTCAGCGACGCTTCGTTCGAATACAGGATCGGTTCGATCAGGCTGGTCTGCGCCAGTCCCCAAGTATCCAGCTTGCCGTCGTTGTTGCGGTCTTTGTTCGCTTCTTTGGCGACTTTGACGAAAGTATCCCAGTTCCAATCGTCTTCGTCGACGTATTCTTGAAGCGGCTTCAGGCCCAATTCCTGCATCAGCGTGCGGTTATAGAAGATGCCGCTGATGAACGACGACTGGTCTTCCGTGAACCCGTAACCGCGGCCTTCGTACTGCATGTATTCGTTGGTCGTTTTCTGATTGAACACTTTGTCGTTTTTCGTGTACTCGTCGATCGGCCAGAGCAGGTCCTGCTTGGTCAGCGCCGGAATCGCGTAGTCTTTGCCCAAGCGCACGATGTCGCCTAGCGGTTCGCCGGCCATCAGGGACGCGACGACTTTTTCCTGATATTCGCCGAAATCGATCGAGATATATTCGATATCGAAGTTGTGCTTTTTCTTCAATGCTTCCAGATTTTCGATGCGCTGAATATTGTCCGGGTTGTTGTCTTCGATCTGCATGTCCCACCAAGCGACGACTTTGATCGTGCGTCCGCCCATGTCGAAATCCATCTCCGGCGTCGAATTGGCATTGGCCGGCTCGGCTGCCGGTTCCGCTTCGGCCGCTTCGCTTTCGTCTGTCGTTTTCTCGTCCGCCGGCGCGGACGCTTCGGTCTTTGCGGAAGCTTCCGGCTGCGCCGGCGCGCCTCCTCCCGAGCTGCACGCGCTGACCAGCAGCGCGAACATCAGGATCAAGCTCAACAATCCGAATGCTTTTCTGTTCTTCATGGTTCTGTTCATCGTCTTCCCCCTCGGTTATCGGTTGTCGTTTTCGATCACAGTGTAGCTCTGTAATGAAAGCGTTAACAACAGGAGAGAATGCAGGCCTTACCCCGACAAATTATAGATCGAGGTCTTCGATCCGGATTTTGAAGCTTCGATTCGCGGCAACAGGTAAACAAATGGCGCGTTCGCAAAAAATTGCATGTTGTAAACGCTTTCTTTTATTTCGATAATGGAAATACACCTTTCTTATGGAAAAGATCATACAAAGACAGACAGAGGAGGCTGCTTGATGCATACGGTGTTAGGGGTCGATTTTGGCGGTCTTGCCGCAGCCGGAATCGAAAAACTGCTGGAACAAGAAAAAACGGGGTTTGCCGTAGGCGAATACGCGAAGTCGCCGGAAGAAGCGCTGGACGCTCTCGCCAAGCGCGATTTCGCCGCCGTGCTGATCCATACCGGCGGGTTCGCTTCGTCCGGGTTATGCTTGTGCGAACAGGTCCGGGCGTTCAGTCCGATTCCGATTCTGCTGCTCGGCGGCAAAGACGATTTCCGTTCCGCGCGCAAAGCGCTCGGTTATCAGGTCAGCGATTATCTGCCCGGCCCTGTCGATTCCGCCGCGCTCGTACATAGTTTGATCCGGCTCAAATGGCGTCTGGCTTCGGAACATCCGGGAAGCCGCCCCGCTTTCGCCGCGCCTTTTCCCGCTCGCGGGAAATCGGCGGATCGTTCGGACCGGATCATCGAAGCCGTCAAAGATTACGCCTGCCGCCGTCTCGCGGACAACGTGACGCTCAAAGAGATCGCCGATCTGCTGCACTTCAACTGCGCCTATCTGGGCCAGCGCTTCAAGTCCAGAGAAAACATGTCGTTCAATCGTTATCTGCTTCGGCAGCGCATGGAACAAGCGAAACGCCTGCTCGAGACTACGGATCTGCGCATTTACGAAGTGGCCGTCCAAGTCGGATACAGCGATACGGATTGGTTCCACAAAAAATTCCGGGAATACGAAGGCGTCAGTCCCAACGAATACCGCAAGCAGGCGTTCGTTACGGCCTGAAGACGCCTTACCGTAACGAAGAACGTTCGGCGTTCCGCGCGCGCGAAAAGCCTCGCTTCCTCCCGTCAACCGGGGGAAACGAGGCTTTTTGCGATGCAGAAGGCCGAGCGATCGCGTGCCCGGATCGCGGCCGGATCGTCAAGAACGGAACCGCCAGCTTCGCAGCGCGCAGCTTGCGCTTGGATCTTCGGCGCAAAATACGAAGAACAAGTCATGCACGCCCGTCACCGCGCCGGAAGACAATTCCGCCGACCGTTCGCGGAACCCCTCGCCCGGCTCCGGCTGCAAGGCGACTTCGCAGACGGCAGGGCCGTCAGGCGCGTCCAGCCGAACTTCCAGAACACCGCTGCTTCCGGACATTTCGATCGAAGCGAAGAAACCGGCAGGACCGACCTTGCCGAAATCGACGCCCGCGATTCCCGACCATCCTCCCGGCGATATCGCGCAGACTGTTCCTTCTCCTCCGTCATATTCGGCCTCGGTACGAAGGCCTGCGCTCCATGCGCAGGTATAGCCGCCGGTCGGTCGGTAAGGATCGTGAACGCCGAGCTGAGGAACGCCTTGCATCGTCGCTTCGGTCTTCGGCAGGAGTTCTCCCTCCTGCAGTTCGAGCAGATCCAGATGCGTCGACCGATACCCGTGAGCGACGTCCATCGCCGCGGACAGCGTCTGCGCGTGATAAGCGATGTACCAACGATCCCGGAAGCGGAAGATCGCATGATGGTTATTGCCGCTCACGCCGAAATAATGGCCCGGATTATGCAAGAACGACCCTTGATACGTCCACGGCCCCATCGGCGAAGCGCTCGTCATGCAGGCGATCTCGCCGGGAGGCGGACTGCCTGCCGGACGCTCGCCTTCGTGGAAATTCGAGCAGTATGTATAATAATAGACGTCTCCGTATTTATGGATGCCCGCATCTTCGAACATGTACGGGGCCGGAACGACTTCCGCCGCTCCTTGCAGCGAAACCATATCGTCGCCGAGCCGAACGACCCGCGCCGAATTCGGCATCTCGTGCTGCCCTTCCGGAATGCCTCCGCCGAAATACAGATAGCCTTGTCCGTCGTCGTCCACGAGCACGGCCGGATCGAAGATCCACGGCACGCCTTCGACGCCGGGCGTTCCTGCCGAGATCAGCGGTCCGCCGACCGGGTCCGTCCACGGCCCGAGCGGACTGTCGCCGCGCAGCACGCCGACGCCGCTGCCGTTATTGGCGAAATAGAGAAAGAATCGATCTTGCCCGTCGATTCGTTTGCAGGCGATCGCCGGCGCCCAAGATTGCGTCGCCCACTTCGCCGTTCCTTCTTCTCCCGCGACCGCGATCTCGCCGTGATCGGTCCAGTTGGCGAGATCCGCGGAAGAAATGACCGTCAAGCGCCGGATCGAGCCGTAACTGTTCTCTTTGGCTTGACCGGCTTCGTCGAACTCGAGCGTGTCGCTGGTCATGTACAGATAAACGCGATCTTCGTAGACGAGCGCGTACGGATCGGCGCCGAATTTATGCGCCAACAGCGGATTGCGATGCGGCGGAGTTTTGCCTACGGCAGGCAGCAGGCTTTCGCCGCTTTTGCGGATCGATGTTTCCATAATCGGATTCCTCTTTTCTTCGATAGATTGATTTCTTGCTTCATACGGGCGAATCGGAGCGCGAATACGCCGAAGCTTCGGCATCTTTGAACTCCTGCGGCGTCATTCCGGTGCATTTTTTGAAAAAACGCGTAAACGAATGAGCGGCTTCGTAGCCGACCCGGGCGGCGACTTCCCGAACCATGAGCTGAGGGTCGCCGAGCAGGCGTTTGGCTTCGCGAATCCGGCAGTCGTCGATAAATTCCGACAGGTTCAGTCCCATCTCCTGTTTGAAAAACCGGGACAGATAAGACGGATTGAAATGATACCGTTCCGCCAAGCGAACCAGCGAAAGATCGTGTTCGAGATGGCCGCGCACGTAATCGCATAGAGAGCGAATCACGGCATGGGCCCGCTCTTGTTCGTCGCCGCTCTTGAAGCGCACGAGCCGATCCGCGATTTCGTACAGAAACTGCACGGCCTCTTTCATGCTGGCCTGTTCTTCCAACCGAAGCAGCCGGCTTCGGCCGGGAATCTCCGAAGCGAGTCCCCATCGGCTGATGGCGGCATACAGCATCAAAGCCAGACCGTAATACGTTTCCATGGCTTCTTCCATCGGCGTTTGCGGCAGCAGAAGTTCCTCCGTCAACTTTTCGAACGCTTCGTAGAACGCCGCCGTCCTGCCGGTTTCCAAATAACCCGACATCGCTTCGATTCGACTGCTCGGCCGGCCCGGATCTTTGGAAGCGGCTCTCGGCAGCTCCTCGCCTCGATCGATCAAGATCAAACTGACGCCGTCTCCGATTTTCATCCATTGCAGCTGTTTCAGACGTTCGTAGCGGCGTGCCGTCTCGGGCCAAAAGAACCCTTGCCCGCTCAACGTAAACGACCAAGAGACGTCGAGCGAAGCGCTGCACGCTTCCTGAACCAATTCCAGCGCGCCTTCCAAATAACGGGCAAAGGCGCCTTCCGGCTTGGCTTCCGCCTGCTTGGGTTGAATCAACCACACCACGTTGCCGCGCGTATCCGCGACGCTCGCTTGGCGTACATGTTCCTCCAACAGAGAAGCCGCGATCACGCGCGCAGAAGCCAAACGCCCGTCCGGATCTCCTTCCGGCGGATCGCCCGAATCGGCGATTCTTCCTACGACGAGATGAAGCGGCTCGTCGGCGGACAGCGGAATCTGCCGGCGATCCAGTTCGGTCTGCCGTTCTTCGGAGCCGCCGCCGAACGTCTCTCCGCTCTGAAGTCCTCTGCGCAGATAATCTTCCCGTTCCATTTTGTGAAGCTGCGCCGCAAGTTCCCGAGATCGTTCGAGCAGAGCATCCATCCGATGGCTTCGCCGAACTTCTTCGACGATCTGCTCGATCATCGCCGTCACTTTGGCATAACCTTCCGTCTTGAGCAGGTACCGGGCATCCGGCATTTGCAGCGCCCGGTAAGCGTAATCGAAATCGCTGTACCCGGTCAGAAAAACGATGCGGCAGCGCGGCCAAAAAGCACGAATGCGTTCGGCCATTTCCAGCCCGTCCATGCCGGGCATGCGGATATCCGTCATGACGATATCGATTCGCGTTCGCTCCAGCCATTCCAGCGCTTCCCGCGCCGAATACGCTTTGCAGACATCGAGCTGTTCCGGCAGCAGGCCGGCCAACGTCTCGTGCAGACTGTCCGTGATAATCTCTTCGTCATCCACGATCAACAATCGGTACATTCGCTTCTCCTCCCTGCCATCGGATTCGGATCGTCGCTTTCAGCCCTCCCAGATCGCTTCGTTCCAGCTTCAGACCGCTGCCCGAGCCGTACGTCAGCTGGAGTCTCCGATGAATATTGATCATCCCCGTCGTTTCCGCCGTTTCGCTTTGATCGGCAAGCCGCCGGCGCATCGCTTCGATCCCGGATTCGTCCAGCAGATCGCCGTTGTCTTCTACCCGCACTTCCGCGAATTCGCCGTTCATGCCGAAACTTACGCGCAGCAAGCCGGGAGCGGTCATTTTCTCCAGACTGTGTTCGTAAGCGTTCTCGATGATCGGCTGGATGATCAATCGCGGCGCGCGCAGTTCGCGCATCGCTTCGGGAAGCTCGTCGAATTCGACACGCATGCGTCTGGAGAACCGAAGCTGCTGAATATTCGTATACACGCGGGAATGAGCGACTTCGTCGGCAAGAAGCACGTGATCGTCGCCGCTGCGGGTAATGAATCGGAAATATTCGCCCAGCATATTGGTGAAGTCTTCGATCCGCTGCGTCTCTCCGGTGCGCGCCAACGAATTGAGGATAAAAAAGCTGTTGTACAAAAAATGCGGATTGATCTGCGATTGAAGCTGCTTCAGTTCGGCGCGCTGCATCATCATTCGCTGTTTGAAATCCCGGTCGATGAGCGATTGCAGCTTTTCGATCATCTGATTGAATCGGGCATACAAAAAGCCGAATTCGTCTTTGCGGGCATGGGCGATCGGGATATCGAGCACGCCTTCTTCCATCTTCTTGAAACGATTGACGAGCAGCAGCATCGGCTTATGGATCAAACGGTAACTGGAATACAGATACGCCGAGACGGCCAGCAGCGACGTGACGGCGAACAGCCAAGCCCATTGGTAGAACTTGTTGAGCGGCCTTTTCACGCTGGCTTCCGGCAAATAAGTCGCCACGGACAATCCCAACGATTCCATATTCCGTTTGCTGACCTGATAACGCGTGCCGTTCGCTTCGATCCGCGCCGCGTCTTCTCCGACGCTCGGACGAGCGCTGCGGTAAGCGTCCAGAATAAACAGATGCTCCGGCTCGTCGACGATCGCGAATCCTGTTTTTTCTTCGATCAGAAACGATCCGTTATCCGGATACAGATTCAACTGCCGCAGCGCTTCGCGAAACCGATCGGAGTCCAGTTCGACTTGAACCGCGAACAGCGGAAGCTCGCCTTTTTTGCCGGTCAGCCGAACGGCGCCGAGATTCAGCGTGCCTTCCCTTACCGACAAACGCGGCCCCATGCCTTGACGGCTCGAACTGAAATAACGGAACGCTTTTCCGTCGAATTCGTCGATCCCGTGCGTCGCGGAAAGGCTTTTGCCGACGGTAGGCAGATGCACGTATACGTTTTTGATATAAGCGCTGCTGTTCTTGAACGTGGCGAGACGTTCGGTCATGTCGTTCAACGTGTCCCGACGCTCGACCTGCCCCATCGTGTCCCACAATACGGCCAGACGGTTCAACTTGCGGTCTTCCACGATATCGAACTGCTGAAGCTCCATCCATTCCACTTCGCGGTTCAATTCTTCCAAGTACCCGCTCAGTCTTCGTTCCGTCGACGACGCGATCTCGGTGCTGGCGTTATCGTAACTCCATTGATACAAATACAATCCCAGCAGGATCAGCGGCAGGACGAATAACAGATAAATGAAGACCAGCCGGGCAAAAATGCTGCTGTGCCACGAAGCCGCGGGCAATTTGAAGCGGAGGCCTTTTCGTTCCCGCTTCCGGTATCCCCAAAAACGGCTTCGGGAGTCGGCCGTCTCGTAAGAGCCGTCAGTTCCATGGGCGACGTCGGCGTCGCCGGGCATCTCCGGCGGCTCGAGTTCGCCGCCGGAACGAAAGCCTCTTTTTTTCAAGGCGCGCCGCTTGGTTTGCTGCTGTTCCAGAGGTTCACCTCCGCCGTGATCTGGTCTCCTCCGAGTTCTTTCCAATCCTGTACGAATTGATCGAATCGTTCGATAGGTTCTCCCAGAATGATGTTCATATAAGCTTCGAGCTGCAAATCGCGCAGGATGTTATGGCGTTCGACCATCGTCTCGGTGATTCCGCCGCCGAACAGATCGGGCACGAAACGTCCGCTGCGCTCGTATTCGTCGGCGATGCTGAACGCTCCGTCCGGACCGTAAATCTTTTTCCATCCCCAGCCGCTCTCCGTTCCGATCCGGTCGTACGCTTCGATCCGCTTCTGAATGGCGGCGGCTTCGCCTTGAAGTCCGGCAGCGTTTCCGGTATCCAGAGCGCTGCGGATCTCCCGGTAAGCATCCAGATTTTTGGTTCCCGGGAACGGCGTTACCGGCGAGAGCATCCACACCGCTCGGGAATCGTCGTTATAATACGTCTCGTAATCCGCGTCTTTGCCCCAATTCTTCTCCAGATGAAGATTCATCATCTTGACCAGCGCTTCGGGATGCTCGTATCCTTTGCGAACGGCGAGCAGGCCGCCGGTTCCCGCGCGCAGCGGTACCCGAATCTCGCGGCCGGCTTCGGCCGGCAGCGGATAGGCCTGCCAATCCGCGTCGGGATCGCGTTCGCGGCTTTGCTGAACGGTAAAAGGCGTCCACTGCTCGCCGTACAGCATGCCGATCTTGCCTTGAGCGATCAAGCGGGCCATCTGGCCGCCTGATTTGTAACCGAAATCCGGATCGATCTGCCCGGCCCGGTACATGTCTTGAAGGCTCTGAAGAGCCTTGCGCGTCTCCGGCAGGATGCCTCCGTAGACCAGACCTCCTTTGCCGTCGTCTACCCACTGCGTAGGAAAAGCGCCGAATCCCGCCATAAATCCAGAAGCGCTAAGCACCGGGTTCCACAAATAACCGGTAAGTCCGAGACCGTACGTATCGTTAACGCCGTTTTGATCGGGGTCTTCTTCTGTAAGCGCTCTCGATATAGCGAGTACGTCTTCGATCGTACGGGGCGGAGACAAGCCGAGCCGCTTCAACCAATCGGTCCGGATCCATAAGTACTGCGCGCTTTCGATCGAAGAGACGGATTCGGGAATCGCCATCAGGCGTCCGTCCACTGTAGCCGCATCGAAAGGTCCGCTGCCTTCGGCCGTCAAAATTTGCCGGGTCAGCGGCGACGCGAACGCGTCGTAAGTCTGCGTCAGATCTTCGATCAACCCGGCATTCGCCAATAACCGCAATTGATACGGATCGACCTGCACCACGTCGGGAATCCGGCCCGAAGCCAGCGACACGCCCAGCTTCTGGTTGTACACGTCGCCTTTGGCCGTCCATTCGTACGTCGTACGAATCCCGAGTTCCTGCATGTAAAGCTTTGTCCACCGGTTGTCTTCCAGCGTTTCTCCGGGAAGTTCGGTTAACATCCGCTCGATATCGTCTCCCGTCTCCCGAACGAAAGACAGCTGGATCGGCGGATCGTAAGCGGATTCCGGAACCGCCGGGTTGTCCTCGGGCTCTGTCGCTCCCGGAGGCTGGATTCGGGCGGAAGGACCGCTGCACGCGAAACACAGCGCCAAGCTCGCGATCAAAACCAGCTTCACACTACTTCGAACATTCATCGTGATCTCCCGCCCTCCCCGTCCCGATCGGATAGAATCGAAGCTTATTCCCTTTCATTATCCGGGATTCCGCAGAGTACGCAAGACGCAAGTCTTGAGGTTGCGGCCCTTTTTTTACCTATTGCGTTCAGCGGCCTTGCGCCGTCTCCCACTCTTCGACCGTGATGCCGAGCAGCACATGGTCTTCCCACTTGCCGTTGATCTTCAGATATCGTTCCGCCAGACCTTCGCGCCGGAAGCCCGCTTTCTCCAATACTCGCAGCGATGGGGCATTGCGGGGCATGACGCCGGCTTGAACGCGGTGCAGACCGTGTTTGGCGAAAGCGAGTTCCAGTATGCCTTTTACCGCTTCGGTCATATAACCTCGGCCGTTATGCGCTTCGTCGAGAAAATAACCCAAGTTCGCGTTCTGAAAAGGTCCGCGCGCGATACCGGTCAGCGCCGCTCGTCCCAGCAGCTGTCCGTTCTCGCGAAGTCTGACGGCATAAATATAAGCTTGGTCCCGTTCGCGGCCCTGTTGGCTCTGAATGATTTCCGTCCGCTGCCCCGCGAGCGTCAAATACGATTCGGAACGAATCGGTTCCAGCGGTTCCAAGAAGGCCTGATTGCTCAGCCGCAGCGCCAGCAGTTCCTCCGCTTCTTCGGGAACGAAAGCCCGTAATTCCAGTCGTTCGGTCAACATTTGCCAAATCCTCCTTCGTTTCGATCACCCGACTTTTGCTCACGGCCTCTATCGGCCGAAAGGCTGCCTGCTTGCGATCTCTTGTCCCATTATATCAAATGTTTCGGCGGATCATCGTCGCGACGCATCAAAAAAACGCCCCGCCTGCGCGGAACGTTTCGTTAACGTACGGGATCGACGGCTTCAATCGTCTTCTCCCGGCAGCTTCTCTCCTCTATTTTTGCGGTCCCGGAAATTCCGATACAGCTTGGAGACCGTGTCCGGCGTCACGTCGATGCCGCGTTCGTAAGCGTACTTGACCGAATAGCCGAGCGCCAGCGTCACCGAGCCCGCGACTCCGGCAGCCGCTACCGTACCGGCGCCCGGAAACATCTTGACGATCTGCGAAAAAATCGTTTTGCCCAGATTGCCGACGATGGCGGTAATCACGATCTCTTTGGCCGCTTCCTTGCTGATCGGACGCTCGTACAGCGTCGCCAGCTTCGTCAGCAGTCCGATCTGCAAAGCGGTCAACGGCACGATATCCGCGCCCGGCAGCGGAACGGCGCCGATCGCTCCGGCCGAAGCGCCCGCGCCGAGAATCCACTTATTGGCGATCGAAGACTTTTCTTTGATCGTGCGGGCGAACAGAATGTCTTTGCTCTTTTTTTTTAACATCTCGAGGATCGCGTCGCGCAGTTCGTCGATATTCTGCCCGGTGCGCGAAGAGATCGGAATCACGTCGTATTTGTGACCCGTTTCCCTGCGTACGCGCGCGACCAGCCGATCCACTTCGTCCGCCGCGTCGATCTTGTTGAGCACGATCAGGATATTCGGATTTTCTTTCTCCACGATGCGGAACGAACGCTGCTCGCTCTCCGAGAAGACCGTTCCCGCCGCATTCAAGAAAAACAGCACGACGTCGGTCTTGCGAAAATACTCCAGCGTCGCTGCGGAATTTACCGTGTTGACGTCGTTCAGTCCCGGCGTATCGATAAAAAAGATCTTATCCTTATACGGATGCGGATGGATCGCCGTCGTCTCTCCCGGTTCCGCTCCGACGCCCGCAACCTCTTCGCCGACGATCCGATTGATCGTCGAAGATTTGCCCGCATTGACGTCGCCGATCAGCGCGATCAGAATTTCTTCCCGAAGCTGCGCGTTGATCGCGGCCATTTCTTGTTCGAACGCGTCGTCCGCGGCCTGCCGAATCTGTTTTTTCATTTCGTTTTTCTGCGTATCCGTATATCTGTCAAAGCCGCTGAATTCCATCTGGCAACCGCCCTTTCGTCGATTCTGTCGCTGCATGACGCCTATACGCTATCGTTACCCGAAAGGTTTCGCCGACGAAACGAACAAACGATCCGGCTTTACGTTCAAGCGCTGCCGAAAGCTTCGCCGATCGGCGTATGGCCGGAAGTCAGATCGAACGCGCGGCGATACGTGTTGCGGTCTTCCAGCAGCGCCGCGATTACCGCCGCCACGTCGTCGCGCGGAATCGATCCCGGCGCCAAGTTCTCGTCCGCTGCGATCCTGCCGGTTCCGGGATCGTTTTTCAAACCGCCCGGACGCACGATCGTATAATTCAAGCTCGTCGATTCCAGCATCCGGTCCGCGTAATGTTTGGCCGCATAGTAAGGTTTGATCGCTTCCACCCAGTTGTCGCGCTGATGCGCCTGCATGGCGCTGACCATGACGTAACGTTTGATTCCGGCTTTCTCCGCGGCTTCCATCGTCTTGACCGCTCCGTCAAGGTCGATGAGCAGCGTCTTGTCGTCCCCCGTCGATCCGCCCGAGCCCGCGGTAAAGACGATGACGTCGCTGCCCTGCATCGCTTCCGACAGCGCGTCTACGCGATCTTCCAGATTGGCGAGCACCGTCTCGATTCCCAGAGCGCGCAGCTCGTCTTCTTGCTCCAGCTTACGTACCATCGCTTTGACCCGATGTTTGCCTTCCTGCTTCAACAGCCGAACCAGCCGGCTTCCAATCTGTCCGTTCGCTCCGATCACCAATACGTTCATTTCGATTTCCTCCTCGGTTCGTATCGTTTCGGCCTTAATCAACGAATGCTGAACGAGATCTCCGATACTTTGTTCAAGTTGACGCTGATGTCTTTGCCTTCGCTCTCGAAAGTCATGCAGCCGCCTCCTTTGAGTTTCTCGCCGCGAAAAGACGGCTCGATATACGCTTCTTTGAATTCGTTGATCGCAATGTCCATCTCGGCCGGCGTCAGCTCTTCTTTCGAGTCGAAAGCGTACTCCTTCTCGATGCCGTTGTCGTATAATACCCGGATATAGATCGTTCTCATGCTTACTCTTCCTTTCGGCTCTTGGCTGTGCCGGTTATCGGCCTTGTTCTTATTATCGCAAACGGCGGGCCGTAAACCAAATTCCGCTTTCCCGCGCACGTCAAAACGCCGGCTTTCCCGGAGTATCGATACTCCGAAAATAGTCGGCGTTTGCGGAAAATTTGAACATGCGATAGGCGTGTGCGTTTCCGTCGGAAGCTTCGTACACGCTTTATGTACGAAACGTAAACCTTGCATCAGGAGTCCGCAAGAGGCTAACTCACCGTGTGCTCGACCCGCAGCTTATCGGCGATCATGGCGATAAACTCGGAATTGGTCGGCTTGGCTTTGTTGATGCTCACCGTGTAACCGAACAGTTCGCTGATGTTCTGCACGGAACCGCGCGACCAAGCCAGCTCGATCGCATGGCGGATGGCGCGTTCGACGCGGGAAGGGGTCGTGCCGTATTTCTCGGCGATCGACGGATAGAGCGTCTTGGTGATCGAACCCAGAATTTCGATGTTGTGATAGACCATGGTAATGGCTTCGCGCAAGTATTTGTATCCTCGAACATGTACGGGAATGCCGATCTCGTTGATGATCGACGTGATGCTGGCATCGAGCGTCTTGCCTTTGGCCAGAGTTCCGAAGCTCGGCTTGGGCGAAGGCGCGGCCGACATCGGCATGATCGGGGAAGTCGGAATGTTCAGCATCTGCCGCACCCGATTGACCAGCACCTCGATGTCGAACGGCTTCAAGATATAATAGGCCGCTCCGAGTTCCACCGCGCGCTGCGTAATGTTCTCTTGGCCGAATGCCGTCAGCATGATCACTTTCGGACGCGGGTTCAAGTTCATGCTCTGTAACTTCTCCAGTACGCCAAGTCCGTCCAGATGGGGCATGATAATGTCGAGGATCAGAATGTCCGGCATCCGCTCCGCGTCTCGGAGCAGTCCCAGCACTTCTTCCCCGTTAAAGGCGACTCCCGTCACCGTCATGTCTTCCTGTGCGGAAATGTGTTCTTGGAGCATGTGAACGAAATCGCGATTATCGTCCGCAAGCATAACTTCGATGTTTGGCAAAGCCTGTTCCTCCTTATCATCCGGTAGCTAGCCGAATCCTCTGTAATCCGCCGAACTATTTTTATCTTTTTTCCAGATCTACCGTATAAAAATTCGACATCGTTCGTATCATTCCTGCATCATTCACGATTTGACGTCAAATCTCTACCCTTTATTAGTATATCGAGTTATACGCCGATTTCAAACAAAAAATCCCAAAACCGTAAATTAGCACGCAGATCGTACCGGAATACGGCATTTTCTCTGCGATAGCGCTTGTGCAGCATCCCGAAACGAAGCTGGAAACTCTGCCGATTCGGACCTGCACACGGTTTTGGGATCTTGAACGGCGCCTCTCAGGAGACGCGATCGTTTTTGCTTTCTTCCGCTAATTTCAGCATTTCTTGCGCATGATGCAGCGTCTTCTCGGTAATCTCGACGCCGCCGAGCATACGGGCCAACTCCGTTACCCGCCCTTCTTCGTCCAAAGACTCGACCCGGGTCATCGTGCGTTCGCCTTCTACCCGCTTCTCGATCAGATACTGATGATCCGCCATGCAGGCCACTTGCGGCAGGTGAGTGATCGAGAAGACTTGGCAGTCGCGCGACAGCTTGACGAGCTTCTCCGCGATCGATTGAGCCGCGCGTCCGCTGACGCCGGTATCGACTTCGTCGAAGATCAGTACCGGGACTTTGTCGTGCCGGGCGAAAATGCTTTTGAGCGCCAGCATGATCCGCGACAGTTCGCCGCCCGAAGCGATCTTCCCGAGCGGACGCAGCGGTTCGCCGGGATTCGGCGAGATCAGGAACTCCGCGCTGTCCACGCCTTGACGGGTCAGGCGCACGCGCCGTCCTTCGTATTCGAAGCCGCGATCGTCCTGAATCGGCTCGAGCCGCACTTCGATCGAAGTCCGCTGCATCTGGAGATCTTTGAGTTCGCTTTCGATCTGACGGGCCAGTTCGCGCGAGCAATCGCGGCGCAGCGCGCTCAGTTCACGGGCCAAACGCAGCGTTTTCTCGAGCTGTTTGTCGCGTTTGACCGTCAGCTGCTCGAGCCGCTCGTCTTTATTTTCCAACAGATCGGTCTCGCGGTGGATCCGATCGTAATAATCCAAAATTTGTTCGACGCTCTCTCCGTATTTGCGACGCAAGCCCGACAGCAGGTTCAAGCGTTCTTCCACTTCTTCGAGGCGTCCCGGGTTGAACTCGATGTTCTCGCGATAATCACGAAGCTGGAATACGGCATCTTCGAGCTGATAAAAAGCGTTTCTGAGCTGTTCCAGAATCGGCTGCATCGCTTTGGGATCGTAGTTCTCGATATCTTCCAAGCTGGAGATCGCGGAACCGACGGCTTCGAGGCCTCGTTCGCCGTACAGGAGGTTATAGCCTTCCGACACCGACTCCATCAGCTTCTCGCTGTGAGCCAGCTTGGAACGCTCGTCCGCCAATTCGACGTCCTCGCCCGCTTTGAGCTTGGCCGCTTGGATCTCTTCGAGCTGGAAACGGTACATGTCGAGCATCTGCAGCGATTTCTGACTCGTTTCCCGAAGCTCCCGAAGCTCGCGTTCAAGCTTGGCGAGCGCGGAATATTCTTGTTGATACGCCGTCTTGGTCGGCGCGATCCGTTCGCCGCCGTACGCGTCGAGCAGCCCCAGATGGCTCTCGGGACGCAGCAGCGATTGGTGCTCGTGCTGGCCGTGAATATTGATAAGCTGTTCGCCCACTTCGCGCAGCATCGTCATATTGACGAGCTGGCCGTTGATGCGGGACGTGCTCTTGCCTTGAATGTTGACTTCGCGCCGGATCACCAGGTGTTCTTCCGGCGAAGCGGATATGCCGAGCTGCTCCAGCGTCTTCCAGACGGGATGCTGCTCGCCCAGTTCGAACAGGGCTTCCATCTCGGCCTTGTCGGCTCCGTATCGGATCAGATCCGAAGATCCTCGGCCGCCCGAGATCAATCCCAGAGCGTCGATGATGATGGATTTGCCCGCTCCCGTCTCCCCCGACAGGACGTGGAAACCGTGATAGAAATGAACGTCGACGGCTTCGACGACGGCGAGATTGCGAATGGATAATGCGACTAGCATGCACTCACCTCGTTGAAAGTTTCCTCCCCCTGATTCCCGAGAATCTGGGAGGAGGAGGTCAGTTCCATTATATTCATGCGAACGCATGTTTGAGAAGTGGCAAATTTGCAAATCTGCGAAAAAGTTAAGAAATGAACCCCATGATCTGGCTGATCACCGTCTGGCTGTTCTCGGGTTCGCGACAGATCAACAGAATCGTGTCGTCGCCGGAAATGGTGCCCATGATCTCCGACCATTCCATGTTGTCGAGCAGCGCCGCGATCGAGTTCGCCGTGCCCGGCAAACATTTCATCACCACGAGATTGCCGGAATGATCGATATGGACGAAATTGTCCACGAGCGCGCGCTTCAGCTTCTGCACGGGATTGTAACGCTGATCGGTCGGCATCGAATACTTGTATCGGCCGTCGTCCAGCGGGACTTTGACCAGCAGCAGTTCTTTGATATCGCGCGATACCGTCGCTTGCGTCACTTGGAAACCCGCGTTCCGCAATTCGTTCACCAGTTCGTCCTGCGTTTCGATGTCGCGGTTCGAGATAATCTCCCGGATCTTGATATGTCGTTGTCCTTTCATCAGACTCCCCCTATATAGAAATGGTTTACAACTCTATTCAACGCAAAGAAACTCACCGTTCGGCGGATGAGTTTCTGTGAAAATTCCGAGCGGCTTCCGCCGCGGTATTGGACGCCAGCTCACGAATGACTTCTTCGCCGAGCGGCTCCGTTTTTCCTTCCGGAAGCTTCAGGTAAGCGAGAAATTCGACGTTGCCTTCGCCGCCGGTAATCGGCGAGAACGTCAGGCCTCCGATTTCGAAGCCCAGTTCGTTCGCGAAGCTCAGCACTTCGTTCAGCACGTCTTCGTGCACCTTGCGATCGCGGACGACGCCCGACTTGCCGACTTTTTCGCGTCCCGCTTCGAACTGCGGTTTGATCAGCGCGGCGACTTCGGCCGGTCTGCGAAGCAGTTGAAGCAGCGGCGGCAGGATCAGGCGCAGCGAAATAAACGAAACGTCGATGCTCGCGAAATCCGGCTGCGGTCCCTGCAATTCCTCCGGCGTCATGTAACGGAAATTGGTCCGTTCCATCACGCAGACGCGTTCGTCGTTGCGAAGCGACCAGTCGAGCTGGTTATAGCCGACGTCGATCGCGTAGACGTACGAAGCGCCGTTCTGAAGCGCGCAGTCGGTAAATCCTCCGGTCGACGAACCGATGTCCAGCATCGCGCGTCCGGTCATATCGATTCCGAACGTCTTGAGCGCTTTTTCGAGCTTCAAGCCGCCTCGGCTGACATACGGATGCACCGAGCCTTTGACGTGAAGCGCCGCGCTTCGCGGAACTTTCATGCCCGGCTTCTCGATGCGTTCTTGATCGGCGAAGACAAGACCCGCCATGATGGCGGCCTTGGCTTTCTCCCGGCTTTCGTAATACGCCTGCTCCACGAGCAGAACGTCGATTCGTTCTTTGGTTGCTTTCGGTTCTTTTGGCTCGGCCATAATCAGGCTCTCTTTCTGTGTAAAATGCGGATTCGCGGCGCTGTTAAGACGGCAGGCCCGTCTTCAGCTCCAATCGGCTTCCGGTCACGATCTCCCGCGCCAGATTCGCCGCATGTTCCGCCGTGAGACCGGCTTCCTGCTGCTGTTCTTTGATGCTGCCGTGTTCGATAAAGCAGTCCGGAACGCCCATGATGCGGACTTCGGCATGCGAGATTCCGCGCGAAGCATAGAATTCGAGCACCGCTCCGCCCAGACCGCCGGCCTGCGACGCTTCTTCCATCACGAGCATCTTGACGCCGCGATCCGCGAGTTCGGTCAGCATGTTCTCGTCGAGCGGCTTAAGGAAGCGCGCGTTGACGACGCTGGCTTGAATGCCGGACGACTTGAGCAGCTCGGCGGCCGCCAGAGCGGTCTGCACCATCGGACCTACGGCCAGAATCGCGCAGCTGTCGCCTTCGCGAACCGTTTCCCAACTGCCGATCGGAATGTCGCGAAGTACCGGATCGAGCGGCACGCCGAGCGCGTTGATGCGCGGATAACGGAAACCGATCGGTCCTTTATCGTAATCGAGCGCCGTTTTCATCATATGGCGCAGTTCGTTCTCGTCTTTGGGCATCATCAGGACCATATTCGGAATATGGCGCAGGAACGCGATATCGTATACGCCTTGATGCGTCTCGCCGTCCGCGCCTACGAAGCCCGCGCGGTCGATCGCGAACATGACGTTGGCGTTATGCCGGCAGATATCGTGCACGATCTGATCGTAAGCTCGCTGCATGAACGTGGAATAGACCGCGAATACCGGCTTCATCCCTTCCAACGCCATAGCCGCGCACAGCGTCGCCGCATGCTGTTCGGCGATGCCGACGTCGATCATCCGGTTCGGGAAGCGCGACGCGAACTCCATCAAGCCCGAACCGCCCGGCATGGCCGGAGTGACGGCGACGATGCGTTCGTCCTGCTCCGCAAGTTCGATCAACGTCTTGCCGAATACTTCGGTGTACATCGGATTGCCGGCGGACTTGAGCGTCTTGCCGGATTCCATCTTGTAAGGCGAGATGCCGTGCCATTTGTGCGAATCGGCTTCCGCCGGCTTGTAACCTTTGCCTTTGGTCGTCACGACATGCACCAATACGGGGCCTTCGATGTTGTCCGATTGGCGGAACGTCTCCATCAGCTTCGGCAGATCGTGCCCGTCGATCGGGCCGATGTACGTGAAGCCCAGCTCTTCGAACAGCACGCCCGGCACCATCATGTATTTCAAACTGTCTTTGACTTTCTCCGCCGTACGCGCCAGCTTGCCGCCGATCGCCGGAATCTTCTTGATCAGCGATTCGACGTCGTCTTTGGCGCGCAGATAATGTTTGTCCGCGCGCACGCGGCTCAAATAATTATGCATCGCCCCGACGTTCGGAGCGATCGACATCTCGTTGTCGTTCAAGACCACGAGCAAATTCTTTTTCTCGTGTCCGATATGGTTGAGCGCTTCGAACGCCATGCCGCCGGTCAGCGCGCCGTCGCCGATCACCGCCACAACTTTATTGGTTTCGCCTTTGAGGTCGCGCGCCATCGCCATGCCCATCGCCGCGGACAGCGACGTGCTGCTGTGGCCCGCTTCCCAGACGTCGTGTTCGCTTTCGGCGCGTTTGACGAATCCGCACAGCCCTTTGTATTTGCGCAGGGTGTCGAATTTGTCTTGTCTGCCGGTCAAAATCTTGTGTACGTAGGCTTGATGGCCTACGTCGAAAATAAATTTGTCTTTGGGACTGTCGTAGCAATAATGCAAGGCCAACGTCAATTCCACCACGCCCAGATTAGAGGCCAAATGTCCGCCTGTCGCCGACAGCTTCTCGATCAAAAACTGGCGAATCTCCTGAGCCAACGGCGCAAGTTGATCAGTCGGCAGTTTCTTCAGATCGCCGGGTTGATTGATTTGTGGAAGCAGCATATGTCATTCCCCGCTTTCCTTCATTTTCCTGAATGCAGGCCGCATGCGCGGATTGTGGAACGGCATGTTCGTCGTTCGCGCATACGTCCTGGTCGCCCTTGTCGAATATGCGGCGTTCGGCAGCTTCCGATGAAGTCTGTTCGTCCGATGCGCCATAGTACCGGTATTATATCGTTTTTCGGGAAGCAAAGCCAATTTCCGTCCGCGGCTCCGCATCCTAGGCGCTGCCGTTTCTCTGTTGTTCAATACCCAAGCAAGCGAGCGCCGAAACCGGAATTTTCTTATTCGCCTTGTCTCAACGGTCCCGTTCCACCAAATAATCGGCGATGGCAAGCAGCCGCTCGGCGGACTGCAAACCCGCGTTTTCGACGGCCGATTTGGCTTCTTCGCTCAACCGTTTCACTTCCTCGCGCGATCCGTCGATGCCCAGGAAATACGGGTAAGTCACTTTTTCCATTTTGACGTCGCTCTGCGTCTTTTTGCCCAGCTTGCTCTCGTCGCCGACCAGATCGAGAATATCGTCCTGAATCTGGAACGCCAATCCGATGCCTCGGCCGAACGTGCGCAGCGCTTCGAGCTGCTCCGGCGTCGCGCCGGCCGCGCGGCCTCCCGCCAGCAGCGAGAACATGATCAGATCGCTGGTCTTATGCAGATGGATGTATTCGAGCCGCTTCAGGTCGGTAATGCCTTGTTCGCCTTCCATGTCCGCCACTTGGCCGCCGACCATGCCGCGAGGACCCGCGTATTCGGCCAGGTCCGACACGATCGCGATCGCCGCTTCGGCGCCGAGCAGACCGTCTTTGGCCAAAGTCGCGATCACGTAGAAAGCATGCGTCAACAGACCGTCGCCGGCCAGAATCGCCATCGCTTCTCCGAACACTTTGTGGTTCGTCGGTTTGCCCCGGCGCAGATCGTCGTCGTCCATCGCCGGCAGATCGTCATGGACGAGCGAATACGTATGGACCATCTCCACGGCCGCAGCGACGCGGATCGCCGCTTCGCGGCCGCCGCCCAAGCTTTCGCAGGCCGCGACCACAAGCAGAGGACGCAGGCGTTTGCCGCCGGCGTCCAACGAATATCTCATCGACTTCAACAGCGCCTCGGGCATATCCCATTCCGCGGGAAAAGCTTCCTCGAAATAGGCTTCCAAGTCGGACGCCACTTCAGCCATATAGGGTTCAAGCGCGAAAATAGAATTCAAAAGTTGTCGCCGCCTTCCGCTTCGGATGCGAAGTTCCGACGGCGCAATTGGCCGTCCTCTTCGACGATCGTCTCGATCTTACGCTCGACCTGCTCCAATTTCTGGCCGCAGAGCTGAGACAGCTTCATGCCCTGCTGGAACAAGTCGATGGATTTCTCGAGCGGCACGTCGCCCCGTTCGAGTTCGGCGACGATCGCTTCCAGCCGGTCCATCGCCTGCTCGAAGTTCAGTTCGGCGGCGCCGGCTTGCTCCGGGGATCGGTTTCCGGTGTTATTCTCCACTTCGATTGCCCTCCTCCGTCGTATGGATGACCCGACAGTCCAGACTTCCGTCATTGACGCGGATTACGATTCGGTCGCCCTCGCGCACTTCGCGCGCGGATTTGATCAGTTTCTGTTCGCCTTCGTCGTAGACGAGGCTGTACCCCCGAGCCATGACCTTAAGCGGGCTGAGCGCATCGAGCTGACGCATGCCGCCTTGAAGCCGCTGCCGCCGGTCTTTGACGGCGGCGTTCATGGCGGCGGACAGGCGCCCGTCCAGCGCGCCGAGCTGGCGCGCGGCCAACTGGAGCTGCGCGCCGGGATAGAAGCGCGCGAGCCTGCCGTGCAGGCGCGCGTGCTTGTCCCTTCCTGCGGCATGGCGGGCTTCGGTACGCGCCGTCAGGCGGCGCGTCAGCCCGTCGAGCCGCTGCGCGTGCGATTGAAGCGCGCGCTCCGGTTGGCGCAGCACGATTTGGAGATTCAGCAGATCC
>NZ_NJDE01000018.1 GCF_002205895.1 Saccharibacillus sp. O23
GCGGTGGCGCGGGGGTCCGCCGCTGTCGTCGCGAAGCGGCGCTGCGTCGGGGCTTCGACCTACTCGGCCGGGGGTCGGCCCGAAGACCGCGCGGGGCCTGCGCTGTCGGCGAGCGCGCCGCCGCCTGCGGGCCGTGGCGCGGCAGGGGCGGACGGCGCGCGGCGTCCATGGGCGGGAGCGGCGCGGCGCGCTTCCGCTTTGCCGCCTTCGGCGGCGTTCGCTCCGCCGCTTCCGGCGGAGCGGGCCGGGCGGCCGGGATTTCGGCCGCCGCCGCGCGCTTCGCTGCGGGCGAGGAGGCCGCGCACGGCCTCTTCGCCCAGCGGCAGGACCGTATCGGCGAGGAGCTTGAAGCCCTCGTCCTGCTGTTGGACCTTCGCGCGCAGCGCGATCAGCGCGCCGGGCTGCACGGCTTCTTGGCTCCGTTTCCAGACCTCGGGGAACAGCACCAGTTCGCAGCGCTCGATCTGGTCTTCGATCTCGGCGAAAGCCATCGCTTTGCCTTGCTTCGTCGAGATGGTCTTGACGCTTACGACCATGCCGGCCGTCACGGCGTGGCTCTCGTCGGGCGCTTCGCCGAGATCCATCAGCTTCTGGGTGCCCGTCTCGTCGATCAAACGTTCGTAATCGTCGAGCGGATGGCCCGACAGGTACAGTCCGAGCAGATCGCGTTCCAGATCGAGCTGCTCCGATGCGGTAAACGCCCGGATATCCGGATATTCGATCTCCCAGTTCGGCGTTTCGACGAAATCGAACATCTGGATCTGGAAGTCTTCGCGCTCTTTGCGCCATTTGGCGGCGGCGTCCAGCGCTTCGTCGAGCATCGCGAGCAGCTGCGCGCGATGCCCCGGCAGCGAATCGAACGCGCCGGCTTGAATCAGCGCTTCGATCACGCGCCGGTTGCAGGTCTTCGGATCGACGCGGCGGCAGAAATCGAGCAGGCTCTCGAACGGCTGCTTCTCCCGCTCTTCCATCACGTTCTTGATCGCGTTCGTGCCGACGTTCTTGATCGCGGCCAGACCGAACCGCAGGCTCGGCTTGCCGTCTTCTTCGGACGGGGTGAACAGCATGCCGCTCTTGTTGACGTCCGGCGGCAGCACCGGAATGTTCATCCGCCGGCTCTCGACGACGTATTCGGCGACTTTGCGATGGTTGCCGGTCACCGCGGCGAGCATCGACGCCATGAACTCGACCGGATAATGCGCTTTGAGATAAGCGGTCTGGAAAGCCAGCACGCCGTAAGCGGCGGCGTGAGCGCGCGGGAAGCCGTAATCGGCGAAACGCACGATCATGTCGTAGACCTTGTTCGCGTCTTCTTCGCTGTACTGCTGCCCCAAGCTGCCGCGGACGAAGTGCGTCCGCTCCTGATCCAGCGTCTCGCGCTTTTTCTTCGAAACGGCGCGGCGCAGCAGATCGGCTTCTCCGAGCGAGAAACCGGCCATCGTCGACGCGATCTGCATGATCTGTTCCTGATAGACGATGATGCCGTGGGTATCTTCGAGAATCGGCCGCAGATCTTCGTGCGGATAATGCGCTTCGACCGCGCCGTGCTTGACCTGAATATAGTTCGGGATAAATTCCATCGGACCCGGACGATACAGCGCGACGACCGAGATGATGTCTTCGATGACCGAAGGTTTCATCTCTTTCATCACGCGCCGGATGCCCGGAGATTCCATCTGGAACACGCCGAGCGTATCGCCCCGGCCGAGCAGTTCGTACGTGCCCGGATCGGTGTCCGGCACGGCCTTGAAATCGACGGCCGAACCGGTCCGTTCGGCGATCCAGTTCTGGCAGCGTTCGATGATCGACAGCGTGCGCAGACCCAGAAAGTCCATCTTCAGCAGGCCGACCGCTTCCAAACTTTCCATCGGATATTGGGTCAGCGCCGTCTTCTCGCCGCCTTCTTGAAGCGGCACGTAATCGGTCAGCGGACCGCGGGCGATCACGACGCCGGCGGCATGCGTCGAAGCGTGGCGCGGCATCCCTTCGACGCGGCGCGCCGTCTCGATCAGGCGCTTGGTATCCGGCGATTGATCCGCGCGCTCGCGCAGCGCGGCGTTCTGGGCCAGCGCTTTGTCGATCGTCATGCCGACCTGCACCGGAATCAGTTTGGCCGTCTTGTCGACCTCGCCGTACGGCAGCGCCAGCACGCGTCCCACGTCGCGCACGGCCGCGCGCGCGGCCAGCGTTCCGAAGGTGATGATCTGCGCCACGCGGTCGGAACCGTATTTGTCCGTGACGTAAGCGATCACTTCGTCGCGCCGTTCGTCGCTGAAGTCGATATCGATATCCGGCATGGTGATCCGCGCCGGATTGAGAAAGCGTTCGAACAACAGATTGTATTTGATCGGATCGACGTCCGTGATGTTCAGCGTATACGCGACCAGACTGCCGGCCGACGAACCCCGGCCCGGCCCCGTCACGATGTTTTGTTCGTGCGCGTAGCGGATAAAATCCCAGACGATCAGGAAATAATCCGAAAAGCCCATCGTGCCGATCACGCCCAATTCGTATTCGAGCCGCTGATCGAGTCGGCTCCGATATTCGGCGTCCTCCCACTGGGGCAGACCGCCGTAACGCCGATTCAAGCCTTCCCGGCACAAATCGATCAGATACTCCTGCGGCGATTTCCCTTCCGGAAGCGGCCGATATTCGGGCAGGATCGAACGGCCGAGTTCGAGTTCGAGCTCGCATTGTTCGGCGATCTTGGCCGTATTCGCCAGTGCCTGCGGCAGATGCGGGAACAGCTTCGCCATTTCTTCGCCGCTTTTGAGATAGAGCTGGCGGGTCGGAATACGGAAACGTTCTTCGTCTTCCATCGTTTTGCCCGTGCCGATGCAGATCAGCACGTCTTGAATTTCCGCATCCGGTTCGGCCAGATAATGCGAATCGTTGGTCGCGATCAATTCGACGCCGATCTCTTCCGCCAACGCGATCAGCATCGGATTCACCTTTTTCTGCTCGGCCAATCCGTGATCTTGAAGTTCGATGTAGAAGTTCTCGCCGAAGATTTCTTTGTAACGCAGCGCCGCCGCTTTGGCTTCTTCCGGACGTCCGTTCAGGAAATGCTGCGGAATCTCGCCGCCGATGCACGCGCTGGTGCAGACGATGCCTTCGCTGTACTGTTTCAGCACGTCGCGGTCGATTCTCGGCTTGTAGTGGAATCCTTCCAGATGACCCGCCGAACAGATCTTCATCAAGTTGCGGTAGCCCGTCTCGTTCTTGGCGAGCAGCAGCAGATGGTAGATCGGCTGATCTTTGCGGCTGGCGCGTTCGTGCCGGGAACCGGACGTATAATACGCTTCGAAACCGATGATCGGCTTGATGCCGGCGGCCCGGCACGCTTTGTAGAACGGGACGGCGCCGTACATGACGCCGTGGTCGGTCAGCGCGAGCGACTTCATGCCCAGTTCGGCCGCGCGTCCCACCAGTTCCTTGATCCTTGCCGCTCCGTCGAGCAGGCTGTATTCGCTATGCACATGCAGATGGACAAAATCGTTCATGCCGACGTTCCCCCTTTTCCGTTCCTGTTCGTTTATCGTATGCCGTTCTATCCGTTTTCGATCGAATGCAGCGTCATCATCGCTTTGGCGACGGTCTGTTCCTCGTGAATGATCGCGATTTCGAGCCGGCAGATGCGCCGTCCGACTTCGAGCACGAGCGGCGTCACGATGACCGCGTCTTCGATCTGAACCGGACGGATGAAATACGTGCTCATATTGTCGACGACATAATCGTTGCCGCTGTAATCTTTGGCCAGACGCAGCGCGGCTTGAATCATGACCGACGTCATGACCCCTTCCGAGATCGTTCCCAGATCCGTCGCCATCTGAGGCGTGATGAATCCGTGGAAAAACAATTTGCCTTCGCTGTCGCGTTCCTCCGCGAACCCGTTCCAGATCAGATGATCGAACGTCTCGCCGAGGCTGCTCTGCTCGCGCGCGTCGCGCATCGCTTGCAGCACCTCGCGCCGCGTCAGCACGCCGGTGAGCTTGCGGTTGCGGTCGACGACGGGCAGGAAATCGATGCCTTCCCACGTCATGATCTGCGCCGCCGAAGCGAGAGAAGTCAACATGCCGGCGGTGACGGGATTTCGCACCATCGCCCGCTCGATCGTCTGGCCCGGCTCGACGCTCTCGATATCTTTGCGGCTGACGATCCCGAGCACCCGGTTCCATTCGTCGGTCACGGGGAAGCTGCCCGCGCCGGTGCGTTCCGCCACGCGGCGGAAATCTTCCGCCGTGCTGGTCGCTTTGAGCGAATACGGCTTCGACTTCAAGCTCACCAGATCTTCCACCAACATGATTTTCTTTTTGATCAAGCGGTCGAAAATGGCGCGGTTGATCATCGAGGCGACCGTAAACGTGTCGTGACGCGAAGAGATGATCGGCAGGCCGAGACGGTCGGCGAGGCTCTTGACTTCCCGGCTCGTGCCGAATCCGCCGGTGATCAGCACGCCCGCGCCGTGTTCGATCGCCAGCGAGTGCGCGTTCTCCCGGTTGCCGACGATCAGCAGGCTTCCGGTATCGATGTAACGGGCCATCGCGTCGACTTTCATCGCGCCGATCACGTATTTGTGCAAAGTGATCGATAAGCCTTCGTTGCCTCCGAGCACATGGCCTTCGACGATATCGACGACATCCGCGAACGTCAGTTGATCCGTGATATTGCGCGGTTTCTTTTCCACGCGAACGGTTCCGATCCGTTCTTTGGTGATCACGATGCCCAGCGTCTCCGCTTCTTTGACGGCCCGATAGGCGGTGCCTTCGCTGACGCCCATTTCTTTCGCCAGTTTGCGAACGGAGATCTTGGTTCCGACCTTAAGCTGCTCGATATGCTGAAGCAGCTGTTCGTGCTTGGTCACGGTCTGTTCATGCCCTTCCAACTGTTGTACTCCTCTCCAGAAATCTGTATTAGACTGTCTTACTATTATAACATAAATATGCTCCCGGGTAATGCCTGCGCATGCTGCGTCTCAAAGCAGAAAAGCCCCGGTCCCTCTAGGGAACCGGAGCTTCGCGCGCAGCGTTCGGGCTGCTCTTGCCGTAGGCTTATCGCGGGTCGTACATGTTCGCGAGACTGTCGGAAATGATCTTGTTGACATCTTGGATAATGACGCTCAGACGCTGTTCGGCTTCGAACAGGCGGCGGATGTTCAGGTTCAAGCTGAGCACTTCGAACAGCTTCTCCATCTGTTCCATTTCTTCTTGAGGAGGCATGTCTCCGCCCATGATCCGCTGTTGAATATCCATTTGGCGGGTACGGAAGTCGTCGAGCATCCGTTTGCTCTCCGCGTCGGTCTCGATCAATTTGAGCGCAGAAGTGATGTTCTGGACTTCTTGGCTTTCTTGAAGCGATTTGGCCAGGTCGTGCGCTTTGTCGTAAATGTTGGTCATGGGTATAGGTCTCCTTTGGGTTGCCTCGTTTGGATCGCCGGAATTCGGCAAAAATTCTCTGCTTGCTCGTAGGTCGTTTACTGGTCTGCCGTTTATTTGTTAGGCGCGTTATCGTACAGTTCGATCAATTGACCGAATTTCGTGATCAGCGCGTCCGAACCTTCCAATTCGTGATTGGCGCCGAAGTCGGCATAAGCGCAGCCGATCACGCCGAGTCCGTTGCCGATGCCGGCTTGAACGTCGGACGAACGGTCGCCGACCATCCAAGCGCTGGTTACGCCGTACGTTTGCAACAGCTTTTCCACCAGCAGCACTTTGGTCGCGGTCTGATATTCGCCCGCGCTGTACTGGGCTTCGAACAGCGGCGCGATGCCGAGAGCGTCCGAGACGCCTTTGACGTAACCTTCCAACCCGTTGCTTGCGACGAACAGGCGAACCCCGCGTTCCCGCAGACTTTCCAGCGTTTCTTTGACGTCCGGATAGAGCAGTCCTTCGCCGCCTTTCAGCACGTTGAGCTGAAGCTCGAGCAGCAGGTCGTTGGCGCGATTATGCACGTCGGCGCCGCCTTCCGGGATCACGACCTTCCAGATGTCTTCGAGCAGCATGCCGAGACTGCCCAGAATCCGTTCTTCCGGCGGCGTTTCTCCCGTATACAGACCTTCGGCGCGCAGCACGTCGAACATCTGATGATAAGCGGGCAGCAGCACCGTTTCCGTCTGGAACAGCGTACCGTCCATATCGAAAATCATCGCTTCGGGTTTGTACAATTTGGTTGCGGTTTGCATGACAGTTTCATCCTCTCCCGAACAACGAAAAGGGGACGTCAATCGTCTCCCCGGTCGTTTTCTTCCCCATTTTCTTCTTCTTCATCCGCTTCTTCGTGCGGTTTACGAATATGCACGCGGGTAATTCGCAGCCTCTCGGCTTCGGCGACTTCGAAAGTTACCCCTTCGAACTCCACCGTCTGTCCCGGCAGCGGATTGCCTTCAAGCTCTTTAAACATCCAGCCGCCGATCGAATCGACTTCTTCGTCGTCGATCTCGGCTCCCGTCAAGTCGTTCACGTCTTCGATCAACAGTCTTCCGTCGACGGAGATGACGTCGCCGATCATCTCGATCTCCGGACGCACGTCTTCGAACTCGTCGTACAGATCGCCGACGATCTCTTCCAGGATTTCTTCCGCGGTAAGCAGGCCGGCCGTGCCGCCGTATTCGTCGACGACCAGCGTGAGCTGCGCTCTTTTCTGCTGCATGAGGCGCAGCACGTGGCTGATCTCCATCGACTCCGGCACGTTCAGGATCGGCCGCGCCAGCTTGCGCAGGTTCGGCTCGGTCCCCTGCGGCCAAAGCAGAATATCGGTGATATGTACGAAGCCGATGATCTGGTCTTTGTCTTCGATCGCGACCGGGTACCGCGAATGGCGCGTCTCGGTAATGATCTTCAGATTTTCTTTGAGCGGAAGATTGACGTACAGGCAGTCCATATCGGTGCGCGGCAGCATCACTTCTCGCGCCAGCATATCGGAGAAGTCGAAGATGTTGTCCATCAGTTTGACTTCTTCCAGATCGATCGCTCCGCTCTTCGCGCTCTGATTCATCAAAATGCGAATCTCTTCTTCGGAGTGGGCAGCGTCGGCTTCTCCGGCCGGCTCGATTCCGAATATGCGCAAAAATGCATTAGCCGTGTGGTTCAGCAGCCAGATGACCGGCAGGAACACGTAATAGAAAGCCAGCAGCGGTCCGGCCAATGCCAGCGACGTGCCTTCGGACTTCTGGATCGCCAGCGATTTCGGCGCCAGTTCTCCGAGCACGATATGGAGAAACGTAATGATCGCGAAACCGATGGCCACAGACACGCCGACGATCAGATTCGGATCGGTGAAGCCTATGCGGTACATCAACGGCTCGACCAGCAGCTCCGAGACCGCCGGTTCCCCGAGCCAACCGAGTCCGAGGGAGGTCAACGTGATGCCGAGCTGGGTCGCCGATAAATAAGCATCCAGCCGATTGGCGACTCTCAATGCGTACGGCGCCAGCCGGTTCCCTTCGCTTTGAAGCTGAATCAGCCGGGAATGGCGGACTTTGACAAGCGAAAATTCAGCGGCGACGAATACGCCGTTCAGGAAAACGAGCAGCAGCACCAGAAACAGATTAAGCGCCAGCTTTCCCAACTCTATCTCGTGGCCCAATGAAATCTCCTCTTTTCTTCAGCGAACGAAGGTTTAATCTACAATCGCGCGGCGCGATTTGAAATCGACGCCTTTGTAATACATGTCGGCAACGAGCAGATTCGGTCCGCAGCAGCTCGCCGCGTCGCAATGGCAGTTGACGGTCCGGTTAAGCGGATGATTGGTCGTCCACTCTTCGAAGATCTCGTCCAGATTGTTCCGGTATACGCTGCCGAACGAAGGAATCGCGGCAAAGTCCGTCACGAATACGTCGCCCGTGAACATGTTGACGTTGACGCGGCTTCGGCCGTCCGGATCGTTGCGCACGGTAACGTTCTTCGCGTTATGCAGACGGCGCAGCAGTTCGCGGTCTTCTTCGCCGCTTCCGCAGGCGAAGAACGGCAGCGTGCCGAACAGCATCCAGACGTTCTCGTCGCGATGATCGAGCAGATCGTGGATCCCGGCTCTCATCTCTTCCAGCGACAGCACCGGAAGGTCGGCCGCGAACGCCGACGGATACATCGGATGCACTTCGTGGCGGCGGCATCCCATCTCCAATACCGCTTGATGCATCTGCGGCAGATGTCGATGCGTACGGAAATTGATCATCGTTTCCGCCGAGATGAACATGCCGGATTTGCTCAGGCTTTTGGCGTTGTCGATCATGCGGTTATACATTTTCTCGGCGGCGGCATACGGAACCGGGTGTCCGCTGTTGGCGAATCCGGTCGTATGGAAATGTTCGGGTCCCGTATAGTTGAACGAGATATGCATCACGTCCAGATAAGGCAGCAGCTTCTCGTAACGATCCAGATCCAGCGTCAGATTCGAATTGATCTGCGATCGGATGCCGCGCTCGCGCGCGTAGCGCAGCAGCGGCACGATCACGTTATCGACCGTCTGACGCCGGAACGAAGGCTCGCCGCCCGTGATGCTGATCGTTTCCAGATGTTCGACTTCGTCCAACCGGCGCAGCATCAGATCGAGCGGAATCATGTCCGGCTCGTTCATCACCAGCGTATCGCCGACCGCGCAGTGCTCGCAGCGCATATTGCACAGATTCGTGACCGTCATCTCCACGCTGGTCAAGCGGTGCCGCCCATGCTTTCGCAAAGAACGAATCGGGTCCCACGGATCGTAACTCGGAGACAATTCGCGAAGCTGGGTACCGCCGTTATTCATTACTTTCATGTTGACCACCTTTATCGAATTGGGCGATTCGCCCGAAAGCGAAGCCCGGTTTTTCTTTATATAACCTTTTTGCAAGCCTTTCGCGCGAAAATCTCGTTCAAACCTGTCTTTTTTCGCGTTCGGCGATCTGTTCGACCATGACCGACAGCTTCCGGGACAAGTCGATCTCGTACGGCTGCACGCTTGCCCCTTCCGCGTCCTCGATGATGCGAACGACGGGACGGTTGGGAGTCTTGGGCGGAACGCTCGTGACCACGCCGGTCTCTCCGGTCGTCAAGCGCACCGTCAGACCCACCGGATACAAAGCAAGCTTGTCGCGGAACACTTCCAATTTGCGTTGGTCGTACTGCGTGCAGGAGCCGCCGTACAGAATCTCCACGGCTTGATGCGGAAGCATGCCGCGCCGGTAGACCCGATTGGTCGTCATCGCGTCGTAAGAATCGGTAATGGCGATCCACTTGGCAAAGTCATGGATTTCCCCTTCGCGGATGCCCCGCGGATAACCGCTTCCGTCCAGACGCTCGTGATGTTGAAACGCGCAGTGCGCCGCGAGCAGCGGAACGAAAGGCTCGTCTTTGAGCAGCGCGTAGCCGAATTCCGTATGCTTCTTCATTTCGGCGAATTCTTCGTCGGTCAGCCTGCCGGGCTTGAGCAGCACCTTCGACGAGATTTTGGTCTTGCCGATATCGTGAAGCAGCGAGCCCATGCCCAGCGTGAACAATTCGTCTTTCGAATAACCGGCCGCCATGCCGAGCGTCAGCGTGTACAAACAAACGTTGAACGAGTGGGTGTACAAATAATAATCCGTCGTATGAATATCGCTGAGCATGATCAGAACGTCTTCGCGCGAGCCCAGATCGTTGAGGATTTCTTCGGTCATTTTGCGGAAGCTATAACCCAGATGCGGATAAGACATGCGTCCCATCGTATCGTTCATCATGCTGCGATAAACGGTCCGAATCTGTTTGATCGCTTGCCGTCTCGTCTCGTCGTTCACCATCTCCGGCAGCACGATGTCGTCGGTCACTTCGTCCCGGACATACAGCATATCGATCCCGAGCTGTTCCAGCCTGCGAAGAATCGAAGCCGTCAGCTCCGCTCCTTCGGCCAGCAGCGTCAGGCCCTCTTCATTATAAATGCGTTTGCCCAGCTTCATGCCGGGTTGTATTTGTCCGATCGACAGCAGGCGCACAAACTTCCACTCCATTTAAGCCGTCTCGAAATCCGGGTGCGCGGCTGACGATCACACCGGCGAGGGCCGTTGATATTTTTGATTTTTCCGAAAAGCATCCTCCAAGTCCGACAACGATCACTCGGCTACCCAACGCGGAAGCGCCGCTTCCCTTGCCGCTCCGGGCCGCCCCAACTCGATACGCAGCAGATCGCGCAGGAATTCGGGCAAAATGAATCTTTTATTCGTTCCCCGGCTGAGAGACTCGTACCCTGCGCCGAAGGTAAACATATCCAACGTCGCCACCCGATATTCCTCTTCGGGCGCAATGACCCGTTCGGCGGTACGAGCTTCGACGATCCGCTCGTTGGGCGGAGCATCCGGATTATACCGAATCGTCAATCCGTCGGCGCACAAGCCTCCGAGCCGTTCGCCGCGAAATCCGAACCCGGTCAGCTTTTTCCCCGTATACTCCGGAAGCAGCGATTGTTCCAAACTTCGCAGAATATCGCTTCCGCGCAGCGTGACGACGCACGGATTGATCGGAGACGGACATAAAGCATGAAGCATGCCTTCCGTGATCGCGCCTTCCGGCAGCGGTCCCAATACCTGTCCGGAGTTCACGAGCGAGAATTCGCCGCCGGCGAACCGGCGAACCGACTGGGCAAGCAAATTGCCGAATTCCGATTCGCGTTCGTAATCGACGGGAAGTTCGGTTTCGGACACCGCCGCCACATGCCGCAGCCGCTCGGCCGCTTCTTCGTAATGCCGGGCGATCGCATGATCCACCCGGACATCGGATACGGAGTCCTCGTTCAGTTCGATCAACCCGGCTTCCCGGACTTCGCATTCTCCGGAAGACGCGTCGCGCGCGATGACGATCCGGCCGATATGCCGACCGAATTTGCCTGCCGCGCAGACGACCGTACTTCCGATCCGAATCGGCTCCGGCAGCAGATGGTGCGTGTGTCCGCCCAGAATCAGATCGATGCCCTGCGTCATTCCGGCAATCCGTTCGTCCGACGCCAATCCCAAATGGGACAACAGCACGACGACGTCGACCTGCCCGCGCAGCTCGTTCACGCGATCCTGCAAGCCCGCGAACGGTTCCGTCACTTCGACGCCGAGCAGCCGATAGAAGTCGGAAAAAGGAGCCGTCAGCCCCAGCACGCCGATGCGAAACCCGCTTTTCTCGATCACGGCGTTCTCCCGCATCCAAGGCGGCAGAGCGCCTCCTTCCAACTTTACGTTGCCGCATACGACGGGACAGTCGAGCGCAGCGTAGACGCTCCCCAGCTGTTCGGGCGTAAAAGTCAGGCCTTCGTTATTGCCGATCGTTACCGCATCATAACCGGAGCGGTTAAGAATATCGACATTGGCCGATCCGAGACTTCCTTCCGTCTCGATCGCCATGCGGTCCATGTGATCGCCCACGTCAAGCGTGCATACCGGATTCCCCCGTGCTTTCTCCGCGGCGATGAACGCAGCGATTCGGCCCATCTGCTCGAAGTGGCTGTGAAGGTCGTTGGTATGCAGGATGGTGAGCCTCTCTCTATCTTCTGTCTTCAAACCCATTGAGGCCGTCCTCCTTCGGACCTTGCATCCCGTCAAACGAAAGCCCGATCCGATATCCGGCTTCCGATCGTCGAAATCGTGTTCGACTTTATCCTTGCGCTCGAACGCCGCTATCGGGACGCAAACTTTTCGCGGTTGAAAAGAGCCGCAAAACGCCCGCTTACGAAGACGTCCCGCAGCCCATGCAAGTATTTTAACATGCCTCTAGGCAGTCGAAAAGAATTTGCGCTTCCTTCCTTGTAAAAAGTAAGCTGCAAGTACGGTTTACTAACTGGATAAATAATCCTTTTATGCTCGCATATGATGTAATTGGATGTTACATTCTGCTCCAATTCATTGAGGAAATATGGTATATTGAGAGAGTCAGCATCCCAAATCGAGAAAAGGCTAAGGAACGCAGCCGTATCGGACCGGTTCTGTCGATATATTGATTAGCGGACTTTGTCGCCGTCTGCAAGCCCCGAAGAAACGAAAAAATGAAACCGTCTTCCATCGTGTGCCTGATCCAGATCGTGCCGATCCGTAACATCTGTTCCTTATAGAAAGGAGACATCGCGTTTGAAAGTTCATGTTACCGATCTCAGCCCAGGCGATCGCCTGATTGCCGACACCTTCAATCGGCACGGCGTACACATCCTTGCCAAAGGTACCGCGCTGTACGACGCGGAAATCGCGCGCCTCATCCAACATAGCATCGATTATGTCGAAGTGCAGATTAATCCGGAAAACGCTTATGCCAACGCGAGCTCGGCAGCCTTCTTCTTCCCGGAGATCAAAGCGACTTTCGACGATGCCATTTTGATGTTCGAGTCATTGTTCCACGAGTCCATGACCACAGGCATATTCAATACCGAACTTGTGGAAGACATCATGCAGCCGCTGTTCAACGTGCTCGCCTCCCAAAAAGACGCCGTTGCTTTGCTGCTGCTGCTCAATCGCGACGCCAACTATACGTACGTCCATTCCATGCAGGTCGGAATGTTGTCTTACTATTTGGCTCTTTGGCTCGGCTATCCTCATGATCAAGCTTCTGCGATCTGTCAAGCAGGGTATCTGCACGACATCGGCAAATCAACCATTCCCAGCGAAATTCTGAATAAACCCGGCAGATTGACCAAAGAAGAATACGAAATCGTCAAAACGCACACGCTCAACGGGTACGAGATCATTCGCAACTCGCTCGGCGATACCGTAGCCGCAACGGCGGCCCTTCAGCATCACGAGCGCTGCGACGGCAGCGGTTACCCTTACGGAATCAAAGAAGACGAGATGCATCCCTGGTCCCGCATCATCGCGGTAGCCGACGTCTACAGCGCGATGACCAGCAACCGCGTCTATCAAGACAAGCAGGAACTGATCAACGTGCTTAAAGAGCTGTATTCGCTGAGTTTCGGTCAACTTTCCGCCGAACCTACCCATACCTTCATCCGCAATATGCTCCCTTACTTCATTAATAAGAAAGTGCTTTTGACGAACGGCGAAACGGGCTATATCGTCATGAACCATCCTACCGATTTTTTCCGTCCGCTCGTTCGCGTCAGCGACCGATTCGTCGACTTATCCGTCGAAACCCATCTGGACATCGAGGAAGTATTCTCGGATCGGGAAACTTAATCCGAAGTATCATCAAAAAACACGTGTCCGCGGCAGCGCGGGCACGTGTTTGCGTTTACTTCTACTTTTTCAGTACAAGCTTGACTGTCGACGTGCCGACCTCTTCGTCTTTGGAAGCCACGTAGCGGTTCAGCAGCTTTTGCGATTGAATCATCGCGCTCGGCGTTTCGGTTCCGGTTTCTTTCCAATAATTCTGAAGCAGTTCGTACAGGTTGCCGTACTTGCCCGCTCCTTCGGCCAAGAAGAAATAAGCGATCTCGCTGCCGCGAGGCGCGAGTCGGCGTTCCGCATGGCTGTTCGGATCGTACGTGCAGACTTCGATCATGCCGTCGCGGTTCACTCCGCCGAACGCGGTCAGCACCGATTTGCTTTTCTCGGAAAAAGCGGTCAGCGTCATCTGAAGAATCACCAGAATCCGTTCGTACGGCGTTCCTTCTTCCATCAGATCCGCGACGTGTTTCGCGATCGTCTCGCGCGCTTGACGATCGCCGCCGGCCAGCGCGACGAATTCCTTTTCTCCGACTTTCACCACATGTTCTTCCGGCTGCGTCGTATGCTCCGAACCGGAGGCGCCGCTGTCGCTCATCACGGTTATGAAATTCTCTTTGGCGATTACGGAAATGAAGCTCATTCTCTATACTCCTCCTTCTTTGAAAGCGTGTACGCAAAAGGCGCATGGAACGACGAGGCCGAAACGGCCGCCGCGGCTCTCGGGAAATTCCTGCCGGGCAGGAACGGCTTTCCTGCATCATACGCAATTTGCGTGCACGCCATGAACCAACTAATTCGAGAGCCGGCGAGGGGATTCCTGCACGCTGCCCGAATTAAAAGAAAACGTCAACTGTCTCAGTATAACAGACGGATGCCCTTTTTCGCGAGTCGCCGGGCGGACTTCTTAAGATTGTCAGCAAACAATTCGGCAGATTGCATTTTCGGCTGCTCTCGACTTCTGGAATCTTAAGCTAAGATAGGGCCAGAAATACGATGTCGATCGCAGAAAAGAGGGGACAAGCAAAATGAATTCGTTTTGGAAAAGTCTGTTCGCCCGCAATCTTCCCGCCGTCTATCCGGCTTCCGAAGCGGAAATCGACGTTCCTCTGCTCGACGAAAGCCTGCTCGAATCGATCAAAGCCGCGGTCGATTCGTACATGCAGCAAGCGTCTTCGACAGGCAGCCCTTCTTTTTCGGAGATTCGACAGCCGGGCATGGTGCTGGAAACGCCTGCTCTGCCTCCGCTCTCGCCCGTTCAGCTGTACGGCGAACTCGAAGCTTTGCTCGGGCTTTTCCTGCTTATGCCGGGAGCGCGCGCTGAACGCGCCTGCGGAGAAATCGAACTGTACATGGATAAGCTGCGCGCCGCCGTTCGAAACCGCGATTCGCTCTCGTAGTTCGCCGTTCCCGTCGCAGGCGGCCTGCCGCTGAGCCTGAAGTCTTTCGGGGAAGATTCTTCTCCGAAGGACTTTTCGTTTTTCGCAAAAAAAGAGACGAACCTCGGTTCGTCTCTTTTGGTGTCGAGCAGGAGGACGCCGGAATTAACCGATCGAGCCTTCCATTTCGAACTTGATCAAACGGTTCATCTCGACCGCGTACTCCATCGGCAGTTCCTTCGTGAACGGCTCGATGAAGCCCATAACGATCATCTGCGTCGCTTCGTTCTCGCTGAGGCCGCGGCTCATCAGGTAGAAGAGTTGATCTTCGGATACCTTCGAGACCGTCGCTTCGTGTTCCAGCGTCACGTCGTCGTTCAAGATCTCGTTGTACGGGATCGTATCGGACGTGGACTGGTTATCGAGAATCAGCGTGTCGCACTTGATGTTCGATTTGGCGCCTGTCGCTTTGCGGCCGAACGACGCCAAGCCTTGATAGGTCACCTTGCCGCCGTGTTTGCTGATCGACTTCGAGATAATCGTCGACGTCGTGTCCGGAGCCAAGTGGATCATTTTCGCGCCCGCGTGTTGGTGCTGGTTCTTGCCGGCTACCGCGATCGACAGGACGGAACCTTTCGCGCCGCGGCCTTTGAGCACGACTGCCGGATATTTCATCGTCAGTTTGGAACCGATGTTGCCGTCGACCCATTCCATATTGGCGTTCTCTTCGGCAACCGCGCGTTTGGTAACGAGGTTGTAGATGTTGGACGACCAGTTCTGAATCGTCGTGTAGCGAACGCGCGCGTCCTTCTTCACGATGATCTCGACGACCGCGCTGTGCAGCGAGTTCGTGCTGTACACCGGTGCCGTGCAGCCTTCGACGTAGTGCACGAAGCTGCCTTCGTCGGCGATGATCAGCGTGCGTTCGAATTGGCCCATGTTTTCCGAGTTGATCCGGAAGTACGCTTGCAGCGGGATTTCGCATTTGACACCTTTAGGGACGTAAATGAAGCTGCCGCCGGACCATACCGCGCTGTTCAAAGCCGCGAACTTGTTGTCGGCCGGAGGAATGACTTTCGCGAAGTGCTCGCGGAAGATCTCCGGATGTTCTCTGAGCGCGCTGTCGGTATCCATGAAGATGACGCCTTGATCTTCCAGATCTTTCTGCATGTTGTGATACACGACTTCGGATTCGTACTGCGCCGAGACGCCGGCGAGGAACTTCTGTTCCGCTTCCGGAATACCCAGCTTGTCGAACGTTTCCTTGATCTCGCTCGGAACCTCTTCCCAAGTCTTGCTTTGTCCTTCGGAAGGTTTAACGTAATATTGAATATCGTTGAAGTCCAGCTCGCTCAGGTCGCCGCCCCATGTCGGCATCGGCATCTTCTCGAACTGCTCCAGCGATTTCAGACGGAATTCCAGCATCCAGTCCGGCTCGTTCTTCATTTTCGAAATGGAAGTGACGATTTCCTTCGTCAAGCCTTTGCCGCTCTGATAGATGGACTTATGCTCGTCTCGGAAGCCGTATTGATACTCGTCGCTGATCGGTGCTTCTTTAGCCATGTTGATTCCTCCCTTTCGTTAGTGGCTTTCCCGTTCGATTCCTTTGCGCAGGGCATTCCAGGCCAAGGTCGCGCATTTGATTCTTGCCGGGAATTTATTGACGCCGGATAAGGCTTCGATGTCTTCGTATTCGTCGAACTCGACGCTCTCGCCTTTCATCAGGGAAGAGAACCGTTCGGCCAGCTCTAAGGCTTCCGGCAGCGTCTTGCCTTTCACCGCTTCCGTCATCATCGATGCGGAAGACATGCTGATCGAGCAGCCGTCGCCGGTATAGCGCGCTTCGCGGACGACGTCGCCGTCCAGCAGAAGCTGAAGCGAAATCTTGTCGCCGCAGGTCGGGTTATTGAGGTCGATCGTCACGCCTTCTGCCTCGAATTTGCCTTTGTTCCGCGGGTTTTTGTAATGATCCATAATGACGCGCCGGTACAAATCGTCAAGTTGCATCTCCAAAATACTCCTTTGTCTGGATTAAGGCGTCGATCAGGCGGTCGATGTCTTGTTCGTTATTGTATAGATAGAAGCTGGCTCGCGCCGTCGAACTGACGTTCAACCAACGCATCAGCGGTTGGCAGCAGTGATGGCCCGCGCGGATCGCGACGCCGTACGAATCGAGTACGGTCGCGACGTCGTGCGGATGCACGCCGTCCAGATTGAAAGTCACGATGCCGACTTTGCGCTCCTGCGGACCGAACACCTTAAGGCCTTCGATCTCGTTGATGCGGCGCATCGCGTACATCGCGAGCCGGTGTTCGTGCTCGGCGACGTTGTCCATGCCGAGCTCGTTCAGGAAGTCGATCGCCGCGCCGAGCCCTACGGCTCCGGCGATGATCGGCGTGCCGCCTTCGAAGCGCCAAGGCAGGTCTTTCCACGTCGAGTCGTACAGACCGACGTCGTCGATCATCTCGCCGCCGAATTCCACCGGCTCCATCTTCTCCAGCAGCGCCTTCTTGCCGTACAAAGCTCCGATGCCGGTCGGCGCGCACATTTTATGTCCCGACAGGGCATAAAAGTCGCAGTCCAGATCCTGCACGTCCACTTTCGTATGCGGCGTGCTCTGCGCGCCGTCCACGACCATGACCGCGCCGTGCTTATGCGCCAGAGCCGCGATCTCTTTGATCGGATGGACGACGCCCATCACGTTAGAAACGTAAGCCATCGCCACGATCTTGGTGCGGTCCGTGATGACTTTGCCTGCCGCTTCGACGTCGATCGTGCCGTCCGGGTTCGGCTCGATGTATTTGAGCACGGCGCCTTTGCGCTTGGCCAGCTGCTGCCAAGGGATCAGGTTGCTGTGATGCTCGATCGGGGTGATCACGATCTCGTCGCCTTCGCCTACGTTGGCGTCTCCGTAAGAAGCCGCCACCAGATTCAGGCCGGTCGTCGTTCCCCGGTTGAATACGATCTCTTCGGGATGCGCCGCTCCGATGAACTTCGCGACTTTCTCCCGCGCGCCTTCGTAAGCGTCGGTCGCCCGGCTGCCGAGCGTATGCACGCCGCGATGCACGTTCGAGTTATCCCATTCGTAGTAACGGCGTACCGCGTCGAGCACGACGCGCGGCTTCTGCGAAGTCGCCGCGCTGTCGAGGTAGACCAGCGGATGCCCGTTCACTTCCTGGTTGAGAATCGGGAATTGCTCCCGTACCGAGGCGTTCATTACTGCCCCAGCTTTCTTTCGACGATGCGCTGCAAGCGGGTACGCAGCAGCTCAAGCGGAATCTCCGCGATGATCGGAGCAAGGAAGCCGTAGATAATGAGGCGTTCCGCTTCCAGCTTGGAAATCCCGCGCGACATCAGGTAGTAGACTTGCTCCGGGTTCACCTTGCCGACGGAAGCCGCGTGTCCGGCCATAACGTCGTCTTCGTCGATCAGCAGGATCGGGTTGGCGTCGCCGCGCGCTTTCGGGCTGAGCATCAGGACTTTCTCCGTCTGCTGTCCGTTCGCTTTGGTCGCGCCGTGCTCGATCTTCGTGATGCCGTTGATGATGGATTGCGCTTCTTCGCGCATGACCGCGCGGGTAAACATATCGCTCTCCGAAGATTTGCCGAAATGAACCGCGCGGGTCGTGTAGTTCAGCTTCTGCGAACCCGAACCGATCGCGATGATCTTGGCGTCGGAATGCGTGCCGTTGCCGTTCAGCGTCGTCGCCGTATCGGCGATCGTATCGCCGTCGTTCATCTCGCCGACGATCCATTCGATATCGGCGTCGTTCGACAGCAGCGCCCGGCGATAAGAAATGTCCGTAACTTCTTTGCCGAATTGATGAACCGTCGCGTATTGCACTTTGGCGCCGTCCAGCGCCACGACTTCCACGACGCCGTTATGCAGAACGCTGCCGGACAATCCGGCGGAAACGTAATTGTCCACGTAAGTGACGCGGCTGTTCATGTCGGCCACGATCAGGATATGCGGCGCGAACGTCGCGGAAGCGTCGTCGCTCAGGTATACCGCTTGGAGCGGTACTTCGAGCTCGACGTTCTTCGGCACGTACAGGAAGACGCCGCCGGTCCATGCCGCGTAATGCAGCGCGGACACCTGATGTTCGCTCGTTTTCACGGCCGTGCCGAGGTGCTTTTTGACCAGCACTTCGTGCTCGCGGGCCGCCGTTTCGAGATCGGTAAAGATCACGCCTTTGGCGCTCAGTTCTTCGGACAGCGCCGCGTAGACGACGCCGGAGTTATGCTGAACGATCAAGTTCTGCGTGCCTTCTTCGATCAGTTCTTTGGCCGCTGCCGGCAGTTCGTCTTGCGACGATACTTTCGCGCCGGCTTTGAACGAGCCGTAGCCGCTCAAGTCCCAACGATCGAGCTTCGTTTTCTCCGGCTTCGGCAGTTCCAGCGAACCGGCCAGTTCCAACGCCTCCAAGCGGCGCTGAGTCAGCCAAGCGGCTTCGCCGCGGGTCTCGGCCCACTCTTTGATCTGCGCGGCCTGTACCGGAAGAATGGTTTGTAAGGTCATAATCGGTCTTCCTCCTTCCGTTTCTCTATATATTAAGCTTCTTGTTCTTGTCCGACGGTCTCGTCCGTGATGCCCAGTTCTTCTTTGATCCAATCATAGCCGTCCTGCTCCAGACGCGCGGCCAGCTCGGGTCCGCCCGACTTGACGATGCGGCCTTGCATCATGACGTGGACGAAGTCCGGAGTGATATAGTTCAACAGGCGCTGGTAGTGGGTAATGATCAGGAAACCGCGATCTTCCGCTCTCATCTCGTTGACCCCTGCCGCCACGATGCGCAGAGCGTCGATGTCAAGGCCGGAGTCGATTTCGTCGAGGATGACGATCTTCGGATCGAGCATCATCATTTGCAGAATTTCGTTGCGTTTTTTCTCGCCGCCGGAGAAACCTTCATTCAGGTAACGGTGCGCGAATTCCGGATTCATCTCCAGGCCTTTCATGCTCTTCTCCATTTGGCGAATGAACTTGATCAGCGAGATTTCGTTGCCTTCGCCGCGGCGCGCGTTGATCGCGCTGCGCAGGAAGTCGGAATTCGTGACGCCGGCGATTTCGCTCGGATATTGCATCGCGAGGAACAGGCCCGCAAGCGCGCGTTCGTCGACGCCCATCTCGAGCAGGTCTTCGCCGTTAAGCGTAGCCGAGCCTTCGGTCACTTCGTATTTCGGGTGTCCCATCAACGCGGAAGCCAACGTACTTTTGCCGGTACCGTTCGGTCCCATGATCGCGTGGATCTCTCCGCCGTTCATTTCCAGATTGATGCCTTTCAGAATTTCTTTGCCTTCGATTTCCGCTTTAAGCCCTTCGATGACGAATTTAGTTGCCATATGCAGCGTCCCTCCAGAAATATAATGGTAAATCCGAGTTATCCTTTTGATCCGTTTAACAATCGAAATAATTATAATCTTGTAATGATTATAAACTGATTATGATCGATTCTCAATTCATTTTACCCCAATTTATTTTGCAGTTCAACGAATCCGCTTATATTTCCCCTTTCAAACCGCGAAACCTTTAATTTTGCAAAACGATTCGTATGCGCTTCTCCATGCGAAAAAATCGCCTGCATTCTCAATAGCAAGAGCCCGGTCTTATAGAAGACCGGGCTCTTGCTTGGCTGGATCCGTTGGGATCAACCGATATTTTAGTGACCGAGGAACGAACGCAGCATCCACATATGTTTCTCCAGATCCTGCTTCATGGCGATCAGCATGTCGCTTGTCGCTTGGTCGTGCGCTTCTTCCGCGAGTTCCAGACCTTCCTGCATTTCTTCGGCGACCGTCGCGAAGTCTTCGATCAGCGTCTGCACCATCGTGCGATGGTCTTCGCCGCCGGCGGCTTCTTGAATGCTGGACAGTTCCAGATATTCTTTCATCGTAGCGGCCGGGCTGGCTTTGATCGTCAGCATGCGTTCCGCCACTTCGTCCATTTTCACGGTGACTTCGTTATAGAGTTCTTCGAACTTCACGTGCAAGGTGTAGAAGTTCTCGCCTTTCACGTACCAGTGGAAGTTGTGGATTTTAACATAAAGAACGTTCAGGTTCGCGACCTGACGGTTCAAAATCTCCTCGAGCGTTTGGGTTTGAGCTTCGGTTTTCGTCGTTTTAGCCATGATCGATCCCTCTTTCCTCAAATTTGATTCTTATTTTTCGCCCATTCTCCGTTTCGCCGGTCGCATGCTCGGCGAGGGGGTCGGCGAAGAAGTGTTTCCTGCTGTGCCTAGTTACAGTTTACCCTCTGCAAAATGCGGCGAAACAAACAGCGCACGTGAAGAAATCATGAAGGGAACAAGCAAAACGAATAGGTCCATCCCCTGCGATCGCGCACCCATTAATTTGGATATTCGCGCGTCAAAGAAATGTTCAGGTCTAGGATTATGAATGAAGTCATGCTATCATAAAAGAACGGCGAATCCTGCTTTTTGGCTATGCGGCGACGAAGCAAGATTCGAATTAGATCTGGTTTAGACCGGGGGAATTATGAACAATAAGACACCGCAAGAACGTTCCGGATTTCTGTTCAACGTAGACATCCTGATTGACGGTTCGACCAATGCCCAAGCTTTACAGACTCTGCTCGCGCTCTTGAACGCCTCGGACAAAGTCGTCGATCTTCGCATAAATTCCGGCATCGAGCTCGGCAAAGGAATCGAAGCCGCGTTAGCGAACCTGAAGACCAATTATTTGGAGAAATCCAGAGCCGGATTATCGGCCGCGACCAAAAATCTTCAGCTTCAGAAAACGTCCGCTTCCGCCGCCTCCCAGCCGGATTTGAAAGCCCCCTCGAATCCGACTACCAAAACTGCGGCTCAACCCGCTTCTTATCTGACGCCGGACGACATTCGAGATTCGATCAACAAAAATCGGCTGGTTCGTCTGATCGTCAACAAACCGGGAGGCAATCGTCTCAGCATCCCGTGCCGAATCATCAATTTCGACGAGTCGGGCCAACGATTGAGCGTATATCACGTCGACGAGAAACAAGTGTACAGCTTTTCGCTTAACGAGATCGACGAACTCAGCGGCCAATAAGCGCAAGCAGATCAAAAAGCCTTCGCCTTCCGGAGATTAACGGATAGCGAAGGCTTTTTTCCTATTGCCCGGATAGGGTTGCGCGGTCTTAGCGGGCTTTTCGGCCTGCCGCAAGCGCCAGCAAGATCCAACCGGCCATGAAAGCCAGACCGCCCAGCGGCGTGATCGGTCCGAATATCTTCAGCCCCGTTACGCTGAGCAGGTACAAGCTGCCGGAGAACATGAGAATGCCGACGAAAAACAACCATCCGGCCCATGCCAATCGACGCGACTCTCCCCATACGCCCATGGCAATCGCCACGATCAGCATCGCCAACGCATGAATGAAATGATATTGGATGCCGGTCTGAAACGTCTTCAGCGAATCTTCTCCGATTCGGCTGCCCAAAATGTGACTTCCGAACGCTCCCAGAGCGACGCCGACCAAAGCCGTTATGCAAGCCGTGACCGCGATTTTTCTCTGCATGCTTTCCCCTCTTTTCTTCGAAGATGAAGCGAACGGAACAAAGTTCGTCCGGATTCGCAAATCGCAACTTATTATAGGACGATTTATGCGGAAAGGCCAGACGAACCCCGAAAATCCGCCTTTTCGCCCGCTCGTCTTCGCCGATAACGAAACGCTTCCGTTTCTCGTTCGTATGAAGCAAAAAGCTTGTTGTTCAGGGTTGATTTTTAAGGCAAGATATGAAAGAGTAATCAAGTAAAAGCTTCCATAATAAAGGAGAGTTGAAAAATGGACAATCGTTTCCCGCCTTCCGGCGGCCCCGACGGCCGACCGAACGGGCCAGATCTGCGTAAAGATCCTGAGCGCGACGAAAGAAGCATCGGCAGCAGCGAAGATCCTTATCGCAGCGAAGACGGCCGCAGCTACGAAGAACGAATGAATCCGCCGTTCAGTCCCGTAGACGGTCCCAGCCCTTACGACGAGTATCCGCGCGACGACCGCCGGTTCGGTCCGCTGAAACATTCGGGGCTCGGCATCGCGTCGTTCGTGCTTGCCCTGATCGGCATCCTGCTGTTCATCGTGTGCATCGTGGCGATCATCGGCACCGTCGCTTCGATGGTCGACTCGACCGGACAAGTAGCCAACATCGAATCGCTCGAAAACGGAAATCTGCTCATGGCGATCGGCTTTGCGGGCTTCGGCATTCTGGGCGCCGCCATCTTGAACCTGATCGGCTTGATTCTGGGCATCATCGGGCTCGTCGTCAAAGACCGCAAAAAAGTATTCGCCATCATCGGAACCATCCTTAACGGTCTTTGCGTTCTGACGGGCGGCGGTTTTATCCTCATCAGCACGGTAATGGGAGCGGCCGGCGGCATGTAAAGCCGCGCCTTCCCGAAGAATCCGGCATTACCGCAAAGGGACCTTCGCTTCGACGGCGTCGGCCCCTTTGCGTGCTTGCCTGCCGATTTGCCCCGGATCATGGTATACTGTACGGAAGTGCCGCACCGCTTGAAGCGGCACTTCCGTGTGCGGCCTCGACCGACCTTGTCGCTCGTATGCGGCACACTTGACTTAAAGCCATTTCGCCCGCAAATTTGCTTGCCAAACAGGCGGGAGCGGTTACGAGGAGATGAACATGTCCAACATCCGAATTTTTTCCGACAGCACCAGCGATCTGCCTCCGGAATTGCGGCAGCGTTACGGGATCGGCATCGTCCCGCTGTATGTCGTATTCGAGGATCAAACTTACCGCGACGGTGTGGATCTGACGCCGAATCAATTGTTCGATAAAGTATCGAGGCAGGGCAAGCTTCCGAAATCGGCAGCCCCTTCGCCGGCCGACTTCAGTCAAGCTTTCGCTCCTTATATCGAAAAAGGCGAACGGATTCTCTATATCGCGTTGTCCTCGGATTTATCGTCCACTTATCAGAACGCGCGCATCGCGGCCAACGATTTCGGTCCGGGCAGCGTGACCGTATTCGACTCGCTCAACCTGTCGACGTCGATCGGGATTCAGGTTCTGCGCGCGGCGCGCTATGCCGAAGAAGGCATGGACGTGGGCGACATCGTGCACAAACTCGAACGGATGCGTCCGGAGATCGAAACCGAGTTTGCGATCGATACGCTCGAATACCTGCATAAAGGAGGCCGCTGCTCGGGGATGCAGAACCTGATCGGCAGTCTGCTCAGCATCCGTCCGATCATCAAAGTGATCGACGGCAAGATGACTCCCGCTTATAAAGTTCGAGGCAAACGGGAGAAAGCGATCGACAAGATGCTGCAAAATTTGCTTGCTAACAAAGACCGTCTGGACGGTCCCGTCGTCGTCGTGAACGCGGCCGCCGAAGAAGACGCGGTCCGTCTTCGCGACATGATCCTTCGGGAAACGGATGCCGAAGAAGTGCTGATGTCTTCGGCCGGCTGCGTCATCTCGACGCACTGCGGTCCGGGAACCATCGGGTTGATGTACGCCAAAAAAAGTTGATCGAATCGAAAACCGCAGCAATCTCAAAAACCGCCGCATTCTCCTTTTCGCAAGGAAGAATGCGGCGGTTTTTGCCAAAGGCGCGATGACTCCGGATTCTATTCTTCGCACAGCATCGGGAGCGTGAAAGAGAAGACCGAGCCGTGACCTTCCCGGCTCTCGACCCAGATCGTGCCGCCCATCCCTTCGATCCACCGCTTGCAGATCGCCAGTCCCAATCCCGTTCCTTCGTAACTGCGATCCAGAGCCGAATGAATCTGCGAAAAAGGCTGGAACAGCAGTTCGAGCTTATCCGCCGGTATTCCGATTCCCGTGTCGCGCACCTCCACTTTCAGTACGCAGCGGACCAATTCGCCTTCTCCGGTCCTCGGCCGCACCATGCACTCCGCCGCGACCCGGATCGAACCTCGGGAAGTGAATTTCACCGCGTTTCCGACCAGTCCGATCAGGATGCGACGGAGTTTGCCCGCATCGCCCACAAGCTCGGCAGGAAAAGGTTCTCCGATTCTCGTCGTCAACTCGACGCCCGAAGCTTCGGCTTGCACCGAAAAAGAATCCGCGACTTCCTTCAATAAATATCGGGCGTCGAACGGTTCGTGTTCGAAAACGACCGTACCGCTCTCCGCGGCGTTAAAATCGAGCAGACGATCGGCTATGCCCTGCAAGGCCCGTCCGCTGCGCAGCAGCGTATCCACGTAGAGCTGCTGTTCCTCGTTCAGTCCGCTCTCCTGCACAAGCTCCGCCATGCCCAATACGCCGTTAAGCGGCGTCCGAATCTCGTGGCTCATCAGATTCAGGAACTCCGCCCGCTCGCTGAATCCGCGCTGCGTCTCGCTTTTCTGCCGGGCGATCTCGTCTTCGCTCGTTACGTCTTTGAATACGATCACCGCGCCTGCCGGCTCGCCGTTCTCGAATAACGGATTGACCCGATAATCGACCAGCAAGCTCGTTCCGTCTTTGCGCCAGAAGACTTCCCCGCTTACGGCCCGAGCTACGCCTTCCCGCATGCTCTTGTGGATCGGGCAATCTTCGATCGGATAAGGACTGCCGTCGGAACGGCTATGGTGAATCAGATCATGGTTATATACGTCGCGGAATTCTTCAACCGTATACCCTAACAGACGGGCTCCCGACTGGTTGATGAATACGGATTGCCCTTCCCGGTTGATCTCGAATATGCCTTCGGATACCGCGTTCAGAATCGCCGTATATTGATCCGTCAATTCTTGGCCGCGCTCGATCTGACGTTTCCATTCGGTGATATCGAGGGCAAGCATATATACGCCGAGCACTTCTCCGTCCACGATGATCGGCAGGGTGGTAATATTCACGTCGATCTTCTGTTCGTCTTTCGCTAACAATCGAGCTTCGAAGTTCCCCGAACTTCCTTGCAGCGTGCGTCGAAAACGTTGATTCAAACGTTCCGCCGATTCCGGCGCGAACAACAGCGAGTACGGTTGTTCGCGCAGTTCTTCGTTCGCGTACCCCGTCATCGCTTCCAGATTGGGATTCACCGACAGGCAGCGCCCTTTCAGATCGAAAGACAGAATGCCCGCCGGATTATATTCGAACAAGGAACGATACAATTTCTCCTGCTCGTTCAACTTGCGCTTTTGAAGTTCTTCTTCCGTGATGTCTTTGGCGATTCCGTAGATTCCTACGCGCTTTCCGCCTTGTTCGATAGCCAAATAAGTGATGGCCAACGTGAGCAGCGCTCCGTCTTTGCGGACGATTTTCACTTTGAAATCCCGCTGCTTCGCTTCTCCCATCGCGGTACGTCCGCTCAGACTTTTGGCCCGTTCTCCTTCGGGATACAGCTTGCGCATATCCATCGTTTGCAGCTCTTCCAGCGTATAACCGCTAATGCGTTCGGTCGCAGGATTCGCATAAATCAATCGGCCCGCCATATCCATCACATAGATCGCGTCGGGATGATACATAAACAGCGGCCGATACAACTCGCTTTTCGCAAATATCTCTCCTAACAACCCCAATGAATTTTTCAAGGCGAACTCCCTTCGCTCTCCGCGTAATCGACAATCGTTCTTACAGCGTATTTTATCTCAAGTTTTCGTTAAAAGACAGCGGGAAGCAACGAAGATTTTCGCTTTTTGTCGAGATGCCGATGCGTCAGTCCTGCTTGCTTGTTGTTATATACAGATAGAAAGCTAGGCATCCGGCATGCCCGCAGAGAAGGAGGAACGTGATGGGTGACGAAGAACGATGGACGACGCATCGCAGCGGCACGATCATGCAAGCGTCGAGCCGCAGGCCTACGTCGTTCGGAAGCAAGAACCGAAAGACCGGAGAGCGCAAGCCTCGACGGCGAAAAAAAACGATAGGTATCCTGCTGCTTCTGTTGGCCGTATGGCTGCTTGCGGTTCTGGTGTATCAGATGCACAAACCGCTGCCCGAAGGCATCTCGTACGAAAGCCGCGTTTACCGAATGCAGCAGGTCGATTTTCTGCACGACCTCACTTATCCGGTCCCGGGCCGGGAATTCACGCAGGAACGGCAAATCTTCGACCGGACGATCGAAATGATCAACGAGGCGGAAAAATTTATCGTGATCGACGTCTTCCTGTTCAACGACTATACGCACGAAGGACAGGAATATCCGAAAGTCAGCGCCAAGCTCGCGAAAACGCTGATCGAACGCAAACAAGCGGTACCGGATCTCGATATTACGTTCATTACCGACGAAGTCAACACCAACTACGGTTCGTCCGCCAACGAACTGCTGGAAAGTCTTAAAAAGGCCGGGATTCGCGTCGTGGTAACCGATACCGATCCGCTGCGGGACTCCACGCCGATCTATTCCGCGTTCTGGCGTACGTTCGTTCAATGGTTCGGCCAATCGGGTCACGGCTGGATGCCCAATCTGATGGCCAGCGACGGTCCGGACATCACGCTTCGCTCTTACCTGAAGCTGCTGAACGTCAAAGCGAACCACCGCAAAGCGTTTATCACGGAAAAAAGCGCATTGATCTCGAGCGGCAACATTCACGATGCCAGCGCGTACCATTCCAATGTGGCGCTCGAAGTCAGCGGCCCGATCATCGGCGACATGCTCAAAGCGGAACAAGCGATTCTCGGCTTCTCGGGCGGAGGCACTCTTCCTTCTTACCCGACGAGCAGCGGGGAAAACGAAAGCGGACCTTATGCGGTGCAGTATTTGACGGAAGGCAAAGTCTACGACCATGTGCTGGAAGAGATCGGCGCGGCCGAGTCCGGCGATACGATCTGGATGGGCATGTTCTATCTGGCGGACAAAAAAGTATTAAGCGAATTGACGAAAGCGGCCGATCGCGGCGTCGCGGTCAAGCTGGTGCTCGATCCCAACGAAAATGCGTTCGGCCGGGACAAGATCGGCATTCCGAACCGGCCGGTCGCCGCCGAACTGCACAGCGAAGTGCCGGAAAAAATCGAGATTCGCTGGTACAACACGACCAAAGAACAGTATCATACCAAAATGATGTTCGTCGACCGCGCGAACGGAGAAAGCAGCGTCATGGCCGGGTCGACCAACTTCACGCCGCGCAATCTCAAAGATTACAATTTGGAAAACGATCTGTTGGTTCGCAGCGCGGCCGACAGTCCGCTGATGGGCGAGATTCGGCAGTATTTCGAACGGATCTGGAACAATCAAGACGCGACTTACACGCTCGATCTGGAAGAACATCTGGAAGCGACGACTTGGATGAAGGATCTGGTGTATCGGATTCAGATGCGGTTGGGCTTTACGACGTTCTGAAAAAGGCGGGGGATGGCGCCTTAGATTGGCGCAAAGGGCGGGAAGTTTCTATTCGCGGGAGAAGCGAGCCGTCTCTCTTCTAGGTACTTTTTAGGCTTCTTCACTTCGCAAAAAATTAAAATTTCTCAAAACGCAAAGGCAGGCGCGGCGAAATTCGCCGCGCCTGCCTTTTTCAGAACGTCGTTTTTTAGATTAAGCTTTCAGATGCGTATCGAAAAAGTTTGCGACTTTGTTCATCACATCGTCGCGGACCAGCATCTCGGCAGTCGAATGACCGGTGTCTTCGAGCACGATAAATTCCGAGCTTGCGCCGGCGGCGCTCAGAGCGTCATGCAGCAGTCGGCTTTGCCGGAGCGGGACGGTGGTATCGGCGTCCCCGTGCATGATCAAGAACGGCGGCAGCTTGCGGCCGTCCAGATAATTCACGGGATTCGTGCTGCGCGCGAGTTCCGGCTTCATGCGAATGGTGCCGCCGAGCATCAGGGCCATGACCGGCATATGGAATTCGCTCTGGAAGTCCAATTCGATATCGATCGGGCCGCTGAAATCGACCACGGCCTGCACGGCGGTCGACTGCGGAAGATGCTCCGCCGTCTCGAACTCCGGCGAGCCGCCCGTCACGCCGAGCAGCGCCGCCAGCTGTCCGCCGGCGGAATGGCCCCATACGCCGACGCGGCCTGCATCCAGGCCGTACTTGTCCGCATTGGCGCGCAGGAAACGCAGCGCGCTTTTGGCGTCTTCGATCTGCGCCGGGAACCGCGCTTCATGAGCCAAGCGGTATTGAATGGCGGCGACGGCGTAGCCGCGCTCGGCGAGCATCATCATCTGCGGCAGATTGCGCGACGCATTGCAGCTGATCCAAGCGCCGCCCACGATCCAGACGATCAGCGGAACGGGACGGTCGCTTTTGGGCAGCAGCAGATTCAAGCTGAGCGTTTTGCCGCCGGCGAATCGTTCGAACTGGACGTCGGGGATAAGCTGGACGAAGGGTCGGTCGTTGGTACGCGCCGGCCAGGTTTCTTGTCGATTCATGAGATTCTCTCCGTTTCTTTCTGTAATAGATCAATCATAACATATCCGTCGAACGGTGATAAAACTCGGGATTGCGCCGCGCGCGAAGATCCGGCCGCATACGCAAACTCGTTGAAAGGCGCAGCGCCCCGGAATTTTCGCCGAATAAAAAGCGCTCGCCGGAATGAATCACCAGCGAGCGCTTGTCGATTTTCAACCTTATTTATGCGATGACGTTAGCACCGATTCGCTTTAAGCCGCTTGTTTGGCCAGCTGCTCCGGTCCGATCTCCTGCGTCTGCTGACGGGAGATGACGAACAATACCGACCAGATCAACACGAAACCGACGACTTGAGCGATGGTCAGCAGTTCGCCGCCGTACAGCCAGTTCACCAGCACGCCGACCATCGGGAAACTCAGTTCGGCCAATGTCGCTACCGAAGCTTTGGTCGTTTTGAGACCTTTATAATAAGCCAACAGACTGAGCAGACCCGGCAGCAGCGCTTGAAGCAGCAGGTTGACGCCGACCAGCGTCAGAGCCAGACCGCCTGCCGGCAGCATCCAAGCTTGACCTTCTCCGGCCGTGATCGCCAGCAGCAGCGGCAGCGCCAGAATGAAGCGCAGCGAAGTGACCGTCTCGTACTTCAGCTTGCCGACCATGTAACGCCCCATGACCGTCGATCCGCCCCAGAGAGCGGCGGCGCCCAGCGCCAGCAGACTGCCGATTTGCATGAATTCGCCGGCATGACCGAACGGTACGGTGAAACCGAACGTCAGCAGATACGTGCCGCCCAGCGCCAGCACGAGCAGCGGAGCAAAGTTGCGCGGCAGCGATTCTTTCAGCATGAAGTGAGCCAGAATGATCGCGAACAGCGGCTGCAGTTTTTGCAGGAGCAGAACCGTATTGAACGCGCCGCCGGCATGCTGCAAAGCGAGCGTGAACATCAAAGTCGCCAGAGCGGATCCGCCCCAAGAAATGAACAACAGCGCTCCGACGTGACGCAGGCCGATCCCTTTCAATTCCGCACGGTTTTTCCACAAGATCGGAGCGACGAACAAAGCGATCACGACGTGTTCGAGCAGCACGATCTGCGAAGAAGTCATCGAATGAAGCAGGATGATGCGGAACAGCGGATCGACGCCCCAGAGCGCCGCTCCCAGCACGATCAGCCAGAAGCCGTTGCTCGGCTTAGCAAAAATCGATTTTCCGCCTCCAGTTGTGCTTGTTTGTACGAAGTCGTTGCGATTGGCCGTTTTCATTTCCCAAGTCTCCTTATCCGAATAAGGGGGATCTCGTGCGCAAAAAGCCCCGAAGCCGAGTAAAACGCGGCGTTCGGGGCTAAGATTGCATCATTGAAGGTTCAGCGGCAGAACATGGACGAAGCAAATATCCCGCGGCAGGTCTCGTAAAGAAACCTGCGGTCGGTCTGCACCGGCATGTCTGCGCTTGATCTTCTCCCATCCGGACTGTACCGTCGGCTCTGGAATCTCACCAGATCAGTCCCTGCCGCTTCGAAAGCGGCTCGGGAGTCGCGGGCTGGGTTCGCTTAGCGAACCATCACCGCCGGTCGGGAATTTCACCCTACCCCGAAGATCCTTTATTCATTTGTTTTTTATAGTTTTATTTTAAACCATTTTTCGCCGTCTGCATGTGAAAATTGTCACGATTCAGTTACATAATCCTTTTTCGGAAACTTCCACGAACATCCAGACGACTTTTTCTTTTTTCATCATAAACGATCTTGAACACTTTTACAAGCTGCTGAATAAAATAAAGTTAGTGAGTTGATCGAATTCAATCTAAGGTTTGAGCCCTTCGGAAACACGCACGGTTCAAGCGGGTTTCCGGGGGCGAAACCTCACCTTATTTTCGATCAGCGTACTGGTTTCTTTATATAGAAATTTTCTATTCGACCGGTTCCCACGGATAGCCGCGCGTCAGAAAGGCCGCCAACGTCCGGCTCGCTTCTCTTCTCTGCTTGCGCATCTCGGCACGGACCGGCGCGCTCTCGTGCAGCTTCTGTTCTTCCTCCGTCTCCGGATAGACCTGAGCGACTTCGATCTTGCGTCCGTTATCGTCCATGGCTACGAAAGTCAGAAAAGCCGTCGCGGCGATCTGCCGTTCTCCCGTCTTCAGATCTTCGCGAATGACTTTCACGAACGTCTCCATCGAACTTCGGCCCGTCCAAGTGACGAACGATTCCAGCGTCACGGAGTCGGTCATATAGATCGGGTACAGAAAGTCGACGGAATCCGTCGAAGCCGTAATCGTGTTGGCGCGCGAAAGTTTGGCGGCGGCGATCGAAGCGATATCGTCGATATAGGCCATCAGCTTACCGCCGAACAAAGTATGATAGCTGTTGACGTCGGTCGGGAATACCCGCGCCATTTTATAGCTTCTTGTGGTCCGGATCGGTGTCGGTTCCATCATGCACTTCCTTTTTCGTCTTTTGTCGTCGAAGCTTTGTCCGTCCCATTATACGCCCGGCTCAGGCGGCGGTACAAGCGCGAACAAGCCGCCTTCCCTATCGGGAAAGCGGCTTGCCTGCCTGCAAAAACAGCTTTTACTTGATGAAATCCGCCATCGATCGCGTTTCGACCGCTCCGGCCGCGCCGTGCGCCAGCGTGCCGTCTTCGCGGCGGACTCGGAACTCTACCGTAATCTGCTCGCCCGGCAGCAGGTCGAAATAGTTGTCGGTAAAAGCGCCTTCGGCTTCGGCCGACAGCCAGACCTGCTTCGCCAGAACGTCCGTTTCCAGCACGATCGTCGTCCGGCCTTCGCCGTCGTCCGTGCGAGTCGCGCGAATGGTCGGCTTGCTCAGTTCGATCGCTTTCGTCGATACGAAATAATGCGTGCGGCGATCGACCACCCGCCCGCCTTGCACGAGCTCGGCCGCCAGCACGGTACGTTCGGGCGACGCTTCGCCCAGCAGTTCGGCCGATTTCAGCGAATAGACCTTCGCGGCGCTGTTGGCTTCGGCCTGAACCGGCAGCTCGGATTCTTGGATCGTCGTGCCGTCGAAACTCAGCAGACGCAAGTGCAGCGTGACGGATTCCGCGTTCAACGTATCGTTCAAGACATGGAAGTTCAGCTCTTCCCCGTCGGTTCCGTCGATCGAAACGGACAGATCGCGGAAGCTCCGGTTCGCGTAATAATGCAGCGCTTTCCAACGTCCGTAATAATCGATGCCCGACCACGAAGCGACCGGCCAACTGTCGTTCATCTGCCAGTACAAAGTCCCCATGCAGTACGGCTTGCTGCGTCGATGCGCTTCGATCGCCGATTGCATCGCTTCCGCTTGCAGCACCTGACTCATATAGAGGAAAGAAACGAAATCTTTCGGCTCCGGCAGATACTTGTCCATGTATTCTTTGATCAGGAAGTTGCCCCGGCCGTTCTTCTGGTGCGCCAACATGATCTCGGAATCGAGGCGAAGCGCGTCTTCCGGCGCGTATTGCAGCACGGACTTATGCTCGGGGAACGATTGGAAGCCGTATTCGCTCATGAAACGGCCGATATATTTGTTATAGTTCTCGAACGGTTCGGAATTGTGCCAGACGCCCCAATAATGGATATCCCCTTCCGACGTTCCCGGATGCGCGTGCTGATTCTCGTCGCCCGTCAGCGAGACGAGCGGCGAAGACGGCCAATATTCCGCGCCCGGCGACAGCTTCGAGACGGCGGCCGGCAGCAGCCGATGGAAGATCGCTTCGTAGTCGGCCCAGATCCGATTGCGCTGTTCTTCGTTATACGCTTTTTTCCAACCCCAGCCTCCGTCCGGATGATAATGCGCCCATGCGGAGTCGATCTCGTTGTTGCCGCACCAGAGCACGATGCTCGGATGATTGCGCAGACGACGGACATTGTCTTCCGCCTCGTGGCGCACGCTTTCCAAGAAAGCTTCGTCGCCCGGATACATGCTGCACGCGAACATGAAGTCCTGCCAGACCATGATGCCGTATTCGTCGCACAGTTCGTAGAACGCGTCTTCTTCGTAGATGCCGCCGCCCCATACGCGAAGCATATTCATGTTCGCTTCGGCGGCCGACACGATCTCGTACCGATAACGCTCGCGCGTCACGTCGGTCTCGAAGTTGTCGTTCGGGATATGGTTCGCGCCTTTGGCGAATACGGGCACGCCGTTGAGTTCGATATAGAACGAAGCGCCGGCGCCGTCTTTCTCCCGCTTCAGCTTGACGCTGCGCAGTCCCGTCTTGACGTTCTTCTTCGCGCAGGCCGATTCGCCTTCGAGAATCTCGGCCGTGAAGTCGTACAGATGCGCTTCGCCCAGTCCTCTCGACCACCACAGCTTGGGCTCGTCGATTTCGATCTCGAAACGCAAAACGTTTTCGCCGAGACGAATCTGCTCCGTGCGTTCGAACGACAAGCCTTCCGCCGCGATCCGCAGGCGTCCTTCGAACTCCCGATCGGATTCGACGGCGACCGTCGCGGTCAGCTTGGCTCGGTCCTTCGTCACTTCGTGCTGACGAATGAACAGGTCCGTAATCCGCAGACCGGTCCAAGCTTCCAGACGAATCGCGCGCCAGATGCCGCTGGTCACGAACCGCGGCCCCCAGTCCCAGCCGTAATGGTAAGGCGCTTTGCGCGCGAACACGCTCACCCGCTTGTCGCCCAGTCCGCCCAGTTCCGACTGATCGTTGGCCGCCGGCAGCGCGTAGCCGAGCTCCGCCAGCTTAGGCAGATCTTCGTTTATCGGCGAACGGAACGTGATATGCAGACGGTTCTCTCCGCTTTTCAGACGATTCTTGACCGGTACGTTCCAAGTCCGGAACATGTTATCGGCCGACAAAACGACCTCTCCGTTCAAGCGAACGTCGGCATACGTGTCCAGACCGTCGAACGCGAGGTTGATATGCTCTTGGTTTAACAGTTCCTGCGGCACTTCGAATACGCTCTCGTATTCCCAATCCCGTTTGTCGATCCACTGCAAATCGTGTTCGTTCGTTCCGTAATAAGGGTCGAGAATCTTCCCGTTCTTGTACAGGTCGCTATGTACGCAGCCCGGTACGACGGCCGGAAGCCACTCCGTTTCCCCCGAAGCTCTGAATGTCCAGTTCTGCAAATCCCGTGTGATTTCGTTCAAGGCGTCTTCCTCCAATATCGAGAGTGTAACCGCTTTTTCTTTCTTTCACACCGTATCATCCCTGTTCGCGGATTTCAATAATTTTCGAATTTTTTATCCCATTTTTATTTTATTAGGAAAACAAAATTCGAATAAAATTATTTTGTTAGTATCTGCCGCGATTTATGAAACGAAGAAAAACCCTGCCGCAATTGCAGCAGGGTTCCGAGAATCGGCGCGCCGGGTTTAAGATTTGGAGCGGGATTTCTTCGGCTTTTGGGAAGCGGAAGCTTCGCGCGGCTTCGCCGTCGTGCAGCGTACGACCAAGTTGGAAGGTTCGGTCACGACGGACGGCGTAAACTCGCTGTTCTCGATCATCGTGATCAACGTCTCGATCGCATGCGAACCGATCGAACGGATATTCTGGTTGACCGTCGTCAAGGCCGGACTAAAAATCTCCGAATAATACGTATTATCGAAGCCGATCACGGAGATGTCTTCCGGCACGGACAAGCCGCTGCGATGAATGACGTTGATCGCGCCGAACGCCATCATGTCCGATGTACAGATAACGGCGGTCGGACGTTCCGCAAGCTCCAGCAGCTCCGTCATCGCCCGCGTGCCTCCTTCCATCGAATAGTCGCTGATCTTCACGTAATCGTCTTGTACAGGCAGTTTATGCAGCTTCATGCCTTCCATGTACCCTTCGTGGCGAAGCATGCCGACCGCTTTGTTCAACTCGCCCGAGACGAATGCGATTCGGGAATGGCCCAATTCGGTCAGATGCTCCACGGCCTGCATGATTCCTGCTTTGTTCTCCGTCGTAATATAGCCGGCACGGCGACCGCGGATGTCCGCGTCGACGAACATCGTCGGAATGTCCGAATCGAGCAGTTCTTCCAAGTGCGGGTCGTTGCGATCCACGCCGAAGCCGACAACCCCGTCCACGTTCCGGCTGAGACAATGTTCGACGAACGAATAGCCCGGATCGTCGAAACGCGTCGAAAGATGAACCAGATCGTAACCGCTGTTTTGCAGCGCCGTCTTGATGCCTTCAAGCAGTTCCGTAACGAACGGATTGGTGAAAGGCGTAGTCAGAAAAACGCCGACTGTCCAAGAGCGACCTTTGACCAGTCCTCTGGCGGCGACGTTCGGATGATACTTAAGACGTTTGATCGTTTGACTGACTTTTTTGCGCGTTTTGTCGCTTACGTCCGGATAATTGTTAATTACCTTAGAAACGGTCGCAACGGACACTCCCGCTTCTTTGGCCACGTCGTGAATCGAAGCCATCGTTTTACCTCCTTCACGGCCGGAAATGCCTTTCGGCGATCATCCGCCCGGAAACCCATGTTTTTTCCTTCTATTATATATAGGTGTCGTTTGCGCGACAAGCTTTTTTGCCAAGTCCCTTACGAAGAGGTAAGATAAAGTATCGAATTTATGCATCGGAGGATTCCGCATTATGGCTGTCAAATACGAGACCGAACTGTATCCGCCGCTCAAAGCTTTTTTCGAGGCCCGGGGCTATTCGGTCAAAAGCGAGGTTCGCCACTGCGACCTGCTCGGTTATCGGCAAAACGAAGAACGTCCGCTGATCGTCGAGATGAAGAAGACCTTCACGCTGGAACTGCTGCTTCAAGGCGCCGACCGGCAGCGGCTCGGCGGATCGGTCTATCTCGCGGTCGAACGAAATCGGACGAAAAAAGGCGCGCATAACCAGCGGTTCGGCGAAATCGCGCAGATCTGCGCACGACTCGGACTCGGTCTGATCGTCGTCACCTTCTACAAGACCAAAGCGCCTTTCGTGGAGGTGCTCTGCGAAGCGGAAACCGGAAATGCCCGAAAAAGCGGGCTTCGCGCCAAACGCCTGCGAGCCGAGTTCGATGCCCGCAGCGGAGACCATAATACGGGCGGATCGACCAAACGCAAAATCGTGACCGCTTACCGCGAAAACGCGCTGAAAGTCGCCCGCCAGCTCTGGATGTTCGGAGAATCTTCCCCCGTACAGCTAAAAGAAGCCAGCGGCGTCGGAAAAGCGGCGTCGATTCTTCGCGATAATCATTACGGCTGGTTCGAACGGGTGTCCAGAGGCCGATACCGCTTGACCGAAGCCGGGACGGCCGCTCTGAACGAATACGCGACCGTCGTCTCCGCTTGGTCGGAACAATAGAAAAAAGAACGATTGTCCGTTTTTGCAAATCGAAAGATTCTTGCTGAAAACGTGCAAACGGGCTTTTGCGAAATAAAACCCCGCATGATAGAATGAAAGCTGAAATTCGGGCTTGACCGTTTTCTTTAATTTTTTGACGAGGTGATATCATGAAAGCTTCAACGGGACCTACCTCTGCCCCTTCTCGCAGCAGGAAAAAGGACAGGCTTCCCGTCAGATGGTTCCTGCTGTTCTGGGTCGTGATCATCGCGCTGTTCGTTTACGCGGCTTACGAATACAGTCAGAGGCTGCAAGAGCAGACGCTGGCGACTCTTCGGACGCAGACCGAGACGCAGATGGCCGATCTCCGCGCCGATTACGAAAAACAATTCGCGCAGCTGAATCAACAGGTAGCCGCCTTGCAGGGCAAAGTCGACTCGTTCAACGAGCTGCTCACCTTTACCAAGGATAACGCGAACAACAAGACGGACAACAGCAACAAGCTCTACACGCAGCTGAACGAGGTCAAGTCCCAACTCAGCGAGCTTCAGAAGAAGATGGATCTGCTCAAATGACGCGAATCCAGCGGACGAACCGCTTTTTCATGCTTCTGACGGCTCCCGTTCTCGGCCTGCTGCTGTGCCTGCTGCTGTTTCCGCCTCGGCCCGATTTGCAATTGGATACCGATAAGTACAAGACGGCGTCGAGCCTGAGCCCTTCGTCCGCGAAGCTGCTTCAGGATCTGGAGAAGGCCGAAGTCAGCGCCAAATCGACTTCCGCTTCGCTTAAGAAGACGCTGACGCTCTACAACGAAACGACGCGAACCATGTCCTCCATCGTGCAGAAAGCGTCCGTGCAGGCGCAGCGCCCGGAGAACATCTACGATAAGCGGATTCGCTCCAAGCTCGGCAATCCGATCGAGACGAGCGAAAGCGACAAGATTCGGATCGAACTGTTCCGCGTCAATGCCGTGACCTACAAAGGTTACGCCATGAAGGTCAAATTGAAAGATCCGTCGGCCATGCGCATGAGCCTGGCGGGCGAGACGCTCGGAAGCTCCGAGACGACGCTCAAAGCGGTAGAGCGCCACGGCGCCGTAGCGGGCATCAATGCCGGCGGTTTCGCCGATCAAGACGGCAAACGTTATCCGCTCAGCACGACCGTCATGGACGGCAAATACGTGACCGGATTCGAATCCAGCTTCAAAGACCTGTATTTCGTCGGGTTGAACGGCTCCGGCAAACTGATCGGCGGACAGTTCAGACAGCAGGCCGAATTGGATCGGCTTCAGCCGCGGTTCGGCGCTTCTTTCGTGCCGATCCTGCTGAAGAACGGTCAGAAAACGCCGATTCCGACCAAATGGAAAGCATCGCCCAAACGCGCTCCGCGCACGATCATCGGCAGCTACAAAGACGATCAGCTCATTATTTTCGTCATCGACGGCTATAACGAGGGCGGCCGCTCCGGCGCGACGTTGGAAGAGATTCAAGGACAGCTGTACAAGATCGGCGTCGTCAACGCGTATAACTTGGACGGCGGAGGTTCGTCCACGTTGGTCATGAACGGCCGCGTCGTCAATCATCCGTCGGACGGCAATATGCGTCCGGTGCCGACGAACTTTTTGTTTTTCCGCTAGATCACTGTCTTTTCGCGCGTATACGATCCACGAAAAAAAGAGCCCTAAGGCTCTTTTTTTGCGTACACGGATGTTTTCAATGCGGATCAGCCGTGCTTCGGAATCTGCATCATCTCGGATACGCAAGCTCCGCAGATGTAACGATCCTTAAACTCGCTGACCTCATCGATCGAACCGCAGAACACACATTTGGGACGGTAACGCTCCAAAATGATATGATCGCCCTGGACCAAAATTTCGACCGGATCGCCTTCGTTCATTTGATATCTTTTTCTCAGCGATTTCGGGAGCACGATGCGCCCCAGTTGGTCGACTTTCCGGACTACTCCAGCAGGTTTCATAATTGAAAACACCTCTTCTGTTATTAGTTTGCTGTTTCTGCCCCACCTGCAGAAATGATTCTGCAAACCCAACATTAGATATTCGAGGTCGGATTACGAATTCCTTCTTGTTCAACAAAAAAAAGAAACGTTGGTTAATTATCGGTTTTTTGTCTAATCCGACATTTTCCCTGCTAATAATAAGAAAGGCTCGGACGGCGGTTGTCCGCGCCTTCGATTCTTTTATTCCATGCCCGGGAAATCAAGCTGTCTCAGCGCTTCGTAGAGCATGATCGCGACCGAGTTCGACAGATTCAGCGAACGGACGTGATCGGTCCGCATCGGCATTCTCACGCAGGTCTCCGGGTTCGCTTCCAGCAGTTCGACCGGCAGCCCTTTCGTTTCTTTGCCGAAAACGAGAAAGTCTCCGTCGCGGAATTCGATGTCGCTGTAGCGCTTGGTCGCTTTGGTCGTCGCGTAGAAATAGCGGCCTTCCGGATATTTCGCCTGCAATTCCGCGAACGAATCGTGATACTCCAGCTTGACGGACGGCCAGTAATCGAGTCCTGCCCGCTTCAACGAAGCGTCGTCCGTACGGAAGCCGAGCGGACGGACCAAATGCAGATGGGTATCCGTTGCGGCGCAGGTTCTCGAGATATTGCCGGTGTTCGCCGGAATCTCCGGCTCCACCAACACGATATGCAATGCCATAGTCGGTTGTTCACTCCTATTTCTTCATTGAAGACAGACGTGCATCGGGCGGCGGACTGCCTAATGCCGCCCGCAACGCGAAAGAAGAGCCGCCCGAAGCGGGCGGCTCTTCCGTCTCTTCTGCTCTCTATACTACCCGAATCGCCGGCTTATGGGAAGGTTTCCCTTCGCCGCTTCGACGATCCGCTCGCGTTTTAACCGTTGCGCTTGGCGAAATCGCCCATGAAGTCCACCAGAGCCTCGATGCTTGCGCGAGGAACGGCGTTGTAGATCGAAGCGCGCAGACCGCCGACGCTGCGGTGTCCTTTGAGCCCGACGAATCCGAGCTGCTCGCTTTCTTTGGCGAACGCCTTCTCCAAATCTTCGGAACCGAGACGGAACGTAACGTTCATCAGCGAGCGGCTGCCTTCTTGAGCGACGCCGCGGTAGAATCCGCCGCTTCCGTCGATCGCGTCGTACAGCAGTTTCGCTTTGGCTTCGTTTTTGGCTCCGATGCCTTCCAGACCGCCCTGCTCTTCCAACCAGCGCAGCGTCTGGTTAACCATGTAGATCGAGAAAGACGGCGGCGTGTTGTAGAGCGAGTTGTTCGACAGATGCGTGTCGTAACGGAACACCGTCGGGATATTCTTCGCTTCCCGCGCCAGCAGTTCTTCTCTAGCCACGACCAGCGTCACGCCCGACGGCCCGAGATTCTTCTGAGCGCCGGCGTAGATCAATCCGAATTTTTCGATATCGAGAGGGCGGCAGAAGATATCGCTCGACAAGTCCGCGATCAGCGGCACGCTGCCGGTATCCGGATATTCGGCAAATTGGGTACCTTCGATCGTCTCGTTGGACGTGATATGTACGTAAGCCGAGTTTTCTTGAACGTCGATCTCGCTCGGAGAAGGCATACGCGTAAACTTGTCGCCTTCCGTGGAAGCCGCCGTATAGACGTCGCCGATCAATTTGGCTTCTTTGGCCGCTTTGGACGCCCAGCTTCCGGTCATGACATAGCCGGCTTTCTTGCCGGATTCCAGCAGATTCATCGGAATCGTGGCGAACTGCGTGCTGGCTCCTCCTTGAAGGAACAATACCTTGTAACCCGAAGGATTGCCCAGCAGCTTCAGTACGCGTTCCTGCGCCTCGTTATGCACGCTCTCGTAGACCGCGCCGCGGTGGGACATCTCCATGATCGACATGCCGGTTCCTTGAAACTCCACAAACTCCGCTTGCGCGCGCTCGAGTACCTCGAGCGGCAGCGCCGCAGGTCCCGCATTAAAGTTGTAAGCCCGTTTACTCATGAATCGAATGCCCCCTCAAGCCCATAATTTAGGGTTAATGATAACAGCAATCTAACATTACTTCAAGTAAAACCACAACGCGATAAAGCGATAACGAACGTCTTCCAAACAGGGTGTACATTTTTCGCCACAAAATCGAGAATGTTCGTGTTTTCGGTTTTGGACAAATTAATTTTAGAAAACAATTGACCTCAACAATTTTCGACATTATACTGCAATAGTTGTAATCAGCTCTACTTCTTATCCAATTTCCATTAAAAGGAGATCCGACATGCACATCGCTCGAAACCGCGCTTGGGGTTATGCCGCCTTATTCCTTATTCTGGCTCTCGCCGAACTTCCGCTCCGCAGCATCGCTTGGCAAGGCGGCAACGTTTTGCACACTTCGATGGAGATCATGGCTACGATGTTGGCCGCCTTCATCGGCATTCTCGCTCTCGTCTACTACTACACGCAAAATCAGACCTCCATGCTGCTGATCGGCAGCGGATTTCTCGGAACCGCTCTGCTCGACGGCTATCACGCCGTCGTCACGTCTCCTTTTTTCGCGGATGTCTTCCCTTCCGTCTCTTCTTCGCTCGTCGCCTGGAGTTGGCTGGCTTCCCGAATGTTCCTGTCCGTGCTTCTTGTGCTGGCTTGGTTGTTCTGGACGCGGCGTCAGAACGAAGCCGACGATCGCAGACGGGCCGAACGGCTGGTTTACGGAATCACGGGCGCATTGACGCTGGCCTGCTTCTTGTTTTTCATTTTCGTACCGCTTCCGAAAGCGTACGTCGAAGGCAGCTTTATCGGCCGTCCGCAGGAACTGGTTCCGGGCGTGCTGTTCGCGATCGCCCTCTACGGCCATCTGCGACTGGGTCATTGGAAAACCCGGCATTTCGAGCATTGGCTCGTGCTGTCCATCATTGCGGGACTGATGACGCAATTCGGCTTTATGTCGCTCTCCCATTCCTCTTACGATATCAGCTTCGATACGGCCCATCTGCTGAAAAAAGTCAGCTACATTCTGGTCTTGACCGGCCTTCTGATCAGCATGTACTTCCAATTCAAGCGGGCCGAAGCGAGTACCGACATTTTGCGGCAAAAACAACAGCTCGAGCAGATTATGATGCAGGCCGGCAGCACGTCCGACCAAATCGTTTCGCTGGCCGGCGAACTTTCCGACCTTCAACGCAGCAGCCGGGAAGTCAACGGGCGTATCGTAGACGCCGTAAAAGACATCGCCCGACACTCGCGGCTTCAATCGCAAGGCACGCTGGAAAGCACGGCGGCGATCGGCGAGATCGCGCACGGCATCCTTCATGTGGCGGAGATCAGCAGCGAAGTGGCCGAACAGGCCAAGATCGCGACGCAACAGTCCGAAGCCGGAACGCACTCCGTCCAAAACGCGATCGCTCAAATGCAGCAAATTCGCGAGAAGGTATCCGCTTCTTCGGCCTCGATCGGCGAACTCGATACCATGTCCGAACAGATCGCTTCCGTGATCGCTTTTATCCGCGACGTCGCTTCTCAGACTCAACTGCTGGCGCTTAACGCCGCGATCGAAGCTGCCCATGCCGGCGAAAAAGGACGCGGGTTCGAAGTCGTCGCCACGGAGGTGCGCAAGCTGTCCGAAGAAACCGGGTCCGCCGTACAGGAGATCGCCGGCGTCGTAACCGAAATTCGTCGCCGAATCAGCCGTTCGTCCGAAGAAATGATCTTGATCAACCAAGAAGTCGAATACGGCATGCAGCGTCTGGAATCGAGCAGCGAACAGTTTCGCGGCATTCTTGAAGCAACCGGACATTCCGAAATGCGGATTCAGGGCGTCAGCGCTTCGGCGGAAGAAATCTCCGCCGGCACCCAACAAGCCGCGTCTTCGATGGAAAATCTCGGACGGTTGTCGAAACTTTCCGAAGAAGAAGCGGACAAAGTCGCCCGTATGAATGAAGATTATGCCGCTCTGCTCACGCGCTTCTCCGATCTGATCGAAGATCTCAACCGCGTTTCCTCCGAACTGAAGTCGGCGATCTAAGCGCAGTTCAGCCGCTGGGCAAGCTCTCCGTAACGTCCGCCCCTTGCCGGGCGGGCGTTTTTTTCGCGCAATACGGCCGCGAAGCATATCCCTGCCGCCGTTCAGGCGGCGAAATCCGAATAAAAAAGCCTCCGTCCCGGTCGGGACGGAGGCTTTCGTTATGCGGCCCGCAATTTCGCGAATCGCCCGGAAGCGATTAGCAGTCGTAGTACAGGCTGTATTCGTGCGGATGAACGCGGATCGAAACTTGTTTCGCTTCGGCGCGTTTGAACGCGATGTAGTTGGCGATGAAGTCTTCGGAGAAGACGTTGCCTTCCGTCAGGAACGCGCTGTCCGCTTCGAGCGCGTCAAGCGCTTCTTCCAGGGAACCCGGAACGCTGCGGATTTGGGATTTCTCTTCTTCCGGCAGATCGTACAGGTTCTTGTCGGCAGGACCGTAGCCCAGCTCGACCGGGTTGATTTTCTTCTTGATGCCGTCCAGGCCGGCCATCAGCATCGCCGCGAAAGCGAGGTAAGGGTTAGCCGTGGAGTCCGGCGTACGGAACTCGATGCGGCAGCCTTTAGGCGTTACGGCAGCGACCGGGATACGGACGGCCGCGGAACGGTTGCCTTTGGAGAAGACGAGGTTAACCGGAGCTTCGTAACCCGGAACCAGACGTTTGAACGAGTTCGTGCTCGGGTTCGTCAGCGCGATCAGGGCCGGAGCGTGGTACAGGATGCCGCCGATGTAGTTCAGCGCCATTTCGCTCAGGTTCGCGTAGCCGCCTTTTTCGTAGAACAAAGGCTCGCCGTCTTTGAAGATCGATTGGTGAACGTGCATGCCGCTGCCGTTGTCGCCGAAGAGCGGTTTAGGCATAAACGTAGCCGTTTTGCCGTATTGGCGAGCGGTGTTGTGCACGATGTACTTGTATTTGAGCAGGTTGTCGGCCGTTTTCTTCAGCGTGTCGAAACGGAAGTTGATTTCCGCTTGACCGGCAGTCGCCACTTCGTGGTGGTGACGTTCGATCACGAGGCCCGCTTCTTCGAGCAGACGACACATTTCGCTGCGGATGTCCTGTTGGCTGTCGACCGGAGCGACCGGTACGTATCCGCCTTTGACGCCCACTTTGAAGCCGAGGTTGCCGCCTTCTTCTTTGCGGTTGGTGTTCCAAGCCGCTTCTTCGGAATCGACTTCGAACGAAGCGCCGTTCATGCCGCTGTGGTAACGAACGTCGTCGAAGATGAAGAACTCGGATTCAGGCGCGAAGAACGCTGCCGAACCCACGCCGCTTGCTTGCATGAATTCTTCGGCTTTCTCGGCGATGCCGCGAGGGTCGCGATCGTAACGGTCGCCGTCCGGCGTATGGATGTTGCACATAATGTTCAATGTTGGATGAGCGGTGAAAGCGTCGATGTAGACCGATTCCGGATCCGGCATCATGACCATATCCGACTCTTCGATCCCGCGGAAGCCCGGAATCGACGATCCGTCGAAGGCAACCCCGTTCTCGAACGTTTCTTCTTCAACCGCGCTTGCAGGGACCGAAATGTGGTGAGCTTTGCCCGACAGATCCACGAAACGGAAATCAACCCACTCGATGTTGTTCTCCTGAATAAGCTTCAATACTTTTTCTACCGACATGTCACTTTCCTCCCAAATTTCCGAACATTGAACGGATATGCGTTATGAAACGTTCATGCTCTTTTTTCGCTGTCGTCATTATAAAACGGCACTATTTAGCAGTCAAGTCTCATGTCAGCTATTTTTTACGGGTATGTGAGTTATGCTCACACTTTCGTGAAATTTAAAGCAATTTGTCAAGAAAGCCCGACGTCGGCCGCAAACGGCGGTACGACGCGGGCTTTTTCGATTGTAAAGCATGGAAAGCAGGTTAGCTTTTTTGTTAACTTCCGTTCAAAAATTAGACGATCGCCCAATTTTTAAAAGCGTCCGCTTCCGCTTTGGTCGTGGAGAAGCTTTTGCCGACGATCGGAGACAATTGCTCCAGATCGCGAAGCAGGCCGGCGAACTGATCCGGGAACAGCGATTGGACGCCGTCGCCCGTCATCGAATTGTCGGGATCGGTATGCATCTCGATGATCAGGCCGTCCGCGCCTGCGGCCACCGAAGCTTTGGCCATCGGTTCGACGAGTTCGCGTCGGCCGGTGCCGTGGCTCGGATCGGAGATGACCGGCAGATGGCTCAGGCTCTGAAGAACCGGAATCGCCGCGAGATCGAGGGTATTGCGCGTGTACGGTTCGAACGTGCGGATGCCGCGCTCGCACAGCATGACGTCCGGGTTGCCGCCGGCCAGAATGTATTCGGCGGCGTTCAGCAGTTCGTCGTACGTCGCGCTGAAGCCGCGCTTCAGCAGCACCGGACGGCCGCACGTGCCCAGTTTGCGGAGCAGATCGAAGTTCTGCATGTTCCGCGTGCCGATCTGCAGGATATCGGCGTATTCCGCGCAGATGTCGACGTATTCCGGCGTCATGACTTCGGTGATCGTGAGCAGGCCGTGCTTTTTGCCGGCTTCCGCCATCATGATCAGGCCTTCTACGCCTACGCCTTGGAAGCTGTAAGGACCGGTACGCGGTTTGAACGCGCCGCCGCGCAGCACTTGGCCGCCGGCCGCTTTGACCAGCCGGGCGATCTCGTCGATCTGCTCCGGCGATTCGACCGCGCAAGGTCCGCCCATGACGACCAGTTCGCCGCCGCCGATCTTCACGTCGCCGATCTGGATGACCGTGTTTTCCGGATGGAAATCGCGGCTCGCCAATTTGTAGGACTTGGAGATCTTCACGACGTCTTCGACGCCTTTCATCTGACGCAGATGCTCCGCCAATCTCGGCTCGGCTTTGCCGACCAAGCCTACGACCGTACGGTCGGCGCCTCTCGATAGATGGACGGTCAACCCTTCTTTTTCGATCACGCGGATGACTTCCTGCAATTGCTCCTCCGGAGCTTGGTTCGATAAGATCGCGATCATAATATTCTCTTCCTTTCGTTATGGGAATGGGAACGTTGTTCCCTGTTGTCTTTTTGTCTTTTCGGGAGGGATACCCCTAATCCGAAGATTATTTCGCACTTAGACGCTTTTAAGCTTTTATGCTTTTATCCGTTGAAGTAACTCTAACAAAAAAAGCGCCTACCGTCAACCCGGAAAGACGCTTTTTTGCGGAAACCTATTCCGCTCTTCGAATGTGCATGAAGCGGACGGCAAATCAGGAGCTTTCTCAAGTCTCTCCTGTGCGGACAATCGTCTTCCCCCGCTGCATCGCCTCTATTCATGTCCGCCTGCGCGTTACCGCTATCAGGCCGCTGACGAAAAAAGCCGGAACGTTTCCCTGATCGGAAAACGTTCCGGCCGAGTGCTTTGGCCGAATGATCGGTCAAACCGCTCTCCCGTTTCGACCGCAAGCAGCGGAGAAGCTTATTGTCGACAGACTCTTATTGAAGTTTTATCGAAACTTTATTCGATGTTTTTGTCGTACTGCAAATACACCACTTGGGTCTGCAGGTATTCGTTCAAGCCGTGTTTGCCGTCCGCGCCGCCGATGCCGGATTTGCGCCAGCCCGCGTGGAAACCTTGCATAGCCTCGAAGTTCTCGCGGTTGATATACGTTTCTCCGTATTTGAGGCGTTTGATCACTTTCATCGCCACGTTCAAATTCTGCGTATAGAGCGACGAAGTCAAGCCGAATTCGCTGTCGTTCGCCAGTTCGATCGCTTCGTCCAGCGTCTTGAACGAGACGATCGGGATGACCGGACCGAAGATCTCTTCTTGGATGATCTCCATGTCGTTGCGCGCGTCGCCGATGACCGTCGGCTCATAGAAGCTGCCGGTTCCTTCGACTTTGCTGCCGCCCAGCAGCACTTTCGCGCCTTGTTCGACGGCACGATCGACTTTCGCCTGCACGGAAGCCTGCGCGTCTTTGTTGATCAGCGGGCCCATCTGAATGCCTTCGTCGGTGAGCGGGTTGCCGTACTTGACGGCTTTCATCGCTTCGACGAGGCGGCTCGTGAATTCGTCTTTGATCTCTTCGTGCACGTATACGCGTTCCGCGCAGTTGCATACTTGTCCCGTATTGATGACGCGCGAGTCCACGACCGACTTGACCGCCAGATCGAGATCGGCGTCTTTGTGCACGATCGCCGGCGCTTTGCCGCCCAGTTCCAGACTGACTTTGATGATATTCTCGGCGGCCGCTTCCATGACTTTCTGCCCGGCCGGCACGCTGCCCGTCAAGCTGACCATGCCCACCTTCGGATTGCTCGCCAGTTCGTTGCCCACTTCGCCGCCGCGTCCGGTCACGAGATTGAATACGCCCGCCGGCAGACCGACCTTATCGACGATCTTCGTGAACGCGATCGCATTGTTCGGCGATTCCGCGCTCGGCTTCACCACGATCGTATTGCCGGTGATCAGCGCCGGAGCCATCTTGCGGGCGATCAGGAAGAACGGGAAGTTCCACGGCAGGATGCCGGTGGTCACGCCGATCGCTCTTTTGAACACGAAGATGTTCTCGTTGCCGCGGTCGCTCTGGACGATCTCGCCTTCGTAACGACGCGCCCATTCCGCCATATAATCCATATAATCCGCCGTGAAGTTCACTTCGACGGTCGACAATTCGAGCGTCTTGCCCACTTCTTCGGAAATCAGACGGGCGATCTCTTCCGACTGCTCGCGGATTCCGTCCGCGATGCGGTGCAGATAGACGCCGCGCTCGACCGCCGGCGTTTCTTCCCAAGCCGACTGCGCCGCTTCCGCCGCGTCGATCGCCCGAACGACGTCTCCGCGCGTCGCTTTCGGCACCTGCGAAACGATTTCGTCCGTCGAAGGGTTGGTCACGTCCATCCATTCTCCGTTTTCCGCATCGGTAAATTGCCCGTTAATATACATCTGATGTTTTTGCACCGGTCCTGCCTCCTCAGAAATGGGTTAAAATGTCTTGGTCTTCATCCACATTGTAAACGTTATCAATTTTTATTGTCAACATTTTTGGCTTTAAAATTGTGGTTTTGTGATGTTTTTTATTTAATTTTTGTACTATTGTGGTTTTCAAGCGTACAATCGAAGAGTAGAATAAAGGAAAAACGGAGGGATCGCATATGAAAGTCAGCATTTTCTCGACCTGTCTGGTGGATCTCATGTTCCCCGGCGTAGGCCGCGCGATGGTCGAAGTTCTCGAACGGCTCGGCTGCGAAACGGATTTTCCGGCTTCTCAAGTCTGCTGCGGGCAGCCGACCTATAACAGCGGTTATCTGGAAGAGTCGAAGCAGGCGATGATCAACATGATGCTCGCGTTCGAACATTCGGATTACGTCGTCGGCCCTTCGGGCTCCTGCATCGCCATGTTCCATGAATACCCTCATGTCTTCGCGGGCGATCCGCAGTGGGAAATGAAAGCGATTGCGTTAAAAGAAAAATCGTACGAGTTCACGCAGTTCATCGTTCGCGTTCTCGGCGTTACCGACGTGGGCGCGAAACTCGAAGGCAGCGCGACGTATCATCGCTCCTGCCATATGACGAGACTGCTCGGCGAAGCGGAGACGCCTTTCCTGCTGCTCGAGAACGTGGACGGGCTGCAGCTCGAACCGCTTAAGAACAGCGACAACTGCTGCGGGTTCGGCGGCACGTTCTCCGTGAAGATGCCTCGGATTTCCGAGCAGATGGTCGACGAAAAAAGCGCCTGCGTCGCGGAAACGGGCGCGGAATATCTGATCAGCGCGGACATGGGCTGCTTGATGAATATCGGCGGGCGAATGTCGCGCACGGGCAAAGAGATCAAAGTCATGCATATCGCGGAAGTGTTGAACAGCCGGCCGGCGGCCGTCAAAGGAGGAATCTACGCATGAGTCTCAAAACGGACAACCGGGCTTTCGGCGTTCGGACCGAAGACGGAATCGGCGACGCTTTTATGCGCGGCGCGGTCGGTTCCGCCCAAGACAGTCTCAAGACGAGGCGGCTGACGGCCGCGACCACGCTCGGCGATTGGGAACGCTGGCGCGAGTTGGGTCAGCAGATCCGGCAGCATACGTTGGAGAATCTGGACTACTATCTGGGGCAGATGGCCGACAACGTGGAGCGGCGCGGCGGACAGGTCTTTTTCGCCCGGACCAAAGAAGAAGCGAGCGGCTATATCCGACAAGTGATCGAAAATAAAAACGCGCGCAAAGTCGTCAAATCCAAATCGATGGTGACCGAAGAGATCGAGATGAATCACGTGCTTGCGGAAGCGGGCTGCGAGATCATCGAGACGGACCTCGGCGAATACATTTTGCAAGAAGACGATTGGGACCCGCCTTCGCATATCGTGGCTCCGGCGCTGCATAAGAACCGCAATCAGATTCGCGACGTATTCGCGGACAAATTGAGTTATCAAGGCGACGAAACGCCCGAACATCTGGCTCGTTTCGCCCGCAAGGTGCTGCGCGAGAAATTCCTCGAAGCGGAGATCGGCATCACGGGCTGCAACTTCGCGGTAGCGAATCTGGGCGCGGTCAATCTGGTAACCAACGAAGGCAACGGCGATCTGGTCGCCGCTCTGCCCAAAACGCAGATCGCCGTAATGGGCATGGAACGGATCGTGCCTACGATGGAAGAGATGGAAGTGCTGGACAATCTGCTCTGCCGCAGCGCCGTCGGGCAGAAACTGACCAGCTATATCACGGTTATGGGGCCGCGCGCCGAAGGCGAAGTCGACGGGCCGGAAGAATTCCATCTCGTGATCGTGGACAACGGCCGTTCGGACATTCTGGCCGGCGAGTTCCGCGAAGCGCTGCAATGCATCCGCTGCGGCGCGTGCTTGAACGTCTGCCCGGTATACCGGCATATCGGCGGCCATGCTTACGGCTCGATCTATCCGGGACCGATCGGCGCGGTCATCACGCCGCTGCTCGGCGGTTACGACGATTACAAAGAGCTGCCGTACGCTTCCAGCCTGTGCGGCGCCTGCACGGACGTCTGTCCGGTCAAGATTCCGCTGCACGAGCAGCTCATCTTGCACCGGCAGAACATCGTCTCTCAAGGGCGGACAGGCGCCGCCGACCGGATACAAATGAAAGCGGCCGGCAAATTTTTGTCGTCGCCGGGCTTGTTCGGCAGCACGCTGCGGCTGGCTTATTCCATGACCAAGCTCATGAGCCGACACGGCCGCATCGTGCGCGGCCCGGGCCCGATCGAAGGCTGGATCGGCATCCGCGACATGCCGCAGCCGGTGAAGAAGCGCGACGGATTCCGCGCTTGGTACGAGAACCGGGAGCGGCCGGACGGCGCTGCGGCCGAGACCGAAGTCGCGGATCGGACGGCAAGAACCGCCGGCGATCTGAAGACGACAGAAGTAGGGCCCAAGCCCGGCCGCGACGTCTCGGTCGAAGAAGCTTCGTCCCGCATCGGCAGAGGAGGCGATAACGCATGACGACATCTTTTTCGCAGCCGGATAAGCGCAACCCCGCAGGTTCGGGCGGCTCTAACCGCGACGCTTTCTTAAGCCGCGTCGCCGAAAGTCTCGGCCGTCCCCGCAGGACGGACCCCGTGCAGCGGCCGGCTTGGAAGCATACGGTCCATCTGGACACGCTCGCGGACCGGACGACGGAGCAATTGGTCGAGGTGCTGAAAGAACAATGCACCTTCATTCATACGCAGGTGATCGAATCGACGCCCGCGCTGCTGCAGCGGACGCTAGACGACCTGATCGCCGGCTTCGGCGGCGGTCCGGTCATCCGATCCGGCGATCCGCGGTTCGCCGAATACGGCTTGAACTTCCCCGGCGGCTCCGTCTGGTCGCCGGACGCTAGCCGCGAAGACAACGTCCGCCGCGCGGAGGCGGCCAACGTCGCGCTCGTGTTCGCCGACTACGCGCTGGCCGAGTCCGGCACGGTCGTGCTGGAGAGCCGGCCCGACCAAGGACGGGCGCTGCACTTCCTGCCGGCGCATTATATCGGCGTGATCCAGCGAGACCGCATCGTGCCTCGCTCCACGCAGGCAGCGGCGGCGCTGAATCGCCGCCACGAAGCCGGCGAAGCGCTCGGCTCCTGCATTAACCTGATCTCCGGCCCTTCCAACTCGGCCGATATCGAGATGCAGCTCGTGGTCGGCGTGCACGGACCGCTCAGAGCGACTTATGTGTTGATTTGACGCCAAAAAGCTGCCGAAGACATCTTCGGCAGCTTTTTTATTCGATTCTTGTGTATAACTTCTACTCCCGCTCCGCTAAGCGACGAACCTCTTACTCCGCGACTTTGGTTTTCGTCCGAACCGGCGGCAGCAGTTTCTTCATGTCGACGGTACGTTTGAGCTCCCAAGTCGAAGGATCGCTTTCTTCGAACTGTTCGAGATAGTTGATGACTTCTTTGGTGATCGGCGTCGGCGTGGAAGCGCCGGCCGTTACCGCGACTTTCCGAATCCCCATCAGCCATTCCTGCTTGATCTCGCTGACGTCCGACACGCGGTACGCGGTCGTGCCCGCGATCTCTTCCGAGACCTGCGCGAGCCGGTTGGAGTTGTTGCTCCGCGGATCGCCCACGACGATAACCAGATCGGCTTGACCGGCCTGCTCGGCGACCGCTTCCTGCCGCACTTGGGTCGCCAGACAGATTTCGTTATGGACTTCGGCTCCCGGATAACGTTCCAGCAGTTTTTTCATAATATGCTTGATATCCCATTGGCTCATCGTCGTCTGGTTGGTGATGATGATCTTGCCCGCCGGCACGTCCAGCGCATCGATCTCTTCTTCTTTCTCGATCAGATGCACATGTTCCGGAGCGATGCCGATCGCGCCTTCCGGCTCGGGATGGTTTCTTTTGCCGATATATACGACTTCGTAACCGTCCGCCGTCTTATCGCGGATCAGGTCGTGCGTCTTCGTCACGTCCGGGCAGGTCGCGTCGACCGTCGTCAGTCCGCGTTCGCGCGCGCGCTTGCGCACTTCCGGCGATACGCCGTGAGCGGTAAAAATAACCGTTCCTTTATCGACCTTCTCCAGAATCTCGAGCCGGTTCGGCCCGTCGAGCGTAATGATGCCTTCGTCCTCGAACGATTGGGTCACGTGCGCGTTGTGCACGATCATGCCGAGTATATAAATAGGCCGCGGCAGATCGAGGTTCTGAGCCGCCTGTCTGGCCAATACCATCGCGTCGACTACGCCGTAACAGTAGCCGCGCGGGGCGATACGCAATACTTCCATCTATCAGCACCTGCTTTCGGATTCATGGCTTAAGCGCACCAGCGCATACCCCGATTATAACGTATCGGAAGGCGCGAAGAAAGGCGGCGGGGAAACGACAGCCTGTTCGCCGTTTTTCCCGCCGCTTTTTCGGCAGCTTTTACTCGGCCCGATGCCGATTCCCGCTTTCTTCGGATGTCTCCGCGCTTTTTTCCGTTTCCGGTTCGAAACTTTCTTGTTCGGCCGATTCCTCGCGCTCCGAGACTTCGTCCGCGTCCGAAGCCGCTTGGACCTCGGGGAACAGCGCGGGCAGCCAGATGATGAACGTGGTTCCTTCACCTTTGACCGTCACGACTTCGACCGAACCTTGATGTTCGTCGATGATCCATTTGGCGATCGACAGTCCGAGGCCCGTTCCCGGCGTTTTGCCTCGCGATTCGTCCGCCCGGTAGAAGCGTTCGAAGATATGCGGCACTTCGTCTTTGTCCATCCCGATGCCCGTATCTTTCACCCGGATTCCGACCTGTTGGCGATAGAGCAGCACGTCGAAGCGCACTTCGCCTTCCGGCGTATACTTGAACGCGTTCTCGATAAAAATGAATAACATCTGCTGCAAGTAGTCTTTGTTGCCCACTACCGCGATGCCCTCCAGCGAAGACAGATCTCCCGGCAGCCAGTCGGCGCGATGCGGCAGGAATTGAGCGCGGCGAACCACGTCTTCGACGAGCGGGCCGAACTCCAGCAGTTCTTTTTGCATCGTCTGACCCGCATCCGCGCGAGCCAATGACAGCATGTCGCTGATCAGACGGCTCATGCGTTCGGATTCGTCGGCGATATCGCCGATCGCTTCGACCGACATCTGCCGCAAATCTTCTTCGCTCAGTCCCTGCGGCATGCTGTCCATCGTCCAGATTTTCTTGAGCAGATCCGTGTTGCCCCGAATAGTCGTGAGCGGCGTGCGCAGTTCGTGCGAAGCGTCCGACACGAAGCGGCGCTGCGTCCGGTACGATTCTTCGAGATCTTTATAGAACAACTCGGTACGCGACATCATGCGATTGACCGTGCTGATCAACTGTCCGACCTCGTCCTGCGGGCCGGTATAATCGATCCTCACGCTCAAGTCGCTGCTCGTCTGCACCGCATTGGCCGCTTCGATGACTTTGCCGATCGGCGCCATCGATTTCCTCGCGAGAAACATGCCGAGCGTGGCGGCCAGAATCAGCGTCGCGAGCGAACCCAGTACCAGAATGAAACGCATGTCGGACATCATGTTCTCGGCTTCTTCCGTGCTGGCCGCGATCTGAAGCAGCACGGGAGCGCCCGAGACGTCGGTCTGCATCAACTGCTGATACATCAGATACGGTTTGCCGTTCGCGTTGATCTGACTGAAGTCTTTGACCACGTCCGCAGGATCGGCCGGCACGTCGAATTTGAAAGCTTCGCCGCCGTACATCATATTGTCGGACTGCTGGATTTTGTTCGTATTATAATAGTAGATCTGCACATACAGCCGCCGATCGATCGTCTGCAAAATATTGTTGACGTTAATCCGCGAACTCACCGTTCCGTCGCTGTTGATGCCCGGCGCGGTAATGCTCTGCCGAATCTGGTCGCTGATCCGGCTTCGCCACGTATCGTACGTGCTCACGTAAGTATTGTAATAAACGAACGTATAGATGACTCCGCTGAACATCAACAGCGTCAGCGCGAGGATGCCCGAATACCAGGCGGTCAAACGTAAACGGATGGACATGACAGAGGGCTGCCCCCTTTTAGGAATCGCTTCTCAAGATGTAACCGGCGCCGCGGATCGTCTGGATCAGGCGTTTGCCGCCGGATTCTTCGGTCTTCTGGCGCAGCATTGCCACATAGACTTCAAGCACGTTCGACTCGCCGCTGTAATCGTATCCCCAGATTTTGTCCATGATCAGGTCCCGCGACAATACGCGCCGCGGATTCAGCATGAACAAATGAAGCAGTTCGAATTCTTTGGCCGTCAGCTCGACCCGTTTGTCTCCCCGCGTCACTTCCCGGGAATCCACGTTCATGACCAAATCTTCGAAGCTCAGACGCTCGCCGTCGTCTTCGCGCACGCTGTCGGTCTTGCGGCGCAGAAGCGCGCGGACGCGCGCCAGCAGTTCTTCGAGAGCGAAAGGTTTGACCAGATAATCGTCCGCGCCGAGATCCAAGCCTTTGACCCGATTTTCCAGCTCGTCTTTGGCGGTCAACATCAGCACCGGAACGGCGCTGCCGGCTTCGCGCAATCTGCGCACGACTTCGAAACCGTCCACCTCGGGCATCATCACGTCGAGCACGAGCAGATCGGGATCGGTCGTTCTCATCAGCTTCAAGCCTTCCGCCCCGTTGGGCGCCGTGTGGACTTCGTAGCCTTCGAAAGCCAAGCCTCGGCGAAGCATGGAAATGATTTTCTCGTCGTCGTCTACTACCAATATATTCGATCGCATCTTTTTCTTCGTTCTCCTCTACATGCTTTTTTATTATTGTAGCAACGTTCGCTTGCCTCCGCACTCTTTTTGACGCAAAAACGGGAAGGGTCTCCCCTTCCCGCTCTTTCTTTCCCTGAAGGCGGAAATTATCTGCCGCCGAACGGGTTGACGAATCCGTTGTTGTTCTCGCTGTTGTTCGAATTGTTGTTCTGCTGCGCCGCAGCGGATTCTTCGTACACGTTGCGGTCGGCGATCGTTACTTTGAGATCGACCTTCTTATCGTTGCGCACGACGTTCAGCGTGATCTGGTCGCCGACTTTGAGCTTCTGGATCGCCGTGATCAAGTCTTGGCTCGTCGCGTAAGGCGTGCCGTTGATGCCGGTGATGATATCGTAGCTGCGCAGATCGGCTTTGTAAGCCGGCGAACCGTAGAGGACTTCGCTGACGAGCGAACCTTCTTTGGTCGTTACGCCCATTTGCTGCGCGATGCTGTCCGACATGGTCGTCAAGCTGGCGCCGATGAACGGAACGGCTTCTTTCGGAATCTCTTGGTTGTTCTTCAATTGTTCCACGACGTTCTTGATCGTGTTCGAAGAGATCGCGAATCCGATGCCCTGCGCTTCCGTGCTGACGGCCGTGTTCATGCCGATGACTTCGCCTTTGAGGTTCAGCAGCGGGCCGCCGGAGTTGCCCGGGTTGATCGAAGCGTCGGTTTGCAGCAGGTGTTTGTACTGCGTCGCTTTGCCGGTCGTTTCGTCGGAGATGGAGATTTCGCGTTCTTTGGCGCTGAGCACGCCGGCCGTTACCGTATGCTCGAAGCCTTCCGGGTTGCCGATCGCCACGACCCAGTTCCCGATCGCCATGTTGTTCGAGTCGCCGAGCGAGATATAAGGGAAGTCTTTGCCGTCTGTGCTGGTGATCTTCAGAACCGCAAGGTCGAGATCGGCGCTGTGTCCGAGCAGTTTGGCTTCGTAAGGTTTGGTCGTGCCGTCCACCGTCACTTGGATGACGTCGCCGCCTTCCACCACGTGGTTATTGGTCAGGATGTAACCTTCTTTATCGAAAATGAAGCCTGTTCCGAGTCCGAGCGGCGTCAACTGATCCGAAGAAGAACCGGAATTGCCGCTGCCTTGATTGCTTCCGCCGTTTCCGCCGCTGCCTCCGTTTCCGTTTTGGCCGCCGAAGAAGTATTGGAAGAACGGATCGTTGAAGTTCGAGCTGCTGTTGTTGGTACCGCCGCCGCCTTTGGACAACGTTTCGATCTTCACGACCGAAGGACTGGCTTGATTCACGACGTCCGCGATGTCTTTGGAAGAATCGATCGTGTAGCCCGCGGTCGTCACGCCGCTGGATTTCGCCGGCGTCGTCACGGCGGCCGTAGGCGTCGTCGCCGTTCCGCCGCCCGAGAACCAGCCGGCATGTCCGGCGGTGAAGACCGAACCGGTGATGACGATCGCGCCGAGCGCTCCGGCCGCGAACGAAGTCAGCGCGTTCTTGAACGAAGACTTGGGCTTCTGGTTATAGTTCCAGTTGCCGCCCGATTTGGAACCTTGTCCGTTCGGCGTTCCGTAAGAATCGTATCCGCGAATCGCGCTCGGCGGCGTCACGTCCACGTTCTGCACGTTCTTCGCTTCCGCGTCGGACGAGTTGACCGATTGGAACGGTCCGTACGAATAATAATAAGAGGAACCTTCGCGGCCGCCGCCCGCTTGCTCGGAGGAGCTTGCGTTTAGATTATCGCTGCTTCCGCTGCCGTTTGTCGCGTTGTTTTCGTCATAACCGTTACCGTATTTCTTTTCGTCCATCTCTATTGTCCTCCTCGCTTTTCGGGCTGTGCCGAATAACGTAATTTTGATTAAGCTTTCGCGTGTCTTCATTCGGTAGTGCGTCGTTTGCTTCTGAAGTTATTTTCGCCCAGCAACCTTAATTGCACATTAAAAGAGGTATAAAGATTGATAAGAAAAAGAAAAAAGCGTATTGACGCCGTTGGTAACGCTTACCGAATTCTGCGTATCAAAAAAAGCTTTTCCGTAAGGAAAAGCTCCGGTTTCTTGCTGCCCGTCGTCAAGCTGCTTTCCGGGCGTTTTTCAAGACCTCGCCAAGCCCTGCCGGTGCGCATAAATCGCGAGCTGCGTCCGGTCTTCCAATTCGCATTTCATCAGCAGGTTGCTGACATGCGTCTTGACCGTCTTGATGCTGATATGCAGCTCTTCGCCGATCTCTTTGTTGCCCATGCCTTCGGCGATCAGCAGCAGCACTTCTTTCTCGCGTTCGGTCAGCGGCGAAGAATCGGCCGCGACGGTCCGCTGCCGGATGCCGCGGGTCAGCGCTTGCGAAACGTCGCCGGTCATCACCGGCATGCCGCGGTAAGCGCCTTTGAGCGCGTAGATCAATTCTTCGGCCGTCACGGTCTTCAGCACGTAGCTGACCGCTCCCGCTTCGATCGCTTCCATGACCAGTTTGTCTTCGAGGAAGCTGGTCAGCATGACGACGCGCACGGCCGGAAACTCGGACACGACGACGCGCGTCGCTTCCGTTCCGTTCATTTCCGGCATCATCAAGTCCATTAGGATCAGATCCGGCATCTCCCCGCCTTCCGCCGCAGACGCACGCAGACGTTCGATCACTTCACGGCCGTTTGCCGCTTCTCCGATGACTTCAAATCCCGGTTCCAGCATCAGATACGTCTTGAGGCCCATCCTCACCATGTCGTGATCGTCCGCCAGCAGGATCTTGATCTTCTCCATGCTCTTCCACTGCCTTTCCTTCTGTAAATTTAGGTATATGTACGCGAATCGTCGTGCCCGCGCCGGGTTTGGTCAGAATCTCCGCGCGTCCGCCGAGCTTCTCCGCGCGTTCTCTCATCGTCATCAAGCCGTAAGACCCCTGCTTCTGCGCCGCGCCGCCGGAAAATCCTTTGCCGTCGTCGCTGATCGACAGCAGTACCTGCCGTTCGTTTTCGCGCAGCGACAAGCTGACCATGCTCGCCTGCGCGTGTTTGACGATATTCGCCATCGCTTCCTGCACGATCAAGAACAACTGCTGTTCGATCGCTTCGGACAGTTCTTCGCACAGCTCGACGTCTTTGACGCCTTTGAGTCCGTTCTGAATACAGTAATCCGGAAACCAACGATCCAACGCCGCCGGCAGCGCGATCCCTTCGAGTTCGACCGGACGCAGCTGCGCGATCAACGCCCGCATCTGTTTCTGGGCCAGATTGGACATCTGGATCAACTGCTGCATGACCTGCGCCGCGGCGTCCGGGTTCATCGCCTGAACCTTGGGCAGCGAAGCGGCCGACATATGGATCGCGAACAACTGCTGGCTGACCGAATCGTGCAGATCGCGCGCCATTCGGCGGCGTTCTTCGCGCACCGCGCTTTCGACAAGCTGTTCTTTGCCGACCGCTTCGCTTTCGCCCAATTTTTGCAGCAGTTTGGTCTTGGTCTCGATCGAATCCATCATCACGTTAAACTCGCGATAGACGCGGGTGAACGATTGGTCTTCCGTATCGCCGAGCCGCAGCGCCAGATTGCCCTGCGACACCTGAAGCATGCTGTAATGCAGCACGTCGATGCGGCGCTGGATACGCTGTCCCGCGATATAACCGGTCACGACCGCCACGAGCACCGCCGCCAGCAGATAGAACACCCAGATGCGCGGCGGAAAAACCTGTACGAAGCCGTACAGGCTGAACCAATAAAGCAAAGCGGCGAGAATCCCGCCGCTTAGCAGAAAATAAAAGAGTAGCTCCCACTTCGTGTTTTTCAATAAGTTTCCCATGGCCGACCGCCTTTACCCTACGATATTGACGTTCACGTCCGAGATGAACGAACTGACGTTGATCTTGATCCGCTTCGCGCACTCGTCGTAATTATACGTCTCGTCGACGCCGCCGACCATGCCGGTCCGTCTGTTGCCCAAGATATTCTGGTCGCCGAGGAACGAACTGCTGTGCACCTTGACGCCGACTTCCGGATCGTTCGGCATATAGATCACCACGTCGCCGATAAAGCTCGATACGTTGATCTTCGTCGTGCCGTAAGGAATCTGCGCTTTGGTCAGATCGATGACGGTATCGCCGATAAAGTGGGACACGTTCATCGGTTTGAGCCGGAAATAATCGCGGCCGATATAATAATCCCCGATGAAGCTCGATTCGTTGACCATTTTTTCTTTCTTTTCTTTGTCGGCCTGCTGACGCGCTTTCTTCATCGCTTCGCGGTCGTAACCGCCGAACCGGTAATTAGAATCTTCGCCGCATCCGTCGTAAAACCTGCCTCCGTCCGCAAAATCTTCCGGGAACGGATCTTTTTCGAGCGAAATTTTGCTTTTGCCGTGACCGTGTTTTTCATGGTCGCTTTTCATCGATTTCTTCAGATCTTTCATCGCGCTGTCGACTTCGCTTTTCACTTCGTCCGCAATACGGGAAAAGTCGATCTTGCGAACCTGGTCGGCCGTTTGCTTGCCGATATCGCGAGCCATGTCCCCGATTTTCTGGAATTCGGACGAAGAAGGCTTGCCGTCGCGTCCGCCGGATTCGCGCTCCGGATCTTCCGGCTTCCATTCGTAACGGCTGCGTTCTTCTTCTCGGGACTGCTTGCGATCCGCTTCGGTCTGATCTTTTTCCAGATTCACGAACATCCGATCGAGCGGGGATTCCAGCGGTTCGATCGGAGCCGGAGGAACCGGAGGCGTCGGCGGGTAGTTCTTATTGTACATGTCTTCCGGACTCTCCTTTTGAGCCGGCGGGTATACCGGCGAACGTTTAGGTTTGACCAGCGCGTAGATGCCGCCGAAGATCAGCGCCGCCGGGAACAGGAACTTGAAGAATTCGCCCGGGCTGATCACGTCGATGCCCAGATTGCGCGCTTGGAAATATCCGCCGATCACGACCATGATCACGTTGCCGATCGCGCTCGAACTGTGTTTTTTCATGCCGAGCAGCTGCGAGAGGCCGATCATGATCAAGATGCTCGGCCAGAACGTGCGAATCAGGTCTCCGATGCTAAAGGTAACGTAGCCGAGCTGATAGGCGAGAAAGATGCCTCCGATCGCGATCAGCCACAATGCTCCACTTTTTTTCATTAGGCTCTCCTCCTCGTATATAGGCCGGACACCGCGATTCGGGCGTTCCGGGTACGATCTTTATCCTGCTTTCAGTGTACCGGAATCGCTCTGCGGGCAAAAGCGGCGCGGGAATGAAAACCGCCTCGGTCTCGAGACCGAGACGGCTTCGCCGACCCGCTCGCGGCGCGGCTTCAGAAAAGCAATCTTCGGGAGTCGAGCGCCCATTCCTCGTTCAATTCGCGCCGATCGTTCATCCTTCTCTCGCCTGCTCCCGTTCGCAGTTCTTTTACCCGCCGAGCGGCGAGTCCCGCCGCGCGGGTTTCTTTTTCCGCCCCTTGTCCGAACAGCCGGCCGTAGGCCTCCTTCAGCAATCTTTTCACTTTGCGCTTCATCCTTCCGCGCCTCCTCTTCGTTTTTTTTCAGTATGACGCAGAATCGCATCGCCTATAAGCGGCGCGGGAATGAATTCCGGTTACGGCTTCGGAGCGAACTTGCGGCAGGGCCGGAAGAGGAGCCGGCTCGGTCTTGGGGCGGAGATGCGCGGTCGGCTGCGGCTGACGAAGGATCGCGAAGCGGTGAGAGTACGGCAAAAGACCGTTCCCCGAAAGGAACGGTCTTAGGCTGCGCCCGACGATGATTTAGATCTTGCGCGTGCGGATTTCTTCTTGCAGCAGCGCGATCACTTCGTCCAGCGGCTTGGCGCCCAGGTCGCCTTCGCCGCGTTTGCGGACGGAGACGCCGCCGGCTTCTTTCTCGTTCTCGCCCACGACGAACATGTACGGCGATTTCTCGAGCTGCGCTTCGCGGATCTTGTAACCGAGCTTCTCGTTGCGCACGTCGGTCTCTACGCGGATGCCGGCTTCTCTGAGCTTGTCGGCGACCTGCTCGGCGTATTCGTTGTAGTTGCCCGATACCGGAATGATCTTCGCCTGCATCGGCGACAACCACAGCGGCAGATTGCCCGCGAAGTTCTCCAGCAGGAAGGCCGTAAAGCGTTCCATGGTGCTGATGATGCCGCGATGAATGACGACCGGACGGTGTTTCTGGCCGTCGTCGCCGACGTATTCCAGTTCGAAACGTTCAGGCAGCAGGAAGTCGAGCTGCGCGGTCGACAGCGTTTCTTCTTTGCCCAGCGCCGTTTTGATCTGCACGTCGAGCTTCGGTCCGTAGAACGCGGCTTCGCCTTCCGCTTCGTAGAACGGCAGGTCGAGTTCTTCCACGACTTCGCGCAGCATGCGTTGGGACATCTCCCACATCTCGTCGTTCTGGAAGTATTTCTCCGTATCCTGCGGATCGCGGTACGACAGACGGAAGCGGTAGCTGTCGATGCCGAAATCTTCGTAGACTTTGGCGATCAGTTTCACGACGCGGCCGAATTCTTCTTTGATCTGATCCGGGCGGCAGAAGATATGCGCGTCGTTCAGCGTCATCGCGCGAACGCGGTGGAAGCCGGTCAGCGCGCCCGACATCTCGTAGCGGTGCATCAAGCCGAGTTCCGCGATCCGGATCGGCAGTTCGCGGTAACTGTGCATGTCGCTCTTGTACACCATCATATGATGCGGACAGTTCATCGGACGCAGAACCAGCGATTCGTTGTCCAGTTCCATCGGCGGGAACATGTCTTCTTGATAATGATCCCAGTGGCCGGACGTTTTATACAGCTCGACGTTGCCCATGACCGGCGTATAAACGTGCTGGTAACCCAAGCTTTCTTCCAGATCCACGATGTAACGCTCCAGCGTGCGGCGCAGTCTCGCGCCGTTCGGCAGCCAGATCGGCAGGCCTTGACCGACCAGATTGTTGAACGTGAACATTTTCAGGTCTTTGCCGAGCTTGCGGTGATCGCGTTTTTTCGCTTCTTCGAGGAAATGCAGATGCTCGTCCAGTTCGGCTTTTTTGAAGAAGGCCGTACCGTAGATGCGCTGCAGCATTTTGTTTTTGCTGTCGCCGCGCCAGTAAGCGCCGGCCACGCTCAGCAGTTTGAAGACCTTGAGTTTGCCGGTCGACGGCACGTGCGGTCCGCGGCAGAGGTCGAAGAATTCGCCTTGATCGTAGATCGTGATCGCGGAATCTTCCGGCAGCGCTTCGATCAACTCGACTTTGTACGGGTCGCCCAGCTCGCCGAAGATCTTAAGCGCTTCTTCGCGGCTGACTTCGCGGCGCGTGATCGGCAGGTTCTCGCCGACGATGCGTTCCATTTCCTTCTCGATCTTCTGAAGGTCTTCTGGATTGAGGCCGTGTTCCAGATCCATGTCGTAGTAGAAGCCGTCTTCGATGACCGGACCAACGCCCAGATGCACTTCTTTCGTGCCGAACAGACGACGAACCGCCTGCGCGGTCAAGTGGGCCGTACTGTGGCGAACCACTTCGAGACCTTCCGGCGAACCCGGCATGACGATTTCGATCGCGGCGCCGTTCTCGAGCTTCGTCGACAGGTCGACCACGATGCCGTTCTGTTTGCCCGCGAGCGCGTTCTTGCGCAGGCTGCTGCTGATGGAAGCCGCAACGTCTTCGATCGTGCTGCCTTCCGCGTATTCCCGGACGGAGCCGTCCGGCAGGCTGATAGAGATAGCCATGATCAAAATTCCTCCTTCGATGTTGGGAAAATAAGTCGCGAGAGCGAACGCAAAAAAACGCCCGTCCCGCGAAGGGACGAGCGTTATGCCCGTGGTTCCACCCTGATTCGGCTCCGGTCCGCGCGGCGGTCGATAGACCTCGTACCTTGTCAACATTAAAGGTACTGGCGGGACGGTAAGCCCTCATTGTGCACGTCAATAACGGAAGTGCGTTCCGGCGTTCTCTACTGACCGATCGCTTCGCGATCGGGTTCGAAAACGCAGCTCGGAAGGGGTGAATGCAGGCCGGTCCGGAGGAAATTGCAGCCGTCGTTTCCTCTCTCTGGAGCGGTGCCGATTGCCCGGCATCCATGTCTTCGTCGTTGCTTTTGCTGCTGTTCATTATAAAGCCGCGCTTCGCGGCCGTCAAGACCGCGGGGAGCAAACTCTTTGCGTTCAGCCGAGCAGCAGGTCGGGCAGATCGGCAATGTTCGCGATCACCGCGTCCGCTTCGTCCAATTCTCCCGGTTCGGCAAACTCCGATTCCACCCCGATCACCGGCAGCCCGGCTTCTTTGGCCGCGTCGATATCCGACTTCCGGTCGCCGACCATCACGATGCGCGTGCCTCCGCTCTGCTTCTTGAGTTCGTTCAACACTTCGCTTTTGCGCTCGGCGCCTACGCTTCCGGCGCAGAGCTTGTAAGCGATCGAGTCGGCCAATCCGTCCTGCCGCAGCACGTTGGACAGATAATTCTCGCCGCAGTTGCTGGCCGTCGCCAGTTCGTAAGTCTCGGCCAGTTTACGCAGCAGCTCCGGCACGCCCGGTAGCGTAAACGAGCGTTCGCGCATTTTATCGTTCAGCAGATCGTCGTGCAGCTTTTTGTATTCGCGGTGTTTGGCTTCGGGCATATCGGGAGCGACTTTTTTCCAAGCTTCTTCTCCGATCATCCCGAAAGTGGAATAGACCTCTTCTTTGGACGGCTGTTTTTTCGCGTCGCCGTTTTCGATCGCTTTCTCGAACACCTGCCGATAGACCTCCAGCATCGCTTCCGAGGTATCGATCAGCGTGCCGTCCAGGTCGAATGCGACCACTTCGATGTTCGCCTTGTCGAATCGCTTTTCTTTTTCCATTTTTACCGCATCCTCCTGTCTTCTTATGTTCGTATGCACAGTGTCCATTCTTTCTTATTACCCCGTTTCTCGGAAACACTCGCGTTTCCCGAATTTGGAAGCCGCGGTTTTTCATAAAATCAGGCAGGATTCCGCGTACCTGTCGCGAATACTACATCGTGTACCATCCTATTCCACGGCGCAAAGCCGACCATAAGGAGGATTCCATGCTATCGTTCAAAAAACCTGATGTCGAGCAGTTTTTCCGTACGTTTGCGATCGAGGATTTTGCGATCAGTCCCGACGAAGGACAGCTCGTGTTCAGCACCAACCTCAGCGGCAAGTTTGATCTGTGGGCCATGGACCTTCCGAACGCGTTTCCGTATCCGCTTACTTTTAACGGCCAGAGCTGCCAAGCGATCCGATACGACAAACGCGGGCGATTCCTTGTCGTCGGGTTCGACCGGGACGGCGACGAGAACTCCCAGCTTTACGCGCTTCAGCCGCAGGGAGGCGAGCTGCTTCCGCTGTGCGTGAAAGAAGGCCACCGCCATATGGGGCCGATCCTGTCGGAAGACGGCAAACGCCTCTATTATACGTCGACCAAAGAAGACGCGACCTACCTCAGCGCGCTCTGCTGCGATCTGACGACGGGTCAGGAAGTATCGGTGCTGCAAGGTTCCGGCGACGCTTCCGTTTTTCTGGCGGACGTCAGTCCGAAAGAAGAATATTTGGTCTACATCAAACATTTTGCCAATACTTACGCGCCGGGCTTCGTCTGCTACGGAGACAAACACGTCTCGCTCGATCCGGAAGCGCAAGGCGAATACACGGTCACGGACTGCACGTTCACCGGCGACAGCGAGTTGTATTTCCTGACGAATGCCGGAGGCGACTTCACGTATCTGGCGAGCTTCGACGTCAAGACCGAAAGCAAGACCAAACTGCTCGAACTCGAAGGCATCGACTTTACGTCCGTCACTTACGATAAAGAACGCAATCAGCTCTACTTGACCGCAAGCAAAGGGGTCAGCGATCATCTCTATACGTACGATCTGGAATCCGGCGCGCTCGGCGGCGTGCCGATTCCGGTGGATGTCGTCTCTTCGCTCAAGGTGGCGGAGAGCGGCAATCTGTACATTCTGGGCCGCAGTTCCGTAAGTCCGACCAACATTTTCAAAAAAGAACGGCTCTCCGAAGAATGGACGCGCTGCACGAACTACGTCGTACCGGGCATCGCGGAAGAAACGCTGGTACGGCCGGAAGTGCTGAGCTATCCGTCGTTCGACGGGCTGGAGATCGAAGCGCTCTTCTTCCGCGCTCCCGAAGACTCCGCGAACGGGCATACGATTCTGTGGCCGCACGGCGGACCGCAGGCGGCCGAACGTCTGGCGTTCCGCTCGCTGTTCCAATTCCTCGTCAATCGGGGCTTCAACATCTTCGCGCCGAACTTCCGGGGATCGACGGGTTACGGCTTGGCTTTCTGCAAGCTCGTCGAAGGCGACTGGGGCGACGGACCGAGATTGGACAATATCGCCGGACTGGACTGGATCGTGGAAAAAGGCTACGCCGACCGCGACAAACTGCTGCTGATGGGCGGAAGTTTCGGCGGTTACATGGCGCTGCTGCTGCACGGACGCCACGCCGATTATTTCAAAGCCGTGGTCGATATTTTCGGTCCGAGCGATCTCTTCTCCTTTATCGAATCGGTGCCGGAGCATTGGAAACCGGTCATGAACAAATGGGTCGGCGACCCGGTCGCGGACAAAGAAAAGCTGACCGCCTACTCGCCGATCACCTATCTCGACGGGATGACGAAGCCGATGCTGGTCATCCAAGGCGCCAACGATCCTCGCGTGGTCAAAGCGGAATCCGATCAGATCGTCAAAGCGCTGCAAGACAAAGGCGCGAACGTCGAATATATCGTGCTCGAAGACGAAGGCCACGGGTTCTCGAAAAAAGAAAACGAAATGAAAGTATACCGCGCCGTCCTTGAGTTTTTGGAAAAAGCGATCAAGGAACAATCGGCAAGCGTACACGTTTAGCCTTTAGGCAAGTACCTTTTCGATTCGTGTTGACAAGGTATCCGACGCGCACCGCTTAAGCTTTTATCCGCTATCGAAGCCCGCTGACCGGCTGCTTTCGCAGTCCGTCGGCGGGCTTTTTGCGCAGCTTTTTATTGACAAACCCGCCAAGCCCCCGTAATGTGTGGATATTGCGTTTAGATGATAACGATTATCGTTATCAAATCGAATATTCACTAAAAGGAGTGTTTTCCATGCAAAAAAAGCTTCTCCCTCTGCTGTTCGCGTTGATGTTCGCGTTGATGTTCGTGTTGATCCTTAGCGCCTGCGGGCAAAAGTCGTCTCAACCCGCGGCCGAAGCGGCATCCGGCTCGGCGTCCGAACAATCTTCCGGTTCCGAGACCGGCAGCGCTTCCGGTACCGTGACTTATCAGTCCGAAAACGGCCCGATCGAAGTCCCTGCGCATCCGCAGCGCGTGGTCGACTTGTCCAGCTATACCGGCACGCTGCTCAAATTCGGCGTTCCCGTCGTCGGCGTCGATCAATGGACCAAAGGCAATCCGAATTTCAAAGACCAATTGGCCGACGTGGCTCAGGTCTCGGCCGACGACGTCGAGAAGATCATCGAGCTTCAGCCCGATCTGATCTTCGCTTCCAGCGACGTGAAGAACGCCGACAAGCTGAAACAGATCGCTCCGCTCGTCACCTATACATACAATAAGGTCGATTACCTGACTCAGATCGAAGAAGTCGCCAAAGCCGCCGGCAAAGGCGAAGAAGCGGCCGCATGGGTCGCCGACTTCAAACAACGCGCGGCGGCGGCGGGCGAAGACATCAAAGCCAAGATCGGCGCGGACAAAACGGTTACCGTCATGGAAGGCGACGCCAAAGCGTTATACCTGTTCGGCGACGCATGGGGACGCGGCACGGAAGTCCTGTATCAAGCGATGGGACTGAAAATGCCGGAGAAAGTCAAAGAAGTCACTTCGAAGCAGGGTTATTACGATCTGTCGCTCGAAGTCCTGCCGGAGTATATGGGCGATTACGTGATCTTCAGCAAAACGCTGACCGGAGACAACTCGTTCCAACAAACGGATACGTACAAAAATATTCCCGCGGTCAAAGCCGGCCATGTCTATGAAGCCGATGCCACCGGATTCTATTTCAACGACGCGTTGTCGCTCGATTATCAGCTCGATTTCTTCAAGAAATCTTTCCTGGGCGAATAATCGGCCGTCATGAAAAAGTCCGCTGCTTTTTCTCCGGTACGCTCGTTTCCGTTCAAACTGCTGCTCGGCCTGCTGGCTATGACGCTCGTGTTCGTCGCTTCGATTCTGGTCGGGGCCAAAGAAGTTTCGGTGGCGGATATTTGGAGCGCGATCAGCGGAACGAACGCCGTAAGCGAACAAATCTCGGTCATTCGCGAACTGCGCCTGCCTCGGGAGATCGGCGCGCTGCTGGTCGGAGCCGCATTGGGCGTCTCCGGCGCGATCATGCAAGGACTGACCCGCAATCCGCTCGCCGACCCCGGTCTGCTCGGGGTAACGGCGGGCGCCAACGCGGCTCTGGCCGTCGTGTTCGCTTTTATTCCGGCCGCCGGCTATTTCGGCGTCATGATCGCCTGCTTCATCGGCGCGGGCGTCGGCGTGCTGTTCGTATTCGGTCTGCTCGCGCTGCGCGGCAAAGCGTTGTCTCCGCTGCGCATGGTGCTGGCCGGCGCGGCCGTCTCGGCGCTGCTGTCGGCGGCCGCGGACGCGATCAGCTTGGAGTTCAAAATCTCCAAAAGCGTCTCCATGTGGACGTCCGGCGGCTTGATCGGCACGTCTTGGGAACAGCTTCGGCTGCTTGCGCCGATCATTCTGGCCGGAGTCGCCGTATCCGTCATGCTCTCGCGGCATCTGACCGTTCTGAGCCTTAACGAATCGACGGCGATCGGTCTCGGACTCAATACGCGCTGGATCAAACTGGCGCTGTACGCGGTCATTACGCTGCTGGCCGGAGCGTCCGTCGCGCTGGTCGGCAATCTGGCTTTCGTCGGATTGATGATTCCGCATCTGGTCCGGGCGTTCGCCGGAACGGATTACCGCTCGATTCTGCCGCTGTCGGCCGTCTGCGGCGGAATGTTCATGGTGCTCGCCGATATCGCCGCACGGATGCTGAATGCTCCGCTGGAAACGCCGATCGCCGCGATCATCGCGATATTGGGTCTGCCTTTCTTCCTGTTCATCGTGCGCAAAGGAGGGAAGTCGTTATCATGAAATCGGAAATCGGAATTCGCCGTCTTCGGCTGCTGCGCAAAGAACAGGCGATCGTCGGTTTGTTGGTCCTGCTGATCGCCCTGACGATATTCGTCAGCATGGGTCTCGGCGCTTCGACGGTTTCTTATGACCGGATTCTGCCGACTTTGCTCGGGCAGGGCACGTTCAAAGACGAATTCGTTTTGTTTTCGATTCGCCTGCCGCGGATCCTGATCACGCTGCTGGCCGGGATGGCGCTGGCGTTATCGGGTTCGCTCCTGCAGGGCATTACCCGCAACGAGTTGGCCGATCCGGGCATCGTGGGCATCAATTCCGGAGCCGGCGTCGGCGTCGCGATCTTTTTCCTGTTCGCGCCGATCGAGGTCGGAACGTTCGTCTATCTGCTGCCGCTCGTCGCGTTCGCCAGCGCCCTGCTGACTTCCATGCTGATCTACCTGTTCGCCTACAAACCGGGAGAAGGCGTTCAGCCGATCAAGCTGATCCTGACCGGCGTCGGGTTCTCGACCGCCCTATCGGGCATCATGATCGTATTGATCTCCTCGGTGGACCGGGTCAAAGTCGATTTCATCTCCAGATGGCTGGCCGGGAATATCTGGGGCACCGACTGGCCGTTCGTACTGGCTCTGCTGCCTTGGCTGGTCGTGCTGATGCCTGTCGCGCTGATCAAATCCCGCGCGTTGAACTTGCTGTCTCTGGGCGAATCGTCGGCGGTAGGCGCGGGCGTTCCGGTGCAGCGCGATCGCATCGTGCTGCTGCTCGCCGCCGTCGCGTTGGCCGCATCCGCCGTCTCCGTGACGGGCGGGATCTCTTTTATCGGCTTGATGGCTCCCCATATCGCCAGAGGGCTGGTCGGCCCGGCGCATCAGAAGTTCGTGCCGATATCGCTGCTGGCGGGAGGATGGCTGCTGCTGCTCGCCGATACGATCGGCCGCAATTTCGGCGACGGAGACGGACTTGCCGCGGGGATCGTCGTCGCGTTTATCGGCGCGCCGTATTTTCTGTATCTGCTGCTGAAGAAAGCCAATTAGAGTTTGCAGGTAAGCCTATCCTTCATTACGATCACCAAAAAACACCCCGTTCGCTAACGGAAGTCCCGAGGGATTCCGTCGTGCGAACGGGGTGTTTGCTTTATTTTTGCCGAAGCCGAATGTCCGGTCTTCGATTAGTTCTGCATGATGAAATCGCGCTGAACTTTATAACTTTCGTCGTCGAACACTTTGAGAATATTGTATTTCGTATCGCGCTGCGCCGGAATCTTGCCTGCTTCGCGGATAATCTCCAAGGTCTGCTCGATATTCACTTTGTGCGTCGTCCCCGCGGCGGAGACGACGTTCTCTTCCATCATCGTGCTGCCGAAGTCGTCGCAGCCGTATTGCAGCGACAGCTTGCCGACTTCCGGTCCCATCGTGACCCACGAAGACTGGAAGTGCTTGATGTTGTCGAGTACGATCCGGCTGATCGCCACGTTCTTGAGGTACTGTTCCGGCGTCTGCTTCTCCACTTTCATGTTCGTGTTGTCCGGTTGGAACGTCCACGAGATAAAGGCCAAGAATCCTTCTGAATCATAGCCGTTGCGGATGCACTCGTCCTGCGCTTCGCGTACTCTCATCATGTGCAGGGCGCGTTCTTCGTACGATTCGCCGAATCCGATGACCATCGTGGCCGTCGTGTTCATGCCGACTTTGTGCGCCGTCTGCATGACGTCCATCCAATCGCGCCAAGAGCCTTTGAGACGGCTGATCTTGCGGCGCGTACGGTCGTCGAGAATCTCGCCCCCGCCGCCCGGCAGCGAGTCGAGACCCGCTTCGTGGATCGCGCGAATGGTATCTTCCATCGACATGCCCGACAATTTCTGCATCTTCATGATCTCCGCCGGAGAGAACGAGTGCATGGTGATATTCGGGAAATGTTCTTTGATCTTGCGCAGGATGTTCAGATAATATTCGAACGGCAGATCCGGGTTGACCCCGCCCTGCATCAGAATTTCCGTTCCGCCCACGTCTTCGGTTTCTTTGATCTTTTGCAGGATGACTTCGTCGGGAAGCACGTACCCTTCCGGCGAGCCCGGACGACGATAGAACGCGCAGAACCGGCAAAAGACGTCGCAGACGTTCGTATAGTTCACGTTTCGTCCGATCACGAACGTCGTGATCGGGTCCGGATTTTTGCGCAGCATCATTTCGTTGGCGACATGCCCCAGTTTCTCGATCTCGTCGGATTCGTACAGGGCGATCGTGTCTTCCGTGTCCAAACGTCCTCCGCGCAAAGCTTTGTCCAATATCGTATCAACCGCACTCATTGCCATGCAGCCTCCTTTGTGAAAATAAGTTCAAATAAAGTTAGAAAAATCCGTTCGATCCGTACCGCAAAATCTCTATTTTAAATAATTAAAATTGTAACAAGCACTGCAATACATTTAATCCTATCATACTTCGGCAAAGAATTAAATATGATGAAGTTCGCGCTTCGGAAAAAACGAACAACCGGCCCGCCGAAGCGAACCGGTTATTCGGTACTGCCGACTGCCGGGATGCGGACTAAGCCAGCAGCACGGCGATCAGCGCGATCAACGCCGGCACCGTCTGGATAAACAAGATCTTGACTTTGGCGGTCGCCGCGCCGTAAATGCCGGCCACCATCACGCAGACCAAGAAGAAGATCTGGATATGCGCAGCCGCTTCGGCTTGCGGATAGACCAGGCCGAAGATCAGCCCCGCAGCCAGAAAGCCGTTGTACAAGCCTTGATTGCCGGCCAGCGATACGGTCATGTCGGCGAATTTCTGCTCGAGTCCGAACGCTTTCATCCCGCGCGGTTTGTTCCACATGAACATTTCCAATACCAGAATATAGACATGCAGCAGCGCGATTACAGCAACCAGAATATTGGCCGCCCATTGCATAACGATCCCTCTTTTCTCTTCATGATTTCATGTTAGGACGAATTCATTTTAGCAGAAAAAAGAGCCTGCTCCCTTTAGCGGGAGAAAGTCAGTCGGCCAAGGCTTGATCGAGATCGGCGATCAAGTCGTCGATATTCTCGAGACCGACCGAGAAACGCAGCAGTCCGTCGGCGATGCCGCGCTCCAGCCGCACTTCGCGAGGCATCGCCGCATGCGACATCATCGGCGGATACGACAAGATGCTCTCCACCGCGCCCAGACTGACCGCGACCAGCGGCAGCTTCACGCGGCTGAGCAGCCGCTTCGCCCGTTCTTCGGAACCGACGTCGAACGAGACGACCGCGCCGTAACCCGTCGACTGTTTCTCTTGAATCTCGCGGCCCGGATGATCCGCCAGGCCCGGATAATACACGGCCTGGATGTCTTCGCGTTCCGACAGCCACTGCGCCAATCTGCGCGCTCCGATCTCGCTGCGATCCATGCGCGCGCCCAGCGTCTTCATGCCGCGGATCAACAGCCAACTGTCCTGCGGTCCGAGCACGGTGCCGAGTCCGTTCTGAAGCTTCTTCAATTGAGCCGCAAGCTCCGGCGTGCGCGCCACGGCCAGACCGGCCAGCACGTCGCTGTGACCGCCGAGGAACTTGGTCGCGCTGTGCAGCACGATATCGACGCCCTGTTCGATCGGACGTTGATAATAAGGCGTCATGAACGTATTGTCGACCAACGTGATCAGGTCATGCTCTCTGGCCCAATCCGCGACCGCGCCCAGATCGGTAATCTTGAGCGTCGGATTCGAAGGCGTCTCCATGAACACGCCTTTGGTGTTCGGTTTGAGCGCGGCTTTGATCTGCTCAAGATCGGTCATGTCCACGAACGTCGTCTCGATGTTCATCCGGCTCAAGATCGTGGTCAGCAGACGGTAAGTTCCGCCGTAGACGTCTTCCGTCACGATCAGATGATCGCCCGCCGAGAAGATCATCAGCGCCGCCGAGATCGCGGCCATGCCGGAAGCGAACGCGTAACCGCCCGCTCCGCCTTCGAGCAGCGCGATATAATCTTCCAACGCTTGACGCGTCGGACTGCCGGAGCGGCTGTAATCGTACTGCGGCGGATTATAGATATCGAAATGATGGAACGTCGATGCCTGATAGACCGGAACGCTCGACGCGCCCGTCACCGGATCGATCTCCGCTCCGAAATGGATCAGTTTGGTATCGAAATGGCGGTTCGCCAGCGCCGCCGCGGCTTCTTCCGGCGTCCGAAGCTGATCCGCGGCCGCTCCGGCTTGATCCGCTGCGCGTCCTTGAGGCTGCGCCGCCGCTTCCGTGCCGGTACGCAGGCTTTCTTCGTTTCCGTGCGGCTGTTTGTCGTTCGATTCGTTAGTCATCTTAGGCTTCCGCTCCTTCCGTCGTTTGAAGAGCCGCCTTCAGCGCTCCGTCCAGATCGGCAATCAGATCGTCGATATGCTCGATCCCTACCGAGAAGCGCAGCAGCTTATCGTCCACGCCGATCGCGTCGCGAATCTCCTGCGGAATATCCGCATGGGTCTGGATGGACGGATAGGTCATCAACGACTCGACGCCGCCGAGACTTTCGGCAAAAGCGACCAGCTTGATATGCCGAAGAATCGGCTCGATCCAGCGCGCGTCTTTGACTTTGAAAGAGAAGATGCCCGTATTGCCGCTCGACTGTTTGTTTTGCACGTCGTGTCCCGGATGATCGGGCAATCCCGGATGGTAGACCGCTTCGATCTGCGGATGGTCTTGCAGGAAACGCGCCATGGCGATCGCGTTGCTCTCGTGACGTTCCATGCGCAGCGCCAACGTCTTCATGCCGCGCATCAATTGGTAGGAATCCGCCGGACTGAGCACCGCGCCGATCGAGTTATGCAGGAAAAACATTTCTTCGGACAGCTCTTTGCCTTTGGTGACGATCAGTCCGGCCAGCACGTCGTTATGTCCGCCCAGATATTTGGTGGCGCTGTGCACGACGATATCCGCGCCGAGCTCGATCGGACGCTGGAAGAAAGGCGTCAGCAGCGTGTTGTCGACGATCGTCAAGATGCCGTGCGGTTTCGCCCAATCGGCGACGGCCCGGATATCGGTGACCATCATCAGCGGATTGGTCGGCGTCTCGATGAATACGGCTTTGGTATTCGGTGTGCGCAGCTTCTCGATCCCGTCCAGATCGTTCGTATCGACGTAAGAAGCGGTGACGCCGAACTTGGACAGCACGCGCTCCAGCAGGCGGTACGTGCCGCCGTAGAGATCGAGCGAGACGATCAGATGATCGCCCTGCCCGAACAGCGCGAAGACGGTTTGCAGCGCGGCCATGCCGGAACTGCACGCGAATCCGGCGTCGCCGGATTCCAGCTTCGCCGAAGCTTCTTCCAGTACGGCACGGGTCGGATTTTTGGTACGCGTATAATCGAAGCCGGTGCTGCGGCCCAGTCCCGGATGGCGATAAGCGGTCGAATGGTAGATCGGGAAGGTCACTCCGCCCGTGTTCGGATCTTCGAGCGAGCCGATTTGCGCCAGCGCGCTTTCGATTTTGAGCTGTCTGTCGTCTTTCATCTGTTTCCTCCTGAAAGTGTGTCGGCGCGTCCGTCGTAAGCTGCGGGCCGAAGCACGAAATAGTTGATCGAAATATCGCGGTAATGCTGCGCATTCCTGAAATGCGAAGCTGCGGCAGGAGTCGGATTCCGGGCGAGCGGATATTCGATCCTTCTCGCCCGAATCGCGCGGTTCAGATCCCGGCTCCGTAATCGCTGAAAGCTTCTTCGCCTTTGCGTTCCACCTGATCGAAAGGCGTTTCTTGGTAGACGTAATAGTTCAGCCAATTGGAGAACAACAAGTTGGCGTGCGCTCTCCACGAAGACAGCGGTTTGCGGCTCGGATCGTCGCCCGGGAAATAATTTTTCGGAATCGCGACATCCAATCCTTTCGCCACATCGCGGTCATATTCCCATTTCAGCGACAGCGGATCGTATTCCGAGTGCCCCGTCGCGAAGATCTGCTTGCCGTCTTTGGTCGCGACCAGATACACGCCCGCTTCTTCCGACTCGGCCAGAATTTCCAGCTCCGGACTCTTCAAGATATCGCTGCGCTGCACGTCGGTATGGCGGGAATGAGGCACGAAGAAACATTCGTCGAAGCCGCGCAGCAGTTGGATATTGGTCTTGTTCAACGTATGCGGGAACACGCCGAAACATTTCTCTTCGAGCGGGATCTTGCTGACGCCGAAATGATGATACAAACCGGCCTGAGAAGCCCAACAGATATGCATGGTCGAAGTGACGTTTTTCTTGGTCCATTCGAAGATCTGCTGAATCTCTTCCCAATAGCTGACCTGTTCGAATTCGAGCTGCTCCACCGGCGCTCCGGTAATGATCATGCCGTCGAAACGCAGATGTTTGATCTCGTCGAACGTTTTGTAAAAGGTGTTCAAATACTCTTCCGACGTGTTCTTGGACGTATGCGAGCTCGGGTAAAGCAAGACGACGTCGACTTGCAGCGGCGTATTGCCGATCAAGCGCAGCAGCTGCGTTTCCGTCGTTTCTTTGGTCGGCATCAGATTCAAAATCGCGATTCTGAGCGGACGAATATCTTGGCTGTATGCCCGGCTCTCGTCCATCACGAAAATGTTCTCCTGCAGCAGCACTTCCTTGGCGGGCAAATTGTCAGGCACTTTAATCGGCATCTCGCTTCACTCCTTCGTGTGTTTTGACGTTGAGTTACGGCGCATAAGCAGGTCTCGAACAGAAAAGATCGGCTTACGCGTCCTGATCGGACATTGAACGTCGACTTATCGGGCGTTCGGCATTCAAAGCGCTTCTTGCGTGTACGAATGGGTACAAAAAAGACCTTTCGGGGCCGGGAAGGCCGAGAAAGGTCTATACAAAGCTAGCGCCTCTCTCATCTGTCAGTTACCGGGGGTGCGATGGCTAAGGATCGGCCGCGAGGGACGGGGTAGAGCGTTTGGCGTACATACGGACATGGGCGTTACGCTGTCGTGACGATAAGTACTGCCGACGCGCCGATGGCTCGTCTCTGATCGCACTATGACAACCTTAATTACGCCCATGCGATAAACACCTAACGACTCGTGCCTCGTCTTGGATCGCTTGACCATGACGATAGGCACTTAACGACTCGTGCCTCGTCTTGGATCGCTTGACCATGACGATAGGCGCCTAACGACTCGTGCCTCGTCTTGGATCGCATGGTAACTGCAAGAATTAGCACCGTACGACAAAGTCGCCGGTTGCCGGGTTTCATCGGGCTAGTCCCTCCACCTGCTCTTGATAAGATTCCACTGTTCGACCGACGCCTAAGCGTCGGAGGAAGTATTCAATTGTCGGATTTCCGACCGTTCGGCCGGGATAACTTTAGATCAATTATACACGATTTGAGTATTCAGGCAAGAAGCAGCTTACAGGGCAATCGCAATAATTTCGCAGGCGGAACGATCGACTTTGCGGGTACCGCTTTCTTATCCTAACTCGCTTCGCATCCGCTCCATCCAGGGTAATACTTCTACGAAGATCCGCGACAGGCACGAATTCAGTTCCTCTCGCAATCGTGCTTCGTCGCCGTATTCGAACCATTCCTCGCCGGGGCGGTTCATCCAGACGTCCCGGCCCGTTCGCGGATGCCGCACGGCAAAATTGACGTTCATGCGCCGCAGGTCCCGGTCTTGCCCGGGTAACGGTTCGCAGAGCAGCTCCACTTTATCGGTATGTCCGCCGATCGATCGTTCCAAGCTCCAACGAGGCCATTTGCCCTTGATCGCGAAGCCTTCGCCGTCCAACAATTCGCCGAACGCGCTCCGGATCGTATCCGCGGTTCGGATCGCCATATTCTCACGTCTCCCAACGTTTCGGCGCTTCCGGGCAACCGGTGCCGAACCTTATTTTTCCTCTCTACAGTTTACTCCGAGAGAAGCCGATAAGGTAAGCATAACCCATCACAAACAAGGCCTTGAAAGGCCTAGTGGCGCGCGTTATACTTAACAAGGGTTTTATGAAAACAATGTTGAAAAAAGAGGTGAATTTCAGATGGACGGCGACCCGAGGCCCAAGCGTAAGAGAACGCAGCAAGTTATTCGACAGCAGAAAAAACGGCCGGACGGCGTCCGCTTTTCCATGACTGAAAGCTCGCCCGTCGGCACGCATCCTGGCGCCTGATCTTTTTTCAGCCGTGCAAGGACGACGTCCGTTACAAGGCGCCGGCCTGTTTTTTCCTGCGTTCTCCCGCAAATTCGAGACTATTTCAAGGACTGCCGAGCAGTCTTATTTCGAAGGAGTGAACCGCATGAAAATCCGGCACGTGAAATACGGCGTTTTTACGCTGATCGACAATGAGAACCTGGCCGATACGCTGACTCCGCCAGAAGAAGGCTTTTACTGGATCGACGCCGATCTCGACGATATCACTCAGCTTCAGCTCACTTTCGGGCTGCATGATCTGGCCGTCGAAGATATGCTGAACGAAGAAGAACAGCGGCCGAAGATCGAAATTTACGACAACCACTATTTCATCGTCGTCAACAGTATCCGTTTCGACAACGAAGAAATTTTTATGCGCGCTTTGAACATTTTCTTGGGGCGGCATTTCGTGATTACCTTGACCCGCCAGAAAATCCACGAACTCCGTACCGTCAAACCGATCATGTGGGAAGAAGAAGTCCACGCGCCCGACCGGTTCATGTATCTGCTCATCGACCGGGTCATCGACAATTTCTTCGCGGTCGGCGATCGGATCGAGGACCAGATCGAACGGTTGGAAGAAGATATTCTGATGCACACCAAGCGGACGCACCTGAACGATATCATCGGTCTGAGAGCCGAGATTCTATGGCTGAAGAAGGTTCTGGTTCCGCAGCGCGAAGTCATCAATATCCTGAACAAAAAAGACCTGCGGTTGATCGACGACGAACTGCAGAAATATTTCAGCGACATCTACGAGAACGCCGTTAAAGTCTCCGAAGCGTTCGATACGTACCGCGATCTGATGGGCAACCTTCGAGAAGCTTACCAATCCAGTATCTCCAACAGCGCGAACGAGATCATGAAGATCTTCACCGTGATCACGACCATCTTCATGCCGCTGACCGTGGTAACCGGCATTTACGGAATGAACTTCGACCATATGCCGGAACTGCACTGGACGTACGGCTATCCGATGGTCATCGGCTTGATGATCGTGCTCGGCTTGACCATGTACTTCCTGTTCCGCAAAAAAGGTTGGTTATAAGCCGACTCGAAAACAGCCTTTCCCGCCTTCCTGTTCGGACGGCTCGGAAAGGCTGTTTTTTTATGCCCTTTTTCCTTTTCGCGTCCGGTACGCTGAACGTAAACTACGCTCCGGTTTCCTGACGCCGTTTGGTTTTGGCTGCCGCGTTGGGAACCACCACGATCTCCGGCTGCGTCGGTTCTTCTGTCGCCGCCGTATTCGCGTCTTGACGTTGAGCGCGATCAAGGGCTTCAAGCCGTTCCGATTCCCGGCGGCAGCGAATCCGGATCATGCGCAGCTGCTCGTACAGAATATCGAGTCCCGGCTCGCTCGGAAGTTCTTCTCCGTATACCTTTTTGAGCACCGGCTTCAAGAACGTATCGCCCGTCTCCGCATAAGCTTCGCGAACCGCAAGCTGCTGCTGTTCGGGCATCAAACGCAGTTCGTGCGCGATGATCGCGTCGAGATTGCAGCCGTTTTTCTCCAGACTCTCCATCATCTCGATCAATTCGCGCCGTTCCAACCCGCTTTCTTGGCTGATTTGCGTCAGCGATACGACTTCTTCGCCGCTGCCTTCGGAAGCTTGAAGCAGCAGACGCGTGGCTTTGACCCGTTCGGCTTCGCGTTTGAATTTGCGCTCTTTGTTCTTGTACGTCCAAGCTTCGAAGGTCTCTTCGTCCAGACGCCGATCCACCCAATCGAGCGGGAAAGCGTGTTTGCGCTCCATGCCCGACGTCTGAAGAATCAGGTCTTCTCCGTAACGCTGCACCGTATTTTCGCCGATCCCCGGAAGCTCGCGAAGTTCGTCGATCGTCTGCGGCAGGAACGTGCTGACAAGCCGCAAAGCGCGGTTGGTCGCGATCAGATACGGCGCCCGATGCTCCTCGGTCGCTTTGGCCCGGCGCCAGACCGCCAGACGTTTATAAAGTTCTTCGTCCGCGTTCAGCTCGCTGTAGCAGACGAGTTTCTGCGTATACCGCCCGCGCTGCCCGGATTCGAGAAATTCTTGAAACGTATCGCGGATCACGGGCCGATAGCCTTCCGCCAGCTTGGCCGCCAACTGATGGCGGTATACCGCCAACATCTCGTTCCAGACCGCCCCTTCGTACCAGATCTCCCGGTCCGTTTCTTCGAAAGCGTCCAGTTCGCTCCATCCGCTGCTCCATAATCCGTCCGATTCTTCGATCCATACTTGCGCGGCTCCCACTTCCTGCTCGCGTTCAATCTCCATCCGGTTCAAAAAAACGATCGCCATACGATCCCCGCCTATCTCTCAATGTCAGCCGATAAACGCAAAAAAAGCACCTCTCCTACATGGGAATGTAAGAGAGGTGCTTCCTCCGAGTTATATGCTGCTGTTATTATCATAGCCTCGATTAAGAAGCGAAGTCAAGCGTTTGCTTCCAGCTCGGCCAGCCGTTTCTTGAGCGAACCGCTCCAGCCTTCGGCCAGCTCTTCGACCGCCAGCAGGCTGCGAATCGCTTCGGCGTCGTCTTTGAGCTTATACTTGATTTCGTTGGCCCGCATGACGGTCATGCCGGCCGGATGGCGTTGCTGGAGAATCAAGGCGTCGCCCGCTTGAACCTCGCCTTCTTGAAGCACGCGGAAATAAAACCCGCTGTAGCCCGTTTCCTGCACTTTCGCGGGAAGTTCGGGCACTCCGTAACGCACCGACAACTTGAAGCAGGGCTGTCTCGGCTGGCTGAGCTGCACGACGGCTCCGCCGATCGCGAAGATATCGCCGATGCAGAAGTCTTCTTCCGCCCCGCCGGAGATCGACAAGTTTTCGCCGAAAGCCCCCGGACCGAGCGCGGGCAAAATGCCGTCTTCCCAGAACGCGAACCGGTCCGTCGAATATACGCAAGCCGCCTTGTCGGGGCCGCCGTGATTCTTCAGGTCGGCTTGTCCGTCTCCTTCGAAGCCCGTTTTGCCCAAATGGACGGGGCCTTCCGCCGGGTGTTTGAAGATGCCGGTCTCCACGGTCTTGCGTCCGTTGGGAACCGATCGGGGCAATCCGACGTTAACCGATGCGATCACGATAGGTTTCACTTTCTTCTCCTCCTTGCCGATTCTCGGCCTTGCGCTTTTCGCCGCCCGATATATCCTCTATCTTACTGCATCGATACCCATTCGCCAAATACCAACGTATTGCTGAGCGGACGTCCGGCACCGGTCAGCGTCCGGCCGTTGGCGTACAGAGCCGAAGATGCGCCGCCGTCCAGATTCATCGCCTGCTTCGCCCCGAGTTTTTGCATCACCTGCGCCCATTGCTTCATCGTCGCGCCGTTCACCGTCGCCAGCAGAACCGATCCGTCGGGCATGATCGCGATGCCGCTGCGCGCGCCCGAGCCGGTCAGAATCTTCGGATCGTTGAATCCTTCGCCTTTGGCATCGAGCGAGATCTTTCCGTCTTTGAGCAAACGAGGCCCTGCGCCGACCGAAGTCACGACGTCCACCCACGGAATGTCTTTGCCGTCGGCATTCGCGTAAGCGATATTCGTTTCCACCGTCGACCCGACCGCGAAGCGTTCGGCGTTTCTTTTCTCCGAACCGTAGTAGACCAGCACGTAACCGTCGCTCGGAATCGCGGCGTTGGCGTTGGCTTCTTTTTTGACGACTTTGCCTTTGCGAACCGTCACGGCCATGCCGCCTTGGAATCCGACGTTGGCGCCGCGCGCGGGATTGTAGAGCAGGACCACGTCTTGACCCGAATCCGGCGTCCGGTTGACGAAAGTCGCGTACCAACTCTGCGTGCGGGTCCGGCCGGAGGCGTCGGGTTTGGTCGTGACGCTGCCGGTAATCTTCGCGCGAAGCGAATCCATCAAGACGCTGCCGTCCGCTTTGAAGCCGATACTCGTGCCGTAATAGCCCGTATGCACGATCTGTCCTTTGGAGATCAGCGTGCCGTAAGGATCGGCCGGTCCGCCGTAAGAGTTGAAGAACGCTCCGTTGATCGCCGCCGTCGCTCCGCTGTTTTTGACGATCGAAGCGAAGCTTTGCGTCTGGCCGACCTTCCCTTGAGCCAAACCGATCGCCGACTTCGTTCCTTTGGGAATACTGACCGTCTGTACCGTAAACGACTTTCCTCCGGCCGATACTTTACGTACGCTAGCCGAGATCGCAGATGCGGCGTCGACCTGCTTTTCACCCGTCGATCCGAATGCTCCCGTAACCGCCAGCACCCCCGCCAGCAGCAGCGTCCCCCATCTTGCTTTTTTCATCTTTCCTGTCCCCCTCCGTGTAATCGAACCGGTTACCCGAAATTTGGTCGCTAAGTAACCATGACTCTTTTACTTTATCAGAAAAGGGCAATACAGGTAACCGACAACAACCTTTGCTAAGTAGGTCGCCGGCTCTATTTTTGGCGATTTTTTGGTAAAAAGACATCAAAAAGAGGCCGCTGCGCAAACGGCCTCCCGATCTTTCTTATCCGGCGCGTTTAACCGAATACGTCCACGCCCATCATTTTGCCCAAGCTGCTCATTTCCAATTCTTCGAATTTCGCGGAGACTTTCGAATCGTCGATCCGGAATTCGCACAGATCGATCGGACATTCGACGGGTACTTCGCAGTGGATCTCGGCCAGCGAACGGGACATATGCAGCATCTCCAGATCGTTTTCGATCTTCGTCCGCACGGACTTCGTCAGACTGTCGAGATTGGCGAGAATGCCTTGAACGTCGCCGTATTCCTGCACGAGCTTGATCGCGGTCTTTTCTCCGATGCCTTTGACGCCCGGATAGTTGTCGCTCGCGTCGCCCATCAATCCTTTCATGTCCACGATCTGCGACGGCTTCAAGCCTTTCTCTTCCATCAGGAATTCCGGCGTATAGACTTGATAATTGCCGTAGCCTTTTTTCATGATGATGACTTTGATCCGTTCGTCGGCCAATTGCAGCAGATCGTTGTCGCCGGACAAAATCTGCACGTCCATGTTCTGCTCGCGCGCGCAGCGTTTGGCGATCGTGCCGATGCAGTCGTCCGCTTCGTAACCCGGCATGCCGATATTCGGAATATCCATCGCTTCCACGACTTCTTTGACCAGATCGAACTGCGGAATCAGATCGTCCGGCGCGGCGGAACGGTTGCCTTTGTACGATTCGAACTGTTCGGTGCGGAACGTGCGTCCGCCCATATCCCAACAGCAGGCGACGTGCGTCGGATCGAACTGCCGGATCGCGTCCCACAGATAACGCACGAAACCGTAGATGCCGTTCGTCGGCACTCCCGCGTCGGTGCGGCGGATATAGCCTTTGAGCGCCGTCGCGTAATAAGCCCGGAACAGCAGCGCCATGCCGTCGACCAGCATCAACGTCGGTTTGCGCGCCAGCACGTTTTCCGGCAGTCCTTCGATCCCGCCGTGTTCGCTCATAGGTCCGCCTCCTCTGTCCCCCAGCTTTGTTCGTACAGCTCCGGCTTGAAGCCGAGCGTCACCCGCCGTCCGTCGGTCACGACCGGGCGCTTGATCAGCTTGCCGTTCGAAGCCAGCAGATTCGCGCGTTCTTGTTCGTCCAGATCGGCCAGCTTGTCTTTCAAGCCCATTTCTTTGTACACTTCGCCGCTGACGTTAAAAAACTTTTTCGACTCGAGACCGCTTTTGGCGATCAGCTCGAGCAGTTCGTCGGCTGTCGGCGGCTGCTGCACGATCGGAATCAATTCGAGTTCGTGTCCCGCGCCGCGCAGCCATTTGATCGCGTTTCGGCAGGTGCCGCATTTGTCGTAATGGTACACTTTAAGTTTGGTCATGGTTGCCAGTCACATCTCTTTCCGTTCATGGTGTGTCTCTATCAAGATTCGCTTTGTCTCAGCCGCTGCTCCAGCGCCGCGAGATCCGGCGGGAACGGCGCTTCGAAACGCATGCGTTCGCTTGTTCCCGGATGAACGAACGACAAGCGAAACGCATGCAGCGCCTGCCTGCCGATCCAACCGTCCGACCGTTCGGCGGCTGCCCGTTCTTCCTCGCTCAACGGCGCTTCATCCGTATATTTATACATCTCGTCGCCGAGCAGCGGACAGCCGATATGCGTCATATGCACCCGGATCTGATGCGTCCGCCCGCTCTCGAGCTCCAATTCGACTTTCGAAGCGCGAACCGCCGGATAAGACTCCAAAGTCCGGTAGCGGGTCGCGGCCGGATAACCGTCCGGCGTCACGATCCGTACATGCGGATTGCCCGGATCGCGGTCGATCGGTCCTTCGATCCGTCCTTGCGGCGGCCGCGGGCTTCCGTGCACGATCGCCAAGTACGTCTTATCGACGGTACCCGCGATCATCTGTTCCGAGATATGCTGATGCACGTACGGATTCTTGGCGATCGCAAGCACCCCCGAAGTCTCGCGGTCCAGACGGTGCACGGGGCGGAAACGGATCTGCTCGCCGCGCTCCGCCCAATGATGAACGACTCCGTTCGCCAGCGTCCCGGTGTAATGGCCGTGCGTGGGATGCACGATCACGCCCGCCGGTTTATTGACGATCAAGAGATCGCGGTCTTCGTGCAGGATATCGAGCGGCATGGCTTCCGGCAAAATGTCGTCCGAGATCTCGCGCTCCATGCGAAGCTCCACGACGTCGCCCGCCGCCACATGCACGCTGATATAGACCCGTCGGCCGTTCAGCATGATGCCGCGTTCGGTCATCTTGAGCCGCGAAGTCAATTTGCGCGATACGCCGAGACGGCTGCTCATCAGCGTCTTCAGCGTCCACCCTTGCTCGCGTTCGGGCACGACGTATACGATCGGATCGTAATAGCCGTGCTCCGGTTCGATCCCTTTTTCCTTTGGAAAATCATGCGGTTCGATCGTTATTCACCCTCTACAAATACATTGGCGCCGCGCACGTATTCGACATCCTCGACCCGAAGCTTGAGGTTGGCGGCGCGCGCCGCGCTGAAAAAGTAATCCGATAAACGGTTCAGGTAGCGCAGCACTTCCGGATTGACTTCCGCTTCGTCGGTCAACGCGACGACCCGACGCTCCGCGCGTCTGCATACGGTCCGGCAGACATGCAGCATGGCCGCGGGCGGACTGCCGCCCGGCAGAATAAAACGTTCGAGCGGCGGATTGTCGGCCTCCAGCCGATCGATCCACAGTTCCAGACGCTCGATCATCGCCGCATGCGTCTTATAAGGCTGCTGCGCCGCAGGCGTATACGCCAGATCGGAACCGCAGTCGAACAATTCTTGGCCGACGACGGCCAACTGTTCCCGCAGGTCTTTGAAGCGGCCGTCCTGCAGAAGCGAGGCCGCATAGCCTACAAAGCTGTTCAGCTCGTCGATCGTGCCGTAAGCTTCCACGCGAGCATCGTCTTTACGCACCCGTCCTCCGATTACCGAGGTTTGTCCTTCATCACCCGTTTTCGTATAGATACGCATGACTGCGCCTCCCTTCCGTCTTCGTTTCGATTCGGGCGCGAACGCTCGGATCGTTTAACCTTCCGTCAACTTCTTAAGCACTTTGATCGCGTTCTCCTGATTCGAAGAATTGACCAAGACGCAGGCCAACATGCCTTTCGGCGCATAACCGCTGTCTTTGAACATCTTCATGTCTTCGACCGGAATGCCGAATAAATGCTCGCCCATCACCGGATCGTCTTCGCCTTCCACGAACACGCCGCCTTCGAAAACGCCCGCTTCGTATTTCGATTTGTCGAAATAATCTTCGAGCGGAACGTGCGCCCCTTCTTTGCTGTACGTTTTGATCGTGTCTTCCGGCAGAATCACGATCGAATTGCCTCCCGCCGCGTATTCGACGAGTACTTTTTGCAGATCGAACAACGGCGAGTAATTGAACTCCGCATGCAGATCCGGCGAATCGGCATCCAGCTTCTTCTGAATCGCATCGATCGCTTCCCGGCTGGCCGATTCTTTGTCGGACATGAAGATCGTGATCGAATCGTCTTTTTTCCCGCATCCGGCCAGTACCATGATCGACGCGACCATGAGCATCAGCCAGACCCCCATCCATTTCCGCTTCACTCTTATTCCTCCTTGAATTGTACCTTTAACAAGTGCTCTTTAACAATATATCACAACTGACCTGCCGCAAGCATTTTCGGAAGATCGGCCGCTAGGATCGCATGAACGCAAAAAAAAGAAAGAGCTTCCGAAACGAAGGCTCTTTCTTTGGGCATATCAACGAAATCGAGTTCGAATAAAGGTCATGATCGGAGAATGCGCCGAAATCTCAACGCGCGAGCTGCATATATTCATTGATCTTCAGATCCAGCCGACTGCTGATTTCGACGACTGCAGCAGCGGTGAACGACTGTTCCCGTCTGAACGTTTCTTCCATCTGGGCACGCAGCAGACGAATCTCTTCCTGCAAAAACAGTTCGCGTTCCGCCATAGCTGCGGGGACTTGAACGGCATGCTGCGGTCGAAACCGCGCAGAGCCGGATTCATGTCCGGTCATAAGGAACGAAGCGGCAGACAAAAAACATTCCCCCTTGAATAAGTCACCTGATTCAAGCCCCCATTATATAGAAACTCTCCAATAAAAGCAACTTATTCAAGAAGGAGTATGTCAAGAAAAACGTAAATATTTAATTCGAACGTCGTTTTACGCGCCTTCGCGTTTTACTTTGTACACGAATTGGCTGATCCGATCCAGCGCTTCGTTCAATTGAGCGACGGAAGTCGCGTAGGAGCAGCGGATGAACCCTTCGCCTCCGAGTCCGAATACGTTGCCCGGAACGGCCGCGACTTTGCCTTCCACCAACAAACGCTGAGCGAAATCTTCGGACGCCAAGCCGGTCGATTGAATGCTCGGGAACGCGTAGAACGCGCCTTCCGGTTCGTGGCAATCCAGCCCCGCGTCGCGCAGTCCTTGCACGACCAGACGGCGGCGGCGGTTGTACGACTCGACCATCTTGTCTTTCTCGCCGAGGCCGTGAGTCAGCGCTTCGAGCGCCGCGACCTGTCCCATGACCGGCGCGCACATCACGGTATATTGGTGGATCTTCAACATGGCGGAGATCAGTTCCGGGTGACCGCAGGCATAGCCCATGCGCCAACCGGTCATCGCGAACGCTTTGGAGAACCCGCTGACCAGAATCGTCCGGTCTTTCATGCCCGGAGCGGCGGCGAAGCTGGCATGCTTGCCCTGCCCGTAGCTGAGTTCGGCGTAAATCTCGTCGGAAATGACGATCAGATCGTGCTTCTCGACGACTTTGGCGATCGGCAGCCAATCTTCGGCCGTCATGGTCGCTCCGGTCGGATTGCTCGGGTAGCAGAGAATCAACACTTTGGATTTCGGCGTGATGCTGGCTTCCAACGCTTCGGCCGTCAGCTTGAAGCCGTCTTTAGCGAACGTCTCGATGCCGACCGGCACCCCGCCGCCGATCGAGGTGATCGGCGAATACGAGATGTAGCACGGCTCCGGCACGAGCACTTCGTCGCCCGGGCGCACCAGCGCGCGCAGCGCCAGATCGATCGCTTCGCTGCCGCCGACGGTGACCAGGATTTCTTTCTCCGGGTCGTACGACGTGCCGAAAGACGCGTCCAGATAAGTCGAAATGGCTTCGCGCAGTTCCGGCATGCCGGCGTTGGACGTATAGCGCGTATATCCGCGTTCGAGCGAGTAGACGCAAGCTTCCCGCACATGCCACGGCGTCACGAAATCCGGTTCGCCGACGCCGAGCGTGATGATGTCTTTGCTCGCGCTGACCAGATCGAAAAATTTGCGAATGCCCGAAGGCTTGATGTCCCGCACCAGCGGCGACAAATAACGTTCCATGGAGCCGTGCTCGGAATCCGAAGGCTGAAGCGTGCTGTTTTCGTTCACTTCACGGTTAGTAATCATCGTTTCGCATCCTTTACGGCGAGATCAGCAGACGGCGGTCTTCTTGGTGTTCTTCGAAGATAATGCCGTTTTGCTTGTATTTTTTGAGGATAAAATGCGTTTTGGTCGACAAGACCGACTCGATCGGCGAGAGCTTATCCGAGACGAAGCTGGCGACGTCTTTGAGGTTGATGCCTTCGACTTCCACCAGCAGATCGTAAGCGCCGGACATCAGGAACACGGATTTGACCTGCGGATACAGATAGATGCGTTCCGCGATCCCTTCGAACCCCCGTCCGCGTTCCGGCGTGATCTGCACTTCGATCAAGGCCGTAACCTTCTCGTCGTCGACTTTGCTTTCGTTGACCACCGTCGCGTATTTGACGATGACATGGTCCTGTTCGAGCTCCGCGACCGCCTGCCGCACTTCTTCCTGCGGAACGCCGAGCAGCGTGGACAGCAGTTCCGGCGTTCGCCGCGCGTCTTCTTCCAAAAGTTCGAGAATGTCCAGTTTGAGCTTGTTCGTTTCTTTCACTTCGCATGCCTCCAGATGGTTTCGCTTGGTAGATGACTCGCCGAGTCAACTCTTTACTGCTTTATTGTACCCCATCTTACCCCAAAAAAAGCTCGGACGCTACCGTCCCAAGCGAATCCGAGCATACCGCCGCCGCTTAAAAAAGACCTCTTTGCGGCTTTTCGCTTCGTCTCCGCATTCCCCGCATCCTACGCCCTCCCTTTCCCCTACCAAAAAGCCCCGCTTCTCGAGTAAGCGGGGCTTGAGGGGATTTGAGGTTGTAAGGTCTGATAAGTTTTAGATAAGCCGGATAGCAGAGGAAGAAAAGTTCGGCGGAGGAGCGATAGCGTTCGCCTTTGTAATCGGGAAGCTTCCTTCTTAATCTCATCCGGCTTCCCGATTACAACACGCGACCGAAGCGAACTTTTCGACCGTTGCGATCAAGGCCTCTTAAACGTATAGGACCTTTTCGCCGCCTTAAAGCACCGAAACCCCGATTACGTAAGAAAGGGCCACCGACAAGATCATCGATATCAACCCCACCGCCTTATTCCCGTTCCCGATCTCTTCGTCCACCTTGAAGAACGGCGTCACGAACTCGAACAGGAAATACGCGACCATCAGCAGCCCGAAACCGAGCAGCGACCAGAGCATGCTCTCGTAGATCGTCGAACCGGATTCGATGCAGAATCGCAAAATATTGCAGATCCCGAAGATCTTGCCGCCGGTCGCCATCGCGACCGCCAGATTGCCTTTGCGGATCTCGTCCCAACATTTGTAACGGGTAACCGCCTCGAAAATCGCCAGAAACACGACCAGTTCCAGCACCGCGACGGAAAAATACGCGATCGCCGCTCCGATCGGCGTGTTCAATATGGAATCGATAACGTCATTCATCTGCTTGAAGCTCCGCCCCTTCCCGTCACTTCAATTCGGCCACGGTCACGCCGTTGCCGCCTTCGCCGTAGTTGCCGAGGCGGTAAGACTTGATCAACTTGTGGCGGCGCAGATGCTCCTGAATGCCGGTGCGGAGAATCCCCGTGCCTTTGCCGTGAATGATATAGACCTGACCGAGATTCGACAGAAACGCTTCGTCGATGAAGCGGTCGGTTTCCATCAGCGCTTCTTCCAGATTGGCGCCGCGCAGATCCAGCTCGGAGCGCGTACTGTCGTCTTTGGTACGCTTGACCGCCGTGACCGGTTTTTGTTTCGGTGCCGATGCCGGAGCGTTCTGGACGCGTTCGAGCGAATCGAGCGCGACTTTCATCTTCATGATGCCGACCTGCACGAGCGCTTCTTTGCCGTCGAGTTCGATGACATGGCCGCGCTGACCCAGATTCGACAAGATTACTTCGTCGCCCGCTTCGATCTTCTGCGAAGATTTCGCGGCTTTGCTTTTGGCCGGCTTTTTGGCGCGGGCGGCAGGTTCGGCTTCGTCGAGCTGGCGGCGCGCCGCGATCAGCTTATGCTCTTTGACCGAAGCGCCTTCTTCCATCGCCAGACGGCGCAGATCGGTGATGACTTCGTCGGCTTCTTTGCGCGCTTTGGCGATAATCTCGCGTGCTTCGTTCTCCGCTTTCTCAAGCCTTGCGTCGCGCTGCGATTCCAGCTTCTCGAGCTCGCGTTCGTGCTGCGCGCGCAGCTCTTCCATCTCGCGGCGCAGCCGTTCGGCTTCTTCGCGTTCGGCTTCCGCGCCGATGCGGTTCTCTTCCAGCGCGCTGATCATGTTCTCGACGCGCAGATCTTCTTCTTTGACCTCGCCGCGGGCGAAGCTCAAGATCTTGCCCGGCAGGCCGAGACGTTCCGCGATCGCGAACGCGTTGCTTCGTCCCGGCACGCCGACGAGCAGGCGGTACGTCGGGCTGAGCGTCGCCACGTCGAATTCCATGCTGGCGTTGATCACGCCTTCGCGCTCGTAAGCGTAAGCTTTGAGTTCGCTGTAGTGAGTGGTCGCCACCATGCGGCAGTTGAACTGATGGATATATTCCAGAATGGCGATCGCCAGCGCCGAACCTTCCGCCGGGTCCGTGCCCGCGCCCACTTCGTCGAGCAGCACGAGACTTTTCGGCGTCATGTCTTTCAGGATTCGGATGATATTGGTCATATGGCTGGAGAAAGTACTGAGACTCTGTTCGATGCTCTGCTCGTCGCCGATATCCGCGTAGATCGCGTCGAAGACGCACAGTTCGCAGCCTTCGTCCGCCGGAACGAACAAGCCGGACATCGCCATCATGCTCAGCAGGCCGATCGTTTTGAGCGTGACCGTTTTACCGCCGGTGTTCGGACCGGTGACGATGATGCTCGAAAACTCGCCGCCGAGTTCCACGTCCAGCGGCACGACCGCTTTCTGGTCGATCAGCGGATGACGGCCTTTGCGGATGCGCAGGTAACCGCGGTCGTTCATCTTCGGTTCGGTCGCTTTCATGCGGTGAGCCAGACGGCCTTTGGCGAAAATGAAGTCGAGCTGAGCCAGCGCGTCCACGTCGTACGCCAGCAGTTCGGCTTGTTCGCCGACCGCGGCGGTCAGTTTTTGCAGAATGATCTCGACTTCCCGCGTCTCGCGCAGCTTGGTCTCGCGCAGCTTGTTATTCATGGCCACGATCGCTTCCGGTTCGATGAACATCGTCGCGCCCGAACTCGATTGGTCATGCACGATGCCGCCGAAATGCGAGCGGTATTCCGACTTGACCGGAATCACGAACCGGTCTCCGCGGATAGTGATCAATTGGTCCTGCAGCATCTTCGACACGCTCGAAGAGCGGATCATCGATTCCAGCTTCTCGCGGATCCGGGATTCCCCGCCGCGCAGTTCGCGCCGGATCGCGGCCAGCGTCGGGCTCGCGGAATCCAGCACTTCGGCCGAATCGCCGATGCACGAATTGATCAGACGTTCCAAGTCTTTCTGGTCCGAGATCAGCTCGGCCAGTTCGTTCAGCAGTTCGATCGGATGATCTTCGTGCAGCGTCTGGATAAAACGGCGCAGACGACGGCTTCCGTACAGCGTCGTGGCGATGCCCATCAGCTCGTGCGGGTTCAGCATGCCGCCGATGCGCGCGCGCTGCACGGCCGGACGGATATCGACGATGCCGCCGAACGGCGGCGATCCTTTGAGACGATCCACGTCGAACGCTTCGAGCGTGGCTTGCAGCAGACGCTGGACGGTAGCCAGATCGGTATCGGGCTTCAGCGCCCTCGCCGTTTCTTTGCCCAGCGAGGTCTGCGCTTGATCGGCCAGCGCGTTCGAGATGCTCGCGTATTGCAAAATTTCGAATATTTTATCGTTCAAGAACGTGACAACTCCTTATCGGTTCTGGAGGCCGCAGCGGCACTCCGTCCCTTGATTATAGCGAATTCCAAGCGCGGATACCATGATCGCGCGTCGGAATAAGCCGGATGCGGCGTTAAGCAAACAGCCTTTCCGAATTCGGCCGGCGGCAAGTAGCCGCCAAACGTTCGGAAAGGCTGTCGCCGGATCGAAGCCGCCATAGCGTCCGTACGAAGTCCGACGGTTCGGTCCGGCGCGCTTGGAGAAACTTAAAGTTTCCTATTTCGGCGAAAGCGCGTCCTGATCGGCATCGTATCCGACCACGCGGTTTTTGCCCGTACGTTTGGCGCGATACAGCGCCGCGTCGGCTCTGCCGAACATCGTTTCCGCGGTATCTTCGGGCTCGTAGGCGGATAACCCTATGCTGACGGTCACCGGATGATTGCCCATGTACGAATAGTTGGCCTGTTCGACGCCGCTTCGAATACGCTCCGCGTATTTCGCGGCTTCTTCGGGCGTTTTCTCCGTAAAAATGATCGCGAATTCTTCGCCGCCGTATCGCGCGGCAAAATCGTTCGGCGAGATCGCCATCCCGACGCGAATCGAGACTTCTTTGAGAACCAAATCGCCGATCATATGACCGTACGTATCGTTGATCTTTTTGAAATTGTCGATATCGAGCACGGCCACTTGAACATTCAAGCCGTTGCGTTTGCACTGCTCGACCAGATCTTCAAGGTATTCGTAGAAAGTCTGATGGTTATAGAGCTGCGTCAGCGAGTCGGTCTTGAGCAGACGCTGCGAGATCGCTTTGTCGACGATCAGGTCCTGCTGCGTCTTCGTCAACTGCTCGACCTGCCGCCCGATCTCGATCGCCCGGCTCAGTACGACCCGCCCCAGCAGCAGGGAACAAGCCAACATGGAGATTCGCAGCACGAAGTCTTCGATATTCCGATCATAAATCGTACGTTCGATCGCGAAGTAAAACACGGCATAAAAAGCGATGTTCAAGGCGCCGAACAAATCGAGCAGCCTGCGGTCGAAATAGATCAACGGAACGAACATGGGAAAAATCAACAAAATACCGGGCGTATTTTCCGTATATAATCCCAAATTCAAATAGTTCAGGTAAGCCATCGTGAAGCTGATGCCGATCACGACCTGCCTCCCGTAACGGCGGAAAGACGCGTACAGAATCTCGCCCAGACCGGCGACGATCACGACCAGCAGGCTCCTTACGAGCACGGAGCCTATTCTGATATCGGGATCGCTGCCCTCTTCGGCCAGCGAATAAGCGATTTGGACGACGAACACGATCGCCGCCACGATCCAGTAAGCATTCAGGACTTGTCTGTTCAGCCGATCGACGTTAGCCATGATTCATCTCAGTGCCGCTGCTCCTGCTCCAGCAGTTCCATCCATTCGTTATATTCTTTCTGAAGCGAAGCATACTCCTGCTGAAGCCGCGTGCATTCCCGGTCCGCCGCTTCGCGTTTGTCTTTTTCCATCTCGCGTTCGACATGCAGAACCCGAAGCTGATGCGAGAGCACTTCGTACTGCTCCGTCACCTGATTCAGCTCGTCTTGAATACGATCGCGCGATTGCCCGTCGCCGCTCGCGGCGTCGGCCGCTTCGGCGAGACGCGCTTCGAGTTCCGAACGTTCCGCGGACCAAGCTTCGCGCAGACCGTTCAACTGTTCGATTTCGGCGTTCAAACGAGCGCTTTGCGCTTCGAGTTCGCGAAGAGCCGCTTGCGCCGACCGAAGTTCGTTCTCCGACTGCCGGCGTTCTTCCGCCGTTTTCGCTTCGCGGGCGGCGGCTTCCTCGAGCTTGCGCTCCGCCGCGACCTTCTGCTTGGTCAGCGCGCGTTCGCGCTCGCCGGCTTCTTCGAGTTCGCGGCGCTGACGCGCCGTCTCGATCCGCCAAGAAGCCTCGCGGCCGCCGAATTCGGCGACGCGGGAGAACATCCGCTCGCGTTCCGCCTGCCATTCGCTTTCTTCTTCGCGCAGGCGTTCGGCTTCGCTTTTCGCTTCGTCCAACGCTTCGACGGCCAGAATCTGACGATGACGGGTCTGTTCCAATTCCGTCTCCAATTCGGCGATCCGCGCTTCGAAAGAAGCGGCGCGCTCGTTCAGGGCTGCCGATTCGCGGCGGGTTTCGTCCAACCGCGCGTTCAGATCGCGCGATTCCGATGCCGCGGCTTCCTCGCGTTCGCGGGAAGCGGACAGTTCGTTTTCCAAGCGCGCATATTCCCGCGCGCGCTGCTCTTCGCCCGCGGTCAGCGCATCAAGACCGCGTTCCAATTCGTCTTTCTGCTCGCGCAGAGAACGCACTTGATCTTCGAGATCGCCCGCCAGCGTTTCCAGACGCCGCTGTTCGGCGCCGTGCTCGGCTTCGCGGCGAACATAACCGTCCACTTCGCCGGTCAGCTCCGACAAACGGCCTTCCAGCTCGCCCAGACGTCCTTGCAGTCGTTCCCGCTCGGCCCGAAGTTCTTCGTTAAGCCGCAGCATCGCTTCCTGCTCGCTTTGCAGGTTCGCCAGCTCGGCTTGCACGCGCTCGCGATGATCTTGAAGTTCCTGTTCGCGCCGCCGCGCTTCTTCCAAGCGCTCGGCGAGCGATGCCCGTTCCGCATCCGATTCGGCCGAACGCCGCTCCAGACGCTCCGTTTCTTCGGCGGCGGCTTGACGGGCCGCTTCCAGCTCGCCGAGACGCGCGCGGGCCGAATCCAGTTCGGCTTCCAGCGCCGATTTCTCCGCCGCCAGAGCATCGGCGCTCTCGCTCAGCGCCGACAAACGCCGCTCCAGCGACTCCGCCGCTTCCGCCTGCCGCGCGCCTTCTCCGCGCGCGGCTTCCAGCTCGCTTCGCAGCGCTCCGCGTTCGCTTTCCAGCTCCGCGATCCGCGCCTGAAGCTCGCCTGCGGCTTGAGCCTGCCGCTGCAATTCGCTCTCCAGCGCGCGTTCCCGCTGCACGAGCTCGGTCACTTCCTCTTCGAGCCGGACCGCTTCGCCGGTCAAGTACTCCTCGCTGCTCGTCAGCTCGTCCACGCGGCGGGCAAGCTCCGCGCGCGCCGCTTCCGCTTCGGAGCGACGCGCTTCCAGACCGCCGAGCTCCGCTTCCAGCTCGGCAATCCGCGCGCCGCGTGCCTCGGCCGCTTCTTCCAGCTCCAGACGGCGGGCGTCCCAGCCTTCTTCCGCCCGGCGATAACCGTCCAGACGCTCTTCCAGCTCCGAGCCGCGCGTCCGGGCTTCGTCCAACTCGGCTTGCCGAGCTTCCAGTTCGCTTTGCAGCGAAGCTTTGTCGCCGTCGAGCGTTTGAGTCTCCGCTTCGAGGCGCGACTTCTCTTCGCTCAGCGCGAGCCATTTGATCTCCAGCTCGTCTTTCTCGCCGCGAAGCGCATCGGTTTCGCTTTGCAGCGCCGCTTTCTCGCCGCCGAGCGCTTGCGTCTCCGCTTCGAGACGGGCCTTCTCTTCGCTCAGCGCGAGCCATTCGGTTTCCAGCGCGTCTTTCTCGCTCCGGAGCGTATCCGCTTCGCTTTGCAGCGCCGCATAACGGCCGACCGAAGCTTCCAGTTCGCCGGTCAGGCGCTCTTTCTCTTCGCCGGCAAGCCGCAGTTCGGTTTCCAGACGGCTTCGATCGCCGTTCAGCGCGTCGAGACGTTCTTCGAGACGCGCCCGTTCTTCCGAGGAAGCGTCGAGCTCCGTTTCCAAGCGTTCTTTCTCGCTTTGCAGGGACGACAAGCGCTCTTGCAGGCGCGTATTTTCTTCGTCCGAACTTTCCAGCTTGCCGTTCAAGCTTTCTTTGTCTTCCGTAACGATCAACAGCTCGTCTTCAAGCTGCATCTTTTCGAGCTTGAGCGATTCCAGTTCGTTTTCCAGAACCTCTTTCCGTTCGACGACGGCCCGAAGTTCGCTTTGCAGAGCGGAACGTTCGTTTTGCGCCTGCTCCAGCTCGCCGGCCAGACGATCTTTGTCGCTGCCGACAGCCGACAGTTCGCCGCGCAGCCGCTCCGTTTCCGCTTGCAGCGCTTCCTGCTCTTCATGCAGACGAGCCGCTTCCGCCGCTTGCTCCTCCAATTTCCGTTCGAGCCTGCCGCTCGCCGCTTCGGCTTCCGCCGCAAGCGTTTCGAGCATGCTTTTCTCTTCCTGCCATTCGTTTCGGCGTTCCTGCCAAACTTCCAGCTTCGACGCCAATTCGGCATTCTCCGCCGCGCGCGCCGACTCCGCATCGGCCAGTTCCGCCGCGCGAAGTTCGAGCGTTTCGCGTTCGTTTCGCTGCTCGTCGAGCGCAAGCCGCAGCCGCTGCTGTTCGTCCAACAATCCGCTCTCCGTCTCGCGAGCGTCCGACAGTTCGGCTTCGAGCGCGGTTCTCCGCTCTTTCTCCTCGGTTTCGCGCACGCGCAGTTCTTCGAGACGCGCCAGCGCTTCTTCGTGGCGCTCGGCCGCTTCCTGTTCGCGCTGCCGCGCTTCGCTCAGTTCCGATTCCAGACGAGCCGTCTCTTCGCTCCAGATGCTTTCGCTCTCTTCGAGTTCGCCGACGCGGGCTTCGAGACGTTCGCGAGCCTCCGTTTGCGAACGCAGTCCGCTCTCCAGTTCTTCGGCACGCAGCGCGGCCGCTTCCGACCGTTCGCGCAGCTCCGCTTCGCTCGCGCGCAGCGTTTCGAGTTCTTTGCCGAGAGCGAGGTTGCGCTCCGACGCTTGTTCGCCGGAACGACGGAGTTCGGCCGTCTGCGATTCCAATTCGACGCGCACCCCGTTCAAACGGGCTTCTTCTTCGCGCAGCAGCGCCAGTTCCAATTCCAACTCTTCGCGGCGGGAATCGCTGTCGGCCAGACGGCCGCGCAGGTCTTCGCCTTCGCTCCGCCATTTTTCCGCTTGTTCGCGGCTTTGCGCCAACGCCTGGTCGCCGCGGCTTTTTTCCTGACGCGCCGCCGCGAGTTCGCTTTTCAGCGCCTCGCCCGCTTTGCGTTCCGCGGACAGTTTGCCGTCGCTGATCTTAAGCGCTTCTCCGGCTTCTTTGCCGGCTTTTTCCGCTTCGGCCAGCTTCGTTTCCAACTGCTTTTTCAATCCGGTCAAGCTCTGGAGTTCGCCGTTCGCGCGCTTCAGTTCGTCGCTGCGGACAGCCAATTCTTTCTCCGCCGCCGCGAGCCTCGCGTTTTCCGCGCGCAGCGACTCGACTTCGGACTCGTAAGCCGCGCCGCGTTCGCGCTGCTTCGCAAGTTCCGTCTCCAATTCGGTAAAACGCGCGGCCGCTTCGTCCAACTGCTGCTGCAAACCTTGATTCGTGACGTTCGTCTCCGCCATATTGACGGCAGCCAGCACGGCAATCCGTACGGTATCCAGACGCGGGTGACCGGTCGCGATCGCGGTCATGCGCTCGTCGACCATGTGGGCGACCCGCTTTACGTATTCTTGGCTGCTTCCGAGAATTTTATAGGACGTTCCGTATATCTCCACGTTGACTGTCTTCCGTTCTTCAGCCATCTTCGCCCGCTCCTCTCCGTTATATCGATCATCTATGGCAAGCCGGTCTCGCCGACTCGCCTGCGTGAACCGCTTCATTTAATAAAGTCGTTTGATCCTATCGCCATTATGACGCCTTTCGGATCGGAAAGTTGCTCCGAGACCGAACAGAAAGCCTATTCGGCTTACTTTTTCCGCGCCGAGAACCGCATGCCCGACAACCAAAAACCGCATCCTTCTTCAGGAGCCCGTCCCGCAAGGGCGGACCGGGTCCCTAAAGAATTCGATGCGGTTTTGTCTTCTCCTGCCGAAAGATCGCTTACTTTCTCAATTCGGCGGCGAAAGTTTGTTCAAGAGCGGTTACGACGTTCTGCTGCGCCTGAGCGACTTCTTCGTCCGTCAGCGTACGTTCCGGGTTGCGGTACGTGAGCGCGATCGCGACGCTTTTCTTATCCGAAGCGACATGCTCGCCGGTATACACGTCGAACACGCGAACGTCTTCGAGCAGCTCTCCGGCCGAGGCGCGCGCCGCGGACAGCAGAGCTCCCGCTTCGACCGAACGGTCGACCACGATCGCGATATCGCGCTGCGCGGACGGATAACGCGGAAGTTCGCGGTATTCGATCTCCGGCATCGCGGCCGCGTACAGTTCGTCCAAGCAAATCTCCGCGACGTACGTATCTTCGAGATCGAAATCGCGCTGAAGCTGCGGATGCAGTTGGCCGAGCACGCCTACGCGTTTGTCCGGCGATTGGTTCAGATAGAGCGACGCGGAACGTCCCGGGTGGAATCCGTCCGGCGCGTCGGCGCGGTATTGGCCTTCGAGACCCAATTCTGCCAATACGCTCTCTACCGCTCCTTTAAGATCGAAGAAGTCGACTTTGCGCGGCTGCGCGCCTACGACGTCTTCCGTTTTGCTGCCGGTAAGCAGCAGGCCGAGCATCGTGAGTTCGGTCGGCTGGACCGTGACTTTCTGTTCGTTCGAATGGAACACTTTGCCGATCTCGAACAGCGACAGATCCGCGTTCTTGCGGTTGCGGTTGTATTCCGACGATTCGAGCAGCATCGGAAGCAGGCTGGTACGCAGCACGCTGCGTTCTTCGCTCATCGGCATCGCCAGCGGAACCGCGTTCGTGCCGGCCGAGAACGCTCGGAACAGTTCGGTGTTCTCCGGACGGGTGAACGAATACGTGATCGCTTCGTGGAACCCGCCGTGCGTCAGCGTCCGGCGAATGTTAAGACGAACCGCTTGCGATTTGGTATACGCGCCCGGCGTCGTCGGACCGTCGATCACGGTCGTCGGAATGTTGTCGTAACCGTGAATGCGCGCCGCTTCTTCGATCAGGTCCACGTCGCGCGTAATGTCGCCGCGGCGCGTCGGTACCTGCACGTCGATGATGCCTTCCGCGCTGTCCGCGCATTTGAAGTTCAAGCGCGCGAAGATCGCTTTGACTTCCAGCATCGAGATGTCCGTGCCGAGGTACGCGTTCAGTTTCGGCAGCGACAGCGAGATCGTCTTCTCTTGAATACTGCCGCTGCGCTGTTCCACGATGCCGTGCGCGACGGAGCCGCCCGCATGACGGGCCAGCAGCAGCGCCGCGCGATCGAGCGCCGCGATGACGGCCGAAGGATCGACTTCTTTTTCGAAACGCAGGCTCGCTTCCGAACGCAGGCCGAGCTTTCTCGACGTCTTGCGTACCGAAGCGCCGGAGAATTTGGCGGATTCGAGCGCGATGTTGACCGTCGATTCCGTCACTTCCGTCTCCAAGCCGCCCATCACGCCGGCCAGCGCAGCCGGACGATCTTCGCCGGTGATCAGCAGCATCGACGGATCGAGTTTGCGTTCTTGACCGTCGAGCGTCGTCAGCACTTCGCCTTCGCGCGCCGAACGCACGCCGATGTTCGCGCCGAGCTTGTCGGCGTCGAACGCGTGCAGCGGCTGTCCGCATTCCAGCATGACGTAGTTTGTAATATCGACCACGTTGTTCGTCGGACGAACGCCGGCCGCCATCAGGCGATTCTGCATCCACTGCGGCGACGGGCCGATCTTCACGCCCGAGATGTAGCGGATCGCGTAATGCGAGCACAACTCGCCGTTTTCGACCGTAACGCCGACTTTGTCCGAAGCGGAACCTCCCGCTTCGATCAAATCGATCGCCGGCAGCTTGACGTCGCGGCCCAGAATCGCCGCCGTCTCGTAAGCCGCGCCGATCATCGACAAGCAGTCGGAGCGGTTCGGCGTCAGATCGAATTCCAGCACCGCATCGTCCAGACCGAGCACGTGCGTGATCGGCAGACCGATCTCCGTGCCTTCCGGCAGGACGAGGATGCCTTCCTGCTGGTCTTTTGGCAGCAGTTTGTCGTTCATGCCCAGCTCTTTGGCCGAGCAGATCATGCCCTGCGAAGCCACGCCGCGCAGCTTGGCGTTCTTGATCTTGAAGTCGCCCGGCAGGACCGCGCCCACGACCGCGACCGGCACTTTCTGGCCGGCGTCGACGTTCTTCGCGCCGCAGACGATCTGCAGATCTTCGCCCGAACCTACGTCCACCGTGCAGACGTTCAGCTTGTCGGCGTCGGGATGTTTTTCTTTATGTTTCACGTAGCCGACGACCACGCCGGTCACGCCTTGGTTGCGCTGCTCGATCTCGTCGATCTCGATGCCGGAGCGCGTAATTTTTTCGGCCAATTCTTCAGGCGTCACGCCGTCCAGGCTCACATATTCGGATAACCACTGCGTAGATACTTTCACTGCCCGCTCACTTCCTTATTTGGATATGGATACTGCCGATTTCGATACGTTCGATTTATTGACGGGCGAACTGTTTCAAGAAACGTTCGTCGTTGTTGTAGAAATGACGGATATCGTCGATGCCGTATTTCAGCATGGCGATCCGTTCCGCGCCGATGCCGAACGCGAAGCCGCTGTACTGCTCCGGATCGTAACCGCTCATCTCGAGCACGCGCGGGTGTACCATGCCGCAGCCTAATACTTCGAGCCAGCTCGGTTCGGTCGCGCCTTTTTTCTTATAAGTCACGTCCACTTCGGCGCTCGGTTCCGTGAACGGGAAGAAGCTCGGACGCATGCGGATCTGCGTGTCTTCGCCGAACAGCTTCTGCATGAACGTCAGCAGCGTGCCTTTGAGATCGCTCATCCGGATATTTTTGCCGATGACCAGACCTTCGATCTGATGGAACTGGAACGAATGGGTCGCGTCGTCGTCGTCGCGGCGGTACACTTTGCCCGGGCAGATGACTTTGACCGGCACTTCGCCGTCCATGCTCTGCATGGTGCGGACCTGAACCGGAGACGTATGCGTTCTGAGCAGCAGTTCTTCCGTGATATAGAACGAATCCTGCATATCGCGCGCCGGATGGTCTTTGGGCAGGTTCAGCGCTTCGAAGTTATGGTAGTCGGTCTCGACTTCCGGACCTTCGGCGATCTGATAGCCCATGCCGATGAAGATCTCTTCGATCTCCTGAATGACCTGCGTCAGCGGATGTACCGCGCCGCGCGGCAGTTTGCGCCCCGGCAGCGTCACGTCGATCGTTTCCGAAGCCAGACGGCGTTCGGTCTCTTCGCGTTCGAAACGCTCGGCGTGCGAAGACACCGCCGCGTCGATCGCGTCGCGCACTTCGTTCGCCAGTTGGCCGATGACCGGGCGTTCTTCCGCCGACAATCCGCCCATGCCGCGCAGGATTTCGGTCAGTTTGCCTTTTTTGCCTTGATATTTTACGCGCAGCTCGTCGAGCTGCTTGGCGTCCGCTACGCTTTTCAAATGCTCGAGCGCCTCTTGCTTCAGTTGTTCCAATCTTTCTCTCATCGTCCGCAGACTCCTTTCCCGTAGGGAAGCTTTGAAGAATTACCTTTGCCGGATAAAACAAAAAGATCTTCCCGCCCCAAGGGACGAAAAGATCGCGTTACCACCCTAATTCAGAAGCCTTCCTCCGCTACGGCGGACAAAGAACCAAGCGGCCGATCGGCCGGGCTTCTCTCAGAGACGAGGATATCGGGTCGTCAATCCGGCGGTCCTAATGCGGGCATGCCCGGTTCAGACAGCGGCTCCGGAGCGAACTTCGGCGTCGGCGTGATCGCGAAAATGCTCTCAATCCACGGCATTTTCTCCCTGTACGGCGGCGGCGCTTACTCTTCTCCATCATCGCGGAAAATTTGAACTTGTAGTTCCTGTTACCTTTATGCATTTTACTAAAACTCTGCAACACTCGTCAATTACAAGTTTGGATTCCGAAATGAATTTCTTTTAAAATTAGTATCGAATAAAATTGAAATAAATCCCCCTTTTTAGTATAGTAAGAATTATACATAATAGTATATGTATAATCCAAAATTAGGAGGTTTTAATTTGAAAAAGATTCTAACAGCCTTCATTTCTACTTCTTTAATCGCTTCTGGTATTTCTCCGATAATATCAGCCCAGTCAATTAATGAAACAAGTAACGACAACACTGTTGTATCTTCAACATCATACAACTATAACTACAATGGTCTGCCTGTTTCTTCAAGTAATGAATTGACAGATTCACAACTTGAACAAGTTTATAATCAAGTTAAAATCATTCAAAGTAACGGCCCAGGAATTTCCGTCAACTCCCATGACATGGGAGGCGCAGGTATGCTTGTAGATGGTCCTGTTTACAAAACTTTTTCAAACACAACAGAACGTGTTGTTTTAGATGCTATTTTTTCGTGGGCAGCGAGCAAGGTTCCGTTCATTAAGAATCCAACTAAAGTACAAGCATGGTTGTTCACAACGCTTCAAGCTTTCGGTTTAAATGCTGCAGTCCAGCCTACGTACGTCGGGTATTGGACAACTAAGTCTTACAATCCTAATACCGGATTGTATCATTATTATTTGTCAGTGGTGAGGTACACAAACAATTCGTTTAATAAAGTCATTAGTACACAGTATGGAGAAATATACGCCGATACGAAATAAATCGAAACTTGTAAAAGCTGCGGTCGTATTTAAAGTATGAATACGACCGCCGATTCTTATGATGACTGGAGGTAATTCGATGGCTCAAACTCTGATCGATAACGTCAAAAAACGTTTCCGGCAGCAACCTTACAAAGACTTTGCGGATCATGTGTACTTCTCGCTTTTTTTGATCGTCATTCCGATCCTTCTGTACAGTCTATTCGATTACCGAATCAACCTTTGGATCCTGCTTCTTCTGCTGATCGTCGCTTTGGCCGCTTGCCGGACGAGTCCGAGACTCGGAGAAGTTCTCCAACATTTCAGCCGAAAAAGAAACCTGAATCCTTTATTTTTTTATTTGATCTATTTCATTCCTTTCCTCGGTTTATGTTTTTGGTTTTTTGCTATTAAAATTTAGAATCGTTTAGTTCTTGCAATTCCTTTTTCAATTTTCTCATTTCGTCGAAAACTTCGGCAGAGGCGATGCTTATCGGAGCAGCGTCTTCTTTTTTGCGTTGTCCCGCTTCCCCCCGCAGCAGCTCCGCCAACTTCAGCTCCAGCATCAGCCGCCGCTCGTTCTCTTCGCGTCCGCCGGGGCTGCGCGCTTGAAGTTCGCGGTTCTCCTCCTGCTCCTCAAGAGTCCCTTCGAACAGTTCGAAGCCACCCTGCCCGTCCAGATCGGCGATCCGGTTGGCCGCTTTGCGGACCAGCATCCGGTCGTGCGAGACGAGCAGCAGCGCGCCTTGATAACGCATCAGCGCCGACTCCATGACTTCGCGGGTGTCGATATCGAGATAGTTGTTCGGTTCGTCCAGTACCAGCAGATTGGCTCCGCCGAAATAGAGCCGGATAAACGCAGCCCGGCATTTCTCACCCATGCTCAGATCGCCGATCGTTTTGAACGCGTCTTCTCTCGGGAACAAGAAGCAGCCGAGCAGGGTCCGCGCTTCGGTCTGCGTCATGTTCGGCAGTTCCAGCAGGCTGCCCAGCAGCGTCTGATCGACCGGCAGTCCTTCCAACTCTTGCGAAAAGTAGCCGATCTTCACGCCGGGATGCCGCTTGACTTCGCCGCTCGTCGGTTCCAGTTTGCCCGTCGCGAGGCGCAGCAAAGTGGTCTTGCCGCTGCCGTTCGGTCCTCGCACGGCCAGACGGTCGCCCCGGTTCAACCGGAAATGGACATCGCGCAGGATCTCGCGCTCGCCGTAAGCGAAGTCCGCATGCTCGAACCGCAGCAGCGTGCGCGCTTCGAAGCCTTCGTCTTCCAGCGTCATCTTGAGCTGCGGCGCTTTGCGCACGCCGCCCACGCTTTCGGCTTCCAGCCGTTCGAGCTGCTTCTGCTTGGCATGGTAGCGCGAGACATTCTTTTTGGCTTTGGCTTTGTAGAAGCTCTGCGTGATCTTGACTTCGTTCTGGTGAGTCGCCGCGTTATGCGCTTGAAGGAACCACTGCTGATAATTGCGGATCGATTCTTCGAGCGCTTTGCGCTGCTGTTCCTGCTTTTTGTGCAGCGCTTCGTGCTCGCGAAGTTCGCGCTCTTTATGAGCTTTGTAATCGCTGTAGCCGCCCGGGTATTTCTTGATCCCGTCAGGGTTCAGCTCGCAGACCGCCGTCGCCACTTCGTCGATGAACTGCCGGTCGTGCGACACGAATAGCAGGGTTCCCGCGTAAGACCGAAGCTGCTCTTCCAGCCAGTGCAGGCTTTCTTCGTCCAGATGGTTCGTCGGCTCGTCGAGAATCAGCAGCTTGGGCGATTTGGCCAACAGCGCCGCGAGGCGTACACGCGTCTTCTGCCCGCCGCTGAGCGACGCATAAGGCAGATTCCATGTCTCCTGCGGAATCCCGATGCGTCGGAGCTGCTTCTCGACTTCGTTTTCCCAATCGAAACCGCCTTGCGACTCGTAAGCTTCGAACGCGGAGCCGTAAGCTTCGAGCGCCGTTTCCGCTTCCGGTCCGCCGCCGCTCATCCGGAGGGTCAGCGTTTCCAGCCGGTTTTTGAGCTCATGCAGCCTGCCGTGTTCCCGATAAGCCCGCTCCAACGCGGTCAGTCCGTCCGGAATCTCTTCGTGCTGCTTCATCATGCCCCATTCTTCGAGCGGCAGCATCCGTTCGACGGCGCCTTCGGTCGGTTCTTCCATGCCGGCGAGAATCTTCAGCAGCGTCGTTTTGCCGCAGCCGTTGCGTCCGAACAGCGCCAGTCTTTCGCCTTCATAGACTTCCACGTTTACTTTTTCGAACAGCAGCCGGCCGTCCCATTCTTTCGCCAAATCTTTTCCGATCATCCATGTACGCATACAGGCTTCATCCTCTCTATACAGAAAAAGTCCGCAGGAACGACGGATCGCCGCTGCGGACTCGGTGAGAGAAGATGATGGAGAAACGCATGTTTGCGCACGGAAAGAACGACACTTTTTTGAATAAAAAGATACGCAAAAAAGGCACCGACTCCCCGACGGAAGACAGACGTATCCCTCTCGCACTCATGCCGCAGCCAAGCGATCGCGCGCCTGCCTGTCGTTACGCGTTCTTGCGGCAACCCGAATAGGATCGAACCGAAAAAACGACTATGCCGAGTTAGATGAGGTCGTACATCTTGTTCTTCATGTTAAGGGTGGTTACCTCTCGAATTCTACAGAATAAGTGAATGAGGCCAGTATAACCAAACTCGCGCGCTCGCGCAAGCTTTTTATCCTCCGATCAATCCGGCCGCCGCGATCCAGACCGCTTTGAGTCCCATCCCCGCCAAGAAAATAACGCTCAAGACGAAAGCCAGATACGTCAGCAGTCCGATTCCCGAGATCAACGCCAGCCCGATGCCGGTTCCCCTTTTGCCGTTCATGCCGTTCTCCATATCGCGACGCTCCCTATTCAACCGATTGGACCTTGTGCCCTGTACTTCTCCCCCGGGTAAAAAGCCCTTCTTTTCTACTATCGGTTCGCTTGGCTCTTCTCGATAGTCTTCGTCTGCAAAAGTTCTGTGAACATGCTAAAATCGACGTAGCGAAAAAGAAGGGAATCGACGCATATGACCAAAACCATATCGGATATCGCGCAGATGGCGGGCGTTGCCAAAAGTACCGTCTCCCGTTATCTGAACGGCGGCTCCGTCAGCGCCAAAACCAAACAAAAACTGGAGCGCATTACCCGGGAAGCCGGTTACGTGCCCAATACGTTCGCCCAGAGCCTCAAAGCCAAACGGACCAATCTGATCGGCACCATCGTTCCCCGGCTCGATTCGTTCGCGGCCGCCCAGACGATGACCGGCATCGACGAAGAAGTGCGGGCCGCCGGCGGACAAATGCTGATCTATAACGCGGGACAAGAGCGGGAACGCGAAATCGAAGCGATGCAGGAATTGGCTCGGCAAAAAGTAGCGGGGATCATCCTGATGCCGGCGCGCGTTACCCCGGACCATCTGCGCGCCGCCGAAGCCGCCGGAATCCCGGTGCTTCTGGTCGGACAAGGCAGCGATCAGCTGCACAGCGTCGTATACGACGATTATCGGGCCGGACTGCTGATGGGACGGTACGTGCTGCAGCAGGGACACCGGCGCATCGCGTATCTGGGCGTGACGGAAGACGACGAAGCGGTCGGACTGCGCCGCAAAGAAGGTTTCCGCGACGCCGTGGCCGAATGCGGCGAAGACTGCGAAGTGTTCGAATACGAGAGCAGCTTCAAGATCGCCGACGCGCGCCTCGCGGCCGAACGGATTCTTGACGAATGTTCGCCGACCCTGATCGTCTGCGCCACGGACAATATCGCGCTCGGCGTCGTCAAGACGGCTCATCTGCGCGGATTGTCGATCCCCGAACAATTGTCGATTACGGGATTCGGCGGATACGAAGTGACGGAGATCATCCATCCGGCGCTGACGACGGTGCGTTTCCCTTATTTCGAAGCGGGCAAGCTGGCCGCAAGGCTGGTGCACAAGCTGGCTGCCGGCGAAGAAATCGAACAACGCACGATATTGGACGTCGAATTCCTTGCTCAAGAAAGCGTTGACAATCTGAACAAGCCTTCGGTATAATGCAATCGGAACCGGTTCCAGTTTATCGATTCGCAAACGTCGAGAACTGGAGCCGAACCGAAGTTTCCGTAAGCTTATCCGTAATGAACCTTTTATTTCGCTTATCGCTTTCGAATCTCTTTTATCCTGATTTGGAACCGGTTCCTTTTTTAAAACAAAATGGAACCGGTTCCGTAAAATCATCCGGAGGAATGTCCGCTCTTATGAAAATGACTAACGAACAAAAGTACAGATTGATCGGACAGGCGGAGCCGGGCGAGCTGGAAAGATTGGCCGAGCAGGCCGCTGCCTGTAGTTGGCGCCAGCGCTACCATATCCAGCCGCATGCCGGACTGCTGAACGATCCCAACGGTTTCGTCTGGCATAACGGCGAATATCATCTTTTCTATCAATGGTTCCCGCTCGGGACGGATCACGGCATGAAGTATTGGTATCATCTGACCTCGCCGGATCTCGCGCACTGGAACGACGCGGGCATCGGCTTGGAGCCCGGCGGTCCGTACGATTCGCACGGCGCTTATTCCGGCAGCGCGATCGTCAAAGACGGGACGCCGCATCTGTTGTATACCGGCAATGTTCGCGACGCGGACTGGACGCGCCATCCTTATCAATGTTTGGCCTCGATGGACGAAGACGGCCGAATCGTCAAACGGGAGCTGCCCGTGATCGCCGAAGTGCCGGCCGGTTATACCGAACATTTCCGCGATCCCAAAGTCTGGAAAGAAGGCGAATCGTATCTCTGCGTGATCGGCGCGCAGCGAAGCGACCTGACGGGCGCCGCGGTGCTCTATCGCTCGACCGATCTGCTGCATTGGAACTTCGAAGGCGAGATCGGAACGGATCTTCCTTCCTTCGGCTACATGTGGGAATGTCCCGACTATTTCGAACTCGGCGGCGCGGGCGTGCTGCTGCTCTGCCCTCAAGGGTTGGAACCGCAAGGCGACGGTCGGCGGAACGTTCATCAATCCGGCTATCTGCTCGGCGCTCCGCTGAATACGGCGACCCGCGAGTTCGCGCACGGCGAATTCGCCGAATTGGATCGCGGATTCGATTTCTATGCGCCGCAAACGACGGAAGGTCCCGACGGCAAACGGATTCTGATCGGTTGGATGGGGCTGCCCGATCTGGAATACCCGACGGACGAACACGGTTGGGCGCACTGCTTGACGCTGCCGCGCGAGCTGTCCGTACGGAACGGCCGTCTGATTCAGCGGCCTGCGGAGAGCTTGAACGCTCTGCGGGGCGAAGAACGGCTTTTCGCTTCGAAGCTGCGCGACGAACGCCGGTCGTTCGAAAACGCGGAAGGAACGGCTTATGAACTGAGCCTGACCGTCGGCGGATTGACGGACGCGGATAAAGCGGGAACGGTCGGCATCGAATTCCGCGTCGGCGGCGACGAGCGTACGGTACTGAGCTACGATACTCGCACCGGCCGGGTCATGCTGGACCGCTCGGCATCGGGCGTCCCGGTCAACCCGGCTTACGGGACGACGCGAAGCTGCACGCTGAATCCGACGGATCGCATCGAATTCCGTTTGTTCGTCGACGTGTCTTCGGTCGAAATTTTCGTCGGCGACGGCGAAGAAGTGTTTACCGCCCGCCTCTTCCCCGATCCGTCGAGCACGGGCATCGCTTTTTTCGCGAACGGAGGAAGCGCCGATTTCGAAGCTGCGTTCCGGCCGTACGGCGAAGGCGCCATTCCTCGCGGGCTGCCGGCCGATCTTATCGATAACGGGAAGGTGAAATCATGAGCCGTCTGTACACGATCGGCGAGATGCTGATCGACTTTATTCCGCTGCAAACCGGACGTCCGCTGCACGAAGTGACTTCGTTCAAGCGCGCTCCGGGCGGCGCTCCGGCCAACGTAGCGGCCGCGGCCGCCAAATACGGCTCGCCTTCGTACCTGCTGACGAAGCTGGGCCAAGACGCTTTCGGCGATTATCTGCTGCAGGAACTGCAAAATGCGGGCGTGAACGCCGAACATGTCCGCCGAACCGACGAAGCCGGCACGGGACTTGCTTTCGTATCGCTCAAAGAGAACGGCGAACGCGATTTCTCGTTCTACCGCAATCCTTCGGCCGATCTGCTGCTGCGCGAAGACGAGATCGATCCGGCTTGGTTCGCGCCCGGAGACATCCTGCATTTCGGTTCCGTCGATCTGGTGGACAGTCCGATGAAAACGGCTCACCGCAAAGCGATTCGCGCGGCCAAAACGGCGGGCGGCATCGTCAGCTTCGATCCCAACGTGCGCCTGCCGCTGTGGAGAAGCGCCGACGACTGCCGACGCGCCATTCTGGAATTTCTTCCGGCCGCGCATCTGATCAAGATCTCCGACGAGGAGTTGGAGTTCGTCACCGGCATTTCCGATACGGAAACGGCAATTCTGTCCTTGATGCGCGGCGACGTGCAGGCCGTCGTCTACACGCGGGGCGCGGACGGCGCGGAGCTGTATACGCGCAGCGGGCGTTACGCCGCGCCCGGCTTTCCGGTGAAAGCGCTTGATACGACCGGCGCCGGGGATGCTTTCGTAGGCGGCCTGCTGCATCGCCTGCTCGAACTGAACGCCGATCCGGATCGTCTGTCGGCTCTGCTCGACCGTCATCATGCCGACATCCTGCTTTTCGCCAACGCCAGCGGCGCATTGACGACGACCGGTTCGGGCGCCATCTCCGCCCTTCCGGATCGCGGCGCGATCGAATCGCTGATAGCAGGCCGATCTTCCGCCGTCTAAAATAAAGCCCAACGAGGAAAGGAATGAACGATATGTCCGAAAATCGCGACATCGCCCAGCAAGTCGTCGACGCCGTCGGCGGCAAAGAAAACATCGCTTCGTTCGCGCACTGCGCGACCCGTCTCCGCATCATGGTGCACGACAAAGAAAAGATCGACCAGAAACGCATCGAGAGCACGGATAAGGTCAAAGGCGCTTTTTTCAACTCGGGACAGTATCAGATCATCTTCGGTACGGGGACCGTTAACCGAATCTTCGAAGAAGTCGAGAAACTCGGGATCGAGAGCACTTCGCAGGACGATATCAAAAGCAAAGGCAAAAAGCAGGGCAACGCGTTCCAGCGCGCGATCCGCACGTTCGGCGACGTCTTCGTTCCGATCATTCCCGTCCTCGTCGCGACCGGCTTGTTCATGGGTCTGCGCGGCCTGCTGACGCAGGATCAGGTACTCTCTTGGTTCGGCACGACGAAAGACAGCATTCCGCCCAACTTCCTGCTGTTCACGGAAGTGCTGACCGATACGGCGTTCGCCTTTCTGCCGGCTCTTGTCGCTTGGTCCGCGTTCCGCGTGTTCGGCGGCAGTCCCGTGCTCGGAATCGTGCTGGGGCTGATGCTGGTCAATCCGGCGCTGCCTAACGCTTACGCCGTCGCCAACGGCAGCGCGGAAGCGCTCACGATGTTCGGCTTCATTCCGGTCGTGGGCTATCAAGGATCGGTTCTGCCCGCCTTCTTCGTCGGTCTGATCGGCGCGAAGTTCGAAAAGTTTCTGCGCAAAAGGGTTCCCGAAGCGCTCGATCTGATCCTTACGCCGTTCCTTACGCTGTTGGTCATGATTACGCTGGGCTTGTTCGCGATCGGTCCGGTCTTCCACTCGCTGGAGACTTGGGTGCTGCACGGCACGACGTTCCTGCTGAATCTTCCTTTCGGCATCGCGGGTCTGCTGATCGGCTTCTTCCAACAGATCGTCGTCGTTACCGGCGTGCATCACATCTTCAACTTCTTGGAGATTCAACTGCTCGAACGTACCGGCTCCAACCCGTTCAACGCCATTATTACCTGCGCGATGGCCGCACAAGGCGCGGCTTGCTTGGCCGTCGGTCTCAAGACCAAAAACGCCAAGCTCAAAGCGCTGGCGCTGCCTTCGTCGCTGTCCGCGTTCCTCGGCATTACCGAACCGGCGATCTTCGGCGTCAACCTGCGCTACATGAAACCTTTCGTCATGGGCTTGATCGGCGGCGCGGCAGGCGGCTTCTTGGCTTCTCTGTTCCATTTGGCAGGAACGGGCATGTCCGTCACCGTCATTCCGGGCACGCTGCTCTACTTGAATAATCAGCTTCCGCTCTATATTCTGTGCAATCTGGTAGGCGCGGGCGTCGCTTTCACGCTGACCTGGTTGTTCGGCTACCGCGACGAACCTGCCGCGGCCGAGACCGCGGACGGAACTTCTTCCGCTTCTGCCGGCAGATCGTCCGAGCAAGCTTCGCGCGGTACGGCTTCGACGGCTCCGGCCGCTCCTATGGCTTCCGCCGCGGCGAACGTTTCCGCTCCGGCGCTGTCCGGGTCCGAAAATTCGGCCGCTTCCGTACAGCCTTCGGGCCGTCTGGAAATTCAAGCCCCGCTGACCGGCATCGCCGTTCCGCTGAGCGAAGTTCCCGATCCGGCTTTCGCCGAAGGCCATATGGGACGCGGCATCGCCATTCTGCCGACCGAAGGACGCGTCGTCGCTCCGTTCGACGGAACGGTCGCTCACGTCATGGATAAGAGCCGTCACGCGTTGATTCTGGAACATGCCGGCGGCACGCAAGTGCTGATCCATGTCGGCGTCGATACCGTCTCGCTCAAAGGCCGCGGCTTTACGGCCCGCGTCGCTTCCGGCGATGCGGTCAAAGCCGGAGAGACGCTGCTGGAGTTCGATCTGAACGTGATCGCGGCAGCCGGCTTATCGCCGATCACGCCCGTCCTGATCCCCGACGGGCTCGATACGGTCCTCGAAGTCGAGCCTTTGGCAGGCGGCGAAGTCCGCGCAGGCCAACAGCCCGTATTGGCCGTAAGCTTCTCTTCCGCGCTGTCGGCTTGACGCGGCGGGCGGCATTCGCCAAACCTCGATAGAAACTATGCGCAGGCTCCGAACAGAAGCTCCGCCGGAATGATTCCGGCGGAGCTTTTTGCGTACGAGATCCGTTTTCGCGATAAACGCAAAAAAAGAAGCCCTGCAAAGGGCTTCTTGCTGTAAGCGGGTGATGGGAATCGAACCCACGCTACCAGCTTGGAAGGCTGGAGTTCTACCATTGAACTACACCCGCATATGTAAACTTCGTTATAAAATAAGATGGTCGGGACGACACGATTTGAACATGCGACCCCCTGGTCCCAAACCAGGTGCTCTACCAAGCTGAGCTACGTCCCGACATTTGATGTTGCCTTTTGGCTTGCGCGTCCTTGTGAGGACAAGAAATAATATACCATGCAGCGAAGAAGATTGCAAGCACTTTTTTAAAAAAAGCGTTTTGTCCCATTCGACAAAACGCCTCGCCCTTCGCGGGGCTTATCCGGCAAGCTTGTTTATGACGCGGTTTCCGACTTTAGCCCAGCTTTTGCTCCCGCAAAAACATGCGCTCGAATCGGCCGGCCGGAACGGGGCGGCTGAACAAGAACCCCTGCGCTTCGTGGCAGCGCTGGCTGCGCAGGAATTCGAGCTGTTCTTCGTTCTCGACGCCTTCGGCCGTGACTTTGAGTTTCAAGTGATGGGCCATCGAAGCGATCGTGGAGACGATCGCGGCGTCGCTCTGCCCGCTCATGACTTCGCTGACGAACGAACGGTCGATCTTCAAACGGTCGATCGGCATGTTCTTCAAGTAATGCAGCGAGCTGTAGCCGGTGCCGAAATCGTCGATGCTGATATGCAGCCCCAACTGTTTGAATCGTTTTAGTTGTTCGAACGCGGCATCCTTATCCACGGTCATGCTCTCGGTAATCTCGAGTTCCACGTACTGCGGATCCAACCCGATATCTTCGAGCATTTGTTCGATTTGGTCGGCCAAGCCGATCTGGCGGAATTGGCGGATCGAAAGATTGATCGACATGCATAAAGGCGCGTAGCCTTTGTCCTGCCATTCTTTGTTCTGGCGGCAGGCTTCGTACAGCACCCATTCGCCGAGCGGAACGATCAAGCCGCTTTCTTCCGCCAAAGGAATGAATTCGCCCGGCGATACCGGTCCCCGTTTCGGATGATTCCAGCGCACCAACGCTTCCATGCCCAGAATCCGTCCGTTTTCCACCGACATTTTCGGCTGATATTCGAGGTAAAACTCGCCGCGATCCAAACCTTTGCGCAAGTCGCTCTCCAAGATCAGTTTCTCGCGCGCGTTCAAGGTCATCCCTTTGGAGAAACGCTTGACCTCCGAACCTTGTTCTTTGGCCAGATGCACCGCGGCGTCCGCGCTCTGCAGCAGGCCGTCGGCCGCGCTGCCGTCTTCCGGATACACGGCGATGCCGGCCGACAACGCGATATAATGCTCCATGCCGCCCACGTTGACCGGACGCTCGAACTCTTCGAGCAGCGCGTGCGCGCGGTTCATCGCTTCTTCTCCCCCGCTCTCCGGAAGCACGACCGCGAATTCGTCTCCGCCGGTACGGAACACTTCCTCCGGCTCTTCGACATGATTTTGCAGCAGTTCCGAGACGATTCCGAGCAGGCGGTCGCCCGCTTCGTAACCGAGCGAATCGTTGATCGTTTTGAAACGATTGATATTCAATACCATGAGAGCCGTCTTGCCCGCATGGTCTTTGCCGAAATGCGAGTTCAGCTTGGCATGCAGACTGCGGCGGTTCGGAAGACCCGTAAGGTCGTCGTTATAAGCCAGAAATTCGATGCGTTCCTCCGCTTCGCGGCGTTCGCGCAGCGGTTCGGCGATCGCCAAACGCAGTCCTTGACTGACGAGAATCGCGTAAGAAAGACTGTGAAGTCCCGACGCGAGCAGGAACGGAACTCCCGAAGACGTTCCGGCTTGAAGCATCAGGATCTGCGCCGCCACGACGAGTCCCAGAGATTGGATCGCGACCCACAGCGCTTTGACGTTGTTCCGGCGATAACGCGCGAACAACAGGCTCACCGCCGCGACGGCGACGCCGAGCGCCGAGATCTCCAGTCCCAGATCGACGACTCGCGTCGCCGCGGCCGGAAGTTCGAGACGCAGGAAGAACAGCAAGCCCGCCGCGGAAGCCGCGATCGGCGGCAAAGCGAAATACAACAACCGGTGCGAAGCGCCGTCTTTGCGGTCCGGGCTTAAGAACAGAAGCAGCAGGCCGGAGGCATAGACCAACGCGGCCAAAGACAGCAGCCATTCCGCTCCCGAACGGTTCGCGGCCGGCACCGTCATAAAACGATGGAGGTCGGTCGCCAAGTACAGCAGCTCGACCGCGCCGGCGGCGCCCATGAGATTGACCATGCGTTTGCTGTAGCTGCCGATTCGGCGATCGAACAAAGGCGTGGCATGGAAATAGACCGTCAAGCACGCCGTTACCGAGAAACACGCCGTCATCAGAGTCAATGCGGAGGCCCATCGGCTGTCGCCGCCTGCGGTGCGGAAGAAGTAATCGGCCGCTTCACACGCAAGAACGAGAAGAAAGACGGAAAAGGTGTAAATAGTCAGTCGGCGCGTTGCCCAAGTTGTGTTCATTAATTCACTTCCGTCCTGCTGGGATGTCATAAAATCGGATCAGTCTCACCTTCGTTTTAGATTCTACGCCGTCTTGCTATCTCCTGCCGCGCTTCGTCAAAATGAGACAAATTTCTTCGTCGAAGCAAGAAAAAAGGTTCCCTTGTCGGAACCTGTCTATCATACGCCCGTTTTTCGGCTTGCCGCCGGGCGACATCGGAGTCGGAAACGACCTTATTTTTCGCTTTTTCATCATACTTAAGCAGGCGCATAAAGTAAAGTGAAATTCCCTTGTCCTGTGACATTTGTCACCGCCGTTTTGCGCTCTCCGATGATACATTACAGAAAAAGTTAATGATATTCATTCTCAATGAAAACGAACGTTACAGGAGGATTCCGATGCTTCGTATACAGGATTCGAACGGCCGGCGCACGATGCTGGCTCAGATCAAACCGGGCGGCTCGGCCAAGCTCGGCGCGCTCGAAGACGTCAACCCCCTGCTGCGCCGACGGCTGCGCGATTTGGGCGTCGAGGAAGGCAGTCTGCTGAAGGTGCTGCGCCTCGGGCCTATGGGCGGACCGCTCACTTTCGAATGTTCCGGCCAACTGATCGGCATTCGCCGCGAAGAAGCGGGCCGCATGGAGGTCCTGCCGGTATGAATCAGTACGCCTTGCTCGGCAATCCGAACACGGGCAAAACGTCTCTGTTCAATATGCTCACCCGTTCTTACGAGACCGTCGGCAACTGGTCGGGAGTCACCGTCGAGAAAAGGGTAGGCACGCTTCGCGGCCGCGGCGGGCGGATCGTCGACCTTCCCGGTCTCTATTCCCTGCTTCCTCTCACGGCGGACGAAGGCGTCGCCGCACGCTTCTTAATGGAAGAAAAACCGGACTGCATGCTCAATATCGTCGATGCTTCTCAGCTTGAACGCAATCTCTACCTGACTTTGCAGCTGCTGGAGTGCGAACGTCCGATATTGATCGGGCTGAACATGGTCGACGTGGCGCGCGATCGGAACATCGCCGTCGACGCGGCGGCGCTCGAACGGGCGCTCGGCGTTCCCGTCGTCCCGATCGTCGCCCGCAAAGGAACCGGCTGCCAAGAAGTGCTTCGGGCGCTCGGCGAATCGGGGCAATCCGGGCGCGGCGGCTTTCGCGTCGATTACGGCCCCGTCGTCGAATCCGGGGTTGACCGTTTGAGCGAATTTCTGGGCGGGAAAGGTTCGTCCTCGTTTGCGGCTCCCCGCTGGACGGCTCTTCAACTGATGGAAGGAAACGAAACGGTTCGCGAGATGCTGCTTGCTCGGTCGGATCGCGGAGAGCTCGATCGTTTGATCGCGCAGATCGAACAAGAACTGTACGATTCCGGCTCGGACCGCGATCTGCCCGCTTACCTGCGGCAGGTTCGCGCCTCGCGCATCGAAGAGATCTGCCGTATCGCGATCGATCGTTCGAGCGAGCGCACGCATACCGCGACGGAACGAATCGATGCGATTCTGACCCATCGCATCTTCGGAATCCCGCTTTTTCTGGCGATGATGTTCCTGATCTTCAAGCTCACCTTCGATTGGCTCGGCAGCGTCTTGTCCGATCTGCTCGACGGCTTGATCTCCGGCACGCTCAGCGGCTGGATCTCTTCGCTCTTGACGGCACTCGGAGCTTCCGATTTCGCCCATTCCCTGATCGTGGACGGCATCGTGGGCGGAGTCGGCGGCGTGCTGGTCTTCCTGCCGCAGATCGCCATCTTGTTCCTGCTGATTTCGTTTATCGAAGACTCGGGCTATATGGCGCGGATCACGCTGCTGATGGACCACACGATGGAAGCCGTCGGCCTCAGCGGCAAAGCGTTTATCCCGTTCATCATCGGCTTCGGCTGCAACGTTCCCGCGATCATGGCCGCGCGTACGATGGAGCAGCGCAAAGACCGTCTGCTGACCACGATGCTGGTGCCGCTCATGTCCTGTTCGGCCCGTCTTCCCGTTTATGCCCTGTTCGCCGGCGTTTTCTTCGCTTCCGATCGGGCGGCCGTCGTGATGGCGCTGTATCTGCTCGGCATGGCGCTGGCGCTGGCTTTGGCCAAACTGTTCTCCCGCACTTTGATGAAAAGCGAACCGTCGCTGTTTATCGTCGAGCTGCCTCCTTACCGCATGCCCCAGCCGTTATCGCTGCTGCGCATGACGTGGGAAAAAGTCAAAGGGTTCCTGCGCAAAGCGGGCACGATCATCTTGGCCGGTTCGGTCGTCATCTGGTTTCTGTCGAACACCGGACCGGGCGGCTTCGGCGTCGGGATGAACGACAGCTTTTTGGCTTCGATCGGCGGCGCCCTGTCTACGCTCTTCGTACCGCTCGGCTTCGGAACATGGCAGGCCGGCGCGGCGCTGATTACCGGATTCATGGCGAAAGAAGTCGTCGTCTCGACCATGAACATCATCTATCAAGTGCCGGACATGGCGGGGCTGGAACATCAAGTCTCGATGGCGTTCACGCCGCTTCAAGCTTTTAGTTTTATCGCGTTCATTCTGCTCTATATCCCTTGTCTGGCTACGGTCGGCGTGATTCGCAAAGAGACGGCTTCATGGCGCTGGACCTTCTTCTCGATGGGCTATTCGCTTGTGCTGGCTTACATTGTCGCGCTCGTCATCTATCAGGGAGGCCAGCTGATCGGTCTCGGCTGAATCCCGGCGAAAGGAAGAACGTTTATGATCAACTGGATCATTATCGGGCTGGCTTTGGCGTATTCGGCCCGCGTGTTCGTTCGGTTCTGGAAAAAAAGCAAACAAGGCGCTTGCGCGGGATGTTCCGTTCAAGAAGACGGACGAACCCCGGCCGGCTGTCCGGGCTGTTCGCCGATCGGCTTTTCGGAAGAAGCGCGGGCCGCGATGCGCAAACGCGGCTGACTCCGCTTTTTCGGCCTGGAATTCCGGCATGCGAAAAACCACGAACTTCATCGGGAAGTTCGCGGTTTTTCTTGCTTTGAAGAAAAAAGGTTCATCCGTCGCCTTGCTTCGGCTTCTCGGCGTAACGCGTCTGATTATAGCGCTCGATCACTTGTTCGACCTGCGTCTCGTCGAGTTCGCGATAAGCGGGCTGAGCCGCAAGTTCGCGGCCTGTCTCGCTCGGCGTCAACCACGGACGGAACGCGTAGCCGCGCCGCACGGCTTCGCGAACCAATCGGAAATAATCGCGGCGCGGGCCGCTTGCGGGCTCGGCGAACCGCGAAAGTCCGGACCGGACTTTGCCCGAACGACGGGAACCGATGATTTCCGTCGTATCCCGATAAGCTTCTTCGTCTTCTCGGCTTTCGATCCCGGCGGTGATCCGCAGATTCGCCAGCAGCCGCTTGAACCAATCGGGCAGCCACTCGCCGAATACGACGAACAAGAACCTCAGCGAGTAATACGCTGCCGGCACGATCGACGCCGCTGCGCTAATCGCGACGACCCAATCGATCCATTTGTAGCTGCCGTCGTCCCGTTCGTTCGCCGCATCGGCATAATCTTGCTGACATTGAGGCGGCAGACGATCGATCGAGACCGGCCTTCCTTCTTGCTCGGCTTGATCGCGCTCTTTCTCGTAGAGGATCAAACATTCGACAGCCGGTTCGCGCGTCGGCGCGGATCCGTCCGCAACGACCGGAACGCCTTGCGTTTCTTGCGCACGAGGCAGGCCGCCGAACGGATTGTTCGACGGGAACAGCAGACCTGCGCCCACGATCAACAGCAGCAGTACGGCCACGAATCCCCGATTCGCGTATAACAGCCGATTGGCGGGCATTTCTTCGCTCGCGGACAATCCTTGCGACTCCCTCACCCGATGCGTGTTCCGGCGAAGCAGGATCAGCGCCAGCGTCAGCGCGCAGGACAGATAGAGAGAGAAGCGGTATTCGCTCAGCCCCAACTTTAAAACGAAAGACAGCCGATATAAGACGATTCCGGCCGCCAACCATGCGGAAGCCGCCAGCGTCTCCGCTCGGCTGCTCGGCGGTATGCGGAATTCCCGGTACACGCCACGACTGCCCGCGATCAGCAGCACGATCAGCAAGCAGAAGATCTGCCCTAACGCGAACTCGGGCTGCGAGGCCGCGATCGCCGCGACGAGCAGGATCGGCAGCGCCGCCGAAGCCGGATAAGCCGGTTCCCGCCGCAGGCGCTTGGCCGCGACGCCGCCGCCGAGCACGCCCAGTCCGAACGCGGCCCAGAGCAAGACGGGCGGAATTTCGATCACGTAGACCGCCAAGATCAGCAGCAGCGGATAGATCGGCAGCGTTTCGCCGAGCGCGGACCGCAGCGCCGTATTCCATAATCCCGTTTTCTTCATGCGCCGACCTCCTTGCGCAGATCCGGCTCGCGAGGCGATTCCGGACGGGCCGAAGCGGCGGAAGCATCGTCCGTCGGACGGAAAATGCCGATGCGATGGCCCATGCGCTCCAGCGGTTCGGCGGCTCGCCGAATCTCCGCCTCGTCCGCCGAACTGACGATCAAGTAATCGCAGGCCGCGGAGCGTTCCCGCGCTTCGCCGTTCAACGTCTCGGCCAGCGTCTGCCGTTCTTTGAGCCGGATGCCGGCCATCGCTTCCAGCAGCAGATGCCGATGCGGTGCTCCGCTTCCCGCAAGTACTCGCGGAGCGGAGAGCGTATGCGCGTTATGAACGAATCCGACCGGCACGCCCGACGCGATCAAACGATCGGCGCAGGTGGCGGCCAGACTGATCGCCCGCTCGGCTTCGGCTTCGCCGCTCCCGCTTGCCAGACCCGCGACGACGTTGCCGATATCCAGCACGATCATCACCCGCGGATCGGCCGAATGCCCCTGCTTATAGACTTGAAGCCCACCGGTCCGCGCGGTCGCTTTCCAATCGATTCGGTTCATCGGGTCGCCCGGCGCGTATTCCCGGGAACCTTCGATCATGAACGGATCTTCCAAGATCCAGCGGCGCACCGCGAATTCCCCCTGCCAGCTATGCCAAGCATAAGGCAGCTCGCGATCTTCCAGCAGCGCGGGATAGACGATCAGCGGACTTTCGACGTTCAGCGAGCGCGAGCGAATAACGAACCCGAGCAGATCCCCGGCCGTCATGAACACCGTCGACAGCCGGAAGATTCCGCGATTTTCGCAGACGACGAAATGCCGACGCGTCACGCGCCGGCCCGGCAGCAAAGCGAATCCGCTGGTATGCGTCTGATACACGCTGCCCTGTTCCATCTTCGAGACGGTATTTCCGCGAAAACGAAAAGCGGCCGGAAATTCCGACTCCAGCCGCAGCCACGGAACCGGCAGCTTTTTGCGGTTCTCGATCACTTCGATCAATTCCAGACGATCGCCCGCGAAGCAGCGTTCGCGGTCGAATCTTCGGCTGTAGACGATCCCGCGCAGCGAGCCGCGCCCGATCAGCAGCGCTTGGGCCGCGATCAGGATCGCTCCGGCCAACAACAATCCCAACAATGCCAAACGCTTCCCTTCTTTCTGCATAGGCGGCCTGCGCCAATATTTCCTGTTCTCTCCATTATAAGCGGGCAGGCCTTACCGAAGCAAAGCGCGTTATTCTTTTTCGCCGTAGCGGGCTTGATTGTACCGCTCGACCAATTGGTCCAACTCGGAAGGCGACAACTCCGTATAACGGCTCTGCGCCAGTTCTTTGCCCGTCTCCGCCGGCGTTCGGCTGGAGACGAACGGCAGGCCTTTGCGCAGCGCTTGCAGGACGACGCTGCGATAACGCAGGCGCGGATCGTCGCCGGCATATTCGGCTTCGCGGCGTCCCGAGCCGAAGCGGAAACGGCGCTTCCGCTTGCCTGTCTCTTCGGCGGACAGCTTCTCCGCCCGGTCCGTATAGCTCGCGCCGCTTTGCACGGCGCGCATTTCCCGCATCAGTCCCAGACGCGCGGCGATCTTGCGAACCAGATTGCGGATGCCGTTGGGCAGCCAACGGCCGAACAACCGGTACAATAACCATAGCGCCAACGCCGCGACCAACGCCCAGAAGACCGTTTGGAACGCGTAGCCGATGATCTTGAGCCATAACGGCGTTTCCTGCTTCTCGCCCATCTCCAGCAGTTCGGAATAATCGGCGGACGGCATGCCCGGAGATTCCGGCACCGGCGCGCCTTGCGGAGTTCCGCCCGCAAAAAGGGATAACCACCAGCGACGGATCGCGTTCAAGATGCCCGTCGGTCCTCCGATCATGCCGGCAAGCACGATAAAAGCCGCCACGATCCAAGTCAATCTGCGATTCGCCGTCAGAATGTTCGACAGCGCGGACGTTTCCGCGCCCGCTTCGTTACGTACCCGATCGCCGTTGACCAGCAGCAGCGTCAGGGCGAGCAGCACTACCGACAGCAGATACAGCTGAGGCCGGTATCCGGCGAGTTCCGGGACGCGTCCCGCAACGATATAGAGAACGAACATCGCCGCGATCCCGGTCATCGGAATCCGCACCCACATATTGTCCCATAACTGCCTCCGGCCGACGAGCAGGCCGCGCAGCGCCGACAGCAGCAGCAGCGCGGCCGCGACTCCCCGGGCGAGCAGACCGCCCGGAATCGCCAGCGCAAGCAGCAGCGCGATAACGAACGGCAGCGCGGCCATCCACCCGGCCGCCCGCCCTTCGGCCTGCCGCAGTCCGATCAGGCTGCCGCCGGCATGCAGCAGCAGCATCGGCAGAATCAGCAGCAGGTCCGGCTGACGCACGGCATAATGCGCCAGTACGGCGACCGGCGCATACGCGGCGGCGATCTCGAGCAGCGAGTAAGCCGCAGGTCGGCCGAATCCCCGCAGCAGCGGGCTCCGCTCCGTCACTTCCCCGTTCTTGGTCTTCGTCATAGAACGGCCTCCTCTCTCCGCGCCGCTTCGCGGCGCTCGGCCGACCGCACGGCCGGTCGTTCTCCGGCCGGCGCATCGGCGGCGAAGCCCGTCACGCCGACCCGGTGGCCGAGCTGTTCCAGCGCGGCGATCGCTTCTTCCAGCTTGGACGAGCGATGCGCCGTGACCAGCAGATAGTCGATCGGCTCCCGGAATTCGCGCTGCGCTTCAAGCTGCAGCAGCTCGTGGAACGGCAGGCGCGATTTCAATTCGAACGCCGCCATCGCTTCCATCATCCGGTTCAGATGCACCGGCCCGTAATCCGTCTCCAGCCGGCATCCTTCTTCGCCGAGTTGGGAATTGCCGTTATGCGCGAAGCCCGCGGCCATGCCTTGGCCGATCAGCGAAGCCGCGCAGGTCGCGGCGAGCGACAGTTGGCGTTCGATCAGCGAAGTCCGGGTCACGACGCTCCACATCGTCTCCGAATCTTCGACGTTCAGCAGGATCATCACGCGCGGGTCCGCGGAATAGCCGTTCTTGTGCACTTGAAGCTGGCCGGTTCGCGCGCTGGCTTTCCAATGGATCCGGTTCATGGGATCGCCCGCGGCGTATTGCCGCACGCCGGTGATCAGAAACGGATCGTCCACGATCCAACGCCGCACCGACAGTTCGCCCTGCCACGTTTTCCAAGAAATCGGCAGTTCGTCGTCCGCGATCAATCGGGGATGGATGACCATGCGCATATTGAGCTCGACCTTTTTTGAAGGCGCATACAATCCGAGCAGGTCGCCGCCCGTCATCGTGGCCGACTCGATCGGATAGATCCCGCGCGCGCTGCAGCGGATCTGGTGCGTTCGGGTGATCTTCGTCCGGGCCGGCAGGGTGAACAAGCTGGTATGATTCTGATAGATATTGCCTTCGCTGACATTGGTATCGGAACTGCGGGCGAACGACAAAGCCGAAGGCAGCATCGCTTCGAGCCGGAGCCACGGAACGGGCAGCGGCTTGCGATTGGACAACGTCTCGACCATCTCGATCTGCTCGCCTTCCCGGCAGACGTAGCGGCTGAAGCTGCGTTCGTATCCCAGACGGGCCAGCGCCGGTTTGCCCAGCAGCCAGCCTTGCAGAAGAACGATCAGCGCCGCGAGCAGCAATAGTCCGAGCAGCGCCATTTATCTCACTTCGCTTTCCAGTCCCTCTTCGCTCGGTACGGGGACGCGATCGGTCAATTCGTTCAGAATGCGCTCGGCCGGATTGCCCTGCTGATCGTAGCGGTTGTTCAGCACGAGGCGGTGGGCGCAGACCGGAGCGAGCAGCTTTTTCACGTCGTCGGGCAGGATGTAATCGCGTCCTTTGAGCGCCGCGTAGGCTTGGCAGGCGCGCAGCAGCGACTGCGTTCCGCGCGGGCTGATGCCCAGCGCAAGCTCCGGATGGCTTCGCGAAGCGTCCGCCAGCGCCACGATGTAATCGAGCAGATCGTCGGCGATCTTCACTTGGCGGCACGTCGTCTGCGCTTCCAGCACTTCCTGCGCCGTCGCCGTCATGTCGGCCGATCCCGCGCTCAGTCCGCCGACCTGCACGGTACGCCGCAGAATCTCGCGTCCTTCCGCGGCCGACGGATACCCCAATTTCATGCGGATCATGAACCGGTCCATCTGCGCTTCCGGCAGCGGGAACGTGCCTTGATTGTCGACCGGGTTCTGCGTAGCCAGCACCATGAACGGCTGCTCCAGCTTCATCGTTTCGCCGTCGACGCTGATCTGGCGCTCTTCCATGCATTCCAGCAGGCTGGATTGGGTGCGCGGCGTCGCCCGGTTGATCTCGTCGGCCAGCACGATGCTCGCGAACAGCGGACCCGGACGGAAATGGAACTCGCCGTCTTTTTGATTATAGAAATGGATGCCCGTCAAGTCCGAGGGCAGCAGATCGGGCGTGAATTGGATACGTTGAAAGCTCAGGCTGAGCGAAGCGGCAAGACTTTTGGCCAGCATCGTTTTGCCCGTGCCCGGCACGTCTTCGAGCAGTACATGGCCCGAAGCGAGCAGCGCGGTCAGCAGCAGATCGACCTCTTCGTCTTTGCCGACGATGATTTTTCCGATATTTTGCTTGAGTCTGGATGCGAGTTCTTGTACGTTTTTCATGAACCTTCCTCCGTCTTCCCTATTCCGCGTCCTGCATAAAGGCAAATCGCCGTCCGGGATATGTATTTTGATTCGTTTGCTTTCCTGTTTCTTCCTACGCTTCTATTCTAACAAACGCGATAGCGTTTTCCAAACGCTGCGAACGATGTTCCGTTTCAGCAAACGAAACGATTCGACCAAAAAACGAAAAACCGGAAGCGATCGTCTGCGATCGCTTCCGGTTTTTCCGTTCTATTCGGCAGGGATTCGTCAAGCGCCGCGGCCGTTCCCGCTCTGAAGCTTCTCCAGCTTCTGACTCATGACCGCAAGGCGGCGTTTCAATTCGATCTGCCAACGTTTATCTTCCATCTGTTTGGCGACGGCGAGCAGGTCGAGCGACAGATCGATCTGGTTGCGTACCGCCTCCATCTTGTTATCGCTGTCGACGCTGACGCAGTTGGAGAAAATCTCTGCGTCGTCTTCAAGCACGTAATCTTGGAAATCGATCTCCGATTCGCCGTCGCCGTGCGCGTATTCGGCCAAGATCTCGTATTCGCTTTCGACTTTATAATGAACTTCGATACGCTGGCATACCGGACAATACAGCAAGGGAACGTTATGAACTTGGGTTCGATAATGGGTCAATGTTCCTTTGGTTCCGATCATGCTCGCTCCGCAGCAGAAACTCATGGCCGTTCACCCTCCTTGTCGGCTTACTTTGATTCTATTTAACCACTTTAAGCGGCAATGAACGCTTCGCTTTGGCTTTCATCTTAGCATGGAATTTCGACGCGTGCCATAGGGTAAAGGTGCAAAAAAGCCTTCTTTCCGACAAGGTCGGGAAAGAAGGCTTGCGCCGTAAAACGTTCAAGCGGCAGGGCCGCTCGGCGTACGGTTCTTACAGGTTTTGGTCGCCCGGTTTCCAGTTCATCGGGCACAGACCGCCGGATTGCAGAGCTTGAAGAACGCGAAGCGTTTCTTCTACGCTGCGGCCTACGTCGTTGTGGTTGACGACTTGGTATTTCAGTTCGCCTTCCGGATCGATGATGAACAGGCCGCGCAGCGCGACGCCTTCTTCTTCGATCAGTACGCCGTAATCGCTAGCGACTTTCTTGGTGATGTCGGATGCCAGCGGGAAGTTGATCTTGCCCAGGCCGCCGATTTCGCTCGAAGCGTTGATCCAAGCTTTGTGGCTGTGGACGGAGTCGATGCTGACGCCGAGAACTTCGGTGTCGAGCGTCTGGAAATCTCCGTACGCGTCGCTCAGTGCCGTGATTTCGGTCGGGCACACGAACGTGAAGTCGAGCGGGTAGAAGAAGAACACGAGCCATTTGCCGCGGTAATCTTCCAGGGATACTTTACCGAAGTCTTGTCCGTCTCCGGAGACGGTTTCCATTGTAAAGGCCGGAGCCGGTTTGCCTACCAAACGTTCTGCCATTTGCGTAAATCCTCCTCAAAATGACGCCCGGTGAAGAGCGTTTTCTGAATATTCTGAAACTCATGAGACTATGTTATCACCGGGATTTTTCGAAGTCAAGATTATAACGCTTATTTGTTTATAATTATTATTATTTACGAATCGCGTTGAGAATCAGTTCGCCCATTTGCGTCGTGGACAGCGAGTCTCCGCGTCCGGCGGCGATATCGCTCGTTCGATGGCCGGCGTCCAGCACTTCGGCGACCGCACGCTCGATCGCGTCGGCGGCTTCGCCGTAACCGAACGTCAAACGCAGCATCAGCGCCGTGGAGAGAATGGTCGCGATCGGGTTCGCCAGACCTTGTCCGGCGATGTCCGGCGCGGAACCGTGCACCGGCTCGTACAGGCCGTAGCTGCCTTCGCCGAGCGAAGCCGATGCCAGCATGCCGATCGAGCCGGTGAGCATGGCCGCTTCGTCGCTCAGGATGTCGCCGAACATGTTCTCCGTCACGATGACGTCGAAGCTCGACGGGCGGCGCAGCAGCTGCATCGCGCAGTTGTCGACCAATACGTGCTCCAGTTCGACTTCCGGATATTCTTCGGCGACGCGGATTACCGTTTCGCGCCACAGGCGGGACGTTTCGAGCACGTTCGCTTTATCGACGGAAGCCAGTTTCTTGCGGCGCTTCATGGCGATATCGAAAGCTTGGCGCGCGATGCGCTCGACTTCGGTCACGTTGTACGCGCAGGTATCGACCGCTTCTTGGCCGTGCTCCGTCTCGCGGCGGAACTTCTCGCCGAAGTAGATGCCGCCCGTCAGCTCGCGAACGACCATCAGATCCGTGCCTTCCAGCACTTCCGGTTTCAGCGTCGAAGCGTCTTTGAGGCAGTCGAACACGACGGCCGGACGAAGGTTCGAGAACAAGCCGAGTTCTTTGCGGATGCCCAGCAAGCCGGTTTCCGGACGCAGCTCTTTGGGATTGTTATCCCATTTCGGACCGCCGACCGCCCCGAGCAGCACGGCATCAGCGCGTTTGCAGACGTCGAGCGTTTCTTGAGGAAGCGGCGTTCCTTTCTCGTCGATCGCGATGCCGCCGAACAGCGCATGCTCCGTTTCGAACGAATAGCCGAAGACCTCGCCTACTTTTTGCAAGACCTTTTCCGCTTCCGCTACGACTTCCGGTCCGATTCCGTCTCCCGCGATTACCGCGATCTTTTTCGTTTCCGCCATGTTTCGCACTCCCTCGTTTTGTGAATTCGTTCATCGTCTTGCACCTTTTAGAACAGTAACATACACCGTCAGGGATTGACCAAGATATAGAAACTATCACTCCGATAGGTTATGCCTATAAGTGCCGAATCGCTTAGGATTCCGTCTATTTGATTCCTCCGAAAACGGTTGCTACAATAGACACGCACGCGATTCGCAAAAATTCGGCAGGGAGATGAACGAAGAAATGGAATACGCGTATTTGGGAAAATCGGGACTTAAAGTCAGCCGGATCTGTCTGGGCACGATGAACTTCGGCGATCGGACCGACGAGCAGGAATCGTTCCGCATCATGGATACGGCGCTCGACGCCGGCATCAATTTCTTCGACACTGCAAACGTTTACGGCGGCAAAGGCAACGCGGGACGTACCGAAGAAATCATCGGACGCTGGTTCAAGCAGGGCGGCGGACGTCGGGAAAAAGTGGTGCTGGCGACCAAAGTCTACGGCGGCATGGGCAACGACGTCGACGGACCGAACGGCGAACGCGGCTTGTCCGCTTATAAGATTCGCCGCCATCTGGAAGCTTCGCTTCAGCGGCTTCAGACCGACCACGTCGAGCTGTACCAGATGCACCACATCGACCGCAGCGTAAGTTGGCACGAGCTGTGGGGCGCGTTCGAAGTCGCCGTTTATCAAGGCAAGATCGGCTATGTCGGCTCCAGCAACTTCGCCGGTTGGGATATCGCCGTCGCGCAAAAAGAAGCGGAGAAACGCGGCTTCCTCGGCCTCGTCTCCGAACAGCATAAATACAGCCTGCTTACCCGCCAACCGGAGCTCGAAGTGCTGCCGGCTTCCGAAGCGCTGGGACTCGGCGTCATTCCTTGGAGTCCGCTCGAAGGCGGCCTGCTCGGACGCAACGCGTTGAAGAAAATCGAAGGTTCGCGCAGCGGCGGCAACGCGGAACGCGTCGAGAAGCACCAAGCGCAGCTCGAACAGTTCGAAGCGTTCAGCGCCGAACTCGGCGAAGCGCAGGATACGGTCGCCCTCGCGTGGGTGCTGGCCAATCCGGCCGTCACGGCTCCGATCATCGGGCCGCGGACGCTCGATCAGCTCGAGAGCGCGCTGCGGATCGTCGACGTGAAACTGGGCGAAGCCGAGCTGAAGCGTCTGGACGAGATCTTCCCGGGACCGGGCGGAGCGGCTCCGAACGCGTACGCGTGGTAAAAGCGGACGTTTCCGTCTAATGGGCGGGAACCCGGCAGCATTCCGATTCGTCAAAAAGCGGTACCGCGATCCGATCGATATCGGACTGCGGTACCGCTTTTTCTTTTACGAGCCGTTCGGCTTGGGAATTACCAGACTTTCTCCGCGCCTTTGCGGCCGCTCGGCATGCGGCGGTTCTCCGCAAGGCGGTTCAGCGCGTCGATATAAGCGCGGGCGCTCGCTTCAAGCACGTCCGTGCTGACGCCGCGGCCGCGGACTTCCGTCTCGCCTTGGCGCAGCGTGACATGCACTTCGCCGAGCGCGTCTTTGCCGAGCGTGACGGCTTGAATGGCGTAGTCGACCAGCGTCACGTCTTCGCCCGAAGCTTGGTCGATCGCGTTATAGATCGAATCGACCGTACCGTTGCCGCCGGCTTCGGCCGTGCGGCTGCCTTCGCCGGCGACGGATACCGTAACCTTCGCGCTCGGAGCCGCTTCGGTCGCGAACGAGAAGCTGAGCGATTCGAGGCCGTATTGTTCCGGCGCGTCCGGCAGACGTTCTTCGATCAAAGCCAGCAGATCGTCGTCGGTGATTTCTTTTTTCTTGTCCGCCAGGTCTTTGAACTTGGCGAACGCTTCGTTCAACTGCTCGTCTTCCAGCGTATAGCCAAGTTCGAGCAATTGCTCGCGGAACGCGTGGCGGCCGGAGTGTTTGCCAAGCACGAGCTTGCTTTCTTTGAAGCCGACGGTCTCCGGCGACATGATCTCGTACGTCGTTTTCTCTTTGAGCATCCCGTCTTGGTGGATGCCCGACTCGTGCGCGAACGCGTTCGCGCCGACGATCGCTTTGTTGCCCGGCACGGGCATGCCGGTAAGCTTGCTGACCAGCCGGCTCGTTCTGGCGATCTCGCTCAGCGTCAGTCCGGTCTTCGCGCCGAAGAAATCGGCGCGGGTCTCGAGCGCGAGCGCGATCTCCTCGATCGCGGTATTGCCGGCGCGTTCGCCGATGCCGTTGATCGTGCCTTCGATCTGGTCGGCCCCGTTCAAGATCGCGGCCAGCGTGTTGGCCGTCGCCATGCCGAGGTCGTCATGGCAGTGCGCGCTGAGCTGCACTTTCTCGATATCCGGCACGGTTTCTTTGAGATGCTTGAAGATCGCGCCGTATTCGGACGGGTTCAAATAACCGACCGTGTCCGGGATATTGACGACGCAGGCGCCTTCGCGCACGGCCATCGCGACCACTTCGGCGCGGAAATCCGCTTCGGTGCGTCCCGCGTCTTCGAGCGAGAATTCGATCTGCGAGAAATATTTCTTCGCGTAACGGATCGCGGACTGCGCCGCTTCGAGCACTTGATGCTTCTCCATCTTGAGTTTGTACTTCCGGTGGATCGGCGACGTCGCCAAGAACACGTGCAGACGCGGGTCGGCCGCTCCCTTCAGCGCCTCGCGCACCGCGTCGATATCGGCTTCGCGCGAGCGCGACAGTCCGACGACGCTCGCGTTCTTGACCGCGCGGGCGACCGCGTTGACCGCGGCCAAGTCGCCCGGCGACGCGGCCGGGAAGCCGGCTTCCATCCGGTCTACGCCCAGCTTCTCGAGCTGATGCGCGATCTCGACTTTCTCCCGCGTGTTCAGGTTGACGCCCGGCGACTGTTCGCCGTCGCGCAGCGTCGTATCGAAGATATAAATTTTCCGCACGGTTTAGCCTCCTTCATCCTGTAGGAATCTCGAATAAATGTGGAAAAGGGCTGTCCCGAAGCCGCATTTTCGCGGCCCGGGATAGCCCTGCCCTGAATTCAGGGAACTTATTTCTTGATCCAGTGCATCATGTCGCGCAGTTGGCTGCCTACGACTTCGAGCGGATGCTCGGATTCGTTGCGGCGAGTCGCCGTCAAGAACGCGCGGCCGGATTGGTTCTCCAGAATGAAGTCGCGAGCGAATTTGCCTTGTTGGATATCGGACAAGACTTCTTTCATCGCTTTCTTCGTGTCTTCGGTCACGATGCGAGGGCCAGTTACGTAGTCGCCGTATTCCGCCGTGTTGCTGATGGAATCGCGCATCGTTGCCAGACCGCCTTCGTACATCAGGTCGACGATCAGCTTCAGCTCGTGCAAGCATTCGAAGTATGCCATTTCCGGCGCGTAGCCGGCTTCCGTCAGCGTTTCGAAACCGGCTTTGACGAGCGCGCTCACGCCGCCGCACAGTACCGCTTGTTCGCCGAACAGGTCGGTTTCGGTTTCTTCGCGGAACGAAGTCTCGATGACTCCGGCACGCGTACAGCCGATGCCTTTCGCGTAAGCCAAGCCGATTTCTTTGGCTTTGCCCGTCGCGTCTTGATGGATCGCGATCAGTCCCGGTACGCCGAAACCTTCTTCGTACGTTCTGCGAACCATGTGACCCGGCGATTTCGGAGCGACCAGCAGGACGTCGTTGCCCGATTTTGCCACGATTTGACCGAAGTGAACGTTGAAGCCGTGCGCGAACAGCAGCGTCGCGTCGTCTTTCAGGTTCGGTTCGATTTCGTTTTTATACACGGAGGCTTGCGTTTCGTCCGGCATCAGGATCTGAACGACGTCCGCACGTTTGGTCGCTTCGGCAACCGACAGAACCTCGAATCCGTCTTCTTTGGCTTTGTTTGCCGATTTGCCTTCGCGAAGGCCCACGATCACTTGCAGACCGCTGTCGCGCAGGTTCTGCGCATGGGCGTGTCCTTGGCTTCCGTAGCCGATAATCGCGATCGTTTTTCCTTGAAGTACGCTCAGGTCTGCATCTTTTTCATAGTACGTGGTAACTGCCATTCTTATTTCCTCCTTTGTGTATAAAACCTAAACCCTGCCCAAACAAGCGGGTAGCTCAGCGGAGCTTTCTCCGGATCGTCATTCGAAGACTCCGTTCAGCTCCCCGCTTGTTCGGGGTTATGTGTGCGGAACCCGGAAGGACTGCGGTCGCTTCCGGGTAATCCCGGCTTATCCGACATGCGCGCGTTTTCCGTGACGGATCGTCTCTATACATTCGATTCGCCGACAAAGCCCGTTTTCCTGCTCGAAACCTGTTTCTGTTAAGCGTTGCCTCGAATCATGGCGGTTACGCCGGTACGCGACAACTCCCGAATGCCGTAAGGCGCGAGCAGCTCGATCATCGCGTCGATCTTCTCGGTATCGCCGACCACTTGGACCATCAGGCTGTGCGTGCCGATATCGACGACCGCCGCCCGGAACGTCTCGACCAGCCCCATGATTTCGGGACGGGCGTTCGGTTCGGACTTGACTTTGATCAAAGCCAGTTCCCGGCCGACCATCGGATTGGCGCTCAAGTCGACGACCTTGATCACGTCGATGATCTTGTAGAGCTGCTTCTCGATCTGCTCGATCGTCTTATCGTCGCCGGTGGATACGATGACCATCCGCGACAATCCCGCCTCTTCGGACTGGCCCACCGTGATGCTCTCGATGTTGAAGCCGCGGCGGCCGAACAATCCCGAGACCCGCTGAAGAACGCCCGGTTGGTCATTGACCAGAATCGAAATGGTATGTTTGGTCTGCATCGTAGTACTCATCTTATTCGTCCCCCATCAGCATTTGATCCAGCGTCATGCCCTGCTGTACCATCGGATACACGTTCTCGCCTTTTTCGACCACGAAGTCGATGACGACCGGTCCCGGCGTATCCAACGCTTCCTGCCAGACGGCGCGCGCTTCTTCTTTCGTCGAAGCCCGCAGTCCTTTCACGCCGTAAGCTTCCGCCAACTTCACGAAGTCCGGGCTGCCCGCCAGATCGATATGGCTGTAGCGGTTCTCGTAGATCAGTTCCTGCCACTGGCGTACCATGCCGAGCACCTGATTGTTCAAGATGACGATCTTGACCGGAATGTTGTTGATGGCGCAGATCGCGAGTTCTTGCGAACACATCTGCATGCCGCCGTCGCCGTTGATCGAGATGACCAGACGATCCGGCTGCGCCATCTGCGCGCCGATCGCCGACGGAAGACCGAAGCCCATCGTGCCGAGACCGCCGGAAGTGATCCAAGAACGCGGTTGGTTGAACTTGTAATACTGCGCGGCCCACATCTGATGCTGACCGACGTCGGTCGTCACGATCGCTTCGCCTTTGGTCGTTTCGTTCAGCAGTTCCACGACCCATTGGGGTTTGAGTCCGATCTCGGTTTCTTGGTAATCGTCTTTATAACGGAACGGCTTCTCCGCTTTCCATTGTTGAAGCCGCGTTCTCCACTCGTCCGCCAACTCGGCCCGTTTCACCGATTTGTTCAAAAGTTCCAGTACCGTCTTCACGTCGCCGACGATCGGAATATCCGTCTTCACGTTCTTGCCGATCTCGGCCGGATCGATATCGATATGCGCGATCTTGGCGTTCGGCGCAAACCCGTTCAGCTTGCCCGTCACTCGGTCGTCGAACCGCGCCCCGATGCTGATCAAGAGATCGCATTCCTGAATCGCCATGTTCGAAGCGAAGGTTCCGTGCATCCCCGGCATGCCGAGCCAATGTTCGTTCCCGCTCGGGAAACCGCCGAGTCCGAGGAGAGTCGTCGTGATCGGAATCCCCGTCTTCTCGATCAGTTCCAGCAGCGCTTCGTGTCCGCCGGAGTAAACGACGCCGCCGCCCGCCAGCACCAGAGGTTTTTCGGCTTTGGAGATCGCGTCCGCCAAACGTTCCACTTGCAGTTTGTTCGGCATGGTCCGCGGGTTGTACCCTCTCAGAGCGACCGGCTGGGTATGCGGCTGGAACAGCGTCATCGCGGCCGATACGTCTTTGGGAATATCGATCAATACCGGACCTTTGCGACCCGTATTCGCGATATGGAACGCTTCGTGAATGATCCGCGGAAGTTCGTCGACGCTCCGCACCAGATAACTGTGCTTCGTGATCGGCATCGTGATGCCCGTGATGTCGGCCTCTTGGAAAGCGTCCGTTCCGATCAGCGTCGAAGCGACGTTGCCGGTAATGACGACGAGCGGCGTCGAATCCATGTATGCCGTGGCGATTCCCGTTACCAGGTTGGTCGCCCCCGGTCCCGAAGTGGCGATACATACGCCTACTTCGCCGGATGCCCGGGCATAACCGTCGGCCGCGTGAATCGCGCCTTGTTCGTGCCGGGTCAATACGTGGTGGAAATCTTTGAAGCCGTACATGGCATCGTAGATATACAGCACCGCTCCGCCCGGGTAACCGAATACGCATTTGACGCCTTCGAGCACCAAGCTGCGGAGCAGGATGTCCGAACCTGTCAGGACTTCCTGTTTATCCACCCATTCTTCTCTCAATTCTTCCGTCGATTTCGCTTCTGGCATTTGCGCGCTCATCGTTTTTCCCCCTTCCAAAGATTACATCAATCTCACATCAACAGTTTGCACAGAGCCATCCGAACGGGACTCTCCCGCTTTGACGCATGCACGGCGCGGTCACGGCTTCCTCGTCTCGAAAACCAAAAAACCTTTCGCCCCGCAAAGCAGAAGTTCTGCTTCGAGGGACGAAAGGTTGTTATTCCTTACGTGGTACCACCCAGTTTTGCCTACACTTCGCAGTGTGCGGCCTCAAGCGGTCCGAAATCGAAAACTTCGATTTCAAACTCGCGGTTCGTAACGCGAACCCCACGATTTCCCCTAATACCCGAAATGGATGAAGTTCCATTCGCTTTTCAGGGAAACAGCTCCGAGGTGAGCTCGTATATAAGGGATTTTGGCGGTGGATTCCAGCTTGACGCTTCCCCGCTCTCTGGCAAAAGGGCCCTTAAAACTTCGTCCTCTTCATAGCCGATCAATTATGCGCTCCGGAACATGTCCGAAAACTCCGTCGATCTTCGAAAGACCGTGTCGCGTTTTCGTGCATGCCGTAAATGTTAGGGTTATTATATGACTTAAGTTTTAGGGAAGTCAACACCTATTTTCAACAAAAAATTAAAACCTTTAGCGCCGCATACATTCCGGGCATACAAAGTGTCCGCCTGAGAAAGACGAAAAAACGCCTCTTTTGCCGTGAATACACGGTAAAAGAGGCGTTTTGGTTTTTAAGGCTGTAGTGGCCTGAGAAGACACGTAAAACGAGCTTTCCGGGTCTCCTCAGCGCTTGCCGGGATCGTACGGTTCCCCGAGAGCCGCGGGGGCTCTCGATTTGCCGATCGCTACGACGAGCACGATGACGGTCAGCACGTAAGGCAGCATCAGGATGAAATCCTGAGGAATGTCGGCGGACCAGTCAAACAGCTGTACGTAGTTGCGGATCGCCTGCGAGAAGCCGAAGAACAGCGCCGCGCCCATGATGCCGAGCGGGTTCCATTTGCCGAAGATCAGCGCGGCGATCGCGATAAAACCTTGGCCGGAGATCGTCGTATGCGAGAACAGACCCGTCGTCGTCAACGTGATCGTCGCGCCGCCGAGACCGGCCAGCGCGCCGCTCAGCATAACGCCGATATAACGCATGCGGTTGACGTTGATGCCCATCGTGTCCGCGGCGCTCGGATGTTCGCCTACGGAACGCAGGCGCAGACCGAACGTCGTTTTGTACAGCACGTAATAGATCACGAATACCAGAATAAGCGCGATGAACGTCGTCGGATACGAATTCAAGATGCCGGTTCCGATAATCGGTCCGATAACCGGAATCGAAGCGAAGTCGGCAAAGTTGAACTTGACCAAACGATGCAGCAGCAGCGGCGTTTCGCCCGCTCCGTCGAACATCAGCTTGACGAGATACAACGTGATGCCGGTCGCCAAGAAGTTGATGACCACGCCGCTGATCGTCTGATCGGCTTTGAACGTGATCGTCGCGACCGCATGAATCAACGAGCCGATCACGCCGACCACGATCGCCGTCAGCAGGCCGACCCACGGAGCGCCGCCTTCCATGCCGGCTTTCTCCGCATAATGCGTACCGACCGCGGCGGCGAAAGCGCCGAATACCATCAGACCTTCGATCCCGATGTTTACGATACCCGAACGTTCGGAGAACAAGCCGCCGAGCGCCGCGAAGATCAGAGCCGTCGAGAATACGAGCGTCGTATTGATCAGGTTGCCGAGTGTAAGCAGATCCATTTACAACACCTTCTCTTTCTTGCGCTTATACACAGGTTTGAGGATGAAACGAACGATGCCCTGTGCCGCGATGAAGAAAATGATCGACCCGATGACGATCTGAATGATCTCCGGCGGAACGCCAGCGTCGAAACTCATGCCTGCCGAACCGTAAGTCAACGCGCCGAACAATCCCGCGCCGGCCAATACGCCGAACGGATGGTTCATCCCGAGCAGAGCGACGGCGATCCCGTTGAACCCGTAGCCCGGGGACGAAGCGTATACGCTCTGATAATGGAAGACGCCCAGCGTCTCGAACGCGCCGGCCAGACCGGCGAACACGCCGCTGATGAACATCGCTTTCACGATGTTTTTGTTAACGTTGATGCCCGCGTAACGAGCGGCTTCGGGGTTGCTGCCGACGGCGCGCAGTTCGAAGCCCTGCTTCGTTTTCCACAGGAAATAATAGAAGAAGATCGCCGCGCAGATCGCGAGCGGAATGCCCCAATGCACGCGCGCGTTGCCCATCATCTCGGACAACCAACCGATCGAGATCGAAGCGCTCGGTTGAATATCGACCGAACGCTGGTTGCCCGGCATAAGCGTGAAGGTACGCACGATATAGTTGCACAGGAACAATGCGGTCCAGTTCAACATGATCGTGGTAATAACTTCGTTGACGCCCCGCTTGGCCTTGATATAGCCGGCCAGCGCGGCCCATAGGCCGCCGAACAGCGCGCCCACGATAATCGCGAGCGGAGCATGAATGATCCAAGGAAGTCCCGTCAGCTTGATGCCGATAAGCGAAGCGCCGGTCATGCCCATGATCACCTGACCTTCCGCGCCGATGTTGAACATGCCCGCGCGGAAAGCGAACGCGACCGCAAGGCCGGTCAGAACGAGCGGCGTCATCTCGCGCAGCGCTTCGCCGAATCCGTACCAGTCGCCGAATACGCGTCTGAGCAGCGCGCCGTAAGCGTCGATCGGGTTATACCCGCCGATAAGCATGACGATCGCGCCGAGCAGCAGACCCATGACGATGGCGGCCAGCGAGACGATAAACGAATCGCTCGCGAACCATTTCAGAAATTTATTCATTCCTTAGTTCCTCCCTGCCGGCTGCCTGCCATCATCAAGCCCAGTTCTTGATCGTTGGTCTCTTCCGGACGCACTTCGCCGATAACCTTGCCTTCGTACACGACGATGATCCGGTCCGACACGTTCAAGATCTCGTCCAGCTCGAACGATACCAGCAGAACGGCTTTGCCTTGGTCGCGCTGTTTGATCAACTGCGTCTGCACGAATTCGATCGCGCCGACATCCAGGCCGCGCGTCGGTTGGGCCGCGATCAAGAAGTCCGGATTTTTATTGATTTCCCGGGCAATGATCGCTTTCTGCTGGTTGCCGCCGGAAAGAGAACGTGCTTTGGTCTGAATACTCGGCGTACGCACGTCGAAGCTTTCGACGAGACGTTTCGCCAGATCGTTGATCGCGCGGAAATTAAGGAAGCCGCGTTTCGTGTACGGCTGCTTGTAATAGCTCTCGAGCACCATATTTTCGCTGACGCTGAAGTCCAGCACCAAGCCGTGCTTATGCCGGTCTTCCGGAATATGACCGAGACCCGATTCGGAGATCTCGCGCGGCGTGCGGCTCCCGATCTCTTTGCCGTTCAGCTTGATCGAACCGCTGTCGATCTTGCGCAGGCCGGACAAAGCTTCGATAATTTGCGTCTGGCCGTTTCCGTCTACGCCGGCAACGCCGACGATCTCTCCTCGGCGGACATCGAACGTCATGCCGTCCAGCAGCGTCACGCCTTCTTTCGTCTTGACGGTAACGCCGTTAACCTCGACGACTTTTTCGCCCGGCGTCGCCGGTTTTTTATCGACCTTGAAGGAAACGTTCCGCCCCACCATCTTTTCGGCCAGTTCGAACGGCGTCGTCTCGCTTGTCGTGACCGTATCGATGACTTTACCGCGGCGAATGATCGTAACCGTGTCGGAAACGGACATGATTTCTTTCAGTTTATGGGTAATCAGAATGATCGACTTGCCTTCGGCGACGAGCCTTCGCATGATTTCGATCAATTCGGATATTTCCTGCGGAGTAAGTACGGCGGTCGGTTCGTCGAAGATCAGGATGTTCGCACCGCGATAAAGCGTTTTGAGAATTTCGACACGCTGCTGCATGCCGACGGAAATGTCTTCGATTTTGGCGTTCGGATCGATATGGAAGCCGTATTGGTCGGACAACTTCTTCACTTTTTCCGTAGCTGTCTTGTAATCGATTTGGATGCCGCCTTTGGCAGGCTCCATACCCAAGATAATGTTTTCCGTTACGGTAAACGGCTGCACCAACTTGAAATGCTGGTGAACCATCCCGATGCCCAGCTCGATCGCCTTGTTCGGGCTGTCGATCGGAGTCGGAGTTCCGTTAATCTCGATGTGCCCTTCGTCCGGTTGGTACAGGCCGAAGAGAATGTTCATCAGCGTCGATTTGCCCGCGCCGTTCTCGCCGAGCAGAGCGTGGATTTCGCCTTTTTGCAGCTTGATGCTGATCGAATCGTTGGCGACGATTCCGGGAAAACGCTTCGTTATTTGCTTTAACTCGACTACGGGAGTTGCAGCAGCCATGGAATCACCCTTATCTTTCGTAGTAGTGCTTCGATTACGCGAAACGGGAAACGGGTCGTTTCGCCTGATCGATGCGGGGTCTTCGATTAACCGTAAACGTAACGACAAGGCCGGGTTCAAGGAACCGGCCTTGTCACTAGTATTATATCATTGCGGAGCGATTATTCAGCAGGAACCTTGACTTCGCCGCTCACAATTTTTTCTTTGTAAGACTGAACCAGATCCAGAACGTCTTGCGGTACGTTTTTGCTCGAAGTGTCGGCTACGCCTACGCCGTCGTCTTTGAGGCCCAGAGTCGTTGTCGTGCCGCCTTTGAACGTGCCGTCGATGACTTGCTGCGACACCGTTTTGATCGCAACGTCTACGCGTTTCATCATCGAAGTCAACGTAACGTCGTCGCCGAATTCCAGCGATTGGTCTTTGTCGACGCCGATTACCCATACGCTTTGGCCTTGGCTTTTACGGTCGAGCGCTTCGTTGAAGACGCCTGTTCCCGTGCCGCCGGCAGCTTGGAAGATGATGTCCGCGCCGTCGTTGTACAAAGTAGCCGCTGCCGCTTTGCCTTCGTCCGGTTTGTCGAATCCGCTTGCGTATACGGCCGTGAATTGCGCGTCCGGGTTAACCGCTTGGATGCCGGCTTTGAAGCCGACTTCGAATTTCTTGATCGTCGGGGAATCCATGCCGCCTACGAAGCCGATTTTGTTCGATTTCGTCATTTTGCCGGCGATTACGCCGACCAGGAAGGAACCTTCGTTTTCGGAGAACAGAACCGATTCTACGTTCGGAGCGTCGACGGCTGCGTCGATGATCGCGAAGTTGGAATCCGGGTTTTGCTTAGCGATGTCGGTCAGGGCGCTTTGCAGCGCGAATCCGATACCCCAAGTCAGGTTGTATCCGTCTTTTACGAATTGGTTCAGGTTCGGTTGATAGTCTGCTTCACTCTTACTTTGCAGGTATTCGACTTTGATGCCTTTGTCTTTTTGGAGCGCCTGCAGGGCTTCCCAGGAAGTTTGGTTGAACGACTTGTCGTTTACGCCGCCGGTATCGGTAACCATACCGATCTTGACGCTGCTTGCCGTTCCGCTTGCTTCGCCTTCGCTTCCGCCGGAAGCAGCCGGTTTGCTGCTATTGTTTCCGCAAGCAGCCAGTACGAGCGAGAAGGCCAGCAGCATGAAAAGCGAGAGTTTTACAGCTTTTTTCATTTTGGATAGTTCCCCCTTAGGATCTTTGCCTGCATAAGTCGAGCGCTTGCCGTTTGATCTGGGTTGTCTGAACCGTAAGCTTCTCTCATAAACAGGTTTGCTTTCGCTTTACAGATTATACATTTAGTCTGACGCAAAATCTACTATTAAAAATCATTTTCCCAAACAAAAATTCGTTTTTATTGAACTGGAATCGCTTACTTCCGCCACACTTAACACGCATTGTGACTTAATAACGAACAATCGCTTTTTTCGTTTAAGGGAATGTCATCCAACCGCTTTAAAGTGCTAAATAGTGCAAATGCGTTTGCCGTCGAATTTCCTCGTTCTTTACGAATAAATCCATAAAAAAAGCCCCTGCTCCGAGAAGTACGGGCAGAGAGCTTTATTTAACGCTGTAATTAAGCGTTGATTTTTTCTTTTGCCGCGGAAGCCAGCGAGTTGAACGCCGTCAGGTCGTTCACGGCCAGTTCAGCCAGCATTTTGCGGTTCACGTCGATGCCCGCCAGTTTCAGGCCGTGCATCATTTTGCTGTAAGACAGACCGTTTTGACGAGCTGCCGCGTTGATCCGCACGATCCACAGTTTGCGGAAGTTGCGTTTCGTTTGACGACGGTCACGGTAAGCATAGATCAACGATTTGTTGACTTGCTCTTTCGCCGTTTTGAAAATGCGGTGTTTCGAACCGAAATAACCTTTTGCCAGCTTCAGTACTTTCTTATGACGACGACGCGTCACGAAACCGCCCTTAACTCTTGCCATATCTAAAGACCTCCCAGTCGATTATGTTTAAACTATTTCAGTTGCTTAAGACCTTGAGCCAGACGTCTAACGTCGCCCGGAGCCATCAGATGATCGGCTTTCAGGTTACGCTTGGCGCGTTTCGATTTGTGCGAGAGCAGGTGGTTTTTGTGCGAGCTGTAACGCGTCACTTTACCTGTACCTGTGATCTTGAAACGGCCTTTCAAACTGCTGTGTGTTTTCATTTTAGGCATTGTAGTCTTCCCCCTATTGGTTTTTCGGAGCCAAAATCATAATCATGCTGCGGCCTTCGAGTTTCGGTTGACGGTCGACTGCGGAAATCTCCGAAACTTCGTCCCGTACCCGTTCGAGCACTTTCTGGCCAAGCGAAGCGTGCGTGATCTCGCGGCCGCGGAAACGTACGGAACATTTCACTTTGTCGCCGGCTTCGAGGAATTTCACGACATTACGCAGTTTCGTCATGTAATCGTGCTCTTCGATATTCGCGCTGAAGCGAACTTCTTTGAGTTCGACGATCTTCTGATTTTTGCGTGCTTCTTTCTCTTTCTTCTGCTGCTCGTAGCGGAACTTGCCATAGTCCATGATCCGGCAAACTGGCGGTTTCGCTTGAGGCGCCATGTTCACCAAATCCAAATTGAGATCTGCCGCCATCTGAAGGGCTTCGCGCAGCGGCTTGATGCCGATCTGCTCGCCTTCCGCGCCTACCAGGCGTACTTCGCGCGCCCGGATTTCCTCATTGATCATATGGTCCTTACTAATAACCGTCCACCTCCGAATCGATTTTGTTACGCGGGCATCGCCCATAATAAAAAGGGATACGGACAGACAGTCCGCATCCCTGTTGATCTTCAATCTTCATGAGAAAACATTCTTCATAAATGATCGGATCGGGAACCAGCCGACTCAAGCCGGACAGGTGAGAAGCGGAGCTTCTGCTTTTGAATCCTAATTTGTTTAACAGCACTTTTCTAACTATACCAGAGAAGAAAGGGCCTGTAAAGTCTTTTTTATAAAAACTTTATCAGGCCCGATTCTCTTTTAAGCTTGGCCGCGTTCGCTGTGCATCTCGTCGATGCGAACGACGCGCGTGTGTTTGGTATGGCTCCACTGTTTGTTGTTCTGCGTGAAGAACGCGTAGAACGTAATCGGGAACCACGACAGCAGGTAGATCGGGAACAGCAGGATGTAGGCGTACACTTTCCACGATTTTACTTTCTCCAAGAACATCGCGATAAAGAATACGGCAACCTGAGCGATAATCGCGACCGCGGCTACCCACAGCGGCATATAGTCGTACATCGTCAGCAGATGCGGACCGTCGAACAGCACGATGTCGCCGTAGAGCACGACGGTGAGCATCAACGTGAGCAGCACGATGTATACGTTGACCGCGTAGAGCGCCATATCGAACTTCACCAAGCTGCGATCGCGGATGCTTTGCCACAGCAGCGGGAAGAAATATTTCCGGGCTACGGTAAAGTGGCCTTGCATCCAGCGCAGGCGCTGAACCGCGGAAGCTTTGAACGTCAGCGGCTTCTCGTCGTAAATCTTGGCGTGGTAGTTGAACTTCGGATAGACGCCGCGTTTGACGCAGCGCATCGTGAACTCCAAGTCTTCCACGAGGCTCGTCGCGCCCCAGCCCATTTCCTGAAGCAGCTTGTTATCGAAACACATGCCGGTGCCTCCGAGGAAATTCGCCATCTTCAAGTTATGGCGCGAGAGCTGCCACAACCGGTTGATGTACCAATAAGAGATCCCGTAAGCGGCCGTGATCCACGAATCGTCCGGGTTCTTCGTATCGATGTAACCTTGAATGACTTTGGCTCCTTGGCAGAGGTCGTTGTTCATTCCGATCAAGAAATCCGGATGCGCCAGGTTGTCGGCGTCCAGCATGACGATGCCGTCATACTCGCGGTCGAGCTTCCACAGTTCTTCCAGCATCCATTCGATGGCGTAGCCTTTGCCCCGCAGATTCGGGTTGACCCGCACGCAGGCGTTCCAGCCGTGCTCGCGCACGATGTCGGCCGTCTTGTCCGTGCAGTTGTCGCAGATTACGAATACGTCGTACAGTTCTCTCGGATAACGCAGATGTTTCAGGTTCTCCATCAGCGCTCCGATGACCTGCTCCTCGTTATGCGCGGCAACCAGAATGGCGAACGACTTTTGCGGCTCGAAAGACTTTTCTTTCTTCTTCTTGTACAGTCCGAACAGTGCAAACCCGAACTGATACACTCCGATTACGGCCAGCAGAACTTGGAGCGTCATGAATAATCCTTGCAGCATGGTTGGTTTGACCCCCTTTTTTACCCCTATGTACACAGAAAGCGTGTTTTCTATTTCTTTTCTGTGCCTTTTCTTTTCGGCAGCTTTTGCCGTTCTTTCCGTAAACCTCTTTTTCTGAATCGACCCATGACCCTTTTACTTGATTCTTTTTAGTGGTTTCGAACTCGGTTAAATTGGTTCTTTTCGATTCTGGCGATTTTGCGGTGATTTGTCAAAACCGACAATTCGCGCTGCTGGGCAAAAAAAGAAGGGCTTGCCCCCGAATTTCCCGCTACAGCCTGCCGATTCGCTTCCGCATCCGCGTTTACATGCTTCTAACGCCTGTTTGCGCGCTTTGGGTTCCTATAAGCGTGTTCGTCCGCACGGAACCTCTGCCCACCTCCCGTTCTTCCCGTCCTCAATTAAACGCGAAGACGCTGATAAAAGTTGGGCAATTTCGGTTAATTTTTTTTAACCCTATTATAATTGCCTTGAATCATTGTATAATTCGGGGTTGATAGAGTCAAAATCACAAGCAGAGGTGGACCTGCCGTCAGACTCGAAAGCAACACGGACGCTCGATTCTGGAAGAAAGCGCCCTGAAGCCGCCGAACCCGGCAGCAAAAAAAGACAGCCCCGTCGCCTGCTCCAATCGCCCGGGCTCTTTATCCGGAGGTATGTTATGCGTAGCCTGCTCATCAAGCTGAGTCAATTGGACCAGCGCATCTTCAAATGGATCAACGGACGCCTGCATAACCGCGTTCTCAGCATCCTGCTTTATTACTTGACGCATCTGGGCGGGGCCACGTTCACCATCACGGCGACCGTTCTGGCGTCTTGGCTCGCCCCCAGTCCCTGGAATTCGGCCGCCCTGCATTCGCTCGTCGCGCTCGCTGTAAGCCACGTGCCGGTCGCGATCGCCAAAAAGCTGTATCCGCGCGTGCGCCCGCATCTGGCGCTGCCGGAAACGAATACCTTCCGCAACCCGCTCGTCGACCATTCGTTCCCTTCGGGACACACGACGGCGATCTTCTCGGTCACCGTGCCGCTGATGATCCTGATCCCGTGGAGCACCGCCGTGCTGCTTCCGATCGCGTTAATTGTAGGAATTTCTCGCATGTACCTCGGCCTGCACTATCCTTCGGACGTGCTCGCCGGCGGCGTCATCGGCTCGTTGACCGCTTGGCTGACGGTTGCATTATGGCCTTAAAGCGGCTATCGTAGAAAGGGTACACTGCCTGATTGCCGACGGTCCGAACCGACCGGGAATCGTTCAGGCGAACCGAAAATCGGCCCGCTTCTTTCGCGGTTTGCGAAAAAAGCGGGCTTTCCCGAAAAAGGTGACGAAAACCGTGTCCAAATACAGAGTGCTGATCCTGTCGGAAGGCTTCGGAGCCGGACATACCCGGGCCGCTTACGCCCTGTCCGGAAGCCTGCGCAAGCTTTCTTCCGAAGTTCAGACCCGGGTTCTGGAACTCGGGAGCTTTCTGAACCCCAAAGTCGCTCCGCTGTTCATCAACGCGTACAAGAGAACGGTGGTCACGCAGCCCCGTTTCGTCAGCATGATGTATAAACAGCAGTACAAAAAGTCGCTGAATCGCCTGACGACGCTGGCCCTTCACCGTCTGTTTTACGCGCATGCCCGCGAAGTGATCGAACAGCTCAAGCCGGATCTGGTCGTCTGCACGCATCCGATTCCGAGCGCCGTTATCTCCAGACTCAAACGCCTGGGACTGCGCGTGCCGCTCTGCACGGTCATCACCGATTACGATGCGCACGGCACATGGATCAGCGCCGGCGTCGATCATTACCTGGTTTCGACCGAAGAAGTCAAAAATAAAGTCATGCAGCGAGGGGTTTCCCCTTTTCGAATCGACGTGACCGGCATTCCGGTGCATCCGAGCTTCTGGGATCATCCGGTCCGGGCGGGACTGCTGCAAGAACTGGGACTCAAAGACATGCCGACGGTGCTCGTCATGAGCGGCGGATGGGGACTCATGAACGGGGACGTGCTGAATCCTTATCTGACGCGCTGGCGCCAAGACGTTCAGTTCGTCTTCTGCGTCGGAAGCAACGAGAAAGCGATGCGCAAGCTGAAGAAAGATCCTCGTTTCCAACACGAGAACGTGCATGTGATCGGATACACCAAAGACATCGACAAGCTGATGGAAGTCTCCGATCTGCTGATCACGAAGCCGGGCGGGATGACCTGCACGGAAGGACTCGCCAAAGCGATCCCCATGCTGTTCCATAATCCGCTTCCGGGTCAGGAAGAAGAGAACTGCGAGTACTTCACCAGCAAAGGTTGGGGAGAACGTCTTTCTTCGCTGGAAGTCGTGGGCAAATGGATGACGCGGTTGACCGACGAACAAGAGCATGCGGAATTGGTGCGCCGCCGCGCGGAAAGCCGCATGAACATCGAGAAGCTTCGGCCGATGCATAGCGCGAGACGAATCATCGAAATTCTGGAAACGAACAAAGTGCCTTTCTGAGCGGACTCGGAAAGGCACTTTTTCTATGCTCGGCTATGTCGCTTTACGGTCGATGTCGGCCAATAGCTGTTGTACGCGCTCGTCGCCGGCGACTTGAAGCACGGGGTACCGCTTGATTTCGTCCGGACTCAGCAGCCGTACGTATTCGTCGCCTCGGTACAAATGCGTCGAAGCCGCGAAATATTGCAGCTCTTCCTGCTCCGGCGTCAGATCGCGGTAATCGACGATGTTCCAAGTACCGTCCGCGAGATTCTCGGCGCTCGCGAAGATCACGCGCGCGATGCGGCCGCTGCGGTCGATCGGAAGGTACCGCGATTCGTCGCCTGCCGCCGAAGGCGCTTCTTCGCTCCGTACGGCCAGCACGCCGAACGAGAAGGCTTGTTTGAACCGTCCGCGCAGCGCGCAGACGACCTGACAAATCGCCGATCGGCCGTCTTTCATCGGAATGACGAAAATGTCGCCGGCCCGATAACGGACGCCGCGCTTATTCGGATTCGCTCTCGTCATCGCCGTTCTCCGAAGCCGAGGCCCGTTCGTCCGAAGAAATCCGGTACGGGTCCATGCGGGTCTCGTTGTACCGCTCGAACGCTTTCTCGCCGATCACGACTTCGCAGCGGTGGATATTCATGCCTTTGCCCATGAATTTATGCTCGTATTCGGTCATGACGTGTTCTTCGTTGATCCCGTCGCGGTGCAGGTTCAGACTGATGTTGGTCATCTGAAGGCCCGAATCCGCGAAAGAGTTCAGGGAGAATTCGAACAGCGTCTCCGAATCGGTCTTGAAATGAATTTCGCCGTTCGCGTTCAGGACGCGCTTGTACATCTCCAAGAAACGCGGGTGCGTCAGACGGCGGCGGGCATGTTTCTTTTTCGGCCACGGATCGCTGAAGTTCAAATAGATGCGCTCCAGTTCGCCCGGCGCGAAAATGTCTTCCAGCTTCTCGACGTTGGCGCGCGCCAGCTTCAAGCTCGGCGGCGTGTCGAATCCCTGCTCGGACCAAGCGTCTCTCGCTTTCTCGCTCGCCCGGCGGACCAGCTCGTCGTACATATCGATCCCGATAAAGTTCGCTTCGGGATTGCGCACGCTCGTGCCGCTGATGAAGCGCCCTTTGCCCATGCCGAGTTCCACATAGATCGGACGGTCGTTGCCGAACAGCTCGGCCCAACGTCCCTTATACTGTTCCGGTTCGAGGACAACCAGTTCCGGCTGCGCCTCCAGGTTTTCCCGGATTCCTTTTCTTCCGCGTAAACGCATGTCATTCCTCCGCTATAAAAATCTGGGCTTCGTTCGTTCTTGGTCTTTCCGGTCAAGCCTCCGCTCTATTTTGCCGAAGTTCCCGCGAAAAGTAAAGACGGGATTAAGAGCCGATCGGCTCGCGAAAAAGAAGCCCTTCCGAATACGGAAGGGCTTCGCGAACGGGCTGACGGCCTCGAGAGCCGCAGGTGCCGTTATCTATGCCGGGACGGGGTTCCGGTTAACCGAAGGCGCGCATGCAGTACCTTTTCAAATAGCGTCGACAAAGTACCAGCGCCCTGCGTTCGTTTATTCGGGGCGATCCGCGGCAATATCGAATGTCTTTTCAAACGCGTTGCGAATTTTCTTACGGGCGTCGATCTCGATATTATGGCCGTTGTGGAACCGTACGCCGGTCAGCGCCAACGCTTCTTCGCGAGTCAGTTCGACAGAGATTTTCTCGTCGGAGTGATGGGGTGCGAATTGAGTCGTCATTGTCAATCACCTCTTCATTTCTATAGAATAATCGGACGATGCCGAGAATCGAAGATAGCGCTACCATCGTTGATGCACCAGCGTTTTCCCGACTTCCGATCTTGAGATAAATATAACACATCCATGTAATATATATCAAGTGCAAAATTTATTTTTTTAAGCATTATTTTAGCGTTTCAAAACGCGATGCGCAGGAATCTCCTTTGCACGTCCGAACGATTTGGCTATAATTAAAGATTGACTGATTCACTGTTTCTCCTATGCGAACGTCTGTCCATACCGAAAGGAGTTCGACCCCTATTTATGAATACTTCTCTTGTTTCGACAACGGAATCCCAAACGCCCCTTCTCTGGGGAGATAAACGTTTTCATACTTGGAATACGGAAATGCACGACCAATTCGGCGATAAAGTCTTCAAAGTTATGCTGGATGCCGGCTTCTCTTGTCCGAACCGCGACGGTTCGGTCGCCAAAGGCGGCTGCACGTTTTGCAGCGCGCGGGGCTCCGGCGACTTCGCGGGCAGCCGGCGCGACGACTTGGTGACCCAGTTCAACAGCATCCGCGACCGCCAGCATCTGAAATGGCCGAGCGCCAAATACATGGGCTACTTCCAGGCGTATACGAATACGTACGCGCCGCTCGAGACGCTGCGCGAATATTATGAAGAGATTCTCAAACAGCCGGGCGTGGTGGGCCTCGCGATCGCGACGCGTCCGGACTGCCTGCCGGACGACGTGGTCGATTATCTGGCCGAGCTGAACGAACGGACCTATCTATGGGTAGAGATGGGCCTGCAAACGATCCACGAATCGACGTCGACGCTGATCAACCGCGCGCACGATACCGCCTGCTACGAAGAAGCGGTCGCCAAGCTTCGCGCCCGCAATATTCGCGTCTGCACGCATATCATCTACGGACTGCCGCAGGAAACGCACGAGATGATGCTGGACACGGGGCGCGCCGTAGCGAACATGGGCGTGCAGGGAATCAAGATCCATCTGCTGCACCTGCTGCGCAAAACGCCGATGGTCAAACAGTACGAAGCGGGTCTGCTCCGTTTTCTGGAACGCGACGAATACATTAAATTGATCGTCGACACGTTGGAGATTCTTCCGCCCGACATGATCGTTCACCGCCTGACCGGCGATGCGCCTCGCGACCTGCTGGTCGGCCCGATGTGGAGCCTCAAGAAATGGGAAGTGCTCAACGGGATCGACGCCGAATTGCAGAACCGCGGAACTTGGCAGGGCAAATACTGGAGGGCTTAAGCGATGGGATTCGTATCGGTATTGAATTTCGCCCAACAGTTGATTCAAAAAAGGCTTCAGCCGGGCGAGATCGCGATCGACGCCACGGTCGGAACGGGCGCGGATACGCTGTTCCTCGCCCGCACGGTCGGACCTCGAGGCCGGGTCTACGGCTTCGACGTCCAGCAGGCCGCGCTGGACCAAGCGCTCGCGCGGCTCGAACGCGAGCGCGGGACGGGCGCAAAGCTGGCTTCGGCGGAGCTGCTGCTGCGCAGCCATGCCGAAATGGCGGAGGCGCTGCCCGCGGAGCATCGCGGCCGCGCGGGAGCCGCGATGTTCAACCTCGGCTATCTCCCGGGAGCCGAGGATCTCAGCGTGATGACGACGCCGGCGTCGACGCTGCCCGCTCTCGAAGCCGCGACGGCGCTGCTGCGGCCCAAAGGCATCTTGACCGCGGTGCTGTATCCCGGCCATGACGGGGGCGGCGCCGAGGCGCAGGCCGTCGAACGCTGGGCGGCCGGGCTTCCGGGCGCGGAGGCGCGGGTGATTCTGTACCGCCAGCCGCAGCGGCCGGAAGCGCCTTATTTGATCGCGGTCGAAAAAGTTTAGTCGGCGGTTCGGGAATCGCATGCGAACTTGCCGGTCGAAAAGAACGAACGGCTATATGCGGCGCCTTGAACGAATGAAATCCGAAGTTTGCGTTCCGGTCGCGCGTAACCCAAAATCTGTATCGGTCAACGGATCAGCCGGAAAGCGGGCTTCTCTCGCTTTCCGGCGTTTTTGCGCATTCTGCGCCTTTTTGTCCGTTTCGGCCAGCAACAATGAGCGACCGCAAAATGAAAAAGCAGTTCGGCACGCCAAGCGGAAACGCTCCGGCCGGAAGCGCAGGTTCGCTTTCCCGCCTCGCAAACTTGCGAATCATGCGGATAAAACCAAGCCAAAACGGGTATAGACCTGCTAAAGAGAAACTTTGCGCTGCGCTGTCCGCGTATGCGCCAAGCCGTTCGCGAGCCTTTACGGAAATTCTTTAAAAGCTTTCTTCGCCGACGACGATCGGAAGTCGATCTTGCCGATCTTCCCGATCCGTCTCCGACTATGAACGGGACAGGCTTCACGCCCGATCCCGAATCTCGAATTGGGAGGGATGGCGCAATGTTCGCGCGTTTCCGTCAAACTTCGGCGCATCCGGCGCCGCACCCGAATCCGAAGCGCTTCGGCCCGCGACCGGCCGGAGCGTCCGTTCGCGACCGCTCCTGTCCGGACGCGCCTAACCGAAAAACGGCTTCTCGAGGCAAACGTCCGCCGGGAAACTCCGCCGTCCGGTCCGAACCGGACCGCTCGTTCACGATGCCCGGCGCAGATCCGGGCATCTCGCTCTGCGTCCATGCCTGGCCGCTCGAACGGCCTGCGGCGATCGTGCAGATCGCGCACGGCATGGGCGAGAGCGGCGCCCGCTACGCCGGGCTGGCCGCCGCGCTGAACGCGGCGGGATACGCCGTGTACGCCGGCGACCATCGCGGCCACGGCCGCACGACCGGCCGCACGCCGGCCGGTCCGCTGCGTCAGGGCTATGCCGGCCCCGACGCGCTCCACGGCATGTGCCGCGACCTCTTGGCCGTCGCGGCGGAGATCGACCGGCGCCATCCGGGCGCGCCGGTCATCCTGCTCGGCCACAGCATGGGCTCGTTTCTCGCCCAGAAGCTGATGGCCGACAAGCCGGCCGCTTATGCCGGCTTCATCTTGACGGGCAGCAGCGGCGCCCGCGCTTCGCTGCCGCTCAAGCTCGGCGGCTTGTTCGCCGCCGCCGAAGCGCGGCTGCTCTCGCCCGCGTTCGCTTCGCCGACGCTGAACGCGCTCGTCTTCGGTCCGTTCGGCCGCGGCTTCCGGCCCCGCCGCACGTTCTTCGACTGGCTCTCGCGCGACGAAGAAGCGGTCGACGACTTTGTCCGCCTCTACGGCGGCACGCTGTTCAGCTGCGGATTCTTCCGCGATTTTTTCCGGCTGCTGCTGGAGATTCAGCACCCGGAAATTCCGAAGCGGCTGGACCGCTCGCGGCCGGTACTGCTCTGCTCCGGCGAATACGATCCGGTCGGCGGCGCGCAAGGGCTTCGGCGGCTTCGCTCCGTCTACGAAGCCGCCGGCCTCGAAGATCTGGAATGCCGCCTCTACGGCGGCGCGCGCCACGAATTGGCGTTCGAACTGAACCGCGACGAAGTGGCGGCCGATTGGATCCGCTGGCTGGACCGGCATTTCGCCGCGGAAGCTTCCGCCGACGCATCCCGGCAGAGAAATTCTCGACAGCCGTAAATGGTAGGAAAAGAGCAGCTCTGCTTCGCCTTGCCTCGCTTGAACGGAAGTCGCAGCTTCATTCGTGGTTTTAACGGAACGCAGATCCGTTACAGCCTGCTTTCGCCTCGGTTTGCGCCGCTAACGGAACACAGATTCGTTAGCCGCATAAAAAAGCGGACTTTTTGGCCAAAATCGCTTTTTTTGTCGTCTAAGCGTTATCTCGTTCCGTTAGAATCTCAACAAGCCCGAAAACGCGTTCTAAGCGTCGCCTCGTTCCGTTAGCGTTGCGATCGGCCGCTTCCGCCGATTTTTTCCTTATCAAAAAGGCCGACTTCCCTCTGCGAGGAAGTCGGCCTTCTCTATGTTTCGACGCGACGGCTCGATGGCTCGGCCGCGTAAAAGCACACGGTCCGCGGCCGGTCGAATCTGTCGGCTCGGATATGCCGCCGGATTTACTGATCGTAATCCTCGTAATACGCGAACAGATTCGAATCTTCTTCCGGCGGCGCCTCCATGCCGTAGAATCCTTCGTCCGGCTCCGCTCCGCCGCCTCCGGCGTCGCTTTCGCGATTTTGGAAGAACTCCAAGAACGGACGTCCGTATTTGCGGTATTTGACTTCGCCCACGCCTTTGATCCGCAGCATTTCGAATTCGGTTCTCGGTTTGTGGATGCTCATCTCGCTCAGCGTGGCGTCGTTGAAGATGATATACGACGGCACATGTTCTTTTTCCGCCAGCTCGCGCCGGATCAGCCGGAGCTGCTCGAAGATGGTCACTTCGACCGCCGACAGCTTCTCGTCCGCGCGCGGGCGGCTGCTGCGGGAACCGGTAGACGCCGCGAACGACGCTTTGCGCGCCGCGCGCTGGAATACCTGGCGTCCGCCTTTAAGCACTTCGGTAGCGAGCGGACGCAGTTTCACGACCGGATACTGCCCTTCGGTCAGCTCCAGATACCCTTCCGAAGCGAGCACGTTGATCATCTCGACGATCTCTTTTTCCGTTTTGCCGTTCAGCATGCCGTACGTCGACAGCTGATCGAACTTGTACTGCAGCACTTTCTTGTTCCGCGATCCTTTCAAGACGCCGGCCACCATCGAAGCGCCGAAGCGTTCTCTCATCCGGTAGATGCAGGAGAAAATCTTCTGCGCGTCCACCGTGATATCGATAATCTCGCGATCGTCGCGGCAGGAACTGCAATTCCCGCACGGCTCGTCGCTATGCTCTTCGCCGAAATAGTCGAGTTGGGCGCTGCGCAGGCAGCGGGTGGTGTAGCAGTAATCGACCATCTGCTGAAGTTTGCGGTATTCGTTATGGCGGCGGTCTTCTTCCTGCCCGTTCTGCTCGATCAGGAATTTCTGCACCACGATGTCCTGCGCGCTGTACAGCAGGATGCATTCGCTCGGCTCGCCGTCCCGGCCCGCGCGGCCCGCTTCCTGCACGTACGCTTCCATATTTTTCGGCATATTGTAGTGGATGACGTAACGGACGTTAGATTTGTCGATCCCCATGCCGAACGCGTTGGTCGCGACCATCACGCGCACGTCGTCGTATAGAAACGCTTCCTGCGCGCTTTCGCGTTCTTCGTCGCTCATCCCCGCATGGTAGCGGCCGGCCGCCAGACCTTGCATCGACAAACGGGAATACAGATCGTCGACTTCTTTGCGCGTGGCGGCGTAGACGATTCCGCATTCGCTCGCATGGGATTTGGCGTAATCGAAAATGTATTCTTTCTTGTTCTCGCCGCGCAGCACGGAGAAAGCCAGATTGGGCCGTCCCAGTCCCGTCACGAACGTGTTGGCTTCTTCCAGTTCCAACAGGCGCACGATATCGTCCATGACCTGCGGCGTCGCCGTCGCGGTAAAAGCGGCCACGGTCGGACGCTGCGGAAGCGAATGGACGAACGGCGCGACGGCGAGATAACTCGTTCGGAAATCGTGTCCCCATTGGGATACGCAGTGCGCTTCGTCGACCGCTACGCAGTCGATCCGCAGATTCGCCATCTCGTCCCGGAACCAATCCAGTTCGAGGCGTTCCGGCGCGACGTACAGCAGCTTCAATTCGCCGCGCTGCGCCGCGCGTATGCGTTCGTTGACTTCGCGGCCGCTGAGCGTGCTGTTGATGTAGGCCGCCGCGATCCCGTTCGTTACCAACGCGTCCACTTGGTCTTTCATCAGCGAGATCAGCGGCGAGACGACCAGCGTCAGCCCGTCCATCATCAGCGCGGGGATCTGATAACAGATCGATTTGCCGCCGCCCGTCGGCAGGATGCCCAGCGTATCGCTGCGCGTCAGCAGGCTTTCGACGATCTTTTTCTGACCCTCCCGAAAATCGGGATAGCCGTAATACTTCTGAAGCAGCTCGCCGGCTTGCTCCATCAGCATCGTTGTGGTTTCCATTATGCAAAACTCCTTAAAGGGCATGCCTACCTCGGCATCCCCGTCTATTGGCGTGTCGTTCTGGGCGTCCGGCAGGAAGTTCCTCCGTCTTTCACCTTGCGGAAATCTTCGGCTGAGACGCATTCTCTTTCCATTTTAACGACCATCGGCGAATCGGGCAACAAGCGAATGCGAACAAACATTCTTTTTCCGGCATCTGTCACATTCTTCGCGGCCGTTCGGTCTTCTGGTTAGGAAAGGAAGAAGCTGCGGAATCCCGCCTCCTTCCTCCGCCATTCTGCTTTGCAAAGGAGAAATCGCTTTTATGGAACAACGTATGAACATGCAGCAGGTCTTACCCGACATCTACGGCAAAATGCTGGAACTCGAATCGGCGATCGCCAAAGCGGGCCTCGACCAGACGATTCTGGAACTGGTCAAGATCCGCGCTTCGCAGCTCAACGGCTGCGCGTTCTGCCTCAATATGCATACGCGGGACGCGCGCAAGCTCGGCGAGACCGAAGCGCGGATCCACGTGCTGCCCGCTTGGCGGGAAGCGCCGTTCTACAGCGACGAAGAACGCGCCGCGTTGGCGCTGACCGAAGCCGTAACCCGTCTGGACGGCCACGGCGTGCCGGACGGCGTCTACGACGAAGCGATCCGCCGCTTCGGCCGCGAAGGAACGGCCGCGCTGATCATGGCGCTGGTCGCGATCAACGGTTGGAACCGCATCGCGATCTCGACGCGCCTCATGCCGGTCTGACGGCCGCGCCATAGACCCGGACGTTCGCTTAAGCCCTAGCGTTTTGACGGCGGCTCTGGTATAGTGGACACGGCGCAATCGGCTTCGGAACAGGTCTGTTCTGCCTTTATCAAGCCGCGTTCGCCGAAGATTTTTCCCAGAATGGAGCTTATCCGATCATGGCTTATACCAATAAACGTCCGGGCGGCAAAAAGCGTCGTCCCGACTCTCAAAAAGACAATTCGTATGCGGCCCGCGAAGAAGCGCGCCGCGCCAAAGCCGAAGCGCAGGAGCGCAGCTTTACCGTTAAAGAAGACGCGGAACTGCTGGCTTTCCTGCTGAACGCGCTGAGCGGCACGGGCCGCAACTCGGTCAAATCGATCCTCTCGCACGGTCAGGTTCGCGTCGACGGCGTTCCGGTCACGCGTCACAACCACGAGCTGAAGCCGGGCCAGACCGTCGTCGTCGGCAAAGAGCGCGCCAAACCGAAAGTGAACTTGAGAGGCCTGCATATCCTGCACGAAGACGCCGACGTCATCGTCGTGCGCAAAGAAGCCGGACTGCTGTCCATGTCTTCTTCGCGCGAAGAAGAGAATACGGTCTATCGCCAGTTGATGGGCCATATCCGTCAGACCGACCAACACGGCCGTCTGTTCGCGCTGCAATTGCTGGAGAAAGACGCTTCCGGCGTGATGCTGCTCGCCCGCAATGAAGCCGCCAAAGACGCGCTGCACGAACAGTGGAACGACGGAACCGCCAAGCAGGCGTATACCGTGCTGGTCGAAGGCAAGATTCGCAAAGAATCGGATACGATCACGTCTTGGCTGCGCGAGACCAAGACGCTCAAGATGTACGCCAGCCGCAAGCCGGGCGACGGACTGAACGCGGTGCTGCATTACGAGCTGCTGCAAGCGAACAGCCAGATGTCGCTGCTTCGGGTGACGCTGGAAACCAACCGCAAGAATCAGATCCGCGCGCAGTTCGAAGATATCGGACATCCGGTCGTCGGCGACAAAAAGTACGGTTCGACGCTGCGCAGCTTGGGCCGTCTCGGCCTGCATGTGCACGAGCTGAGTTTCGTCCACCCGACAAGCGGTCAGACGATGAAGTTCGAAACGGACGCGCCGAAAGTCTTCCTTGCTCCGTTCCAAGAACGCGAACAAGCCTAACCCGCGAAGTCCCGTTCACCGGATGTACTTTTTCGCCGGATCGAACGATCGCACGCCGAAAAGTCACGCCCTTTGCAAAAAGGGGCGTGACTTTTTGTCGTTATTCTTGCTTTATTTGGCGTAATCCCCGAACTCCGCTTCCCGCCCGTCGATCTTCGCCGACGTTTCGCCGTTTTCGTCCGACGACAGCTCCAGACGGCGGCTGTGCAGGCTGCGATAGCTGACGCCGCGCCCGTCCGGCGCAAAGACCGGAGCGCGGCCCTGCATCAGCTCGGCGAATCCTTCCAGGTCTTCGACGTCCAGACTCTCCGCTTCTTCCTCGCTCGCCGCTTCGATCACGACGGCGTTGGCAGCGCCCGTGCCGCGCACGTTGACCCGATCGTCCGCTTCCTCCGCTTCGTAATCGCCGCGCAGATACACGGCCAGATACACGCCTGCCGCTCGGCCGAACAGCGCCCGCTCTTCTTTGATCCATTCGCCTTTCGGCAGCACGCCTACGATCGTCGGATCTTCGCCTTCGGGCACCGGATACAGAGCCAGCACCGCGCTTCGGTCCGGCAGAATCTTCGCGTACGGACTCTCGTGGCGCAGATCGCCTTCGCCGTATCCTTGTCCCGGATGGATAAAATACGCTTGATTGACGCTGCCGCCCAGTTCGTACGACAGCGGCAGCGTGATGTCCCAACGATGCTGCTCGTTATCGAACTCTTCCGAACGTTCCCACATGCCGCCCGCCGCGTAAGCGTCGGTCAGATACGTATAGCTGTGCAGTTCGCGGTCCGAGCCGTCTTCCCGCGGCTTGAGGATCTTCTTTTTGACCTCGACGGGCACCAGACGATCCATGGCCGCTCGGCGGGCATGCTCGGGCGCTTCATAATACAAGAATCCCGCATATTCGGCGCGAACGAGCTGCGGCGGCAGCTTGAAATCGCCGTACTGCAAATAATCGAACGCCACGTTGCCGTCTTTGGGCGCGTCCGCGGCAAGTCCGCGCGCATGCGGTCCGGCCCACGCTCCGCCGATATGGTGCAGAGAACGTTCGGTCCAGAGGAAATCCAGCATGGCGTTCAGGTCCGCCGTAATGTCTTCGTCGTCCAGCAGCAGCCGGGCGCAGGCGAACGCCTGAACCCAATGCCAGAACCACGGCTGCGAGCCGTATTCGTGCATCCCTCGGGATCGGACGCGTTCCAGCAGCGCCTTCAGCGAGCGCCGCCCGTCTTCCAACAGCTCGTCGTCGCCGTAGAACGACCCGAACAGCAGCTTGGCCGCGGTATACTTGGCCTCGTGATGCCCGTATTCCCGCAGCGGCCGGTCGTAGAACCGACCGTCGTAGACCGCTTGCAGCGCCGTCTCGAATCCGGCGCGCAGTTCCTGCGGCAGCGAGCCGCCGCAGCGCTCGAAGAAATACAGCATCAGGCTGCCCATCAATTCGACCGGCAGCGGATGCGGCTCCGCCGCGCTCGGGTCGTCGCCCAGATTCAGCGGCCAATGGCCGTAAGTCCCGCTGCCTTCGCGGCGGTCCTGAAGTTCCAGCACGCGGCCGAATACGGCTTCCGCCGTGCGCTTGGCCTGCTCGCGGTCGAACCGGACCTTGATCTCCGGGTCCGACGCCGCCGCATGCAGATACGACGCGTAATAGAAATTGTTCCGAATATCGTCGTGGAACCAGAGTCCGCTGGGCAGCAATTCGCGCGCGGCCGCCTGCGCGGCCACCTTGCCGACCACTTGGCGGCTTCTTTTCTCGACAGTCAACATGAATACGTTCATCCTTTCTCGGCCGCCCGTTCCGTTCGGATGCGCGCGGCTTCTATGCCTCTTTCTATGCTTCTATGTCTATCGCTTCGCTCCGGTCAGCCCGGCCGCGAACTTCCGCGCGCAGTCTTCCAGCAGCAAGCAGAACGAACGATTATGCCCGATATAAAAAGACGACAGGTCGTAGCGTTCCCGCTGCGGTTCCCATACGGCCAATAACCGGCGTCCCATTCGGCCGAGCGCGTAATCCACGAACGGACGCGTTCTCGGTCCTTCATGCAAAGTGACGTACGCGTACAACGAATGGTCTTCCGGTTCGTCCAGCACGCTGACGCCCGCGCAGGAAAATTCCGTACGCACGCCGATCCCGTTCAGAACGCGAAGGCAAGCGTACAGTTCGGCATCCACTTCTTCGCCTTCGTACGCAAGCGTGCGTTTAGGCGAGCGGGCCGTTTTGTCGCGCTCCGCCCATGCGGCCAATTCTTCCCGCCGTTTGATCCACAGCGGACGATCCTGCCCGCTCAGCACTACTTCTTCGATCCGATCGCTGTCCAACGCGCCCATCTCCCATTTTCGGCAATTCGCCGCCGCGGTCTTTAGACCGTGTACGGTTTCTTATCCATTATGACATAATTCGCGCTTCGGCGTACCATCCCGGCGGAAGCCGATCCGCAGAAGTCGAAATCGTCCGTATCGGAGCTCCGCCGATGCCGCGTGCGGATGAACCGTCGTTCGCCTCTTCGCTTCGATCTTCGAACGTCACGCCCGCGTTTCCGCGGCGCGTTCGATCGCCTGCGCCACTTCGTTCAAGGTCCGATTCTTCAACTGCTCCGCCTGAAGCAGTAGTCTGTCGGCACGATCGCCGAACATCTCGCGTTCCCGGCTGTCGAGACAGGCCGGCAGATTGATGCGCACCGTCAGATAAGCGGAACGGGCCGCCGCTTCGAACATGACGATTCCGATGCCCAGATCCGACAAGACATGTTCCCTTGTCGCTTCGGCGATGCCTTGCGCGCCGCGAAGACCGCGCACGCAGACCTCCATCAGCGCGAGCGGAACTTCGAGCGTCCTGCGCACCGCTTCGGCCAGCCGCTCGTCGTCCGGCGAATCGGCCGCTTCGCTGGCCGCCAGATAATCGGCGAATCCGCGCATGTCTTCCGACATGAGACGTTCGCACCGCTCGGCGATCTGCGCCATCTCTTTCTCGGCGGCGTCGATGCGCTCGCGTTGATCGGGCGTCCGTTCGCGATGCGACAAGCTTGCGGCCATCGAAGTCATCGCCGAGCCTAGCGCGGCGGCGAGCGCCGACGTGCTGCCTCCTCCAGGCGTCGCTTTGACGCTGCCCGCCTTCTCGACGAACTCGCGAATGGTGGAATCCCAAGGCGTCTGTATATTCATGGTCGTTCTCCTCCTTTTTCTGCCTAAAAACGCTTAAGCGTCCGCCTTTTTCATTACCCTCAAACTTATAAAGACGCGCGGCGACGCGATAAAGTTTTAAATGTCACCTTTACTTACGCGATGGATTTTTTTGTCTTGTAAACCGTCTTCGCTTCGTCTACACTAGCGAATAATCCGCTGTTCAATTTTTCCATAATCTGATTATTGCAAAGGGGGCTTTTCTCTGCTCAAGACGCTGCTGCGCTCTCTGTTTGTCGCTTTGTCCGCTCTGACGATCGTTTCGCTGATCGCTCTGATCCCTCGCAGCTTCGACGCGACGACGACCGAAACGTATTGGACGATTCCCAAGGGAAGTCTGGATTGGCAAGCTTACGGCGAAAATATCCGGGGTTTCGCGTCCGACTTGCTTCGCGGTTCGCTCGGCGCTACCCGATACGGAGAACCTGTCGCTCCCGTCGTCTGGAAAGCGCTGCTGCTGAGCCTGCCCGTCGTATTCGGCGCGCTGTTTGCCGGTTTCCTGCTGGGCATTCCCAAAGGCATGCTGGATTACGCACTATCCCGGACGCGTCTCGCCGCGCTCGGCAGCGGCATCACGTGGCTGGTTCAAGCGCTGCCCGACTTTTTCGTTCTGTTGATCATTCGCCGAACGATCATCCATCATCCTCATTGGGACATTCGATTTTTCGCTAGCGAAGGCTGGGAAGCGTTCGTCATTCCGACCGCGATCGCGGCGATCTATCCCGTGTTCTATATCGCGCGGATCACTTCCGCCGCCATCGCTTCCGAAGAAGGCAAAGCTTACGTGCAGACGGCGCGCGCCAAAGGCCTGCCCGAACGTCTCGTGTTCATGCGCCATGTCATGGCCAACGCCTGGGGACGCATATTGGCCCATTTCATGCCGATCGGCGTCTACATCTTGTCGAGCCTGCTGCTAATCGAAGCGCTTCGCAATACGCCGGGTGCCGCGTACCGCATGTTTCAGGCGATCGACTACGATAAGGTGACGGCTTCGACCGGCAACGTGGAACCCGGCGTCATCATCGGCACCGCGCTTTGCTTCATGCTGCTGGCCCAGATTTTCCATGGGATCGGATACTGGGCGCGCCGACGCCTGATCGCCAAATAGACCGGAAAGGAAACGCCTCTTATGAAAAAAAACGTCATGCTCGGAATCGGCGGCTGCATGCTCGTTCTTCTGCTTGCGATCGCCGTATTCGGCCCTTATTTGCCTTTTATCGATCGCCAGCTCACAGCGGAACGTTTTCGGATGGAGAACGGGCATCTGATCCGCGCGCCTTACGATTTCTCTTGGAAAAATCCGCTGGGCTCCAGCAAATTCGGCGTCGATAACCTCAGCCGGATCGTCGTCGGAGTCCGGGCTACGCTGCTGATCGTGGCGGCCGTATCGCTGCTTCGTTATGCGGTCGGCATTCCGCTCGGCCTGCTGGCCCGGCGCGGCAAAGGTTTCGCTTATGCCTTGCTCGGCTGGTTGAACGGGGTGTTCTCTTCCGTTCCGACGCTGCTCATGACCGTGCTGCTGGCGGCCGTTCCTTTTTTCCTTTTCTCTTCCGGACGCTTGTATTGGATGATCGCGATCATGGCGCTGGTCGAAGTCGGACGAGTCGGCTATATCGTGCAGCAGCAATCTTCGTCGATCTCGCGGGAATCCTACATGGAAGCGGGACAAGCTCTCGGACTTCGGCCTCTCCGCTTGTGGAAAGCGTATTACATACCGGCGCTTCTGCCGGAGATGATCGTCAACTTCTGCTTGGATCTCGGCAAAGTCCTGATTCTGATCGGGCAGCTCGGCGTATTGACCGTCTATCTGAATCCGGGCTCGGCGGAAGCGGGCATGAACAACGATTTCGAATTCGTCAATACGGCTAACGATTGGGGCTCCATGATCTCCGATCATATTCCCGACATGAACACCGGGCATTTCGGTTCGATCCTGATCCCCGTTTTCGCGATCGTCTACGCCGTGCTGGCGTTCAGCTTGTTGGGCGAAGGACTTCGCAGGCATTTTAACGGGATCGGACGCGGCAGATCGACGCCTTGAAGACGAAGCGCGCGGAACCCGGCCGTTTCGAATCGGCAAGCCTTAATCCGTTCGTATCGCGCCAAAAATTCCGAATCCTAAGTTGACGACTCGTGTTATGATGAACGGGAACGTTATCGCTTTCTTCAATCAAATGAACCGGGAGTGGATTTATTCATGATTCGATTCGGCATGATCGGCACGAATTTTATTACGGAACGTTTTATCGACGCGGCGCGGCAAACGGACGGGCTGGAACTGGCGGCCGTCTATTCGCGCACGCAAGAACGCGCGGAGGCATTCGCCGACCGTTACGGGATCGGGCTTACATTCACGGACCTCGATGAAATGGCCGCTTCGGACCGGATCGACGCCGTGTACATCGCCAGCCCCAATTCGCTGCATGCGGAGCAAGCCGTGCTGTTCCTGCGCAGCGGCAAACACGTCCTGTGCGAAAAACCGATGGCTTCCAACGCGAGCGAAGTCCGCGAGATGTTCGCTGCGGCCGAGGAAAGCGGCGCCGTATTGATGGAAGCGGTCAAAACGACTTTGCTGCCGGCTTTTCTGCTGATGCGCGAAAACCTGCACAAGATCGGACCGATCCGGCGTTATTTCGCCAATTACGGCCAATATTCTTCGCGTTACGACGCTTACAAAGAAGGCATGGTGCTGAACGCGTTCCGACCGGAATTCTCGAACGGAGCGCTCATGGATCTGGGTTTGTACTGCATCTATCCGATGGCGCTTCTTTTCGGCAAGCCGGAAGAGATCAAAGCTTCGGCCTTCATGCTGGAATCCGGCGTGGACGGCGAAGGCACGGTGATTGCCCGCTATCCGGACATGGAAGCGGTTGCCAGTTTTTCGAAAATTACCGATTCCTATGTGCCGTCCGAGATTCAAGGCGAGCTGGGAAGCATCTTGATCGACAAGATCAGCGAACCGCGCAGCGTACAGATCCGTTATCGCGACGGCAGCATCGAAGATCTGAGCGAACCGGCCGGCAAGCCCGTCATGAGCTACGAGCTGCAGGAGTTCGTGGACGTGATCGCTTCGGGCGCCAAAGAATCTTCCGTCAATTCCAAAGCTTGTTCGCTGACCGCGGCCGAGATCATGGAAGAAGCCCGGCGGCAGTTCGGCCTCGTCTATCCGGCGGACCGAAAATATCCGCAACAAAAATAATCAAAAATTTGACTAATTTTTCGCGTTTGTTCGCCGCCCGGTGAGTTATGATGGTTGTGAGGAGTTTCACGTACTTTTTTCGAAAAACAAACGTCGAACGCTCCACTCTAACGGGACGGTGAATGGAATGATGCAAAATTATGCAAGCAAAGCGATAAAGGCGGCAGCCGCTGCCGTATTGATCGCGGGCGTGCTGAGCGGCTGCGGAAAGACCGACGGCGACAATCAAGCGACGGCTCAGACGCAGAAGGCCGATCCGGTGTCGGCAACTTTTTATGTCTACGATACGGTCGCGACCATCAAGATTTACGACGAAAAAGCGACCGAACAAAATATCGACGAGATTCGCGACCTGCTCGGCAAAATCGATCTGGAATTGAGCCGCACGAATCCGGACAGCGACCTGTACAAAGTTAATGCGGCTTCCGGCCGGGAAGCGGTCAAAGTCTCGCAAGGCACGTTCGACGTCGTCAAAAAAGCGTTGGAGTATTCCGAGGCCACGAACGGCCTGCTCGATCCGACGATCGGCCCGCTGATCAATCTGTGGGACATCGGTCACGAAGACGCGAAAGTCCCGAACAAAGACGAGCTTGAAAAAGCGCGTAAACTGACCGATTATCGCAAAGTCGAGATGGACGAAAGCGCAATGACGATCAAACTCGAAGAACCCGGCATGGTACTCGATCTGGGTTCGATCGGTAAAGGTTACGCCGCCGACCAAGTGTCTCTGTATCTGCAAAAACACGACTTGACCAGCGCGCTGATCAATCTCGGCGGCAGCAGCATCATCGCCGTCGGCGGCAAGCCGGGCGGCGCGGACTGGAACGTAGGGCTGCAGGACCCGGACAAGAACCGCGGCAGCCAGCTCGGCACGCTCAAGATCAATAACGAAACGATCGATTCTTCGGGCGTATACGAACGTTACTTCATGCAGGGCGGCGTCCGCTACCACCATATTCTCGATCCGCGCACCGGTTATCCGACGCAGAACGGCCTAATGAGCATCACGATCGTGAGCGACAACGCCACCGACGCCGACGCGCTCTCCACCGCCGCTTTCGTCATGGGCTTGAAAGACGGCATGGCGTATATCGAGAAGCAGAAAGGCGTCGAAGCCTTCTTCGTCATGGACGACAACAAGATTTATGCGACCAGCGGACTGAAAGACCGGATCAACTTGACGTCCGACGTCTACAGCATGGCCGACGGTCAGCAGTAAGTCGGCGTTAGACGCATCCGATCCCTGCTGCCAAGCCTCTCTCGATCGAATACGCCGAAATGCTCGTCAAAAAGACCTCATTCTTCGCTCCGAAGCGAAAAACGAGGTCTTTTTTTGATGCAAAACTTACTTTACCGACTTTCTAAAGTCTTTCCTGAACGGACATGTCCCATTCGAAACGAGCGAACCCGTCATCGGTCATGCCGACGAACGACAAGCCTTCGGGCCCTTCGCTCGCGCGTGCTTCCGGCGAAGAAAGCAGCTCGATTTTAAGCCCGGCGGGTATGCCGACAATCGTCCAATTTTTATCGGCTTTCGGCGACAAAACGCCGGATTCGCGGATATAATCGGTCAGAATCTGCCGATTCTCGTCCGGGGAATCGAGCACGACGCGCCGCCCGTCGGGATTGGCGACCGGCGTGGAGAACGCCCGATAATTATTGGTGGCGACCACGAACTTCTCGTCCGCCTGCACCGGACGACCTTCATATCGAAGATCGCCGATCCGTTCGCTGTCCGGCCGAAGCAGTTCGCACGAAGCCGAATATCGGGCAGGTCTGCCGATATCGATCGTATAAGTCACGCCGTCGATAATATCGAAGTTGAACGACGGGAAGTCCGGGTCGATCAAGCGCTGGCCGTCCCCTCCCGCCGGATCGATCGTCCGGAACAATCCGGCCGACCATTCCAGCCACTCTTTCAATTCCGCTCCGCTCAGCAGCAGCGCGCATAACGTGTTCGGATAATTGTACAGATCGGCGATATGTTTGACGGCCAGCGGCCCTGCCGGAATATTCGTGTAATACGAAGGGCCGTATCGTCCTCCCGTCTTGAACGGCGCTCCGGCGGCCAATACGGGCAGCTCGGCATACGGCGTGTCCGCAAGTTCCCGGCGCACGTACCGCCGCTGCGCGTCGTTGACGATCTGTACCGAAGCGCTGTCCAGAGCCAGCGCGAAGAAACTGTCGAGCGGTTCGGTCGTTTCTCCGACCGGCGTGCGGATATAGGCCAACGTGCCTTCATGGGCTTCGCGCAATACGCGTTCGGCGGCTTCGTCGCTTCTCGCGAGCGGCATTCCTTTGGCCGAATCGTACACGGGACGCGCTTCGCAGCGGCTGTCCGTCACGCTCCATCCCGCTTCCGTCAACTCCAGCTCCAGATCGATGACTCCCAGATGATCGCCCGCATAACCCGCTTCGACGGCCGGAATCCCGTTGATCGTTCCGTTTCCGAGATCGACGCCCGTTTTTCCTTCGAAAGCCGCGCTCGGAAACACCTTATGCGCATGACCGAACAAGATCGCGTCGATGCCCGGAATCCGGCTGAGATGCAGCACCGCGTTTTCCGTCATCGGCGCTTCCGGCAGATCTTCGTAACCGCAATGCGCCAGCAGGATCACCAGATCGGCGCCGGCTTCTTTCAGTTTCGGCACGAACGTTCGGACGGATTCGGCCATATCTTCCGCAATCAGTTTGCCTTCCAGATTGGCTTTGTCCCAACTCATGATCTGCGGCGTCACGACGCCGAGCACGCCGATCTTGAACGGATGAATCCCGCCCTCTTCGTCTTCGATCTCCCGTTCCAACAGCAAGTACGGCGGCAGATAAGACGCTCGACCCGTGCCGTCCTGCCCGATGCGGTACAGATTGGCGTTGGTATAAGGGAACGCCGCTCCGGCCAACGCGCGATCCAGATATTCCAATCCGTAATTGAATTCGTGGTTGCCCAGCGTAGCCGCATCGTAACCGAGCAAGTTCATCGCTTCGTAAGCCGGATGAATCCGCTCGCCTTCGCCGACGGCTTGACCGGCCGCGTAATCGCCCATCGGATTGCCCTGCAGCAGATCGCCGTTGTCGAAGAGCAGCACGTTTCGGCTCTCCGCTCTGGCCTGCCGAATTAACGCGGCCGTACGGACGAACCCGTAAGCTTCCGTCGCCCGGTCGCCGTAATAATCATAACTTGTCATATGCATATGCAGATCGGTTGTCTCCAACACGCGTACATTCGCTTTAATCCTCAGTTTACTCTCCTCCGTCATGTGAGTTGGATGGTACCTTTTTTCAACTATACATTTTTTAAAATAATTTTTGTTAACTTTTTCAGATAAAAATCGTGCAATTTTCGTTTTTTGTGGTATTATCTGTTGTGCAACGGAATTCACCAATGGTAGGTAATGATGAATTAGGTACATTACCTAACATGTTAGGTGTTAATGTTCGGTTTTCAGAATGCTGCTGCTTGAAGTTTTCCCATTTTCCCGGCTTGATTAGAATGACACCGCCGAGTATTTTGCGCAAGAGACGCGTCAGTTTTTTACATTTTTTTAACAAAACTCGTGTCTTGACTTTACTCAGGCTCAGGAAAATGCTGGTACACTTCTGGTTGTCGGCTTCGAAAACGAAGTTCACGCACATAACAACCAAACCTGAGGGGGAAAAGATTTTGTTCAAGAAAGTACTTACGGTCTGCATGTCTCTGGCTCTTACGGCGGGCCTGGCAGCTTGCGGCAGCAGCTCCAACAACGCATCCGGCAACGCGTCCGGTTCGACGGAAGGCGAAACGGCGGCGGCGGGTTACGCGCCTAAAGAACTGAACGTGCAATTCGTTCCTTCGCAGAACGCAGACACGCTCGAAGCCAAAGCGAAGCCGCTCGAAAAGCTTCTCGGCGACAAACTGGGCATTCCGGTACATGTCAGCGTATCTCCTAACTATAACACCATCATCGAAGCGATGACGGCGAAGCAAGTCGACGTCGGCTTCCTGCCTCCGAACGCATACGTATTGGCGCACGACGTCAGAAAATCGGCCGACCTGCTGCTGCAAGCGCAGCGTTACGGCGTCGACGAAGCGACCGGTCAACCGACCGAAGAGAAAGTCGACTTCTACCGCTCGTTGATTCTCGTGAAAAAAGATTCCGGCATCAAAAAGCTCGAAGACCTCAAAGGCAAAAAAATGGGCTGGCAGGACGTAACGTCGTCCGCGGGTTACGTATTCCCGGCCGCTGCCATGATCAAAGCCGGCATGAAGCCGGATACGGACGTCGAAGGCATTACGCTCAAAGGCCACGACCAAGCGGTATTGGCTCTGCTGAACGGACAAGTCGACGCGGTCGCGGTGTTCCAAGACGCCCGCAACACGGTCAAAAAAGATATTCCGGACGTCTTCGACAAAACGGAAATCCTTTTCGCGACAGACAAAATCCCGAACGACACGGTCAGCGTGCGCAGCGACATGACGCAGGAATGGAAAGACAAGATCGCCGACGCGTTCATCGCGCTGGGTAACGATCCGGAAGGCCAAAAAGTCATCAACGACGTGTACACGCATGTCGGTTACGCCAAAGGCGACGACGCGAACTTCCAAATCGTTCGCGAATCGGCCGAAGCGGTCGGTCAAAAGATCCAATAATCCGCTTCATTTCATTCTTTTCGCGAAACCCGATGATTCCTTGCAGCGCCGCTTGCGGTCTTCAACAGCCGCCAAGCGGCGCTGTGCGGCGTTTCGAGCGGGACTCTCTATCCAACCTAACCGGCCCTGCCTTCAAGGCAGCCTTGCCGGAGAAAGCAGGCAGCGATGATCGAATTCAAAAATGTAGTGAAACAATATCCGAACGGCACGATCGGCCTGAACAATATCAATCTGACGATCGGCGAAGGCGAATTCGTCGTGATCGTCGGACTGTCGGGCGCAGGCAAATCGACGCTTCTCCGTTCCGTCAATCGGCTGCACGACATCAGCTCGGGCGAGATCGTCGTGGACGGCAAATCCATCACCAAAGCGAGCGGCAAGCAGCTTCGGCGCATCCGCCGCGATATCGGCATGATCTTTCAGAGCTTCAACCTTGTCAAACGGGCTACCGTGCTGCGCAACGTGCTGTCCGGCCGAGTCGGCTACCATTCCACGTTCAGCACCATGTTCGGCTATTTCCCGAAAGAAGACCATGATATCGCGCTGGATGCGCTGAGCCGCGTCAATATCCGCGAGAAAGCTTACAGCCGCGCCGATCAATTGTCCGGCGGCCAGCAGCAGCGCGTCTCGATCGCCCGCGCGCTGGCGCAGAAACCCAAGGTCATTCTGGCCGACGAACCGGTCGCTTCGCTCGACCCGCTGACGACGCGTCAGGTCATGGACGATCTTCAGCGCATTAACCGCGAATTGAAGATCACGACGATCGTCAACCTGCACTTTATCGATCTGGCCCGCGAATACGCGACGCGCATCATCGGCCTTCGCGCAGGCGAAGTCGTATTCGACGGTCCGGTCTCCGAAGCGACCGACGCCAAGTTCGCCGAGATCTACGGCCGTCCGATCAACGAAGACGAGCTGCTGGCGGCCGAGGCCGCGAAAGGAGGCGTGACGGTATGACGCCTGCTCCTACGCCGGAAACGGCGGAAGTGGGAGCGCCGCCTCCTCCGCCGTCCAAGAAACCGGCTCCGACGATAGACTCGAAAGGCCCGCAGCGTTTCAAAGCGTTGTTCACGTGGTTGGCCTTCATCGTAGTCATCGTGGTCTGCGGCATCCGCGTAGACGCCGACTTCGTACAATTGTTCAGCAAAAACTCGATGGATAATGTCGGACGGATCATGAACGATCTGATCCGTCCGGATTGGAGTTACACAGGCCGGATCTTGCCGGCCATGATCGAGACCGTGCAGATCGCGATCGCCGGCACGGTCATCGGCTCGGTGCTTGCCGTACCGGTGGCGCTGCTGTGCGCAGTCAACGTCATGCCGAAGAAGATCGTCACGATCCCGGCACGGATCGTATTGAACTTGGTTCGTACGATTCCGGACCTGTTGTTCGCCGCCGTGTTCGTGGCCGTATTCGGCATCGGCGCGTTCGCCGGCATGCTGGCGCTCGTGTTCTTCTCGTTCGGTCTGGTCGCCAAGCTGACGTACGAAGCGATCGAAGCGATCGATCCGGGTCCGCTCGAAGCGATGACCGCTTCGGGCGCGAACAAGATCCAATTGATCGTGTTCGGCGTCATTCCGCAGGCGCTGCCTTATTTCTTCTCGTACGTGCTGTACACCTTCGAAGTCAACGTGCGCGCAGCGGCGGTACTCGGCTTCGTCGGCGCGGGCGGCATCGGCCTGCATCTGGATCAGCAGCTTAATTCCCTGCGTTACGACCGGGCTTCGACCATCATTCTGCTGACGCTCGTGATCGTCTTGGTCATCGATTACGCCAGCACTTACTTACGGAGGAAATTGCTATGAATCAATCCGTTCCTTCCAGCTCCCGTCTGCCGCTGATCCGCAACTGGATCGTCGGCATTCTGCTGATCGTGCTCTTCGGCTGGTCGCTGTCCGCGATGAAATTCGAAGGGATTCAAGAATACGGCGCGCAAGTCATGGCTTCGATCTGGGAAGGCTTCACCCACCCCGACTGGGATTACGTCTATCTGCCGGAAGGCGAAGATCTGCTGCGCGGACTGCTCGAGACGCTGATCATCTCGATTCTGGGCACGTTCATCTCGGCGTTCTTGTGCATACCGTTCGCGTTCTGGGCTTCGTCCAATATGAGCCGCTTTCAAGCGGTCTCGGGCAGCGGCAAATTCGTGCTGACCGTTATCCGGGTCTTCCCGGAGATCATCATGGCGATCTTGTTCATCGTCGCCGTGGGTCCCGGCGCGTTCGCCGGCGTGCTCGCGCTCGGCGTCCATTCGATCGGCATGCTCGCCAAGCTCTATTCCGAAACGATCGAAGCCGTCGATAACGGCCCTCGCGAAGCCTTGATCTCCAGCGGCGCAAGCAAACTTCAAGTGCTGCGTTTCGCGGTTCTGCCGCAGGTCATCCCGCAATTTATCTCGTATGCGCTCTACCGCTTCGAGATCAATATCCGCTCCGCCACCGTATTGGGCTTGGTCGGCGCAGGCGGCATCGGCGTCCCGCTGCTCTTCGCCCTGAGCAGCCGCAACTGGAGCCGCGTCGGCATTATCCTGCTCGGCGTCGTGATCTTGGTCACGATCATCGACCTGATCTCCGGCTGGCTCCGCAGACGGATTATCTGACCCGTTTATCGCCGAAGCCTTTTAACCTTTCATTTATTAGCGATAAACGACTTCGAACTTACGCTTTCGGAAGCTTAACCCTTTCGAAGCTAATAAAAAACGGCCGGGACCTATCAGGTCCTCGGCCGTTTTTTGATATACTTTATCATTCTGATCGATTACTTCGCTTTTCGATTTCGCTTTTGATTTTCTCCCCTCTTCCCCCAAAGCGTCCCCTTTTTTCGGGACGCGCTTTTGTTGAGAAAACTCCCCGCACGGATGACCTGCGGCGCAGGGGGAGTTTCAGTGGAGGAGCTAAAGACTTTCGGAGAAAGTCACTTCGGAAGCATAAGCCAGTGTTCGCCTTTGTCATTGAGAAATCACCTTATAAAAATATAATCCGATTTCTCAATTACAACACGCGATCTAAAAACTTTCGAAGAAAGTTACATCGGAAGCATACGCTAACGAACTTTTCCCCGGAGCCGCCCCGCCCTCCCACCACCCCCAAGTTTTCTCAACAAAAAAAGCGTCCCGAAAACCTTCGGAACGCCTTTTCCCTACCATTATAATTGAAACCCGATCCCGCCGTTCTTCCCATCCATCCATTTCCCGGTCTTCCCTTTGTTAAGCTCTCCGTTCAACGAACGAACGATCGCCGCAAGGTCGGCTTCGCCGCGCTCGTGCCATTCCAGCGCCGCCGAGACGTACAGCTCGCCGAGCTGCGCCATGCTGAAGCCTTTGGTCAACGACACAGCGCGCTCCAGACCTTCTTGATTCACGAATTCCAGCAGGCCGCGGCGTTCCAAGAACGTACGGCGCATCTCTTCGTCCGGCAAAGCGATCTCGTACGAACGATCGAAACGGCCCGCGCGGTTCATGAGGCCCGGATCGATCTTCTCCGGATAGTTGGTCGTGCCGATCAGGAAAATGCCTTCTTTCGACGTCGCCCCATCCAGAATGTTCAGGAAGAACGAACGCACGCTCTGCGGCATGGAATCGATATCTTCGATGACCAGCACCATCGGAGCGAGGCGAGCCGCCGTCTCGAACACTTCCTGCACGGAGCCGCTCGACGTGTATTCCGTGATCTGCCAATAAGCGGCCGGTCCCGGAATGCTGCCCGCGATCGACTTGACCAGCGTCGTTTTGCCGTTGCCGGGACGTCCGTAGAGCAGGATGCCCCGTTTGAACGGCAGATTATGCTTCCGATAGAACGTCCGGTCGGACGCGAAGAACTGATCGAGCGAACGGTAAATTTCTTTTTTCAACGGTTCGGGCAGAATAACGTCGTCCCGCGAGACCGCCCGGGTAATCGGTTCGCTCTCCCGATGAATCCCGTTGTTCGTGTCCGTAAATACCGTGATGCGGCTCTTGTCGCGATTGCGCTGACGGACGCGAACGCCGCTCAGGAACGCGCTGATCGCTTCGTCGCCGGTCGCGAACACGAAATCTTCGCTGTAAATGCCGTGCTGGCGGAACATGGGGATACGCGCGAGCGCTACTCCCTGCGCCGGATACACGAATACGTTGTTGCGAATAGCGGGATGAATCGTATATTCGGCCGTGCTGCTGTCTTCGTCGTACGTGAACGTGCGTCCTTCGATGCCTTCGTACACGCGGCCGGCGCATTCCACTTCGGGCGCGCCTTTCTTGACGTCTTCTTCGAGCAGATCCCAATAATCGCTCGTTCCGTCGTCGCTGGCATACAGCGTATAGGTCACGCCGTAGCGCTCTTCCAACATCGCTTCGATCCCGCGCGTCACGCGGGCGTACGATTCGTACTCCGCCATATTCGGATTGCCCGGTTCGTAAGCGACGACGGTACGTTCTTCGCCGGCCGGCATATCGAGACCCGCGATGCTCAAGCCGTTTTCGGGCTGCAATTTTCTCTCCATATTAAGATCTCGCTCCTTTCACTGCCGCAAGCGGCTTGCATTTGGCTACGACGGAAGCAAGTCCCGCTCCCGTTACGCTGCCGATGATTCGATCGACGTCTTTGTACGCCTGCGGCGATTCGTCGAGAATGACGCCCAGCGAGTTATGATTAACGATCACTTCTTCTTCCGTTCCGACTTTCAGCGCGGCGGCGAACTGATCCACCGTCACCTGACGTTTGGTCGCGCTTCGCGAACGCGCGCGTCCGGCGCCGTGGCAGATCGAATGGTAATTGTCCGCCCCGCTCGGCAGTCCGGCCATGATGTACGACGAAGTTCCCATCGAGCCGGGGATCAGCGCCGGATGGCCCGTTTGCATATAGACATCGGGGTTGTCCGGATGGCCGGCCGGAAGAGCGCGCGTCGCGCCTTTGCGGTGCACGAACCAGTCTTCTCCCCCGTGATGCTCTTCCCAAGCGTAATTGTGCATCAGATCGTATAAAATGTTCATCTCGAATTTCGGCCCGAACACGTCGAGAAACGCTTCCCGGACCGCGTAAGCGATCAGATGCCGGTTCACGACCGCGTAATTCAGCGCCGAAGCCATCATGTCCGCATATCGGCGGCCTTCCGGCGAATCCAGCGGCGCGAAGATCAGCTTGGGATCGTCGGTGCCGAGACCGAGCCGTTTCATGGCGCGAGCCGCCATAGGCGTATACTGCTGACTGACCATCGCTCCCCAAGCCCGCGAACCGGAATGGATCATCACGACGACCTGCCCGTCGTACATGCCCCATTTCTCGGCGATATGCCGATTTTCTTCCGCGATCTCGAGATATTGAATCTCCGCGAAATGGTTGCCGCCTCCTAACGTACCGAGCTGGCGAAGTCCTTTGATCCAAGACGCGTCGGTGACCGCGTTCAATTCTTCCGGATCGAAGGCGAATCTCGCCTGCTCCACATGGGTCAGCGAAGGCGAACGTTTGGCGGAGACGCCGTCCGGCAAATATTTGCCCGGCAGGCCTTTGAGCCCTTTTTGCACGATATGGTCCATTCGCAGATCGGAGAACGCGCCTTTTTTATGAGCTTCCATCGGCAGATATTTTTCGATCCGGTTGACCAGCTTCCGGCGCAAACGCAGATCCTGCACATCCCGGCGGTGCAGATTCGTCAGATGAACCCGCATCCCGCAGCCGATGTCCGTTCCGACGATCGACGGAGAGACCATTCCCTGGTCCATGTTCCAGACCGCCGTCGTGCCGATACACGTTCCGACGCCTACATGCACGTCCGGCGTGTACCCCATGTAGCGGATGCCGGGAATTTGCAGATTGCGTCCGGCCATTTCGAAGACGCGAGCATCCAGACCGTTAAACAATTCCTCGTCGGCATACACATGCACGCTGCCCGAAGGAAGTACCACTTCACGATAATTATAATTAGACATCCGTAAATATTCCATTCCTCTCTATTTGAACAAAGTTGGTACGCTGACCGCAACTAAGGTGAGGTTTCGCCCCTCAAAAACCCGCTTGAACCGTGCGTGTTTCCGAGGGACTCAAACCTTGGATTGAATGCGGTCAACTAGGGTCAAGAAAAAAAGCATAACAAAAAGCCGCGGACCTCTCGTCCGCGGCTATGCCGGTTCAGCCTGAATATTCGGAATCCCCTGCGAGACTCTTCGGTACGCCGTACAAGCAACGTATCGAAGGACAAACGGGGACAAAGCGCTTTTCGCCGCGCAAGTTAGAATCGCGCGGAGAAAAGACGACATTGCCGAAGATCTTCAGACTGCACCGTACCCGTTGAGGACAGGCAGAACGAAAGGCGTAGTTTCGGTTGTCAAATGAGCCTTCAAACGGTTAACGACGATCATTGCTGCCATCCTCCTTTGTCAAATAGTAAATTCATCATAGCTTTTTTTTCGGAAACCTGTCAACCCCGCGTTTGCAAAACGATTTCGATTTTTTGGATACGGACGCGCCGTTGGACTATAATAGACAGCGTAAGCCTGCCGGGAAAGGCAGCCAAACCAATTAATCGACGGGAGCGGAACTTATGAAACTTACATCAGGAATAACGGACTTGGCGCTCGGCGCCGATCACGGCGGAAACGCCGACGCGTTTCATGCCGTGCTGCTGTCGGACGAAGACGGATTGACGTTGGTCGACGCGGGACTGCCGGGCATGTACGAACAGATTGTGCAGCGGATCGAAGCGGCGGGATTCCACGTCTCTCAGGTCAAAAGATTGCTGTTCACCCATCAGGATCTCGACCATATCGGCACGCTGCCCGACCTGCTGGAGCATCTGCCGGAGGCCGAAATCTGGGCGCATCGGGACGAACAGCCTTATCTGGAAGGCGCGCTGCCGCATATCAAAGTGACGCCGAAACGGCTCGAATCCATGCCCGCGCCGCAGCGCGAAGCGGTGCAGCGCATGCTTGACGCGCTCGTTCCCGGCCGGGTGACCCGCGTGCTGGAGCACGGCGAGAATCTGCCTCTTCAAGGCGGGACGGTCGTGCTGCACACGCCTGGCCATACGCCGGGGCATATCAGCCTCTATGTACCGAGCGAGAAGCTGCTGATCGCGGGCGACGCGATGGTCGTGGTCGAAGGCGAGTTGGCCGGACCGGCGGAAGCTTTTACCCCGGATATGGACAAGGCGCTTCGGTCGCTGGAGCAGCTGCTCGAATTGGATATCGACCGGGTGTTCTGCTACCACGGCGGGCTGTACGAAGGCGATGTGCGCGGCGCGATCAGCCGCATCGTCACCAGATAACGAACGGAGTGAAAAAATGAACGATCAACGTTGGAACAAGATCAGAACGCATATGGAGGAACAGGAGCTGGACGGGCTGCTGATCACCGAACCGAAACACGTCGGCTATCTGACCGGTTTTTTCTCCGATCCCCACGAACGTTTTCTGGGACTTGCGATCCCGAAACACGACGAGCCGTTTCTTGTCGTCCCCGCGCTCGATCTCGAAGCGGCCAAAGCTTCTTCGTCCGTGCCGCTGATCCGCACGCACGGCGATACGGATGACGCATACGCGCTGCTTGAAGGCTGGATCGGCAGCGGAGCGAAACGCTTCGGCATCGAAAAAGAACATCTGTCGGTCGCCCGTTTCGAACGCTTGAACGCCGCGCTCCGCGCGTCCGACTACCGCGACGTAGGCAGCGTGCTGAACGCCCTGCGCGCGGCCAAAACGCCGGAAGAAGTCGAAAAGCTTCGCCGTGCGGTTCATCTGATCGAAGCGGTGCTGACCGAAGGACTCAAACAGGTTCGCGTCGGCGTCGCCGAGATCGAGATCGTGGCCGAACTGGAGTACCAGATGAAAAAGCTCGGCGCGGAAGGCCCGTCGTTCGACACGATGGTACTGACCGGCGACAAGACGGCGCTGCCGCACGGCAATCCCGGCAATCGGAAGATTCAAGCCGGCGATATGCTGATGTTCGATATGGGCGTCTATCTCGACGGCTACGCTTCCGATATTACGCGTACCTTCGCGGTGGCCGAACGTCCGAACGACGAGTCGGTCAAGATCTACGAAACGGTGCTTGCCGCCAACTTGGCCGCGATCGCGCAGATCCGTCCGGGCGTGACGCTGGCTTCCGTCGATGCCGCCGCCCGCGAAGTCATCACGGAAGCCGGTTACGGACCGTACTTCATGCATCGCCTCGGTCACGGACTGGGCATGGACGTGCATGAATATCCGTCCGTGCACGGCGCCAACGAAGAACTCGTGACGGAAGGTCTCTGCTTCACCGTCGAGCCGGGCGTCTACGTCGCCGGCGAATGCGGCGTCCGTATCGAAGACGACGTCATCGTTACTGCCGACGGCGTCGACGTACTGACCACGTTCCCGAAAGAGCTGACGGTGATCGGCGGCTAAAGCGATCGGGCGACTCGTTCGCGTTCGTCGGAGCTGCCGCCTTTTAAACCGTTCAAATCAAAAAAGCCAGTTTCCGAGTTGTCGGAAGCTGGCTTTTCGTTTCGGAGCGAAACTTATTCGTATTCGATCAGGTCGGTCTCTTGGAAGCTGCTTACCTGAGACTCCCAAACTTCGGCCACATAGCGGGCATGGATCGGGTGCACGTTGTACGCTTCGAAAGCCGCGCGGTCGGCAAACTCCATCGAAAATCCGTAATCGTGGTCGTTTTTGGCGCTGACTTGGCGAAGTACCTTAAAGTTGTTCACGCCCGGAATCTCGATCAACAATTGGCGGCTTTCTTTCAAAAAAGCTTCGGCTTTCTCGTTATCTTTGCCGGCGTGCAGGGTGAACGTAACCATATGGATCATCATGGGTCGACTGCCTCCTCGGATCGGTTAAGTAGAATCGAATATCGGCACATCGCCGCGGCGATGCGCATGCGTATCCATCTTACCATATTCCGTCGGCAGGCCGCGCGGGATTATCGAATCCGTTTCGGCTTTTATTTGGCGGCGATATTCGGCAGGCCGGAATCGCCTTCGTCGACGGGTACTTTCATGCCGCGCGCCCAATACAGCACCGGCGTGCCGGCCGCGGTCAAAATAAACTTAAAGACATAAGTCGACAGCAGCAGTTGAATCCACGTCGAGAAACTGTATTCGGGACCGGTAAACGCGATCGAGCAGAAGATCAGCGTATCGATAAACGAGCTGACGATGCCGCTACCGTTGTTGCGAATCCACAGTTGATTGGCGCTGGAGAAACGACGGCGGATTCCGGCGTACAAATACACGTCGAGCAGCTGGCTGACCAGATAAGCGGTCAAACTTCCGAGCGCGAGTCTCGGCAGCAGGCCGAACAAGGCTTCCATCGGCGCTTGCGCGAAATCGACGTCCGACGGTCGGAAATGCAGCACCATCTGCATGATGACGGTAGTCATGATCAGCATGAAAAAACCGAACCAGACGGCGCGGCGCGCGGCTTTGACGCCGTAGCGTTCGTTCAGCAGGTCGGTAGTCATATAGACGCTGACGTACATGGCGTTGCCCAGCGTCATGGTGATGCCGAGCATATCGATGGTCTTGGCGACTTGGATATTGGCGACGACGGTCGCCACGCCGACCCAAGCGTACAAGCCTTTTTTGCCGAAAAATTTGAAGCACAGCAGGAAAAACGCGAAATTGACCAGGACGAAAAAGACGCCCCAAGTGAAATTGAACAAGCTGAATCCTCCTTGCCCTTTCAACTCTCAATCGCAGGTTTGCGTTTTCCTAAAAATCACGCGCTTTAAGTGCGTTTTAGGGGAACGTAACCTTACCTTTAGTGTTGAAAGGCCCTAGTTTTGGTATCGCGGGATGGTTACGAACCGCGTGTTTGGACAACGTATTACTCTAACACGGTTGGCGATTTTGCGCCATCTTTTTTTTGGGAAAAGAAAAAGGACGGCCGGGAGGCCGTCCTTTTCATCTTATGCGGGCAGAGAAAGAAAAATCAGGCTCTCGCCGTTTCGAGTTCCGGCGTGTCGGGAGAATCGTAAACGTTCTTGTCGATCTCGCCGGTGACTTTGCCGGTCACGACGCCGGCGACCATCGAATCGTTGACGTTCAGGGCGGTACGGCCCATATCGATCAGAGGCTCGACGGCGATCAGCAGGCCGGCCAAAGCGACCGGAAGGTTCATGGTCGACAAGACGATCAGAGCCGCGAACGTCGCGCCGCCTCCGACTCCGGCTACGCCGAAGGAACTGATCGCGACGACGCCGATCAAGGTCAGGATGAACGACAGATCGACGGGCGTGCCGGCAGCCGGGGCGATCATGACGGCGAGCATCGCCGGGTAGATGCCCGCGCAGCCGTTCTGGCCGATCGTCGCTCCGAAGCTGGCGGACAGATTGGCTACGCCTTCGGATACGCCGAGCTTTTTGGTCTGCGTTTCGATATTCAGCGGGATGGTCGCCGCGCTGGAACGCGAAGTGAAAGCGAAGACCAGCGGCGATACGACTTTTTTGGCATAGGTGACCGGGTTCATGCCGAACGCCAGCAGGATCACCAGATGAATCACGAACATGACGATCAGCGCGACGTAAGAAGCGATTACGAATTCGCCCAGACGAATGATGCCGGCGGGATCGGTCGTCGCCATCATCTTGGCGATCAACGCCAGAATCCCGTAAGGCGTCAGTCGCAGAATCAAAGTCACGATCCGCATCACGACGCCGTGTACCGCGTTAACCATGCCGCGGAACGTCTCGGCCTGCTGCGCGTTCTTGCGGTCCAGCCCAAGCACCGCGATCCCGATGAAAGCGGAGAAAATAACGACCGCAAGCGTCGAGGAAGGACGCGCGCCGGTCATGTCTTCGAACGGATTGGTCGGAATGAACGACAAAATCTGCTGAGGCAGCGTCAGATCTTCGACATCCGCGAGTCTCGTTTCGAGCGCCGCTCCGCGTTCTTGTTCCGCTTGTCCGTTCAGCAGTTCGCTCGCGTCCAGACCGAACGCGGTCGCCGAAGCGATGCCCACCGCGGCGGCGATCGCCGTCGTCAAGACAAGCGTCAACAGCACGGATACGCTGATTTTGCCGAGCTTTTTGCCGCCTTTGATGTTCATGATCGCCGTGATGATGGAGACCATCACCAGCGGAATCACGATCATCTGAAGCAAGTGGACGTAGCCGCTTCCGAGCAGGCTGTACCAGTCCATCGAGCGCGATACGATCTCCGAATCCGCCGAATAAATCCATTGCAGCGCGCCTCCGAGCACGATCCCCAGTCCCAGCGCGGTGAATACCCGTTTGCTGAACGAGACATGACGCTTCTGCATCACGTAGAGCAGTACGGAGAGTCCCGCCAGAACCAAGATGTTCAAGATGACAAAAAAGGTCTCCATGTTCCAATCCCTCTCTCTTTTTAAAGTTGCGTCAGCGATCAAGCTGACCGGACATGTAAGTCCTTGGAATCTGCCAACCATAGTATCACTATTCCGATCATTTTGGTAGATTTAATTTGCGACATCGGCATTTTTTCATCCGCTGTTCAAAAATATTCGCAAATCGCAAAAAGAGCTTACATGAAACTGGTCAAATTTATTTGTTCTCATGTATGATATGGAATAGCCAAGCACAACTTCCGAACGTTTTACCTATTTTTTCGCGCTCCGGCCCTACCTTTTACCTGCATATGCGGGATCGATCGACCTATATTACAGAGAATGTTCAGATCTTTGTCCGCGTGATCGGCCGCGAGTCGGGACTTCGGTTGCAGAAGATTCGGCATCGAGCGGCTTGTACGGATGCAAGATCGCGTCATGCTCTTGATCAGGAGTCTTGTTCGGTCATCCCATGCAGGTGCCGCGTTCAGGATTGCTTTTGCTTATCACGAAGGGAGAGCCTATTTATGCTAAACCGTTCTATCAGCCGCAAGATCATCGTATTGTCGGGTGCCATCATTCTTGTCGCGAGCTTGCTGCTCTGCGGAAGTTTTCTCGTTATATTTAACAATACGCTTCACAGTCGAATCATTCCCGAATTCAGCAAAACGCTGGATCTGAGCATTTCGGAAATTCAAGGCGGCGTCGATCCGACTCAAGCGAGCATGGCAGCCAAAGCCAACGCTGCCGCTTCGATGAAACTGCAGACTTACCTGAATCAAGCCGCAAGCGAATTCCGACTCGAGAACGTATATATCCTCGACGTGCAGGGCAACGAAGCGACCGTCGTTCTGGCCAGCAAAGATTCGCATCTGAAAACCGGAGAAAAAATGGCGGCGAGTTCGTTTATGCAGCAGGCCTTGAAAAACACCCAAGAAACGGTCGTGACTCCGCTTAACGCAAGCTCCGACGGCGCGGATATCGACGGCTACTTGGCGATCTCCGGCGGCAGCCTGCTTGTCGCCGGAACGCTGGACGCCGATTTCGTCGAGCAAGTCACGCAGGCGATTCTCTGGGCCGGCATCGCCATCACCCTGATCGTGATCGTACTCGGCGCTCTGGTCGCGGCGGGCGTCAGCCGCCAGATGACCAAGCCGCTCGGACGCCTTGTCAAACACGCCCGTCTGGTGGCGGAAGGCGATCTGCAAGCGAACATCGAGGTCAAAGGAAAAGACGAAATCGCGCAGTTGGCCGAAGCTTTCCGTCAGATGACCGCCAATCTGCGCAGCATGATCGGTCAAGTGCTGGAAGCGACCGACCGGGTCAAGAGCGATTCGATCGAACTCTCGCGCGGCATCGGGCTGCTCTACGAGATCGGCGGACAATCGGCGGCTTCGGCGACCGAGATCGCGCAGAGCAGCGAGACGGTCGCGACCAGCGCGGCGGAGAACGCCAAAGCCATGGAAGAGATCAGCGGCGGCATCCAGCATATCGCGGAATCCGCTTCGAACGTTAACGACCAGATCGCTCGCGCTTCCGAAGAAGCCGTATCGGGCAATACGCTGGCTCAACAAGCGGTTCAGCAGATGAACCGCGTTCAGGAAATGACGGTGCAGGCCCGCTCTTATATCGAAACGATGGGCACGCGTTCCGACGAGATCACCGAAGTGCTCGGCGCGATTACGAGCATCTCCAAGCAAATCCAGATGCTCTCGCTCAACGCTTCGATCGAAGCGGCAAGAGCCGGCGAGCACGGCAAAGGCTTCGCCGTCGTCGCCGACGAAGTTCGCAAGCTGTCCGATCAATCGCGCGAAGCCACGGGGCAGATCGAACAATCGCTGTCGTCCCTGCGCGAAGATTCCCGGCGTTCGGTCGACGCGATCGGCACGGTGCACCACGAGATCATGTCGGGTGCCGAAGCGGTCCGCAACGCGGGCGGCGCTTTCGAAGAACTGAAAAGCCTGATGCAGCAGTTCAACCATTCGGTGCAAGAAGTGTCCGCTTCGACCGAACAAGTCTCGGCAGGCAGCCAACAGGTCAGCGCTTCGGTGGAAGAAACGGCCCGGATTACCGAACGCGTGCAAGCGCGCGCTCAAGACGTATCCGAAGGCAGCACCCGTCAAGTCCAAGAGATGGAAGCTTATGCGCGTACCGTCGGCGAATTGAGCCGTCAGGCCGACGAGCTGGAAGAAACGGTCAGACGCTTCAAGATCTGATCGCGAACAGATCGATGCGTTGCGAACGAAAAGAGCCGCTTTCGAGCGAAGCTCGGGCCAGCGGCGGCGCTTCGAACGTATCGGATCAAACGTATGCACCAAAAGCCAAAAGACCCGGAGACGATTCTCCGGGTCTTTTTTTGCGTTTGCGCGTCTTTGCGCGGCGGAAATCAGGCAGCAGTCAAATGCCTGCCGTACGCCGACTACGTTCTTCGTTCGGCCCGAACAGGCCGAACTTTCCGCATCTGCGAATCGGCGCGGAAGAGCAGCTGCGGCGCGCCGATCTCTTCGCGCCGCACGATCAGCGGCGGCGCGACGCCGTACAGGTCGCCGACCAACTCCGGCGTCAGCACTTCCTCCGGCGTGCCTTCCGCGGCGCGTTCGCCGCCGCGCAGCAGAAGCAGCCGCTCCGCGTACTGCGCGGCGAGATTCAGGTCGTGGAGCACCGCCACGACCGTCAGTCCGGCTTCTTCGCGCCATTCCCGCACCAGCTCCATGACGTCGAGCTGATAATACACGTCCAGATAAGCCGTAGGCTCGTCCAGCAGCAGGATCTCGGGCTGCTGCGCCATCACTTGGCCGAGCGCGGCGCGCTGCCGCTGTCCGCCGCTCAGTTCGTCCAGACGGCGCGGCAGCAGCGCCGTCAGCTCCAACCGCTCGGCGATGCGGGCGAGCAGCTCCCGCGCCGAAGGATCGCGGTCGCGGCCGAAACGGTCGCGGTACGGGAAGCGCCCCATCTCCAGCGCGTCCCGTACCGTGATGCTCAGCGGCGGCAGACCTTCCTGCGGCAGCACGGCCAGCCGCCGAGCCCGTTCGCGGCGTCCGTATTCCGCCGCGGGCCGGCCGGCGATCCGGACTTCGCCGGCCGAAGGGCGCTCCGCGCCGGAGACCAGCCCCAGCAGGCTGGTCTTGCCGCTGCCGTTGGGCCCGAGCACGGCCCAGAATTCGCCGCGGCGGACGGTCCAATCCAGCGGACGGACGGCTTGAAGAGAGCCGTACGCGCAGGCCGCCCCGCGCAGCTCGATCGCCGGCGCTTCGGATTCGAGCCGCACGCCCGAACGCTCCGCGCCGCTCGAGCCGTTTTCGCTCCGCGGCTCTTCGAATGCGAACGAAGCGGCCGCGGCGCGCTTCTCCGCTTCGCGCAGCGATTCGGCTTCCAGATCCGCTTCGCTCTCGCGCAGTTCCCGTATTTGGCGCGCGATCTCCGCCGCGCGCAGTTCTTCGGCCGCTTGCGGCGTATCGCCGCGCCGCCGTCTCAGCCCCGACAAGTTCAGCCGGATATTCATGCCTTCTCCTCCTTCCCGCGCTTGCTTCGCTGAAGCAAGAAAGCGAAAAACGGCGCGCCCGCGAACGCGGTCACGACGCCAAGCGGCAGCTCCGCGCCACCCAACGCCGAGCGGGCGAGCGTATCCGCCCACATCAAGAACAGCGCGCCGCCGAGCGCGGACAACGGCACGAGCAGCCGATAATCCGGTCCCGCGATCAGACGGATCATATGCGGAACCACCAATCCCACGAAGCCGATCACGCCCGATACCGATACGGCGGCGGCCGTCATCAACGTCGCGACGATCAGGACGGCGCTTTTGGTCCGTTCCGTATGCAGTCCCAATTGACCGGCACGGCGTTCTCCGAGCGCGAACAGGTTCATCGCCCCGGCGTTCGCCCATAGAAAAGCGCCGCCCAGCAGCACGTAAGGCAGCAGCACGGCCGAATAATCCCATCCGCGCAGATTCAAGCTTCCCATCGTCCAATACAAGATTTCGTTAACGGGCCGATTCGACAGCGTCGACAGAAACGTCACGGCCGCTCCGAGAAAAGACTGCATCACGACGCCCGCGAGCAGCAGCCCGTGAATCGGCAGCTTGCCTCGGTCGCGAGCCAACGCGAGCACCCCGAACAGCGTCGCCGCACCGGTCGCGAAAGCCGTCAGCGGGAGCGTCCACTGCCCCGCCCAAGCCGTGCGAAGCCCCAAGAAGATAATGGCCGCTGCTCCGAGCGACGAACCCGAAGAGACTCCGAGCGTGAACGGATCCGCCAACGGATTGCGCAGCACCCCTTGAAAAGCCGCTCCCGCGAGCGCCAGCGCCGCTCCGACCAGCGCCGCCAGCGCGATTCTCGGCAGCCGGACCTTAAGCACGATCTGTGCCGCCGAATCGTCCCAAATCTGCGGGAAGCGGCTGCCGATGCCCGGAATTTCGTGAAGCAGGATCGATGCGATCCGTCCGGCCGGCAGATGAACCGATCCGATGCGCAGCGTCAGCACCAGACTGAGCAGCAGCAGAACGACCGCGACCGCCCCGTATCCGCCGAGCCGCCGGATCATTTCAGTTTGCCCGGATAGATCGCGTTAAAGACTTCGATCAAGCCTTCGGACAACCGAGGTCCCGGCCGGCTGACCAGATTATCGTCGATCGCGAACAATTGATCGTTTTTCACGGCCGAGATGCCGTTCCAGCCGCTGCGGTCTTTGATCGTCTGCGGATCGACGGACATTTGGCTGTACAAGATCACGTCGGGATTCGTATGAATGATCTCCTCGGCGTTCACTTCGCTCCAACCGTTCGTATTCGCCGCGGCGTTGATCGCGCCCGACGTGCCGATCAGCTCGTCCATGAATTCGCCTTTGCCTACCGTCCAGCCCGGCGAAAATTCCAGATAGACCGTTTTCTTGTCCGCATCCGGAATCGAAGCCGCCGCCGTACGCACCTTCTCGATCTCCGCGCGCATTTTACCGGTCACTTCTTCGGCTTCGGCTTGACGGTCGGCGATCTCTCCGTATACCTCGATATCCTTCATTACGTCTTCCAGCGTATCCGGATTGAACTTGAATACGTTCAGCCCTAATCCGCGCAGCGACTCCACGGTCGCGTCGTCGGTCAAATCGGCGACGAACACGATATCCGGCTGCGCCGCCACGATCGCTTCGGTATTCAGCTCGAAGCCGCCCATCTTGGGCTTGGATTTGGCCGCTTCCGGGTAATCGTCGTTGTCCGAGACGCCGACGATCTGCTCGTCCAGTCCCAACGCGAACAGCGCTTCCGTTTCCGACGGCGCGAGCGATACGATTTTTTTCGGCGCGGCTTCGAACGTGATCTCTTTGCCGGTCGCGTCTTTCAGCGTGAGCGGATACTCGGTTTTCGCCGCTTCGTCCGCCGCCTGAGCCGTGTCGGCCGTTTCCGCGGGCTTCTGCTCGGCCGGCTTCGTCTCGGTCGCGGTCGGCTGCGGCGCCGTCGCCGTTTCGGTTTGCCCGCAGGCCGCGAGACTCACTGCCAACAACAGAGCCGCCGAGCCGGTCAACAGCGTTTTTCTGAAGCCCGTTCTCCATCGGATATCGAAGCGTGCCTGCTTTTCGGTCGTCTCTTTTTCCCTGCTGCCGTTGCCGTTTTTTCGCCCTTGTTCGTTCCATCCTGCCGTCATCTTGTTATCCCCCTCGGTTTGTTACCGTTCCTTACACCTTCTCTTTCCTGCCTTCCCAACGAGGCAAAACGACAAAAGAAAAAGCCCGATCCGGGCATCGCTCGCGGAAAAGGCTTGTTCGGGACGTACGCCAATAAAGGCCCTGCCTTTTTCTCAAAAAAGAAAGGCGGACCGAAACGATCGGCGTACGTGCACGGAACGCTCTTTCCTCGAAGAACGGGACCAGCATCGAGTCTGCCGGGCAGGTTTCCTGACTCGCGGGAACGATCATGGATCGTCGGGAGTCCGCCTTCTCGCTCTGGGCAATGGCCGGATGGACTCTTCCTCGCGTTACAGTGGCGGGACCGTGCCGGATTTGCACCGGCTTCCCTTTTAACCGGCGCGCGGCGAACAAAAAAAGACGTTTGGCCTTTCTCCGTTTGCCGCGCGCAGGCACCTCGGCAGCTGTACTTGTGCGGTTATCGTTTCCGATTATAGGGGATGCGGCCGATCGTGACAAGCACGCATGCAAAAACCGCCCGTTCTTTTCTTCAAGAAAAGAAATCGGGCGGTTCCGTCGAAAAGTCGGGCTTGCAGGCAGCTTCGGTGTTTATAAGCCTCTGCCGTCCGTACCTCGCGCTCCCGTATGATTGGTCGTGCGATTCTCCTGATCCTTCATATGATGCTGCTGGTCGAGCGGTTGGGATTTGGTCGCTTCGATATTCGAAGGGGCGTTTCTGCCCGAGCCTTCCACTTGGTTTTCCACGAAATCTTTCAACTGGCCGCCGTGTTCGTTCGCTTTCTTTTGTTCGAGCAACTCTTTGGCTTTATCGTCCATTTCGTTTAACCTCCCGGTGCGCGTTCGCCGCTGTTATCTTCTCATGTTGTGTTGGTCTTTGAGCCGGTTCTGTTGATCCATGCGTTGGTCTTTGGTGGCCTCGACTCGGCCGGGCACCGCGGACTCTGTTCCTTCGACCTGATTCTCGACAAAATTTTTCAGTTCTCCGCTGTGGTCATGCTCTTTCTTATGATCCAGCAGGGATTTGGCTTTGTCATCCATCGGATTCAACCTCCTGTGCGTCGGCCGCTTCCGCGGCGGTTCGCGTATGGGTATAGGGTCGGGATAGTTATGTATTACCCTTGCCCCGCGCGCTCAAACGGCATATTTTCCCAACCGAGCGACCGTTACCGCCGCCTTGAAAGCCATCTCTTTACGAAATACGGGTACCTTATCCGCGCGAATCGAAAGGGTACTCGTCGCTTGTCTCGGATTAATGAATGGTTTCGCCCGTCCGAACGTAAACCTGCAATCTATTTAAGACAAGCTACTAGTCTTAAACAATTTGTATGGTTTACAATGATAGAGGCAAAACGACAAATAGACCACACGTTTATCACTCTGTCAAAACGGGAGGCCATACCATGCTTTTTATCGACAATCAGGGCATTAACGATCCGCGGATCAACCTGGCGATCGAAGAATTCGTTCTGCGGCATCTGCCGATGGACGGCGAAAGCTATCTGCTCTTCTATATCAACGAACCGTCGATCATCATCGGCAAACACCAGAATACCGTCGAAGAGATCAACGCGGAATATGTCAAAGAACACGGCATTCATGTCGTGCGTCGGTTGTCCGGCGGCGGCGCGGTGTATCACGATTTGGGCAACCTGAACTTCAGCTTCCTGACGCAGGACGACGGCCAATCGTTCCACAATTTCCGCAAGTTCACCGAACCGATGACCGAAGCGCTGCGCGAACTGGGCGTGGAAGCCGAACTGTCGGGTCGCAACGACCTTCAAGTCGGGGAGAAAAAGATTTCGGGCAACGCCCAATTCTCCACGCGCGGACGCATGTTCAGCCACGGCACGCTTATGTTCGATTCCGAACTCGACAACGTGCATTCGGCGCTGAAAGCCAATCCGGAGAAATTCAAATCGAAAAGCACCAAGTCCGTCCGCAGCCGCGTCGCCAATATCTCGGAGTTCATGAACGAGAAGCTGACGATGCAGGAATTCCAGGACAACATCCTGCGCCATATTTTCAAGACCGAACCGAGCGAAGTGCCTCAGTACGTCCTGACCGAAGAAGATTGGCAAAAGATCCGGGAGATCTCGGAAGAACGCTACCGCAACTGGGATTGGAATTACGGCCAATCGCCGGAATACAACGTCAAACATGCCAAGAAGTTCCCGGTCGGCATCATCGATCTGCGCATGGACGTCAAAGACGGCCGGATCGAAAACATCACGATCTTCGGCGATTTCTTCGGCGTGGGCGACGCGTCCGAAGTCGCGGATCTGCTGCGCGGCAAACGTTACGAAGAATCCGAGATCCGCGCGGCGCTCGAAGGCGTGAACCTCAAGCATTATTTCGGCAACATCGAGACGGAAGACTTTATCGGGCTCGTGTTCTTGGAAGACTGATCCGAGCGCGCGCAAACAAACAGAAATAGAAACAGATTCGGACGGGAGAGAAACCATGACTTACAAATTGATTGCTATCGATATCGACGACACGCTGATCAACGACGACAAACAGGTCACTCCGGCTACGCAGGCCGCATTGGAAGAAGCCGTAGCCGCAGGCGTCGTCGTGACGCTCGCTACGGGCCGCGCTTACGCGTCCGCCAAGCAGCTCGCCGCCCAGACCGGCCTGAACGTGCCGATCATCACGTATCAAGGCGCGTTGGTGAAGAACCTGCTCGACGGCAAAGTGCTGCTGGAACGCCATGTTCCGGTCGAAGCCGCGCTCAAACTGGGCGAATACTGCAAAGAGCATAACCTGCATCTGCAAACGTATATCGACGACAAGCTGTACGCGCGCGAAGAAAACGAGAAGCTGATCGCTTACGCGCAGCTCAACAATACGCGATTCTACATCGAACCGGATTTCGAAAAATTGTTCTCGCAGCCGACGCCGAAAATGCTGATCATCGACGATCCGGCGTTCCTCGACGAACTGGCGCCGAAACTGCACGAACTGCTCGGCGATCAGGTGCATATCACCAAGTCGAAACCGCATTTCCTCGAGATCATGCACAAAGAAGGCACCAAAGGGCACGCGCTGGCGTTCCTCGCCGACTACTTCGGCTGCACGCTCGAAGAGTCGATCGCGATCGGCGATTCGTGGAACGATCACGAGATGCTGGAAGCCGCCGGTCTCGGCGTAGCGATGGGCAACGCGATCGAACCGCTCAAAGCGATCGCCGACTTTATCTCCGCGAGCAACAACGAAGACGGCGTCAAAGTGGTCATCGACAAATTCGTGCTGAACAAATAAAACGTTCGGACGATCATGCGCGATGAAGCCAAAAAAACCGGGAGCGAAAGCTTCCGGGTTTTTTGTCGTTCGTCGGTATGCCCGGCCTTCGATGCAGCGAAAAAAAGCCGGGAAGCAAAATCGCTTCCCGACTTCGTGCATATGCAGCCGATTAAGGCTCCCGGTATCCGTCCGGCGCCGGGCGATCCGCTTCGCGGAATTCGGCTTCTCGCTCGTCGGCATGATCTTCTCGGATCTGCGCGGCCGCGTCGGCCATCCGTTCGTCGATCTGCCCCGGCGTAGCGCCGACATGGGCGTCCGGACGTTTTTGTTGATTCAGATGTTCTTCCTCGATCGATCGCGGATCGGTCGAACCGTCGTCTTTGAGATTGGTCGTGTCGTCGTCGGTCGGATCTACCGCCCGATACTTCGCGGTAGGATCCACGTTCTTGTGATCTTTATTTTCTTCCATGCTCGTTTCCTCCCTATGTTCGATTTGGATCAGTTCGTTTCAGATCGAAGCTTCGTCTGCCGGGTTCTCCTGCCGCAATCGTACTTCGAGTCCTGTTCTCGCCGCCGATACGCCGCGCGGAAGTTCCGGCAGGCGATTCAGATCGACGTCATGCGACATATGCGTATAGATCGTTCGAACCGGGCGGATCTCGTCCAGCAGTTCCGCTGCTTCGCGCATATCGTACACGGATCTCGTCGAATATTCCGCCTCTTCGTATACGAAGCTCGTACCAAGCACGAGCAGATCCGCTCGGCGCATCGGCTCGATCTCCGCCGCCGACAGTCCGATCGAGTCGGGGCAGTAGACCCAAGCAAAGTTTTGCTTTTCGAGCCTATATGCATAGGAGTAACCGTTTTTGCCGTGATTGACCCGCCAACCGGCAATGTTCCATCCTCCCAGCACAAGTCCCGGCTCCGTTTCCCGCAGCTCCAGATTGCGCTCCAGCCACGGATACCGCTCCCGAATCGCTTCCAGTACCTCGCTCGGCGCATACAATTCGCCCCGGATTCCCGTCCAACGGCATTGATCCGCCCATTCCGGCAGCCCGCCGATATGGTCGAAATGCGGATGCGTAACAAGAATCCGCTCGACCGTGCGAATCCCTCTCTGCTCCATCTGCATCCTCCAGTCCGGCCCGCAGTCGATCAGAAACCGTTCTTCCCCGTTTTCCACCGCCACCATCGAACGCATCCTCCGGTTGACGCCTTCCGTTCTCGCTTCCTCGCATACCGGGCATTCGCAGTAGACGCGCGGTACTCCCATCGCGTCTCCCGTTCCCCAGAACACCAACCGATCTTCCTTCATGCCTTTCCCCTCTTCCGTCGTCTTATCGAGGTCTTGTCGAATAGGCCTGCTTCCCGCCCTATCGCCGGCATCGAAAAACCTTCTAACTTTCTTGATTATAACCGACTTTCTCTAGACAAAAACAATCCCGAACCCTACCGACGCCCGATGTGCGCTATAATAAACAGAGAGCTTAAAGCAAGTTCTTTATTTTCCGCTTTTCAAAGGAGGTTCCATGGCTAAATTTTTCAAATCCCTGTTCTTTTGGGTTCCTTTTCTTGTCGTGTTCCTGTTGGGTGCTATTCAAATCCTTCAAGGAAGCTCGTTCACCACGATCTTGTCCGTCCTTACCTCTTCTCTAGTCGCAGCTCTGATATCCGGTTTGGTAATCGGCGGCGTCGTCTATATGACCTTCGAACTGAGCGGCTTCCGCCGCAAGAGATAAGCCCAATAACGCTATACAAGAAAAGCGTCAGCCCGGAGAATCCCGAGCGGACGCTTTTTTGTTTGCAAATCCCCGACGATGCGGCACGCGAGTCCATCTTTAAAAGCGAAGCGGCCGCAGCGAGCGGTTCTTTAACGCCCTTCCTCCCTTAACCCCCGCAGACGAGCGAAGGAGCGGAGCTGATTTCGAATGGGAGCGACTTTCGGCTTTCTTCCCCATTCCTCTAATCCCTTATTCCAATAGAGGGGAAGAAAACGAGCCCGAGCGACCATCGAAATCAGCGCAGCGCCCGCTGCACGCACACACGCTCAATCACTCGCTCGCCTCCCTCATATCCCCGCCAACACCTGATACCACACCCCGCGTTTCGAATACAGCGACTCCCGAACCTCTTTCCATCCGCCCAGATACTTGATGTCGAACAGTCCCGGCGGCACCGGATAATCCGACGCGAACTCCTTATACACCGCATCGTTCACCGGCCGGAATCCGTTCTCCGCAAAGACTTTCTGCGCCTGCTGCGACCAGAGGAAATCCACGAAAGCTTCCGCGACTTCGCGGGTGCCGTGCTTGTCCACGTTCGCATCCACGACCGCGGCCGGATTCTCGATCAGGATCGTGTCGTCCGGCACGATCACTTCGTATTTGCCGCCCTGCTTGTTCCGCGTCAGCAGCTCGTTCTCGTACGTAACCAGCGCGTCGCCGACCCCGTATTCGAACGCCGCCATCGAGGCTCGGCCGCTTTTGTCCAACGATTCGATATTGGCATGAACGGACTCCAAGAACGCTTTGGCGAACGCCGGATCTTTCTGGCCCGTTTCGCGCTCCGATTCTTTGAGGCCCGCGCCGTAGATCGCGTTGATGTCCCATTGGGCGCCGCCGGACGTCTTGGGATTCGGATACAGCACTTTGACGCCCGGTTTCGCCAGATCGGCAAAGTTCTTGATTCCGAGCGGATTGCCTTCGCGCGTGCCGATCGCTACGACCGAACGGGTGATCATGCCGCCGTCCGGTTTATCTTTCCAATCTTTGTCGACCAATTTCGCTTTGGTGAGCTTGTCGATATCGCCTTCGAGCGACAGCAGCGCCACGTCGGCTTCGAACCCGCCCACGATCGCCCGCGCCTGCGTACCGGAGGCTTCGTACGATTCTTGGAAGGTGACCGTCTGCCCGGTCTCTTCTTTCCATTTTTTCTGGAACAGCGGAATGATGTCCTGCACGGAATCCTTGACGACGCTGTACGCGCCGATCACCAGCGTGACGTCGCCTTTCGGCGCGGTTCCGCCGCTGTCGTCCGCCGAACTCTCCGGCGTGCCGCAGCCGGACAGCAGCGTGCCGAGCAGCGCGATTGCGGCAATCAGCGCGAATCCTTTATTCGGTTTGCCCGGCCGCCGGGCGTGCTCGACGGATTCGACTTCCGTACGGCGATCTCTGCTTCTCATCTCTCGCTTCACCTCTCGCTCTCTCGCTATGCCGCTGCTTGTCAGATCATCATCGACATCGGATCGGCTTTGAACCGGTTCTCGGCGATCCAACTGCGCTGTTCGTTATACAGGTAAGCCCGATGGACCAGCACCCGGACCGGATCGCCGATCTGAAGCGGGTCTTTCTCCAGCGAACGGTACGTGATCAGGTTCTGTTCGCCGACCTGAACGTCGACCAACCATTGATTGCCTCGGAAATGCAGATGCCGCACGATTCCTTCTTCCGTCGCGGAGACCAACGTGAACTCGCCGGGCCGTCCGACTTCGACGTATTCCGGCCGAACCAAAGCCCGCGTTCCTGGCACTTTCGCGGCTTCGTCGAATCCGTGCAGTTTCGCCGCATGTTCGATCTGCGTCGATTCGCCGATAAACGAAGCGACAAACGGCGTCGCCGGCTCTTTGTAAATATCCCACGGCGTGCCTTTCTGTTCGACTTTTCCTTGGCTGATCACCATGATCTCGTCGGCGACTTCGATCGCTTCGTCCTGATCGTGCGTCACGAAGATCGACGTGATGCCGACCCGCTCGATCAGCTCGCGCAGCCACGAACGAAGCTCTTGACGAATCTTGGCGTCGATCGCCGCGAACGGCTCGTCGAGCAGCAGAAGCTGCGGCTCCGGCGCGAGCGCCCGAGCGAACGCCACGCGCTGCCGCTGTCCGCCCGAGAGCTGCTGCGGATAACGCTGCTCGAACCCTTTGAGTCCCGTCAATTCGACCAGTTCCGTGACGCGGTCGCGGATTTGCGTTTTCGACGCTTTTTTGACTTTGAGACCGTACGCGATATTTTCGAATACCGTCATATGTTTGAAGAGCGCGTAGTTCTGGAACACGAATCCGATTCCCCGCTCCTGCGGAGGCAGCTCGTTCACTTTTTTGCCGTGAAACAAAATCTCGCCTTGATCCGGGTTCTCCAATCCCGCGAGCATACGCAGAATGGACGTTTTGCCGCCGCCGCTCGGACCGAGCAGGCCGATCAGATGCCCTTTTCGAATTTCGAACGAGACGTCTTTTACCGCATGGAAACTGCCGAAATGTTTATCGAGTCCGCGGACTTCCACATGCTGCATATTAATGCACTTCCCTTCTTTTCTTCGTCCATTCCATCAGCAGCAGCAGGCCCGCCGAGAAAGCCGCCAGAATCAGCGCGATGCCTCCGGCCGCCGAGATATCGAAATTCTCCACGTCTTGATACACGAGCGTCGTCGCCGTCTGGGTGCGGTTGATGATGTTGCCCGAGACGACCAGTACCGCGCCGAATTCGCCCATGGAACGAGCTACCGTCAGCACCGCTCCGTAAGCCACGCCCCAGCGGATCGACGGCCAAGTGACCCGGCGGAACGTCGTCCAGCCGTAAGCGCCGAGCGTCGCGGAAGCCTGCTCCTGATCGTCGCCGATCTCTTCGAGCACCGGCATGATCTCGCGTACCATCAGCGGGAACGTCACGAACAACGTCGCGATTACCATGCCCGGGAACGCGTAAACGATATTGAAGCCGATTTTCTCGAAAAACGACCCGATCGCCGTATCCGGACCGACCAGCAGCACGATCATCAGACCTCCGATAACCGGAGACACCGCGTACGGCAGGTCCACGATGCTGTTCATGACCGAACGAAGACGACGGCCCAGCCATTTGCCCCGCACCAGATACAGCGCCGTCATGATGCCGAACACGCCGTTCAGCACCGTGACGCAGAGCACGACCAGACCCGTCATCATCAGCGCGTGGAGCGCTTCGGGACGGCTGACCGCTTCGGCGAATCCCGACCAACCGTCGGCGAACGCGCTTTGCACCATTTTGGCCAGAGGAGCGACCAGCAGCAGCGCGAAGACCAGATAAGTGAGAACGATCCATAATTTTTTCATGTCTATTCTCGACCTCCTCTGCGCTGCACCCGATTAATGAACCACAGTAAAACGAGCGAAAGAGTCAGCAGCAGCACCGATACGGCGGCCGCGCCCAGATTGTTGTCGCTCTCCACTTCGCCGTAGATGAATACGGACGCGGTCAGCGTCTTGGCCGGAATATTGCCCGCGACCAGCACGACGGCTCCGAATTCGGCCAGCGCCCGCGAGAACGCCAGCATGGCGCCTCCTGCGATGCCGGGCAGAATCTGCGGCAGAATAACCCGGAAGAAGGTCGCCGCGCGCGACGCGCCCAGCGTATACGACGCTTCTTCGGCGGACGCGTCCATCTCTTCGAGCAGAGGCTGGATCGCGCGGATCACGAACGGGAAGGTCACGAATACCATCGCGATTACGATCGCCGGCTGATGGAACACGATGTCGAAGCCCAGACGTTCCGCGACGCCGCCTACCCAACTGTTGGGGCCGAGCAGCAGCAGGATCATCAAGCCTCCTACGGCCGTCGGAAGAGCGAACGGCAGGTCGACCAAGCTGTTCAGCACGGTACGGCCGGGGAAACGGTAGCGGACCAGCACCCATGCGATCATCGTGCCGAGCAGCACGTTGATCAGCGTCGCGATCAAGGCAAGCCCCAACGTCAGCAGAACCGCTTTCCAAGCGATGGGATCGGACACGTTCTCCCAGAACGGCCCCCATCCTTCCGAGAAGGAGTAGACATAGACGCCGGCAATCGGAAGCACAATCAGAATGACGAAATACAGCAGGACCGTCGTGCGGAAACCGTAGGTCCACCCTTTGTGACGCAGCCAAGACGTTTGCACCGGATATTCCTCCAACCCAGGGCGATCCTCGGACCGGCGAAATCAGGTTCGCGCAGCTTCGGATCGCAAAGTTTTTAATTATTCCTATTAGTCTACTCGGTTTAACTTACTGCATAATGTAACAGGGTTAACGATCAGCGTCAATATGCTTTTTTCCGAAACGGGATAAACGGACGAAGAGGCGCAAAATCGATTGCCGGGTATATACTAAAGAAAAGGAGGAATCGCGATGCTGCATACTTTCGAACTCTCTACGTCCCGCCGCGACGAGATCGTCGACATCACCCCGCAGGTGGAAAATTGGGTGCGCCGAAGCGGCGTAACGAACGGCCTCGCGTTCGTCTACTGTCCGCATACGACCGCCGGGATCGCGATCAACGAGAATGCCGATCCCGACGTGAAGCGCGATATCCTGATGATCCTCGACGAAGTCTATCCGTGGACGCATCCGAAATATCGCCATGCCGAAGGAAACACCGCCGCCCACCTCAAAGCCATCACCTGCGGCTCCTCGCAAACGATCATCATCGAGAACGGAAGATTGGTGCTCGGAACTTGGCAGGGTGTTTATTTCTGCGAATTCGACGGGCCTCGTTCGCGCACAGTTAAGGTGAAGGTAATGGAGGGTTAACGAGAATCCTTAAATTGCGTGTATACGTAATTATTTTACGCATTTTCAATATTCGTTCTCATTTTGTTCGTACTTTTTCTCCGTTTTCTTTTAAAATAAAAAGAAAACGGAGTTGATCGAGTTGGAGCTGCTTGACCCGCGTAACGACTTTTTGTTTAAGCGAATTTTCGGAAGCGAAGAAAATCGAGATGTCTTGCTTGCTTTTCTTAATCGTACTTTTACAGAAGCCAACCGGCCGACTCTTGGCGAGATCGTGTTGCTGAATCCTTATACCGATCAAGATTCGCCGAGCGATAAGCAGTCGATTCCGGATATTCTGGCGCGCACGGTCGAAGGCGAGCTGATCAATGTGGAAATGCAGTTGTTTAACCGTTATGATATGGAAAAAAGAACCCTTTATTATTGGAGCAAACAGTACGGGAGTCAGTTGGTTAAAGGTCAGTCGTACTCTTCGCTAAGACGCTGTGTCACGATCAATATTCTCAACTTTTCTATTCTTGCTAACGATCTCTACCATAGCGTATTTCATCTTCGCGAGAACCGTACAGGAATTCCGCTGAGCGATGACTTAGAGATTCACTTTTTGGAGCTTCCCAAGTTAAATGAAAGTACGGCAAGAATTAGAGAGGGCGGACTGTCGAACTGGTTGTTATTTCTGAAAGGAATCGATCCCGAGCATTGGGAGGTGTTGAGTATGAACGAAACGGAATTGAAAAAGGCGATGGATACGCTGGAATTCCTTAGTCAAGACGAAAAACTTCGCATGGCCTATGAGGCCAGACAGAAATTCCTGCGCGATCAAGCGTCTCTGATGGAAGCAGCCAAAAACGCCGAGATTTACGGCTTCAAAACTGGATTGGAGCAGGGCGTACGCGAGGGAATCGAGCAGGGCATCGAAAGAGGCATTGAGCAAGGCGTTCAAAAAGGAATCGAGACTACGGCCCGCCGCATGCTTCGCAAAGGCATGCTGCCGACCGATGTCACGGATGCGACCGAACTTCCGCTTGAACGTGTCGAACAATTGAAAAACGAAGAATCTCTTTAATGTCCGATACACAAAAAGCCGCCTGCCGCAGATTCGGAATCTTCCGGATGCGGGCAAGCGGCTTTTTTTCGTTTTGATCAAATGGTCGTACGCCGACGCATCGAAGCGTTTCAAAGCTAATCATTCACTGTCTTGAAGCGGAAGGATGCACGTTCTCGCACAAAAGCTTCACATGCGCTTCTGCGGAAGGGCGTACCTCTTCGAACGACGCTTTCTCCTGAATATAATACGAGACGAAACCGTGCGCGGATAGAAAAAGGGTCAGCGGAATGCTCTTGCGGGATTCTTCCGTATACAGTCCTTCTTCTTCCAAGTGCCCGCGGACGATCGAAGCGAACAATTCCAAACATCGTCCCTGCTCGCTTCGACAGTAAGCCAGCAGTTCTTCGTCGCGCGTCATGAACATGATCTCGTATTGGTGAGGATGATCCAGACCGAAGCGTATGAATTCCAGCAGCAGCCTTTCCGTGCGTGTAAATCCTTCCGTTTCCGGCCCGGTGACGACGCTGTTCAGGCAGCTGGACAAGTAGCCGAAATCTTCGACGACGATGGCATAAAACAGTTCCGCTTTCTCTTTGAAATGATAGTAAAGAGAACCGTGACTGTAACCGAGATGCTGTCCGATACTCCGCATGGAAATAGCCCGATATCCCTTGGTAATGAACAAGTGCCTGGCTGCTTCCAAGATTCGCTCTCGCGACAATTCCTGCTCTACTGCTCTTCTCGCCATAGTCGTTATTCCCCTTCGATGTAGTAAACCGGCTCTCCCTTCGTCACCTCGGCCTGTCCTTGCGTCAGATCGGTGATCCAAGCCATGAACCGTTCGGCTTCGGAATAAAGCGGCAGGCATAGCAGCGTCACTTTGTCGGTGAACTGCGTCTCGCCCGTTCGCACTTCGCGATTGCGGAGTTCATTCTCGATTTTGCCGTGCCACGTGTAATCGATCGTGACGAAGATCTGCGTATGCAGCACGCGGGCAATCTCGTCGCCGCCTTCGATCGCCGCCACGGCACCGTCCGCATAAGCCCGGATCAAGCCGCCCGCGCCGAGCATAATACCGCCGAAATAACGAGTGACCACGACCGCCACGTTTTTCAGTTCCCGATTCTTGAGCACTTCGAGGATCGGTTTGCCTGCGGTTCCGCTCGGTTCTCCGTCATCCGACTGTTTCTGAATTTCATCGCGCTCGCCGAGCAGGTAAGCGGAGCAGTTATGGGTAGCGTCGCGATGCTTTTTCTTGATTTCGTCGATAAAAGCGTTTGCTTCTTCTTCCGTTTCGACGGGACGAATATGACCGATAAACCGTGACTTGCGAATGACGATTTCTTTTTGCCCCTCGCGTCTGACCGTTTTGTAGCGTTCCAGCATCATGTTTCTTCGAACCTTTCCTTATAGTAGAAAGCAGCCCCCCTAGTCCGAATACGCGATAATCCGCGATCCGGATGGGCGAACTGCTTTCCTCCGTCTGGTTCCGATCTTTCGCCCGAGAGCGAATTAACCGGTGGTTATTCTCTTATTAAAACAGGAATTCACGTTTCCGTAAAGATTCATGTCAGAATTTTTATGCAACATTATTCGGACAGACGGGACTCCAGTTCGGCTTTTTCTTTCTCGAAGCCCGGCTTGCCGAGCAGCGCGAACATGTTTTTCTTGTACGCTTCCACGCCCGGTTGGTCGAACGGGTTTACGCCCAGCAGGTAACCGCTGATGCCGACGGCTTTTTCGAAGAAGTACACGAGGTAGCCGAACGTGTACGGGCTGAAGTCTTTGATATTGACGATCAGGTTCGGCACTTGGCCGTCCGTATGCGCCAGCATCGTGCCTTGGAACGCCTTTTTGTTGACGAAGTCCATCGTTTTGCCGGCCAAGAAGTTCAGACCGTCCAGATCGTCCGCGTCTTCTTCGATCGTAATCTGCTCGCCCACGTTCTCGACTTGGATGACGGTCTCGAAGATATTGCGGCTGCCTTCTTGAATGAATTGGCCCATCGAGTGCAGATCGGTCGAGAAATCGACGGAAGACGGATAGATGCCTTTGAAGTCTTTGCCTTCGCTTTCGCCGAAGAGCTGTTTCCACCATTCGGATACGAAGTGCAGGGACGGCTCGTAGTTCACGAGAATCTCCGTGCCTTTGCCTTTGCGGTACAGCGCGTTGCGAACGGCCGCATATTGATACGCTTCGTTCTCCGCCACGTTCGGGTTGGAGAATTCGTCCGAAGCGTCGGCAGCGCCCTGCATCATGGCGTCGATGTCTACGCCGGCAACCGCGATCGGCAGCAGGCCGACAGGCGTCAGAACCGAATAACGGCCGCCTACGTCGTCAGGAATGATGAACGACTCGTAGCCTTCTTCGTTCGCCAGCGTTTTCAGCGCTCCCCGAGCTTGGTCGGTCGTCGCGTAGATGCGTTTGCGAGCTTCTTCTTTGCCGTATTTTTTCTCGAGAGCGGCGCGGAAAATACGGAAGGCGATCGCCGGTTCCGTCGTCGTGCCGGATTTGGAGATGACGTTTACGGAGAAGTCTTTGCCTTCGATCAGCTGCAGCAGATGCGCGACGTAAGTCGAGCTGATGCTGTTGCCCGCGAAGAAGACCTGCGGCGTCTTGCGCTGCGACTTGTCCTGCACGTTATAGAACGAGTTCGTCAGCATCTCGATCGCGGCGCGCGCGCCCAGATACGATCCGCCGATGCCGATCACGATCAGCACTTCGGAATCGCTTTGGATTTTTTCGGCCGCTTTCTTGATGCGGGCGAATTCTTCTTTATCGTAAGCTTTCGGCAGGTCGATCCAGCCGAGGAAGTCGTTGCCTACGCCGGTCTTGTTATGAAGCTGCTCGTGAGCGAGCTTGATCGGCTCCGCGAAATAATCGACTTCGTGCTGCGCGACGAATCCGAGCGCTTTGCTGTAATCGAAACGAACGTTTTTGGACATGGTGAAAAGCCTCCTCTGAATTTGCTGCTTGCGATGCCGCTGGCGCGGCCAAACATCCAGAACCAGCATACTGGATTTCAGGCATAGTGACAAGCGCGACCGGTCACACTTGCGGCAGAAAAATCCCCGCTGTTCTCCGGTCGAAACCGTGCTTCCCATAGAAAAACGCCCCTGCGGGCATCCGGCCGGAGTTCATCGCCGGATGCTCTCGTTTGCGCGGAAGCCGCAGGGGCTGTATTCAGCTTGAATTAGCTCAGCAGCGCTTTGACTTTAGCGACCACGTTGTCCGGCGTGAAGCCGTACTCTTCGATCACTTTGCCGCCCGGAGCCGAAGCGCCGAACGTGTCGATGCCGAGGATGTCGCCTTGATCGCCGACGTAACGTTCCCAACCGAACGGGCTCGCCATTTCGATCGCGAGGCGGGCTTTGACGTCCGGAAGCAGGACGGAATCTTTGTAAGCTTTGTCCTGTTTCTCGAACAGATCCCAGCTCGGCATGCTGATAACGCGAACTTGCACGCCTTCTTCGGCCAGCTTGGCTTGAGCTTTGACCGCGAGCTGTACTTCGGAACCGGTCGCGATGATCTGAGCGGCAGGTTTGCCGTCTTTGGCGTCGGATACGACGTAAGCGCCGCGCGCTACGCCTTCCCAAGCGCCTTCGACCGTTCCTTCGAGAATCGGCAGATTCTGACGGGTCAGAACCAGAGCGACCGGATTCGCTTTGTTTTGCAGCGAATAAGCCCATGCCGCCGAAGTTTCGTTCGCGTCCGCCGGACGGATGACCGTCAGACCCGGAATGATGCGGATCGAAGCCAATTGTTCGATCGGCTCGTGCGTAGGGCCGTCTTCGCCGACCGCGATGCTGTCGTGCGTCAGCACGTAAGTCACCGGCAGCTTCATCAGAGCGGCCAGACGGACGGCCGGACGCAGGTAATCGGTGAACACGAAGAACGTGCCGCCGAACACCTTGATGCCGCCGTGCAGCGCGATCCCGTTCATCGCGCCGGCCATGCCGAATTCGCGCACGCCGTAGTAGATGTTGCGTCCCGCGCGATCCTGCGGCGTGAATACCGTGATATCGTTCAGGTGCGTCATCGTCGAGCTTTCGAGGTCGGCCGATCCGCCGAACAGCTGCGGCACGTTATGCACGACGCCGTTCAGCGCTTTGCCGGAAGCGACGCGAGTGGACATGTCTTTGTCCGCGGACGTGTACTTCGGCAGTTCTTTGTCCCAAGCCACCGGCAGGTCGCTGTTGAACGCCATCAGGAACTGAGCGGCCAATTCCGGATTTTCGGCTTGGAATTTCTCGAATTGGTCGTCCCAGACTTTGTTCGCCAGTTCGCCTTTTTCTTTGACTTTGGCGAAATGTTCGCGGACTTCGTCAGGCACGAAGAAGTTTTCTTCGTGAACCCATTTGTAGAATTCTTTGGTCAGCTTGACTTCGTCGGAACCGAGCGGCGATCCGTGAGGACCGGCGTGTCCGCCTTTGCCTTGTTTGTTCGGGCTGCCGTAACCGATGATCGTTTTGACTTCGATCAGCGTCGGACGTCCCGTATCGAGCTTCGCTTCTTCGATCGCTTTGGAGATCGCTTCGAGATCGTTGCCGTCTTCGACGCGCAGCACCTGCCAGCCGTAACCTTCGAAGCGTTTTTGCACGCTTTCGGAGAACGACAGGGAAGCTTCGCCGTCGAGCGTGATGTCGTTGGAATCGTACAGCATGATCAGTTTGCCGAGCTGCATATGGCCGGCCATCGAAGCCGCTTCGTGCGAAACGCCTTCCATGAGGTCGCCGTCGCCGCAGATCGCGTATGTGTAGTGGTCGATCAGTTTATAGTCGCCTTTGTTATAGACGGCTGCCGTGTGCGATTCCGCGATGGCCATACCGACCGCCATCGCGATCCCTTGGCCCAGCGGACCGGTCGTCGCGTCCACGCCCGCCGTGTGGCCGAATTCCGGGTGGCCCGGCGTTTTGCTGCCCCATTGACGGAACTGTTTGATCTCTTCCATCGGCAGATCGTAGCCCGACAGGTGCAGCAGGCTGTAGAGCAGCATCGAACCGTGTCCCGCGGACAGCACGAAACGGTCCCGGTTGACCCAAGTCGGGTTGGACGGGTTGTGGTTCATCGTTTTGGCGAAGAGCTGGTAGCCCATCGGCGCCGAACCCATCGGCATGCCCGGGTGTCCGGAATTCGCTTTTTCGATCGCGTCGATCGAAAGGGTACGGATTGTAGCAATCGACAGATCGTCGATTTTGATATTGTTAGCCATGTTCTAATATCCTCCTCGGTCGCTTCCGGCAGAGCCGGAACCGGATTGTGAAGACTCCTGTGGTCCAGTATATCATTTTGAAATATTCATTTCCATAGGATTCAAGATAAAGCCGGAAATTTGAAGCATCGCCGAGCTGCGAAGAGCAAACGTCGATGCGGCTTCGCCCGTCCGGCCCTACATGGAACTTTACCCCCGGCGTCCGTGGTTAAACGCCGATGCGGCTCAAACGCCCAATCCGAACAGCCGCTCCCGCTTGCCGCGTTCGGGATCGCGTTCGACGACGAGATCTTCGCCGAAGATCAAAGTGCTCCGGTCGCCGGTCTCGTATTTCGGCCAATTCGTCGCCGCCGCGGAAGGGTCGCCGGTCGCCGCGAACGCAAGCCAAGCCCGGCTCATGGCGTCGGAGATCCTGCGGGCCGAACGTTCGGGCGGAACGCCCAACGCCTGCAGAAGCGGCGCGTTGCCGAACGCGAACGGAATCTCGGCGGCGTGCACGGCGCGCCCGAAGAACGGATGTCCCGGCAGCGTCCAGTCGAACCGGTACATCCATACCGGGGCGTGCGCGGCTTGGGCTTCCGCCAATTCGAGAGCGGCCCGCCAGAAATAGAGATCCGTCATCATGGCGGCTTGTCCTTCCACCGTAAGCGGATAGTCGTCCTTCCATGCTTCGGCATCCGTACGTCCTGTCATGGCATTAATCGCGTCGACGAAGGCGGAACGCTCCATCAACTGCGCCGGATCGTGGAAAAACAATCCGCCTTCGTCGCGGTTCGTGCCGACGATCAGCGGAACGCCGGCAGCCGCCCCTTCGGCGACGGCTTGCAGCGGCTCGACCGGCAACGTCGCCGGTTCGATCGTCGGCTGGAACGGGAGCGCGGGCATATCGGGTCTGCCCTGCAACCCGGCGGCCGCCGTCAACAACTCGTCGACCGGCAGCGCTTTGAGGCGTTCGAAGTTGCCTCCGTCCACGCCGAGCTGACGCAAATAGATCGCAGATACCTGTTCGGCCTGCGCGGCGGACAAACATTGAGAACCGCCGCTCTGCATGATCGCCCGCGCGAACAACCCCCGAGCCTTCGGCATCGCCAGCAGGGCGGCGATGCTCATCGATCCGGCGGACTCGCCGAACAGCGTGACGTTCTTCGGATCGCCGCCGAAAACTTCGGCGTTTTCCTGCACCCAACGCAGCGCGAGAATCTGATCGAACAACCCGACGTTGGAATCGTAGTCTTCGCCGAGCGGCGAAAGATGCAGGAACCCGAGAGGTCCGAGCCGATAATTGAGCGACACGACCACGCATCGCCCTTCGTGCGCCAACTGCGTCCCGTCGTAGAGAGGCAGGCTTCCGCTTCCCGTCACGAACGATCCGCCGTGGATCCACACCATGACCGGCAGTCCGCTTCCGCCTTCGGCGGGCGCCCAGACATTCAAGTTCAGACAATCTTCCGACATCCCCGGACTCGCGAATCCGAACAGACCCGCTTCGTCCGGTTTGGGCTGCGGACAGATCGCTCCGAAAGACGAAGCGTCCCGCACGCCTTCCCAAGCTTCCGGCGGCTGCGGCATCCGAAAACGCAGTTCGCCGACCGGCGGTTTGGCGTAAGGAAGACCTTTCCATGAAGCGACGCCGTCCTCGACTCTCCCCCGGGCTTTGCCTTGCTTGGTGACAATCTCTGCAACTTCCATCTTCTCTCCTGCCTTTCCGCATCCGATGACTTATTAGCCTTGCTTTCCCTATTATAAGCGCAGCCCGGAAGGCCGTTCAAACCGGCAGCCGCTTCGCAAGAAAAGCCGCCGACAACAGGCGAAGCTTCGTCCGCGGATCGCCCGGCATAACAAAAAGCGCGTTTCCCGTTAAGGAAACGCGCTTTGCCCGCGCATCGTCGAAACGCAAGAACAGGCTGCTACGCTTGTCCGACCGAGCCGCCTTCGATCAACTTGACCTGCATGCGCTCGTGCTTGACCGGCTCGCCGACCAAAATCTTGAGCAGATGCTCGGCCGCGGCCGCTCCCCATTTGGGTCGGGAGTAGTCGACGGTCACGAGTCTGGGCTGCAAGTATTTGGTCAGCTCGATATTATCGAATCCGATCAGATGAATATGTTCGCCTACGTTCAATTCGGTCTCGTTCAATACGTTGCAGATGCCGACGGCCATTTCGTCGTTGAGGCAGAAGACCGCCGCCGGTCCGTCGTACTCTTCGATAATCCGGCGAGCCGCCGCCATGCCGCCTTTTTTCTCGAAATTGCTGTGAATCTCGATCAACGTTACGTCCGCGCGTTCCGAAGCGATCTGTTTGACCGCCGCCAGACGCTGGTTGGAGTCGTAAGAATCTTCGGGGCCCGTGACCACGTACAGTTTGCGATGTCCGCGTTCCAGCAAATAATTCATCGCCGCCGCCGCTCCGGCTCGATTGTCGAGCAGCACCTGATTGATGTTGTCATGGCTCAGCTCGCGGTCGAGCACGACGATTCGGTGTCCGCGATCCGCGTAACGCAGAATTTCTTCGCTTCCGAATCCGGAATCCAGAATGATCGCGCCGTCGATCATGCGCTCGGGCAGCATGCGATGGGATTGAATCCCGCTGCACACGATCATGTCGTAGCCTTCCCGATTCAGCACTTCTTTGACGCCGTCCAGCAGATCGCCGTAGACGTCCCCGCGGAAGTCGGTCAAGAATACGCCGATGATGCGGGATTCTCGCTTCTTCAGCGTACGCGCCGCGGCGTTCGGTACATAATGCAGTTCTTCGGCGATTGCCAGAATACGAGCGCTTGTCTCGTCCGTCACCTTGCTGCTGCCGTTCAGGGCATATGATACCGTCGAAATCGATACTCCCGCCTTCTTGGCGATATCCTTGATACTTACCAATCCACTCGCTCCCCTGTCTGGATGTCTATAGTCGTTAACACTATCTAACAGACAACAAAGGCGATCCGTCAAGATCGCCTTTTGCGTTTCGGTGAATTTTATACGAAAATTTCGATCGTATTTCCATTTTTGGCAGCCGAAGCCTCGAAGTCGGCACGTCCGATGCGTACGCCGCCTTTGCGGTAAGGGTTGCTATCGACGCGTTCGCCGATTTCTTGGCCGTTCAGTTTGACGATGCCGGATACGCCGCTTCCGATCCGGTACACGAACGTGGCCGGAATGCCGTCATAGCTGAAGTCCAAGCTCATGCCGTCAAGCGCCGCAGGCAGAACCGGATCGACGATCAGGTCGCCGCCGTCTTGACGGATGCCCAGCACGTTGCCGATCAGTTGGTTCATGTAGATCCCCGGGCCGCTGGAGTAGATTCTCCATCCGCCTTTGACCGCGACGTCGCCGCTCTTCAGGTCGCCGAAACGCTCCTGCGCTTCGTAGCGGTCGTTGAACTTGCCGTCGGAGCTGCTGAAATACGAGTTGCTCTGACGCAGCTCGGCATTCGGCACGACGTCTTTGATGCCGACCGGGTTGATCAGCGCCAGACCGTTCCATGTCTCGTCGGCCAGACCCAGTTTCGCCATCGCTTCCACGTAACGGATATGCGCGTGCACGTATTGCAGACCGATCTCGCGGCCGAAGTTCGACGCTTGTTCCGCGCGTTTGAAATGGGTGCTGACGCCGCCCGCGTATTGCGCGGGACGGTTCATCAGGCGCACGCCGTCCGGGCAGAAGAATTCGCGTTTGATCAGGTCGTAATGCGCTTTGGCTTGCTGCGGCTCCAGCAGTTCCGCGATCATGCTGCGCGTCATCGGCAGCAGGCGGTAGTTGATGCCCGTCTCGGTGTCGCTCGGATGCAGCATCGCTTTCGGCTTGTCCGCTTCTTCCAAGTACAGGAAGCCCGGAATGACGTCCGTATTCAGCATGTACCGGTTGAAGTCGGCGCGGATGCCTTGAGCCAGATTCGCCAGTTCGTCCGCGAACGAAGCGTCTTTTTCCCGGATCGCGCCCGACAGCACGTTCATCGCTTGATACGTCAGCGCGACGGTCCAACTGCTGACCATGTACTGCTTAAGCTGCGCGTTGGCCGGTTGGAGCGTATCGTCCCAGTCGCCGTCGCCGTACGAAGACAAGAAGGTATCGTGCAGGAAATGCTGCTTGATATAACCGATCTCTTTTTTCGCATGGTCCAGCACGCTGTACGATTCTTTCGTGAATCCGAACTGATGCTTGACGGTATACGGAACCTGCTCGTCCAGAATGCCGAAATCGCGGGTCGTTTTCAGGTAATCGGCCAAGACTTTCAGCGGCCATACGATGATGTCGCCGTGGCTTTCTTCCTGTTGGATCGCGAAATATTTGTCGAACATGAACCACTGCGGCCAAGCGCCGTCGTCTTCGTATTGGTGCGAATAAACGGTCTTCAGGATGTCTTTGACCTGCTCGTATTTCTGCGTGGCCATGAAGTACTCGACCGGTCCTTGGCAGACGTCGCGCGTTCCCCAAGCCGCGCCGCCGTACTGCTCGAGGCCGTGCGGAGACGAGTAATGAACGAGCATGTTGTGCGTATACCACCAAGCGAGCGCGTTGACTTTGAACAAGTCTTCGTTCGTCGCGTCGCCGTCTTTGGACAAGCGGAATCCGTTCATCACGTCGCGGAAGAAATCGCGGTATTTCGCGGCTTCGTCTTCGAGATCGCGTTCGGAAACCGGAATTTCCACGCCGTCCAGCAGGCCTTGAATCGTCAGCGTCCAAGAAGCGCTCGGCTCGATCGTCAGCGCCACCAGCGAAGCGTCGCCGGAGTTCACGCCGTCCGCAAGCGCGGATTCGTCGCCGACTTGAACGGAAGCTCCGTCCACGCTCATGCGATACGTCAGATTCGGATACGTGTTCGCGCTGAGGGAAGCCGGATCGGCCGTAAACGTCAGCACGCCCGCGTCTTCGGTCATATGCAGAGGGAATTCGTATTCGTTGACGTTCATCGTGATCTGCGTCGTTACCAAGTAACGGTACGCGCTGCCGCTCGACGCCTTGACGGTCATCCGCACTTCCGGGCTGTCGACGGTCGTGAAGCTGGTCACCGTGAAGGTGTCGGCTTCCGTCTTATAGGTCCAGCGCGCGTAGTTGAAGCCGATCTCGAACAGCGACGGCATCGTCAGCAGACGGTATTGTCCGTCGATCTCGACGTAGATGCGCTGTCCGGCCGTTTTCGGCACGTTAAGCGCGTTTCGCGCGTTGCTCATCATTTTGTTGAAGTTGGTATTGCCCAGCACGAGCTGCGAGTTGAAAATGCCGTACATGTACACCGTGCTCGCGATCACCGGCACGCCGAACTGCACGTTGCCGCCGCTCATCAAGATATGGCCGTGCGGACGCTCGACGAGACGTTCTTTTTCTTTCAGCACGATATGTTCGTAAGTATCCGTGAAAAAGGCCAGCAGTTTGCCGTTCTCGCGTTCTTCTTGATAACGGTTCGGGAACAGCGCCGCTACTTCTTCTTCGCTCAAGTCGAGCGTTTGCAGCGGTTCGCCGAAGGAAGACTTCAAGGACACGGCCGGAAGCTGCTGAAGTTCGCCCGTTTCTTCGGCTTCGTAAGCCTCCCAAGCCGCCTGCACGTCGTCCGCGAATTCGAGCTCGGTGATCGCGGCCGCATGATCGGCGCGGTACAGACCGTAGAAGATGAAGCGTTCTTCGCCGCTCAGCGGCACCAGTTCGGATTGCAGCGCCGTATACGCGAATTCGTACTGATACACTTCGCTTGCCAGACGTCCGTGCGTCAGCGCTTCCGGCACGTTCGTTTCTTTGTACGATTGGCCGAAGAATTGGAAGCCGTCGGTCGAATAACCGGCCGCGCGCGTCAGCGAACCCTGCTGCATGTACGGGAAAGCCCCGCCCTGCGGCTGGTTCTGACGGGAGCAGACCACATAGCCTTTGTGCTGATCTTCGAATACCGCGTGGTCGATATACTGCGACAGGTAAGCTTCGTTGCTGCGCACCGCGCCCGGATCCGCGTCGCCGACGTCTTGTCCGTATACGACGTCGATATCCACGCCTTCGCCGCGCGTCTTCACGTCCCAGAACCAGACGTCGCGATCGGTCACGGCAAACGTAACCGTATATTCGACGCCTTCGACGCTGCCTTCCCAAACGATGCGTTTGGCGCCGCGGCTGACTTTGCTGCCGGAATGAATGCCGAGCAGCGGGTAGAACGAGATGCCGGATTCGCGGTGAATCCGCAGGAACAGATTGTTCAGCGAACCGTCGAGCGGGCTGGACAACAGTTGATTAAGCATGGTTTTGCCGCCGAGCGCCTGATACAGGTCGCCGCTCGGCCAGAAGGTAAAGTTCAGGCTGCCGGCCTGAACGTTGAATTTCGAATTCGACTTTGCGATGGTCGTCATGAAAGGGTTCACTCCTATTTCACTCAGTTTGTATCCGCAGGCGGGATTCTTGCGCCTCCCGCCGCGGGCGGATGATTCGAAGATGCGGAAAGTTCGGCGGATCGCGATCCGCCGGACCGGACGATCAGATCAACTTGAACGAAGCGTTCGACGTATCCCGGCTGTTCGGGCCGACGAAGATCTCGAAGCGGCCCGGATCGCTCTTGAAGCTCAGATCCGAATGATGGTAGCGCAGCTGTTCTTCGCTCAGCGTGAAGACGGCCGTGCCGCGTTCGCCCGGAGCCAGTTCCAGCTTGGCGTATCCTTTGAGTTCGCGCACGGGACGCACGACTTCGCCCGCGACGTCGCGAACGTAGAGCTGTACGGTCTCGATGCCCGCGCGCGCTCCGGTGTTGGTCACGTCGACCGTGATCGTGATCGGCGATTCCGCCGTCATCTCGTCCGACGACAGAGCCGGTGCGCCGTATTCGAACGTCGTATACGACAGACCGAAACCGAAAGGCAGCAGAGGCTCGTTCGGCGCGTCCAGATACTGCGAAACGTATCGAACTTGCGCGTCGGGCGCCCCTTGCGGACGGCCCGTGTTGTAATGGTTGTAATACACCGGCACTTGGCCGACCGAATGCGGGAACGACATGGTCAAGCGGGCCGAAGGATCGGCGGCGCCGATCAGGATATCGGCGATGGCCGCGCCGCCTTCGCTGCCCGGGAACCAAGCTTCGACGACGGCGTCGACGCGGTCGTAGACGCCGTGCAAGTCGAGCGGACGGCCGTTGAACAGCACGGCCGCGACCGGCTTGCCCAGCTCGGCGATGCGGGCGATCAGATCCAGTTGGACCTGCGGCAGCCGAATATCGCTGCGGCTGCCGGCTTCGCCGCTCATGTCGGAGTCTTCGCCGAGTGCCAGAACGATCACGTCGGCCCCGCCTGCGGCGGCCAGCGCTTCTTGAAGCTGCTCTTCCGTGCCGCTCTCGACGCCGCAGCCTTCGGCTACGGTCAAGCGGCCTTCGCCGAGACGTTCGGCGAGCGCGCGGTCGAGTTTGACCGCGTCTTCTTTGCGCCCGTCCCACGACCACGGGCCGAGAATGTCGCCGCTGCTCGCGAACGGCCCGATCAAGGCCGCTTTCGCTTCCGGACGAAGCGGCAGCACGCCTTCGTTCTTGAGCAGAACGGTCGACTTGACCGCCAGCTCGTACGCCGCGTCGCGATGTTCGCGGCTGAAGATCACTTCCGCTTCGCGCTCGGGATTCGCGCCCCGGTGAGGGTTCTCGAACAAGCCCAGTTTGTCTTTCAGTTGGAGAATGCGAAGCACGGCTTCGTCCACCAACGCTTCGTCGACGCGTCCGCTCCGTACCAATTCGGGCAGTTCGTGCACGTAGCAGGCGGTCATCATCTCGATGTCCACGCCGGCCCGGATCGCCCGGTAAGCCGCTTCGCGCTCGTCTTCGGCCACGCCGTGCGGGATCAATTCTTTGACCGCTCCCCAGTCGGAGATCAGCACGCCGTCGAAGCCCCATTCTTCGCGCAGCAGACCGCGCATAAGCTTCTCGTTCGCGCTGGCCGGGATGCCGTCGACGGTATTGAACGAGGTCATCACCATCTCGCAGCCTTCGTCCAGCGCAGCCTTGTAAGCCGGCAGATAATATTCGCGCATCTGGCGTTCGGACAGATCGACCGTGTTATAATCGCGTCCGGCTTCCGCCGCTCCGTACGCGGCGAAGTGCTTCACGCAGGCCGCGACGCGTTCCACTTCTTCTTTGAGGTTATCGCCTTGCGTTCCCCGCACGAAAGCGCGGGCGAACAAGCTGTTGAGATACGGGTCTTCGCCCGTCGATTCCATGACGCGGCCCCAACGCGGATCGCGTACCAGATCGACCATGGGCGCGAACGTGACGTGAATGCCGGACACGGCCGCTTCGCGGGCCGCGATCTCCGAGCTTTTCTCGGCCAGTTCGAGATCCCAAGAACAGCCGATCGCGAGCGGAACCGGGAAGATCGTGCGGAACCCGTGCACGATGTCCGCCATAAAGAGCAGCGGAATGCCGTGCGGATTTTTCTTCAAATGGGCTTCTTGCACGGCAATCGCGCCGGCCGCGCCGGCATAACCCAAAATGGAGCCGCTATTCGTAACCATCGAATCGGTGATTCCCATCGCTTCCATCGGTCCGGTGATCTGCCCTTCGTCGCTTACGCCTTCATAGAAAGGAGCGGCGAGCTGGACCAGTTGAGCGATTTTCTCTTCGAGCGTCATCTTGCCGATCAGGCCAAGAAACTGCTGATTGTCCATACCGAGTCCTCCAAGCCTTTAGAAATTGGATAAAAATAGTTATCGAAAAAGAATGAAATTACCTAATGGATTTCTCCTTTTTTCAGGGTTTTGCACAAATAAGGCATGAAGGCGGCAGCCGGCCTTCCGAAAGAATCAAATTAACAGATTGGCTAGCTGAACGACAGTTCCCATTGCTTCCTCCAGTCGATTTAAATCGCTCCCGGATACCTTTCATTCCCGGTTGAACCGTCCGGGATTGAAAGCTTTGATCAAAGTCGCTGGTGGAGTGGATGATGCAATTATTTATGCAAATTCCTCATCTAGAAGATCCAAAACTATCATGTGCTTATCCTTTGCGTCTAAGAAAAACAAAACCCGGTTCGTGCGGAAGTTCCGCGCGCACCGGGTTCGAGTTGCGGCCGGGCCTACAGGCGAGGTGCCGTCCGGGCCCGGGTACTGCTGGATTATGCAAACTTCTTATTTCGCGAATTCTTTGTTCAGTTCGTCGATAACCGGTTGAACCAGGGTTTGCTTGCTAGCTACCCATTTCTTCCAGTTCGCTTCGAGATCGCCAGGCTGCACGATCAGGTTCGCGTATTCGGTCGCATAGTCGAAACCGGCTTGGTCTTTCGCTTTGGAGCTGTACAGTTGGAAGTCCCAATCGTAAGTAGCCATAGCGCCGCCTTCTGTGCTCAGTTTCGCTTTTTCTTTGTACAGGTCAACCGAACGGTCGCGGAATTCTTTTTTGATCGCCGGGTTGATTACGCTGAAGTCGTCGCCCAGAACGTACAGACCTTCGAAGCGGCCCGGGTATTTGTCTTCCAGCGTCGTGCCTTCCGGCAGCGTCGTTTTGATTTCGCCGTTCTCTTCTTTCCAGTCTTCGCCTTCGAAGCCCAGATTCAGCAGACGCTGCGCGTCGTCCGTTACCGAGTATTCGATCATGTCCATGATGCGCTCGAATTTCTCTTGCGAGATGTTCGGCGAGAACACCAGGGACGACCAGAAGTTAACTTGTTCCAAGTTGCGGTATTTGCCGTCTTCGCCGACGATCAGCGCTTCGTGCACGACGTCGGAGCTGTTCAGGTTCAGGTTTTTCTTCATCGCCGTATCCATGTCTTGTCTGTACGAAGCCAGACCGCCCAGACCCGCGATTGCGGAAGTACCCGTTACTTTGAACGCGTCGCCGCCTTCGCTGTTTTTCCAAGTGTAGAATTCCGGATCAAGCAGACCGTCTTTGTACGCTTTTTGCATCAGTTTCAGACCTGTGAGCGTGGACTCGTCGGCCGGACCCCAGTGGTACTTGCCGTCTTCGCCTTTGTAGAAAGCGGATTCGACGCGGGAATGTTCGTTGTTCGCCATCATGAAGCCTGTCAGCAGGTCGCCTGCGTTGAAGGACATCGGGATCAGCTTGGCGCCGACTTTGCCCGGGTCTTTTTCTTTGACCAGCTCGGCGAATTTCATCAGTTCGGAAACGGTGTAAGCGTCTTTCAGTTCGAAACCTACCGCTTTAGCCCAGTCTTTGCGGATCGCGATAACGCCGATTTGGTTCAGAAGCGGATCGGCCGGTTGGTTTTTGAAGTAAACCGGCTTAGGCAGAACGTAAGTGCCGCCGACTTTTTCTTCGAGACGTTCGCCGAGGCCCGTCGATGCGTAGGCTTTGGCGGTTTCCGGCCAACGTTCTTTCCAGTCGTCCGGGAATTTGTAGAACAGGCCTTGGTCGATGTAGTTGATCGCGTCGCCGTTTACATAGTTCCAGCTCGCGAAGTCCGGAAGGTCGCCGGAGTTGATCCACAGACGCATTTTTTCCGGCCAAGAATCCCAGTCGATATAGTTGTAATCCCATTTGATGTTGAACTTGTCGGTGAAGAATTTGTGGAACTTGTCGTCCATTTTCGCTTTCGATACATCTGTCGTGCTGGCATACGAGATGGTCAGATTGTCTTTGTACGTTCCATCTTCGTTTTTCGCGTCAGCCGCACCCGTTTTGGAATCGCCGGATCCGCCGCTGCCGCAGGCCGTTACGAGCACCATCAGCATGGAAAGCGCGAGCAGCATCAAAGCTTTGACCGAAAACATTTTGTTCGCTTTCATGTTTTACCCCCATCGTTCAATAAGATTTTGAAAGCCCTTTTTTGCCCCTTGCGAATCTTTGAATCTTTTTTTGAATCTTCTATTGTATCATCAGGTCTTGATAGCCCCTGTCAATACCCCTTTTGCGAAGTGCTTTTGCAGCAGCGGGAAGAAACACATGATCGGAACCATGGTCACGAATACCGCCGCCATTTTCATGCCCGTCGAGAAGGATTGCGCCACGCCTTGACCTACGCTGGTCGCGTTGGAGGCATTGGTTTGCGATTCGACGATGATCGCCCGCAGCACGTTTTGCAGCGGAAGCTGATCGGCTTTGCGCAGGAAGACCATGGCATCGTACCAACTGTTCCAGAAAGCTACGCCGTAGAAGAGCGCGATCGTCGCCATGATCGGAGCCGCCAGCGGCAGCACGATCGAGAACAAGATTTTCCATTCGCCGGCGCCGTCGAGTCTAGCGGACTCCATCAGCGACTCCGGCAGGCCTTGGAAGTAGTTCATCATCAGGATCATGTTGAATACGCTGAAGCTTCCCGCCAAGATAACGGCCCAGAGCGAACCCGTCAGGTGCAGGTCTTTCATGACCAGGTACAGCGGCACGATCCCGCCGTTGAAGATCATCGTGAACAGCACTAGGAAGAAGATCGGCTTTTTGCCGGGGAAACTCGGACGGCTAAGGCCGTACGCCATGCTGACCGTCAGGAACAAACTCAGCGGCAGGCCCGCAGCCATCAGCTTGATCGTGTTCCAGTAGCCGCTTCCGATGCTTCCGTCCGCGAACAGCGCTTTGTAGGACGCCAGCGTCGGATCTTTCGGCCACATCAGCAGCGGGTTGGCGGCGTATTCTTTTTGCGTCGTGAACGAGATCATGATGACGTTCCAGAACGGAACGAGGATCGCGAGCGCGCCCAACGTCAGAATCACGAAGATCACGTAGTCCATCAGAGTCATCCGACCGACGCCGATTTTCGATTTTTTAGCTTTTCTCGCCACAGTACTCATTAGGCTTTGTTCCCCTTTCTTATCGGAATAATCCGTCTCCGCCCATCCATTTGGCCGCCCGATCCGCAAGAAGCAGCAGGATCATGTTAACCAGGGAGCGGAACAAGCTGACTGCCGACGAGAAGCCGAAGTCGCTGGAAGACTGGAACGTAATCCGATAGATGTAGACGTCGAGTACCTGCGACACGTTCTGCGTGGCAGCGTTCGCCAAGTTGAAGATCTGGTCGAAACCGGAAGACATCAATCCGCCGACCGACAAGATGAACATGATGGTGACCGTCGGCATGATGTTCGGCAGCGTAACCCGGAACATCTGCTGCATCCGCGTCGCGCCGTCGATCTGCGCCGCTTCGTATTGTTCCTGATCGATGCCCGAGATGGCCGCCAAGAACACGATCGCGCCCCAACCGGCGGACTTCCAGATATCGGTCAGAATGATCATCGGATAGAAGTTGCGTTCGGAGCCGAGGAAGTTGACCGTCGGCAGGCCGAGCAGCGAGAGAAGGCTGTTGACGAAACCGTCATAGGCCAGCACGTTGATGATAATCCCCGAGACGATGATCCAAGACAAGAACTGCGGGAACGTAAAAGCGGTTTGCAGCAGTTTCTTGTAGCGTCTCATCCGCAGCTCGTTCAGCAGCAGCGCGAGCAGGATCGGGAACGGGAAGCTGATGAACAACTTGATGATATTGACGTACAGCGTCCGCCATACCGCGTCCAAGAAAGCCGGATCGCGGAACAGGTAGGTGAAGTTTTCCAATCCGATCCATTCGCTGCCCCAGATGCCGTCGTTCGCCCGGTAATGCTTGAAGGCGAGCGACAAGCCGCCCATCGGCATGTAAGCGAACAAGAATAACCAGATTAGCCCGGGAATGAGCAGCGTATACGTCATCCGGTATTTCCAGATCTCTACGAATAGTCGTTTGAACTTCGATTGTTCCCCTTTGGACGTGCCGGGGGATATAGCTGCGGGTTTCACATGACATCTCCTCACTCTTCTAGGGTCTCTGTGGTGCTGCTGGAAGAAGGCCGCCTCGCCGGCGTATCCGGCAAGATAGTGAATCGTTTCGATTTACGTCAAACGAAAACCTTGCGCCGCGAGCGGTTTCAGCAAGCGTTTACTTACGGAGCCGAGCCAAAGACCCGTTCGGGTATTCTTCGCGCGCGGGATACGAATATCGATCTTCCGCATCCCGCCTCTTTTCAGTTGACTTTCCGGCTGGAACCTCGCTTGACGAGCATGGATTCGAATACCACGTGTCGGTTCGCCGTTTCTCCCGCGATCAGGTCGAACAGAATCTCGACGCTGACGTGGGCCATCTCGACGCCCGGCTGGCTGATCGTATCGAGCGAGGGGTGGTAATACTCCGCCATCTCGATGCCGTCGAAACCGACGATCGAGACATCGCCCGGAATCGACAATCCCGAAGACAGTACCGCCTTGGCGGCGCCGATCGCGATCGCGTCGGAAGCGGCGAACATGGCCGTCACGCCCAGATTTTTGCTGAGCAGGCGTTTGGCGGCCGCAAAGCCGAAGCTCGGCGCGTATTCGCAGTCTTCCACGAACGCCGGATCGTATTCGATTCCGTGCTCTTCAAGCGCTTTCTTGTACCCCAGAAGCCTACGATTGCCGATCGTATTCTCCATAAAAGGAAAACGGGCCAAGAAACAAATGTTGCGATGTCCTAACGAAATCAGGTAGCTGGTCGCCTTGTAGGCGCTTGTGACGTCGTCGATCGATACGCTGGAGAAAGCCGACGGATCGACTTCTTTCATCGTGGTGATCGTCGTCAGCACGAACGGTACGCCGAGCTGCCGGAATTCTTCTTCGGAGTGATCGTACGTGCCGCCCATAAAGATGACCCCGTACAGATTCTTTTCCTTGATCAACTGCATGGCCGCCGCGATCTCGTCGACGCCGTCCTCGACCTGCTGAATCATGAGAGGACAGCCTCTCAGATGGACTTGGCGTTCGACTTCCTTGATCATGTTCGCGAAAAAGGGATTCGAAATGCCTTTGACCATTAAAGCGATCGTGTTGGACTGCGTTTTCTTCAGATTGCGCGCGTTGCTGTTCGGGACATAATTGTGCTGCTTCACTACGGAAAGCACTCTGGCTCTCGTAGCGTCGCTGACGACTCCGCTGTTGTTGAGCACCCTTGATACCGTAGATATGCCCACGCCGGAAATTTTGGCAATATCTTTGATGTTCATCTGGTCTGCTGCTTCACCTCGGTCGCAGGTCGGCTTTTTTGCCTATTCAGCCTTGCTGCCTCAAATCTTGGAAAATTCATGGGAAACGTTTCCTATTGATCAGGAAGCGTTTTCTAACACCATCGAATCGTTTCGATACACATCATAAACCCGAATATTCGAAGTGTCAATACGATTTGCGCGAATTTCTAAAATCAAAAAACCGCTTTCTTTAAACCGCTGTCATTTTCAGGAACCGGAACCCTGTCAAGGCGTAAAAATCTCGACAAGTAAGCGGTTGCATTCGGTGTTTTTGCCATTTGGCCCGAAATCGAAGAGGTTCAAATTGAATGTTTCATCTTCGCTATAGGAAACGTTTCCACCCCTTTCCACTGATTTATTCACCGCTTGGAATTTCAATGAATCAGGTTGGTCGGTCGAAACGGAACCTTAACGCCGAAAAAGCCTTTTCCCTAAGGAAAAGGCTTCGAAAAGCTTCTGCTGCCGTCCGGAACGAACGGACCTTGCGAGCCTTTCGGACCGACCCGAATCGCGCTTGCGTTCCGCCGGCTTACCGCGCTTCGTTCAGACGCGTTCGGCGAACCCGTTCAGCTTCAGCCAAGACGCGCCCTGTCCCGTCCAATGGCGTACGTGTTCGTCTTCTTCGGCCATGCCCATGCCGTGACCGCCGAGCGCGTAGACGTGCAGATCGAACGGCACGCCGTTTCGACCCAGCGCGGAAGCGAATCGCAGGCTGTTCTCGACAGGTACGGCCGCGTCTTCGGAAGTATGCCACAAGAACGTCGGCGGCGTATCTTCGGTGACGTTAAGCTCGCTGCTGAGCGAATCGATCTCTTCCGCAGAAACGTCCGGTCCGAGCAGCGCGTTGCGCGAGCCTTGATGCGTGTACGGGTCCTGCATCGTGATCACCGGATAACACAGCATCAGCAGATCCGGACGGCTCGACAGCCGTTCGATCGGATCGGCCGATCCCGCGTCGCCGGCATCGTACAAGGTTCCTGCCGTCGAGACCAGATGACCGCCGGCCGAAAAGCCCAAGATGCCGATTCGCGCCGGGTCCAGTCCGAACTCCGCCGCGCGATGGCGCACGGTACGGATCGCCCGCTTCGCGTCGGACAAAGCATTCGGGTATCGGTAAGGCGCTACGCGGTAGCGGAGCACGAAAGCCGAGATGCCGAGCGTGTTCAACCAGAGCGCGATCGGTTTGCCTTCATGGTCCGCACGGAACTCGTAACCTCCGCCCGGACACACGATGACCGCCGCGCGATTATCTCCTTCAAGCAGATAAGGGAAAAGAGCAGGCACGTCTTCTTCCGTCGTTCCGAGCGCGTTCGGCGCGCCTTCCGGCCACAAAATTACGGGATTCATTCGTTCATCCTCCTAAAGATCGCTTCTATGAGTTCGGGGTCGAGCTGCCGCTTTCCGGCTTGCGGCCTGCGGCTTCCCGTTTTATTATACGCGCTGCCCAAGCGAGCGAAAGGGTTTTCACGAAAAAATATAAACCGTTTTATGTAGGACGCGCACGCAAACTTAACGATGTGCCTCTTTAGCGGTCAAGGCAATAGTTCGGATCTTTCGCGAGGACGAAAAGCATTTTGCCGCGATGTGGATTTCTTTGCCTTTTGACATGAAAACAAATCGGAAACCACTTTTCGTTCTGCCCGATGCTCATCTTTTTACGCTTTGCGAACCGGGATTCCGACGTGCCTTTTCGCCTTATATGCTAGAATAGGAAAGAATGTGCAGCGGCCGAGGTTCGCAGACAGGCACGACAAGGAGGAAAGGCATGGCCACCAACCGAAGGCTCGAAAGCGAAGCCGATTTTCAAGAAGCGATGGAACAAGAACGAACCGTGCGCGTTTTTCGAGACGACGACATGATCAACGCGGGCGGACTGATCATCCGGTTCGATTCGTCCATGATCGCGATCCAATCCAGCGTCAGCGATCTGGACTATTACGACCGCGAGGCTTGCGAGTTCTACGAACTTCGCCGATAACGGATCATCCGGATGTAAAAGAGCTTTCCGATGTTTGTCGGAAAGCTCTTTTTGTTCAGAACAGAAGCCCGAACAGCTCGCCGACCGCCGCTCCCGCCGCCGCGATCGCCCATGCCGGAAGCTTACAGAAGTTCAGCAGCACGAACAGCAGCGCCGCAAGCGCGAAATCCGCGGACGAACCCACAGCCGAGATCCAGACCGGATCGTACAGAGCCGCCAGCAGGATGCCCACGACCGCCGCGTTCGCTCCCTTTACCGCCGCGCGGATTCCGGGACTGCGATTGACGCGGCTCCAAAAAGGCAGAGCGCCCGCGACCAACAGAAAAGCCGGAAGGAAGACGGCCACCGTGCAGATCAGCGCTCCGCTCCATCCTCCTCCGATCATGCCGAGATAAGCGGCGAACGTGAACAGCGGACCGGGAACGGCTTGCGCGGCGGCATAACCGGACAGAAAGTCCGAAGCGTTCACGAACCCGGTCGGCACGACCTCCCGTTCGAGCAAAGGCAGGACGACATGTCCGCCGCCGAAAACGAGAGCGCCCGACCGGTAAAATCCGTCGAACAGATTCAACGCTTCATTGTCGACGACGGATCGCAGCAGCGGGAGCAGCGCAAGCAAAGCGAAAAAAGCGATCAGGCAGCACGCCGCGAACTTCTTGCCGATCGGCACGCGCAGGCCGGGTACCGAATCCGCTTGCGTTTTGCGGTACAAAATCATCCCCGCGACGGCGGCAGCGGCAATGACGGAGATCTGACTGAATGCCGTCTGCCCGAGCAGAACCGCGCAGGCGGCCAGCACCGCGATCGCCGCGCGAGTCCGGTCCGGCGCCAGACTTCGGCCCATCCCGAGCACGGCTTGAGCGACGACCGCCACCGCCGCGATCTTCAAGCCGTGAATCCATCCGGCTCCGGAAGCGTCGAAGGTTTGCAGCAGCAAAGCGAACAAAATCATCAATGCGACCGAAGGCAGCGTAAAACCGGCCCAAGCCAGCAGAGCGCCGGCGACTCCCCCGCGCATCATGCCGATCCCCATGCCGACTTGACTGCTGGCCGGTCCGGGCAGGAATTGGCAGAGCGCGACCAGCTCGCCGTAGTCTCGCTCGTCGATCCATTTGCGACGTCTTACGTATTCTTCGCGAAAATAGCCCAGATGCGCGACGGGACCGCCGAACGAGGTCAAGCCCAGTTTGAGCGACACGGCGAAGATCTCCCGCAAGCGGCTCGAAGATTTCGGCCGGTTATCCGGCTGGGGCGCGGTATCGCGTCCGAAGATGTTATTCATCGCTTCCCACCCGCTTTCCGATAAAGGTCGTTCTTTTCTTTATAAGCAGGAATGCGCCGCGCGTCCAGCCGGATGTGTCAAACGAAACGACGATTTGTGTAAACGGCTTGGCGGGAGAAGCGGTAACGACCTTAACGAAAACGGCGGCCGGAAAACAAACAGCCTTCGGCTTCCGCGGATCAAGCGGAAGTCGAAGGCTGAAACCGGTTAAGCGCAAATCAAAGGCCGAAGCCCGAGCAAGCCCTATTCGGCTTCGGAAGCATCCGTAAGCTTCGAAAAGCGAAGCCGGACAATCGGCCGGCCGGCAAGCGGCGGCTCGAGCGTTCCAGCGAATCCGAAGCGGCCGGCCGTCGGCCGCTTCGGATTTAACGGCCGCTGCGCTTCTTGGCGGCCAGCAGCCGGTCCATCGCGCTGCCGCCGGAATCGGGCGGCTGCGTCTCTCCGCCCGGCTGCGCGGGGCGGGACGGTTCGGCCGGCGGCTTGGCATCGCCGGCCCGGGGCTGC
>NZ_NJDE01000019.1 GCF_002205895.1 Saccharibacillus sp. O23
GGCGCAGCAGGCCGCTCCGCAGGGCGGCGCCGCTTCGGCGCAGTCCGCCGCCGCGCCTGCCGCGGTGGGAACCCCGGCCGCCGCCGAGCAGGCGGCCTCCGCCCCGAACGCGGATTCTCGTCCGGGGGTCTCGGCGGCCGTGCGAGCCGCCGCCGAGCAGGCGCTGCGCGCGGTTCAAGGCGACGAGCTTCGCCCCGACGCCGCGACCGCCGACGGCAAAGCCGCGCAGCCTCAAGCCGCCCAGCCTGCGGCCGCCGAAGTGCGGGAGACGTTGAAGTCGCTGCTTCTGCAGCTCTCCTCGTCGGACACGCTTCCGGCCGGAATCAAAGACGCCGCGCAGCAGGCCGTCCAGCAGTTGACCGGACAGCAGCTTCTGCTGAATACGGACCGCACCGCGCCTTTCGCGCAGGTGACGATGTTCCTGCCGTTCGTCGGTCCGGACGGCAATCAGACGGCGTCCGTGCAGATCGAATCGAAGCGGGGACCCAAAGGCGAACTCGACGCTTCGAACTGCCGATTGTGGTTCGATCTCGACATGAAAGCGCTGGGACGTACCGTGATCGACGTGCAGGTGGTAGACCGCAAAGTCAGCTTGAATTTCCGCAACGACGAAGAATGGGCGCGTCCGCTGCTCGAAGCCGGACAAGCGGAGATTTCGTCGGCTTTGCATGCGGCGGGCTACCAACTGATGGCGCTGCGCACCGACGCGCTGCCTCAACGCACGGTGGACGCCGTCGGCGAAGGGAATACCACGCTCTCTTATACGCCGCAATCTTATCGCGGGGTGGATGTGAAGATATGAACGGGAAAGAACCGAAACCCGAAGAAACGGCCCGCAAACGGGCCGTCGCGCTTAAATATTCGCCGGATCAGATGAACGCGCCGGTGGTCGTCGCCAAAGGCAAAGGCAGCATCGCGGAAGCTATTCTCGCCCGCGCGCAGGATGCCGGCGTTCCGATTCAGGAAGACGCCGCATTGGTCGAAGTGTTATCCAAGCTCGATCTGGATCAGCAGATTCCGGCCGAACTGTACGGGCTGGTCGCCGAGCTGTTGGCTTTCGTTTATCGAAGCGACCGGGAAGCAGGCAGAAGGAGCGGCCGATGAGCGATAACGAACGCAAGACGAAGGAAGCGCCTGCTTCGGCCGGAGCCGCTTCCTTACATAGAGGACCCGCGCGGACGGCTTATACCCGCAAAGAAAAAGGCAAAGCCGCCGAAGACGCGGCGGCTTTGCATTTGGAGCGGAACGGCTGGACCGTCAAAGAACGCAATTGGAGCTGCCGGACCGGAGAGCTGGACCTGATCGCGGTCCGAGGCGAGACGATTCTGTTCGTCGAAGTGCGCAGCCGAAGCGGCAGCGGATTCGGTCTTCCGGCCGAATCGGTCGATGCCCGCAAGATTCGCAAAGTGCGCCATACGGCGGAAGCGTATCTGCACCGCTTCGGTTTGTCCGACCGACCGATCCGTTTCGACGTGATCGCGGTCATGTTGGGCCGAAATCTGGAGATCCGTTCGCTGGAACAGATCGAAGAAGCTTTTTGACTTTTGATTGGGGATAAACGACAAACAGGACCGCTCCCCGCGAGCGGTCCTGTTCGGTTTGTCCATATGCGAATCGCTTCGGAGTTTCCGTATCCGTCCGATTCAATCCCGCTCTCTGCGGTCCATCTGCCGATACTGCAAAGCCTCGGCGACATGTTCGGTGCGGATCTCCGCGCAATCTTCCAGATCGGCGATCGTCAGCGCCAATTTCAGAATCCGGTCCCGCGAACGCATGCTGAGTCCCAAAGCGCCGATCGCGGTATCGAGCAGCAGCGCCGCTTCGCGGCCGGGCGAAGCGTATTTGCGGAGCAGCGCTCCGCTCAGGTCGCTGTTCGATTCCGCCGGCAGTTCCCGATAGCGGGCCCGCTGACGTTCCGCAGCCGCTTCGACCCGATTTTTCAAATCGGCGGACGACAGACCGGGCGCGGCCGAATCGCCGGATGAAGGCTGCGGGACTTCGATCTGCATATCGATACGGTCGAGCAGCGGCCCCGAAATGCGGCTGCGGTAACGGGCGATCGCCGAAGCGGAACAGGTGCAGGCGGAATATCCGTCTTCGCCGCGTCCGCCGCCGCAAGGACAAGGATTCATCGAACAGGCCAGCATGAAATGGGCCGGGAAAGTAAACGAAGCCCGCGCGCGGCTGATCGTGACGATCCGGTCTTCGAGCGGTTGGCGCAGCACTTCGAGCGTGCCTCTGGAGAATTCCGGGAGTTCGTCGAGAAACAGCACGCCGCGGTGAGCCAAGCTGACTTCGCCCGGCCGCGGAATCGAGCCGCCGCCCGCAAGTCCCGAAGGCGAGATGGTATGATGCGGCGAACGGAACGGACGTTTCCGGATCAGGCCTTGACTCGCGCTTGGCAATCGTCCGGCCGCGCTCAGAATCTTGGTCGCTTCCAGCGCTTCGTTTTCGGACAACTCGGTCATGATGCTCGGCAGCCTTTTGATCAGCATCGTTTTGCCGGTACCGGGCGGACCCGAGAGCAGAATGTTGTGCATGCCCGACGCCGCGATCGTCAGCGCGCGTTTGGCATGTTCTTGCCCGAAGACGTCGATATAATCGTCGCCGTCCGGCGAAGCGGCAGCCGGAAAAGAAGCGGGCAGGCTTGCCTGCGGCAGATAGAGCAGTCCGTCCGCGTCGAAATCGTAACGCCGCTCCCGCCCGGCCGCCAATTCTTCGCGCTGGCTTTCGGGAACGAGCATGCGCAGATGGGGAAGCGCATAGATGTCGATCCCGTTGACCAGCGCGGCTTCGTTCGCGTTTTGCGGAGGGATCAAGACGGCGTCGAAGCCTTGCCGCTTAGCGCAGTCGGCCATCGCCAACACGCCGGGAACGGGCCGCAGCGTTCCGTCGAGCGAGAGTTCCCCGATCGCGACGAAGCGGCGCCCTTCGGGAAGCCGAAGCTGTTCGTCGGAGAGCAGGATTCCCAGCGCGATGGCGAGATCGAGCGAAGAGCCTTCTTTTCGCAGATCGGCTGGAGCGAGACTGATCGTGATCCGTCGATTGGGAAAGCGGAACCCGCAGTTTTTGAGCGCGGCTTTGACCCGGTCGGTCGCTTCGCGCACGGCGGAGTCCGGAAGTCCGATCACCGCCGTCGCCGGCAGCCCGTTCGTGATATCTACCTCGACTTCGACGATGACGCCGTCCACGCCGTACAGGCACGCGCTATAACTTTTTCCGTACACCAAAAACACCTCTTTTTCGTAAAATGGCGGCATGCTGCCGCGCGGCTCGAAAAAGGGTGCTTCCTCTTTTTTCGGAAATAGAACAGGGGCGATAACCGATCCCCTTCGACTTCTTCTATTGTAACGGGAGCTTGAAGGAAGTCAAGACGATCGAAGCGATCGAACGGGCGGCCGGACGATTCGATGTGCCGTATCCGGATCCGGCGCAAAAATCCGAAACCTGCAAAAAAGTGACCGTTCGAGTGAATTTTTCGACAAATTCTAGCCCAACGTATTTACAACAATCAAATTTAATGCGATTATGTTTGTAAATGAAAATCGGAAACGATCTAGGAGAGGGGTACGCATTATGGGCAAAACCGACGAGTATCCGCAGCTTCAATTGGACAACATGCTGTGCTTCTCGATCTATGCCAGTTCGCGCGAGATCACGAAGATGTATCAGCCGTATCTGGAACAATTGGGCGTGACTTATTCGCAGTATTTGGTGCTGATCGTGTTATGGGAACAAGACGAACGCACGGTGAAGGAATTGGGCGAGGAATTGTTCCTCGATTCGGGAACGTTGACTCCGCTGCTCAAACGTCTGGAGAGCGCCGGGTTGGTCGAACGCAACCGCTCCACCGAAGACGAACGCAAAGTATTCATTTCCTTGACCGAGAAAGGCAAGGAATTGAGAGAGAAAGCCGCTCCGATTCCCGAATGCATGGCGAGAGACCTGCAAATGGAAGTGCCGGAGTTCTTGGAACTGCTCGGCCGTTTCCAGAACCTGCTGGCTCGGGCGCATGAAGTCAATATCAAATCGTCGGGCAAATAAACAACGGATCGATCGTCACGAAAAGATTCGTTTACGCGGAAGCCGGAGTCCTAGGGGACTTCGGCTTTTTCGGCGTTCGATCGTTCGGAGAGACCGGGAGGGGAAACTCTTTTTGTCGAAAAAGAAAAGAGATGGCGAAAAGGGCGAACGAACGAAAAGAAAAACGTGTCGAAAAAAGCGGAATAGTTCGAATTTTAAGAAAGCGTTTTAAAATCACCTATCAGTCGTGCTATAATGATTGAGGTTGTACTTTTCTGCCTGGCAACCCGCCTGGTGCGAGCCAATTTGATAGGAGGATTCAAAATGAATATCCACGAATATCAAGGCAAAGAAGTTTTGCAGCAGTACGGAGTATCCGTGCCGCGCGGGAAGGTAGCGTTCAACGTCGAAGAAGCCGTGAACGCGGCCCGCGAACTCGGAAGTCCGGTCGTCGTCGTAAAGGCACAGATCCATGCGGGCGGACGGGGCAAAGCCGGAGGGGTCAAGATTGCGAAAAGTCTGGATGAAGTACGGACTTACGCCGAGGAGCTGCTCGGCAAAGTGCTCGTAACCCATCAGACCGGACCCGAAGGCAAAGAGATCAAGCGTCTTCTGATCGAAGAAGGCTGCGACATCAAAAAAGAATATTACGTCGGCGTCGTCGTGGACCGGGGAACCGGCAGCGTGGTGCTGATGGCTTCGGAAGAAGGCGGAACGGAGATCGAAGAAGTGGCGGCCGCCACTCCGGAGAAGATCTTCCGCGAAGTGGTCGACCCGGCCGTCGGATTGCAGCCTTTCCAGGCTCGCCGTCTGGCTTACGCGATCAACATTCCGAAAGAACTGGTGAACAAAGCGGCGAAGTTCATGATGGCGCTCTACACGGCCTTCGTGGACAAAGACTGCTCGATCGCCGAGATCAATCCGCTCGTCGTGACGGGCGCGGGCGACGTGATGGCGCTTGACGCCAAACTCAACTTCGATTCCAACTCGCTGTTCCGCCACAAAGACATTTTGGCGCTGCGCGATCTGGACGAAGAAGACGAGAAAGAAATCGCCGCATCCAAATTCGACCTGAGCTACATAGCGCTCGACGGCAATATCGGCTGTATGGTCAACGGCGCGGGCCTTGCGATGGCGACGATGGATATCATCAAATACTACGGCGGAGAACCCGCCAACTTCCTGGACGTAGGGGGCGGCGCGACGAAGGAGAAAGTTACCGAAGCCTTCAAGATCATTCTGTCCGACCCGGAAGTCAAAGGGATCTTCATCAACATCTTCGGCGGCATCATGCGCTGCGACGTCATCGCGGACGGCGTGGTGGAAGCGGCGAAGCAGATCAAACTGGACAAACCGCTCGTCGTGCGCCTCGAAGGCACGAACGTCGAACTGGGCAAGAAGATCCTGAACGAATCGGGACTCAATATCGTATCCGCGGACTCGATGGCCGACGGCGCGCAGAAGATCGTGGAATTGGTATAATCGACTGAAGCACCGCAGCGTCAGTTTCGCAAACCGACTTTAAACGGAGGATGTGGATCGGCATGAGTATTCTGGTGGATAAAAATACGAAGGTCATTACGCAGGGCATTACGGGCGAGACGGGGCTTTTCCATACGAAAGGCGCCTTGGAATACGGTACGCAGATGGTCGGCGGCGTTACGCCGGGCAAAGGCGGCACCGAAGTCGAGATTACCCTCGAAAACGGCAGTACCGTTAAACTTCCGGTATTCAATACGGTCAACGAAGCGGTAAAAGCGACAGGCGCGACGGCGAGCGTAATCTACGTTCCGCCGGCATTCGCCGCGGACTCCATCATGGAAGCCGTAGACGCCGAGCTGGATCTGGTCATCTGCATCACGGAAGGCATTCCGGTGCTGGACATGGTTAAGGTCAAGCGTTACATGGAAGGCAAAAAATCCGTGCTGATCGGACCGAACTGTCCGGGCGTCATCACGCCGGAAGCGTGCAAGATCGGCATTATGCCGGGCTATATTCATAAAGCGGGCAAAGTAGGCGTCGTATCCCGAAGCGGAACGCTGACGTACGAAGCCGTGCATCAGTTGACGACGCGCGGCATCGGCCAGTCTACCGCTGTAGGCATCGGCGGCGACCCGGTCAAAGGTTCGGAATTTATCGACATCCTGAAGCTCTTCAACGAAGACGAAGGCACGCAGGCGGTCGTCATGATCGGCGAGATCGGCGGTACCGCGGAAGAAGAAGCGGCCGAGTGGATCAAAGCCAACATGACCAAACCGGTCGTAGGCTTCATCGGCGGCGCTACCGCGCCTCCGGGCAAACGGATGGGCCATGCCGGCGCCATCATCTCGGGCGGCAAAGGTACGGCGGCCGAGAAGATCGCCAAGCTCGAAGAGTGCGGCATCCGCGTCGCGCCGACGCCTTCGGAGATGGGTTCGACGCTTGTCGCGGTTCTGGAAGAACGCGGCATTCTGGATACGTTCACGGCAGGTTGATTTTCGGCTTGATTCGAATCGAATAGCGTTCGTTTGTTGATTAGGCAAGCAGCCTTTCTTTCCCTATGGGGAGAAAGGCTGCTTTTTTTGCGCTGCGCGTCGAATAACGGAATCTCGAGGGAATTAAAAAGGAGGCATTCGGCATGACTTTATATTTACCGGCAGAGTCTCTCTGGCTGATCGGGCTGCACGAGACGCCGGGGATCGGTTGGTTAAGCATTCAAAGGTTGAAGGCGATCGCGGATGAACGGCAGATTCGCGCGGAAGACTTATTCGATCTTTCCCCGGAAGATTGGTCGTCGTTCGGAGCGGAACGGAAGCTTGCCGCGGCCGCCGGCAAACTGAATCGGAAGCGAACCGAAGAACGCGCGGAGATTTTGGCAAGCAAAGGCATCGTTCCGGTAACTTTCGCGGACGGAGAATATCCTACTTTAATGAAGGAAACTGCTCAGGCTCCGTGGGTGCTGTATACGATCGGCCGACGGGAACTGCTGGCCGATTTCGGAATCGCCGTAGTGGGAACCCGAATGCCGACTTCTTACGGACGCATCGTCTGCGAACGCATCTCCGGCACGCTGGCCGAACGCGGCGTCTGCCTGATCAGCGGCATGGCGCGGGGCATCGACGGATTCTGCCACCGGGAAGCGTTGAAGCGCGGAGGTTCCACCATCGCGGTGCTGGGGGCGGGCGTGGACGTCGTCTATCCGCCCGAACATCGGCAGCTGCATCAAGACATCGCCCGTCACGGATTGTTGGTTTCGGAATTTCCGCCGGGAACTCGTCCTTCGCCGGGACTGTTCCCTCTGCGCAACCGGATTATCGCCGGACTGTCCAGAGGCGTGCTGATCGTCGAGGCGGCGCAGCGGAGCGGTTCGCTGATCACCGCCGACTATGCCCTGGAAAACGGGCGCGACGTGTTCGCGGTACCCGGTTCCGTGACTTCGCCCAAAAGCGCGGGAACGTTCGAATTGATCAAACACGGGGCCAAACCTTGCGCGACCGCGGACGATATTTTGGAGGAGTATTCGCATTTGTTCGTTTCGGCCGCGGCGGATCGCGAAAAAAAAGAGGTACATGAAAAATTGACAAAAGAGGAGCGGAAGATATACGTTATATTGGAGCAAGGGGATGCAAGCATCGACGAACTGCAGCGGGAGACGTCCTGGGAGTTTGGACTTTTACATTCCGTTCTGCTATCGTTAATCATAAAAAGCCAGGTGAAGTCGCTCTCCGGCGCCGTGTATACCTGGACAGGTGACCGATCCGCTGACCCCGACCTACACTAAACCAATATTCGTACCACCCAACAATCGAAGAATGGCGCGGTTCAGGGCAAGGGGCCCGGAAAGCCGCGCGCATACAACTTGAGAGGAGGCCGAACCTATGGCAGATTCGCTCGTCATCGTGGAATCGCCCGCAAAGGCGAAAACGATCGGCAAATACTTAGGCAGCAAGTTCATCGTCAAGGCGTCCATGGGCCATATTCGGGATCTTCCGAAAAGCCAGATCGGGGTCGAAGTCGAGAACGAATTCAATCCGAAATACATCACGATCCGCGGCAAAGGTTCGATCTTGAAAGAACTGAAAGACGCGAGCAAAAAAGTCAAAAAAGTCTATCTGGCGGCCGACCCCGATCGCGAAGGCGAAGCGATTGCCTGGCATCTGGCGCACGCGCTCGATATCGATAACGTCCAAGACTGCCGCGTCGTGTTCAACGAAATCACCAAGCAGGCGGTCAAAGACGCGTTCAAGACGCCGAGACCGATCAATATGGATCTGGTCAACGCCCAACAGGCTCGCCGGATTCTGGATCGCCTCGTCGGGTATAAGATCAGCCCGCTGCTCTGGAAAAAAGTCAAAAAAGGCTTGTCGGCAGGACGCGTGCAGTCGGTAGCGGTGAAGCTGATCATCGACCGGGAAAACGAGATCGCGGAATTCGTGCCGGAAGAATACTGGAGCATTACCGCGCGTTTGGCCGTGAAAGGCAACGAATTCGAAGCCAAGTTCCATCAACTGAACGGCGCCAAAAAAGAGCTTCACAGCGAACAGGACGTGCAGGAAGTCATGGCCGCCTTCGAAGGCAAAGACTTCGTCGTGGGCGAAGTCAAAGAAAGAGAGCGTCAGCGTCACCCTTCGCCTCCGTTCACCACAAGCTCCCTGCAGCAGGAAGCCGCGCGCAAACTGAATTTCCGCGCCGCCAAAACGATGTCGGTCGCCCAACAGCTCTATGAAGGCATCGATCTCGGCAAGGAAGGCACGGTCGGTCTGATCACTTACATGCGTACCGACTCCACGCGAATCGCCGGAAGCGCGCAGGAAGAAGCGAAAGAGTTCATCGGCGAACGTTACGGCAGCGATTTCGTTCCGGAGACGCCTCGGCAGTACTCCAAGAAATCCGCCGGCGCGCAGGACGCGCACGAAGCCGTTCGTCCGACGTCGATCTCGCGCGATCCGGAATCGGTCAAAGCGTTCATGAGCCGCGATCAGTTCCGGCTGTACAAATTGGTATGGGAGCGTTTCGTCGCCAGCCAGATGTCTTCGGCCGTGTTGGACACGATGTCGGTCGATATCGAATCGGGCAGCGCGACGTTCCGGGCGGTCGGTTCGAAAGTCCGCTTCCAAGGTTTCATGAAAGTGTACGTGGAAGGCAACGACGACGGCAGCGTGGAAGAAGACAAGTTCCTTCCGGCACTTGCCAAAGGCGACAAGCTGACGCGCAAAGAAGTCGAACCGAAGCAGCATTTCACGCAGCCGCCTCCGCGTTACACGGAAGCCCGGCTCGTCAAGACGCTGGAGGAACTGGGGATCGGGCGTCCGAGTACGTACGCGCCGACGCTGGAGACGATCCAGAAGCGCGGCTACGTCGCGATCGAAGAGAAGAAGTTCGTTCCGACGGAACTCGGCGAACTGATCAACGAGCAGATGGAACAGTTTTTCCCGGAAATTCTCGACGCGGAATTCACGGCTCATATGGAAGAAAGCCTCGACCACGTGGAAGAAGGCGAAGAAGAATGGGTGCGGGTACTGCAAGAGTTCTACGGCACGTTCGAAAAAAGACTCGAAGTCGCCGAAGAAGAAATGAAAGAAATCGAGATTCAGGACGAAGTGTCCGACGAAATCTGCGATAAATGCGGCAAACCGATGGTCTACAAAATGGGGCGTTTCGGCAAGTTCTTGGCCTGCTCGGGCTTCCCGGACTGCCGCAATACGCGCCCGATCGTCAAAAATATCGGCGTGATCTGTCCGAAGTGCAAAGAAGGCCACGTGGTGGAACGCCGAAGCAAAAAAGGCCGCGTCTTCTACGGCTGCGACAAATATCCGGAATGCGATTTCGTATCGTGGGATCGCCCGTCGGCGAAGCCTTGCCCGGTATGCAGCTCGCTGATGGTCGAGAAGCGCAGCAAACAGGGCACGAAGCTGCAATGTACGTCGTGCGACCACACGGAAGTGCTCGAAGACAACGAAGATACGGCGGAAGCTTAACATAGGGGGAACATGAAGTGAGCAGCAATCAACGGGTAACGGTAATCGGTGCGGGACTGGCGGGAAGCGAGGCGGCTTGGCAGATCGCCAGCCGCGGCGTTCCGGTCACGCTTTACGAGATGCGGCCAAAAGTGAAGACGCCGGCGCATCACACATCCTATTTCGCGGAGCTGGTGTGCAGCAACTCGCTGCGCGCGAACGGCTTTACGGGCGCGGTCGGCGTTTTGAAAGAAGAGATGCGCAGGCTCGACTCGCTGGTCATCGGCAAAGCCGACGCCAGCGCCGTTCCGGCGGGCGGGGCGCTCGCGGTCGACCGGGATCTGTTCTCGGGCGGCATCACGCAGGCGCTCAAAGAGCATCCGCTCGTCGACGTGCGCGAAGAGGAAGTCACCGAGATTCCGGAAGACGGAATCACCGTCATCGCGACGGGACCTCTGACTTCGCCGTCGCTGTCGCAGCAGATCAAAGGCTTTATGGGCGAAGAATATTTCTACTTCTACGACGCGGCGGCGCCGATCATCGAGAAAGATTCGATCGATATGGACAAAGTCTATCTGGCTTCCCGCTACGACAAAGGCGAAGCGGCTTACTTGAACTGCCCGATGACCGAAGAAGAATTCGACCGCTTCTACGAAGCTTTGATCTCGGCGGAGACGGCGGAATTAAAAGAGTTCGAAAAAGAAATCTATTTCGAAGGCTGCATGCCGATCGAAGTGATGATGCGCAGAGGCCGTCAGACGGCGCTGTTCGGCCCGATGAAGCCGGTCGGTCTGCCCGACCCGCGTACCGGCAAGAACCCGTTCGCGGTCGTGCAGCTGCGTCAAGACAACGCTGCGGGCACCCTGTACAATCTGGTCGGTTTCCAGACGCACCTCAAATGGGGCGAACAGAAACGCGTGTTCCAGATGATTCCGGGACTCGAAAACGTGGATATCGTGCGCTACGGCGTCATGCACCGCAACACGTTCATCAATTCGCCGAAACTGCTCGAGCCGACGTACCAATGCAAGACCCGTCCGAATCTGTTCTTCGCCGGTCAAATGACGGGCGTGGAAGGATATGTCGAGTCGGCGGCTTCGGGGCTGATCGCGGGCATTAACGCCGCGCATCTGGCGCTCGGACAAGAGCCGATCGTCTTCCCGGAAGAAACGACGCTCGGCGGTATGGCCCGTTATATCACGACGGCCGACCCGGATCATTTCCAACCGATGAACGCGAACTTCGGCCTGCTGCCGAAACTCGAACAGAAGATCCGCAACAAAAAGGAAAAGAACGAAGCTTTGGCGCAGCGCGCATTGGATAAGCTTGCGGCCTTTACGGCGGAACGATCGCTGACGACCGCTCAGGGCTGATCCGCGCGCCCCGAAAAGGAGGATCACGATGGAGACTACGTTTCACGCCACAACGATTTGCGCGGTGCGCAAAAACGGCAAAGCGGCTATCGCCGGCGACGGCCAGGTCACGATGGGTCAGAACGTCATCATGAAACAGCACGCGAAAAAGGTTCGTCGTCTGTACCGCGGTCAGGTATTGGCCGGATTCGCGGGTTCGGTCGGCGACGCGATCACGCTGTTCGAGAAATTCGAAGGCAAGTTGGAAGAACATCAAGGCAACTTGCAGCGCGCGGCCGTCGAATTGGTCAAAGAATGGCGTACCGATCAGATGCTGCGGAAACTCGAAGCGCTGATGATCGTATTGGACAAAGAAGGCATGCTGCTGATCTCGGGCAACGGGGAGATCATCGAACCGGACGACGACATCATCGCGATCGGCTCGGGCGGCAACTTCGCGTTGTCCGCTGCGCGCGCGCTCAAACGCCACGCGGAGATGGACGCCAAAGAAATCGCTCAAGCTTCGCTGAAAATCGCGGCCGAGATCTGCGTGTATACCAACGACAACATCATCGTCGAGGAACTTTAACGCCAATAACGGCGCGCCCGGCCTTGCGAATCGGTCTTCCGCCGATCCGTACGAGCGGCCGCGCGCCCCAGAGTGGAGGGTATGGCTAATGGCTATGAAGAACGAAACCCTGACACCGCGAGAAATCGTGGCGGAACTGGATAAGTACATCGTGGGACAGAAAAAAGCGAAACGTTCGGTCGCGGTCGCTCTGCGGAACCGTTACCGCCGCAGCCTGCTGCCGGAAGAAACGCGCGACGAAGTCGTGCCGAAAAACATCTTGATGATCGGACCTACCGGCGTCGGCAAAACGGAAATCGCGCGACGTTTGGCGAAACTTGTCGGCGCTCCTTTTATCAAAGTCGAAGCGACAAAATTCACGGAAGTGGGTTACGTGGGACGCGACGTCGAAGCGATGGTGCGCGATCTCGTCGAGACTTCGATCCGCATGGTCAAAGCCGAACGTACGGAGAGCGTCAAAGACCGGGCCGAAGAAATGGCGAACGAACGGATCGTCGAGATTCTGGTTCCGGCCGCCAAGTCGGCATCCTCGCAGCGCAATCCGTTCGAAATGCTGTTCGGCGGCCAAGCCGCCAAAACGCCGGAACCGGAGCCGGAGAAAACGCGCTACGAAGAAGGCAGCCTGAGCGAACGCCGCCGCAAAGTCCGTTTCGATCTGTTGTCGGGCAAGCTGGAAGACGACGTGATCGAGATCGATATCGAGGACGCGATGCCGAACATGTTCGACATGTTGGCCGGTCAAGGCAACGAGCAGATGGGCAACATTCAAGAAATGCTCGGCAATTTCCTGCCTAAGCGCACCAAGCGGCGCAAACTGCCGATCCGCGAAGCGCGCAAAGCGCTGATCCAAGAAGAAGCCGCCAAGCTGATCGATATGGACGACGTCAATCAGGAAGCCGTTCGCCGCGCCGAGCAATCGGGCATCATTTTTATCGACGAGATCGACAAAGTGGCCGGAAGCGGCCGCGGGCACGGTCCCGACGTCTCGCGCGAAGGCGTGCAGCGGGATATCCTTCCTATCGTCGAAGGTTCGACCATCATGACCAAGTACGGTCCGGTGAAGACGGACTACGTTCTCTTTATCGCCGCAGGCGCTTTCCATGTCTCCAAGCCGTCCGATCTGATCCCCGAACTTCAAGGGCGTTTCCCGATTCGGGTAGAGTTGGAGAGCCTGACGTTGGAGGACTTTATCGCGATCTTGACCGAGCCGCAGAACGCGCTGACCAAACAGTATGTCGATCTGTTGAAGACCGAGAATATCGAGATCGGGTTCTCGGACGAAGCGATTCGCGAGATTGCGAGCATCGCGGCTTCCGTGAACCAGAATACCGAGAATATCGGCGCGCGCCGTCTGCATACCATTTTGGAAAAGCTGCTCGAAGATCTTTCTTTCGAAGCGCCGGAACTGAATCTGGAGCAGATGGTCATCACGCCGGAATACGTACGCGAGAAGCTGGCCGATATTGCCAAAGACCGCGACTTGAGCCAGTACATCCTCTAGGAAGTCACTAAGGGTTCCAGGCGGAGTATTCGACGTCCGATGGAAGAGTTGAGCCGTGTAAGCATATTCATTTTTCGAAATGCGTTTCAATGAAGCAACGGCTTAATCAAAATAAGAAAAAGCCCTGTCTTTCAACTAAGGAAAGATAGGGCTTTTTTCTTATTGTTTTATAGGTCCAACTCGAAGAAACTTAAGTAAGACGTTACGAAAAGCATAGGAATCTATCTGCTCTCCATTCATAAAGTCCGATAAAAAGAGCGCACTCGAAATATCGGTAACTTTTTTCAGAAAAACAATAGTTTAGCCGAATTTAATTTTGTATAATTTATAGAACGCACAATGCTTAATAACAGAAGGAGTGGAATCGATGAATATTTTCAACGATACGGGTTTTAACCGCCTGCGGAGCGCCATCGATGCTTCGAACACCAGACAGCAAGTCATTTCTAACAACATCGCCAATGCGGACACTCCGTTCTTCAAACGTTCCGAAGTGTCTTTCGAAAGTCTGCTTCAGTCGGAAATGAATGGTGTAGGTTCTATTAAGGGGCGAATTACCAATTCCCGCCATATCGCCATCGGTTCCGCTTCCGTTCCGACCGCTCAAGTCACGACCGACAAGAGCACCGTAATGAACAACAATTCCAACAACGTGGACATCGATACGGAAATGACGAACCTGGCGGAAAACCAGCTTCGCTACAATACGTATCTCGAAGAAGTCACCCACCAGATCAAGATGATGAGAACCGCATTGGGAGGTAACGCTTAATGAGAATCAGCAACGGATTTGACGTTAGCGCATCGGCTCTGACGGCTCAGCGGCTTCGGATGGACGTGATTTCTTCCAACATCGCCAACGCGGACACGACGAGAGCGCAAGTGGTCGACGGAAAAGCTCAACCTTATCGCCGCAAAGTGACCGTTTTTTCGGAAAACGAGACGAACTCGTTCGCGAACAAGCTGAAAACGGCGATGGACGGCAAAAGCTCGGCTTCGGGCGTGAAGGTTACCCAGATCCAAGAAGACCAAGAGCCGTTCAAACTGGTCTACAACCCGACTCATCCGGATGCGGACGCTAACGGATACGTGCAAATGCCCAACGTGGATATCGCCAAAGAAATGGTCGACATGATCTCCGCTACCCGTTCTTACGAAGCGAACGTGACGGCCCTCAACGCGAGCAAAGCCATGATTACCAAAGCGCTGCAAATCGGCAAGTAATCCCGCATTTAACATCACAGAGGCGAAGTCAAGCCGGAAAAGGAGCCTACCATGATTCAAAATCATATGTTTAACCCGGTACAAATGGCGAATCGCGTCGCTTCGAGCGTTCAGGAAGGAACGAAAGCGACCCCGCACGAGTCGATGCAGGAGTTCGGCCAATATTTGCAGAACGCGCTGCAAGGAGTCTCCGATATGGAAAAAACAGCGGACAACACCGGAAAGCAGTTCATGGTGGGTCAAGCGAGCGTGGATCAAGTCATGATCACCGCCGAACAAGCGCTGCTGGGTCTTCAGATGACTTCGCAAGTGCGCAACAAAGTGATCGAGGCTTATCAGGAGATCATGCGAACACAATTGTAACGGGAAGGAAATCAAGCATATGCTGCCTAGCGGGGTGAAAATGTGAACGAAAGATTGACCCGAATAAGGGATTCGCTCCTGGGCTACTGGAACCGGCTCAGCAAAACGCAAAAAGCCCTTCTGGTATCGACCGTCGCCATCACGCTGCTGACGATCGTCATACTGACCATGCAGTTCTCGAAAACGGAGTACGAGGTGGCTTTTCAAGATCTGAGCGCGGAAGACTCGGCGGCTACCATGACTTATCTGGATTCGGCAGGCATTCCTTACAAACTGAGTTCGGACGGCAAAACGTTGTCCGTGCCCAGCACGAACGCCGCCAGAGTTCGAATCGACGTAGCGTCCCAGGGCATCATTCAGAACGGTTCGATCGGCTTCAATAAGATGTTCGGAACGACGACGTCGGCATTGGGGATGACCGAAAACGAGTTTAACGTCAAATATAACAGCGCATTGAACGGCGAGGTCGAATCTTTACTCAAAATGATGGACGGCGTTGCCGGGGCAAAAGTTTTGGTGAATTTGCCGAAAGAAAGTCTTTTTGCCAGCGAAGAAGATCAAAGTCAAGCTTCGGCTTCGGTCGTGATGACGTTCAAACCGGGATTCCGTCCGAATCAGGACGTGATCGACAGTTACTTCAATCTCGTCAAAACGTCGGTGCCGAATCTGCCGATCGATAACATCACGATTTCGAGCGATAATACCATCTTGTACGCTTCCAATTCGGGAGAAGGATTCGGAGCGGGCTCGGCAGGCGCCATTCAGGACAATCTGACGATGCAGCGCAAATACGAGAGCGACATCGAAAAAAGCGTGAAGATGTTCCTCGGCAGCATCGTGGGAGCCGATAAAGTGAACGTATTGGTCGCTTCCAAGCTGAATTTCGATCAGGTGAATACCACGGAGAACTTGTATACGCCGGTTGACGAAGCCAACATGAAAGGCATCGAGATCAGCGTGCAGGACGTGCAGGAGAGTTATACCGGAGCGGCGGCAGCCGATAGCGGAGTAGCGGGAACGGGAACGCAGGCCGTGCCGACTTACCCGGGAAGCACCTCCAACGGGCAATCGACTTCGGAATCTTCCAACAAGATCGTGAATTACCAAGTTAACCAGATTACCAAGCAAATCGCGCAAAGCCCATATATCGTAAAAGATTTAACCATTAACGTCGCGATTGAACCACCCGACGGAGCGACGACGTTAGACGGAACGGTAAGAACCAACATCGAAGGGATCTTGTCCAATATCGTGGGCGCTTCGCTTGCCGATTCCGGAGTGACCTATTCGCCCGAGGAACTGGCCGCCAAAATCAAAGTCATTCCTTCGGTAGCCACGACTCAACCGGCACCAACTGCTGCAGGCATGTCTCCGGTTCTTTTCTGGAGCATCATCGGCGGCGTCGTGCTTCTGGCCGTAGTCGCGCTCTTCCTGATCTTGCGCCGCAGAAGAAAAACGCGCGAAGAGGAACTGCTCGAAGAAATGGCTCTGCCTACGCCGGCGGAAATGCCTTCCATCAATCTCGATACCGTCAGCGGAGAAAGCCAGATGCGCAAGCAGTTGGAATCTCTCGCCAAGAAAAAGCCGGATGAATTCGTTAATCTGCTGCGTACCTGGCTAGCCGATGAATAGGAGTGAAGAAGTGTGGCCAAAGCAAGCTCGCAAACGTTAAGCGGACGGCAGAAGGCAGCCATTCTGTTGATCTCGCTGGGGCCTGAGGTGTCGGCTCAAATCTTCAAGCATTTGCGGGACGAAGAAATCGAGCAATTGACTCTCGAAATCGCAAACGTACGTAAGGTGGACAGTTCCGAGAAGGACTCGGTGCTTGCCGAGTTCCACCAGATCTGTCTGGCTCAAGAATATATTTCCCAAGGCGGGATCAACTACGCCAAAGAGATTCTGCAAAAAGCGCTCGGCGAGCAAAAAGCCTTGGAAGTCATCAATCGATTGACCGCAACCTTGCAGGTGCGGCCGTTCGATTTTGCGCGTAAAGCCGATCCGAGCCAAATCTTGAACTTTATTCAAAACGAAAATCCGCAAACGATCGCGTTGGTGCTGTCGTATTTGCAGTTCGATCAGGCATCCATCATCCTTTCTTCGCTTCCGCAGGAAAAGCAGGCGGAAGTGGCACGGCGGATCGCGATGATGGACAGCACCTCTCCGGAAGTCATCGCTCAAGTCGAACGCGTGCTGGAACAGAAGCTGTCTTCGACCGTTACGCAGGACTTCGCGACGGCAGGCGGCATCGAATCGATCGTTTCGATCCTCAACGGCGTAGACCGGGGAACGGAACGCACGATTCTGGATTCGCTCGAAATTCAAGATCCGGAATTGGCGGAAGAAATCAAAAAGAGAATGTTCGTGTTCGAAGATATCGTCAACATCGACGACCGTTCGATTCAGCGCATCATCCGCGATGTGGAAAACGCCGACTTGCAGCTTGCGCTTAAAGTGGCCAGCGAAGAAGTTCGCGAAGTCGTATTCAAGAACATGTCCAAACGGATGGCCGAAACGTTCCGCGAGGAAATGGAATTCATGGGTCCTGTACGGCTGCGCGACGTCGAAGAAGCGCAGACTCGTATCGTAACGATTATCCGTAAGCTGGAAGAAGCTGGAGAGATCATTATCGCTCGCGGCGGAGGAGATGATATCATTGTCTAACCTCATTAAATCTTCGCAATACGTGCCTAAAGAAGAGTTTGTCAAACTGGATCTGCACCGGCACTATGCTTCGAAACACCAGCCTGAAGACGAGCAGAACGGACTTCGGGCTCCGGTTGCCGATCAACAGACGGTTATGCTCAAAGACGAGATGATTCGGGACGCCAAAGACTTCGCCGAGCTTCAGATTCGCGAAGCCGCCGATCAAGCGGAACGCATGTTGGCGGAAGCGCAGCAGCAGATCGAACTCTGGTGGCAGGAAAAGCGGGAGCAGGACGAGCATCTGATCGAAGCGGTCAAATCTCAGGGGTTTCGAGAAGGTTATGAGGAAGGCAAAGCTCAAGCCGAAGCCGAATTGGCTCTGCGGATGCAGCAGGCGGCCGAAGAAGCGCAAGCGCTGATCCAAGAAGGTGTCAGAACCAAAGAAGAAATGATTCAAGAAGCGGAACCTTTCCTGGTCGAGCTTAGCACGGCGATCGCGGAGAAAGTCATCGACCGCAAGTTGGCCGACGACGAAGAGCTGACGGTCGGCTTGATCCGTCAGACGCTTTCCCGGAAAAGAGAACAAGGCACGATCGCTTTGTGCGTAGCGCCTTCGCAATTTTCGATGATCAACTCGGCGCGCGAAGAGCTTGCCATGTCGATCGATTCGCAAGCCGAACTCGAGATTTTGCCCGATTCCACGGTCAAAGACCGCGGATGCGTGATCCGGTCGAATTTCGGCAGCGTGGATGCCCGAATCGATACTCAGCTTACCGAGATCAAACGGGAATTGCTCAGATTGGCTCTGCATGAGGAAGGTTCCGGGAACTAGAGGAATGCAGGACTTCCTAGTCCGGTCGGAAACCTATAGGAATTCCGGTAGGCTGCCGGGTTTTTTTAAATTCAGGAAATAGCACTTTTTAGCCTTAGCGGGTTTTTTATAAACGTGTAGAATAATCCTTGTAAGCATCACCGATAAACATTACAACGAAACGGAGGTGAGAGGGTGAAGAAAATTTTGGTCGACAAGTACTTGGATCAGCTCAGGCAGCTCGATCCGATCCGGGTGAACGGCAAAGTGACGCAGGTCATCGGACTGATGGTCGAATCCGAAGGACCGGACGCAAGCATCGGCGAAGTTTGCTACATTTACCCGACCAAGACGGCCCCTCCGCTCCAAGCCGAAGTCGTCGGTTTTCGGGACAACAAAGTGCTGCTGATGCCGCTCGGCGAACTGCAGTCGATCGGCCCGGGATGCGACGTGGTCGGCACGGGCAAGCCGCTGACGGTTCAAGTCGGATCGGAACTGCTGGGCAAAGTGCTCGACGGCCTCGGAAGACCTCTTGACGGCTCGATGCTTCCGGCGAGAATGGCGCATGCTTCGACCTTCAACATTCCGAGCAATCCGCTTCAGCGTCCGAGAGTGCACGAGCCGATCAGCGTCGGCGTAAGAGCGATCGACGGACTGCTGACGATCGGCAAAGGACAGCGGGTCGGCATCTTCGCCGGCTCGGGCGTCGGCAAGAGTACGCTGATGGGGATGATCGCCCGGAACACTTCGGCCGATATCAACGTGATCGCGCTGATCGGCGAACGGGGACGCGAAGTGCTGGACTTTATCGAACGGGACCTCGGCCCCGAAGGCTTGGCCCGCTCGGTAGTCATCGTCGCCACTTCCGACCAGCCCGCGCTGGTCCGGATCAAAGGAGCGTTGATTGCGACCAGCATCGCCGAATATTATCGGGATCGCGGAATGAACGTGATGATGATGATGGACTCGGTTACCCGCTACGCGATGGCGCAGCGCGAAGTCGGCCTCGCGGTCGGCGAGCCGCCGGCGATGAGAGGCTATACGCCTTCGGTCTTCGCCAGCCTGCCCAAGCTTCTCGAACGGGCCGGTACGGGACCGACCGGATCGATCACCGCGTTCTACACGGTACTGGTCGACGGCGACGATATGAACGAACCAATCGCCGACGCGGTCCGGGGCATCTTGGACGGACACATCGTCCTCAACCGGGGCATCGCGAACCGCGGACATTTTCCGGCGATCGACGTACTGGCCAGCATCAGCCGGGTCATGAAAGACATCTCGCCCGAGATTCAGACCGAAGCGGCGAACAATCTCAAACGGCTGCTCTCGGTATACAAAGAATCGGAAGACCTGATCAACATCGGCGCTTACCAACGAGGGTCGAGCGACGAGATCGACGAAGCGATCGAGAATATCCAGCGAATCTGGGATTTCACGAAGCAGAAGGTAAACGAAAAAACGACGTTGGACGAATCGATAGAACGTTTAATCCAAGAATTCTCAAGGAGCTGACCTTAGGAAATGTTGAAATTCACTTATGCATTCCAAAAAGTCGTGGATCTCAAAACGAGCGAAAAAAATCATGCGGAAATGCACCTGTCTTCGGCCATCGGACGTTTGCAAGCCGAAGAACAGACGCTGACGCAATTGTCTTCGGACAAGGATTCGATGGTCGATGCTCTTCAAGACCAAAGCGCGAATACCGTTTCGGCTTCCCAACTCCAACAGATGCAGGATTACATCAGCTATATCGACCAATGCATTCTTCAAAAGCGTCAAGATATTCAAACGGCCCAAGTAAAAGTCGAAGAAAAGAAAGAACAGCTCACGACGAAAATGCTGGACGAAAAAGTATGGATGCAAGCTCGCGGCAAAGCTTTGGAGTCTTTCCAAAAAGAGGAACTGCTGCGCGAGCAAAACGAGCTTGATGAGATGGCGACCGTTCGTTTCGCCTCCCGCGCCCATTAAACCGCAGGCGCGGCCGCAAGAGTAAAGGGAGGAGAAACGTATGGCAAAAACCGAAGTTCAACCTGAGATGGCTCTGGAAGAAGGTTCGGGCAGCAAAGCCGGTCGAATTCTGTTGTTCGCCGTCCCGATCCTGTTCACCATCGTATTGGTTGGCGTGCTGCTTACCTTATTGAATCCGAGCACTCGCAATTCGGTGCTGGAGACGGCAAACAAGATTCCTGTTGTCGGCACGATGCTTCCCAAACCGACGTACACGCCGGAACAGCAAGCCGCCATGAAGAAAGAGCAGCAGAAAGCCAGCGACGAAGCGACGATCAAACAGCTGAAAACGCAGCTGCAGCAAAAAACGACGGAATTGAACGCGGCCAAGCAAAAGCAAGCCAGCACTCAAACCGAAGTGGACAGCTTGAAAAAACAGGTCGAAGACGCCAAAGCCGCTCAGAAGAAAGCGGCTGCGGATCAACAAAGCAAAGAAAAACCGAAACCGAGCGATCAAGTCAGACAGCTCGCCGCCACTTATGCGGCAATGAGCGCCAGCAAGGCGGCTCCGATTCTGGAGACTTTGACCAATGAAGAAATCGCGATGGTTCTGAACGCGATGGGAACCGAACAACAATCGGCGATCCTGCAAAAGATGACGGCGGACAAAGCGGCCAAAATATCGATCATGCTCAAAAACGCCACGTCGCCGCAGCAATTGGAGACCGCGGCTAATGCAGCGCGAGCCGCCGCGGACAATGCCGATAAAGCCTCGGCTCAGCCGCAAACCAATTCGACCGGCGGTTCGTTGAACCAGACGCAGTTGGCTCAAACGTTCAGTTCGATGGATGCTGCAAGCGCGGCAACGCTGCTGGCGCAAATGGCCAAAACCAATCAAGCAAAGGTGCTGACAATCTTGAAATCGGTAGACGATACGACGCGTTCCGGCATTCTGTCTCAAATGGCCGGCACGGATAGCGAAACGGCCGCTGCTTTGGCCAATAAATTGATCGGAAGCTAATACACTCGAGAGGAGGTGAATAGAGGAAAATGGGAATGACGATTCCGGGAATGTCCACAGGTTCGGCCGCTCCGGCTTCCGGAGCAGGAGGCGGCAAAGCAGCGGCTTCCGCCACGACTTCGGCTGCCGCCTCGGCAAGCGGCGCGGCGGCGATCTTCGGCCAATCGCTTCAACAACTTATGGGGGCTGCGGTCGCAGGATCCGAAACAGGTTCCGAAACGCCGGCCAACCCGCTTCTGGCAGCTCTTCAACAACTGATCGCGGCCGCAGGCCAAGTCAGCGGAGACGAAAATTCGTCCGCAGAAGGCGACACCAAGCAGTTGGATGCCAAACTCGACGATCTGCTTGAACAGCTCGATTCTTTGGACGGGCAGCTGCAAGAACATCCCGAACTGATGTCGATGCTGCAAGGATGGATTCAACAAGCGCAAGCTCTTCTGAATCCGCAAGAAGGAGAAGCAGGCGGCGAAACCCAAGCATCCGCGGTGAACGCGCTGGCTTCCAATCCGGCAACGCTCAAATTCGCGCTTCAAGATACGGTCGTTCAGCTGATCGATATGCAAAAAAGCGATCAAACGGCACCGGACATGAAGGCGCTGGCCCAACAAGCGCTGACCGCTCTCCAACAAACGGTCGAAGAAGTCGGTAAAGAAACGAAGATCAACGCCAAATCGGTCGCGGCTCAACAGTCCGCAGGCGTGGTTCAAGGTCAAGAGATCGGAACCGCGGTCAAGAACGATTCGGCAGTCGGCAAAACCGATGCTCAGACGCAGTTGAAATCCGCAGCCGATCAAACGGTCGTGCAGTCGAAAAGTCAAGCTCAACAAAGCGGCGCAGATACGCAGCAGGGCGACGGAACCGATCAAGACGCTCAGCAGGAACTTAAACCGCAAGCTACGATCACGGCGGGCGAATTGGCGCTCCGGGCAAACGGAACGACGCCGGCCAAACCGGTCGAAGCCGTACCTGTACAGCGCATTCCGCAAGAGGTAGCCAAACTGGCCGTGGATCGATTGGAGATTTTGCGTAAAGAAGGATTTACCGAAGCGAAAATCTCGCTGACGCCGGATCATCTCGGCAAAGTGGATATCCGCTTGACGATGCACGCGGGACAGCTTGTCGCCCACTTCGTGACGGAACACGCGATGGCCAAAGATATGCTGGAACAGCAGATGGTACAGCTTCGCGGAACGCTTCAGAGCCAAGGCATTACGGTAGAGCGGCTCGAAGTAACGCAAAGTTCGTCGCTGCAATCGCAAATGGATCAAAACGGCAATCAGTCCGGAAACGGACAGCAGCAAAACGGACGTTCCCGCTCGAGAGAAGAAGCGACCGACGATGCGAGATTGACGGCGGAGCTCGGCGAAGAACTCGGCGAATGGTTAAGACAGAAAACAGCAGCACAAAACGGAAGTTCTTTCGTAGCGGAAGCATAATTCAGTCAGGAGGTTCTGTCATTGGCAAACGAATCCGTTTCAACGACAAATATCTGGCCCAACTATTCTAAAGAAAACGTTCAGAAAGCGGCGGCCGCGTCTAAAAAAGAGAGCGATTCGGCGACGATGGGCAAAGACCAGTTCATGACCATCTTGATCGCGCAGCTTAAAAACCAAGATCCGTTGTCTCCGATGGACAATTCGCAGTTTACGGCTCAGATGGCCCAGTTCTCCTCGCTGGAGCAGCTGATGAACATGTCTACCCAGTTGACTCAAATGAACGCTTCGATGGGCACGGCGTCTCAATTGATCGGTCAGAAGATCACTTGGTACGACACGGAAACCAAAAATTATTTGACGGGCGACGTAACTTCGGTTCTGCAAAAAGACGGTAAAATGTTTGCGGCGGTCGATAGTTATCTGGTTCCTGTAAACGACATTACCGTGATCGAAAAAGCGGACGCGGGCAATAAAACGCCGACAACCGATTCGACGGATAAAGCCGCGACTCAAGCGGCGGCTCAGAGCGCTTCCGCTCCGGAAACGAAATCGGATGCCGCGCAGACTTCCCAAGAGGAGGCCGCGAGCACGACCGAGTCCGGCGATAGCGGAGGTGTAAAATGAAATGAATGATCCGATTCGCGTAGGCCAGCTGTATCCGAGCAAGATTCCGCCAGCGGTTTCACGAAATCAGGCCGGCAAACCGGCAAACGGAGAAGCGTTCCAATCCGTTCTGGACGAGCAGCTGTTGAAGTTCAGCGGACACGCTTCGAAAAGGCTGGAACAGCGAGGCATTCAGCTTAATTCCGAACAACTCCGCAAGATCGGCAGCGCGATCGACAAAGCCGCAGCCAAAGGATCCAAAGAGTCGCTGCTGCTCATGCAGGACATGGCTCTTATCGTAAACGTCAAAAATCGAACGGTCGTTACGGCCGTGGATGAAAATTCAATGAAAAACAATGTATTCACGCAGATCGACAGTGCAGTCATTGTTTCCTAGCTAGACCGGCTGGACCGATAGGAAGCCGGATCGCCGCCGAACGCATGACGCGGTGAAAGATAGCACTTTTTAGCCGGGATTTTTCATGGAATATAAAGTAAAATGTAAAAAGATCAAATCTGCTGAAAAAATCAAATTGACGAAATCATAGGAGGAATCATCTAATGTTGAGATCCATGTATTCGGGCGTGTCGGGCATGAAAGGCTTCCAAACGAAACTCGACGTCATCGGCAACAATATCGCGAACGTCAACACGACCGGATTCAAAGCTTCCCGCGTTATGTTCAAGGATATTCTCAGTCAGACTTCCGCAGGCGCAACGGCTCCGGGGGATGCAAACGGCGGTTCCAACGCCAAGCAAATCGGTCTGGGTGTTTCGATCGGTTCTATCGACACTCTGCATCTCGCTGGTAGCGCGATGACGACGAACAATCCTACCGACTTGCGGATCGACGGAGACGGATTCTTTGCAGTATCGCTGACCGGAGAAGACGGCGGAGACAATTTTTTGACTAGAGCCGGCGATTTCCATGTGGATGGAAACGGTGATTTGGTAAATGGGGACGGATTATATGTTCTTAACACAGGTGGCACCAAGATCAATATCCCTGCAGGGTCGAAGTCTTCGATCGGCAGTGACGGAACAGTTACGATTCGAGACGCGGCAGGGGAAATCAATACGGAAAACCGTATCGCAGTCGTTGTCGTACGAAACCCTGAAGGGTTGGAAAAGGCCGGCGGCAATCTGTATCGGGTAGGACAGAATGCGATGGCACCGGGAGAAACGATTTCGCTCGAAGCTGGAGCCGACGGCGCTAACGCGCAAGCAGGCGGTATCGTAGCCGGCCAACTCGAAATGTCGAACGTCGACCTGACGGGCGAATTCACCGAGATGATTACCGCTCAGCGCGGTTTCCAAGCCAACTCCAGAATCATCACCACGTCCGACGAAATTCTCCAAGAAGTTGTCAACCTGAAACGATAAGAGGAATGAATAGCGGCGCATCGGCCGGCTGATCCAAGCCGCCTTTGCGCCAGCTTTACGGGAGGAAAACCATGATTCCAGTGACTCGTTTGAACGGCTCGCCGCTCTGGCTTAACGCGCTGCAAATCGAGATGGTCGAAGAAACGCCCGACACTTATGTTACGCTGGTTAACGGCAAACGCATGATCGTGCTTGAAAAAGCCGCCGACGTGGTTAAGCTGATGACCGAATATTACGCCGCGATCGGGCTTCACACCGCTTCGATCAAAGTGCAAAACGTGGGGGAAGAAGAATGAAGAAACTTTTGCCGTGGCTGATTACGATGTTATTGGCCATCACGCTTATCGTCGTAGCCGTTTTCTTGGTATTCGGCAATAACGATAAGGAAACGACCGCATCGGGAGAAAAGAAACCCGAAGCCAAACAGGAGAAAAAACTGTCCGCCAAAGAAATCGTGGCCGTCAGCTCCGATATGACCGACATCAAGACTAACCTTTCGGACGCTTCCTTTATCGTCCAAGTCGATTTCTCGTTCCAACTCGACAGCGCCAAAACCAAAGCGGAATTCGACGAAATCAAAGAAATTACGGTAAAGCCGATCGTTTTGATGACGCTGGCCGATATGACGCCGGAAAGCTTGAGCACCGTCAAAGGAAAAACGCAGTTGAATACCAAGCTTAAAAATCTGATCAACAAATCGCTGCCCGAAGGCGAAGTGGTCAGCGTGAATATCACGAACTTCTTGCTGGCTACGATCTGATTCGCCCGGCCGGCAGACGGATCGCATGAGTTACAAGCCGTACCGTCAGGGACGGCTGTATCTATTGGGAGGGGGTGAAAGGTTTGGTTGATGTATTATCCCAGAACGAGATCGATGCCCTGCTAGCTGCGCTTTCTTCAGGAGAAATGGATGCCGAAGAACTGAAAAAAGAAGAGACGCAGCGTAAAATTCGTTCTTACGATTTCAAGCGCGCCGTGCGTTTCTCGAAAGACCATATTCGAAGCTTGACTCGAATTCATGAAAACTTTGCGCGGAACTTGACGACCTACTTCTCCGCCCAACTCCGTACCTTCGTTCAGATCAACGTCGTTCAGGTCGAACAACTGCCTTACGACGAATTCATTCGCTCCATTCCGAAAATGACCGTTCTGAACATTTTCGAAGCGGAGCCGCTCGAAGGCCGAATGGTGCTCGAAGTGCACCCCAACATCGCGTTCGCGATGGTGGACCGCATGTTGGGCGGCAGCGGAACGGCGCCGGTTAAGCCCGGAGCGCTCACCGAGATCGAATTGATGATCATGGAACGGATCTTCAGCAGGGCATTGGAGAATCTGCAAGAAGCATGGAAAACAGTGTATGACCTTTCGCCGCGAATGGAAGCTTTGGAGACGAATCCGCAGTTCATGCAGATCGTATCGCCGAACGAAACGATCGCGCTGATCTCGCTCAGCACCAAGATCGGCGATACGAGCGGCATGATCAACTTATGTATCCCTCACGTCGTGATCGAGCCGATCATGTCGAAATTGTCGGTGCATCATTGGTTCGTTTCGCAGAAAAAAGCGCGTGCTCCCGAAGAACTCGAAGCGCTGCGTCAACGCGTGACCCGTGCCGAGCTTCCGGTTATCGCCGAGCTCGGCCAATCCCAGCTGACGATCCGCGAATTTCTCAGTTTAGCTCCTGGAGACGTCATTACGCTGAATAAAGCCGCCGAAGAAGGACTGGCGATCCGGGTAGGAGACAACCTGAAATTCATCGGAAGTCCGGGCATGATCAAAGACCGGATCGCCGTGCAAATCGACGAGATCGTCAACGAAGGAGTTGAGGAGTTTGACCAGTAAAGATTATTTGTCGCAGGAAGAAATCGACGCTTTGCTCAAGCAGTCGGAACCTGACGATGCCGGCTCCGACGCGGGCAGCGCCAAGACTGTCGATGACTTCTTGAGTTCGCTCGAACAAGACGCTTTAGGCGAAATCGGGAACATTACGTTCGGCAGCGCCGCGACCGCATTGTCTACGCTGCTCGGCCGCAAAGTCGATATTACGACGCCGAAAGTTTCGATTATCACAAGAAGCCAATTCGAATCCGAATTCCCTAAACCGCATGTCGCCGTACACGTCAATTACGTGGACGGATTCCAAGGCATCAACTCTCTCGTGATCAAAAAAAGAGACGCTCAGATCATCGCCGACCTTATGCTCGGCGGAGAAGGGAATCCGCAGGATGAGGAACTGAACGAAATCCATATCAGCGCTGTACAAGAAGCAATGAATCAAATGATGGGCTCTTCGGCAACGTCGATGTCCACCATTTTTAACCGGTTTGTCAACATATCGCCTCCTGCTATCGATATTCTCGATGTCGCCAGCGGAGACGGGGTCAGCAATCTTCCGATGGAAGAAACCTTGATCAAAGTGTCGTTCCGTCTCTTGATCGGAGATTTGATCGATTCGACCATTATGCAGTTGATCACCATAGACTTTGCCAAAAGCATGGTCGAGATGCTGCTGGGAGGCGCGATGGAAGAAACGGCGCCGGAACCTCAGCCGACCGCAGCGCCGCAAGCTCAAGCTCCGGCGCAGCCGGAACCGCAAATGCAGCAGCCGCAAGCACCTGTTCAGAACACGCCGTATCCCGATCCGTACGCCGCTTCGGCCCAACAGCAGGGGATGCCTCCTTACGGGATGCCGCCGGCGCAGCAGCCTCCTTATCCGGGGTACGGAGCGCCGGGCGCGCAGCCCGATTACGGCATGCCTTACGGCGCATATCCGGGATACGGTCAGATGCCGATGCCGCAGCAGCAGCCTCCGCAGCCTAACCATTACGGCAGCGCGCCGGGACGCAACGTGAATGTTCAACCCGTGCAGTTCGGGAATCTTCAGAACGGCGGCTTCGGTCAAGGGGAAGAAAATAATTTAGGATTACTGATGGACATTCCCCTCAAAGTCACCGTAGAATTAGGAAGGACCCAAAAGCAGATCAAGGAGATTCTGGAGTTGTCCCAGGGCTCCATCGTCGAGCTGGATAAGCTGGCCGGCGAACCCGTCGATATCCTGGTTAACAATAAGCTGATCGCCAAAGGAGAAGTCGTCGTCATCGACGAAAACTTCGGCGTACGCGTAACCGATATCGTCAGTCAGTGGGACCGTATTCAAAACTTACAATAACGCAATCGACAGGGAGGATTTTTAATCAATGGCAAACCGTATTCTTATCGTGGACGACGCAGCTTTCATGCGCATGATGATCAGAGATATTCTGACGAAAAATGGCTTTGAAGTCGTAGGGGAAGCTCAAGACGGCTCGCAAGCCGTAGAAAAATTCAAGGAGCTTAAACCGGATCTCATCACGATGGATATCACGATGCCGGAAATGGACGGAATCGCCGCCCTGAAAGAAATCAAAAAGCTGGACGCCAGCGCCAAAGTCATTATGTGCTCCGCCATGGGTCAACAGGCGATGGTTATCGACGCGATCCAAGCGGGCGCCAAAGACTTCATCGTAAAACCGTTCCAATCCGACCGCGTTATCGAAGCGATCAACAAGACGCTCGGCGCGTAAGGCGGCACACCGCCTATGCTTTTATTAAACGAAGAGCAGCCGAACTTTACGGCGGATACCGGCGCGTATTCCTATCTCGTATGGGTAATCTTCGTCCTGATCGCGATTGTCGTCCTTATTGTTTTTTTGATCCGGTATCTGGGCAAAAAAAATCGGGGCTGGTTCGGCGGCCGCTCTGTCCGTACACTGGGCGGAGTCGGCCTCGGCCAAAATAAATCGCTACAGATCGTCGAGATCGGCCGCAGCGTTTATTTGATCGGCGTCGGCGAAAATATTACTCTGATCGACAAAATCTCTGAAGCCGAAGAGGTGGAGATGCTGATCGAAGCGCTGGAGCAACAAAGCACCGGCCCGAACATCGCTCTGCCCGATTGGGCGGAGAAACTTACATCCAGATTCCGAGGCCGCGCGAATACCGTTTCCGAAGACGCGGAAGAGCTCGATTCAGCTTCGTTCCAACAATTATTCGAAACGAGGTTGAAAGAAGCCACCGATCGGAGACGCAAAGTCGACGACCTGCTGGAAAAAGAGGAATCTGTCGAACGATCGAGGGAACCATGAAAAAAAAGCTGATCATTACGTTGATTTTGTCTATAGTCTTTATCTTCATCCATGTTTTGCCGTCCGCGCATGCGACCGGCACCGAAAATCCGATCCCGAATATCGATATTCAGGTAGGCGGAGATTCCAATTCGGACGGTGCGCCGGCAACCAGCACCTTGTCCGTTCTGCTGCTGATCACGGTCATCAGCATCGCGCCGGCCCTTCTGGTTTTGATGACCAGTTTCACACGCATCGTCATTGTGCTCAGTTTCGTCAGAACGTCGCTCGGTACGCAGCAAATGCCGCCGAATCAGGTGCTCGTGGGACTGGCACTTTTTTTGACGCTTTTTATCATGTCGCCGACGTTGTCGTCTATTAACGATACGGCCCTTCAGCCTTACGTAAAAGGCGAGCTGACGCAGATGGAGGCGCTGGACAAAGCCGCGATCCCGATGAAAGAATTCATGTTCAAGCATACGCGGGAGAAAGACCTGCTGCTGTTCATGGATTATACGGGCATGGAGAAGCCGAAAAGTTTCGAAGATATTCCGCTGACCGTTATGGTGCCGGCTTATGCCATCAGCGAGATGAAGACCGCTTTTCAGATGGGCTTCATGATTTATATTCCGTTTCTGGTCATCGATATTGTCGTTTCCAGCACGCTCATGGCAATGGGCATGATGATGCTTCCGCCGACCGTCATTTCGCTTCCGTTCAAGATCTTGTTGTTCGTGCTCGTGGATGGTTGGTATCTGGTCGTCAAATCGCTGCTTCTCAGCTTCAATTCCGGTTAAGATGCCGCAGAGGCCGGATCAAATCGGGAGGGGAACGCAATGGATTCAAATTTTATTATCGGTCTTGCCGGTCAAGCGGTGTACGTGGTGTTGAAAGCCAGCGCGCCTATGCTGATTCTCGGACTGGTCGTAGGCTTGATCGTCAGTATTTTTCAAGCGACGACCCAGATTCAGGAACAAACGCTCGCTTTCGTTCCGAAAATCGTCGCGGTCATGTTATCGATTCTGGTGTTCGGTCCATGGATTCTGAACACGCTTGTCGATTTCACGTATCGGATTCTAAACAACTTGTATTTATATATCGGGTAAGGTCGGTTTATGATGAATAACTTATTACAGACGTTTCCGGTATTTTTGCTGATTTTCTGTCGGGTGACTTCGTTTTTCGTCGTCGCTCCGCTGATCTCGTCGCGCAATATTCCGACGCGGTTCAAAGTGGGCGTCGCGACCATGGTGTCGATTCTGGTCTATCTGAGTTACGGAACGAATCAGACGGCCGCGTTCGACGGGAGTTACGTGCTGCTGATCGTACGCGAGATTTTGATGGGATTGCTGCTCGGCTACTGCGCGTATATCATCATCATTGCCGTTCAGATCGCCGGCGCGGTACTGGATATCCAGATCGGTTTCGGCATGGCAACGTTGTTCGATCCGACGACCGGCGCGGTTACCCCGCTGACGGGACAATTCAAATACATGATCGCCATGCTGCTTTTCTTGTCGATGAACGGTCATCATAGGCTGCTCGACGCGATCGTGTACAGTTACGACTGGGTGCCGATAGATAACGAGTTGTTTGTTCGGATCTATGACGGGAGTTTGATGGAATTTCTGCTGAAAGCATTCGCGATGTCGATGATGGTGGCGTTTCAGATGGCCGCTCCGATCGTGGTCGCGTTGTTCCTGACAGACGTCGGTCTGGGATTCTTGGCCAAAACGGCTCCGCAGTTCAATATCTTCGTTATCGGTATTCCGATCAAGATCATTGTAGGACTTTTGCTGCTACTGCTTCTGATGCCGAGTTTGACCTACATTTTCGATCAACTGTTTTCGCTTATGGCGCAAACGATGCAGGGAGTGTTGGGAACGGTCGGGAAGCGCCCTCAGTAAAAGCGGCTTACGGCAGGAGGAGAAAGAACGTGGAACTTCGTCTGAAACTTGACTTGCAGTTGTTCTCTGGCGAGAAGACGGAGAAAGCGACGCCCAAAAAGCGGGAAGAAAGCCGAAAGAAAGGTCAGGTCGCCAAAAGCCAGGAGCTGCCCGCCGCAGCCGTCTTGGTCGGGGCCATGGCGATGCTGATGATCTTCGGAAGCAATTACCGGACGGTCATCACCAAATTGTTTACCGACGTGTTCACGGAATGGATGACGATGGATATCACCATCGATAACGTCATGAACATGATGAGGCAGTATATGGTAGAGATTCTCAAACTGCTGGCTCCGATCTTCATTATCGCGATCATTATTCCGATTGTCGCGAGCTTCGGTCAATACGGTCTTCTTTTTGCAAGCGAAGGACTCAAACCCAAATTCAGCAAGCTGGATCCGATCAAAGGATTCAAAAATATATTCTCGATGCGTTCATTGGTAGAAATGTTGAAATCGCTGCTTAAAATGACCGTTATCGGTTTTCTGGTCTACAGCACGCTTCGAGGCGAGATCGCAGCTATTTCCAAACTGCATGCAATGTCGCTCGAAGATACCTTGAGTTTTGCCGCATCCGTCACGATTTCGCTCGGCATCAAGATCGGTGCCGCTCTGCTCGTGCTGGGAGCGCTGGATTATATGTATCAGAAGTACGAATTCGAAAAAGGCATACGGATGTCCAAGCAGGATATCAAAGACGAATACAAAAAAGCGGAAGGCGATCCGATGATCAAAGGCAAAATTCGCGAACGGCAGCGCCGCATGGCGATGCAGCGGATGATGCAGGACGTTCCGACCGCGGACGTCATCATCACCAACCCGACGCATTACGCGGTCGCGTTGAAATACGACGGCACTCAGATGCAAGCTCCCGAAATCGTCGCCAAAGGACAGGATTTCACGGCGCTGCGCATTCGGGAAATCGCCAAAGAAAACGGCGTCATGATTATGGAAAACAAGCCGCTGGCACGCGCTTTGTTCGCTCAGGCCGAGATCGGGGACACGGTTCCCGCGGATCTTTTCCAAGCGGTCGCGGAAGTGCTGGCCTATGTATATAAGCTTAAAGGCAAAGTAAAGTAAATTCATCAAGCCGGGAAGGAGAACAAGTATGAAGAAAACGGACATAGTGGTTCTTGCCGGGGTGCTCGGGATCGTCCTGATGATGATTCTCCCCATTCCTACCTGGCTGCTCGACGTTCTGATCGTCATTAATATTTCGGCCGCGATGCTGATCATGCTGCTCGCGATGAGCACCAAAGAAGCGCTGCAGTTTTCGATCTTCCCGGCGCTGCTGCTGATCACGACGTTGTTCCGGCTGTCTTTGAACATTTCGACGACCAAATTGATTCTCGGGAAAGCAGATGCAGGCTCCGTCGTTCGAACGTTCGGCGAATTCGTGGCCGGCGGGGAGATCGCGATCGGCTTCATCATCTTCCTGATCCTCGTCGCCGTTCAATTTATCGTTATCGTCAAAGGTTCCGAACGCGTAGCCGAAGTAGGAGCGCGCTTTACGCTCGACGCGATGCCCGGCAAACAGATGAGCATTGACGCCGATCTGAACGCAGGCCTGATCAATGAACAGCAGGCGCGCGAGAGACGTTCTAAAATCGAGCGCGAAGCGGACTTCTACGGCGCAATGGACGGTGCGAGCAAATTCGTCAAAGGCGACGCGATCGCCAGCATCATCCTGCTGATCATCAACTTGGTCGGCGGTTTCATTATCGGTATGACCATTCACGGCATGGACTTCGGAACCGCGCTGTCGACCTACTCGATCTTGACGATCGGGGACGGCTTGGTCAGCCAGATTCCGGCGCTGCTGATCTCCACGGCATCCGGTCTGATCGTGACCCGCGCCACTTCGGAAGGCAACTTGGCCGACGACGTGGTCGGACAGCTCTTTTCTTATCCGAAACTCCTGTATATCGTCGCTGCGGCTATCGCCTTATTGGGTCTCTTGACTCCGATCCATTGGTATTCCACGCTTCCGTTGGCCGGCCTGATCTTCTTTGCGGCCCGGCGCATGCAGTCCAATCTGGACCAGAAGCAGGTGGCGGAGGAACTTCAAGTCGAAGAAAAAGAGATCGAAGAAGTGCGCAGTCCCGAGAGCGTGGTCAGCCTGCTTCAGATCGATCCGATCGAATTCGAATTCGGTTACGGGTTGATTCCGCTGGCCGATATGCAGCAGGGCGGAGACCTGCTTGACCGGATCATCATGATTCGCAGACAATGCGCGCTGGAACTGGGCCTTGTGGTCCCGGTTATTCGGATTCGCGACAATATCCAGCTTAGACCGAACGAATACATCATCAAGATCAAAGGGAATATCGTCGGGCGCGGAGAACTCCTATTAAACCATTACCTGGCGATGAGTCCGGGCTTCGACGACGAAAGCATCACCGGCATCGAAACGATGGAACCGGCTTTCGGGCTTCCGGCGCTCTGGATCGACGAAGCGACCAAAGAACGCGCGGAATTGTCCGGATATACGGTGGTCGATCCTCCTTCCGTCGTCGCGACGCATCTGACGGAACTCGTCAAACGCCATGCGCACGAGCTGCTGGGACGCCAAGAAACAAGAGCTCTGATCGACAATCTCAAAGAAAGTTATCCGGTGCTCGTCGACGAATTGATTCCTTCCATATTAGCTGTCGGCGATATTCAGAAGGTGCTCGCGAAGCTGCTTAAAGAGAAAATTTCGATTCGCGACATGGTGACCATATTCGAGACGCTTGCCGATTACGGGACTTACACCAAAGACCCCGACATTTTGACGGAATACGTGCGCCAAGCGCTGTCTCGTCAGATCACGCAGCAGTTTACGCAGCAGGGCGAGACGATGAGGGTGATCACGGTAGGACCTAATCTGGAGAAGAAGATCGCGGAAAGCGTTCAGCAGACCGAGCAGGGCAGCTATCTGGCCTTAGACCCCGTTTCGACGCAAACCGTCTATCAGAAACTTACGGAACAGGTGAACCGCGCGATCCAGTCCGGTCAACAGCCGATCCTGCTGGCCTCGCCGACGATCCGGATGTACATGCGCCAGATCATCGAACGCACGATGCAGGATATTCCGGTTCTTTCTTACAGCGAGCTTGAACCGAGCGTAGAAATTCAAAGTGTCGGAGTGGTGAACTTATGATCGTAAAGCGTTACGTGGTCGAAACCATGATCGAGGCGATGCAGAAAATCAGAACCGATCTCGGGTCGGACGCCGTCATTCTGAGCACGAAAGAGACGAAGGTAGGCGGAGTATTCGGATTGTTCGGCAAAAAGAAACTGGAAGTCGTAGCGGCTCTGGAAAACGATAAAGCCGAATCTCAAGAACCCAAAGTCAAAGCGGCAGCCAATTCCGAAACCGTGAATATCCCCGCAGCCATTCCGCGAAGCGCGGGAGCCGGGGCTTACCGCAAAGCGAGCGCGGCGGCGGCTCCTCAACAAACGCCTTCGCCGGCGCAGCAGATCGAACCGTCCGGAAAAGGGAATCGCGAAGCGGAACATAGGTCTAATGTCGCGGTTCCTGCTCTTCAAAAGAGCCATGAAGGCCTTAATATAAAACCTGAGGCCCAATATACCGATAATTCCTCTAACGGGAGCGTTCCGGCGCCTCGCCTAGCCGTCACGCCCGAACCGAACTTGGCGATGCAAGCCGAGCAGCAGCGACGCTTGGAACAAAGCATTCGCGAATATCAAGGGGAACGGGACCAGACGAAAGAGGACCGCTTGTACGAAGAACTTCATCAAATGCGGCTGATGATCGATAAGTTATCGAGAAACCGGGCCGAGGAACTGCCTTTGCCCGAGAATCTGGAACGCATGCTTGATCGTTTACGACAACAGCATGTAGACGAAGCTCTGATCGAAGAGTGGTTGAAAGCGCTGAGAAAAGAGGAAGCGGCAGCCTATCCGGAAACGTCCGCCGACGAGTTGAAGCAGCAGATCCGCAGCTATGCGGCGGCTCGGGAAGGCGGAGGCATATCGCCGCAGACGCGTATCGTGTATATCGCCGGTCCGACGGGGGTCGGCAAGACGACGACGATCGCCAAGCTGGCGGCCGAGCAGATGTTCAAGCATAAGCGGAAGGTCGGATTCATCACTTCCGACACGTACCGGATCTCCGCCATCGAACAGCTGCGAACGTACGCCTCCATTCTCAACGTTCCGCTCGAAGTCGTGCAGTCGCCGGGAGATCTTCAGAGGGCTTTTCAGAAGCTGGAAAGCTGCGATCTGATCCTGATGGATACCGCAGGGCGCAATTATCGCAACGAGCTTCTGGTGTCCGAATTGCAGGCGCTGATCGCCCCCGTGGAACACAGCGAGACGTATCTTGTGCTCAGCCTGACTTCCAAATACATGGACATGGCCGAGATCACGGATAACTTCAGCCAGTACAGGCTGGACAAAGTCATTTTTACCAAAGCGGACGAGACCGGAAGCTTTGGCAGCATTTTCAGCTTGCTTCACCGTTATCCGCTTAAGTATTCTTACATCACGAACGGACAAAACGTGCCGGATGATCTGCTGCTTCCCGGCGGAGACCTGCTCGTGGACGTCCTGCTGGGAGAACAAACCATATGAGTGATCAGGCCGCGGCGCTCAGGGAGCTGATTTCCACGCTAAGAACCGATCCTTCGAAGCAGACGGATTCTTCCGAACCGCCGGGTAAAACGGCGCATGTCATTGCCGTAACCAGCGGAAAAGGGGGCGTCGGGAAATCGAACTTTACCCTAAACTTCGCTCTCGAGCTGCAGAAATTAGGGAAAAAGGTGCTTGTGTTCGATGCGGATATCGGGATGGCCAATATCGACGTATTGATGGGCGTTCGTTCGCAGTACAATTTGTTTCATCTGCTCAAACGGGAAAAAAGCATGAGCGAAATCATTCAATCCGGCCCGAACTCGCTTCCTTATATTGCAGGCGGTTCGGGCATGACAGAACTGTTCTCGTTGTCGGAAGAAGATCTGCTCTACTTCACGAGGCAGATCGAAGACATCGCTCATGACATGGATTACATTCTGTTTGATACCGGTGCGGGACTGTCCAAAGAGACAATCCGCTTCATTACCGCTTCCGATGAATGCATCGTCGTCACGACGCCGGAACCGACCGCGATCACCGACGCTTACGCGTTGGTCAAGGTGGTCCATGATCTGGAACATGCCGCGCTGTTCCGGTTAGTCGTCAATCGGGCTTCGGACCGACGAGAGGCTCAACAGACCGCCGACAAAATCCGGTTGGTCGCAGAGAAGTTCCTGCATCTCGATATTCCGATTCTCGGTCATGTCAGCGACGACCCGCATGTCAGTCAGGCGGTTAAGAAACAAACCCCGTTCTCTATCCGGTTTCCGAACAGTCAGGCTTCGAAAGACATCCAAGAGCTGGCACTTCGTTACGCGCAATATTCGTCGCAGGTTCGAGCCGATTCGCCGAAAGGGATCAAAGGCTTTGTACGCAGATTATTAAAACGGTGAAAACTGATTCTGGAGCAGGACAGGAGTTGAGGTTATGACGCCATATCGCGTGTTAGTAGTCGACGATTCGGCCTTCATGCGAAAGATCGTATCCGATCTAATCGAACGGGACGTTTCGTTCTCCGTCGTCGATACGGCCCGAAACGGGCGGGAAGCCGTCGAGAAAATCAGAAAAATCAAACCCGATATCGTCACGATGGACGTAGAAATGCCGGAGATGAACGGACTGGAGTCGCTGCAGCATATCATGCGCGAATATCCGCTTCCGGTTATCATGCTCTCCGGGATCAACGAAGAAGGAATGAGAGAAACGATTATGGCGCTGGAAGCCGGCGCTTTCGATTTTATTCGTAAACCTTCCGTGTCTAATTCCCAAGATATCGAGGCGGTCGGGGAAGCGCTGCTGCGCCAACTGCATGCCGCCGTTCATGATTCCGCTTGGCGCAAAGAGAAGCCGGCAACGACGAAGGCGCCGATCGTGTTAGCTCCCGAACCGGCCGAGCCGGAACTGCGCGAGGCGACGGCGGAACCGCCGTCCGTCGATCCTCGCCGGCCGGAAGATCGCACGTCGGATCTTCCGCGTCCGAAGATCGAGCCTTCGGCGCCGGAGCTGCGTCCACGCAAAGACGGCAATTCCGGATTTACGCCGGCGCCGCGCACTGCGGCTCCGACGCCGACGCCGAAGAAGAATCCTCTGGCGCCGCCGCCGAGCGCCGCGCCTTCGAAACCGGCCCGTCCGCCGGCCGTCCAGCCCGAGCGTCCGGCCGCAGCGCGTTCGACCGCTCCCGCGGACAAACCGGGAGCGCGAATCGAGCCTGCCGCGGCTCCGGCCAAAAAGCCGGCCTCGACCGCTCCGGCGCAAGATTCGTTCAAGAGTCCCGCGCAGGAACGAAAAACGCCCGATCGTCAAGCGGATCGTCCGGTGTCGCCTCCTGCGGCTCCGCTTTCCCGGGCCGGAGGCGGAACGATCGATCAGATCGTCGCCGTCGGCTGCTCGACCGGCGGGCCGAGAGCGCTCAAAGAGCTGCTGGAGAATATTCCGGCTTCGTTCCCGGCGCCGATCGTCATCGTTCAGCACATGCCGCCGAAGTTCACTCATTCGCTGGCTCAACGTTTGAATACGCTGAGTCCGCTCGAAGTGGTCGAGGCGCAGCAGGGAATGCCGCTTCGCAAAGGCACGGCTTATATCGCGCCGGGAGGACAGCATCTGCTCGTCAAACGTTCGGGCAGCGGCCAATACGCCATCGAGCTGTCGGACGCGCCGCCGCAAAACGGCCATAAGCCTTCCGTCGGCGCGATGTTCGATTCCGTGCTTCAGTTGAACGAAGTTCGCCGACATGCGGTCATCATGACGGGAATGGGCAGCGACGGAGCCAAAGAAATGAAGAAATTGTACGACTCGGGAATTTCCACCACGATTGCAGAAAGCGAAGAGACCTGCGTAGTTTACGGCATGCCGCGCGCGGCCGCCGAATTAAACTGTGTTATGCACCTGCTTCCTCTGCCGCAAATCGCAACAAAGTTAAACCAGGTCGTCAAATCTTAACTGCACTTTAATGGAGGAGGTGTCTCGCAATGGACATGAACCAATATCTATCCATGTTTATTGATGAGTCGAATGATCATCTACAGTCGCTGAACGAAAAAATGCTGGAGCTCGAAGCCAGCCCCGAAGACATCAGCATCGTACAAGTCATTTTCCGCTCGGCGCATACGCTGAAAGGGATGGCCGCGACGATGGGATTTGAAGATCTGGCGGCGTTGACCCATCAGATGGAAAACGTGCTCGATTTGGTTCGCAACGACAAGCTGAAGATGCAGAACTTTATCTTCGATACGTTGTTCAAGAGTCTCGATGCGCTGGAAGCCATGGTTCAAGACATTACGCAGGGCGGAGAAGGCAAAGCCGACGTTTCGACGATCGTGGCTTCGCTGCAAGCGATCGTTCGCGGCGAAACGCCGGGAGCGGCCGCGGAAACTCCGTCGGGAAGCGCTCCGAACGCAGAAGCGCAGCCGTCCGGCCCGGCGATCTCCAAAGAGCAAGTTCAATTGGACGAATTCCAACATTCGATCCTCGAACAGTCGCTCGCGGCAGGACATCGGGTGCTCTTTATCGAAGTTTCCATTCGCGAGGATTGCCAACTCAAAGCGGCACGTGCTTATATGGTGTTCGATCTGCTCGAAAGAAGCGGCGAAGTCGTCAAATCGTACCCGACGGTACAAGAGATCGAACAAGAAAAATTCGATCGGAGCTTCTCTTTGTACTTCATTACGGAGAAAAATCCGGACGAACTGCGCACCATGATTCTGAACCTCTCCGAGATCGAAGACGCGAAGCTGGTTTCCATCGATTCCGATACGCTGGCTCAACTCGGAGAAGCGATCAAAGCGCAAGAAGAAGCGGGCGCCGTCGAAGCGCCTGCGGCGGTCGCCGAAGCCGTTCCCGCCGAACCGGCGGCGGCGGAAGAGAAGGCTGTGCAAGGGGACAAACAGCCGGCGGCGACCAAAAAAGTGGTAGCTGCGCCTTCCCGTACGATTCGCGTCGATATCGAACGTCTCGACGTGCTGATGAACCTGTTCAGCGAACTGCTGATCGACCGCGTGCGTCTGGAGCAGTTGGCGACGGAGATCAAGAGCCAGGAATTGACGGAATCGGTCGAGCATATGGGCCGAGTCAGCAGCGACCTGCAGAACATCGTCATGAAGCTGCGGATGGTCGCGATCGATACGGTGTTCAACCGCTTCCCTCGGATGGTACGCGACTTGGCGAAATCGCTGGGCAAGAAGCTCGATCTGGTCATTACGGGCGCCGAGACCGAACTGGACCGCACCGTCATCGACGAGATCGGCGATCCGCTCGTCCACCTGCTTCGCAACTCGGTCGACCACGGCATCGAATCGATCGCCGAACGCGTCGCGGCCGGCAAGCCGGAGACGGGTACCGTCAACCTTCGCGCATTCCACAGCGGCAACCACGTCTTCATCGAAATTCAAGACGACGGCAAAGGCATCGATCGTTCGAAAGTGCTCGCTTCCGCCATCAAAAAAGGCGTCGTGACCGAAGACGAATCGCGTTCGATGACCGACGAACAGGTCTATCAACTGCTGTTCGCGCCGGGCTTCAGCACCGCGGAGAAAATTTCCGATATTTCCGGGCGCGGGGTCGGTCTGGACGTCGTCAAGTCCAAGATCGCTTCGCTCGGCGGCCATGTCGCGGTCACTTCGACATTGGGCGAAGGAACGCTGTTCTCCGTACAGCTGCCGTTGACGTTGTCGATCATTTCCGCAATGATGATTCGTCTGGGGTCCGAGAAATACGCGATTCCGCTGTCTTCGATCGTAGAGACGGGCATCATTCGCAAAAATCAAGTCCGCAACGTGCACGGAAGCAAGTTGATTCCTTACCGCGATGCGCATATTCCGCTGATGTCGCTCAGCCGTTTCTTCGATGCTCCGGACTTTAACGAGGACGACGAAGACGAAACGGAAATCGTCGTCATTCGCAAAGGAGATCGCATGGCGGCGCTGGCCATCGATTCGTTCATCGGACAGAACGAAATCGTCATCAAGAACTTGGGCAAATACCTGCCGCAAGTTCAAGGAATTTCCGGCGCGACGATTCTCGGCGACGGCCAAGTGGCTCTGATTCTCGATCCGAACGCGCTTATCAAATGATCGGGGCACGATGCCTTGACCGCGTTCGATCACGAGCGCGAATGCGGTCAAGGAGCGAGGCCCAATAAAGGGGGATTTTTTGTGGCAGAACAAATTAAGGTAATTGTGTTTGCTTTGGGTAATGAAGAATACGGGATCGACGTCGATAAGGTTCGGACGATCGAACGGATGATGCCGATTACTCGCGTGCCGAAGACCTTCTCTTTCATCAAAGGCGTGATCAACCTGCGCGGGGTTGTCATTCCGGTCATTGATCTAAGAGGGCGCTTCAATCTCGTGGAAACGGAATATACCGATCAAACCCGCATTATCATCGTGGCCGTCGGCGACATGGAAGTCGGATTTATCGTGGATGCCGCCAACGACGTTGTCGATCTGGATCGCGACAACATCGATTCGCCTCCGGAAGTCGTGGGCGGGGTCAAAGCGAAATATCTCGACGGCGTGGCCAAAGTCGGCGAAGATCGCTTGCTGATCATGCTTAATCTTGCGGAAGTTCTGAACCGGGGTGAAGTGGCGCATCTCGAACAGCTGGAGGATTAAGAATGGAGATTTTGTCGAAGCTTGAGGGCTTCAAGCTTGACGTACTGAAGGAAGTCGGCAATATCGGAGCGGGTCACGCTGCCACGGCGTTATCGCAACTGCTGAATAAACCTATCGATATGGCCGTTCCTAAAGTCCAGATCCTTCCTTTCGAAGACATCGCGGAGAAAGTCGGCGGCGCCGAAAAGATCGTGCTTACGGTCTTTTTCCGGGTCGAAGGGGATGCGCCCGGCAACTTGTTTTATATCATGGGACCGGAAGCCGGCAAGTCGCTCCTGAATCGTTTGGGCGTTTTCGAGCCGACGGAAGGGTTGGATTTGACCGAGATGGAGCAGTCGGCACTGGGGGAAATCGGCAATATTTTGGCGGGTTCCTACCTGTCTTCGCTGGCCGACTTCACGAACCTGTCCATGTCTCCTACCGTTCCGGCGCTGGCGCTTGACATGGCGGGGGCGATCCTCAGCTACGGAATGATCCAATTCGGCGAGATGGGCGATGCGGCGCTTCTGATCGACACGACCTTTGTTCAAGGCAACGATGAGGTTGAGGGACAATTTTTCCTCATTCCGGATCCGGAATCGTTCAATAAGATCTTTACCGCGCTTGGAGTTCCGTTCGACAATGATTGACGGACAAAATTTAGTAAAAGTCGGCATGGCCGATCTGAACGTAGTCGGGAATTCCGGAATTCTTCGCACCACGGGACTCGGTTCATGCGTCGGTTTGACGCTATACGATCCGCAGATCAAAGTAGCCGGCATGGCGCATGTGATGCTTCCCTCGTCGGACATTGCGCGCGAAAGCCAGATCAATGTCGCTAAATACGCAGATACGGCCCTGCCGATCCTCGTCGACAAACTGCTTGAACTCGGAGCGTCGAAGCGGCGCTTGGTCGCCAAGATGGCCGGAGGCGCGCAAATGTTCGCCTTCGCCGGAAGCGGGGATACGATGCGAATCGGACCTCGAAACGTCGAATCCTGCAAAGAAATGTTGAATAAACTCGGTATTTCTTTGTTGGCGGAAGATACGGGCGCCAACTATGGCCGAACGATCGAAATCAGCTCGGATACAGGAATTTTGACTATACGCAGCGTTCAAAAAGGGGTAAAGGAATTGTAGCGATGAAGGGAACCATACGAGTCAATCTGATATTCGCTTTGATCGGATTTGTTATTACGTTTTTATTCGCGATCCGAACCAACCTTCCCGTGACCAGCTTGATCCGGGGAGGGATCGGAGCATTCGTCTGGTTTCTCCTAGCGTTTCTTTTTCGCATCGTGCTCGGTGCCCTCGAGCCGCTGCCCAAAGAAAAAACGGGCGGCGGCTCTTTGACACCAAGTGCCGCATCGAATCAGGACACGCGCGGCATGGCGCTCGACATGGTTACGCCGGACGAAAGCGACGAGCTAAACGATTTATTGAAGCCGGATGCGGATAAGACTCGGGCAACCGAAGAGCGAACGGCGCAGATAAACGATTTTCAGCCGCTCAATCCGCCGAAGCTGGTAACGACGCAAGACAAAGATCCCGAAGAACTGGCGAAAGCCGTACGTCATCTTACGGAGGATGAAGGAGGGAGATAACAATGGATGAACGCAAATCCGGTCAGTTGAACCATCTGGATTTATGGATCAGTTGGAAAGAACATCAGGATGTCGAAGCTAAGAAGAAACTGATCGAGAATCACTTATCCATTGTCGATTACGTCTCTTCGCGGCTTGCGGTGGGACTTCCGAAGAACGTTTCCAAAGACGATCTGGCCAGCAACGGAGTCATGGGGCTGATCGACGCGATCGAGAAGTTCGATTACAAGCGGGGACTGCAATTCGAGACCTACGCGTCTTGGCGGGTACGCGGAGCCATTCTTGACGGTCTGCGTCAAGGCGATTGGGTGCCGAGATCCGTCCGGGAAAAAGCGAAAAAGATCGAGGAAGCGTACCAGAAGCTCGAGCAGGAGAACATGCGCGGAGCTTCCGACAAAGAAATGAGCGCGTTTTTGGGCGTTTCCGAGAAAGAATTCCAGCAAATGCTTCAAGACGTTTCCGTCATGTCGCTCGTTTCGCTGGAAGATCCGATTCGCGAGGAAGAGTCGGAGACCCGCATGTCCGTGATGATCGACGAAAAGGCGAAAAATCCGGATCATAAGGTCAACGAATTTTATTTGAAAGAAGCTTTGGCCAAAGGAATCGAAAAGCTGACGGAAAAAGAGCGGATCGTAATCTCGCTGCTCTATTACGAAGACTTGTCGCTTAGCGAAATCGCCGAAGTCATGTCTTTGTCTCCGTCTCGAATCTCGCAGCTGCATTCCAAAGCGATCTTGCGTCTGCGGGGGACGTTGGATAAACAAAAAAGTTTGCTGATGCAAGACCGTTAATGTCGGATGGAAGCAGCCGGGGGGCTTCTGGCCATCGATAAGCCAAGTCGAAAAGAGGGATTGTCCGTGGTTGAGCATCTGGCTTTGGACCGGCATCTTGCCGTTTCGTTTGAAGCATCGAAAATGTCGGCCAGTCTTCGTTTCGTAAAGCCTGAGGAGGGCTTTGCTTGTACGGAGGAAAGTCTGCGACAATTTTTACAAGATCACAATGTGCGCTTCGGGTTGTTGGACGAAGTGCTTCGTCGGTTTGCGGCCGCGCCGGAAAGCTTTTTCTTCGAAGAAGTCGAGGTGGCGAGAGGCATTGCGCCGATCGAGGGTCAGAACGGCCGAATCGAATTCATGTTCGACGAGGAAGAAGAAGCACGGCCTATGCAGAGAGAAGACGGTCGGGTCGATTACAAAGAACTGATTCGTCTGAAAAACGTCGGCAAAGGCCAGCTTTTGGCTCGTCGCCATCCTTCTCAACCGGGAAAACCGGGGCTCGCGGTTACGGGAGAAGAAGTTCCGTTCAAGCCCGGCAAGGAAGCTCGTTTCAAAATCGGAAAAAACGTCGTGACGGACGAAAATCATACATCGCTCTACGCGACGATCGAAGGCATGGTCAGCCGCACCGATAACGGAAAAATCAACGTGTTTACCGTTTACGAAGTGCACGGAGACGTGGATTACAGCACGGGGAACGTCGACTTCGTCGGAACCGTCGTCATCCGAGGCAGCGTCCTGCCGGGATTCCGCGTAAAAGCGGCCGGAGACATTCGCGTTCAAGGCGGCGTGGAGGGCGCGGAATTGTTCGCGGACGGTTCGATCGAGATTTCCGGCGGCGTGATCGGCTATCATAAAGGGATCGTCAAAGCCGGCATCAACGTCAAAAGTTCCTTCATTCAAGACGGGAACGTCGAAGCGGGCGAAGACGTGATCGTATCGCAAAGCATCATGCATTCCGACGTCAGAGCCGGCAAGCACGTCATTTGCGAAGGCAGCAAAGGATTGATCGTCGGAGGCCATGTTCAGGCGGGCGAAGGCGTCACGGCGCGAACGATCGGAAACAACATGGCAACAGTCACCGCTATTGAAGTAGGCGTTCTGCCGAATCTTCGCAACGAATTGGCGGACCTACATAAAAAATTGCGGGAAACTTCGGACAACCTTCAGAAAACGAATCAAGCGCTCAACCTGCTCGATCAAATGGCCAAAGCCGGTACGCTGGCAGCCGATAAATTGGCGATGCGCGCGAAGCTTACGGTCACCAGACGCCAGCAGGAGCAGGAAAAAGCATATGCCAAAGAACGAATCTTCGAAATCGAAAAGATTCTCGAAGATACCGGCCGTGCCAAAGTGGTCGTCAAAGATCAGATTTACGGCGGCGCCAAGATCGTGATCGGACGGTATACGAAATTCATCAAAGAAACGTCTGCCCGAGTGTCGTTCCAATATCTCGAAGGCGATATCGCGATGAGTGCAAATCTTTAACGATCGAAAAAGGGGTGTCCAATCATGAAAGCGATCGAAGTTCAATTGGCGGTTCATCGCGCTCCGGAAACGAGCCGGATGCAGCAAGATCAGCTGCATCGCCCTCTGATCGATCAGGCGCAGCTTGCCGGGCAGGCAAACGCGGAAATGGAGCGCGCGCGTCATCGCAGCGCGCCTGCCGCGGAAGCGGCCGATGCGCGCATTCGCAAAGACGGCGAAGGGCATGGGCGTCATGAAGGCGGACAAGCCGGCCAGCGCGAGCGGGGGCAATCGGATACGCCGTCTCAGCCGGCTGCAGCGCCTCATCCGTTCAAAGGAAAACACTTTGACTTGTCACTGTAAGAAAGGAAACTAAAATGAACGATGCCTGGCTTTACGTAGTACTGCTTGGAGCGGCTGCGATCGTATATGCTTTTCTTATTCCCAAGCCCAAAGCGGACAAGACGATTTCAGGCGGCGATCGGGTCGTTCGCGAAATGGAACAGACCTTGGAACAGTATATGGTCGAAATGGAGAAAGAAAACGACGACCTCGTCAATCTGCTGGTCCAAATCCGTCAAGAGACGGGCGCCAAGCAGCTGGCGCTTCAGGAACAGCTCTCCGACGTAAGAGGGCGTCTCGCCGATATGGAACGTACGGCGGGCAAACACGAAGCCCGCATCGAACAATTGTCTGCCGGCGATCTTCAGGCGGTTGCCGTTCGCGAGATGCAGGAAGCCGCCGGCCGGCTGCGCAACGAATTGATCGAAGCGGCAGCCTCCCCGCAATCCGAAGAACCGCTGCCCGAGATGGAGCCGGTCGAATCGGTGCGAAGCCGCTATCCTCAGCTGTTCGAATTGCATGATCAAGGCAAATCGGTGGACGCGATCGCCAAAGCCATCGGACTTCAGCGCGGCGAGATTCAGTTGATTCTGCGCCTGGCGAAAAGGGAGGAAGACTAGTGTTCAAGAACCGCTCTTTTATGCTCGGCTTAGGGGTCGGAATCATTGCGGGAGCTTTGCTGCTGCAGCTGATGATGTTGGCTCAAAGCGGCCGCCCGGAGCAGCCGGCTGCCGCGAACGTTCCGGCCGCGGAACAAACCGGGACGGGCGGCGCGGACGCGCTTCTGTCCGGCGCGGACGAAACATCGGAGCCGTCGACGGACGATAAAGCTCAGACGCAAAGCGAACAGCCGGCTTCCGAAGAAGCCGACGTTTCCGCGGAAGCCGAACCTCAGAAAAGCGCAGCGGATGCCCGGAAAGATACGGCGGTCAAACAAGAAGCGCCGGCTTCCGGCGAAGCGGCGCAGTCGACGACGGATTCGCCGTCCAAACCGACTTCTCAAGCGACGCAGAAGCCGGCGGCCTCCGCGCCCCAATCGACAGAGAAATCCGCGTCTCCGACCGCCCAGAAGCCTCAGACGCCTGCAGCGCAGAGTACGGCGAAACCTTCCGAACCGGCAAAGACCGCCGAACCCGAAAAGTCGGCTCAAGCACCTTCGGCGCCGACCAAACCGGAGACTTCCGGAAACGTGGAAGCGCAGCGGTCGGAAGAAGCGGAATCTTCCCGCGTTTCTTTCGAGATCGAAAGCGGAATGAACCTCAAAGCCGTATCGAAAGCGCTCGAGAGCGCCGGAATCGTGAAAGACGCCTCGGATTTTCAGCGTCAAGCGGCGGAAGCGGGCGTAACCGCCAAACTGCAAGTCGGCGATTACTCGTTCAAACCCGGCGATTCCTACTCGGATATCATCAAAGAGATTTCCACGCCCAAAGTCGAATAAGTCATGCGACGCGAATGTTGTTCGAGCCGCGATTCTTGCCGAGAATCGCGGCTTTTTGCTTGTTCGAGCCGACTTGCCGCGATCGAACAAAAAATCCATGTCGGGGATTGCGCCGGGTGTAGGATTATGCTAAACTAAACAACGGTGTTAAAACACACGCCGATTAATTCCGCGGAAGGTGCTTCGCCCGGGGCGGAGTCTCCACGGGAAATGATTTCGGCGGAGGTACATCAAAAAAACCAAACCTTAGGAGGTGTATGGAGAATGGCAGTTATCTCCATGAAACAGCTTCTCGAAGCTGGCGTACACTTCGGTCACCAAACTCGTCGTTGGAACCCGAAGATGGACCGTTACATTTTCACAGAAAGAAACGGAATCTACATCATCGACCTGCAAAAAACGGTCAAGAAAGTTGACGAAGCGTACAACTTCGTTAAAAACCTGGCCGGAGAAGGCGGTACGATCCTGTTCGTAGGTACCAAAAAACAAGCTCAAGATTCCGTGAAAGAAGAAGCGGAACGTTGCGGCATGTACTTCATCAACCAACGTTGGCTCGGCGGCACGCTGACCAACTTCCAAACGATCCAAAAACGGATCGACCGTCTGAAAAAGCTGGAACTTTGGGAAGAGGACGGCACTTTCGAAGTGCTGCCTAAAAAAGAAGTTATCCTGCTCCGCAAAGAAAAAGATCGCCTCGAGAAATTCCTCGGCGGCATCAAGAACATGAAGAAGCTGCCTAGCGCGCTGTTCATCATCGACCCGCGCAAAGAGCGCATCGCGGTTGCTGAAGCACGCAAGCTGAACATTCCGATCGTGGGTATCGTCGATACCAACTGCGATCCGGACGAAATCGACTACGTGATCCCGGGCAACGACGACGCGATTCGCGCCGTTAAACTGCTGACAGGCAAAATCGCGGAAGCGGTCATCGAAGCGAACCAAGGCGAACAAACGACTGCTTAAGTTCGGACCTGCCGATCTCGGCAACTGATCCTAGCATAGTAAAAAAAGAGGGTGGTTGGTGGTGAATAGCCTCTTAACCGCCCTTTTTTTAGGGATATAAGCTTCAAAATCTTACTTAAACTCTGGAGGGACTCAACAATGGCAGTAAACGCGAGCGCAGTAAAAGAACTTCGTGAAAGAACGGGCGCAGGTATGCTCGATTGCAAAAAAGCACTGGAAGAAACAAACGGCGATATCGACAAAGCGGTAGACGTACTTCGCGAAAAAGGCCTGTCCGCAGCAGCGAACAAAGCCGGCCGCGCAGCTACCGAAGGTACGGTAGAATCGTACATCCACGCAGGCGGACGCATCGGCGTTCTGGTCGAAATCAACTGCGAAACGGACTTCGTAGGCAAAACCGACCAATTCAAGAGCTTCGCTCGCGACATCGCGATGCACATCGCGGCAGCAAGCCCGCTCTACGTTCGTCGCGAAGAAGTTCCGGCTGAAGTCGTAGAAAAAGAAAAAGAAATCTTGAAGGCTCAAGCCCTGAACGAAGGCAAGCCTGAAAAGATCGTCGAAAAAATGGTCGAAGGCCGCGTCAACAAATACTACGAAGAAAACTGCCTGCTTGAGCAAAGCTTCGTAAAAGACCCGGACAAAACGATCTCCCAACTGCTGAACGAAAAAATCAGCACGATCGGCGAAAACATCTCCATCCGTCGTTTCGCTCGTTTCGAGCTGGGCGAAGGTCTGGAAAAGAAAGTCGATAACTTCGTAGAAGAAGTTATGGCTCAAGTAAAGTAATTTAAAAAACGCAATTAAAGATCAATCACAGCTTCTGTGCATGGGGGGAACACTTGGTGTTCCTTCTTTTTTAACCAGGGTTCCCCATATGCGCGGACAGCGGAAAAAAGCGGAGGGTAAAATTGATGCAGCCTGCATTTAAGCGAGTGGTACTCAAAGTCAGCGGCGAGTCGCTTGCGGGACAGAACGGATACGGAATCGACGGACTGATGATTTCGGAGATTGCCGAACAAATCAAAGAAGTCGTACAATTGGGCGTGGAGGTAGCGGTCGTTTGCGGAGGCGGCAATATCTGGCGGGGAATCGCCGGCAGCGCCAGCGGAATCGATCGCTCGACTGCGGATTACATGGGTATGCTGGCTACGGTGATGAACTCGCTGGCGCTTCAGGACGCACTTGAATCGATCGATGTGCCGACCCGCGTACAAACGTCGATCGCCATGCAGCAGATTGCCGAGCCGTACATTCGCCGCAGAGCGATCCGCCACCTGGAAAAAGGCCGCGTCGTCATCTTTGCCGCAGGTACAGGGAATCCGTTTTTCTCGACCGATACGACGGCCGCGCTGCGCGCAGCCGAGATCGAAGCGGAAGTCATTTTGATGGCGAAAAACAAAGTGGACGGCGTGTACTCGGCCGACCCGTTCGTCGATCCTACCGCCGAGAAGTTCGATCAACTCACCTACATGGAAGTGATCAGCCGCAACCTGGGCGTGATGGATTCTACCGCATCTTCCCTGTGCATGGACAACAATATTCCGCTGATCGTATTTGCTATTACCGAACAAGGCAATATCAAAAAAGTCGTTCTCGGTGAAAAAATCGGAACGATCGTCAAAGGGAGTGTAGATTAATGCCTCAAACCGTGAAGAAAAACGCGGAAGAACGCATGGGCAAAGCCATTCAGGCGCTTCAGCGCGATCTGAGCACGCTGCGCGCCGGACGCGCGGTGCCGGCTCTGCTCGACCGGATTCAAGTCGAATATTACGGCGCTCCGACTCCGCTGAACCAATTGGCGAACATCAATACGCCGGATTCCCGCACGCTGTTGATTCAGCCGTGGGACAAGTCTTCGCTGTCGGAAATCGAGCGCGCGATTCAGAAATCGGATCTCGGCCTGACGCCGGCGAACGACGGCATCGCGATCCGCTTGACGATTCCGCCGCTGACGGAAGAACGTCGCGCGGAACTCGTGAAGCTGACGAAAAAGTTCGGCGAAGAAGGCAAGGTGGCGATTCGCAACATTCGCCGCGACGCCAACGACGACATCAAGAAGAAAGAAAAAGGCGAAATCTCCGAAGACGAATCCCGTGGCCATCAGGAAGACATCCAGAAGCTTACGGATAAATATATCGCGGAAGTCGACAAAGTGCTCGCTGCAAAAGAAAAAGAAATTATGGAAGTTTAAGACCCCGCGACCCCTCCGTTCCAGGTGGGGTTGTGTCTTTTTTAGGGACATCCGCGGGAGCTGAAGCATGGAGGAGAAGACATGATCAATCGGTTTCGCTCATGGATCGGTCCCAAAGAGCGCGAGCGGGTCTCGGGGCCGGCCGAACCGTCGACGGAGAACGTGCCGGAGCATATCGCCATCATTATGGACGGCAACGGGCGTTGGGCCAAGAAGCTCGGCATGCCGCGAATCGTCGGCCACCAGAGCGGGATGAAGGCGGTCAAGCGCGCCACGATCGCCGCGGACGAATTAGGCGTTCGTTATCTGACGCTGTATGCCTTTTCCACGGAGAATTGGAGCAGGCCCAAAGAAGAAGTCGATTTCCTGATGCGGCTGCCGCAGGAGTTCCTGGCGCTGGAGCTTGAAGAGCTGATCGAGAAGAACGTGCAGGTTCGGATGATGGGGAACTTGGAGAATCTGCCGGAGCATACGCTTAAAGCGATGAGGGAAGCGATAAAGCGCACGCAAAACAATACGGGCTTGGTATTGAATTTTGCGCTGAATTACGGTGCTCGGCGCGAACTGGTGGAAGGAATCCGCGAGATCGCCAAACGGGTCGAAGCGGGCGAGCTTCGCGCGGAAGACATCGATCAGGAGATGATCTCGGCCCATCTGCAAAGCGGCGGCATGCCCGACCCCGATCTGTTGATTCGCACAAGCGGCGAGCTGCGTATCAGCAACTTTATGCTGTGGCAGATCGCATATAGCGAACTATGGTTTACGGACGCTTACTGGCCGGAATTCGGCAGAGAACATCTGAGGGAAGCCGTAGCCGAATACCAGCGGCGTTCGCGAAGATACGGCGGTTTGAAATAGCGGCGTCGCCCGGACGGAGGATGAGACGGTGAAACAGCGAATTATAACTGGCGTCGTGGCCGGGGTATTATTTCTGGGCTTATGCGTGGTCGGCGGCTTCTGGTATCCCGCGTTGGTCATGCTGATGGCGCTTGTCGGTTACTATGAGTTTGCAAAAATGAGTACGGGCGCTCCTTTTCGCTCGGAAGCCTGGATCGGTTATGCAGCTGTTGCGTATTTGACGTTCCCCTGGCAGTTCTGGGGACTGGCATTCCCGCTTCCGCCTCAGCACGTCATCTGGCTGGCGCTGCTGCTGCTGCTCTGCACGACGGTGCTGACCAAAAACGAAATCAATATCAAGCAGACTTCGCTGCTGCTTCTGGGCGCGGTGTATGTCGGTTTGGGTTTTTATTATATTGCCGTTTCCCGGGACACGCCGGACGGACACGGTTTATTCTGGACGTTCCTGCTGCTGCTGAGCATCTGGGGAAGCGACGCGGGCGCTTATTTTACGGGGAAAGCGTTCGGCAAAAACAAACTGTGGCCGGCGATCAGTCCGAACAAAACGATCGAAGGGGCCGTCGGCGGCATCTTGATCGCGGTTCTGATCGCGCTCGGATTCTCGCTCGCGTTTCCGGATCTGCTGGACCCGCTGCGCGGCATGCTGATCGGGTTGGCGGCATCGGTCGTCGGACAGATGGGCGATTTGATCCAGTCCGCTTATAAACGGGTATACGGAATCAAAGATTCGGGCAGCATTCTTCCGGGACACGGAGGGATATTGGATCGCTGCGACAGTTGGTTGGCCGTATTCCCGTTCGTACATATCCTGCTGCTGCTTCCTTATTAGCAGGCTCGAGATATCGTATCGGCAACGTACGGAAGGGGAAAATAACGATGACGAAAAAGATAGCACTGCTCGGCTCTACCGGTTCGATCGGCACGCAAACCCTTCAAGTGGCGGAAGAGCATCCGGAGCTTTTTAAGATCGAAGCATTGTCGGCCGGTCGCAACGTCGAGCTGCTGCTCGAACAGGTGCGCCGGTTTCGGCCGTCCAAAGTATCGGTAGCGAGCCGGGAAGACGCGGAATCGCTCAGAACCCGAGTTCCCGAAGGAACCCGCGTTTATTACGGCGAAGAAGGGTTGATCGAGATCGCGGCCGGCACGGAAGCGGATACCGTCGTGACCGCCGTTACGGGCAGCATGGGCCTTCCGGCGACGCTTGCCGCGATCGACGAAGGCAAAACGATCGCGCTCGCGAACAAAGAAACGCTGGTGACCGCCGGACATCTCGTGATGCAGCGGGCCGCCGAACGCAACGTGGCGATTCTGCCGGTAGACAGCGAACATTCGGCGATCTTCCAATGTTTGAACGGCGAGCCGAGAAAACGGCTGCGCGGCATTACGCTCACCGCTTCCGGCGGTTCGTTCCGCCATTTGAGCCGGGAAGAACTGCGGGACGTGACCGTGGAAGACGCGCTCAAACATCCCAATTGGTCGATGGGCGCGAAGATCACGATCGATTCCGCGACGATGGTCAACAAAGGCCTCGAAGTAATCGAAGCGCATTGGCTGTTCGGTCTGGGCTACGACGAGATCGGCGTGCTGCTGCATCCCGAAAGCATCATCCACTCGTTCGTCGAATTCGAAGACACTAGCATCATCGCGCAGCTCGGCAATCCCGATATGCGGGTGCCTATTCAATACGCTTTGACTTATCCGGATCGCGCTTCGCTGAACGCCAAACGCTTGTCGCTCGCGGAAGTCGCCCAATTGAATTTCCGGGAAATGGATTTCGGCCGCTTCCCTTGTTTAAGGATGGCCTACGAGTGTGGTAGAATGGGGGGAACCGCACCGACCGTATTCAATGCAGCGAACGAAGTGGCGGTCGCGCGCTTTTTGCGCCGCGAAATTTCTTTCCTGCAAATCGAAGATACGCTCGAGAAAGTCGTGCAGAACCATCAGGCCGTCGCCGATCCGGATCTGGATACGATTCGCGAAGCCGATGCTTGGGCGAGACGCTTTGCGGCGGAGTAAAGGCAAAGATGCTCCGAGCCGCTTCTTCCGAAGACGTCTCGATGTTCGCATGGATTTTTCCGCTATTCTTCGGCCGGACGGAATCATCGCTCCATTCGATTCGGGGCTTCACCAACAGGGAGGATCAGACCAGACATGATGACACTTCAGATTGTCGTGCTGACCGTATTGATGTTTTTCGTCGTCGTTACGGTGCACGAATGGGGACATTATTATTTTGCCAAACGCGCGGGCATTCTCGTTCGCGAGTTCGCGATCGGCTTCGGTCCCAAGCTATTTGCTTATAAACGAGACGAAACGACGTTTACCCTGCGCATGCTGCCGCTCGGCGGTTATGCGAGAATGGCGGGCGAAGATCCGGAACTCGATCCGATCCAGCCGGGGCAGACGATTGCCGTCCGTTTATCGGATAAAGGCGTCGTCAAGAAGATTTATCTGGATCAGCTCGACAACCGTCGCAACGTGGTTCGCGGCGAGATCGAGTGGATCGATATCGAAGAACGGATGCAGATTCGTCTGAACGTGGACGGAGAAACGCAGCATCTGGACGTCGACCGTCAAGCCGACATCGTTTCGCGCGGCCAAGAGCTTCAAGTCGCGCCGAAAGACCGGCAGTTCCGCAGCAAAAGCGTCGGAAAACGCGCGTTGGCGATTTTTGCCGGTCCGCTCATGAACTTCGTGCTCGCGTTCGTCCTTTTCCTGATCTATGTGCAGGTATCGGGCGTGCCGGACGAAAAAGCGACGGGCGTCGAGATCGGCGAAGTCGTGGCGGGCAGCCCGGCTGCGTCCGCGGGACTGCAAAAAGGCGACGTGGTCCAAAGCATCGACGGGCAAGCCGTCAACGGAGACCTGTCCAAAGTGACGGAGCTGGTCAACGCTTCCGGCGGCAGCGAAGTTCAGGTGTCGTTGGAACGCAAAGGCGAAACGCTGCAGGTTCCGGTCACGCCGAAGATGGTCAAGACCGAAGACGGACGCGAAGTGCTGCAAGTCGGAATCGCGCTGAGCCAGCTGAAAAGAACCGCTTCGTTCACGGAAAGCTTCCAATTCGCGGGCGATTCGTTCGTCAAAGGCAGCACGGCGATTCTGGACGCGCTGCGCAAGCTGGTCTTCGAACGCTTCGACATCAATCAACTTGCCGGACCGGTGGGCACGCTGCAAGCGACCGGACAGATCGCGAGTCAAGGGATCGATCAGATGATCATCTGGACCGCTTTCGTCAGCATCAACTTGGGGATCTTCAACCTGCTTCCGATTCCGATGTTGGACGGCAGCCGATTGATCTTCTTGGCGATCGAAGCGATCCGCAGACGGCCGATCGATCCGAACAAGGAAGGCATCGTGCATTTCGTCGGTTTCGCTTTGATCTTCCTGCTCATGATCGCCGTCACTTATAACGATATCTTGCGAATCATCAAGGGGTAATCCCGCATCAGCGTCGAAACGGTTAGGAACCGGCCGTGCCGCCTTCGGGCGGCAGAAGCGGTTCGCTCGATAAACGGAGGGACTTACATGGCAAGCGATAAACAGGACAAACAATTCGTTACGGAAATCACGCCGCAGAGCGAAGATTTCTCGCGTTGGTACATCGACGTCATCAAAAAAGCGGAGCTGATGGATTATTCGCCGGTACGCGGCTGCATCGTGTTCCGTCCGGACGGCTATGCGATCTGGGAACATATCCAACAGGAGATGGACCGCCGATTCAAAGAAACGGGACATCGCAACGCGTATTTCCCGATGCTGATTCCGGAAAGCTTTTTCCAAAAAGAAAAAGAGCATATCGAAGGCTTCAATCCGGAGCTGCCTTTCGTTACCGAAGCGGGCGGCGACATTCTGGAAGAACGTTTGGCCGTGCGTCCGACGTCGGAAACCATGTTCGGCCATATGTATTCCAAATGGATCAAGTCGTACCGCGATCTGCCGGTATTGATCAACCAGTGGGCGAACGTGATGCGTTGGGAGAAGCGGACGCTTCCGTTCCTGCGCACGAGCGAATTCCTATGGCAGGAAGGCCATACGGCGCACGAAGACGAGAAAGACGCGCGCGAAGAAACGATGCGCATGCTCGAACTGTACCGCGATTTCGTGCAGGACTATCTCGCGCTTCCGGTCGTGATGGGGCAGAAGACGCCTTCGGAGAAATTCGCGGGCGCGGTCGACACGTTCTCGATCGAAGCCATGATGAAAGACGGCAAAGCCGTGCAGGCGGGCACTTCCCACTACATGGGGACCAACTTCGCCAAAGCGTTCGAGATTCAATACCTCAACCGCGACAACGAACTCGAATACACGCATACGACGTCTTGGGGCACCAGCACGCGTCTGATCGGCTCGCTGATCATGGCGCACGGCGACGACCGCGGTCTGGTCATCCCGCCTAAAGTGGCGCCGACGCAGGTCATGATCATTCCGATCGGCCCGCCGAAAACGCGCGACGTCGTGATCGAACGCGCGGACGCTTTGTTCGCCGAACTCAAAGCCGCCGGCATCCGCGTCGGCATGGACGACCGCGCCGACGTACGTCCGGGCTGGAAATTCAACGAATACGAAATGCGCGGCGTACCGGTACGGATCGAGATCGGTCCCCGCGATATCGAGAACGGCGTCTGCTTGCTCGCTTCGCGTCTGGGCGGAGACAAACTGACGGTACAGCTCGACAACGTCACGGCCGAAGTTCAGCAGCTGCTGGACAGCGTGCAAAAAGAAATGTTCGAACGCGCGCTCGAATTCCGGGCGAGCAATTTCCACTCGGTGGACACGCTCGACGAAATGAAAGCGCAGATGGAAGAAAAACGCGGCTTCTTCCTCGCCGGCTGGTGCGGAAGCGAAGCTTGCGAAGAAACGGTGCGTGCCGAGACCGGCGCGACAAGCCGCAATATCCCGTTCGAACCGCAGGAGCATAAACATACCTGCGTGGCTTGCGGCGAAGCAGCCAAGCATACGGTCGTGTTCGCGAAAGCTTATTAAGCCGAACGCGGCGCGAGAGATCCAAGAAACGCCGGGCCGGAACGCCGGATAATCGGATGAAGAAAGGCTCGGAATGAAGCTTCCGGCGGCAGGGGACGACATTTGACCCTCCGCGGAAGCTCTTCGCTTTTTAAGAATCAAAAGGGGGACAGACGATGAGTGAGACGGCGGAGCGCAGGCAGCGCCTCGAACTGCTGATGAAGCAGGCCGAGATGCCCGCCAGCGCGGCGGACCCTTATTTTAACGACGGATATATCGATCGGGTAGAGATCAGCCGTTCGAACCGGGACTGGAAGATCGTGCTGGTCAAAGACACGTTGGTGCCGGCGGCGATTTACCGGACATTTTGTTTGCAGATTCAGGAGCGGCTTAAGCATATCGCGAAGATCCGCTTCCTTTTTCAATACACGGGCGAGAATCGCCAAAGCGAAATCATCGACGAATACTGGAAGTTGTTCATCGAATGGGCGCAGCGGGAGATCCCGTCGGTCAACGGCTGGATGGCTCGTGCCCAAGCGGTGACCGAAGGGTCGACGACGACGGTATCTTTTGCCGATGCCATGTCGCTCGAATTGGCGCGCAAGCGCAATATCGACCGGGCGTTGATCGATTTCTACGAGCGTTATTTCGGCTTGCAGCTTCAAGTGAAGCTTAACGTCAATCAAGGCGAAACCGCGGCGCAGGAAGCTAAAGCGGCGTTCGACGAGATGCGCAGACGCGAGGAGCTTGCGGCGATCGAGAAGATGATGGCCGAGATCGATGCCGAAGTCAGCGCGGGCGAGAGCAGCGCCGACGACGAGAATCTCAAGCTTCAGATCGGTTACGATATTCGCGACGACGCGGTTCCGCTGCAAAATATCCAAGACGAAGAGAAAAAAGTCACGATCCAAGGCATTATTTTCGGTCTGGAGAGCAAGGAGCTTCGCAACGGCAGCACGCTGTTCACGTATTACCTCACCGATTACAGCGACTCGCTTCAGATGAAGATGTTCGCCAAGACCAAAGACGATCTCAAAGTCATGAGCCTGCTCGCCAACGGCAAATGGGTCAAAGCGCGCGGGCGCGTCGAGCTGGACCGCTTCATGCAGATTCCGGAACTGGTCATGATTCCTTCGGACCTGACGGAGGTCAAATCTCCGCCGATCCGTATGGACAACGCCGAAGAGAAACGGGTCGAGTTCCATCTGCATACGAAGATGAGCACGATGGACGCGGTCTGCTCGATCGAAGAATACGTCAAACGCGCCGCCAAATGGGGGCACAAAGCGATCGCGGTCACGGATCACGGCGGCGTGCAGTGTTACCCGGACGCGGCCAAAGCGGCGAAGAAAAACGGCATCAAAATGATCTACGGCGTCGAAGCCAACGTGGTCAACGATTCGGTGGCGGTCGTGATCAATCCTCGCGACGAAGAACTCAAAACGGCCGAGTACGTCGTGTTCGATATCGAGACCACGGGTCTGTCGATCACGCAGAACAAGATCATCGAGATCGCGGCGGTCAAAATGAAAGAGGGACAGGAAATCGGACGGTATTCGACGTTCGTCGATCCGCATGAACGGATTCCGTACCATATCCAACAGTTGACCAATATCACGGACGATATGGTGCGCGGCGCGCCGGAGATCGACAGCGTCATCCGCGAATTCGTGGAGTTCTCCGGAGACGCGATTCTGGTCGCGCACAACGCGCGGTTCGATATCGGCTTCATTCAAGCGATTCTGAAAGGGTTCGATCTGCCGCAGATGGAGAACCCGGTGCTCGATACGCTGGAATTGGCGCGTCTGCTGCATCCGAGCATGAAAAACCACCGGTTGAACACGCTCGCGACCAAATACAAAGTGGCGCTCGAAAGCCATCACCGCGCCATCGACGATACGATCGCGCTGGGCGGCATCTTGAACGGCCTGATCGAAGACGCGGTCAAAGAGCGCAATCTCAAAAACTTGAATCGTCTGAACGATTTCGTCGGGATGGATTTGTCCAATACCCGGCCTTTCCACTGCGGGATCTATGCGCTGAATGCGGTAGGCAAAAAGAATCTGTACAAGCTGATCTCCATGTCGCATACCGAACATTTCAAGCGCGTTCCGTGCATTCCGAAATCGAAGCTGGAGAAGATGCGCGAAGGCCTGCTGATCCTGTCGGGCTGCGAAAAAGGCGAGTTCTTCGAAGCGGTGCTCAACAAAACGGTCGAAGAAGCGGAAGACGTGGCGCAGTTCTACGATATTCTGGAGATCCAGCCGCTGACCATGTACATGCATCTGGTGGACAAAGGTCTGGTCGGCAGTCCGGAAGAATTGAAGATCGCGGTCGAGAAAGTCTGCAAGATCGGCAACAAGCTGAACAAACCGGTCGTGGCGACGGGCAACGCGCATTACCTCGACCCGCGCGACAAACTGTTCCGCGATATCACCATTCACGGCATTACGGGTTTCAGCCCGCTCAAAGACCAGAACAAACCGGACGCGCATCTGCGCACGACGGAAGAAATGCTGGAAGAATTCAAGTTCTTGGGCGAAGCCAAAGCCAAAGAAGTCGTCATCACCAACACGTCCGAGCTAGCCGACCGTTTCGAAGAGATCAAGCTGTTCCCGTCGGAACTGTATACGCCGATCATCGAAGGGGCCGATCAAGAGATTCGCGATACCTGCTACAATACCGCCAAAGAAATGTACGGGGAAGAACTGCCGGAAGTCATCATCGCGCGTCTGGAAAAGGAACTGGAGCCGATTATCAAATACGGTTTCTCGGCCAACTATCTGATCTCCGAACGTCTGGTCAAAAAGTCCAACAGCGACGGGTATCTGGTCGGTTCGCGGGGTTCCGTCGGTTCGTCCGTCGTCGCCATGTTCCTCGGGATCTCCGAGGTCAATCCGCTGCCGCCGCATTACATCTGCCGGAACAAAGAATGCAAGCACAGCGAATGGTTCCTGGACGGCAGCGTGCGAAGCGGATTCGACCTGCCGAACAAAGAGTGTCCGGACTGCGGTTCGACGATGCTCGGCGAAGGGCACGATATTCCGTTCGAGACGTTCCTCGGCTTCAAAGGCGACAAAGTTCCCGATATCGACTTGAACTTCTCGGGCGAATACCAACCGCAGGCGCATAACTTCACCAAAGTCATGTTCGGGCCCGACAACGTGTTCCGCGCGGGCACGATCGGCACGGTGGCGGAAAAGACGGCGTTCGGTTTCGCGAAAAAATACGAAGAAGAGCATATGAAACGCTGGCGCGCGGCGGAGCTGAACCGTTTGGCCGCCGGCTGTACCGGCGTCAAACGAAGCACCGGCCAGCACCCGGGCGGCATCGTCGTTCTGCCGGACTACATGGAGATCGAAGACATCACGCCGGTCCAGTACCCGGCCGACGACGTCAACGCCGAATGGAAAACGACGCATTTCGATTACCACGCGTTCGACGAGAACCTGCTGAAGCTCGATATTCTGGGACACGACGATCCGACGATGATGCGGATGCTGCAGGACTTGACCGGCGTCGATCCGACGACCATTCCGATGAACGATCCGAAAGTCATGAGCATGTTCAACTCGACGGACGCGCTCGGCGTCTCGCCGGAGCAGATCCGCACGCCGGTCGCGACGTACGGCGTGCCGGAGATGGGAACGAAGTTCGTCCGCCAGATGTTGATCGAAGCCAAACCGTCCAGCTTCGCCGACCTTCTGCAAATTTCGGGATTGTCGCACGGAACGGGCGTATGGTTGGGGAATGCCGACGAACTGATCAAGAACGGCACCTGCAACATCAAGACCGTAATCGGCTGCCGGGACGATATCATGTTGTTCCTGATCTACAAAGCGGGCATGGACGCGGGTCTCGCCTTCAAGATTACGGAAAGCGTGCGTAAAGGCAAAGGCTTGTCGCAGGAATGGATCGACGAGATGAAGCGCTGCAAAGTGCCGAACTGGTACATCGACTCCTGCCTGAAGATCCAGTACATGTTCCCGAAAGCCCACGCCGCGGCCTACGTTATCTCGGCCGTGCGGACGGCTTACTTCAAGCTGTACCATCCGATCGAATACTACGCGACGTACTTCTCGGTCCGCGCGGCGGATTTCGATATCGAATTGTTCTGCCAAGGTTACGAAGCGATCGGACGCAAGATCGTGGAGATCGAGCAGAAAGGGTTCCAAGCGATGCCGAAAGAAAAAGCGATGCTTCCGATTCTGGAAATGGCGTTGGAGATGACGGCGCGCGGATTCACGTTCAAGTCGATCGATTTGTACCGTTCCGACGCGACCAAGTTCATCGTGGACGGCACCAGCTTGATCTTCCCGTTCGCGGCGCTCGGCGGTCTCGGCGACAACGCGGCCCGCGGCATCGCGGCGGCCCGCGAGCACGGCGAATACCTGTCGATCGAAGACTTCCAGCAGAAATCCAAAGCGTCCAAGACGATCGTGGAACTGCTCGGCCAGCTCGGTTGTTTCCGCGGCTTGCCGGAGAGCAATCAGCTTTCGTTGTTCTGATCGGCAGGGCGCGCAGAAGCGCGAAAAGCGCCGAAAAGCGGTTTGTAAAGCCCTCGTACTTGTCACCACAACGGGCTTGTGATATAATTGGAACGGGAAATTGGAGTTTGACACAGTAGGCGATAGACCTTTTCGTAGAGAGTGGGGCAACCCACTCTTTACTTTTGGGCGCATATCGCTTAGGCCGCCCTTGCGGACGGAACCTGACAACGCTTGGAGGGTGAATGCTTGAGCACACCGAAGATCAAAACAACCGTAGAAGAGATGATCGAACCTTATCTGGCCGAACACGGATTCGAGCTGGTGGACGTGGAGTACGTGAAGGAAGGCGGAAGTTACTTCCTGCGGATCTACGTGGACAAAGAAGGCGGAATCGATATTGACGACTGCGGGCAAATCAGCGAGTACATGAGCCAGAAACTGGACGAGAACGACCCGATCGACGAGGCTTACTTCCTGGAAGTATCGTCTCCCGGAGCGGAGCGTCCGCTCAAAAAAGCGGACGACGTACGCAAAGCGGTCGGCAAAGACGTTTTCGTTACGACTTACGAACCGATCGGCGGATCGAAAGAATTCGAAGGCAAACTGCTTTCGTTTGACGACGACGAGCTTGTGATCGTTTTCGGCAAGAAGCAGGCAACGGTGCCTTACGACAAGGTCGCCAGCGCCAGACTGGCCATTATTTTCTAATATAGATAGTTTCGAAAGGGGGAGCGTTAGAGAAATGAGTACGGATTTTATTGAAGCTTTGAACGAGCTGGAGCGTGAGAGGGGGATCAGCAAAGAGGTGCTTTTCGAAGCCATTGAAGCGGCGCTGATCTCCAGCTACAAGCGCAATTTCAATACGGCTCAGAACGTGCGCGTGGATATGAACCGCAATACTGGGGTAATCAAGGTATATGCGCGCAAATTGGTCGCGGAGGAAGTCCTGGACGAAAGAACCGAAATTTCGCTCGAAAACGCTCGGGAGATTAACCCGCATCTGCAAATCGACGATATCGCGGAAATCGAAGTGACGCCTCGCGACTTCGGACGCATCGCCGCCCAAACGGCCAAACAGGTCGTGACGCAGCGGATTCGCGAAGCCGAGCGCGGCTTGATCTACAATGCTTTCGTCGACAAGACGGAGGACATCGTGACGGGCACCGTGCAGCGCATGGACACCCGCAACTTGTACGTGGACCTCGGCAAGATCGAAGCGGCCCTGCCGCTGACCGAACTGATGCCGGGCGAGAAGTTCGCGCACAACGAGCGGATCAAAGGTTACATCACGAAGGTCGAGAATACGACCAAAGGCCCGCAGATCATCTTGTCCCGCACCCATCCGGGCCTGCTCAAGCGTCTGTTCGAACTCGAAGTGCCGGAGATTTTCGACGGCGTCGTCGAGATCAAATCGGTCGCGCGCGAAGCGGGCTTCCGCTCGAAGATCGCGGTGTACTCCCGTAACCCGGAAGTCGACCCGGTCGGTTCCTGCGTAGGCCCGAAAGGCGTGCGCGTGCAAACGATCGTAGGCGAACTTCGCGGCGAGAAGATCGACATCGTGAATTATTCGGACAGCGTGGCCGAGTACGTGGCGAATGCGCTCAGCCCGTCCAAAGTTCTTGAAGTCGAAGTATTCGAAGCCGAAAAAATGGCCCGTGTGATCGTGCCCGATTATCAGCTTTCGCTGGCGATCGGCATCAAAGGCCAAAACGCCCGCCTCGCGGCGAAGCTGACCGGCTGGAAAATCGACATCAAGAGCGAGACCCAAGCCGAAGAAGAATTCGGCCGGGAACGGACTTACGACGGCGAGCTGCCGCAGGACTCCGTGTCCTTCGACTGATAGCCGGGTCGGCGAAAGCGGGGGAACGAAAGATGAAGAAGAAAAAAGTACCGCTGCGCAAATGCGTAGCCAGTCAAGAAATGCTGCCCAAGAAGGAATTGATCCGGGTCGTCCGCACGCCGGAAGGCCAAATCGAGATCGACCTGACGGGCAAAAAATCCGGCAGAGGCGCTTATCTGCGCGCGGACGCGGACTGCTTCCGGCTTGCCCAGAAGAACAAAGCGCTCGATCGTGCACTTAAGCAGCCGGTACCGGCCGAGATCTATGAACAGCTTGCCCGGGATTTTATCCGGGTCGAACAACAATTCCGCGAATTACAGGAGAGAGAAACAGACGATGAATAATGAGCTTTCGGGACTGGGGCTGGCCATGCGCGCCGGAAAGATGGTTACCGGAGACGAATTGGTCCTCAAAGCCGTCCGGTCGCGCGAAGCCAAGTTGGTCGTCTTGGCCGGCGACGCCTCGTCCAATACCCAGAAAAAGTTTCGCGACAAATGCGCTTCGTACGGCATCCCTCTGCTCATCGGTTTCGACCGCGAGCGGCTCGGCGCCAGTATCGGCAAGCCGGAACGTCTTGTACTCGCATTAACCGAACAGGGATTTGCCGACATGATCCGCAGGAAACTGGGGACAACGTCGGAGGTGGAGTATATTGAGTAAACCAGACAATAAAGTTCGGGTCTATGAATACGCCAAATCGCTCGACATGAGCAGTAAAGAAATCATTACCATTTTGAAGAAACTCGAGATGCCGGTGAACAATCACATGAGCGTGATGGAACCGGACGCGATCGGCAAAGTGGAACAATTTTTTCAGAAGATCAAGTCGAATGCCTCTAAACCGGCATCTCCTAGCAGCAAGCCGCAATCGAACGGCGATAATCAATCCAAAAATTCACAAGAAAAGCAGGTAGGTATGAATAATAAACCTCAAACCCCAAACAGCAGTCAGTCGCAAAGTCAAGGCGGTAACCGTCCTCAGGGCAACCGCAGTTCTTCGGTAGGCAGTCAGAGCCGTCCGCAAAGCAGCGGCGGCGCAAGCCGTCCTCAATCGAGCGGTCAAGGACAACGTCCGAGCGGCGGTCAAGGCGGTTCGCGTCCGAGCGGCCAAGGGCAAGGCGGATCGCGTCCTAGCGGCAGCGGCCAAGGCGGTTCGCGCCCGGGCGGTCAAGGTCAAGGCGGCCAGCGTCCTTCGGGCGGCGGCACGTCGCAAAACCGCGGAGGCGGTTCTTCGCCTAGCGGACGCACGCAAAGCGATTCGTCCAACACGTACGGAAGCCGCAGCGCGAGCAGCGGCCAAGGCGGCAATCGCGGCGGCCAAGGCGGCAACCGCGGAGGTCAAGGCGGTCAGGGCGGACGTCCGGGCGGCAACCGCCGTTCCGAAGACGGACGCGGCGGATTCCGCGGCGGTCAAGGCGGACGCGGAGGCAAAGGCGGACGCGGAGGCAACAACCGCAACAACCAGCCGCCTAGAGAGAAGATCGACAACACGCCGAAGAAAATCATCGTGCGCGGCACGATGACGGTCGGCGAAACGGCGAAGCTTCTGCACAAAGACGCTTCGGAAGTCATCAAGAAGCTGATTACGCTCGGCGTGATGGCGACGATCAACCAAGAGCTGGATCTCGATACGATTCAACTGCTCGCCGGCGATTTCGGCGTCGAAGTCGAAATCAAGATCCCGGTCGAAGACGATCGTTTCGAGACGCTCGAAGAGACCGACGAAGAAGCCGATCTGAAAGAACGTCCGCCGGTCGTAACGATCATGGGTCACGTCGACCATGGTAAAACGACGCTCCTCGACGCTATTCGTTCGACGAACGTAACGGGCGGCGAAGCCGGCGGCATCACGCAGCATATCGGTGCGTACCAAGTCGAAATCAACGGCAAAAAGATCACGTTCCTGGATACGCCGGGTCACGAAGCCTTTACGGCGATGCGTGCCCGCGGTGCGCAGGTAACCGACATGACGATCATCGTCGTGGCAGCCGACGACGGCGTAATGCCGCAGACGGTCGAAGCGGTTAACCATGCCAAGGCAGCCAACCTGCCGATCATCGTGGCCGTCAACAAGATCGACAAACCGGACTCCAATCCGGACCGCGTGAAGCAGGAACTGACCGAATACGGCCTCGTTCCGGAAGAGTGGGGCGGAGACACCATCTTCGTCAACGTATCCGCGAAACAGAAGATGGGCTTGGAAGGTCTGCTCGAGATGATCCTGCTCGTGGCGGAAGTCAACGATTACAAAGCGAACCCGGACAAGCGCGCTCGCGGCACGGTCATCGAAGCCGAGCTGGACAAAGGCCGCGGACCGGTTGCCCGCATCCTCGTTCAACACGGCACGCTCAAAGTGGGAGACGCCTTCGTGGCGGGCAACTGCTTCGGCCGCGTACGGGCGATGGTCAACGATAAAGGACGCCGTCTCAAAGAAGCCGGTCCTTCGACTCCGGTCGAAATCACGGGCCTGACGGAAGTGCCGCTGGCCGGCGATCCGTTCATGGTCTTCGAAGACGAGCGCAAAGCGCGCAGCATCGCCGACAAACGCGCGATCACGCAGCGCGAGTCCGATATGGGCGCGAACACTCGCGTAACGTTGGACGATCTGTTCAAACATATCAAAGACGGCGAGATCAAAGACCTCAACGTCATCATCAAAGGCGACGTTCAAGGTTCGGTCGAAGCCCTCAAAGGCTCGCTCGCGAAGATCGAAGTCGAAGGCGTGCGCGTCAAGATCATTCACAGCGGCGCCGGCGCGATCAACGAATCCGATATTATTTTGGCAGCGGCTTCCAACGCCATCGTGATCGGCTTCAACGTTCGTCCGGATAACCAAGCGGCGCTGACGGCCGAGCAGGAGAAAGTCGACGTTCGCCTGCATCGCGTCATCTACAACGCGATCGAAGAGATCGAACAAGCCATGAAAGGCATGCTCGATCCGGTCTTCAAAGAGAAAGTCATCGGCCAAGCCGAAGTCCGCAGCGTGTTCAAGGTCAGCAAAGTGGGCACGATCGCGGGTTCGATGGTCATTCAAGGCAAAATCGCCCGCAACGCGGAAGCGCGCTTGATCCGCGGCGGCATCGTGATTCACGAAGGCAAGATCGACTCGCTCAAACGTTTCAAAGACGACGCGAAAGAAGTCGCTCAAGGTTACGAGTGCGGGATTACGGTCGACTATGCGGACGTTAAGGAAGGCGACATCATCGAAGCCTTCGTAATGGAAGCCGTCGAGCGTTAAGAAAGCGGGGTGAACACCAATGGCGAAGATTAGAGTAGGCCGGGTTGCCGAAGAAATCAAAAAGGAACTCAGCCAGATGATCCAGAGCGAACTGAAAGATCCCCGGATCGGATTCGTCACCGTTACCGATGTCGAGGTAACGGGAGACTTGTCCCAGGCGAACGTTTATCTGAGCATTTTCGGCGACGACGAACAGAAGGAAAAGTCGCTTGCGGGCATTACCAAAGCGACCGGTTTCCTTCGCAGCGAGATCGGCAAACGGATCCGCCTGCGCCATGCGCCGGAACTGCTGTTCCATATCGACCAATCGATCGAATACGGCAGCAAGATCGAGACGCTGCTCGGACAGATCAAGTCGGAAGAGCCGGTCAAGTCCGAAGAACCGGGCAAGGCCAATCAAGAGAATAAAGGAGACGGCGATGCGGACGTATGAGCAGGAATTGATCGGTGCCAAGCAGTTTATCGAACAGCACGATGACTTCCTGATCGTGGCGCACGTACAGCCCGACGGAGATGCAGTCAGTTCCACCCTTGCGGTGGGCTGGCTTCTCTCGCGTTTGGGCAAAACCTTCGCCATGATCAACGAAGGGCCGATTCCTCAACGAATGACGTACATGCACAAAGCGGACGAAATTCTCGATATGAGCCTGACTCCGCGAACGCGCACGTACGGCAACGTGATCTGCGTGGACTGCGCGGACTTCAAACGCGTAGGCCGGGTATCGGAATGGATGGAAGAAGGAGCGAACATGCTCAATATCGACCATCACCCGACGAACGACGGTTACGGCACGCAAACGCTGATCAAAGCGGATGCCGCGGCGACCGCCGAAGTGCTGTACGACCTGATCGCTTTGTTCGATCTGGGCTGGGACCGCAATCTTGCGGAGATGCTGTACACGGGGATCTTGACCGATACCGGCGGGTTCCGTTATTCGAGCACTTCTCCCAAAGTCATGCAGATCGCTTCGCATTTGTTGGAACTCGGAGTGAACGGACCGGATCTTGCGGATTCGCTGCTGGAGCAGTTGACCAAGCCGCAGTTCGACGTATTGACGCTGGCTCTCGGCACGCTGCGCATGTCGGACAACGGCAAAGTGGCCTGGGTTCACGTGACGCCCGAGCATATGGAGCAGGCGGGAGCGGCCAACGAAGATCTCGAAGGCATCGTGAATTATCCGCGGAATATTCAAGGCGTCGAAGTCGGCGTGCTGTTCAAAGTCATCGACGAAGGCGCGGTCAAAGCGAGCATGCGCTCGGCCGGCAAGGTGGACGTGGCCGCCGTTGCTGCCGAATTCGGCGGGGGCGGCCATGTACGCGCGGCCGGATGCCGTTTGGAAGGCACGCTGGAAGAAGTGACGACCCGCGTCATCGAAAGGATCAGTCGGGCGCTATGAACGAATTCGACGGCGTACTGCCGGTACTCAAGCCCGCAGGCATGACTTCCCACGACGTCGTAGCCAAATGCCGGCGGCTGCTTCAGATGAGACGAATCGGACATACCGGCACGCTTGATCCTTCCGTGACCGGCGTACTCCCGCTTTGTTTGGGACGCGCGACGCGGATGGTCGAGTATTTGCAGGAAATGCCCAAAGAGTATCGCGCCGTGCTGAAGCTCGGCATTTCGACCGATACCGAAGATTTGACGGGAACCGTTCTCGAAGAACAGGCGAAAGTCGACGTGACGGAAGAACAGGTCAGAGAAGCATTGAAAGGCTTTATCGGTCCGATCATGCAGACTCCGCCTATGTATTCCGCAGTCAAGATCGACGGCAAGCGGCTGTACGAGCTGGCGCGCGAAGGCAAAACGGTCGAACGCAAAGCGCGCGAAGTCGTGATTCACGAGATCGAGCTGACCGCGTTCGAAGACGGCGACCAGCCCGAAGTCTCGCTGCGCGTCTTGTGCTCCAAAGGGACTTACATCCGGACGCTATGCGTCGATCTGGGCGCCGCGTTGGGCGTTCCGTCGACGATGGCGAAGCTGGAACGCACTTTGTCGGCGGGAATCGGCCTGGAAGGCTGTTTGACTTTCGAGGAGATCGCCGAGCGCGTAGAAGCCGGAACGCTTGAAGAAGCGCTGATCCGGGCAGACAAAGCGGCCGTCCATATGCCTGAACATCAGGTGGACGAAAGCAGGCTGGACAACGCGTTAAAAGGACAGAAGTTGGCATCTTGGGCCGTTCGGCCTTCGCCGGAAGGCGCGCAAAGCCAATTCAGGCTGTACGCGCCGGATGACCGCTTTATCGGGATTTACAGATGGGACGAAGAAGCCGGCAGAGTCGTTCCGGTCAAGGTCTTTCTTCCTTAACGCTCGGCGTTCGGGAAAAAGGCAGGGCAGCGGACGGCATTCGGCGGAAAATGCAGGTGATCGAAGAGTGAAGACGGTAACGTTAACTTATCCTTTGACCGGTATCGGAGAGACCGTTCCGGTTCAGCGTCAAATCATGGCGATCGGGCAGTTCGACGGTCTCCATCTCGGACATGTCAGCGTCATCCGGCGCGCGCAGGAGATGGGCCGCATCTTGGGCCTGCCCGTCGCGGTGCTGACGTTTCACCCCCATCCCAAGGAAGTTATGGGCAAAGGGGATTACGAAGGCTATCTGACGCCGCTGCGCGACAAAGAGCAGATTCTCGAAGAGCTCGGCGTGGACTATATGTATGTCGGCGAATTTACGCCGGACTTCTCCAAAGTGTCTCCGACCGACTTCGTGAATCGGGTGCTGATGCCGCTCGAAGTCGCTACCGCGGTCGTCGGCTTCGATTTCCGTTTCGGTTTTATGGGCGAAGGCACGGCGGACGCGATCGGACCGCTCAGCGGCGGCAAGATCGCGGTCGAGACGGTGGAACCGTTTTTGATGGACGGGGAGAAAGTCGCCAGCTCGGGCATCCGCGCCGCGCTCAAAGCAGGCGACGCCGAGACCGCCGAGCGGTGGCTGGGACGGCCTTATCGCGTGCAAGGAACGGTCGTGGGCGGCGATAAACGCGGCCGCACGATCGGATTCCCGACGGCGAACGTCGATCCTTCGGGCTTGTACGTGACGCCGGCCAAAGGCGTATATGCCGTACGATTCGGCCTCGGAGGCGAAATCTACGGAGGCGTCATGAACGTGGGAGTCAAGCCGACCTTTACCGACGGAAGCATCAAGCCGACGTTCGAGACGCATCTGTTCGACTTCGACCGCAGCATCTACGGCGAGGAAGTCTGGATCGATCTCGTTCGTTACATTCGTCCGGAACGCAAATTTTCGGGCATCGACGAGTTGGTCGCGCAGATCGCCAAAGACGCCGAAGAAGCGCGAGGCATTCTCGGAAATTGAAGAGATGCTTTTTATCGCGCGAAGGTTTACTTTTAAGTGAACGTTTGTTATACTGATTTACGTTGCCTGCCTTCGTGCGAGCGACTTAACCATGGCTTGGTTTCTGGCTTTCACCGGCCGATACGAGGCTTTTGGGGATTGGATTGGCTAATTTATTAGGAGGTGAATTGGATGGCATTGACTCAAGAACGTAAACAGCAACTGATCGAAGAGCACAGAACTCACGAATCCGATACAGGATCGCCGGAGGTTCAAGTCGCTATTCTGACGGAGAACATCACGAACTTGACGGATCACCTGCGTACGCACAAGAAAGATCACCACTCGCGTCGCGGTCTTCTGAAAATGGTCGGACAACGTCGCAGACTGCTGGCTTACCTGAAAAACAATGACGTAAGACGTTACAGCGCCCTGATCGAAAAACTCGGACTGCGTCGCTAAAATTAAAAAGCAATGCACAAGCAGCCTGGTTGTGAACCGTATGGTCTTTTTTGGAGCCGACGGCAACAGCCGGGTTGTTTTTGTAACTTATACTTAAGGATTGACCGAAGACGATTCGAGGAGGAGTTTCATGGAACAGCAAGTAGAAATGCAGCTCGGGGGACGTACCCTTACGCTGAAGACGGGCCGTTTGGCCAAGCAAGCGAACGCGGCGGTCATGGTTCACTACGGCGAAACCGTCGTGCTCTGTACCGTTACGGCGTCCACTCAGCCTAAAGATCTCGACTTTTTCCCGTTGACCGTCAACTACGAAGAAAGAATGTACGCCGTAGGCAAAATTCCCGGCGGATTCATCAAACGCGAAGGACGTCCGAGCGAAAAAGCCATTCTGGCCAGCCGCTTGACCGACCGTCCGATCCGTCCGCTGTTCCCGGAAGGGTTCCGCAACGACGTGCAAATCCAAAATATCGTCATGAGCGTGGACCAAGACAACGAACCGCAAATCGCGGCTATGATCGGGACTTCGGCGGCGCTCAGCATTTCCGACGTTCCGTTTGACGGACCGATCGGCGGCGTGGCCGTCGGACGCGTAGACGGTCAATTTGTCGTGAACCCGACTCTGGCGCAGCAGGAAGCGAGCGATCTCTACCTCGTGGTCGCGGGGACGAAGGACGCGATCATGATGGTCGAAGCCGAAGCGAACGAAGTGCCGGAAGAAGTCATGCTGGAAGCGATCATGTTCGGTCACGACGCGGTCAAAGAAATCGTGGCCTCGATCGAACAATTGGTCGAAAAAGCCGGCAAACCGAAAATGGAAGTCAAGCTGCACGCGGTCGACGCCGAAGTGAACGAAGCGGTTCGCGCGTTCGCGTCGGAACGTCTGGTCGAAGCGGTGCGCATCGCCGAGAAGCATGCCCGCCAAGACGCGATCGATGCCGTGAACGACGAAGCGGTTGCGCATTTCTCCGATCTGTATCTGGAAACGCCGGACAAAGTGGACGACGTCAAAGAAGTGCTGCACGATATCGTCAAAGAAGAAGTGCGCCGCTTGATCACGCACGACAAAGTCCGTCCGGACGGACGCGGCTTGGCCGAAATCCGCCCGATCAGCTCCGACGTGGCGCTGCTGCCGCGCGTGCACGGTTCGGGTCTTTTCACCCGCGGCCAAACGCAGGCGCTCAGCATCTGTACGCTCGGCGTGCTGGGCGACGCGCAAATGCTCGACGGCGTGGCGCCGGAAGACACCAAACGCTTCATGCACCACTATAACTTCCCTCCGTTCAGCGTAGGCGAAGCCCGTCCGCTGAGAGCTCCGGGCCGCCGCGAGATCGGACACGGCGCATTGGGCGAACGCGCGCTGATGAAGGTCATTCCTTCGGAGTCCGAATTCCCTTATACGATTCGTCTCGTTTCGGAAGTCTTGGAATCGAACGGTTCCACTTCGCAAGCGAGCATCTGCGCCAGCACGCTGGCGATGATGGACGCGGGCGTACCGCTCAAAGCGCCGGTTGCCGGCGTGGCGATGGGCCTGATCAAAGACGGCGAACACGTCTCGATCCTGTCCGACATTCAAGGCATGGAAGACCATCTCGGCGATATGGACTTCAAAGTAGCGGGTACCAAAGAAGGCGTGACGGCGATTCAAATGGACATCAAGATCGACGGCATCAGCCGCGAGATCCTGTCCGAAGCGCTGACGCAAGCTCGCGAAGGACGTATGCATATCCTCGAGCAAATGCTGCAAGCGATCCAAACGCCGCGCGAGAAAATGTCGAAATACGCGCCGAAGATCATGATCATCAACATCAAGCCGGAGAAGATCCGCGACGTGATCGGAGCGGGCGGCAAAGTGATCAACAAGATCATCGAAGATACGGGCGTCAAGATCGATATCGAACAGGACGGCCGCGTGTTCATCGCTTCTTCCGACGAAGACATGAACAACAAAGCCGCCGAGATCATTCAGAATATCGTTCGCGAAGTCGCGGTCGGCGAAATCTATGACGGTACCGTAAGACGGATCGAGAAATTCGGCGCGTTCGTCGAACTCATTCCGGGCAAAGACGGCCTCGTTCATATTTCGCAGTTGGCGGCGGAACGCGTAGCCAAAGTCGAAGACGTGGTGGCGGTCGGCGACAAGCTGAAAGTCAAAGTCACGGAAATCGACGCGCAAGGCCGTGTCAATCTGTCGCATAAAGTGCTGCTGAGCGCGGAAACGCCGGCCAAGTCCTAAGACGCGAACGGATAAACGAACTTCATTTATAATGAACGAAAAAGAGACAGAGTCGATTTCTGGCTCTTTTTTTGTGTATTCGCCGTCCGCGGACAACGCTTCTGCGAAGCGGAGTCTTCGGAAGTCCGAATCCGGTTGAGTACGGCCGCGAAATTTGCTAGGATAGAGTTTGCACGTTTACAGAACCGATACCTATCGGAAGGGCGCACGGGAGGGGAATAACGCTTTGGAAAAATATACGCTGAGCAGCGGGTTACGGGTAGTAGCCGAGCATATCCCGGGTTCGCGCTCCGTTTCGTTCGGCATCTGGGTCAAAAACGGATCGCGAAACGAAACGGAAGCCGACAACGGCATCTCGCACTTTATCGAGCATATGCTGTTCAAAGGCACGGAACGTTATGACGCGAGAGCGATCGCCGAGCAGTTCGACGCGATCGGCGGCAACGTCAATGCGTTCACGTCGAAAGAATATACGAGCTATTACGCCAAAGTGCTGGACGAACATCTGCCGATCGCGATGGACGTGCTGGCCGACATGTTTTTCAACTCCAAGTTCGATCCGGAAGAACTCGCCCGGGAGAAAAACGTCATCTTCGAAGAGATCTCGATGTATCTGGACGACCCGGACGATCTGGTCCACGATCTGATCGTAGAGGCCGCTTACGAAGGACATCCGCTGGCGATGCCGATTCTGGGCACGGAAGAACATCTGGCGAGAATGTCTTCGCAAGATCTGAAAGATTTCATGCGCGAACGGTATACGGTCGAAAATACGATCGTGGCGATCGCGGGGAATCTGGGCGAAGATGTCCGCGAACTGCTGGAGCGTCATTTCGGCGCTTTCGATCGCCGGGGCTCGCAGCCGATTCTGACCGAACCGTCCTTCGGCGGCGGACTCGTCTACCGGAAGAAGAAGACCGAACAGAACCATATCTGCATGGCGTTTCAAGGGTTCGGCTACGACGATCCTCGCCAGTACGCGATGGCTCTGCTGAACAATTCGATCGGCGGAGGCATGAGTTCGAAGCTGTTTCAGGAGATTCGGGAAAAACGCGGCTTGGCGTATTCCGTCTATTCGTATCACAGCGCGCATGCCGACAGCGGATATTTCACGATCTACGCGGGCACGGCGCCGAAACAGACGGCGGAAGTGCTCAAGCTGACGCGGGAAGTGCTGCACGAAGTCCAAGCGAACGGATTGAGCGCGGAGGAGATTCATAAAGGCAAACAGCAGCTCAAAGGCAGCCTGATCATGGGCCTCGAAGGCAGCGGAAGCCGCATGAACCGTCTCGGCAAAAACGAGCTGATGCTCGGACGGCACGAGACGATCGACGAGACGCTCGCCAAGATCGAAGCCGTAACCGAAGCCGACGTGCGGCTCGCGCTGGACCATCTGTTCGCACAACCGTATGCCGTGGCGATGGTCGGCAATTCTGATCGCGCGCTCGGCTCATTAAGGAGAGATGAACTTGTCCCATCTGGTACAAATTAAACGATTTGCCGGCAACGAAGATCTGGCGCTGCCGCGCAAAATGACCGAACTCGCCGCCGGCTACGATCTGCAAGCCGCGGTATTGGAACCTCTGGTGCTTCAGCCGATGCAGCGCGCGCTCGTGCCGACGGGCCTTGCGATCGCGATGCCGGGCGGCCTGGAAGCGCAGATTCGTCCGCGCAGCGGATTGGCGTTCAAGCACGGCATTACCTGCCTGAATTCGCCGGGCACGATCGACGCGGATTACCGCGGCGAGATCAAAGTGCTGCTGATCAATCTGGGTCAAGAACCGTTCACGATCGCGCGCGGCGAACGAATCGCGCAGATGGTATTCCAAGAAGTGCCGGAGATCGAATTGGCGCCGGTCGAAGAACTGTCGGAGACCGTTCGCGGCGCCGGCGGATTCGGTCATACGGGGCAATAACGAGTACGTTCGAAACGGAACTTGCGGGAAGCCGCGGCCTCTTCCCAGCGAAGAAAGCCGCGGGCTTTTTTTGTTTCCGAATCCTGACATCAGACGTCAACGTCTTGCTTTTTAATCCGATACAAACTATGATATTCACAATGCAAACCTTGATGTTTAGCGATTTTGCCCCATATAAAGGAGAGACAAGCCAGATGTCGAATGAAACGTTTAACGTAGCTGTCGTCGGCTCGACCGGCGCGGTCGGCGAACAAATCCTCAGATTGCTCGAAGAGCGCAATTTCCCGATCAAGACCCTGAAACTGCTGTCGTCCGCGAGAAGCGCAGGCAGCAAGCTCAAGTTCAAGGGACAAGACATCACGGTCGAAGAAGCGAAGCCGGAGAGCTTCGAAGGCGTTCAGATCGCGCTGTTCAGCGCGGGCGGAGATGTCAGCAAGGCGCTCGTGCCGGAAGCGATCAAGCGCGGCACCGTCTGCATCGACAATACGAGCGCGTTCCGCATGGACCCTACCGCTCCGCTGGTCGTGCCGGAAGTCAACGAGGAGAAAATCTTCGAGCATAACGGCGTCATCGCCAATCCGAACTGCTCGACGATCCAGATGGTCGCCGCGCTGAAGCCGCTTCAGGATCGCTACGGACTTAAACGGATCATCGTGTCGACGTATCAAGCGGTATCCGGCTCGGGCGCCAAAGCGATCGCGGAACTGAACCGCCAGACCAAAGCGATCGTGAACGGCGAACCGGTCAATCCGGACGTGCTGCCGGTGTCTTCGCTTCCGGTGAAGCATCAGATCGCCTACAACGCGATTCCGCAGATCGATAAATTCATGGATAACGGCTTCACTTACGAAGAAATGAAGATGGTGAACGAAACCAAAAAGATCATGGGCGACGAGTCGATTCAGGTGACAGCGACTTGCGTGCGGATTCCGGTCGTCTACGGGCACTCGGAGTCGGTATACGTCGAACTGGGATCGGAATACGATCTGCAGGAAGTCCGTTCGCTGCTGGAAAACGCGCCGGGCATCACGGTGGTCGACGATCCGGCCAATCAGGCTTATCCGCTGGCGACCGACGCGGCCGGCAAAAACGACGTGTTCGTGGGCCGTCTGCGCCGCGACCTCGATTCGCCGACCGGGCTGAACATGTGGATCGTTTCGGACAATCTGCTCAAAGGCGCGGCTTGGAACGCCGTGCAAATCGCGGAAATCATTGCGGCACGTTCGCAGCAGGCCTAACGAAAGGAAGAGACCATGGCTATTCGGGTTCAAAAATTCGGCGGTACGTCGCTCTCGACGGAAGAAGCGAGAGCGCACGTCGTCCGCCATATCCGGCGCGAGCTGGCTGTCGGTTATCAATTGGTCGTCGTCGTTTCCGCGATGGGACGCACGGGCGATCCGTACGCGACCGACACGCTGCTCGGCTGGGCGGCATCGACAAGCGGCAAGGCTCTGCCTGCCAAAGAAAAAGATTTGTTAATGGGCTGCGGAGAGATCATTTCCGCGGCTACGCTTTGCGGCATTTTGCATCAGGAAGGCATCGATGCGACCGTGCTAACGGGGGCGCAGGCCGGCTTCATGACGGACAGCCATTTCGGCAACGCGCGGATTCTCGAGATGCGTCCCGAGCGCGTGCTGCGCGAATTGCAGGATCACAGCGTCGTCATCGTGACCGGTTTTCAAGGACAGAACGAATACGGCGACCTCACCACGCTCGGAAGAGGCGGAAGCGACACGTCGGCAACGGCGCTGGGCGCCGCTCTTCACGCGGAGATCGTCGATATCTATACGGACGTCAACGGCATCTTGACCGCGGACCCGCGCTTGGTGGAAGACGCCAAGCCGCTCGAAGTGGTCAGCTACACCGAAATTTGCAATATGGCGTACCAAGGAGCGAAGGTCATTCACCCTCGCGCCGTGGAGATCGCCATGCAGGCGCAGATTCCGGTTCGGGTACGTTCGACGTTCTCCGAAGAAGAAGGTACGCTCGTCACGCATCCCGAGAACTTCGCGGACGTGTCCGCGGGCGTCGTGGACCGCTTCGTTACGGGGATCGCGTACGTCAGCAACGTGACGCAGATCACCGTGGAGCAGCCGGACCCGAGCGGTCAGCTGTCGCTGAACGTGTTCAAAGCGATGGCGGAAAACGCGATCAGCGTCGACTTTATCAACGTGACTCCCGTCGGCGCGGTCTACACGGTATTCGATACCGAAGCGGAACGCGCTTTGACGGCGCTCCGCGCGATCGGTTACGAGCCGCGGGCGTTGAACGGCTGCGCCAAAGTCTCGGTCATCGGCGGCGGAATCAACGGCGTGCCGGGCATCATGTCGCATATCGTCGAAGCGCTGACCACGCAGAACGTGCAAATTCTGCAATCGGCCGATTCCAATACGACGATCTGGGTGCTGGTCAAGAAAGAGGACATGGTCAAAGCGCTTAAGGCGCTGCATGCCCGTTTCGAACTGCATCGTTGACGGAAAAGCGGTTGGCGGATCGGCTTCGGCCGGCAAAGATCGCGCGGCCGCGTAAAGCACGAAGAAGGGAAGTGTGAAAATGGATTTCGGAAGACTCATAACCGCCATGGTCACTCCTTTCGACGAGCAGGGAGAAGTGGCGTGGGAGCAGATTCCTCCGCTCATGGACATGTTGATCGATCGGCAGCGAACAGAGTCGATCGTCGTGTTCGGCACGACGGGCGAATCGCCGACCCTGACGGACGAGGAAAAGATCAAGCTGCTGGAAATCGCGGTGAACCATGCCGCCGGGCGCTGCAAGATCATCGCGGGCACCGGAAGCAACGATACGCATCACAGCATCGAGCTGACCCGAGCCGCCGAACAGGCGGGCGCGGACGGCGTGCTGTTGGTCGTGCCGTATTATAACCGGCCGAATCAGGAAGGGTTGTACGCGCATTTTTCCGCGATCGCGCAGGCGACGTCGCTGCCTGTCATGTTGTATAACGTTCCCGGGCGGACGGCGACGAATCTGGACGGCGCGACGACGATTCGTCTGGCGCAGCTGCCGAACGTCGTCGCGGTCAAAGAATGCGCGCCCGCGGATCAAGTGGCCTATATCGCGTCGCGCGCTCCGGAAGGCTTCCTCGTCTATTCCGGCGACGATTCGGCTTCGCTGCCGGCGCTCTCCGTGGGCGCTTACGGCATCGTGAGCGTGGCCAGCCACGTCGTGGGCGCAAGCATGAGCCGGATGCTCGCCGCGCACGCGGCAGGCGATGCCGGGGAAGCGACGCGGATTTATCATTCGCTGCTGCCGGTATTCAAAGGTTTGTTCGCTTGTCCGCATCCGGTTCCGAATCCGGTGGCGGTCAAATACGCGTTGACGCTGCGCGGATACGAAGTCGGCGGAGTCCGTCTTCCGCTCGTCGACGCGACGGACGAAGAGAAAGCGTATATTGCCGAATTCATGGCCGATTTCGACTGAACATCGACCTGCCGAAGCGCCGTTCCCGATCGGGGACGGCGCTTTTTGCCGTGCGGAAAAAGCAGAAAATCAGGACTTCGCGCGCGCTTAAAAGGGGCCGCAAAGGGAATGACAGGGCTTTCGACTTGTATTTTGGGTTTTCGTTCATGTATAATGGACGCAAGTGACTGGGTGCGGGTTATAGAAAAACAACACGAACCATATTTGACGGAGGTTCGTGCATCGGCTTGATCGTAGGGTGTCGAGCGGCTTTTGCGTATAAAAAGCCTTTTTTAAGACACCACGGTGAAAGTCCTTGTTCGAGCTATGCCAAAAACCGGAAAAATAGCAAACGTCCAACTTTTATAGAACAAACATTAAATCCTAGGAGGTTTACTTATCTTGGCAAAGAAAAATAATACTACGGATAAGCTGACGATTTTCGCTCTGGGCGGCGTCGGCGAAATTGGCAAAAACATGTATGTCGTTCAGTACGGCAACGATATCGTCGTCATAGACGCCGGACTGAAATTCCCCGAAGAAGATATGCTGGGCATCGACCTGGTCATCCCGGATATCAGCTACTTGACCGAGAACCGCGACAAAGTCAGAGGCATCATTATCACGCACGGCCACGAAGACCATATCGGCGGCCTGCCTTACGTGATGAAGCATCTGAACGTTCCGCTCTACGCGACCAAGCTTACGCTCGGTCTGATCGAAAATAAACTTCGCGAAGCGAACCTGCTGGGCGAAACCAAACGGATTCTGATCAACGCGGATTCGGAACTGAAGCTGGGCAGCACGCTGACGGCCACGTTCTTCAAAACGAACCACAGTATTCCGGATTCCGTCGGCGTCTGCATCGAAACGCCGGAAGGCAACGTCGTGCATACGGGCGACTTCAAGTTCGACCATACGCCGGTGAACGGTCAATTCGCGGACTTGCAGCGGATGGCCGAGATCGGTCAAAAAGGCGTATTGGCGCTGCTGTCGGACAGCACGAACGCGGAAAAGCCGGGCTTCACGCCTTCTGAACGCAGCGTAGGCGTCGTCTTGGAAGACATCTTCCGCAAAGCCCGCCAGCGCGTGGTCGTGGCGACGTTCGCTTCGAACGTTCACCGGATTCAGCAGGTCGTGAACGCGGCGATCGCCACGGACCGCAAGATCGTCGTCGTCGGCCGCAGCATGGTCAACGTCGTGACGATCGCTTCGGAACTGGGCTACTTGGAAATTCCGGAAGGCATGATCATCGAGCCGGAAGAAATCAACCGCATCGGCGCTGACCGCGTAGCCATTCTGTGCACGGGCAGCCAAGGCGAACCGATGTCGGCGCTCAGCCGCATGGCGCGTTCGACGCACCGCAAAGTGGACATCCTGCCGGGCGACACGGTCATCATCGCGGCGACTCCGGTACCGGGCAACGAAAAATACGTCGGACGCACGATCGACGCTCTGTTCCGTCTCGGCGCGGAAGTCATCTACAGCGGTTCGAACAAAGGCGTTCACGTATCGGGTCACGGCTCGCAGGAAGAGCTCAAACTGATGCTTAACCTGATGACTCCGAAGTTCTTTATTCCGATTCACGGCGAATACCGCATGCTCCGCAAACACGCGCAGCTCGGCGAATCCGTCGGCGTCGAACCGGACAACATCTTCCTGATCGATATCGGCGACACCGTCGAGATTCAGAACGGCGAAGCGCGCAAAGCCGGCAAGGTGCCTTCCGGCAACGTGCTGATCGACGGACTGGGCGTCGGCGACGTCGGCAACATCGTGCTCCGCGATCGCAAGCTGCTGTCTCAAGACGGCATCCTGGTCGTGGTGGTCACGCTGAGCAAGCAGGACGGACGCATCGTATCCGGTCCGGACATCATCTCCCGCGGTTTCGTGTACGTACGCGAATCCGAAGGACTCTTGGACGAAGCGAACCGCGTCGTGACGAGCACGCTTCAGCGTTTGATGAGCGAGAACGTCAACGAATGGGCTTCGCTCAAGTCGGGCGTCAAAGACTCGCTGGGACGTTTCCTGTTCGACCAGACGCGCCGTCGTCCGATGATCCTGCCGATCATCATGGAAGTATAATCGACTTTCGAACAACCCCTCTCCTGCCGGCATATTGGACGGTGCCGCAGGAGAGGTTTTTTTGCGTGTTCGGAAACGGAGCAAGCAGGTTTTGTTCTGCCTTTTGGCGAACTTATGTGCTATTATGGGGAGAGTGCGTTCAAGGCGGGAGGGGTAACGATTGGCTCAGAAAAAAAGTACGGGCACGCGCGCCGCGGGGACTAAAAGCGGAAGTTCTTCCCGTGCGGGAAGCGGCCGAACTTCGTCCAAAAGCAAGAAAAAAAAGCAAAGTTCGCTGGCAAGCGCCCTTAAATACGAAATCTACGGAATCGTGCTGATTACCTTGTCGGTGATCGGGTTGTCCGGGCAGGCGTTCGTCGGGCAACTGCTGTCGGCGGGATTCGGACTGATCCTCGGCAAAGCTTATGCGGTCATCCCGATCTTGGGGGTCTATACGGGATTGTTCCTGATGATCCGCCGTAGCCTGCCGTACGGCTGGAGTCCGCGCAAAAGCGGGTTGATGCTGGCCGCTTTGGCCGGGGTGCTGATGCTGTCGATCGGGGAAGCGCAGAGCCATCCTTCGCTTCAGAAAGGAATGAGCGCGGGCGGAATCTTGTCGGCCGCGCAAAGCGATCTGCACCGTTCTTTGATCGCGCCGGACGGTCCGATGAGCCAAACCACGCCGTTCCTGCGTCCGATCGGAGGCGGGTATTTCGGCGCGCTGCTGCTGTCGCTGCTCTATCTGATGGTCGGACTGACCGGCGCGAAGCTGGCGTCCGCGGTGCTGCTGATCATCGGCATCATGTTGGTGACGCAGATGTCTTACGTGGACCTGATGAGCCTGCTCCGCCGCAGAGCGGGCGAAGCCGCGCGCTCGGCTCGCGAGCGCATGCAGGAGGACCGGAAGTTGGCCGAGCAGCGCAGGCTCGAAGCCGATCGCAGAGCCGAGGAACGGGCGATCGAAAAAGCGGAAGCCGCCGAGCGGAGACGCGCGGCGCTGCCGGAGCCGGCCTCCGGCGAGGACGAGGAAGAGCGGCGCGGATCGAACGCCGCTCTCAAAGGGCGGCGGCGCAAAGCGGCCGCGGAGCCGGAAGAAGAAAGTCCGCCGGCAGCGGACTTTAAAGTCACCGGCGTGTATCGGGTGCCGAGCGAGCTGCGCGATCGGCAATCTGTCGACGGCGCGGAAGCGGACGCCGCGGAAGCGATCGGCACGGCCGCGAACGCGGCAGCCGGGCAAGAGGCTGCCGAGCGGGAGCGCCAAGCGCCGATCATTCGCGATTTCTTCGAGCGCATTCGCTCGGAGAGAGAGCGGGAAGCCGATTCGGGCGCTGCGGCGCTGCCTTCGGTCGATGACGACGGCGACGATTTCGAAGACGCGCTCGAATCGACCGGCGCGGGCTTTGCCGCCGCGGCTGCGGGCGGCTCGGTAAGCGCCGCAGGCGGCGCGGCTTCGCAAGCGGACGGTCTTGCGGCTTCCGAAGCTTCGGCGGGCAGCGGAGCGGAAGCGATCGCCGCCGCGGCATCGCCGGGCGAAGCGGCCATCCTGCCGGAAGGCGATCCGTCTATTCCGGCGGCGGCCGGCGAACTGCTGGAGATCGGCGAAGGCGAGAAGATCAAGCCGCCGCCGAAGCCTTACAAGCTGCCGCCGCTCAAGCTGCTGGCGCCGCCCAAGCCGGACGACAACGCGTCGGCCAATCAGGCCGACTATATGCAGACCGCCCACAAGCTGGAGACCACGCTGGAGAGCTTTGGCGTTCGCGCCCGCGTGCTCGAAGTGGTGCGCGGCCCCGCGGTTACCCGCTACGAGATCCAGCCGGACGTCGGCGTCAAAGTCAGCCGGGTCGTCGGCTTGACCGACGATATCGCGCTGGCGCTGGCCGCCAAAGACATCCGGATGGAAGCGCCGATTCCCGGCAAATCCGCGATCGGCATCGAAGTGCCGAACAACGAAGTCTCCATGGTCACCATGCGCGAAGTCATGGACACCAACGTGTTCGCCGACGCGCCGTCGAAGCTGACCGTCGCGTTTGGCCGGGATATCTCCGGCCAGACCATCGTCGGCAATCTGGCGCGGATGCCCCATTTGCTGGTCGCGGGCGCGACCGGCTCGGGCAAATCGGTGTGCATCAACGGGATCATCGCCAGCATTTTGTACAAAGCCAAACCGGACGAAGTCAAGTTCCTGATGGTCGATCCCAAGATGGTCGAACTGAACGTCTACAACGGCATTCCGCATCTGCTGGCTCCCGTGGTGACCGATCCGAAACGCGCTTCGATGGCGCTCAAGAAGATCGTGGTGGAGATGGAGAAACGGTACGAGCTGTTCTCGAAGTCTTCGACCCGGAATATCGAAGGGTATAACACGCTCATGAAAGACAATCCTTCGGCGATCCTGCCGTATATCGTCGTGATCGTCGACGAGTTGGCCGACTTGATGATGGTCGCCGCCGGCGACGTCGAAGACGCGATCGCGCGTTTGGCGCAGATGGCGCGGGCGGCCGGCATCCATTTGATCATCGCGACCCAGCGGCCGTCCGTCGACGTCATCACGGGCGTGATCAAAGCGAATATCCCGTCGCGGATCGCGTTCGGCGTGTCGTCTCAAGTCGATTCGCGGACCATCCTCGACATGGGCGGAGCCGAAAAGCTGCTCGGACGCGGCGATATGCTGTTCATGCCGATGGGCGCTTCCAAACCCGTACGGGTGCAGGGCGCGTTCCTCAGCGATAACGAAGTCGAAGAGATCGTCGCCTACTGCAGCGGTCAAGCCGAAGCGCAGTACGATACCAGCTTGGTTCCGGAAGTCGACGACAGCGTGTCCGAACCGGAAGAGATCGTCGACGAATTGTACGATCAAGCCGTACAGATCGTGGTCGAAGCCAAGCAGGCGTCCGTATCGCTTCTCCAGCGGCGAATGAGGGTCGGCTACACGCGCGCGGCGCGTCTGGTCGACGCGATGGAAGCGCGCGGCGTCGTCGGCCCTTACGAGGGCAGCAAGCCGCGCGAAGTGCTGATCTCGATCGAGCAGCTTCAAGCGATGCGCGCCGCTTCGGGGTCTTGATTCCGATTCTTGCGGCGCAAAGCTTTTCCGGCGGATCCCGTCGTTCGTATTCGAGGCATCGACGCCTCGGACGAACGGCGGGATTTTTCGGTCTGCTTTTCCGAATGTCCGCTCTTTGCATACCCGCTTGAAGTTGATTCCCGTCTCGGCGGTAGTATAGAATAATCAAGAATGGTTAAAGTGTTAAAAGGAACGCGATAACGAGCGGAATCCGCCGAAAGCTTAAGGAGTGATACTGATGAGCAACCCCCAATTCGAACGGGCAGCCGAAGGTCGGATTCGGATCCATGTTCTGCCGACCAAGCGATTCAAAACGTTTGCCGTGTCGTTGTACGCCGGAGCCCCGCTTGCCGAAGAGACGGTCACGCCGTTCGCGCTGACTCCGTTCGTCCTGCGACGCGGCAACGCCTCGTACCCGGAGACGATTCAATTCCGCGAACGTCTGGAAGAACTGTACGGCGCCGGTTTCGGCTTCGACGTCTATAAGCGGGACGGAAGCCAGATCGTGCAGTTCCGCATGGACACGATCAACGACGCGTTCGTCCGCACGGAAGAATCGCTGCTCGAGAACTCGCTGGCGTTTCTCGGCGAGACCTTGACGCGTCCCGCGCTGGAGAACGGCGTGTTCAAAAGCAAGTTCGTCGACGCCGAGCGCGATAACGTGCGCAAGAAGCTTGACGCGATCATCAACAACAAAGCCCGTTACGCGGGCGCGCGCGCTCTGGAAGAGATGTTCGCGGGCGAAGCGTACCGGCTGAACGCGCTCGGCAAACGCGAAGCGCTGGACGAACTGGACGCTGCGGCTCTGCACGAGTCGTACCGCAAGTGGCTGTCGGAAGCCTCGCTCGATCTGTACGTGGTCGGCGACACGACGCTGGAAGAAGTGCGCGGAATCGTGCATCGGTATTTCGACCTCGCCGGCCCGGGCCACGAACCTTACGTGTATAAAAGAAGTGAAAAAAACGAAGGGGTGGGCAATCCCCGCATCGTCAAAGAAACGATGGACGTCTCCCAAGGCAAGCTGAACATCGGATTCAAGACGTCGATCGATTATGCCGACGACCGTTACGCGGCGGCGCTCGTCTATAACGGCATCCTCGGCGGTTATCCGCACTCCAAGCTGTTCCAGAACGTGCGCGAAAAAGCGAGCCTGGCGTATTACGCTTCGTCGCAATACGAACCGCACAAAGCGTTCGGCACGATTCAGTCGGGCATCGAGATCGGCAATTACGACCGCGCGCTGGAGATCATCCGGCTGCAGCTCGACGCGATGAAAGCCGGCGAGATCACGGAAACGGAACTGAGCCAGACGCAGGCGATGCTCGGCAACGACCTGCGCGAAGTGCGCGATTCGGCGTTCCAGATGATCCACCACGACTTCGGCGGCCGTTTGTCCGGACGCGAACGTTCCGTATCCGAGCTGATCGAACAGGTAGAGAGCATGACGGCGGAACAAGTCGCGGAAGCGGCGCAGGATTTCCGGCTCGATACCATTTACTTTTTGACGGGAAAAGAGGGGGAATGACGATGGAACGCTTGGTCTACGAACATTTGCAGGAAACGCTGTACCACGAAAAATTGGACAACGGCTTGAACGTTTACGTGCTGCCGAAAGAAGGTTTCCAGAAGACGTACGCGACCTTCTCGACCAACTACGGTTCGGTCGACAACCGTTTCCGCGTCGCCGGTCAAGAAGAACACCGGGTACCGGACGGCATCGCCCATTTTCTGGAGCATAAAGTCTTCGAGGAGCCGGAAGGCGACGTGTTCCTCAAATTCTCGACGCAGGGCGCTTCGTCCAACGCGTTCACCAGTTTCGATCAGACCGTGTACTTGTTCTCGGCGACGGAGAAGATCGAAGAGAATTTGGAGACGCTGATCGATTTCGTGCAGAATCCTTATTTCACCGACGAGAACGTGGAAAAAGAAAAAGGGATCATCGGCCAAGAAATTCAGATGTATCAGGATAACCCGGATTGGCGCGTCTATTACGGATTGATCGAGGCGCTGTACAGCGTCCATCCGGTTCATATCGATATCGCGGGCACGATCGAATCGATCAGCGAGATCACCAAAGAGACGCTCTACACCTGCTACAACACGTTCTACCATCCGAGCAACATGCTGCTGTTCGTGGTCGGCGGCGTCGATCCCGAGCAGGTCATCGAACAAGTAAGACGCAACCAAGCCGGGAAAAACTACGGTCCGCAGGCCGAGATCGAAAGATTTTTCGACGCGGAGCCGGAAGAAGTGGCGCAGGAGCGCAAAGAACTCAATCTGCCGGTATCGCTGCCCAAATGCCTGTTCGGCTTCAAAGAAACGGCGCCGGGAATCGACGGACCGGAGTTGGTCAAAATGGATTTGACGACCGAAGTCGTGTTCGATCTTCTGCTCGGAAGCAGCACGCCGCTGTATCAGAAATTGTATGACGAAGCGCTGATCACGGACGGCTTCGGCGGCGACTTCCGCGCGACCCCGCAGTACGCGTTCTCCGTCATCGGCGGCGATACGCGCGATCCGGACCTGCTGATGCAGCGCGTCCGCGAAGAGTCGGAACGCCTGATCGAGAGCGGCTTCGACGCTACGGCTTTCGAACGCGCCCGCAAAAAGAAAATCGGCAATTACCTGCGCATGCTCAATTCGCCGGAAAACATCGCCCACGAGTTTACCCGGTACAAATTCGGCGGCGGCGACCTGTTCGCGGTGCTGGAGATCTTCGAAAACATGACGCTGGAAGAAGTGAACGCGCGGCTGCGCGAGCATGTCCGTTGGGATCGCTGCGCCGCGTCGATCGTGCGGGGCGCGTAATGGCGGACGGCGAGCAAAAAGGACGGCGCAAGCCGTCCGACACCGCCGTGCTGATCACCGGCGCTTCGGGCGGTATCGGCTCCGCCATCGCAGAACGGTTCGCGGCCGACGGCTGCCGGGTGGCGCTGCATTATTCGGCGTCGGCGGAAGCCGTGCGCGCGGCCGCCGACCGCTGCGCGTCGCTCGGAGCGGCTCAGGTGCTGACCGCGCGCGCGAACGTGGGCGATAAAGCCGAGGTGCTGCGTATGCGCGACGAATTGGCCAAAGCCGGTTTCGTGCCGAACGTGCTCGTCAACAATGCCGGCGTGGCGCATTACGGCATGCTTCAGGACGTGACGGAAGAAGAGTGGGACCGCGTCATGAACATCAATCTCAAAGGCACTTTTTTATGCAGTCAAGCTTTTATGGGAGAAATGATCGCTCGCCGCTTCGGACGCATCGTCAATATCTCTTCGGTATGGGGATTGGCTGGCGCTTCGTGCGAAGTCGTCTATTCGGCGGCAAAAGGAGGAATCAACGCCTTTACCAAGGCGCTTGCCAAAGAACTCGCCCTGTCGGGCGTTTCGGTAAATGCGGTGGCTCCCGGAGCCGTACGGACGGCCATGCTCGATTCGCTGTCCGCGGAAGAACTGAACGATCTGGCCGAAGAAATCCCGATGGGACGTCTGGCCGAACCTCGGGAGATCGCGGAGACGGTCCGTTTCTTGTCGCTTCCGGAATCGGCCTACATGACCGGGCAGATCCTGAGTCCCAACGGCGGATGGGTAACGTAAAGCCCGTTCGGGGCCGTCGATCCGGTCGAATGCGAGATATTAGGTTAAGAATCTGTTTCTTGCGTTTAAACGGCATTTTTAATATCATTAGACGAAGATTGAAGTCGAAGCGCGGACCGTGCTCTGCGGCCGGCCGGGAGACTTCAAAATCGCGCGGGATACGGAAGTGAGAGGGATCATGGAAACCAAACAATGGTATATGGAATATCGCATACATAAGAATCGGCCGGGCCTGCTCGGGGACATCGCGTCGATTCTGGGGATGCTGGAAGTCAATATCATCACGATCAACGGCGTCGAAGGGCGGACGCGGGGCATGCTGCTGGAAACGACGGACGACGAGAAAATCCAACTGCTGGGCGCCATGCTCAAAAAAGTCGACAGCGTCACGGTGACGGCCCTGCGTCCTCCGAAGCTGGTCGATATTTTGGCTGTTCGCCACGGCCGCTACATCGAACGCGATTCGGACGATCGCAAGACGTTCCGTTTCACGCGCGACGAACTGGGGCTGCTGGTCGATTTTCTGGGCGAACTGTTCAAACGCGAAGGCAACCAAGTGATCGGGCTGCGAGGAATGCCGCGCGTCGGCAAGACCGAGTCGATCATCGCCGGCAGCGTCTGCGCCATGAAGCACTGGACGTTCGTTTCTTCGACGCTGCTGCGCCAAACGGTCCGCAGCCAGATGTCGGAAGACGAGATGAACCCGAACAACGTCTTTATCATCGACGGAATCGTAAGCACGATCCGCTCCAACGAAAAGCATTACCAACTGCTCAAAGAAATCATGGCGATGCCGTGCACCAAAGTGATCGAACATCCGGATATCTTTATGCGGGAGTCGGAATACGACCACTCCCAGTTCGATATGATCATCGAGCTTCGCAGTACGCCGGACGAAGAAATCATCTACGATACTTTCGCCAACAGCTACACCGACGACATCTAGGAATCTGAGCTTTCCGGCATGATCCGGAAGCTTTCGAATACGACGAGGAGGGATGAACGGAATGTCCGATCTGGGACAGCAACTCAAAGACGCCCGTTTGCAAAAAGGGCTATCGCTCGAAGACGTACAGGAAATGACCAAAATCCGTAAACGCTATTTGGAGGCGATCGAGCAAGGAGACTTCAAGGTTCTTCCCGGAAGTTTCTACGTGCGCGCCTTTATCAAAACTTATGCGGAAGCCGTGGATCTCGACGCGGAGACGCTGCTGCAAAACCATCCGAAAGACGTGCCGGCGGCCGAGCCGGAAAGCGTCATGGAGCCGGTATTGACCAAACGTTCGGCGCGCACTTCCGCTTCGGGCGGAGGCGGCGCGAGAACGGGCGGAGGACGCGGCGAAGGCAGCAAAGGCCTTTCGACGGCGCTGATGTGGACGTTCCCGATCCTGATTCTGATCATCGTGGCGATCGTCTACATCAACAGCACCAAACCGGAATCCGGTACGGCGAATAACAACGAAGAAACCAAAGCCACGACGCAGAAGCCGGCCGATAACGCCACCACCAAACCGGCCGACGACAAGACGACCGACCCGGGAACGACGGGCGGAGGCACGCAAAGCCCGGGAACGACGGAAGAAACCGATCCTGCGACGCCGCCTGCCGACAATGCCGGCGATACGACGGCGACGAACGACGCTCCGGCAGGAACGGACAATACGCAGACGGAAGAAGACCCGAATGCCCAAACAGGCACGGACCCGGCCGCCACGACCGAGGAAACGGGCACGGAAGAAACCGGCTCGACGCCGAACACGAGCGGATCGACCATCGTGACCCCTGCCGGCCAAGAAGGCAAAACGACCGTCTTCAACGCTCAGCCCGCGCAAGGCGGCACCGTCAAAGTGACGATCAACGCCAGCGGCGGCAGCTGGTTGGAAGTCTATCGCGGCAGCACGAGCGGCGAAAAGTTGTATTACAAGATGACCGAAGAAGGCGATTCGTTTACGTATGATCTGGATGCGCAAGGCCTGTACATCAAATCGGGCTATTCGCCGGTAACCGATATCCGGATCGACGGCCAACAGATCAAAGACGGCAAGACGACTTCCCGTTTTAAAATCAACTTGGTGCAATAACGTTTTTGGGCCTTCGAACGCTCCACTCGAAGGCCCAAAAACGTCAGATTCGTTCACGCCCCAAGAACGAATCGTTAAAGCAAATCCAAAACGAATCGTTAAAGCAAATCCCAAACGAATCGTTAAAGCAAATCCCAAACGAATCGTTAAATCGCATCCCTAACACGCATCCCCCTTCAGAAAGGAAGATCACTATGGCTTCTGAAAGCTCGATGGATATCGTATCCAAAATGGATATGCAAGAACTCAAAAACGCGATCGATCAAGCGGAGCGCGAAATCGCCAGCCGATTCGACTTCAAAGACACCAAAACCAGCTTCGATCTGCAAAAAGATTCGCTGACGGTCGTGTCCGACGACGATTACAAACTCGGCGCGGTAATCGATATTCTTCAATCGAAGATGATCAAACGCGGCGTGCCGTTCAAAAACTTGGAGTTCGGCAAAGTCGAAGCGGCTTCGCTGAACACGGTCCGCCAGAAACTCGGACTGAAATCCGGCATCGAATCGGACAGCTCGAAGAAGATCAACACGTTGATCCGCGATTCCAAGCTCAAAGTCAAAAGCCAGATCCAAGGCGATCAAATCCGCGTCACGTCAAAAAGCAAAGACGATCTTCAAGCCGTCATGAAACTGCTGCGCGAAGCGGACCTGCCGATCGAACTGCAATTCACGAATTTCAAATGATGATTCCCGCCTCGAACCCTTCGTTTTCGCCAGGAAAACGAAGGGTTTTTGCGTGTTAGCGAAGCCCGGCAAGAAGCAGGCAAGCGTTTTGACACCAAAAGTTTCGGATATTATACTTGTAAAGTTGAAAAGAGAAATCGGGTACAAAACCCGATCGGAAGGAATGGATAAACCAATGAATCTTCCCAACCGTATCACGATGAGCCGAATCGTGCTGATCCCGATCATGATGGTCTTTCTGCTGGCGGATCTGCCTTTTCTGCCGGAACCGATCGTCTGGCACGGCGTCGAACTGGGCTGGGGCCAGTTGATCGCCTGCATCATCTTCATCATCGCTTCGTGCACCGACGGGATCGACGGCTATATCGCGCGCAGCCGCAACCTCGTGACCAATCTGGGCAAACTGCTGGACCCGCTCGCCGACAAATTGCTCGTATCCGCGGCGTTCATCTCGCTCGTGCAAATGGATAAGCTCGCCGCGTGGATGGCGATCGTGATCATCAGCCGCGAGTTCGCCGTTACCGGCCTGCGCCAGATCGCGCTGCTCGACGGAGCCGTCATGGCCGCCGGAGCCGGAGGCAAGATCAAGACCGTGCTTCAGATCGTGGCGATCGCTCTGCTGCTGCTGAACAACCTGCCGTTCGAGATCTGGAACTTCCCCGCCGATACGATCTTCGTATGGGCAGCCGTGATCGTTACCGTTTATTCCGGAGTCGATTACTTTGTTCGTAACCGTCGATTACTGAAACAGTCGAACGCGTAAGCGCGACTTCGGTAATCGACGAACCGTCATTTGTTGAAATTGTCGAACGCGTAAGCGCGACTTCAACAAATGACGAACCGTCGATTACTGAAACAGTCGAACGCGTAAGCGCGACTTCAGTAATCGACGAACCGTCATTTGCCGAAACAGTCGAACGTCTAATTTCACCTACTCTCAAACCATTGGAGCGTGACGCATCGTGAAAGCCGAAATCATTGCCGTAGGAACCGAACTTTTGCTGGGTCAAATCGTAAACACGAACGCGCAGTATCTCTCGCGAGAGCTGGCGGCGCTCGGGATCGACGTTTATTTTCAAACCGTGGTCGGAGACAACAAAGACCGGCTCAAGCAGGCGATCGAATTGGCGAAAAGCCGGGCCGACGTGCTGGTATTCTCCGGCGGCATCGGACCGACCCAAGACGATCTGACCAAAGACGCGATCGCCGAGGTGCTGGGCCGCGAGCTGCGTACCGACCGGCCGGCGATGGACAAAATCACGGAATTTTTCGCGGACCGCGGCGTTGCCATGACCGAAAACAACAAACGTCAAGCTCTGGTCATCGACGGCTGTACGCCGCTTCCGAATTCGACCGGGCTGGCGGTGGGCGTGGCGATCAGCCAAGAGAACCATCATTACATCGTTCTGCCGGGACCGCCGAGCGAGCTGAAGCCGATGTTCGAGAACGAGGCGAAGCCTTGGCTGCTGCACCAAGTGCTGACGGACGAGATGCCGCTGTACTCGCGTATCCTCAAATTCTCGGGCATCGGCGAATCCGCGCTCGAAGACAAGCTGCTGGATCTGATCGACGCGCAGACGGACCCGACGATCGCGCCTTACGCCAAAGAAGGAGAAGTCGCGATCCGCTTGTCCACCAAAGCCGAGAACGTCGAACAAGCGAACGTTAAACTGACTTCGTTGGAAGTGCAGATCCAGAGCCGCTTGGCCGAATACATGTACGCGAGCGAGGACGTGCCGCTGGAAGAAACGGTCGTCAAGATGATGGGCGATCTCGGCCTGACGGTAAGCGCGGCGGAGAGCTGCACCGGCGGCATGGTCATGCAGAGCCTCACGACGGTTCCCGGCAGCGCGGCCATGCTCAAAGGCGGGATCGTCTGCTACTCCAACGAGATGAAAGAAAAGCTGCTCAACGTGCCTCACGAATATCTCGAAGGGACGGACGCGCCCGGCGCCGTGAGCCCGGAAGTGGCCAAAGTGCTCGCCGAACAGATGCGCATGATCGCCGATTCCGATTTCGGCATATCCGTAACCGGCGTCGCCGGACCGGGATTCTCCGAGCGCAAGCCGGCAGGGCTCGTCTATATCGCGATCGCCGAGCGGGGCGGAGAGACCGAGGTGCACGAACTGCGGATCAAAGGCAACCGCGAGACGATCCGCAGACGTTCGACGAAAACGCTGCTGTACCGCCTCTGGCGTCGTTTGGTACAAGCGGAGAAGAAGGATTGAACATCCAATAAAAGGCAGCAATGCGTTTGACCGGGAACACCGGTTTTGATATAATAGAGGTACGGAAGAACCGCGGCGATACCAGAGATTCGCCTGCGGTTTTTTTGCGGACCGGGGGGCTTTTTCTCTCTGTTTTCGCTTCGAAAACAGGCCGGAAGGAGCGATGCCCGCGTTCGAAAAAAATGCGAATATATGTTCGAAAAACGCTTGGCAAACCCGTCGAAAAGCGGTATGATAGAGGTACGGAATACGAACAATACCAATAAGATAAAGGGTGTGGACATATTGTCAGATCGTCGTGCTGCGCTGGATATGGCGCTTCGCCAAATAGAGAAACAATTCGGAAAAGGTTCCATCATGAAACTCGGAGAATCGACGCATATGAACGTCGAAGTCGTGCCTAGCGGCTCGATCGCGTTGGACGTAGCGCTCGGTACGGGCGGCATGCCGCGCGGCCGGATCGTAGAGATCTACGGACCGGAATCTTCGGGTAAAACGACCGTTGCGCTGCACGCGGTAGCGGAAGTACAAAAAGCGGGCGGACAAGCCGCGTTCATCGACGCCGAGCACGCCCTCGACCCGGCTTATGCCAGCAAACTCGGCGTAAACATCGACGAGCTGCTGCTGTCGCAGCCGGATACGGGCGAACAAGGCCTGGAGATCGCCGAAGCGCTCGTACGCAGCGGCGCGGTAGATATCATCGTTATCGACTCCGTAGCGGCTCTGGTACCTAAAGCGGAAATCGAAGGCGAAATGGGCGACTCCCACGTGGGTCTGCAAGCTCGTCTGATGTCGCAAGCGCTGCGCAAACTGTCGGGCGCGATCAGCAAATCCAAGACTATCGCGATCTTCATCAACCAACTTCGCGAAAAAGTCGGCGTTATGTTCGGGAACCCGGAAACGACTCCGGGCGGACGCGCGCTGAAATTCTATTCGACCGTGCGTCTTGACGTGCGCCGTATCGAATCCATCAAAATGGGTAACGACGTCGTCGGTAACCGTACGCGGATCAAAGTCGTGAAAAACAAAGTCGCGCCTCCGTTCAAACAAGCCGAAGTCGATATCATGTACGGAGAAGGCATTTCCAAAGAAGGCAGCTTGATCGACATGGGTACGGAAATGGACATCGTCGACAAGAGCGGCGCTTGGTACTCTTACTCGGGCGAACGTCTGGGTCAAGGCCGCGAGAACGCCAAACAGTTCCTCAAAGAACACAAAGACATTTCTTTCGCGATCGAAACCAAGATTCGCGAAGCGAGCAATCTGACGACGGCCGTTCCCGCTCCGAGCGAAGCCGACAAGAAGGCGGAAGAACTCGAAGAACAAGAACTGCTGGAACTGGAATAATTATCGGTCGCCGAACCGATTCCATATGTCGAAAAGCCTCGACCGTCAACGGTCGAGGCTTTTTATTTACACACAAGACTTTACGAAAGCCGGCTGCTCTTGCATGTATTTCGTTTCATCAATCCAACAGAAAGAAGGAATCGCTATGCCTTTCGGAAACAAGAATTACGGCGGTTATAGAAACGGCGGTCGCAAAAACTCGAACAAAAACGGAGAAAACGAAGAAACGCGGGAAAGCGCGCGCGAAGAAAAGCTGGCGAATCTTCATGATTTTCCGGAAGACGAACCTCAAGAAGTCACGTTGGTCGAATTGCTCAGACGTCCGCGAAGCTGTTATCGCATCTATTTCGGTCCGCATTACATTACCGTGCACGAGTCGACGATGATCCGGTACGGGATGACCAAAGGCAGTTTTTTCGGCAAAGAAGAAGTTCATGAGATCGTTCGCGACAACGAGCGGCAGATCGCCTATACGCAGGCGCTCAATTATCTGGGATTCCAGGCCCGAACGTCTGGCGAGATCGAGAAAAAGCTGCTCGAAAAAGAAATCGATCCCGAAGCCGCGGCGGAGACGGTTCGCAGGCTCGAAGAAGAGAAGTTGATCGACGATGCTTCTTATGCCCAAGAATGGGCCAAACAGCGCGTGACAGGCCGCAAAAAAGGTAAAGTGCTGGTCAAACAAGAACTGCGGCGCAAAGGCATCGATCAGGAACTGATCGAAGAAGCGCTTGACGCTTTGGGCGACGAAGACGAACTGCGAAGCGCCGAAGAACTTGCGGCCAAAAAGTGGCGCACGACCAAAGGCGAACTCTGGGATCGCAAACGCAAAACGGCCGCTTTTATCATGCGCCGCGGCTTCTCGAGCGATATTGCGCGCAAAGCGCTGGATCGTGTGTTGAGTCAGGAGAACGAAGACGCGGACGAACTCGGAAACGAATTCGATTAAAAGGGCTTTGAACCTTTCGAGCAAATCTGGCAATAGCTTGACAATAACTTTTGACCAAGACTACAATAAATGAGGAACGTTAGCGGGTCATCCTGCCGTTTTCCTTCCAAAAACGTGCGGGCATGCGCTAAGTTCTGCCTAATCGACTCTACCCCGACTGCAAAATCGGGCTTGGCAGCCGGTATTTTTTTCGCCGTCTTGCCTTATGGGAACAGCTTCGGGCTGTGCCATGAATGGACGAATGAGGGTATGAAAACCAAATGGATTTATCCCGAGGAATACCTTGGAGGAATCAACGAGGAGGTGAGCAGAAATGGACAGTTTCTGGGTCGCGATTCTCGTTGGAGTCGTAGCCTTATTCTTAGGGTTCGTGGTCGGATATTTTATTCGCAAATCTCTTGCTGAAGCTAAGATTTCCAGTGCCGAACAAGCCGCCGAACAAATCGTTCAAAACGCGAAAAAAGACGCGGAAGCACTGAAAAAAGAAACGGTTCTGGAAGCTAAGGACGAAGTCCACCGCATCCGGACCGAAGCTGAAAAAGACATTCGTGAACGTCGGAATGAAAATCAACGACTAGAGAGACGATTGTTGCAGAAAGAAGAGTCGCTGGATAAAAAATTGGAATCGCTCGAACGTAAAGAAGAGCAGGTGGCGAACAAAGAGAAACGCATTGAAGAAACCAAACAGCAGATCGAACGCACGCTTGCGGAGCAGTTGGCGGAGTTGGAACGCATCTCCAACCTGACGACCGACGACGCAAGAACGATCATTTTGAGCAGCGTGGAGCAGGAAACGCGCCATGAAGCCGCTCAGATGATGAAAGACATCGAGACGCAAGCCAAAGAAGAAGCGGACCGCAAAGCTCGGGAGATTATCTCGCTCTCGATCCAACGCTGCGCCGCCGATCACGTGGCCGAAACGACCGTGTCTGTCGTGACTCTGCCGAACGAGGAAATGAAGGGCCGAATCATCGGCCGCGAAGGACGGAACATCCGCGCGCTGGAGACGCTGACAGGGATCGACCTGATCATCGACGACACGCCGGAAGCGGTCATCCTGTCGGGCTTCGACCCGATCCGCCGCGAGATCGCCCGCACCGCGCTGGAGAAGCTGGTTGCGGACGGACGCATCCATCCGGCGCGGATCGAAGAAATGGTCGAGAAATCGCGTAAAGAAGTCGACGAACGCATTCGCGAATACGGCGAACAAGCGACGTTCGAAGTCGGCGCGCACGGCCTGCATCCGGATCTGATCAAGATTCTCGGACGCTTGCGTTTCCGTACCAGCTACGGTCAGAACGTGCTGAAGCACTCGATGGAAGTGGCTTACCTGACCGGTCTGATGGCCGGAGAACTGGGACAAGACGTCACGCTGGCAAGACGGGCGGGACTGCTGCACGACATCGGCAAAGCGCTGGATCACGAAGTGGAAGGTTCGCACGTCGAAATCGGCGTCGAATTGGCCAAGAAGTATAAGGAGCATCCGGTCGTCATCAACAGTATCGCTTCTCACCACGGCGATACCGAAGCGACTTCGATTATCGCCATGCTGGTCGGCGCGGCGGACGCTTTGTCCGCGGCAAGACCGGGAGCTCGGCGCGAGACGCTCGAGACGTACATTCGCAGACTCGAAAAGCTGGAAGAGATTTCCGAGTCGTTCGAAGGCGTCGAGAAGTCGTTCGCTATTCAAGCCGGTCGCGAAGTCCGCGTCATGGTACAGCCTGACCGGATCGGCGATACCGAGAGCTTCAAGCTGGCGCGCGATATCACGAAGAAGATCGAAAGCGAACTCGATTATCCGGGACATATCAAGGTCACCGTCATTCGCGAGACGCGAGCGGTCGAATACGCGAAGTAATCTTTTACGGAGCGTTTCGCACGGACAACGAGACAGTAGAGAAACGGCTGCTTTTCCTTCACGGGACGGAGCAGCCGTTTCTTCTTGCTTGCATAGAAAGGGAGACATTCATGAAATTGATTTTTATCGGCGATATCGTCGGAAGCCCGGGCCGCAAAGCGGTCAAAGACACGCTGCCTTACCTGAAGTCCAAATACAATCCTCATGTCATCATCGCCAACGGAGAGAACGCCGCCGCAGGACGAGGGATCACCCATTCGATCGCTCGGCAGTTGTTCGAACAAGGCGTTCACGGCATCACGATGGGCAACCATACTTGGGACAACAAAGAAATCTTCGAATTCATCGATGACGAGCCGCGCATGGTGCGTCCGGCCAACTTCCCTCCGGGAACGCCGGGCCGAGGTTACACGGTAATCAAGGCAGGCGGCAAAGAACTCGCGATCGTTAATTTGCAAGGCCGCACTTTCCTGCCGGCGATCGATTGTCCGTTCCGCGCGGCCGACGAGATCGTGGACGAACTGCGCCGCAAACACAAATGCATTCTGGTCGACTTCCACGCCGAAGCGACTTCCGAGAAGATCGCCATGGGATGGCATCTCGACGGCCGCGCTTCGCTGGTTGTCGGGACGCATACGCATGTGCAGAGCAACGACGACCGGATTCTGCCCGGCGGAACCGCCTACCTGACGGATGCCGGCATGGTCGGTCCCCGGGACGGGATTCTCGGCATGCAGCAAGAAGGGGTGCTCTACCGTTTCAAGACGCAGCTTCCTTCGCGTTTTAACGTCGACGAAGACGGCAAATGGCATTTCCACGGCGTTTATGTCGATATCGACGAAGATACCGGACGCGCCCGCAAGATCGAGAAAATCCGCATGATGGAAGACGAATGGAGAATGGACTAAACTTTTGACGAGCCGCCTCGAAAAAGAAGGATTTTACGGAAGTGCCGCGAATACTATTCAAACAGTTGCGAACTTGCAAACTGCCGGCCGTCATCGCTGCTTCGCCAACACTATGCCGTACTACTGTTTATCACTTCTTCCCAGAGGAGGTACCTGCTCATGGATGTATTAAAAGTTTCTGCCAAGTCCAATCCCAATTCCGTTGCCGGTGCGCTTGCAGGCGTCCTGCGCGAGCAAGGAGCCGCCGAACTACAGGCGATTGGCGCGGGAGCGCTCAACCAAGCGGTTAAAGCAGTGGCGATCGCCCGAGGATTCGTGGCGCCGGGCGGAGTCGATCTCATCTGTATTCCGGCATTCACCGACGTCATTATCGACGGGGAAGAGCGAACGGCGATCAAGTTGATTGTAGAACCCAGATAGTTTGCGTGCAGAGATGCGAATTTAGCGAAAGGGAGCGTTTTGCGCCGAAGGGTGCGGAATCTCCCTTTTTTGCATGCGGTCCCGTTCGGATCATGCGGACGCCGGCCCATGTCAATCGTGTGACTGCTTGCCGAACGCCTTTTTCTTTTGACGAAGAAGGTGTATAATAAAGGTTGCGCGAGTATTTTCAAATACTTGACATCGAACGATAACGATCAGATAGAGAAAAGAAGAGGAGTGACTCGCAAATGAGTAAAATCGTACCTGTCGGCGTGTCCGCACGTCACATCCATCTCTCGCAACAAGACGTAGAAACATTGTTTGGACAAGGATACCAACTGACCGAGATGAAACCTCTGTCGCAGCCCGGACAATTCGCCGCTAACGAAACGGTAGAAGTAACGGGTTCCAAAGGTTCGTTCCCGAAAGTCCGTATTCTGGGACCTGCACGCGCGGCTACCCAACTGGAGATCTCCCAGACCGACTCGTTCGCGCTGGGCGTCAAAGCTCCCGTTCGCGAATCGGGCAACATCGCCGGCACGCCGGGCATCACGATCAAAGGCCCTGCAGGCGAAGTGACGATCGAAGAAGGCGTCATCGTGGCGGCCCGCCATATCCACTTCCATACTTCCGATGCGGAAAAATGGAACATTCAAGACAAACAAATGCTGAAAGTGCGTTTCGGCGGAGACCGCGGCGTCGTGTTCGAAAACGTCGTAGCTCGCGTGTCGGATTCGTTCGCGCTGGATATGCATATCGATACCGATGAAGCCAATGCCGTATTGGCGAAAACCGGCGACACGGCCGAAATCATCGACTAACCCGAAACTCGGATCGCGAATAACAAAAGGGATCTCCCTCATGGGAGATCCCTTTTTTCGTTCAGGCGCCTGCACGTCTCAATAGACGAAAGTGAACATGACCGTCGCGATGCCGTTATCGGCGATCTGGTAGCCGTATTGGTACTGCTGAACGTCGGTATCCGAAAGAGCGCCCATCACTTGTTCGAGTACCGCGTCGGGCGAAGACGAACCGAAATCGTGCATCAGCGTCAAGCTTGTTTGGCTGCCGTTTACCGCGGTCAGCATCTTTTTCTGAAGCAGAGCGGAAGTGGACGTGATTTCTCCGCCGATCGCGGCCAACAAATTGCGCGAAGCCGGACTCGATGCCGCTTTCTTCGCCAACTGGGCGCGGTAATCGATCGCAGCGGCCGGATAATTTTTCTGCTGCCAGGTATGGTCGCGAGCCAGAAGTTTATCCGTTACGAGATAATAATTGTAAGAAATTTCGCCTTTTCGGTCCGGAGTCGGGTCGTCCCAAGTGAGGTCCAGATTGTACCAGTTTCCGCTCAGTTTGACTTTGTTCCAGACATGCAGGTCTCCGCCCGCGTAACCTTCGACGATTTTGGTTTCGATGCCCGCCAGATTCAGCATCCGGTAGCCGAGCAGCGCATATCCCTGACATACGGTCGTGCCTTTCGTCAGTCCGTCGTAGGCGGAATAGCGGGTCAGCGATTCGTCGTAAGCGAATTTTTTCACGACGTAATCATGGATCGCTTTGACTTTGTCTTCTTGGGTCATGCCGGGCTTCAAGATGCTTTTCAGCGTGGCCTTCACTTGAGCCGTCACGTAATCGCTCTGCTGCTTGTTCTCCAAGTAGCTGGCAGAGAACGCCACGCTCGCTTTGCTGCCGAGCGTCTCGGTCGTCATCTCGAATTGATCCACCGTATAACGCGTATAAGGCTCGGCGTTCGCGATGGCGCTGTCGATCAGCGACAACACCCGGGAAGCTTGGCTGCTGCTCATTTTGAGGGTAAAAGAAGTCTTTTTCTGTTCGAGCGCGGTGGTGATCGAGCTGATCACCGAGGCGTCGGACGAGGCGGCCATTGCCGTGCGCGGAGCGATCGGCAGAACGGCGGATGAAGCCAGCAGGTACGCGGCCAGGCTTAAGGCGATGCGTTTTTTCTTCAAAAGTAGTTCCTCCTTGAGATGGGGCGTGCCCGTTTACTCTGTAAGTATACCGCAGAACGAATGGAATGAAGGAGAACGGTATGATATAATTTTTTATCGTACAACCGAAAACATTTCATGAATCGCGCAAAAAAGGCGAAAGACCGAAACGGAAGTCTGCGTCTTACGAGATAAAAGCAGCCAAGTTGGGTAAAAGACAAAGGAGGGGCGCACTATGGATACATCGCATGCAAGAAACGACGCTCCGGCGCGGTGGACTCGGGAAGAGATCCTCGGCAAAACGCGCGAGTTGGCGGGGTTGATCTCGTCCAGCGAGGAAGTGCGGATATTTCAACAAGCCGAACGTCAGATTCAAGGGCATGAACGGATTCAGACCTTGATCTCGACGATCAAGAAGAAGCAAAAAGAGATCGTGGCGTTCGAAGCGATGAAAAACGCCAAAATGGCGGCCGTGATCGAAGCGGAGCTGCGCGAGCTGCAAGAAGAGCTTGACGCGATTCCGATCGTCGGCGATTACCAAGAAGGACAGGTCGAGATCAACGATTTGCTTCAGATGGTGATTTCCGCGATCCATTCGACCGTCTCCGAGAAGATTGCCGTAGAGCGCGGAGCGGATAGCCCGCCTTCTTCCTGCGGCTGAACCGGCGAAAGCCGAAAAGGCGCGGACGATTCTCTCCGCGTCTTTTGGTTATGGAAGAAATCCGTAAGAATGGCGAAGGAGCGGACCGAATGGATAGCGATCGGATCAGCGAACAAGAACCGTTAATCGACGTGACGAACCCGGAAAAGCTGCCGAAGGAATTGTTGAAGCGCGGAGATACGTTAGAATGGCGCGTCGAAGCTTATCTGCACGAAGCCGAATGGCTGCTGATCGAAGACCGTGACGGCGAAGCGGCTGCCGTATTGGGTTGTCTTCGTACCGGCGCGGAAGAAGCCGAGATCGTCAATGCCGCCGTGCGGGAATGGAATGAAGAAGGGAAGGCGCGGCTGCTGCGTTTAGTGTCCGTTTTGCGCGGCAAACTCCAAGATCGCGGCGTGCGGCGTCTGATCGCGTACGCGGGGAATTGGGAAACGGAGCTGCTTGCGGCTTATCAACGGTCCGGATTTCGCATCATCGCGGCGGAATCGGATTATTACGCCGATTGCTGGGCGCAGCAGTCTCGGCCGGGCGAGATGCTTCGGGCCGATCGTTTGATGCTGGAACTGCTCTGGACAGGCCTCGGAAGTTCGCGAGCGGCTTCGGACGCGCGGACGGATTCGGCTCCCGCGCCTGTTATTCGCCGAGTGGAGCTGCGCGACAGCCGGGCGCTGCTGGCGATGAAAAAGCAGCTTGACCGCGAAACCACTTCGATGTTGTTCGAACCGGGAGAACGCAGAATGACCGACGGCGATCAGCTCGAACAGATCCGCGTTCTGCTGCGCAGTCCCAATTCGCTCTTATGGGTCGCGGAGTCGGAAGACCGAATCGTGGGCTATTTGGAAGCGACGGGAGGAAAAGTCCGGCGCAATCAGCATACCGTATACGTCGTCATCGGGATTCTGGAGACGCATACCGGTCACGGATTGGGACGCCGGCTGTTCGATCAGTTGTTCGAATGGGCGACGAGGCGGCAGATCCTGCGCGCGGAATTGACCGTTCAAGCACCGAATCAGCGGGCTTATCGATTGTACCGGTCGGTCGGTTTCAAACTCGAGGGCATTATGCGCGGTGCGCTGATGGTCGAAGGCGAACCGGTCGACCTCTATCAGATGGGCTGCGATATGCGCACGATCGGGCGAAGCAGGGTTGACAAATAATTCGAGTGTGTCATAATGATAATATCATATTCGAAACTTGTAAGACCGATTTTATCAAAAAGCTGCGATGGTGATGCTGATGAACGAACAAAACGAAAAAAACGCGCAAGAAGAACGGGACGAGCAGATCAACTACGACGCCAAAAAGTATCGGACGCCCGACGGAGCGCCCGCGGACATCGTGATGTTCACGCTGACGAAACGCGAGCGCAAGACGGTGACCAAGACGCTTCCGCTGCGCGAGCTTCGCGTGATGCTGATCCGTCGGCGCGCTTGGCCTTATGCGGGAAAATGGGCGCTTCCGGGCGGATTCTCGCGCGACGACGAATCGTTGTACGAAACGGCGATGCGCGAACTCAAAGAAGAAACCGGAGTCGTCGGGCGTCATTTGGAATACTTGAGCGTCTACAGCGACCCGGGCCGCGACCCGAGAGGCTGGATCATCTCGCATGCGTTCTTCGCGCTGGTGGAAGAAGAAGTGTTAGAGAAGCGCCAAGCCGCCGACGATGCCGAAGAAGTGGGATTGTTCACGATCGAAGAAGCGTTGGAAGAACTGGACCTCGGATTCGACCACCGCGATATCATCGCCGACGCTTACCGGAGAATTCAAGAGAAAATGCTGCAAACGACGATCGCGCGCAAATTTTTGCCTCAAGAATTCACGCTCAGCGAGCTGTATCAGGTCATCAAGGCCGTCGTGCCGGATTTCGAAGAACCGAACTTTATCCGCAAGATCACGTCGACGCGCAGCCGCAAAGGCATTCTTGAAGAAGTGCGCGACGAGAACGGCATTCCGGTCAGCTCGAACCAGTATTCGCAGCGGCCGGCTCAATTGTATCGTTTTCTGGACAACGTTCCTCGTCTGTCGATCTATTCCTGAAGATTCGTCCGCTCGTAACAAGCGTACAAGGAGGAGTTCGAATGAAAGCTCTGATCGTGATCGATTATACCAACGATTTCGTGGACGGCAGCCTTCCGGTCGGAGAACCGGCTATCGCGATCGAAGACCGGATCGTCGCGTTGACGCAGCAATTCGCGGCCCGCGGCGATTATACGGTCATGGCCGTCGATCTTCACGAAGAAGGCGATCCGTATCATCCGGAGAGCAAGCTTTTCCCGCCGCACAATATTCGGGGAACCTCGGGAAGAGCGTTATACGGCCGATTGCAAGAGACGTACGACCGGCATCGAGACGACATCCATTGGATGGACAAAACGAGATACAGCGCCTTCGCGGGCACGGATCTGGCGATTCGGCTGCGGGCGAGAGGCATTACCGAGGTGCATCTGATCGGCGTGTGCACGGACATCTGCGTTCTGCATACGGCCGTGGACGCTTATAATCTGGGTTTCGATATCGTCGTGCACGAAGACGCGGTCGCCAGTTTCAACGCCGCGGGGCACGATTGGGCATTAGGCCATTTCCGAAGCAGTCTGGGAGCGGCAGTCGTAACGGGATAAAAGCGCGCATCGCGCTTGACGCCCCATATTCGAGAAGCAGCCGGCGGCCGCGCATCCGATCGCAACGACGGAATCGCGGCCGGCAGCCGGCGCGGGATTGAAGGAGGAGACGGTATGGAGACGCCAGGCATGGCTTTACATACGGACAAATATCAGATCAATATGATGTACGCGCATTGGATGCACGGCACGCACAAACATCGCGCGGTGTTCGAAGCTTATTTCCGGACCCTGCCGTTCGGCAACGGTTACGCCGTATTCGCGGGTCTCGAACGGATCGTCGATTATGTATCGAACCTGCGTTTTCACGAAGACGATCTTCGTTATCTGGCGGAGCAAGAAGAGAATTACGATCCTCGTTTCTTGGAAGAACTTCGCACGTTCCGCTTCGGCGGCAGTATCCATTCCATGCGCGAAGGCGCGATCGTGTTCCCGAACGAACCGCTGGTACGCGTCGAAGGTACCATCTTCGAAGCGCAGTTGATCGAGACGGCGCTGCTGAACTTCATGAACTTCCAGACGCTGATCGCGACCAAAGCGGCCCGGATCAAGCAGGCGGCCGACGGGGATACGCTGCTGGAGTTCGGCACGCGCCGCGCCCAAGAAGCCGATGCCGCCGTATGGGGCGCGCGCTCCGCTTATCTGGCCGGATTCCATGCCACGTCGAACATGATGGCGGGCAAACGCTTCGGCATTCCGACCAAAGGCACGCACGCCCATTCGTGGGTCCAGAGTTTCCCGAGCGAACAAGAAGCTTTCGATAAATACGCCGAAGTGCTGCCCGACGGTTCGACGCTGCTCGTCGATACGTTCGATACGCTTCGCAGCGGCGTGCCGAACGCGATCCGCACCGCGAAGAAACTGGAAGAGCGCGGCAAGCGCTTGAGTTCGATCCGGCTCGACAGCGGCGACTTGGCTTATCTGTCGATCGAAGCGCGCAAGATGCTGGACGAAGCGGGTCTGGATTACGTAAAGATCGTGGCTTCGAACGACCTCGACGAAAATACGATTACCGAGCTGAAAATGCAGGATGCGCGCATCGATATCTGGGGCGTAGGCACGCAGCTGATCACGGCGCATGATCAACCTTCGCTCGGCGGCGTGTACAAGCTGGTCGAACGCGAAGTCGAAGGCAAGATGGAGCCGACGATCAAGATCTCGGCCAATCCGGAGAAAGTGACGACGCCGGGCAAAAAAGAGGTCTACCGGATCATCGATCGCGGAACGGGCAAAGCGGTAGCGGATTACATGTGTTTCCCGGACGAACCGGAACCGCGCGAAGGACAACAGCTTAAACTGTTCAATCCGCTGCATACCTATATTCGCCGTTATATCAAAAATTACGAAGCGCAGAGCATGCTGGTGCCGATCTTCGAGGAAGGCCGTCTCGTTTACGAGATGCCTTCGCTGGACGAAGCCCGCGATTATCACGCTTCGCAGTTGAAGCTATTCTGGCCGCAGTACTTGCGCAAGCTGAATCCGGAAATTTACCGCGTCAATATCAGCGAGAAAGCTTGGAATCTCAAGCAAGGGCTGATCGACCGTTATATGGAAGAAAACGAAGCGCCGCAAGAAGGTTAAGCGAATCGGCGTTCGAACAAACGATCCGATAGCATCGGGGCAGAAAAGAAAGAGGTATAAGCAAAAGCGGGAGTTCCTTAGGGAAATCCCGCTTTTTTGCGTTTCGCATACAAACCGGGAAAGACGTTCGAGCGCGCGGTTGCGGCGAAAGCGGGACGAAAAGCGGAATCGCGCTTATTTCGGCAGGCTGCGCATGTGATTTTTGTTACAGTGACACCGCATGTAAATTGTTAAATTTAAAATAAAATACGGAGGGGGAAAAAGTGTGGCTGTACTGCCTGAAGTGAATCAACTCGGCTTTTTCGAAATCCGTCTGGAATCGATCGGGGGACTCGGAGCGAATCTGGCCGGCAAAATGCTGGCCGAAGCCGGGATCATCGGAGCGGGCATGGACGGAGTCAGTTTCTCGTCGTACGGTTCGGAGAAAAAAGGATCGCCGGTCAAAGCGCATATCCGTTTCTGCGAAATGGGGACGCCGATCCGCAGCGCGACGCCGATCGAGCATCCGCACGTCATCGGGATTTTCCATGAAGCGTTATTGAAATCGGGAGCGGCGTCGGGCGTGCTTCCGGGCGGCATCGTGCTGGTGAACTCCGCGCGCGAGGCCGCCCGAATCGCGGACGAAGCCGTGCTTAGCGGCTGCACGGTAGCCGTGTTGGACGCGACGCGCATCGCGCTCGAAGAAAAAAATAAAGTCAATATGGCCATGCTGGGCGGCTTGTTCCGTCTCTGCGGCTTCTTGGACCCGGCATTCATGAAAGACGTCATCGCCGCATCGCTGGGCAAAAAATATCCGCAGGCCGTCGAACAAGCGGTACGGGCGTTCGAACGCGGTTACGCGGAGGTCGAAATGTTGGAAGTCGCGCCGGCGGCGGAACTTCCGCTCGCGCCCGCTGCGGCGGCTCCGCTCGGTTATCTGAACCAGCCGCTCGGCGGCATGGTCGTCACGCCGGGCAGCAGCCTGCTCAAAGACCTCAGCGTCTCGCGTTCCGGCATGCTGCCGGCGTTCGACCGGGCGACCTGCATCGACTGCGCCCAGTGCGATACGGCTTGTCCGGATCTGTGCTTCGTCTGGGAAGAACAACCGGATAAGCGCGGCCGCATGCAGATGGTGCTGCAAGGCATCGATTATCAGTATTGCAAAGGCTGCTTGAAATGCGTCGAAGCCTGCCCGACCGAATCGCTGTCTCGGATGCTCGAACAAGAAGGTTATGCCGCAGCTCATCAGGTGAAACACCGCTTCGATCTGATCGAAGCCTGATTTCGACCGACCCGAAAGGAAGGAAACCGCATGGCAATCGATTATTCCAAAGAAGTCCGAGCCGGCCGCGTCAAGCAGCGGATGGTCTATGAATCGGGCAACGAGATGGCCGCGTATGCCGCGCACCAGATCGACTATCATATCATGGGTTATTTCCCGATCTCGCCTTCGACCGAAGTGGCGCAGCATCTGGACCTGATGAAGACGGAAGGCAAGCACGGCATCCGGCTGGTTCCGTCGGACGGCGAACACAGTTCGGCGGGAATCTGCTACGGCGCGTCCACCGGCGGCGGCCGGGTATTCAACGCGACAAGCGCTCAAGGCTACCTGTACATGATGGAACAGATGCCGGTACAGTCGGGAACCCGGTTCCCGATGGTGTTGAATTTGGTCTGCCGCTCGGTATCGGGTCCTCTGAATATCCACGGCGATCATTCGGACTTGTATTTCGCGCTGAACACCGGTTGGCCGATCTTGATGTGCCGCGATCCGCAGGCCGTCTACGATATGAACCTGATGGCGCTCAAGCTCGCCGAAGATCCCGAAGTGCGCCTGCCGGTCATGGTGGCTTACGACGGTTACTTTACTTCCCACCAGAAGCGCCGCGTGCAGACGTTCGAAGATCGCGCCGACGTGATGGCGTTCGTCGGAGAGAAACCGCCGGAAGGCTTCGCGCACGCGCTCGACCGCGAGAATCCGATCACGATCGGACCTTACATGAACGAACCCGATTATATCAATAACCGCTATCAGATGTCGCAGGCGATGTACCGCGCGGAATCCGTGTTCGAACGGATCTCGGCCGAGTATTTCGAGCTGACCGGCCGGGAGTACCCGATGCTCGATCTCTATCGCATGGATGATGCGGAAGTCGCCGTATTCGTGATGAACTCGGCTTCCGAGAGCATCAAAGACATCGTCGACGAACTGCGTTCGCAAGGCGTCCGAGCAGGTTCGATCGCGCCGAACATGATCCGTCCGTTCCCGCAGCGTCAGATCGCCGAAGCGCTGAAGAACGTCAAAGCGATCACCGTCGGCGACCGGGCGGATTCCTGCGGCGCCCACGGCGGCAATATGTTGAACGAGATCAAAGCGGCGCTGTTCACCTACGGCAACAGCTCCACGCAGGTGGTCGGCCGGATCTACGGTCTCGGCGGCAAAGAATTCATGGCCGAAGACGGCCGCCATTTCTTCGAGCTGGCGATCGAAGCCGCGCGCAAGAATGCCGTCGACGTCCCGTTCGATTTCTACGGCCATACGCCGGGCGATCCGGCGAAGGCGCCGAAACGTCTGCTCAAGCCGTTGAATTTCGACGCGTTGAAAACGGGCTTGATCACCGTCACGCCGAACGAAGAAACAGGCAAACTCGCGGTCAAGATTCCGCCGCTGCGCTCGCTGACCAAAAAGCCGAAACGGCTGGCTCCGGGTCACGGCGCATGTCCGGGCTGCGGCATTTTCTCGGGTCTCGAACTGTTCTTCAAAGGCATCGAAGGCGATATCGTGACGCTGTTCCATACCGGCTGCGCGATGGTCACGACGACCGGCTATCCGCATTCTTCGCACAAAGCGACGTATCTTCACAATCTGTTCCAGAACGGGGCGGCGACGCTGTCCGGTCTGGTCGAGATGTTCTGGGAACGCAAGCGCCGCGGCGAATTCGAAGGCATGGGGCTGCAGGAAGATTTCACGTTCGTGATGGTCACCGGCGACGGCGGCATGGATATCGGCATGGGGCCGGCGATCGGAGCCGCGCTTCGCGGACATCGCATGATCATCGTCGAATACGATAACGAAGGCTACATGAACACCGGCGCCCAATTGTCGTATTCCACGCCGCTGGGCCACCGTACGTCGACGTCCGGCGTCGGCAAGCAGCAGCAGGGCAAGTCGTTCCATCACAAAGATACGGCGCAAATCATGGCCGCTACGGGCATCCCGTACGTCTTTACGGGCAGCGAAGCGTTTCCGCAGGACCTGGTCAAAAAAGCGGCCAAAGCCCAGTGGTACGCGCAAAACGCCGGTCTGGTCTACGGCAAGATTCTGATCGCTTGTCCGCTCAACTGGATGTCGCCGGACGATCAAGGCGCGGTCATCGTGGATGCCGCCGTCAGCTCGAACTTCTTCCCGCTGTACGAAGTCGAGCAGGGCATCACGACGATCACTTACGATCCCGAAGCGAAAAACAAAAAAGTGCCCGTGAGCGATTGGCTCAAACGCATGGGCAAAACGCGCCATCTGCTCAAGCCGGAGAACGAAGCGGCTCTTCAAGAATTCGAACGCGAAGTGGATCGTCGTTGGAATCGTCTGAAAGCCAAACACGAACATCCGGATCTGTAAAAAGTCGCGATAAAGCGCCGGGCACGAAGGCGCCCTGCCGATAAGGCGGAACGGAAAGCGGCCGGAATCTACCGGCCGCTTTTGTGCTGCGCCGAGTGGGCAAAGAAAGAGTATGCGGCGTTTACTGGCATCGGGCGAACCGGAAGAGTAGGATAATACAGAAGGGTTATGAAGAGGAGGAAACAAAGATGACGGAAACATTTCGCGCTTATTGGTTGGAAGAAACGGAAGGAAAGGTAAACGGTTCGATCCGGAAGATCGCCGCTTCGGACCTGCCGCAGGGCGAGGTACTTGTACGGGTGCAGTATTCCGACGTCAATTACAAAGATGGACTAGCCAGCATCAAAGAAGGACGAATCGTCCGCGAATATCCGTTTATCGCGGGCATCGACTTGTCCGGCGAAGTGATCGCGTCGGAAGACGAACGTTTCGCGCCGGGCGACAAAGTGCTGTGCACGGGGTACGGGCTGGGGGTCTCGCATTTCGGCGGTTACAGCGAACAGGCGCGCGTGCCGGCCGACTGGCTGATCAAGCTGCCGGAAGGGCTGTCGCTGCGCGAAGCCATGATTCTGGGCACGGCCGGATTTACGGCAGGCATGTCCGTCGAAGCGATTCTCGGCGCCGGCATCACGCCGGAGAGCGGTCCGGTACTGGTGACCGGCGCATCCGGCGGCGTAGGCAGCGTGGCCGTCGCCATTCTGGCGAAACTGGGTTTCGAAGTGACGGCCAGCAGCGGCAAGGAACAAGAGTGGGAACTGCTGAAGAAGTTGGGAGCCGCGCATACGATCTCCCGGGAAGAAGCGCAGGCGCCTTCCAAAGGTCCGCTGGGAAAAGGGATTTGGGCCGCGATCGTCGATCCGGTCGGCGGCGCGGGTACGGGCGAACGGCTTAAAGCGGTTCGTTATCGCGGCGTGCTGGCTTTGTCGGGCTTGACGGGCGGCGGAGATTTCGGCACGAGCGTGCATCCGTTCATCTTGCGCGGCGTCACGTTGGCCGGCATCGATTCGGTCCAATGTCCGCTTCCGCTGCGCTTGGAAGTTTGGAACAAGCTGGCGACGGAATGGAAGCCGGATGCGCTGTTCGAACAAGCCGTGCACGAGCTGCCGCTCGAAGAACTGCCGGAAGCGCTGGCTCGCATCCTGAAAGGCGAGGCCGTAGGCCGTCAATTGGTCAAAGTGTCGGCGGAGTAAGGTTTTCGTTTGATCGCGAACCCGTGAACGGAGCGAAAAGCAAAAGTTCCAAGCGCGCGGCACAGGCCGCGCGCTTTTTGGCGATCGCTTTGCTGCGGATCCGTTCATGTCCGATGATTTATGCGATGCCGAAGCGGCGTTGCGCTTCGCGGCTCCGTATAGTACACTCAAACATCGGGAGCGCGGAGAAGCCGCCGGGAAAAGAAAGCCGGTAGGCGCATCCGATCGCACGTTTAGGTATATACGGGAGGTTTTACATATGAGCCAATCAATCGAAGTGCCGGTGTATCTGTTGTCCGGCTTTCTGGGCAGCGGCAAAACGACGCTGCTTCAGCGCCTGATCGCTTACTGGCAGGAGCAGGGGCTGAAGCCCGGCGTGATTATCAACGAACTGGGCGACGTCAATCTCGACGGGCTGCTGGTCGAGAAAGAAGTGCCGTCGGCAGAGCTGCTGGGCGGCTGCATCTGCTGCACGGTGCGCGAGGATCTCGCGGGCGAACTGATGATGCTGGTCGAGCGCGATCGGCCGGACGTCATATTGATCGAAGCGACCGGAGCGGCGAATCCGATCGATCTGCTCGATTCGGCGACCGAGACGGCGATGTATGCCGGCATCGATATCAAAGGGCTGATTACGGTAGCCGACGCCGCCCATCTGCTGGAGATGGCCCGGAACCGCGGCGGGCGCACGTATGCGCTGATGCAGGATCAGATCCGCTGCGCGTCGATCGTGCTGCTGAACAAAGTCGACCGGGTCAGCGAAGACGAGGCGGCGGAGCTGGAACAAGCCATCGAGGGTTGGAACGCTTACGCGCCGATTATCCGTACCGTGCGCTGCGAGACTGATCTCGCCGCGCTGCTCGCGGCGGGATTCACGTCGGAGCAATCGGCTGCCGGACTGCCCGAGAAGACGCCGTCCGGCGGATTCCGGATGCACGGTTCGGGACACGGCCATGTCACCTCGTATACGCACCGTTTCGCCCGCCCGATCGACAGCGTACGGTTCCAGGCATTGATCGACGCGCTGCCGCGCGAGATCTATCGGGCCAAAGGGCTGTTGACCTTCTCGGACACGGCCAGCCGGTTTCTGTTCCAATACGCGTTCCGCGAGCTGGATTTTATCAAAGTCACGCCTCAAGGACAGCTCGACGATATGGCGGTATTCATCGGCGAACATTTCTCGGCATCGGACCTGCGCGCCAAACTCGAAGAATTGGAAGCTTCCGCGCAGCCATTTCAAGACGACAAGTAAGCAGCGCGAAAGGGTTTCAGTTTTGTCATCTTTCGGGTAATAACCAACTACAGCAGGCCGACGAGCCTGAACCTTATACCGGGAGGCAAACAACATGACCAACCTGACCGTGACTACATACAAAGAGTGCATTGATGCTTGCATCCGCTGCATGAACGTCTGCAATACGAGCTACGTATCGAGCCTCAAAGGCCTTGATATTTTCGAACTTCGCGAATGCTTGCGTCTGGACCGCGAATGCGCGGATCTGTGCGGAATGGCCGTTCAAGCCATGACCCGCAACAGCCCGTTCGTCGCCGAGATCTGCGAGCTGGTCGCCAAAGCGTGCGACGCCTGCGCCGACGAGTGCATGAAGCATCCGCACGAGCACTGCCAAGAATGCGTGAAAGTATGCCGCGAATGCGCGAGCGTATGCCGCAGCATGCTGGTCGCGGCTTAAGCCAACTTCAGGAGCGGGCCGCTTCGGGCGAATCCGTTTCGACAGTCAAAAGACCTTCCGAGCCTTTGCGGCCGGAAGGTCTTTTCGCGTTTTCTTCGACTCAACCTTTGGTGCCCGCGGTCAAGTTCATGCCTTCGATAAAATACTTTTGGAACAGGAAGAACAGGACGATTACCGGCAGCAGCACGATGACCGAGCCGGCCATCAGATAATTCCACTGCGTCTGCACGCTGCCGCGGAACGATTGCAGTCCGATTTGCAGCGTGTATAAGACTTCGTCGTTAACGTAGAGCAGCGGACCGAGAAAATCGTTCCAAGCGCCGTTGAACGCGAAGATCGCGATCGCGGCCAACGCCGGTTTGGACAAGGGAATGACGATCCGCGCCCAAATGTACAGATGGTTGGCTCCGTCGATCTTCGCCGCTTCGGTCAATTCTTTGGGAATGCCCATGTAGAACTGCCGAAGCATGAAGATGTAGAAGGCGCTGCCGAGAAACTGCGGGATGATCAGCGGATAATAGGTGCCGACCAGATGCAGCTTCGAGAACAGCACGTACTGCGGAATCAAGGTGACGAAGCCGGGAATCATCATCGTCGCCAGCAGCACGGAGAACCAGAACTTTTTGCCGCGAAAAGAAATCCGGGCGAAGCCGTAAGCGATAAACGAATTGACCAGTACGTTGCCGACGACCGCGAAAAAGGCCAACATCAGCGTGTTGAACGCATAGAGCGTGAACGGAGCCGCATGCCAAGTATGAACATAATTTTCGAAATGAAACTCTTTAGGAATAAAAGTCGGCGGATACTGCGCGATTTCCTGCGGCGACTTGAGCGAAGTGGAGATCATCCACCACAGAGGCAGCAAGAACAGCAGGCTTCCGGCCGACAGCAAAACAAACACCAGCACTTCTCTCGGCGAACGCCGGCGTTTGCCGACCGGAACGCTGTAAGCATCGATCTTCGGCGCGCCGCCGGAACTTTTCCCGGTAGCGGGAGCTGCGGAACGGTTCATCAGTCTTCGCCTCCTTCGTAATACACCCAGCGTTTGGACATCCGAAGATTGATCAGCGTCAGCACCAGCACGATCGCGAACAGTACCCAAGCCATCGCCATGGCGTATCCCATATCGAACAGCTTGAAAGCCTGATTCCACATGTACAGGTTATAGAAGAGCAGCGAGCCCATAGGGCCGCCGCTTCCGCTGTCGGTCATGACATAGCCTTCCTGAAAGATCTGGAACCCGCCGATAAAACTGGTCACCACGTCGAAAAAGATGACCGGCGAGATCATCGGAAGCGTGATATGCCAAAAACGGCGGAAAGCGGAAGCGCCGTCCAATTTGGCCGATTCATAGAGCTGCGAGGGAACGCCCTGCAGGCTCGCCAGATACAGCAGCATGCCGCCTCCGACGCTCCACAGCTTCATCATGATGATCGCCGGCTTGGTCCACATCGGATCGCTCAGCCACGCGGGACCGGGAATGCCGACCCAACCGAGCATCGTATTGATCAGCCCGGTCGACGGGTTCAGGAGTTGAATCCACAGGAAATAGACGCCGACGCCCGACAGCACGGCCGGCAGATAATAGATCGTCCGAAACACCCGCATGCCGGCGATCCGTTCGTTGAGCATCAGCGCCAGCAGCACCGAACCGATCGTGGTCAGCGGAACCATCAGCGCGACGTAGAAAAGGGTATTATAAAGCGATTTCCAAAACAACGGATCGTCCCGGAACATTCGCGCGTAGTTGCCGAGTCCGATAAAATCCATGCGCGAGGTGACGTCGTAATTCGTGAAGCTGCCGTACAGCGAGAAGAGCATGGGGAACAGCGTGATACCGAACAGGCCGATCAGCCAAGGGAGAATGAACAGATAACCCTGAAGCTCTTCGCGTCGCGCCAATCTGGACCGTTTTTTCTTTTGCGGTCCGGACGCGCCTGGCTTGAGCGTTTCCGCGGTCGTTTTCATGACGAACCTCCTTCGTAAAAGGGTAAGGAGCCGCGTACCGGTCTCGACCGGAAGCGGCTCCCGCTTTGCAGGAATTCTCGAGTGCGACATATAAGGCTTGAAGATTTATTTGCTTTTCGCCATTAAGGCTTGAACGTCTTTTTCCGCGCCTTGAAGCGCTTGTTCCGGCGTTTCTTTGCCCAAGAACACGGCGTCCGTATGCGGATTGATCAGATCTTTGTAACCGGAAGCGCTGAGCGGAACCTGAAAGACTTTCGTATCGGCGAGGTTCTCGACGGAAGCTTTGTAGACCGCGTTTTTGTTCGCTTCCGGATCTTCCGCCGCTTCGATATTGGCGACGTTGTCGAAGTTCTTGAGCGCCCAATATTTCTGCGCGTCGACGCCCGTCAGGTATTTCATGAATTCCCACGCTTCGTCCGGGTGCTTCGCGCCTTTCGGAATCTCGACGACGAAACCGCCGCCGCTGCTCCAATGGCCCGAGCCTTCTTCGCGTTCCGGAATCGGCGCGACGCCGATCTCGAGATCTTTGCCGAATTCTTCGATCTGCGTGTTATAGGTGCCGGTCTGAATATACATCGCGACTTTGCCGGAGATGAACGGATCGCTGACTCCGCTGCCGAAATCGGCTTTCATGGCGTCCACGGTCTGGCGGCCCAGACGGTCCTGCCAAGACTTCAACCATTCCAACGTGGAGATTTTGCCCGGGGTATCGAAGGCAAGTTGGTCGTTTTCTCCGAAATAGCCGTTTCCGCCGTCGCCGTTGATCAGCCAGCTGTCGACGCCGAAATCTCCCCAGAGCGGATAGAAGCCGACGCGTTCATAAGTACTGCCGTTTTTCTTGTCCAACTTCTGCGCGTATTCTTCGAGCTGCTTCCAAGTTTGCGGCGGCTGCTTCGGATCGAGACCGGCTTCTCGGAACGCTGCCTTGTTGTAATAGAGCAGACGGGTATCCGTATTGAAAGGAAGGGCATAAGCTTTGTCTTCGTACAGCACGTTTTTCCATAGTTCCGGATAAAACTGCTTTTCGATATCGTCTTTGCTCAGGTATTCAGACAGATCGGTATTTTGGTTTTTGCTGGCGCGCAGGTTGACGTCCGCGTAGTCGTTGATGATGACGTCGGCCGGATTGCCGGCAGCGATCGAAGCCAGATTTTTGGTCCAGATATCTCCGAAGGGCAGGTATGTATGTTTGACCGTGATTCGATCCTGCGAATTATTGAAGTCTTCGATGATTTTTTCGATGATCGGACGGCGGGTTTCCGAACCCCAGAACGTCCAGAAATCGATCGTGACTTTTTCGGCCGTGCTTTCGTTTCCGCCGCTGGCGGCCTTCGGCGCTCCGCTGGAAGAACGCGATTCGGGCGTACAGGCGGCAAGCAGCAGCACAAGCGACAGCGCGGCTAGCCCTAAGAGATAAGACAGGCGTTTCGGTTTCAAATCGATGATTCCTCCTCTTGATGAAATGATGCGCTGAGTTCGAAACCGGATTTCCGACATCACGCCTTATAGATTACACATGCTGATCTTGCTTGAACCCTGTAAAGCGTTCTCTTTTACAAAAAAGTAGACTTTTCCTTCGGAAAAAGCAAACTCCCTGAATACGGAAAAACCGAAATCCGCTTGCTTATTCGCCTGCAACCTTCTATAATGTCGGGAAAGACTGATCGACAACGTCCATGAACGGGAGAGTATCCGAAGACGCGTCAGCGGCAGCAGCGAGCCGGGAGGGTGGGAGCCGGCGCCGCGCGATTCGGAGAAGCGCGCCCGGGAGACGACGGTTCGAACGAACGCTTTGCTTGCCGCAAGGCTTCCGCGTAGAATCGCCCGGTCACGGCGCCGTTACCGCCGCTCGAGAGGCCGGGTCCGTCCGTTTGGACGGCGCCGGGCTATAAGAGTGGTACCGCGGGATCGAAAGCTCTCGTCTCTTTTTTGGAGACGAGAGCTTTTTGGCGTGTTCGGACACCGGTGTCGAAATGATAAGGAGGACGAAATCGATGGTATTATCGCAGATCGGCGCAGCGCTCGATACGCTGCTGGAATGGGAGCAAGGAACGGCGGAGCCGATGTTGGAGCTGCCGCCCGATCCCGGATTGGGAGACGCGGCGTTTCCGTGCTTCTCGCTGGCCAAGACGCTGCGCAAAGCGCCTCAGCAGATCGCGGCGGAGCTGGCGCGGCGCTTCGCGCTGGAAGGCGTGGAAGCCGAAGCGGCAGGGCCGTATCTGAATTTCCGGTTGAACCGGGCGGCGTATGCGGCCGCGCTGCTGCGCGAAGCGGAAAAGCAGCCTCGCTGCGGTACGGGCGAGACGGTCGTGATCGACATGTCGTCGCCGAATATCGCCAAGCCGTTCGGCGTCGGTCATCTGCGCTCGACGGTTATCGGCGCCGCGCTCTACCGGATGTATGCCGAAGCGGGCGATCGTCCGATCAGCGTCAACCATATCGGCGATTGGGGCACCCAGTTCGGCAAGCAGATCACGGCGTACAAACGTTGGGGCAGCGAAAAGAAATTGAACGCTGCGCCGATTCGCGAATCCTTGGACCTGTACGTCAAGTTTCACGATGAAGCTCCCGACGATCCGAGTCTGGAAACGGAAGCGCGCGAATGGTTCCGGAAGTTGGAAGACGGCGACGAAGAAGCGCTGCGGTTATGGCGGTATTTCGTGGACGTCAGCTTGGCCGAATTCGACCGCATGTACGAGCGCCTCGGCGTCTCGTTCGATAAAGTGCTGGGCGAGAGTTTCTATAACGACAAGATGGGCAAGGTCGTCGACGAGCTTCGGGAACGCGGACTGCTGGAAGAAAGCGACGGCGCGCAGGTCGTCCGGTTGGACGACCAAGACATGCCGCCGTGCCTGATCCTCAAATCCGACGGCACGACCATCTACCCGACCCGCGATCTCGCGACGGCCGTTTATCGCCACGATCAGCTGGGCGCGCAAAAGCTGCTGTACGTCGTAGGCGCGGAACAAACGCTGCATTTCCGTCAAGTGTTCGCCGTGCTGCGCAAAATGGAGCGGAAGTGGGCGGACGACTGCAAGCATATCCCGTTCGGATTGATGAAGTTCGAAGGCAAAAAGATGTCGACGCGCCGGGGCAAAGTCGTCTTTTTGGAAGAAGTGTTGGACGAAGCCGCGGCGCGGGCGTCCGCGATCATCGAACAGAAAAATCCCCAGCTTCAAGATCGTAAGGCCGTTGCCGAAGCGATCGGAATCGGAGCGATCATTTTCGGCGATCTGAAAAATAACCGGATCGGGGAGATCGACTTTTCGTTGGAGGAAGCGGTGCAGTTCGAAGGCGAGACGGGACCGTACGTGCAATATACCCATGCGCGGGCATGCAGCGTGCTGCGCAAAGTATCGGCCGATTCGTTAACGGACGCTCCGACCTTGCCCGAAGCTCTTGCGAAGTATTCGTGGGACGAAGCGTCGTGGGAACTGCTGAAACGGCTCGGCGACCACGAAGAGGAGTTGAGACGTGGACTGCGTCGGCATGAACCGTCCGTTCTGGCCCGTTATGCGCTGGATCTCGCCAAGCTGTTCAACCGCTTCTATCATCATAATAAAGTGCTGACGGATATCGGGCATGAACGGACGGTAAGAGCGGAACTGACCCGGTTGGCGGCGCTGCGCCTTCGTCGGTCGCTGGACTTGCTCGGCATTCGGTCGCCCGAAGAGATTTAAGACAATCTTGAACATTTTATTACGTTAAAGGAGCAAATGTTCAATATTTTAACGCGGTGAAATGTAGGAATGCGTAGTTTTCCGTAGGCAGGGGTTAAGATGATCTTAAAATGTCATTATACCTTACAAACGGAAAGGATTTTACGTATGGGCATGATCAAAAAACAGTCCTCTTTGTTTCGCCGCAAAACGATCGAGCAGCATGAAAGCAATCTGAAACGGGTATTGGGACCGCTTGACCTCACCACGCTCGGCATAGGCGCGATCATCGGAACGGGGATTTTCGTATTGACCGGCGTCGCGGCCGCGAAATACGCGGGGCCCGGCCTCGTGTTATCGTTTATGCTTGCCGGAATCATCTGTACGTTCGCCGCGCTGTGTTATGCCGAATTCGCTTCGACCGTGCCGGCCTCGGGCAGCGCTTATACTTACAGTTATACGACGTTCGGCGAACTGATCGCTTGGATCTTGGGTTGGGACCTGATTCTGGAGTACGGGTTCGCCAGCGCGGCCGTTGCCAGCGGATGGTCGGGATATTTCCAAAGTCTGTTGGCCGGTCTGGGCATTCATCTTCCTCACGTGCTGACCGGCGCGTTCAATCCGGAAAAAGGCACTTATATCGACGTCACCGCGGTCGTGATTACGATGATCATCGCTTTGCTGCTCACTCGCGGCATTCGGGAAGCGTCGCGCGCCAACGGCATCATGGTCGCGATCAAATTGGTCGTCGTGTTGATCTTTATCGGCGTCGGCGTCTTCTACGTCAAGCCGGATAACTGGCATCCGTTCCTGCCGTTCGGATTCCAGGGGGTAGCCGCAGGAGCGGCGACGGTCTTCTTCGCTTATATCGGATTCGACGCGGTATCGACGGCGGCCGAAGAAGTCAAACGTCCGCAGCGCGACCTGCCGATCGGCATCATCGCTTCGTTGGCCGTCTGCACGGTGCTGTACATCATCGTTTCCTTGATTCTGACGGGCATCGTGCCTTACCATATGTTGAACGTCAGCGATCCGGTCGCGTTCGCGCTCGAGTTCGTCAACATGAACGGCATCGCTTGGATCATCTCGCTCGGAGCGATTACGGGGATCACCACCGTACTGCTGGTGATGATGTACGGTCAGACGCGCCTGCTGTATTCGATGTCCCGCGACGGACTGCTTTCCCCGGTCTTTTCGAAAGTCAGCGGAAAAAGCGGCACGCCGGCGGTCGGAACTTGGATTTCGTCGGTGGTCATCGCCTTTTTCGCCGGATTGATTCCGCTCGACCATCTGGCCGAACTGACCAATATCGGCACGCTGTTCGCGTTTACCATCGTCAGTATCGGGATCATCATGCTGCGCCGCACGCAGCCGGGCTTGAAGCGCGGGTTCCGCGTTCCGTTGGTGCCTCTGATTCCTATTCTCAGCGCTTTGGGATGCGTCTATCTGATGTTCCAACTCAAGGCGCTTACGTGGTATACGTTCCTGATCTGGCTCGTCGTCGGCTTGGTCGTCTACTTCCTGTACGGCCGCCGTCACAGCCTGCTCAATCCGGATCGGGCTTCCGAATAACCGAATAAAGGCAAAGCGAAAAGCCCTCTTCGGCATTGAAGAGGGCTTTTTTCGAATAGACTGCAACCTTTTTCGGAGAGCGGTCGTCTGGAAGATTGAGAACGAGAAAAATAAGAAGAGGTGACCGGAAATGAAAAAAACAATTAAAGCTTGTGCCGCTCTGGTGATGGCAGGATCGTTCGCGTTTGCCGCTTCGGCGTCCGCATACAGCGACATCAAGGATGACAATAACGCCAAGGTTGCGCAATCGCTGCAGCAGATGGGCGTCATGAAAGGAATCGGCGAAGATCGTTTTGCGCCGGCGCTCGATCTGACCAACGCTCAAGCGATCCAACTGATCGTGAACGCCTTCGAGATGAAAACGAACCCGGGCGTCGATTATAAACCGGACCCTTCGTTCAACACCAATGCTTGGTATGCCCCGGCTTACGAAGCGGCGCTGCATAACCAAATCAAGACGGTGACGAAAAGCGACTCGCCGAGCGCCAAGATCACGCGCGAAGCTTTCGCCAGCCTGCTGCTGGAAGGCATCAATACGACCGGCCAATATCCGACGACGAAGATGTACATCTTCTTCGACGACGAGAAAGAATTCACGGGCGATCACCTGGGCGCCGTTCAGATTCTGGGCAATATGAGAATTCTTTCTCCGGGCGGCGATTTCCGTCCGCAGGAACCGATCACGCGCATGGAAGCGGCGCAATTGGTGTATAATGCCATTGAGTTCATCAATAAAGTCGGCGGAGGCCAAGACAACGGATCCGAAGACGGAACAGGAGCGATCGACGTGAGCGTAACGACGAACACCGAAGCGGACGGACGCGTCAAAGCGACGCTGAAAACTTCGCTGCCCAATCCGGGTTACGGTCTTAAGATCAACGGCGTGAAATACGAAAACGGCAAAGCGATCGTGCAGTATTCGATCTCCAAACCGCAGCCGGGCATGATGTATCCGCAGGTCATTACCGAAGCGGAAGCTTCGACTTACCTGACCGGCACGTACAGCGAAGTCGTAGCCGAGCGGATCGACGGAGGCACGACGCCTATCTCGGACGCGAAATCGTTGAAGTAAGTTTGCGGGAAAATCCTTCTCGGGCAAACGGAAAGCCGGACCTTCGGGTCCGGCTTTTTTGACGTTGAATGCGAAGAGGCGGACAGACAAAAGACCGCGAACCCGATGCTTCCGAGCGGGGTTCACGGTCTTTTGATTTTTGAAGCTTTCTCGTGCAGAGAAGCAGAAGGGATCAATCCGCTCCGCTTGCGCCGCGGAACGCCGGACTGGAATCGAAGCCGGATTCCGGCTTGCCGGTCACGGGCGCGATCGAATCGCCGCCGCCCTGCTGAAGCTGATACATCTGGAAATAACGGCCGCCGTGCGCCATCAGTTCTTCGTGATTGCCGCGTTCCACGATCTCGCCGCGATGCAGGACCAAAATCTGGTCCGCGCTGCGGATCGTCGACAAGCGGTGCGCGATCACGAAAGTCGTGCGACCTTGTTTGAGCACGTTAAGCGCGGACTGGATCAGCGCTTCGGTCTCGGTATCGATGTTCGCCGTCGCTTCGTCGAGGATCAGAATCGCCGGATCGAAAGCGAGCGCCCGCGCGAACGAGATCAGCTGCCGCTGTCCGGCGGACAAGGTGCTGCCTTTTTCGATTACGGGTTCGTCGAAACCTCCCGGCAGATCGGACAGAATCTTGTCGGCGCCGACTTCGCGCAGCGCTCGTTCGACGCGCTCGCGGCTGATGCGTTCGTCGCCCAGACTGACATTGGACGCGATCGTACCGGTGAACAGATACGGATCTTGCAGCACGATGCCCATATGTTCGCGGATATGCTGCTTGGGCAAATCGCGCACGCTTTGTCCGTCGATCGTGATCGTGCCTTTTTGCGGATCGTAGAAACGGAACAGCAGGTTGATGATCGAGCTTTTGCCGGAACCGGTATGGCCGACCAGCGCGACCGTCTGTCCTTGTTTCGCTTCGAACGAGATGTTTTTGAGGACATAATCCTTTTTGTAAGCAAAAGATACGTCTTCGAATTTGACGTTACCTTTGTAGCGCGGCATGCTGCCGTCCGTCACGTTCTCGCCGGGTTCGTCCAGCAGTTTGAATACCCGTCCGGCCGAGACCATCGCGGAATCGAGCACCGCAAGTTGATTGACCATGCCGGTAATCGGCTGGAACAAGCGGCCCAGAATATCGACGAACGCGTACAGAGCGCCGAGCGAGATCAGGGAAGCCGCTCCGTTGATCGTCGAAGAACCGAAATACCAGATCACGACGGTGAACGACAGATTCCGCAGCACGTTGACCAAGTTGTGCGACGTGAACGAGTTCAGGTTGAGCATTTTGTTCTGATGTTTCAAGTAATCGCCGTTCAGCTCTTCGAACTCGTCGCGCGTCTGCTTCTCGCGGCGGAAGACGCGGATAATCGACATGCCTTGAATCGACTCGTTGATGATCGCGTTCAGCTCGCTGAGCCGGGAACGGATAATCGTATTGTATTTCGTCGCGACTTTGCGGTAGAGATAGATCCACAAGACGATCAGCGGCACGATGAAGAGCGAGACCGCCGCCAATCGCGGATCCAGAATGAACAGCGCGACATAGATGCCGGTGATGTACACGATGCCCGTCGTAAAGTTGGAGAGCACCGCGATAAACAGATCTTTGACCGCTTCCGTGTCGTTGGTGACGCGGGAGACCACTTTGCCCGCAGGCAGGTTGTCGAAGAAATGCACCGGCAGACGCTGGATATGCGCGTACAGATCCAAGCGAAGTTTCTGAATGACCCGATTGGCCGCCGATTGCAGCCAATACGTTTTGCCGAACTCCATCGCGATCGAGATCGCAAGGAACATCAGGTAGAGCAGGATCAGTTTCATGATGCCCGGAATCTCGGGCGTGTAGAAGTCGAACAGCTCCTGCTTGGACAGCTTCGCGGCCGGATACGTATCCGTACCTTGAGCCGTCCGGATCGTCAATGTGCCGTTATCGAAGCTGCGGTCGCCTTCCGGCGTCGGTACGGCTCCGTCGACGAACACGAAACCGCGGCCGACTTGAAGCACGCGCGCTTCTTCGCCGCGAGTCTCGTCAGCTTCGAAGCGGTCGCCGCGTTTGTAATAGCTGCCTTGGTACGGAACGGCCCCTTCTTCGGTCTGAGAAGTTTGATAGAAAGGTTTTTCGATGCCCATCATATGGTCGTCGATCATCGTTTTGGCGATGAACGGGCTGGCCAGTTCGGCACCGACGCCGATCGCCAGCGCGATGATGGCGGCGATAAACGTGCCTTTGGCGTTCATCGCGTATCCGAACAACCTTCGAGCGGATTTCTTGTTGGGAACGGCTGCGGTTTCTTCCGGGCGTTCCCCGTTAAATGCTTCCATGATCGGTGTGCACCTCCTCGGAGGAGAGATTGGATTCTACCTGTTGACGTTCGTATTGTTCGCGGTACCAGCCGTCGCGGGCGATCAGTTCGGCATGGGTACCTTCTTCCACGATACGTCCCCGTTCCAGCACGACGATATGGTCGGCGTGTTCGACGGCGGACAGGCGGTGAGTGGAGATCAGCGTGGTCTTGCCCGCGCGTTTCTCCCGGATATTCTGAATGATGCGCGCTTCGGTGCGGGCATCGACGGCGGATAAAGCATCGTCGAGAATCAAGATCTGCGGTTCGGCGATAAAAGCGCGAGCGAGCGAGACCCGCTGCTTCTGGCCGCCGGAGAGCGAGACGCCCCGTTCGCCGACCTTGGTCTCCAGCCCGTCGGACAGCGTCTCGAGATCGCCGGCGAACGCGGCGGTCCGGATCGCTTCCATGATCTCGGCATCGTCGGCGTCATGCTTGCCGTAGCGGATATTTTCCCGCACGGTCTTGGAGAACAGGATTTGTTCCTGCGGCACGTAACCGATCCAACCGTGCAGGCGGTCTTTGCCGATCGATTGAATGGGCGTGTCGGCGAACAGGATCTCGCCCGTACCCGTCGGGTATTCGTGCAGCAGCTGCTTGAGCAGCGTCGATTTGCCGCTGCCGGTCCGTCCGACGACGCCGAGCGTCTGTCCGGCGCGGAGCTTCAAGTCGACATGCTCCAGATTGTCGAACGTCGACGTCGGATAGCGGAACGTGACGTCGCGGAATTCGATCGTGTCCGGCGCCGCGACTTCCGTCGGCTCCGCCGGATCTTCGATATCCGCTTTGGTGAACAGCACTTCGTTAACCCGGTCGAGCGAAGCGCCGCCCCGCTGCATGATATTGATAAGTTCGCCGATCGCGAACATCGGCCAGATCATCATGCCCAGATACATATTGAAGGTTACCAGGTCGCCGAGCGTCAGTTCGCTGCGGAAGACGAGGTAGATGCCGTAAGATAAGCCGATCAGATAGCTGAGACCGACGCACAGACGGATGTAAGGCTCGAATACCGCGTCGACCCGCGCGACCGCGAGATTTTTGCGGTACACGTCGTTCGTGATGTCGGAGAAACGTTTCTCGTCATGGCGTTCTTGCACGTAAGCGCGGATCACGCGGATGCCCGCGACCGATTCCAGCACTTGGTCGTTCATGTCGCCGAACGAGTCTTGAGCGACCGTATAACGTTGATGAATGATTTTGCCGTAGATGCTCATGCCGATCGCGATGAACGGCAGAGGGATCAGCGCGGCGAGCGTCAGCTTCCAACTGACGATGAAGCCCATGGCGAGCAGCACGGTCAGCAGGAACAGCGTGGAGTCGGTCAGCGTGAGCATGCCGAATCCCGCCGTCATGGCGACGGCCCGCAGGTCGTTGGTCGCCCGGGCCATCAGATCGCCGGTCCGGTTCCGTTCGAAGAACGGAGGCGTCATCCGAAGCAGATGCGCCATGAAGCGGCTGCGCAGCAGCCGTTCCACGAGGTTGGAGCCGCCGAACAGCTGGCGCATCCATATGTACGTGATGCCGTACATGATGGCGAGCAGCGCGATAATGCCGCCGATGTACATGAAGAGGCGCTCAGAGGTGATCAAGCCGCCGGCGATATCGTCGACGGCCGTGCCGATCAGCCGGGGCGGAAGGAGTTCGATGACGCCGACCAGAACGAGGAAGAAGACCCCGATCAGATAACGCCTTTTTTCCTGCCGGAAGAACCAGCCGAGATTGCGAAGGACGGAAAACATTCCATCACTTCCTTTCTTCGTTTACGATAGATTTACCAATCATTTTTGCTTGAAACCGCAAAAAAGCATACCGCGGCGCGCGCGATATGCTTAAAAAACGATCCATATGGCGGACGATGTGGCGAAGCCGCACGTCACGCGTTTTTCCAAGTCGGCACGTCCCGAATTCCCGCAGGAAAGGGCGTCAGGCCGACAAAGATCGGACGGAGGCTGCATCGATATGAAGTTCAAAAAGAGCGCGCAGCGTACGGGAAGCATCGGTATGACGAACAGCCAGTCTTTTTTTGAACGCGGACATCGAATTCACTCCTTCCTGATTTTTAATGATCGCAAAATGATCTCGTATGCCCCTGATTCTAGCACCGTATCTCAGAAAAAGTCAACGAAAAAGTTTTCTATTGTGAACGAAATGTGAACAAATGTATTCGGAAACGCTCGCTCGGCAAGTTGAAACTTGAAAAATTCTCGTTTTTTTGCTTGCCCGTATGCTGAAAAAGAGATTGAAAACAAAGCGAAAACGAAATGAAAGATTTGTCGCCAAACGCGTTGTGGGGTATGATAAAAAGCAAAGGCGTTCGAAAACGGACGCTGCCGTCAACGAACGAAGGAGGGAAACGCGAGATGAGTCTTAACGTCACGCCGCAGGCCGCCGATTGGTACAAAAAAGAGCTGGGATTGCAAGCCGGCGATTATATTCGGTTTTATGCCCGTTACAGCAACACTAGCGATATCCATCCGGGTTTTTCGCTCGGGATCACGACCGAAAGTCCGAACAAACCGGGACTCACGCAGTCTTCGGAAGGCATCACGTTCTACATGGAGGAGAAAGATCTCTGGTATCTGGACGGTTATCGCCTCAACGTGACTTATCTGCCCGAACACGACGACATTCTGTACGGCTACGAGCAGGAAACCGCGCGGGCCGCTAACTGAAACGGATCGATAAACGGAATGCGCGCACAAAAAAGACGAACGGCCGGATCTCCGGCACGTTCGTCTTTTTTCGGTTTATCCGACTCCGTGCATGTCAAACGGATCCGAAGAGCGAATCGGCTCTACAGATGCGCGGTGCCTTCCAGCGCGAATTCGAAATCGTCGATATCGAACACCTGAACCGGCACCGAAGCGGAGATGATGCGTTGAATCATCTCGAGCTGATCGGTCAGCACCGGAGCTTCTTCCTTGATCGCCGACAACAGCACTTCCGTCTCGATCGGATCGAACAATTCGCCGTAATGGGCATTGTCGACCGCGTTGACGATCGTGAGCTTGATCTGTTCGCCGAGCAGGATCGGAGCGCTTTTCGCCCAAGGCACGGTCAGCGCTTTTTGGATTTTTTTCTTGTTCAGCGGCTCTTCGAAATAAGCGATGAGTTCTTTCACTTTTTCTTTGACGAATTTATCGTCGCCCGGCTCGTTCATGAGCGGTTCGGAGCCTTCTTCGAATTCGTAAAGTTCCAGTACGGTCGTGTACGGAACGATGTATTCGACCGGACGGTTCGCCGAGAGCAATTGCCCGTAAATGGCGACCATGACGGCTTCGATGACGAAACGTTGAGACATAAGCAGCGGTCCTCCTAGCGGCCGGCCCGTATAACGATCGGCGCGGCCTATTCCTCTTATGTGGGAAGTATAGCACAAGAAGACAGCGAAATCAGCCTTTTGCGGACTTTTCGCCCGTATTCGCCCGCTTGGCGATATGCTCGGCAATCAAGCCGCCGTGAAGGCGTCCGCTCTCGATAAACACTTCGTTCGCGTTGCGTCCCGATGCGATAACGCCCGCCACGTACAATCCCGGAACGCCGGTCTCCATCGTTTCCGGATCGAATACCGGCTTGTCCAGATCGTCCGACATTTGCGCGCCGGCTTCCGTCAACAGCTTGCGGTCCGGCCGGAAACCCGTCATGGCGAGGACGAAGTCGTTCGGGATTCGCGCTTCGCCTTCCGGACCTTGCACGACGACGTAATCTTCGCCGATCTCGGTCAATTTGGAACCCAGATGCAGCGTGATCTTGCCTTTGGCGACCATGCCTTCGAACAACGGCCGAACCCAAGGTTTGATATGCTGCGAAATTTCGGTCCGGCGGTAGACCATATCGATCTTCGCGCCGACGCGGATCAGTTCGAGAGCGGCATCCACCGCGGAATTGCTGCCGCCTACGATCGCGACCCTCATTCCCGCGTACGGATGCGCTTCGCGGAAATAATGAGTGACTTTGTCTTTGTCTTCGCCGGGTATGCCGAGTTCGTTAGGGTGGTCGAAGTATCCCGTCGAGATCACCACGCTGCCGGCTTCGTACGTATGCGCGTTGCCCGCCCGGTCCCGCGTTTCGACGATGAAGCTTCCGTCTTCCTGCGGCTTGACGGCCAATGCTTCCTCGTAAGAGGAAATGCTGAGGTTATACCGTTCGGCGACGCGGCGGTAATAGGCCAGCGCTTCGTGACGGAACGGTTTTTCGTTCGGAGAGGTGAACGGCACGTCGCCGATCTCGAGCAGTTGGGCCGTGCTGAAAAATTGCATGTTCGTCGGATACAGATAAATCGAGTGGACCACGTTGTGTTTTTCGATGATTCGGACGGATAGGCCGCGGCGGCCGCATTCGATCGCGGCGGACAATCCGCAGGGCCCCGCACCGATAATCAGGACATCTTCTTTTGCCATATCTTCGTTTGTTCCTCCTTGAAATGCCGTGCTCTCCGCCAGTGCGGACATTCCCGACTCTTGATTAGACGCGTTGCGCGCTCCATGTTTATTATCTCGCAAAGCGCCGGCTTCGTCCAACGGGAAACGCGGCAAAACGGCGGGTCCGAAAAAAATCGCTTGACAATATTTTCGACGCTCCGCTAGAATGAGTGGCAAATGCCGACGAGAGGAGAGATGAGTTATGGGAACTTTACATTCGATTGTGATTAGAGGTCGCAAACTCTCTCCAAATCCGGCGATGCGAACGGATAGCTTCAGCTTCTGATCTTCCGCGGAGGAAGATCGGAAGCTCGGCGCTCCGCGGCGTAACGCTGACGGATGCTGCCTGTTCATGCCCGAAGTTTCGCGCTTTTGCGCGGCGGAACTCGGCCAGACCGGATCAAGGCAGCCGGGGAGAGAACTCTCCCCGGCTTTTTTGCGTCGTTTTTTCGGAGAAGCCTCGAATGGGGAGAGAGTCGGAGAGTCTGCAAGTACGCTTGGCGAATTCGCTGGGCGAAGTCTGTCCCATCTCACTATATTCGGAGGAATTTATGAATAATCAAATGAATAAGCATCAAACGAACACTCGAACGGAAGAACGCATGATGCAAGCTTCCGAGCACGAAAAACAATCGGAAAACCCGCCGTTCCCGAATGCGTACGGTTGGGATGCCGGCTGGCAGAAAACATGGGAAGAGAGCGGTTATGCGCATGCCGGTCTTACGCCGGTACGGATGACGGCCGATTACGGCCAGCAGTTCAAGGTCGCGACCGCCCAAGGCGAATACACGGCCGAGACCAGCGGCAAACTGCGGCATGACAGCGAGAGCGGCTCGGAACTTCCCGCGGTCGGCGATTGGCTGGCGGCGGAGCTGCTGCCGGGCGAACGGCGCGCGCGCATTCGCGGCGTACTGCCGCGCCGCAGCAAAATCTCCCGCAAAGCGGCCGGAACCCCGGTGCGCGAACAAATCGTTTCGACCAACGTCGATATCTTGTTTTTGGTCGCCTCGCTCAATTACGATCTGAATATTCGCCGGATGGAACGTTATCTGATCATGGCTTGGAATGCCGGAACGCAGCCCGTGATCTTGTTGAGCAAATCCGATTTGTGCGACGCCGAATTTCGCGATCGTGCCGTGGCGGAAGTGTCGGCAGCAGCGCCGGGCGTACACGTGCATGTGGTCAGCGCGCAGACCGGCGAAGGCATGAGCGAAGTCGCCGCTTATTTCTCCGGAGGCCGGAGCTGCGCGTTGGCCGGCACGTCGGGCTGCGGCAAATCGACGTTGACCAACGCGCTGCTCGGCGGCGACGTTCAGCGAACCGGCGGCATTCGCGAAGACGACAGCCGTGGGCGGCATACCACGACCCATCGTCAGATGTTCGCAATTCCCGGCGGAGGCGTATTGATCGATACCCCGGGAATGCGGGAATTGCAGCTCTGGGAAGGCGAAGAAGACGGATTGTCCGGCACGTTCTCGGACATCGACGCGCTGGCGGAGAACTGCCGATTCCGGGACTGCACGCATAACCGCGAAGAAGGCTGCGCCGTGCGGGAAGCGGTCGAGCTCGGGGAGCTGGAACCGGGCCGTCTGGCCGGTTATCGCAAGACCGAGCGGGAACTGGCTTTTCACGAACGCAAAGAAAAAAGCCGTTCTTCCGCCGGACGCCCTGCCGGAAACGGCAAACGGGATCAGCGGAAAGAACGGCGCAGCAAAAGCTGGCTGAACGAAGATTAAGGAAAGCAATCTCGAAAAGCTAAACCGAAACGAACATCAGTAAGCGGACGGAGCAAGCACTTTCTCGATCGGAGAAGCGGCACCGTCCGCTTCTTTGCGCTGCGGATGGCGATCGGCGGCTGCGGCGCGGGAACGTTTGGCGGAAACGGCGGCCGTTTTGGCTTTGGCGGTAGACGACACGAACGGCGCGCGGCTTGCTTTGAATTCGTCGATCATCTGAAGGAACTCGTCGAACAAACGGTTGCTGTCCGTCGGACCCGGCGCGGCTTCCGGATGGAATTGCACCGAAAAAGCGGGAGCATGCTTATGTTTGAGTCCTTCGACGCTGCCGTCGTTATTATTGATATGCGTGATCTCCAGTTCGGTTTCTTGCAGCGTTTCTTCCAATACGGAGTAGCTGTGATTCTGCGACGTGATCAGGCAGCGGCCGGTCGAGACTTCTTTGACCGGATGATTCGAGCCGCGATGGCCGAATTTGAGTTTGGACGTGTCCGCGCCGGAAGCCAAAGCGAACAACTGATGTCCCAAACAGATGCCGAACAGCGGCAGTTTGCCGATCAATTCGCGTACGGTCGCGATGGCTTCGGGCACGTCTTTCGGATCTCCGGGACCGTTGGACAGCAGAACGCCGTCCGGATTGAAACGTTCGATATCGGCGACGTTCGCCGTATGCGGAACGACCACGACGTCGCAGCCTCGATCGCCCAATTCGCGCACGATGCCGGATTTGCTGCCGTAATCGATGACCACGACGCGCTGCTTCGTGCCGGGCACGCGGTAAGAACGCGGCGTGGAGACGCGGCTGACCTGATCGTGCGGAGCGGCGGTCTCGCGCAGCTGTTCCAACAGCTCTTCGACGCTTGCCGAACCGGTCGTGATCAGACCGCGCAGCGTGCCGCGGTCGCGCAAGCGACGGGTCAACATACGCGTATCGATATCCGAAATGCCGGGAATGTCGTATTCCTTCAGCAGCGTGCCGAGATCGTATTCGGAACGCCAATTGCTCGGAGCCGTCTCGTAACGGCGCACCGCGAATCCGTGAATCCACGGACGAATCGCTTCGAAGTCTTCGCGGTTGATCCCGTAATTGCCGATCAACGGCTGCGTCATCGTCACGATCTGTCCGCAGTAGGACGGGTCGGAGAGCACTTCCTGATAGCCCGTGATTCCCGTATTAAAGACGACCTCTCCGGTCATCTGTTTGTCGCTGCCGAACGAAGTTCCCGTCAGCAGCGTTCCGTCTTCCAATATCAATCTGGCTTTCATGCCGTTTCCCTCCCTAAGCTGCGCGCCTCTATAAAGTCGTGTTTCTGCTCGTGCAGAAAGCTTCGTTAATTTCGTTTAACTAAATATACGACAATAAGAATAAATATGCAAACTATTCATGTAAAAAAGCAGGCGTCCGCCTGCTTTTTCTAAAATCAGACTTGATGAAGCTTGCGAAGTTGGCCCGGCACGATCCGTCCGATCTTGCGGCGCGCCGGCGCTTCGGCGACGGTTTCGGGCTTGGCCGCCGGCACATAAACGTCGTTATACCGGTCGCTGTCCGAATCGTATTCCACCAGAAAACGGTGAGGGTGCATGCATGCCGCGCATATCGTATTTCCTTCCAACAGCAGGCGGCCCGGCTCCCGCGAGATCAATTTCATCCAAGCGACCGTGCCGCTGATGTAGCGGGCCCCGTTCGGTCCGAATGCGCCGGTGCATTCGAAGCTTCGGTCGCAATGCGCGCAGACGCAGCTTTTTTTGAGAAACATGACCCTTCCTCCTTCTCCGGTTACTTTTAATGGTCAACGAACGAAAAATATGCTTGACAGAATATTACCACGGGCTTTTTTCTTGAAACTTTTTCGCGCGAATCGTATATCCGAAACGGCTCCTGACGAAATCCGGCGACAAAAACGAATAAAACGGGTATTAATAGAAGGTGGGCAAGAACCCCTGCGAAGGAGTGGTAAACAATGAAGACCAAGACGCAGTTATGCACCGGGGACAAAGTCCGCTTGAACCGGATCGATACGGATTACGATGCCGGCGAGCGCCCCGACGATGCCGACATCGCAGCGAAAAAGAAAAAGCTGAACAAAAAGTTGGAACATTTGCAGGAGAAATTGTTCTCGTCGCGCGGCCATGCGGTATTGTTCGTGTTTCAAGGCATGGATTGCAGCGGCAAAGACGGAACGATCAACCATGTCTTCTCCGAAGTCAATCCGCAGGGCGTGCTGACGCACAGCTTCAAAGCGCCGACCGACGAGGAACTGGGCCACGATTATCTTTGGCGCGCGCATCGGCAGGTCCCGCCGCTCGGATACATCGGAGCGTTCAACCGTTCGTACTACGAAGACGTCCTGATCTCTCGCGTGCACGGGACGATCGACGACGATAAAGCTCGCCGGCGTTTTTCGCAGATCAACGACTTCGAGAAAATGCTGACGGAGAACGGCGTGATCGTCGTGAAGGTCTTTTTGCATATTTCCAAACGGTTCCAACTCGAAAAACTGATCGCCCGGATCGAGAATCCGCATAAAAACTGGAAGTTCGATCCGAGCGACCTGGCCGAGCGCAAACATTGGGATCGCTATCAGGAATGTTACGAAGACGTGTTGACCGAATGCGCGAGCAAAAAGCGTCCTTGGCATATCGTGCCGGCGGACGACCGTTCGATGCGGGATCTTGCCGTGCTTCAGATCGCGGTGGATACGCTGGAGAGCCTCGATCTCAAGTTCCCGCCGCCGGTGCCGGAGCTTCAGAAACTTTTGCCGCAACTGCATGCCGAACAACAAGAAGAAAAAGACAAAAGCGAATAATCAAGGAACGGCGGCGAAAGGGATCGGCGAATCCGATTTTGCCGCCGCCGGTCCGCCGCGCGTATCGGTTCGTCCGAATGAACGGTTCTCGAATCGACTGAGGGGTCAAAGCGTACGAAAATAGTCAACGCTTACATGGCCCCGTCAGTTCCGGCAAAAATTTAGCAAGTAACGTCCTCAATAAATTGAACTTGCTAGCAAAAAGGGGTACAATCGAGAAGTAAACGCTTTGTTCACCAATTTGTAAAAAGTAATCTACTGGGAATCGGCTTTTGCAAACACAAGACGGAGGGTGGCAGCGATGACGGAACAATTTTCGAACACGCACGAGCCATGGGAAAAGTATTACGGTCCGAACCTCGGATACGTACAAGAGCAGTATGAACGTTATCAGGAGGACCCGGCATCGGTTGAACCTTCCTATCGGGAGCTGTTCGAACGCTTCGGCGCACCGCCGCAGCATCGCGCTTCGGACGCCCCGACGGCGACCGGAACGGGAGGACCCGCGACTCATTCGCAGTCATTAAAGAAAGCGGTTGCAGCAAGCAAGCTGGTATGGAACATTCGCACCTACGGCCATTTGGCCGCCGACATCGACCCGATCGGTCTCGACGAGAAACCGAAAGTGTCGTTCCTCGAGCCGGAGGAAGTCGGATTGACCGAGCAGGATCTGGAGGCTATGCCGGCTTCCTTGATCTGGGAAAACGCACCGGCGGACGTATCGACGGGACTGGACGCGATCCGCAGACTGCGCGAGGTCTACACCGGAACGACGGCTTACGAATTTTCGCACGTGCACGCCGAGCAGGAACGCGAGTGGCTGAATCAACATGCAGAGAATCAGCCTGCCGCCGCGAAACTGTCGCCGGAAGAACGCAAAGAACTTCTGGAGCGCCTGGTGCAGGTCGAACAGTTCGAAGAATTCCTGCATCGCACGTTCGTCGGCCAGAAACGGTTCTCTATCGAAGGAATAGACATGCTGGTGCCGGTCATGGACGAGTTGGCTCGGGGCTTCTCGAACGCGGGAGCGGAACATGTGCTGATGGGCATGGCTCACCGCGGACGTCTGAACGTGCTGGCGCACGTATTGGGCAAGCCGTACGGACGGATTTTTTCCGAATTCCATCACGCCCCTAACAAAGATCTGATCCCTTCCGAAGGTTCGATGGGCATCAACTTCGGCTGGACGGGGGACGTCAAATACCATCTCGGCGAAAAACGGGAGATCGGGGACGACGGCAGAACGACGCGTTTGACGCTGGCCAATAACCCGAGCCACTTGGAATACGTCGATCCGGTCGTGGAAGGCTTCGCGCGCGCGGCTCAAGAAGACCGCAGCGAGCCGGGCTATCCGAAGCAAAATACCAACAAAGCGGCATCGATTCTGGTTCACGGCGATGCGGCGTTCCCGGGCGAAGGCGTTGTGGCGGAAACGCTCAACTTCAATCAGCTTCCGGGCTATCAAAACGGCGGAACGGTACATATCATCGCCAACAACCGACTCGGTTTCACGACCGAAAGCGGCGATTCCCGTTCCACGCATTACGCCAGCGACTTGGCGAAAGGCTACGAAATTCCGGTCGTTCACGTGAACGCGGACGATCCCGAAGCGTGCATCGCGGCCGCGCGTCTGGCTTGCGAATACCGCATGACGTTCAAAAAAGACTTCCTGATCGACCTGATCGGTTACCGCCGCTACGGCCATAACGAAACGGACGATCCGGAAACGACTCAGCCGCTGATCTACAAAAAGGTCAGAGCGCACGATACCGCTGCAACTATCTTTTCAAAAAAATTGCATAAAAGCGGTTTGATTGGCGAGAACGGTCTGGAAGAACTGCGCGCGAAAATCACGGGAATCTTCAAAGAAGAATACGAACAAATGAAGAACGGCAAGCAGGGCGAAAGCCATCCGTTCCCGTTCGCTTCGACCATCGACGAGACGCCGCTCGAATCCGTCCGCACGTCGGTCGAACTGGGCAAACTTCGGTCGATCAACGAGAATCTGCTCAAGCGTCCGGATACGTTTAACGTCTATCCGAAACTCGAGCGTATCTTGCAGCGCCGGCTGAACGGTCTGGACGAAGGCGAAAAAGTGGACTGGGGTCAAGCGGAAACGTTGGCGTTCGCCACGATTTTGTCCGACGGCACGCCGATCCGCATCAGCGGCCAAGACGCCGAACGCGCGACTTTCGCGCATCGGAACCTCGTGCTGCACGATGCGCAGACCGGAGCGACTTATTGCCCGCTGCACGCGCTGCCCGAAGCCAAAGCTTCGTTCGCGATCCATAACAGTCCGCTGTCCGAAGCTTCGGTCATCGGATTCGAATACGGCTATAACGTCTTCTCGCCGCAAACGATGGTCATCTGGGAAGCGCAGTACGGCGACTTTGCGAACGCCGGACAAGTGCTGCTCGACCAATTCGTCATGCCGGGACGTTCCAAATGGGCGCAGAAGTCGAGCTTGATCATGCTGCTGCCGCACGGTTACGAAGGACAAGGACCGGAGCACTCCAGCGCGAGATTGGAGCGTTACCTGCAATTGGCCGGGGAGAACAACTGTACCGTGGTCAGCGTGACGAGCGCGGCGCAGTATTTCCATCTGCTTCGCCGCCAAGCGGCGATGACGACCCGCGAAGACGCCAAACCGTTGGTCGTGATGTCGCCGAAGAGCTTGATCCGGAATCCGCGCGTCGCTTCGCCGGCTTCCGACTTTACGGACGGCAGCTTCAAAGCGACGATCGAACAAAACGGTCTGGGCGATTCGCCGGAACGCGTCACGCGAGTGCTGTTGACCGGAGGCAAAATCTCGGTCGAACTCGAAGACGCGATCGAAAAAGAAGCCGACGCGGATTGGAGCTGGCTGCATATCCTGCGCGTCGAACAGCTGTATCCGTTCCCGGCTCGAGAAGTATCCGAGTTCTTGGCGAAGTTCCCGAATCTCGAAGAGATTTATTGGGTACAGGAAGAACCTCACAACATGGGCGCTTGGCGCTATATCGATCCGAACATTCGGGCCGTCGCGCCGAAAGGCATCGAAGTCACGTACACGGGCAGACCGGAACGTTCCAGCCCGGCAAGCGGCTACCAACACATCCATGCTTTCGAACAGCAGAAGATTATCCAGACGGCCCTGGGCCAAAATTCATCCAAAAAAAATCAAATGAGTTTGGGGAGGTAGCATTGTGAGCGACATCAAAGTACCGGAAATGGGAGAATCCGTTACCGAAGGCACGATTCTGCGCTGGACGGTTGCGGAAGGAGACGCGGTTCAGCAGGGAGACGTGCTGCTCGAATTGGAAACGGATAAAGTCAATCTCGAAGTGAGTGCCGAATCCAGCGGCATTATCGATACGCGTCTGCGTCAAGAAGGCGACACGGTTCAAGTCGGCGAAGTGATCGGACGCATTCGCACGGGCGACGCGGCTTCTTCGACGCCGGGCAGTTCTTCGGCTCCGGCCGCCGAAGCGCCTGCTGCGCCCGCGGAATCGGCTGCTCCGGCAGCTGCGCTGCCGCAGAGCCCCAAAGCCGCCGAAGCGGTCAGCCCGCCGCCGGCGGAAAGCAGCGACGCCTCGGCCAAAGCTTCGCCTGCCGCGCGCAAGCTCGCGCGCGAACGCGGCGTCGAGCTCGGCAGCGTGCCGAGCAGCGACCCGATCGGCCGCGTATACTCCGGCGACGTGAAATCGTTCGCCGAAGGCGGTGCGCCCGCTCAAGGGCAGCCGGCTCCCGCTCAGCCGGCCCAAGCGGCGCCGCAGCCTCCGGCGGCTCCGCCTAAGGCGCAAGCACCGTCGGCGATCGACCCGCTGAAGCCGGTCGATCGCCAGCGCATGTCGCGCCGCCGCCAGACGATCGCGACTCGTCTGGTCGACGCGCAGCATAATGCGGCCATGCTGACGACTTTCAACGAAGTCGACATGACGGCGATTCTGGATGTGCGCAAACGCCGCAAAGACGCGTTCAAACAAAAGTTCGACGTAAACCTCGGTTTCATGTCGTTCTTCACCAAAGCGGTCGTCGGCGCGCTTAAAGCATTCCCGGCCGTAAACGCGGAAATCGACGGCGACGAAGTCGTCTACAAGAAGTTCTACGATATCGGCATCGCCGTATCGGCCAAAGAAGGTCTGGTCGTTCCGGTGGTACGCGATGCGGACCGTCTCGGCTTCGCGGAGATCGAGAAATCGATCGGAGCCTTGGCGACCAAAGCGCGCAACAACCAGTTGGCGCTGTCCGATCTTCAAGGCGGTACGTTCACGATCACGAACGGCGGCGTTTTCGGTTCGCTGCTGTCCACGCCGATCTTGAACGCGCCGCAGGTCGGGATTCTGGGCATGCATAAGATCCAGCTCCGTCCGGTCGCGATCGACGAAGAGCGCATGGAGAACCGCCCGATGATGTATATCGCGCTTTCTTACGACCACCGTATTATCGACGGTGCGGAAGCGGTCAGCTTCCTCGTCAAAGTCAAAGAACTGCTCGAAGATCCGGAAAGCCTGCTGATCGAAAGCTGATTGCTTCGGCAAAACGGATAGCCCGTACGAAAAACCCGCCTGAACATTCGGTTCAGGCGGGTTTTTTTCTTTTATAAAAGTAAGTGTCGAAGATTCGAGGGAAACAAGAACAAATCTAACGAGCATTCGGACGGGCCAATTTGCTGCTTCTATAGAAGCGGTAGAGATGGATCGCAATAATTTTGACGACCATGTAAGAAGGAATAACGATCAAGATCGCGATAAAACCTCCGATAGCGCCGCCGCTGAGCAGAAGAAAAACGGTGGTCAAAGGATGGATATCCAATGCCGAACCGTAAATCATCGGAGAAAGAAGGTTGTTGCGCAGCATTTGCCCCAAGACGATCACGACGATCAGCCAGATGACCGAAGCCGGGGAATCGATAAACCCGACGATCACGACCGGAATCGCTCCCAGATATACCCCGATATAAGGAATCATGTCGGTCAATATGATGAATAGCACCAGCAGCAGCGGGTAAGGAACGCCCACGATCAGGAATCCGATCAGATCGAATACGCCTACGCAAGCCGCAAGCAGTACGCGCCCGACGATAAATCCGCCGAGGGCCGTATCGATGTCTTTAGCCATATCGCGAAACGTTGGGCGATATTTCATCGGCGCGCTGCGAAGCAGAAAAGCATAACCTTTGCGGTCGTCTTTGAGCATGAAGTACAGAATCATCGGGACGGTAGACACCACGAGAAATACCCAAGCGACGACGGATAATGCGCTGGTAAGCGAATTGCTGACGGAGTTGATGACATTCTCCAGATAACCCGACAATTGCTGAGGCAGATTCACCCCGACATCGATATCGTTGATACGCGTTCCCCAGATCTCCTGTTCTTGCACTTTGAGAAGAAGCATCTGGAATTGATTGGAGAAATTCTGAGCCAACTGAGGCAGATTATCCGAGAAGTTAAGAAATTGCGAGCGCAGGATCGGCCACACCCAGATCGCGAATCCCGCAAACACTCCGACGGCCGCAGCGTACAGAAGAAGAATCGACCAAGGACGCCGAATCTTCCAATCGTCCAGCTTGCGAATAATCGGTCGGAAAAGGTAATAAAGAAAAAGAGAAGCCACGATCGGGAAAAAAACCAAACTGAACGCCGCTCTAAGCGGTGCCAAGATGCCCGGAATCTTAGTCAGCAGAAACAAGATGACAAGCACGCTTATAATATGTAGACTTGTGCGCAGAAAACGATCCGACTTGAACATAAAAGCCTCCCCCGAAAATAAAAAGTAAAATAAAAGCAATTTTGAAAAGAAAGCGTTTCATTTGTTAGTGGAATGGCTTATTACTATAGAGAGTCGCTGTTGCTTCTCGAAAACAGGTCTGTAGCTATTATAACCCAAGAGTACTTGAACGGCTTAACTGCACGCGCTAAATCTTGATGAAAGGGAGGAAAACGAAAAAGAGGCTTGCTATCTTGCTTATACGGATGCTATACTACTAAAACGCCTTACATCGAGGCGGATAAAAGATATGGCCGCGAGCAAGCTTTCGAAAGAATCGAAAAGAAAGTTCGAATGAACTTAAAAAAGATTTCGAAAAAAGACTTGCAAAGCAAAAACGAACGTGCTAATATATAAGAGTTGCTGCTGCGAGAAATACTGAGCGGCGGAAACGAGAAATGCCGAGTTTGTTCTTTGAAAACTGGATAACGAGTGAATCAGGAACGAAAAACACGAATCCCAGCCGGGCCAAGTGATTTGGAGTTCCCGCGATAAGCGAAAATCTTTTAAAAGGTTCTAGCGGTTCGCGATAGAGAATATAAGAGAATGAAAATTCTCGCCACGTTTTAAACGAGCACATGGTGCTTTCTTTTAAAGCGAAGACCGAGTGATCGCTTGATCGAAACAAGGGCCCTTCGGGATTCTCGTTTCGAGTCGCGGTCGCGAAGGGATTCGCGACTTAATGGAGAGTTTGATCCTGGCTCAGGACGAACGCTGGCGGCATGCCTAATACATGCAAGTCGAGCGGACTTGATGAAGAAGCTTGCTTCTTCTGATAGTTAGCGGCGGACGGGTGAGTAACACGTAGGCAACCTGCCTTTCAGACTGGGATAACTTCCGGAAACGGATGCTAATACCGGATACATCGTTTCTTCGCATGAAGAGATGAGGAAAGACGGCGCAAGCTGTCACTGAGAGATGGGCCTGCGGCGCATTAGCTAGTTGGTGGGGTAATGGCTCACCAAGGCGACGATGCGTAGCCGACCTGAGAGGGTGG
>NZ_NJDE01000002.1 GCF_002205895.1 Saccharibacillus sp. O23
AATATTCACGCTGCGGACATTCGTCCCTGGACCGACATGCGCCGCGTCTTGAATACAGGAACGTTATGTGAAAGACCCTTAGGCAAATGTAATTAAGGATCTCAAGGAGAGTATATATGTACAAGCCAAATGACGAAGACATAGAGATCCAAAAATCAATACTTGAGGGAGAGAGAGAACCGTTTATATTCAGGTTCTATTTTAATAACAAGTCCATTTTATATGGATTTGTTGCAAAGGGTGAAACAGGATTTACTCAGTATGGTCTTGATATAATTGCCGCTGCGGTTTCAGCATTAATCATTAATACCATACATAGCCTAAAACACTTAACTAAAGATAATGTAGAAGCAGACATGCAAAGGAATTACTCAAAATGTATATTACCAGATCTAAAAACGAAAAATCGTGGAAGTAAAGAGGCGAAAACATTATTAAAGTCTCTAGAAATGGGAATGTATAGCATACAAAATACCTATGGTGAAAAATACATAACAATAGAAAAGATATATGAAGAACAAAAAATAAGTCGATTTAAAATATTTCAAAGATAATCAGGTTATTCAAAGAAGAGGTTCCTTCACCTAACAATATATTCACGTTGCGGGTCATTCGGCCCTGGATCGACATTCGCCGAACGTCCTACATGCATCGGGGCTTGAATACAAGAACTTTATATGCAACTCCCGAAGGCGGCTAAAAACTTTTTCAAACCGAGGTGAATCCTCATCACTTTCAAGCCTTTTTCTTACTTTAAGATTTATCGACTCAAGCAAGAACTACAAATCGTGAAGCCTATATTTGAGATTATGACAGACCGGAAAGAGATTTTTATCAAGCATTGGGAAGACCGATCAGAAGAGTATCTTTCACTGCGTGAACCAGCCATTCGCGAAGTGTTGGAGTATACGCAAGAAAGATTGATTGAATTGAAAGCGTATTTAAATAGGATTAGAGCAGATAGAAGAACGAAGAGAATCTTAGGGTTTTATAGAGAACATGTCGAACTTCTGTTGAAGGATCATCAAAAAGAAATAAAGGGATACCCGGGGAACTACATGTATTTTTACAACGAACTGTTATTAGGATCGGAAAGATATTTGACAATCAAAAACGAATTGAAGAAATTGGGCTGCGAGATCGAATAAGAGTAGAGCGACACATAACAACATATTTACGCTACGGATATTCGTATTTGGTCCGGCATTCGTCGGGTCGTGAATACAGAAACGTTATTCGAAATCTTTGAATAGCGGATGAATCTTAAATACAGGTGATTTCCAATGACAGATAAACTGATTACTTGCAAGATCGTTGGTGTATATAAACATGCATTAACTCGAGGAAAGCCATATGAAATAATTGATTATGCAAATGACAAGTACAGAATTATTGGCGATCATGGAAGACGAGTATGGGTAAGCCAACTCTATTTCGATATGGGTAAAGTGTTATTGCTGCATATGAAGGAATGGAAGTTTGATGATGAGATTAAAGATTGGGACATCATTGAGGTCACAATCACTTTTGATAACGGAACTCGACGCTGGTGTCATATGACGACGCCCGAAAAGCTGGTGGAACACTTTAAGAATCCTATGATGGATCCGCCCGGGTTTTTCATGAAGCATTTAATCATTATGAAGTCTCTAGAAATAACTGAAGTTGAACAAACATTAAGATATTTGGATTCACAAGGGGAACTGGAAGAAGCGACAAAGCCATTGGAATGAATGTAATTTAACGCGACCAAAGGCTTCGTCTAACACTGTGTTCACGCTGCGGACATACGATACGATCTTGGTCCGGCATTCGCCAAATACCCACATGCACCGGGACGTGCACATAGGAACGGTATAAGAAATTGCAGGCCAACCAAGTTGAAAACCTAGGAATGAATGGTACTGATCCGCTATAAGCTGAAAAACTGGAGAGACATTCAACCTTGGGGCGATGAGAACCCTCGCGTTTTATATTGGTTTGGTTTAACCGATTGCTATTACTGGTTTGATTTTAAAGAAATCCGAAGAGGTTTCAAGAAACATTGTCTGAGTTCGTTATTAATAATCAAGGATCACAAAGGGAGAGGTGACAAGATATTAAATTACTTTTTATATGCAGCCGCAATAAGTGGCGTAGTTTAACGGCCGAGAAGATTTTTGATCGATACAATGGCTATGAAGTAAGATCGGCAGGAACGGAAGAAGGAGCTAGAATTAAAGTAACAGAAGGACATATCGGGTGGTCGGACTTGATTTTTGTAATGGAGAAAAAGCATACGAGAAGGCTTAAAGATAAATTCTCAACCAGTCTCAAGAATAAAAGATTAATCTGTCTTGATATCCCGGATGATTATCAATTTATGGATGAGGAATTAATCGAAATATTGAAATCAAGAGTATCCGAATATATTGAAGTGCCCGAATGACTAAATAAGAACGAATAGCTGATTCAATAAATAGAAGGGAGCGAAACGAGATGAAAACGATCATTCCAAAAGGATGCGACAATGCTCCGAGGAAACAAATCGTTATTGATTTTACGATAGCGATCCTACGACAACGAATCGAGATCATTAAAGAATATGCCGACGAATCCGTAATATGGCATCAATTAAAAGAAGGTAAAAAAGTTGAAGGTCAAAGCGCGTTACTCGATCTTTTGCAGCACGAAAACAAAGATCCGATCGACTGCTTAGAAATCGACCAAGTAATCACGCACGGCAAATTTGCTTCAATAAACGGCGTGATCTTATTAACGAACGGAACAAAAATCGATTTCTGCGACGTCTACACGTTCAGCAATACGGCAAAGTCCGGGAAGGTCAAGGAAATAAAATCATATAGGCTGAAGCCTTGAGAAAAGAGCGGATTAAATGAAAAAGGAAATCATCGAATATCTGGACAATCATTTTCCAAACTTAAGCGGCGAAGTGCATATTAGATTTGAACTCGGAGAACCTTATGAAAACGGATCGGACCAAAGAATCGAGCAGGTCAATCAAAGAGTAGTCACTATATTCGAAGAGATTTTTGATCAAGAGGATCTTATCTTTGTATATATCAAAGACTGGGGGAGTCAAGACGACCCTATGTTCGGAAATACGACGCCCGACTATCTCTACGAGCTGCTCGACGGTAAAGTCATCGAAGAGGAAATCGGATTCGAATTAGACGAAGATGAGGACGAAGCAGGGAACACGATCGAAATAAAGAATGAGTACGGAATTAAAATCTTGAACGGACGAGTTTCTTCATTTCCTTATAAACAAATCCTTGAAGGAATCAGCCATTACGAGCAGGGAAGAGAACCGTCGATCGGTCAAAGCGTCTTTTTCGTCAGCAAGGATAAAGACGTTGTTTTTCATATGTACGACGATAGAGGGTGCATCATTCATGCGAAATCGAAAGAGCGATTAAAGCCTTTATATCTCAAATACAATGACTGGATCGTGGATTATTGGAGAGATTATTTCGACAGCATATTTAAAGAAGAGTGATCCATCGCCTAACCTAATATTCACGCTTCGGGCACACGATTTTGAGAGGAAGGGTTTGCTATGCAATGGATCATTCTGATCGGCGATGAAACATTCAATATCGATTCCGTACATAAAATTAAATACTTTGGAGCAAGTACAGTTTCCAGTGTAGAGAACAACAGATTTGTCGTCGATTATGGGGAAGAACATGTCTTTTATGATTTTTCTGAAAGTATTATAAATGATTACGAATTTGAAGAATTACAGAAGATTCCTTTTCGCAACCCTCGATTCATCATGATGATCTATAAATCCAAAGAACTGATGAAGAAAATATTGAGTCAGGACAATTTTATTAGAGACATTTATATTGACGATGACCACGGTACGATATTGCCGATAGAAGAATACATACTCACTTTCCAAATCGAAAAATAGAGATTCGGCTCTCGGTTCGACAGAAGCTAGAAGAGGATTCGGCAGCTTCGCGATCTGAAGTCGCTGCGACGTCGTCGATACAGGAACGTGATCCGAAACCAGCCCGAAATCTAAAAGGAGTGAACGACTAGTGATTCGAGAAGCAAAAGCCAAAGATCGAACGCAATTATTGGAGACGTCAAGAAGCACACCGTTTTTTTGAAAGAGAAGGTTTCGACGGTTCAGTAAGTAGGGGCTTCAAGAGATACCTCTGAAAAAATCATCGGATAGCGAGAAAGTTTGTGAACAGAAGAACGTTATATCGAACTTCTGGATGGACATCTAGGGGGAAGCATGAAGAAGAAGGATATAGAAACACTTTTAATGAATAAGAAACTCGTTAACGCGCCTCTCGCGGGTTGTACGGAAGAAGAGATCCTCAAATTAGAGGATCGGATCGGTCTTAAGCTGCCGGGAATATATAAAGAATTTTTATCGGCGGCAGGACGCGAATCGGGCAGATTATTTCAAGGAACGGTTGTTCATTATACGAACCTTCTTGAAATTCAAACATGGGCAAAAGAGTTATTAGAAGAGAATCAGAACCCTATGACTTTATCCGATACTTCGTTTGTCTTTTCCATGCATCAAGGGTATGAAATTCGTTTTTTCGATGTGGATATGGGCGAAAATCCGCCTGTATTTCTCTGGTACGAAGGAATGGAAGATCCGACATCGGCCATTCAATTATTTGATACCTTCGAGGAGTTTTTGTTACAAGAGATTGAAGAACATTCCAGTATAAGTTGGAGAGATTAAGCGAGCGAAATCGTTCGAGGAGCGAACATATGACAGACATGGATCAAAATAATATTGAAGAAGCCATAAAGGTACTGGAAGATATGATAACCGAAAGAATACCTATACATCTGGGGTGTCATTTGCTTTCCGCTATGCATCACTCAGGGAATGAGTTGATTTGGTATGATTTCGATGAATATTATTACGATCTAAGCGATATACCTTTGCCTGGCGAATATGAATTATGGAATCAAGAAGCGCTGAAAATAAAGTTGAAGAAATTGGAGGAGAACAAAGAAAGCGTATTAAGCATGGCAAAAAAAATGCTGGATGAGATTAAAGGACTTTAGGTCGAATTGGAGAGCTATCATGACACTTTACGATCAAGGCGATCAGCTATACTACGAACAGAAATTTTTGGAAGCTGCCGAGAAATTCAAAGAATGTATCCGGTCGGGAATCGACGTCATAGATAGCATGAACTATCTAGGCTGCTGCGAGATGCGGCTAGGCCGTTTGGATGAGGCCCACCGTTGGTTCGATGAGGCCATTTTAGTAGATCCGGAATGGGCCAGACTTTATACCAATAAAAGCAGAGCCTATATGAAACAGAAGGACGATTCCAAAGCGTTAGAGTTTTTGCAAAAAGCGCTGCAGTTGAACGAAGCAGATGAGGACACTTTATATTACTTAGGCGTATTTTACGAAGGTCAGGGGGACTTGCAGAGCGCTCGAAAAGCATACCTAAAATCGCTTGAAATCAACCCGGATCAACCAGAAACGCTTTTGAATTGCGGAGTCGTCGAGTATCGGTTAAATCATATCGAAGAAGCGAAGAAACGGTTGGAAGCAGCGATCATTCTTGATCCAAACGAGAGTTTGGCCTATTGGAATCTAGCACAAATATATAGGGGAACTTATCATTATCCAGAAGCCTTGAATTACTTGAACAAATATCTTGAATTGAATAAAGAGGATGAAGAAGCGAAAGCTTTGCTGGGAAAATTAAAAGCCGATTTGCAGTAGAACAACATATTGGAGATTAGTTTATGAAGAGACTTATACCAATAATATTAATTTGTTTTCTATTAGCAGCATGTAACCCTAAAGTAGCAGAAATGACTAATGAAAAACCCTCGGAAGAACACAGCGGCCTTTACGAAGACGTTAAAAGCGATGTTATTCGTGATGTTGACGAGAACAATAATAGTTATGAGCTTTTTAACGAACAGTTCAACAAATTCAGCGGCAGGGTTGATGATAAACTCGCAATCGGTATGCTTTTATGGGTAGATGAATACAACGATATAACGGGGAATTTCTTTTATAAGGACCAACAAATTAAGATTCCGTTAATCGGTTCTTTTCATAATAATCGTCTCGAACTCTACGAACTAGATCAGCAAGGAAACAAAGTAGGTAAATTTGAAGGAGAGGTTGTCTCGGAGCATCTAGAAGTCAAAGGAGTAAAGACTGATCTAAAAAGCAATAAGTCAGTTTCCTTATCTCTCAGATTAGAATCAGCGTTCCCCAGGCATTTAGATAATCTTTATGTAGATGCGGGGGCACCAAGTACAGAAGAGGTCGAGAACTTTGCTAAAGCGCTTAAAAAGGAGATATTGTCTGGCGCCAAATTTAATGTAGCCAGAAAAATATCTTATCCGATATCGGTTGAAGTGAAAGACGAAGAGGTATCGATAGAGAACGAAAAACAATTTATGGATAAATTTGATGACATTTTCTATCATGATTATTTAACATCAATAAAAGCAGGTGATCCGATTAACATGGATTCAAGTTATCGCGGAATCATGTTCGGAGATCGGGGAGAAATTTGGTTGAATTATGTTTTTTCTGAGGATCCATCAGAAGCGACCCTTAAAGTAACTTCAATCAACAACTCGCGTGATGCAGTAAACTTTTATTTGGAAGAAATAAACGGATCCGAATAGCTGTTTGCAAAAAGGCGATAGACGAACTGAGCCAGTACAAGAACAGAAGAGTCCTCACGCCCAAATGGGAGGATGAAATAATCACTCCGAAATTGGTAGGCGAAATCATCGAGTGGTGCCTATCGGAAGACAAAGAAATCACTGTTGTGAATTGGAATGAAGAGTGAAGAGTGAAGAGGGTGAACCCATGCGGCAAGTCGATCTGACCCAAACGATTGAAGAACTTGAAGGCGTATATTGGGATAAGCCCGATTTTGATTCTTCATTGGTGATTAAAGTGCATCGCTTAAGAAAGAAGCCTATTTGCGAATTAGATAAAGAGGATCTAAGGCTGCTGATCGGACAACAAATGAATCTGGACTTGCTTTTGCCGCTGGCTTTAGAAGAATTAACACAAAATCCATTTGCATCAGGGGACTTATATATTGGAGATTTGTTCTCCTCGGTGCTCCAAGTCAAGCAAGAATATTGGATCGAACATCAAGATTTAAAGAACGAATTGGATGAAGTGATTGGAATCTATGAAGACACGGCAAATATGATAGACGGGAAAATAAGCAAATATAGAAGTGGTCAGTTGTAAGTGGATTTAAGATTAGATGTGATGCTTCAGAAACTAAATACATTAAAAGAAGAGAAGGAACATAAATGAAAACATATATGGAATACTCTTTTTACTTACCTTTTTTTGATCTTATAGATGATGAAATCGAAATGTTTCTTTTAGAAGAATTGATGCAACAATTAAATATAAGATTTGATTTTATGGAATTATACGATCAATATTTATCCTATGGTGAAGGAGCTAGCAGCGCGGGCAAAGGAGATGCTTTTGTGTTTTTTAATAAAGAGGATAAGGAAAGTTTTATACTCATAGATTTGTTTCATGACTTCACTGATCAGTATAATATGGTGCAACTAGGAGTCCGCTGCAAGATTGAAAATGATAATGAGAAGCGTATAAAAAACATACTTAATGATTTACACGCAAGGGCAGAGATCAAAAGCGAAATACAAGAGAGTCATGATTTGCTGAAGTCACAGATCGGCAGCGAAAATTATCCTAAAGAGATTCGTTACGGAGATAAAAAGTATATAACGAACATTTATTACAAAACTATGTAGCTCCTATGCCGGCTAATATAAGAGTATTGACGAAGCCCTTATAAGAAGGAACAATCACACAATGAACATTAGAGGAATCATTCTTGAAGGATATTCGAATTCAGGGAAAACCTCATTGCTTAGAGCCCTCAAACGGTATCAAGCGCAGGACGAGGCTTCGGAATCAAGCGTGGTCATACTCGGCGAGCATTACTCTCAGATCTTGCATAACGTTCATGGAAAGTTCGTCCGATTATCTCGCGAGCAGCATCTCGATTTGTTGAAAAGCCGTGTCGATCTGATCAAGCCGTTAAACGATTGGGCGAACTTTTTAGGTCCGGGTCGCAGGAAATCCAGAGGCCTCTTTTTTATATTGGAAAGGTTTCATTTGAATCATCGTGCGGCATTCCCGGAAGCTGACGAGATCGAAATAACAGAGCTGGAAAAACAATTGTGCGAACTTGGCGCTAACTGTATCCTGCTCACCCTTTCAAACGAGAAGGCAGAAGAACGCATCAAAAGCAGGAATCCGGACGAATGGGTCGGTAAGCCTAGAGAGGATATGGAACAAGCCTGCGAAGATTTGATCGAAACTCAAAATAACCTTAGAATCCAAGCCGCAAAGTCGCTCGTCCCTACCAAAGAAATAAATACCGATCGTAAAGACTGGAACGAGTATGCAAGATTGATTATGGAAGACTACGGCTTCGCCTAAGTTCATCTTTGTGCTACGAACGTTAATAGCAATTCTCGAAAATCTGCTCGACGAGGTATTGTAAGGTGAAGGAACTCTATGCTAGCGCTAAATAGTGAATTCCGGTATGTGAGATCTAATGCGGAAAGAATAATCAATGAGCTTAGGTAAATCAAAGAAAAGCGAGATGATCCTATTTTACCTTCATTAGTACCGGCACTGATCGAAAAAGAAATGCATTTGAATCATCGGCCCTATCTCGTCAGAATCGTTTATAGTTACGGAGATTTCGTTTGTTTTATCAAAGAATATGATGAGAACGAATCTCTAATAAAACCGGTAAAGCTTATACATTTCGGACATCGAAACACGGATTATCGAGGTTATTACTACGGGATGAAGAACGAGCATGGAGATTTTGCAGAAATCATCAAAGAGATCGCTTATCGAATCTATGAGAAAGGAAATTGGTCGAACAACGATCGGAAAAGGAAAGGATTAAAGCCGATCAACGTCAAAAGGAAAATGGAAAAGCACAATAACAGATAGCTTGGAGAGATTCGATGCTAAGATCATATCCCTATACTTGTATACTCTCTGTCGATGCGAAAGGACTTACATTCAGATCTGAAACGGAGCTCGAGTTTATTGACTTCTATGCGTGCAGAAGAAACTGGGTCGAGTACGTCAATAAGTCGGATGATTTTGTGATTAGCGATTTGAATGAAGAATCAACAAACTGCGTAGGACAACGGAATATAATCGGCCGCCCTCCGTTTTTCGAATTTTATGCGGATGCGATCATTAGATTCGAATTTAGCAATCGAGGACAATTACCTAGGCTCGCAATGAATAGAATAAAAAGAAGAGGCATTCGTAATTTTCAAGAACTAAATCATCTAGTCAAAGAGAAGGGATGGACAACATTTGACTTAAGCTGATTAGAAAGAGGTTGAAAATGATGATGGAACCCGAAAAGGCCGGGCAAATGATCGCCTACGAGCTTAAAAAGATCGAAGAATAGTCGACAAGCGAGTGCAAAAGCGCCGGATTGCTTGTCGGCGTTTTTGTTTAGGTTTCGGAGGTAAAAGGCATCCAAAAATCAGAAGAATGGACTGAAACATATGACCGAAGCCGCTTATCATTTTACGGATATTGCCTATTTAAACGACGGAAACGTTCGGCAGCGCAGCGCGTTTCGTGTTCTGAACGACTTGGAGATCATGACGGCGTTAAGTTCGTTTGACCCCTTGCTTGTCGGAACCGTGCCGATCGAAATCGATCTGCCGACTAGCGATTTGGATATCGTCTGCGAGTTTCAAGATGCCGCACAATTCGCAGAACGGCTTGTTCAGGAATATAGGAAATACGAGGACTTCGTGATCAAAACCCAAACAGTCGATCAGATTGAAAGAGTCGTGTGCAACTTTACTTATGAAGATTGGATTTTTGAAATTTTCGGACAACCTGTTCCTACTCTCCGACAGAACGGTTATAAGCATATGATCATTGAATATCGTATACTGAATATATTGGGAAATAAAGCAAAAGAATATATCATCGATTTAAAAAGCGGAGGATTGAAAACCGAGCCGGCTTTCGGAAAGATGCTAAACTTGCAGGGCGATCCTTACCAAGCTTTGTTGGAGATGTGCGAATGGGATGAAGAACGATTGAGAAACTACCTGAAGAGAATTCGATCAGCGTACTAGGTTCCTGTTCTACGCAGTTATATGTATAAGAACAAAGTACGAAGACCGCTTAATGACTGAAACCGGAGGGTTTGAAATGAATTTTAGTATCGTCCCCGCTAATCACACGCATAGAAATGCATTAGCCGATCTGATGCAATTTTATATTTACGATTTTTCCGAGTTTCTCGGCTTTGATGTAGAAGAGAACGGCCAGTATAGTCCTTACCCTTTAGATGAATATTTTGAAGAAGGAAACCGTCAATTTGCTTACGTGATCAAACGAGAAGAGAAGTACGCAGGGTTTGTGTTGGTGCGTTTGATCGAAGACGTCGGAGTTCGGCATTATTCGATCGCGGAGTTTTTCGTATTAAAGAAGTACAGACGAGAAGGCATAGGGAAAGCAGTCGCAGCAGATATCTTCAGCCGGCACAAGGGACCGTGGGAAGTACATCAGATCGAGAACAATAAAGGCGCGCAGATCTTTTGGAAAAGAGCGATCGATGAATATACGAAAGGCCGATTCGAAGAACTGGTCGAGGACGGGAAAACGATACAAACGTTTGTTAGTTAACCTAAACAGAGGCATTGAAAAAGGAGAATAGGATGAAGCCGGATATGATTCGTTCAGTAATCGGAACCAAAGCAGTGATGACAAGAGTAATAGGGAATTCGCTGATCATTTATCTGGACTCGATGCCGGGCGAGCAAAGCGGATTCTCGATTTCGCTTGAACCTGCATGGCATTTGCACGATAACAAGAAAGTCTTGATCGGATCGAGACAACTGCAAACGGAAGATGAGCAGAAATTTAATGTTCTGGCCCAAATCATAGAAGTGTTATCTTCAAAAGAAGTGGAGAACATAGAAGTCGACGAGGTAACAAACGATATCACCGTAAAGATCGGGGAGTACATGCTGCACACGTTTGTAACGGATGCAAACGATGAATGGATATGGCGGATCAGAGATCGAACGCGGGGAATCATGCTGGAAGCAAGCCCGCAAGAAATCGTTAAGAAGAAGACTTGGAAGAAGCCTTAAAGAAGGAAAAAGGAGGACAACATGACCCCGAATTCGCTGGATTCCAAAGATCCGTTTATCGGCTTCTGGAAGTATTTCGTTAACAATCCCAATGAATTGACCGACCTTATAGACTCTCTGGAGGATGTATGAATCCACAACTCGAACAAGCATTTATCGAATCGTTTTGCGCGACCAGAATAAGAGAACGATTATATTTCGAATTAAGTTCGCCCCGCAAAAGAAAAGAAGGATTAAGCCGGTTCGCGCATCAGTTTAAGAATATTCTTATCGAAAAATACATGCACGAGTTAACAAAGCCCAATTCGAATCTCCAATCAATTTTAAACCTACTGAAAAGTCATGGCGCTGACGCCGAAGGCTACTGTTTATCTTTGAATCCTGAAATAGACGGACAGACCCTACCTTTATCGGAAGCTCTTCAGCAGGCCGTCGGCTACGGAATGCCGTCCATCATTATTTGCGGTAAAGGGCTGGCGTATTTCGAATCCGAACAAGAAGCGGGGCCGCCGAAGAGGTTCGTTTTGAAGCGAGATCAACCTTCGCGGTTAAAGGAGGATCTATGAGTACGAGTTTCGAGGTATATCCGACTTCGGAGAACTTGCCTACCTATGCCGAGTTGTTGAAGAGAACCAATGAGCTATTCGAAATGAAGCTAAGATCATTAGGCGTTGATAAGCGGTTCGATTTGGATTTTACTTTAAAGAACAAAGAAGGAACATTGTATTTTAATAAAAATGAAGTTCTCGATCTAACGGAGCACTGTTATTTATGGGTGTTCACTCCGGAAGTCGAAGGCGGATTTTGCATCGATCAACTCAATAATGATCAAGTGCAAGCAGACTTATTATGGGAGGCCGAGCTGGAAAGAGAGCAATCTAAAAGGCTGGAACCGTTGATCAGAACCAGCCTAAAAAAGAAGGACCACTGGAGCGTAACTCGATATGCGGGAACGGCTTCTTTATACCATCTGGCTTATGGAATCATGGCCGGCGCTTTAGCGGAACTCACGAAAGGAATCGTATTTACGGATGATGATGCTTGGGAATACAGCAAATTTCCATGTTTGCTCGAAGAATTTTTCGCTTTTTATTTTGACCCGAATAGGGCGATAGATCAGGCATATAAAGAAGCGGCCGTTTATCATATCGAGAACATTTTAAAAGACTACGGCGGGAATTCAAAGAATGAGCTGCAAGGAGGTCCTTTCTTCGAACTTAGTTTTGTAATCGAAGAAACCGAACATCTGCAGCATCTTTTGGATCGGATGATCCGTTCTTCGAAGATGCAAATCGTTACACCTGATATTCCGCAAATGATCGCCGATTTTTACAAAGGATATCCTTTTGACGAAGAAGACGCTGCCAGTCACAGGATTCATCAAATGCGTCTGAACGTAACCGTGAAAATGAACCGAGTCCGCCAAGCGCTTCTTTTTGCAGAAAGAATACATACGAATTTGCTTTGCTTGTCTCTTTGCTTTTACGGTTCGGAATTCGATACCGACGAATGGGATCAACCCGGAATTGGAGCGGACGAGAAACCGGAGTTCTACGAAATGCTTCGAAATATGTATCAAGCCATTCCTTTTCTGATCGGCGGAAGCGCATTGGAAGAAGATATAAAAGTTCTTTTCGGAACGAATGAATGTTGGCCTCATGCAGCGTATGCGATAGAGAATCTGGCGGCGGATCGAATAGCGGATCGAATGGAGAGTTTTGATCAGCTCATAATCAGTAATGACTTATATAAGAAGCTGGAATTAGACGTTAAAGGGCATGTACTTCACAAAAGGCCGGACGGAGTCGAAATCCTGTTGGATACGGAGCAGTAGTGGAGATCCGTACTTTGCGTGAATAGAAGAATGAGGTTGGTAACCGGAGCCGGAAACGGAACGAATCAATGGAGAGAAGCGATCCAGCTTATTGAAGAACACGACGAAGTTGTCCAATCATCCAAAAGGCGAATCTTGTTCGACCGAAAAGAGGCGAGTGCGTGATCCTTGACTACTTGAAAATGTACGCTCAAAAAGCTTATAGAGAAATTCATTCCCTTACGACCTCTCCTGCCTTCTTATTTGCGAATGATCCCGAGTTAAGAGAACGAGAGTTTTATTACAATTACTTCTACATATACGGATTCAACCGGCTGATTAAGCATAATCGAATACCTTCAGATAAACTAATCGAAGCCTTTACTCATACGGAGGAAGCGATCGAGCGGTATCTGAGGACGTATTATCAGGCTAAGAACTTTATCTTCTATTTAAAAGCGGACGCTTTGATCCCGGCCTTTACAGTCACGGTGGTTTCTTATTACGAAGACGAGGAAGCAAAAGAAAACTATTCTTTGCTTGAACTCGTTGATTGGTATACAGAAAAGGCTTGCTTCGATGGATTGAAGATCATAGAGGACGGAACCGGCGAAGAGCATGAAGAAGCAGAAGATGAGGATAAGCTGCCGGTTACGGCAAAGATCTATGCGAAGATGATAAGGACGTAATTCTTATGTTCTAAGCGATAAAATTGAGGTGAAGACAGTGAGCCTACCCGATCATTCCATCCGGTTACTGATTCCGTCGAAGGAGACGTTCACCCCGGACGATCTTGTCGAACAGATCGCAAGTGTGATCTACGAAAAAGAGCTGCTTTCGGTAAGAAACCGAGTCGAAGAACTGCCCGAATTATTAAAAACGATCATATGGGTCATCGATTTCGATACGGAATTGTCGATAAACGGGATTTTAGGTTTTTTCGAAAATTCTTCGGGCAACTATTTAAACGCGACTATTCGAACTTTACGATTAATCGAAGCCGTAGAAGATGCAGACTTATTGGAGCAGATAGAAAAACGGATCGAAGGTATCGATTTCAGTTCGGAGATTGAATTACAGCCTGGTCAGATTACGACTTTCGAACAAAGACACCGTATCGACGAGCAAATCCTAAGCGAGATTGCAGCGCTGGCCGCGCAATTATACTTGAGTTCGGAAGATCGCAATATTTTTGATTACCTTCTTAAGTATCTGTCTAAAGATTGGCCTGCAAAGTCGAAAGAACTTAAGCAGACGATTTCCGATTGAGGTGATTCTCCATGAGAATACATACAGAATTAACTTTAGCTGAATTTAAAGAGCTTTTACGATCGGGGGAAAATCATTTCTCTAATATTGAAGTTATAGAATCCGGTGAACTTCACGATTACAATCTGGACGAAGTCGTATTCGAAGAATGCATTTTGACATTAGACTTTAGCAGCTCGACTTTTCGAAAAGCCAAAGTGATCGATTCGAATATCAAAACTTGCATATTCGCAAACGCAAATTTGTCCAATGCTGAATTCATAAACAATTCGATCGAACATTGCATATTCAGTCATGCTGACATCACAGGAATAACATTTGTTCAGAACAGCCGATATTCTAGCGAATGTACATTGCAGGATCTGATGGAACTGGTAAAAGAATAAGAATATCCAATCATCGTACAAGGACGGAGATCTTAATGGGCAGCGCATTACTCACCTCTTGCGGTTTTATTACCGAAAATATCAAAAATCGATTTCTGGATTCTGTCTCTAAGGAGCGTGATGTCGCGGGATTAAAAGTCTCGATCATCACCACGGGATCTCCCGCGAAAGAGAATAACCGTTATGCGCAAAGAGCGATGCAAGACTTTAAAGACATGGGATTTCGGCATATCGATTTTGTGGATATCGAGTTCGACGACCCGCAGGTTCTCGCAGATCGGGACATTATCTATATCAACGGCGGGAACCCGTTCACTTTGTTGGATCACGCGAGAAAAAGCGGAGCCGACGAAGTGATCCGGAAGCTTGCCGCACAACAGGTCGCGATGGTCGGAGTCAGCGCCGGCGCGTTGTTGCTGGGTCCGAATATCAAGATCGTCGATTTGTTTACGCCGCAGATGAATACCGCCGGTTTGACGGACTTTACGGCATTGGGCGTAACCGATCGGCTTATTTTCCCGCATTACGATCGAGAAGACCTTTTCCAAGACGGGACTGACGCCACGATCGAAGAAAGAATAACGGCATTCGAACTCAAGGAAAACTGTCGGGTAGCCAGACTGAAGGAAGAAGACTGCCTCTCGATCTTGATCGATGAAGAGCAAGCCTAGCCGACCGTGAATTTTTCGCAGAAAGGAATCGAAGACATGAAAGTTCGCAAAGGAATATTGAGAACGCCGATCAAACTGAACCTTCCCTATCGCAACCTGAATCTAGGGCTGATCAAAGAATATTCGATGATCGTTCCGAAAGCCGAGCTTTGCAAATGGAAGCAAGCGGGATGGGCCGAAGACCGACTATTTACAGATTTCAATTACTATCCTGATCCGGAAGAAACCTTGATTCTGAACAGACCGCAAACGCTGCTTGAACTCGATATCCAAACGCTCAAAGGAAAACAAATTCTGGGCTACTCTACTCATTTGGGCACCTACGGAATGGGCGGGCCGGGATTCTTCGGCTTGTTAATCGATCGTGACGGGGAACCGGAGTATCTGGTATATGCGGTATGGTCGTCTGATCAATATACGATGATGGATCATCGAGTGATCGGCTGCCATATTCGTCACAACGCCACCCATCGCCCTTGGATTTCCCGTTGGACCGGCGAAAGCGAAGAGAATCAATGGGACGAGCTGACGGACCGATTAATAGGAAGCACGATCTCGGAAGTCTCGTTGTCGGAAGCGCGTTTTGACATCGAGATTATGAATAAAGGACAAACGCACAAATTAACTTTTTATCGATATAGCGAAGAACTGCCTCCGCAGGGGAACGGCGAGCCCAGAAAACCGGCATTTACCGAAGGGACGATCGGCAGCTATATCGTGTTCTGTCATCGGAATGCTTTATTGCATGTGTAGTTGAAAACGGCGCAATAAGATTCGAGATCATAGGTAGAAAAGGTGGCCGAGAATGTTCGAATTTCACGGATGGGCAGTATTAAGGCATCACACGCATGATACGGAAGATGCCGAGCAAGAACTTCAAATCGAAAAATTGTTCGATTTTATCGAAGGCGTCGATTCCGAAGGTGTCATTACGCGCAAAATAAGAAACGGGCTCGTATCGTTAGAGATATCCGGATTACATAATCATAGGCAGCAATACGTGTTCGATCTGTTCAAAAAGATAGCCGAACTTTTACCGGGATCGTATGGACTGCTGTATATCTATGATGATGAAGATATCGGCAAAAACCATGATCATTCGAACGAATTTGTCGTGTTCAAATTGGTTCGAGGCCATCTGATCCAAGAGCAAGATTATTACTTGTCTCCTTATATTCCAACCGTCGAGGACAATGGGTGATACTGAGGGAATGATTCAACAAATCAAAGAGCTCGCGAATAGGAGTTGATCGTAGGCTTTGAAGGTAGAAGTACGACGTGTCCATACAATCATTCCTGCTCTTAATAGAAATGAAAGGAGCGAGAATATTTACCATGAATGAGGACTGGCCGTTCGAGGATCCGAAGAACCTAGCCGTGATCACTACCCGAGGCATTATGGAAAGAAGCGAATCGATCAAATATGTCAGTCATGATGAGGACGATGGGGGCTGGCAGTTCCACAATGGCGAGTCGGTAGATGAAAAAGAGGCAAGAATCATCAGTTTGCGGCAAGCGACGATACTCGATCCGACTCTGCTGGAATTAGCCGATCTGCCTCTAGGTTGGCTCGCGATTAGAGATAACGTGCATGACGAATGGAAAAGAATCAAGAAATCGAATATCGAAGATCAGCACCTGCTGTTTACCCTTTTCCATGACGGAACTCTCCTCGATCTTGTTCAACAGGATAAAGATTACTGGATGTCGATCGAGATTCCATATCTGGCCGAGCGGATCGATCCGAATTTCGAACTGTTCCGTATTCGATTGATGCAGCCGCATGAAATCTTCTATAGCGATATCGAATCCGGCAGGATTACAGAAGATCCGAGCGAGATCAGCCGGATGGAGTTGGAGATCTGGAACACGGATTTGAAGGAAGGGAAGATCCATATTTTTTGCAGGAATGAAGAGAACAACGATTTCGGATATTTGATCCTTGCAGCCGAGCATATTCAAATCTTCGATCAAGCATATAACGCGGTGGAACTAAGCGAACTCAAACGAATCGCCCAAAGCTACTGGGACGAAAAGAAGTAGAACGCAGGCATCGGCCAATGAGGAGAGAATACGATGATATTGCAAAAAGTCATACCCAAGATCAACATACAAAAAGAATACCAAGATTTTGTAGATACCTTTATCGACCGAACTCTGAGCGAATTCGGCGATAAGGTGCACAGCCTCTATATGTGCGGATCGATTCCGCTAGGCACCGCCAGACCGTTCAGCTCGGACGCGGATTTTACTCTGGTATGCGCGAATCCCGCGAATATCGATTACGACAGATTGTCGACGATCAGACAAGAAGTGCTGAACGAATACCCGTTCGTCACCAAGATCGATACGACCGTAAGCTCGATCGAGAACGTGTTAAACCGGCCGAACGATTGGGGATTCTGGGTGAAGGTCATTTGCATATGCGTGCACGGCGAAGATCTCGGCGAACGAGTTCCTCCGATCGTTGTCTCTCCGAAATTCATTGTTGAGCTAAACGCAGATACTCCGATGGAATTCGATCGTGCCCGCCGCTCGCTTGCCGAGTCGGGCGATAACGAAGAAGCGAGACACAGATCGACGAAAGGATGCTCCAAAAGATTGATGCGCGCGCTGTACTCTTTGACTATGGAAGATACAGGGGTCTGGGAGAACGACATGCTGAAGATGAAAGAAGCGATATTGACTTACTGCGCGATCGATCCGGCTCTGGTCGAGTACCTGTATGCTTCTTATTTGCATAGCGATGCGCCTACAGAAGAGTTCTTGATCCGCGCGGATTAAGCTTATCGTTATTTCGAAGACGCGCTGCGGACGATGGCCGAAAGACCTGATCCGGCTTCATTCCAATAATCGGATAAAAGGAGAACTTGCGATGGAATTCAAAACGTATACGGACGTGCATGAGTTTTACCGGGATACTTACGAAGTGCTGATGCGTCATGAAGCGCAGAACATGATTCCGCTGGGGAATCTCATCATCGGACATGAAGGCAAAGACAAAACGGATTGGCGCGATCCCGCGAATTGGCTGATGATCGCGATCTCGGACGCCGAAGGCATACGGCTGACCGCAATCATGACGCCTCCGCATAATATCACGCTGTACGCCACGGACAACATCTTGAATCCCGAAGCTGTCGACTGCTTGATCGAAGGTCTGGACGGCTTCGAAATTCCGGGCGTGACCACCGAAAAAAGCTTGGCCGAATATTTTGCGAAAGAATATAAGCTGCGCAGAGGCCTGACTTACCGGACCGTCATGGATCAACGAATCTACGAGCTTACGGCGGTAAATCCGGATATTCGGAAGACCGGTACCGTTCGGCTGTTGGACGAAAAGGATATGCACTTTTTCCCTTATTGGGTCGAAGCCTTTTCCGCAGCGGCGAAGTACGGCCAAACGCAAATGCACATCCCGCAGGACACGGAGCCTTATCTTTACCGCATCGCGTCGAAAAAGCTTTATGTTTTGGAAAACGATGACGGGATTCCCGTTTCGATGGCCGGGTATACGAGAGAAATGGAGAACGCGATCGGCGTAGCTTTTGTCTATACCCCTCCTTATCAATGCAGAAAAGGCTACGCGACTTCCGTCGTAGCGCAGGTCAGCCAACTCGCTTTGGAAAAAGGATTCTCTAAATGCGTATTGTATACCGATTTGGCGAACCCCACGTCCAACAGCATCTACCAGAAAATCGGCTATACGCCGGTCTGCGATTCGCTTCATTTGCAATTCGAACCGATGCCCGCGTCGCATTAGTCCCGCCAATATGTCGCAAAAGTACATGGTCAGGCCGAGCGGGTATTCGCTATACTCCCTTTATACGCGATAATGAAAATCATTATCATACATAAGGGGGATTTACCATGCTTAAAGGAACAAACAAGCAGGCGGCGGGAAGCCGAGGATATGCCGTCTATAGATCGCGAGGATTGATGGGGCTGATGTTGGCGCTCATTCTGATTCTGACGGCCTGCGGCTCGGGAACGGGTACCAATAACAGCAAGTCCGCCGCGGCGGAGACGACGGAGACTCCCGCGAAGACGGAAACGAACAGCGGAGCTTATCCGGTCACGATCAAGCATATGAAAGGCGAACTGGTTCTGAAAGAAAAGCCGAAAACGATCGCCGTGCTCGACGTGAAGTTTCTGGATCAGATGTTGGCCGTCGGCGAGAAACCGGCAGGCAGCGTGATCGCGGGCGGCAACACCGATTACCCGGAGTATCTGGGCGATCGGACGAGCGGCATGCAAGTTCTGGGTACGCGGGACGAGCCTAACCTCGAAGCGATCACGGCGCTGAAGCCGGATCTGATCATCATGACCGATTTTCAGGAAGAGCAGTACGAGAACATAAGCAAGATCGCGCCGACGCTGGTGCTCGATTTCTACGAAGATTGGCGGGACACGTTATCGACGATCGCCAAGATTACGGACAAGCAGAGCGAAGCGGATCAGGTGGTCAGCGCTTACGAAGAGAAAGTCGCGGGACTGAAAGCGAAGCTGAGCGAGAAATTGGGCGACGAAACGGTAGCCATTATCCGTCCGAGAAAAGAAGGCATTCGCGTGCACGGCATCGAGCACCGCATCGGCCAAATTCTGTATCAGGATCTGGGTCTGAAAATGCCGGAGATGGTCAAAGGAATCGGCGAAGACGGCTCGGTCGAGATCTCGATGGAGACGCTGCCCGACATCGGCGCGGATCGTTACTTCGTACTGTCGGACGAATTGTTTGCCGCGGAAGCGGAAACGCTGGCGAAGAACCCGGTATGGAAATCGCTGCCCGCGGTCAAAGAAAATCATGCTTACGACGTGAACGCGACGCTCTGGATCGCTTATTACGGCCCGCTCGCGATCAACTTGATCGTGGATCAAGCGTCGGAAGCGCTGCTCGGATCGAATTGATATGGAACATTATCTCGCTGCGGAGGCATGGAGACGGACGGCGGCCGACCATTCGATTCGGCTCGGCGAGCCGCCGTCCGACAGCGTCCGCACTATAGCGCTTAGCGAACTGAAGGAAGAAGCGGCATGTCTGGCTTACGTGAGTTGGTTTCGGGACTATATCGATGCGCCGGACCTGCAAGTCGCCGCTTCGATGCTCGCCAAGCGTCTCGGCTATCTGTGGACCGCGCCGCTGGTGACCGCGCTGACTTTTCATCGTCAGCATGTTTCTTTGGATTTGCAAAGCAGTTTCCTGTATCATCCTGTGCTCGCCGAGGAAGGGATGACCCGTTTTCCTTTTCTGGCGGTTGGCGAGGTTCGATCCGAACCGCTTACGGGAAGTCCGGAAGCACGCCGGACGGCGGCGATCGAAGAAATGTTCGCGATGCAGCTTACGCCGATCTTGAAGATGCTCTCCAAGATCGCGCCTCTTCCGATGAGTATCCTCTGGGAAAATATCATGGTTCGCATCGGCCCGCTGTATCGGATGGAAGAAGAATACGACGCGCGGGAAAAGGAACGGCTTCAAGCCGACTTTGCATATTTGACGCAGGAAGCGCCGGGCGCGGTGTTCGATCAGCGGAAGAACCCGTTTACCCGCTTCACGACCTGCGAAGACGAGGTTCCGGTCGCGAGAAGCGAGCGCCTTACCTGCTGCTTCTACTACCGGATGTCGAACGAATACTGCCGAAAATGCCCGAAGATTGACACTGAGAACATTTCTCAACTAAAATGACAACAGCGAGTTACAACGATGCTATCGTCAGGAGTTGAGAAAGATGCCGCTGCAAGAACAAACGAGCCTCTGGAGCGATACGGCGATCAGGATGCTTGACGGATACAGCGGGACTTTGCAGGCGGGCGAGGTTCTCGGCATGAGCGAAACCGAATCGACGTCGAGTTTGCTGCTGTTGGCGGTAGGCGGGGCAGGGGAGCTTGCAATGAACGGCGACGTTTGCCGCATTGGAGCTTCTTTTGCTTGTCATGCCGCGCAAGGGACTTCCTTTACGCTGACCTCCAGATCGGACGAGTTGTATTATATCGCGATCGCGTATCGGGCAGTCTCCATAGTGGGAGCCGCCGGCGATCTGCCTTCGTACCGCAAACACCCGCTGCAAATCTCGTTCGTGCAGAATATGGCGGCGCAAACGGACTGGGTACGGAACGCGGAGAAGATGATCGCCAAATGGCGGCGCGGGGAAGGCTTGGAATGTTTCCATGCCCACGCGTTGCTTCAAAGCATGATCTACGAACTGATTATGGAGTACGAATGCGGTCAAGGCGCGGCGGAGTTCGATATGGTGGATACGGTCTCGTCGTATATCTCGTCGAATTATCGCCGGAATCTGGAACTGAACGAATTGGCGGCCGTCGCCGGATGCAGCGTCAGACAGCTTCAGCGGCGCTTCAAACAGGCCAAGCAGCTCGGACCGATGGAGTACGTGATTCAGTTGAGGATGGAGAACGCTTCGCGGATGCTGCGGCATACGGAAGCTTCCGTCGGAGAGATCGCCGATCGGCTCGGTTATCGCGACATGTATTATTTTAGCCGGGCTTTCAAAAAGCATTACGGCGTCTCGCCGCTGCGCTATCGCTTGGCCGACGTCGCGAAAACGGATGCCGATTACGCAACCGCTCTGCTGCAAAACGTCACGGCGTCTTCGTACGATTCGGATCGCGGACCGGTCGTCTGCCATATGCGGGGCGAATATGCCGTGACGCGGCCCCCGGTTCGGATCGCCGTGCTGGACGTTCAGTATGCCGACCATTTGCTCGCGCTGGGATCGTCGCCGGCCGGCAGCGTAGGATCGGGCAGCATGTCGGTCGATTTTCCCGCTTACATCCGCGAAAAGCTTCAAGGGACCGAACTGCTCGGAACGTACGAATATCCCGATCTGTCCGCCGTAGAGGAATTATCGCCGGATCTGATCGTATGCACCGAAGTGCATGATCGGCATTTTGCAAGGTTGAGCGAGATTGCTCCGGTCCTGATGTTCAAGCGCAACGAGAACTGGCAGACGATTCTGCGATTGTTCGGCGAACTGACCGGCAAACGGGCGGAAGCCAAACGTATCATCGCGCATTATCATCGCAGAACCGCGCTGCTGTCGGAAGAACTCGCTCCCGTGCTGGCGGGCCACAGCGTGGCGCTGATCCGTCCGTTGGATTCTCTGATCCGGGTGCATTCCGCCGCTCATCGCACGGGAGCCGTGCTGTACCGGGATCTCGGTATGCCGGTTCCGTTGTTCGTGGCCGACGCTTCCGATACGGCGTATCATATTTCGGTCGAGCGGCTGCCGGCCGTGCAGGCCAGCCACTATTTTCTGCTGAGCAACGAAGCGATGCAGGAAGGCATATCGGCCACGGAACGGCGCGTGATCGAGATGCTGGACACGGGGGGCAGCCGGCATGTTCATTCGGTAGACGCGGCGACATGGATCGGCTGTTACGGACCGACCGGCATTAACGGCATCGTGGATCAGATCGAGCAGGCTTTGTTGGGCGGATCGCGGCCGAGTTAGGCTTCGATTCCGGATCTGTCGGCAAACGAACAGATACGCGCGAATAAACAGGACCTTCGGACGAAGATTCGTTCGAAGGTCTTTTTATCACAAAAAAGCTCCGATTTTTTGACAAAATGATAAAATGAAGAGAAGCACGTCATAAATCCGGAACGAATCCGTGGATCGGAGGAGTAAGAGACGGGTACGAAATTTGCGAATCTTCACGTTAAAAGTACCGACCAGACCTTAATCGTCGAAGCGCTCCGGCAGTTGAATCGTCAAACCGACCTGATGCATCCCCGCCTTAATATTCTTGACGCCTACATCTATAAACGCGAGAACAAACAGCCGATCGAACCGCGCGAGATAAAAGTGACTTACTACATCGGTCAAAACGAAAAATGGACGAGCGTGCTGAATGAACATTTCCAATGGGGCACGATCGAGCAGGTCGGACAGATGCTGTCGACGCTCGTACCCGAGCCGGTTATGACCGTCGGTTTTTTCGCCGTGAACGAATTGGAAAAGCTGCTCTCTATTCCTCTATGGGTCGATGCCGATTGGGTCGCTATCGATCCGGAACTTGCGGCAAAGTATTCGAAATTGGAGATTAACGTGATGTGAACGGATTCTTTTATCAGGAGGTAAGCATGAACACCAATACGCCGCGACGGCCGGAAAAGAAAGCTGAACGAATTCCCGCTCCCACAATCGCAGCCGGCAGGCGTCATACGGTAGGCTTGAAATCCGACGGAACCGTGATCGCCGCGGGCGACAACAAACATGGGGAATGCGAGGTCGGCGGTTGGCGCGACATCGCAGCGGTTGCGGCCGGCAACGTTCATTTTGCGAATAACACGGGCAGTTCGCATACGGTAGCGCTTAAATCGGACGGAACCGTCATGGCTGTGGGGTGGAATCAACATCGCCAGTGCGAGGTAAGCGACTGGTACGGGATTGCGGCGATCGCGGCAGGTTGGCGGTATACGCTCGGCTTGAAGGCGGAGGGTACGGTGATCGCCGTAGGGAGAAATCAAGAAGGCCAATGCAAGGTGGACGATTGGCAGGATGTAGTCGCGATATCGGCAGGCGATTGGCATAGCGTCGGAGTCAAAGCGGACGGTACGATCGTCGCGGCCGGCAATAATCGATACGGCCAATGTGACGTGAGCGACATTCGCGGTGCAGCGGCGGCGGCAGCGGGCTATCTGCATACGGCAGTCCTGAAATCAGACCGAACAGCCGCAGCCGTAGGAGGCAATAAACACGGTCAATGCGAGATCGACGACTGGCAAGAGATCGTGAGCATTGCGGCAGGAAGTTATCATACGGTCGGCCTGCGATCGGACGGAACGGTAACGGCAGCAGGCAGCAACGAATACGGACAATGCGAGGTGAGCAGCTGGAGCGGTATCGTCGCGATTGCGGCGGGCTGCATGCATACGATCGGCCTCAGATCGGACGGCACGGCAGTCGCGGTCGGCGATCATCGTTACGGTCAGTGCGATGTAGAGACTTGGAGCGGCATCCGGCTGCCGAACGAATAATTCGCGCAGCAAACTTCAATATTACCGATCGCTGAATATAAAAATAACCTCGACAATTTCATATGGTGAGCCGTCTATAAGGAGACTCCGATCGAGAAAGTCTTTATCGAATACGAAAAGGGATTGACACAGGAGACAAAAGCCGTGAACAATACGTTTATTTTGCAGATGCCGGAAACGTTTAAAGAAATCGAGGCGAACAAGGATGGAAGATTTTTCGGTGAGAACGGAGATAAGCCGCTTGATCGGAAAAACAGGAAATCCCGATCGAATCAGCGAAGTGAACAATTGGGCAACCATTCAAGCCAAGATCGAGGAAACGTTTATCAACAAGAAGCATCACGAAATCGTCTGCGGATCCGGAAGAATCGAAGGGCTGAAGGCGGGGCGAGAATGATCGAACAAGAGCAAATCATGGAGCGGCTGTTAACCGCGTGCCCTTCTTATCGGAAAAGGTACGAGCGGTATATCGAACAGCATTACGAAGCCGGCGAAAAACGATTGATCTATGTGGATATCGGCGATTTCGTCGAGTACGCGATCGAACGTTACCGCAGCGGCAAGACCGGCGAATTCGAAGATTTATTCGAAACCATCGAACAGCTTCTTACGAGCGGGGATGCCGAAGTCCAAGAATTCGCCACCGTCGGGATCCTCGAAACGTTTCAGAACAAATCGCCTGACCGAAACGTCGAATATGGCGAATGGGAAAGATGGCTGCATCCGGAATCCGAACGACGGTGGAACCGCTTGATCGAGGATTGGAACGGAAAAACGGCATCGACTTGAGGCGCGGTTAAAGAGAACAGGTAGGGTCAGTTTGCGAAAAGGAGCAGATATGACAAGACGAATCATTGTAACCGGCGGAGCGATCATCCGAGACGGACAGGGACGCATCCTGCTGCAAAAAAGATCCGATTACGGAGACTGGGGGCTGCCCGGCGGCGGCATGGAAGCGGGAGAAACGATCGAACAAACCATGATCCGGGAAGTCAAAGAAGAAACGGGTCTCGAGATCAACCATTACGAGCTGTATTCGATTTATTCGGGTCCTCGCATGAATTACACGTATCCGGACGGCAACGAAGTGACTTTCGTGATGTTTTTATTTAACGCGGAGGCGGAATTGGCGGGCAAGGTCTCGGAAGACCAAACCACACTTAATTTCGAAGACGATCATAAGGAATCGCTGTATTTGGAGTTCAAAGATTTGAAAAAGATCGATCTGGAAAAGATCAATGCGGTGCAGAAACCGGTATTCGAAGATTTGAAGCATCATGCGGCGGGCCTGTTGAGATCGTAAACCGAAATGCGACCAAAACGGTAGGAGAGGAAAAAACGATGATACTCGGACTATACGAAGCCCATCTGCCGGTAAGCGATTTGAATCGCTCCGTCGAATTTTATGCGAAATTAGGCTTGGAGCTGGCATGGAGAAAAGGCGATATTGCTTTCTTCTGGATCGAAAAAGAAAAAAGTTGGTTGGGTTTATGGGAAGGGGATGCTTATCAAACGCCGTATCATCCTTCCTTGAGACATCTTGCTTTTCGCGTCAGTTACGAAGAGCTGAAGAACAGCGTCAAATGGCTGCAAGACAGAGACATCGAAGCGGTTCCGTTCGCGGAAGGCGACCCGATCGATCCTTTTGTCCGGCCGAGTCAAGGCAATGCTTCCGTTTATTTCAAAGACCCGGACGGAAACAGCTTGGAATTCATGTGTTTCGTGGACGTGCCGGACCGCTTGAAAAGCATCCCGAATAAATTTTCGATGACCGAGTGGGAAAAACTTTTGGAAGAAGCGGCAACATAAATCGAACCATGAAAGGGCGAACAAAATGAAGGTGGAACTTGTGGCTGTGCCTTCCTTCTGGGGAACGGAAATGAAGCAGAAACATTATCGGCTTAATGAAGGAAACAAAAAGCTGGTCGTTCTTTTTCCGGGGCAAAATTATCCTTGTCATAAACCTGTGCTGCACTTTGCGGGAACATGTGCGATGCAAAGCGGTTATGATGTTCTCATGTTGGAATACGGGTATCAAGCCGCGCGAACAGAACTTCGACGCAGCGAGGTGCCGACGGTAGCCGAAGAAAGTTACGAATCGGTCAAGCCTATCGTCGGCCAGTACGAACAGATCGTTTGGATCAGCAAAAGTCTGGGAACCGTCATCGCCGGCAGCGTTCATGAAAAGCTGGGAGTCCCGGTTAAGCATATCTTTTTGACGCCGGTCCCGGAGACTGTTCCCTACATAAACAAGTTCAGCGGAGTTGTCGTATACGGAACGAAGGATCCCGCATTCGGCGAAGAACAGGAGAAACAAATCCAAGCGGAGAATCGGATGATTCGAATTGCCGATGCCAATCATGCTTTGGAGACGGACGACGTCGAAAAGAGTATCGAGATCCTCAAGCAGCTTGCGAAAGTGTATGAAGACGTTCTGAATTCGTGATTGTATCCCTGTTAGAAATGCGAAACCAAGGGAGGACATTGTTGTGAAAGAACAGTCATGGAGCGTTTGGGAGCAGCGTTGGAAAACGACGCTTTCTGCGATCGAAGATCGGGGAGGCGAAGTATCCACCCTAACCATTAAGCCTCCCGTCCCGATCGAACAGATCACTTTGCTGGAGCAGGAGCTGGAGGTGAAACTGCCCACTTCTCTAATCCGCGTTTTGACGGAATATTCGAGTGAAGTGCAGGTATCATGGTCGTTTCCTGATGAAGAGAATCGTCTCGCGTCGCTGCCTCCGGAGCTGGACAGAATTTTTAGAGGGGAACTTTATTGGAGTCTGGATCAATTGGGAGATATCGAGAGGAATCGAAGAGGGTGGCAGGAAGCCGTGTTTCCGAATCCTCATGATTCCTACGATGTCGTTTGGCATCACAAGCTTGCCTTCATGGAAGTAGGCAATGGTGATTTTATCGCCTTTGACTTATCGGAGCCGGACGATTACCCGGTTGTCTATCTATCGCATGATGCTGGGGATGGGCATGGATATAGATTGGGTGACAACTTCATTGATTTTGTGGATCGCTGCACCTTAATTGGCTGTGTAGGTCCGGAGGATTGGCAGCTGCTGACTTTTATCGATAGTCCTATGTCCGGCATCGACCCTCACGGTGAGTATGCCCTAAAATGGAGGTCTTGGTTGAGCCGCTGTAAATAGCCATGAATATAGGATAAACCGGACTGGAGAGCGGTGATCCATAACGATTCGGATAGGAGAGTGGAGGCATGCACGAGACCCCAAGGCTTATTATGCGTGAGTATACCATGAATGATCTAAACTTTCTGATGAGCATGACGTCCGATCCGGAGACCATGCGGTATATCGGGGACGGATCGATCTTGGACGAGGCACAAACGAAAGAAAGACTGGAACGTTATATGAGTCGGTACAGCGCCGGAGAAGGCTTAGGTCTTAGATTAGCCGTTCGCAAAGAAGACGGCGTGCCGGTCGGACATGCCGGGTTGATCCCGCAGATCATCGAAGGCACGCCGGAAACGGAAGTGGGATATTGGATCTCGTCTGATTTCAGAGGGCAGGGTTATGCCGCGGAGGCGGCGATCGGATGGCGCGATTACGGATTTAACGAATTGGGCAAACGGCGATTGGTCTCGATCATCAAATTCGAAAATCTGGCTTCGATCGCAGTCGCCCGGAAAAACGGAATGAGCTACGAAAAAGCCGTCACGTTCAGCGGTCAACAAGCGGCTTTGTATTCGATCGAAAAATAAGCGCCGCGACGATGAAGCCTAACTTTTATGAGGAAAAGAGGCGTTAGCACATGGAAAACCAAGATCTCATCCGTTACCCGATCGGTTCGTTTGCTCCGCGGGAACGGAGCACTTCCGAAGAACGCGAACAGGATCGCGCCGAATTGAACGCAATCGTTCCCCGTTTGCAGCAGGCCGTAAGCGATCTGCCCGCTTCCCGATTGCACGTACCTTATCGGCCGAACGGTTGGACGCCGCAGCAAATTATCCATCATATGGCGGATAACGACATGAACGCTTTTATCCGATTGAAGCGGGCGATCACTGAAACGGAACCTCAAGCGTCTTCTTATCGGCAGGATCTATGGGCGGAGCTGAACGATTATAAAGAGACTCCGATCTCCGTTTCGATTCAACTGCTCCAAGCGATACATTTCAGAATGGATAAAGTGCTGGCAAGCTTGACCGAAGCGGACTATGAGAAAAAGTTGAGAACGAACGTGCTCGGCTCGATCTCCGTAGACACCGCGATCCAGCGATTTATCTGGCATAATCGCCATCATACGGCGCAAATCCGCAGCTTTTGCGAAGCGGAGTCGGAAACCTTAAGCGAAAAGAGGAGTTAAAAGTGGATAAAGGCAAAATCATTTTTCTAAACGGAGTCACAAGTTCCGGCAAAACGTCGATCGTCGAGGCGATGCAGGATTATTCGGAACCGTTTTTCTATGTGGTCGCGAACGATTTGTTCGAAAACATGGTCGGCGATAAGCATTTGCAGCAAAATTATTGGAAACATCTGAGCGAGGTCGTGAAGATGATGTATCAAGTCGCCAAAGTGTTCTCGGACGACGGTAAGCATGTGCTGATTGACGGAATCTTGGTGGAACGGCCGGAACTGCAACCGCATTACGCCAGAGTCCAAGAGTTGTTCGAAGGATATCCGTTCGAGATCGTCGAGATCTATTGTCCGCTTGAGGTATGCCGTCAGCGAAATATCGAGCGAGGCGACCGGGGGGAAGATCAATCCGAAGAACAAAGCAAACGGATGGCGGCCGATATTCGTTATAGTTATAAAGTCGATACGAGCACCAGCACTCCGGAAGAATGCGCGGAGCGGATCATTAAGAACTTTTTCAAAACCAGTCTTAAATAAAGGAGCGGTCATCATGATTCTGGAAGTCGCCGTATTGAACGTTATTCCCGGTCAGGAGAACGAATTCGAAAACAGCTTCAAAAAAGCGTCGAAGATCATCTCCGGCATGAAAGGGTATATCGAGCACGAACTTCAGAAATGTCTGGAGGAAAGCGGGAAATACGTCCTGTTGGTCCGTTGGGAAACGCTCGAAGACCATACCGAAGGATTCAGAGGATCGGCGGAATATCAGGAGTGGAAAACGCTGCTGCACCATTATTACGATCCGTTTCCGACCGTCGAACATTATGCGAAAGTCGAGTTGGGATAAAGCGATAGGAAGAAGGAACGATCATGTCCGAACCGTCCGTACATAACTGCAATCTGAATATCCGGTACGATCTGCCTGCGGAGCAATGGGAAAAGGTCGCAGCGGTCTATCGGAAAATGCCCGGCTGGATCGGATATATCGAGGGAATTCCGTATTGGTTCGGCGAAGAAAGCGACGGCGTTACCGTCTCCGCCTCCGTCGAACCGAGCGGTTTGTTTTTCGATGCCCGGATGGACGCCCACGAATGGGGACGCTGGATCGAGCAGTTCAAAGCGGAAGCGACGCGTGCGTTAGGATTCGAAGTCGGGGAACCGGAAGATTAGGGCATACACGCCCCGAATAAACAGGAGGTATAGGCAAGAATGAAGGACTTTTTTGCGAAGTTTACAGAAGAATTGGTACAAGCGGTGCGCGCGGACTTTGCGGAACTGGTCAAGCGGATCGGAAACGAAAAGCTGTACGCGGTCGCTCTGGTCACGGACAGCGACGCCGGCACGGTCTATCTGGGAATGAACACGGAAGAATCTCTTGGGCGGCGGGTGGAGTACTATAAGCGCGAAGGCGACCCGGACGCGGAATCGTACATCTCTTCCTATCGCTGGATGCCGGACGAATGGGCGTACAGCGACGGCGATTTGGAACCATCGCAGACGGTTCGAGCCAGCCGCATGCTGAGCAGCCGGGACGATTACAGCGAAGAGACGCAGGCGGCTTTTTGCGAAGCGGCATCGGAAGCCTTGAAGCAGTTGGATCAAGAAGGATTGTTCTCGAACGTCGCGGATCGAGATGAGCTGACGTTGTTCGTATACATGAACGACGACGATCGCAGCGAAGACATCGAAGACTATTCGGCCAAGCTGCTTAATCCCGAGCCGGTCTACCTGCGATTTAAGGCCCGTTACGATTCGATCGGAGAATAAAAGAATGAAATTAAACAAAATCGAATTGTGGATATCGAATTTCGAACAGACGGTACGGTTTTACGAACAAACATTAGGATTCGAACGTTTGGACGACGGGGCCGAGGCCGCTTCTTTCCGGATCGGCAGCAGCGTGCTTCGGTTGAACCGCGATCCGGAAGACCGTCTCTATTATTACCATTTCGCGTTCAACATCCCGCCGAATCTGTTCCGCGAAGCCAAACGGTGGCTGTCCGAACGGGCGGAACTGCTGCTGGAAGACGGGATGGACGAAGTCTTTTTCGACGGCATGACTCAAGCGGATTCGTTCTATACGGAAGATCCCGCGGGTAATATCGTCGAGTTTATCGCCAGAAGAGAAACGACGCCGGCGTCGGAAGCTGCGGAGTTCGATACGGAGCAGATCCTCTGCATCAGCGAGATCGGGTTGTCCGTCGAGCAGGTCGCGGAGTATGCCAAGCGGCTGGACTCGCTCGGCATCCCGGTACGCGGAAACGAAGAGATCTCCTATGACCGTTATCTCAATTTCATGGGCGAATACGAAGACGGCAGCTTTATCATTTTGGCTCCGCTGGGTCGCAGATGGTATTTCTCGAGCAAACTTTCGATCCTTGCGCCGCTCGTCATTCATACCGATCGCGGAACCGTCGATAGCGGCATGGAAGCTTTGAGCAGGGGAGGACGCCCATGACCATCATTAGCATCGAAGGAGCGAGCGCGGCGGGCAAAACGACGACCTCGTCGACTTTTGCGGCCCGAAACGGCGGATTCCATATTCCCGAAGTCGCGGCATGGTGGGAGAAACCCGAACCGGTTTACCCAGAGTGGTTTTTCGAACGTCAGGCGGATCGATGGAAATCGGCGATCGGGCAGGAGGCCGAACGGCCGGTCGTGATCGATATCGATTTGTTTCAGCCTTTTTGGTATAACTGGTCGTTCGGCTTCACGCTGTTCGACGGGCAGTCGCTGGAATTCGTGGAAGAGTTCTATCGTCCTCTGTTCAGTAAGAGGGAGCTGGGCTTCCCCGATAAATATTTCTTGTTGTATGCCGACGAGCCTCGCTTGCGCGAGCGGAAAGCGGGCGACCGGACGAGACTCAGAAGAGGATTCGAGATGAACCTGACGTTTATCGAACCGCAGAAAGCTTATTTTGAAGCCCTGAACGAGTTCTGCCCGGGACTGGTCTGCTTCATGGAGTCGACCGATATCGCGAGCAACGTCAGCCGGATCGAAAACGAACTGCCGAACTGCCGCAGCGATCACCGGTATTCGTTGGAACTGTTCGATTTTATGGTGGATTGGCTGCGTACGCATAAGGCGGAGAGTTTCAGGGCGGAGTAGGAGGAGCGGGCGCGTCAGAAGGGTTTATACATAAGAAAGGAGCAGCCTCCATGATTTCTGCGACTCGAAGACTGATCGCGAAAATGACGGAAGAACCGGATATGGATTGGACAGAATTTCAAGCGTATACGGACTTGATCACGCGGCACGGCGGAATCGAAGATGCGCGAGGATTACTGGACCTGCTTAAAAGCTCGGAGCTTCGCGCGATCCATTCCGAATTGCTATGGCCGATCATGGCGCACGGCGATGCGAAGATGGCCGAGGAATTGTATCTTTGGGGCATGAAAAAAGGGAAGCTTCGCGAAGACGCGCCTTACGAAGTCTTGCACGCGTTGGGCTACATGGGATTCGAGCCGTGCACGGCCGAACTGGTTCGTTTGATCCCTACCCCAAATTGGTATGTGACTCAAGCCGCTTGCCTCGGTCTTATTCATCTGCCTTGCGAACGTTATCGAACGGAGCTTGAGGCGATGTTGAATCGATCGTTCGGCGAAGCTTTGTTCGAAGAGTTCCTGCCCGTACTAGCTTGCAAAATTTCGGATCGAAGCATCGTGCCCAAATTGGTCGAATGGGGGAAACGATCGGCATCGGTCGATTGCAACGCCGGTCTTATCTTCGGAATCGCGCTGTTCGGTTCGGAGGAAAAAGAAACGATTCGGCAGATCTTATGGGACACGAGTTGGGAAGCCCACGGGAGAAGTACGGGAACGGCTTATTGGTCCTATATGGCGATGCAGCAGGTCGGACTTCTGTTTACGGAGCTGATCGAAGACGTGAATCGATCGGCGGCAGGAGTCTTGCAGCATGGATCGAAGCAGGAATTGGAGTATCGGTTGGAAGTCCTGCATGTCCTGTTAACGCTCAAGCTGGAAACTCGGGACAAACCGGTACGGTTCATGACGACCAATCCGGAAAGCATTCGCCGGATTCACGATGCGCTGTTCCGCTCGAAACGGCCGGACGAAGATTCTTCCGTTACGAGCTTGATCGCGCGGCTGCTGCCGGAAGAGGAAGGATTGCTTCGAGCATACGAACATTTGCAGGATAACATGAAACTGTCGATTCGGCACGAAATCGAGACCCAATACTGGACGGACAAGGAGCCAAATCATTCATGACGAATCTCGACTATATGAGGGAGCTGCGGCGTCAGGTCGGTTCCCGGCCTTTGATCATGTGCGGCGCGAGCGTGTTGATCTTCGACGAACAAGGTCGGGTCTTGATGCTGCATCGCAACGATAACGATACCTGGTGCTTCCCCGGAGGCGCGATGGAACTCGGCGAGAGCACCGAACAGACGGCGCGCCGCGAAGCTTACGAAGAGACGGGGCTGCGCGTGGAACAGCTCGAATTATTCGGCGTGTTCTCGGGCGAAGGAATGCGTTACGTGTATCCGAACGGCGACGAAGTCCATAATGTGGACGTCGTTTATCGAACGAATATCTACGATGGGGAACTTCGGCTGGATCACGAGAACCGGGCCTATCGCTTCTTCGATCTGGACGAGCTGCCCGAACGGATCAGTCCGCCGGTCCTGCCGGTCGTTAGGCAGTTATCGGATCAAGGAAATCGAGCGTGACTATCAACTTATTGGCAAAACCTATTTCCTATCTCGTTCTTATAGGCGCATAATGGTGCAAACGAAGACGGGAGCGATGAAGACATGTCGAAAAAAACCATCGAACAAAAGTGGGATGCCAAGCACTACGACGAACGGATCGGGTACGTCTCGCAATTGGGAGTCGGATTGGTCGAGCTGCTGGCGCCGCAGTCGGGGGAACGAATTCTCGATCTGGGCTGCGGAACGGGAGATCTGGCGCAGCAGATCGCGCAGCGCGGCGCGGTTTGCGTAGGAACGGACTATTCGGCGGATATGATCGAGAAAGCCCGGGACAAATATCCCGACCTGTCTTTCCGGGTGGGGGATGCCGAGCGGTTTCGACTGGAAGAGGGAGAAGAGCCGTACGATGCCGTCTTCTCGAACGCGGCGCTGCATTGGATGAAGCGGCCGGAAGCGGTCATCGAATCGGTAGGACTCGCGCTGCGTCCGGGCGGACGATTCGTAGCCGAATTCGGCGGCAGCGGCAACGTAGGCGCGATCATCGAGGCGTTGACGAACGAGCTGGACCGCATCGGCGTCGACTGGAAAGCCCGCTTCCCGTGGTATTTCCCTTCCGTGGGCGAATATGCGCCGCTGCTGGAAAAAGGCGGATTCGAAGTGCGCTACGCGGAGCTGTACGATCGTCCCACTCCGCTGGGCAGCGGCGAAGACGGATTGAACAATTGGCTGCTGGCTTTTGCCGGATCGCTGCTGAGCGGCATCGATTCCGATACGCAGCGCGAGATTGCCGTCAACTGCGCGGCGGCGCTCAAGCCGAAGTTGTATCGAGGCGGAGAATGGATCGCGGATTATCGTCGGCTGCGGATAACGGCGAAGAAGAAGTAGGACTCCTGCTGATCGAGTATCTGCAAGAGAAGGAAGGACGAGCCGAATGATCGTTTACGTAAAAAAAGGCATGGACGGCGAGATCGCCAACCATAATTTCTATGCGGCCTATGACGGATTCAAGCAGTTGGGATTCGAGATTCGCTATTTCAAGGACACGGCCGAATTGACCGAACATCGACGCGAAGACATCGTGATCGGTTATGTCGACGACGTGCGCACGATGTTGGGAAAACACGGCATCGTCGCGCCCGAGCTGGATTACCCGGAAGAATTGCAGGATGAGCTGGGGCGCAAAGTATGGAGAACCAAGCTCAGCGCCATCGTCAATGATCCGGAGAGTTGGGGCGTGTTTATCAAGCCGGTCGAAGACAAAAAGTTCGCGGGCACGGTCGTACGCGGAACCAAAGACCTGATCGGCTGCGGAACGTACGGAGAAGACCCGGAGATTTTCTGTTCGGAAGTCGTGAAGTTCGTTGCGGAATGGAGAGGCTTCGTGAGGCACGGGCAGGTTCTCGACGTGCGCCGGTATCGGGGAGATTGGAGCTTGTCGTTGGATCCCGTCGTCTTGAAGCGGATCGTGAACCGGTTTGCGAGCGCGCCCAAAGGCTATTCGGTCGATATCGGTCTGACCGATGACGGGCGCACGCTGCTGATCGAGATCAACGACGGCTATGCGCTCGGACATTACGGGCTGAACTCGCTCGATTATGCCAAGCTGTTATCGGCCAGATGGGCGGAGCTGACCAGAAGCGAAGACGAATGCGACTTCTGATGTTAGATCGCTTGGCTTTCCTAAGAAGGATAAGAACGGGACCTGTACAAACGTACGGGTCTTTTTATTCGATCGCGGGTTGCGAAAAAGAGGATTTTGCTTCAAAAGAATGAACTTTATACAGGTACGGAAAACAGCAAGGCAGGATCGGAACATAACCGGGAGGTGCTAGGATGAAAAGATTTCCTACTCATATCGTGGCCGTATTCGGCGTCGTGGAGAACGCGAATCGGGAAGTTCTGCTGCTCAAACATCGTCATCGCGACATCTGGATGTTTCCGGGCGGGCAGGTCGAAGTCGGAGAGAATCTGATCGAGGCGCTGGTCCGCGAAGCTCGCGAAGAAAGCGGAATGGAAATCGAACCGGGACATCTGTTCTGCATCACGTCCAACACCTGCACCTACCCGGGATACGACGGATACGACACGGTTCCCAGCAAAGTGATCATGGGCTTCGCCTGCACCTATAAGAGCGGCGACTTCGGAGAATCGGACGAAACGACGGAACATCTCTGGGTAGCCCGCGATCGGGTACTGGATTATGTGAAAATGCCCGATTTTATCGACAAATACAAAGCTTATCTCGAATTCGACGGAACCGTTCGGTATTTGTCTTACGTGACGAAGCCGAACTACAAGGTCGATCTGGAAACGACTCTATAAAAATCAGCAGGAGGACGAACGTGGAACCACTTAAGAACGAAGCGGCAACGGATGCAGCGAAGAAAGACGAAATCGACACACCTCATTTACGAGAACGCTTGGCGGCAACAGCCGAACAATGGGCATCGAAACCGCTGATCGGAAACGAGAATAAATATGGTCCCGATCTGGAACCGATTCTGCGTTATTTCCCGAGAGAGCATCCCGATATCGGCTTCGATTGGTGCGCGGCGTTCGTGTACCATTGCTGCATGGAATCGGGACTTGAACTTCCGGTTCGTTACGCGGCGCCGGTATCGCGCAATTTCGCTTGGGTCGAAGCTTGGATGGAATGGGCGGAGCTGTACGGTTTCTATCACAAGTCCGGAGAATCGGGGTTCGTTCCCGAGCGGGGCGATCTGATCGTGTTCGACGACTTGCTCGGCAACGGGGCTAACGATCATATCGGAGTCGTGATTCGCGCGGAGGGGGACCGTTTGATTACGGCGGAAGGCAATTATCGCAATCGTTCGGGGATCTTCGATCGGACAGGCGTTGCCATCAACGGGTATATTCGGATCGCGGACGCTTACGAAGTTCGGTAAACGCAATCAGACTCGTTTTTCGAAAACGGTCGCGAACAAGCAGAGCGCGTGACCGCTGCCCTTGCCATTCGGCAAGGGCTTTTGTTACGATGAAGGAAAGAAAAGGAAGGCTGATTGAGCGCTCTTTGCTTTTTATGCGAAAGGAGGAAGTCCGATGGGCGTGATCGAGGCCGCTGCCGAGCTCGGCGCAACTTTCGACGAAGAGGCGCGAACCGCGCTCGAAGCGCACGACAAAGTGCAGAACGAAGAAGATTTTTACATACGATTGATCGACGGCCAAGAAATGCGCGAAATGACGGAAGCGCTGAGCGGGATCGAAGTTTTTGCGGACATTTTGCCTCTCTGGACGGACGGCAATTCCAATTATTTCGCCGTTTATACGGGAGGGCCGCTTCGCGGACGGATCTGTTATCTGAATCACGAAGAAACGGACAACTCTCCGATCTTCCGCTCGGTTCTATCGCTGATCCGTCGACTGGAAAATAATCCGCAAGCGGACGCCGACGAACTGCAAGCCGATTATCCGCCGCCGCGAGAGGCCGAATCCGCGCATACCGAGTCGGATCTGAAGGCAATTCGCGGACTGCGCGAGCGGCTGGGCGAACCCGACCTTGAAGACGATGTTCGCGGCCAGCTTCTGATGAGCCTTATGGCCTTGACTCCGTATTCGTGCTTGGATACGCTGCTGGCTTATCTGGAAGACGAAGACCCTTATGTAAGGGAGCGGGCAGGGGTTATTTTCAAACATCATCAAGTGAGCCCGGGAGCTTTAAAAAGAGCATGCAATAAAGAGCAGAAGCGGTAAGACAGCCGTTTTTTGCTATAAAAAATACCGCATGCTCGACCGCGAACAACAGTGGTCGAAACATGCGGCGATCGGATGCGGGATTACTTATCGTTCGTCTCGTCTTCTTCTGCGGCATCTTCGTATTCTTCCATAAACCACAGAATATCGTCGCAGTCTTCTTCGCCGTTGTAGTTGATCAGAATCTCTTCGCCGGCTTTGATATCGGTGTATGCGTAGAAATCGAAAGTATGTTTCTCGAAGCTGATCTCGTACGTGGCGTTCGGCGTATAGGAGTGGTTGAACAAGCTGCCGTAGCCGAGCAGGATCGCGGTATGATTGGCTCCGTATTGGAAAACGTAGTCGGCGAGAATCGTTTTCTCGATATGTTCGTGTTCTTCGTTCTCGTAAGCGACGACCGGCGCTTCGTGGATCAGTTCGCCTTTGGCGATATCGCGGGTCGCGAACACGCCGCGGGTGAATTCGCCTCCGCTGAGCGCGGAATGTTTAATTTCGATCATGGGTTCACCTTCGCAATTCTTGGATTGGCCTTTCGAGGGCATAGCGATAATTGTAGCTCAACGGCAAGAGATCGGCAAGGAATGAAACGAAGTAAAGGGTTTTTATTTAGGAGGAACAATATGATTATCTGGATAAACGGGGCATTCGGCGCCGGCAAATCGACGACGGCGGACGAACTGCATCGGCGCATACCGAATTCGTTCATGTACGACCCGGAAGAAGCCGGTTATTTTATTCGCAAAAACTTTCCGGCCGAACTGCACAAAAGCGATTTTCAAGATCATCCGATGTGGCGCGAAATCAATCTGTCGATGCTGGGAGGTCTCGCGCGCGAGTATTCCGGAACGATCATCGCCCCGATGACCGTGGTGAATCCGGCTTATTTCGACGAATTGGTCGGCGGACTGCGGGCATCGGGGATCGACGTCCGGCATTTCGCGCTGTTGGCGAAACGAGAGACGCTGCTGGGACGCTTAAAAAGCCGAGGCGAAAGCGAGAATTCTTGGCCCGCGCAGCAGATCGAACGCTGCTTGGCTTCGTTGTCGCAAGAAAAATTCGGTCGGCATGTGCACACGGACGAGATGACGCGCGAGCAGGTCGTCGAAGAGATCGCCTCGGCCTGCGGCATCGATTTGGAACCGGCTGACCGGAATTAAAAAGGAGGCAAGAAGCGTATGGCTGACCTGATTGCAGATTATATCGTGTCCGGAAGCCGTAACGAGCGTTATGCGCGGATCGAATACGCCCACTCGCGGGAACTCGAAGATTATTGTCACGGAAACGTGTTGGAGCGGCAGTTTCCCGAGAGACTGGCTTGGCTGTTGAACGAATACGAGCAGTTGGTTCAGCATTTTGTGGTTACGCTGATGGACGACGTGGAAGAAGAAATTCAGACGTACGATTTGCATCTGGAAAGCACGGGTCAGCGCATTTATACGATCATGCTGTTCGACGATCAGATCTCGTTCTTCCTTCTTCCCGCGTTCGACGAAGAAGACGCGCGGTGGAACGAAGAAACGCTGGACGAAAGTATCGATTCAAGCGAAAAATCCTAAGGAAAGAAGGCAGGCTTCGTGAAGGTTCTGTACGAGGAGAAACAGAGTATGCCGAAAGCTCTGATTCCGGCCGTGATTGCACCGACATTAATCATCTGGCTTATCGTCCTCTTGCAATCAACGGCGGACAAGCCGCTGGGCAACCACCCTTTGTCCGATTCGCAGATGTGGATCGGAGGCATCGTTCTCGGTATTGTACTGCCTCTGCTGATCTTGACCGTGCGCGGGAAGATTGCGGTGGACGAAGAATTCTTAACGTTAAGCTTAAGTCCTTTTTTTCGCAAAAAAGTGAAGCTGAGCGATATTGCCTACATCGGTGAGATCGCCTCCAATCCGCTGAGAGATCTTCAAAATTGGGGAGTCAAATATCGGCACCGGACCTGGCGCTTTGTTCTTCAAGGCGATCAGGCGCTTGAGCTGAGATTGGTCAACGGACAGAAGATCGTCATGACCTGCGCCCATCGGGAAGAACTACTCGAGGCGATGCAGCAAAAAAAGGCATAGGCAAAGCAGCGCGCCGAGCAGGAACTCGAGCCGCCGCCGTATGCCGACAAAACGTTCCGAACGGATCAGGCCGTACTGCCGCCATGCCGTCGGGACGTTTTTTGTTTTGCGCTCCGTATACCGGACCCGATACCCGACAACCTGTCAATGGCGATTTTTTGCACCGATGTTCATTTTTTAAGATGAATGCGCTTTCGTTAATTTATCGGCATTCCCGCAAGAATGGGGCATAGGCACAAGCGGCGACGGGCGATAAGTTGGAGAAGCAGCGGAGGCGCTTCACGGCGCGGTCGCTATCTTATTCAGACGGGGGCGATAAGAAGAATGGCACAATCTTGGTTACGCAAAGCCGCCCTGTTGGGCGCGACGCTGATTCTCGGAGGAACGGCATTGTCCGGCTGCTCGGGCGGAGGGGAAGAAGCGGAAAGCAAGCAGGGAGACGGCAAAGATCCGATCTCGATCTGGGCGTCGCTGAACACGAACGTCTCGATCACGCTGAAGAGCATGAACGAGATCACGGCGATCAAAGAATGGGAAAAAGCGACCGGGGTCCAAACCAAATTCGAGCATCCGGCGGTCGGCGCGGAGAACGAGCAGTTCAACGTGATGTTGGCTTCGAGCGAACTGCCGGACGTCATGTTCGTGTACGGCGATTACAGCAAGCTGTACAATGACGGTTCCATTATCCGCTTGAACGAACTGATCGACGAATACGCGCCCAACCTGAAGAAGATTCTGGAAGAGAATCCGGAAGTCGCGAAGCAGCTCAAAGCGGACAACGGCGATATCTACGCGATTCCGCATCTGCGTCTGGGCGAATACAAGACGTTCGGCGGCATGTTTATCCGTCAAGACTGGTTGGACGAACTGGGGCTGGAGAAACCGGAGACGCTGGACGAATGGGAAACGGTGCTTCGGGCGTTCAAAGAGAAAAAAGGCGTGAACGCGCCGCTGCTCTACGGGGCTCCGCCGAAGTTGTCCACGATGGGACCCGCCGCCGCGAACTTCTTGGAAGCGTACGGCATCACCAATACCATTTTCCTAAGAAACGGGAAAGTCGCTTACGGTCCGATCGAACCGGAATACAAAACGTTTCTGGAGATGTTCCATCGCTGGTACGAAGAAGGGCTGATCGATCCCGATTTTGCGACCAACGACCAGAAAACGTTCGACGCGAAGATTCTCGACAGCCAAGCGGGCGCGTTCTTCACGTTTATCGGCGGCGGAGTCGGACGTTACCTTCCGGCGCTTCAGGAGAAAGATCCCAAAGCCAATATGACGGCCGTGCAGTTCCCGGTCGTAAACAAAGGCGACGAACCGATGTTCACCGGACGTTCGTGGGAATGGAGCGGCGCGGGCGCGACGATCACCAAGAGCAACAAGCGGCCGGAAGAAACGGTAAAAGCGCTGGATTATTTCTTCGGCGAAGAAGGCCATATGCTGAAAAACTTCGGCGTGGAAGGCGAAACGTATACGATGGTGGACGGTTACCCGACGTACACGGACGAGATTCTGCATAATCCGGACGGCTTGTCCGTGGTGCAGGCGATGGCGAAGCATTTTATCGCCAATTATCCGTTCGTGGGCGAAGACGACGACCGTTACAACGAGCAGTATTACCAGCTTCAGCAGCAGAAAGACGCGGTCGAGCTGTTCTCGAAGTACAGCGACAATACGCTCGAAGTCAGCATTCCGCCGATCAGCCTGACGACCGAAGAATCGAACGAATACAGCAAGATCATGAACGATATCACGACTTATCGCGACGAGATGTTCATCAAGTTCGTCGTGGGCGCCGAACCGATCGACAACTTCGACAAGTTCGTCGAGCAGATCAAGAAGTTCGATATCGACCGGGCGATCGAGATTCAGCAGGACGCGGTCGACCGGTATAACGCGAGATGAGCGGCGGCGCGCGCAAACTCCGTGCCGCTCGCGAAGGAGGGCAGCAGGCGCCCTACGCTCCCCGCGATCTGCACGGACGAGGTACGGATAAGAAGGAGGGTTGGTTCGCGCGCCTCTGGCTGAATTACAAGAAGAACAAAGCGATCTATTGGATGGCGCTGCCGGTCGTGCTGTATTTCCTGGTCTTCAAGTACATGCCGATGTACGGTGCGATCATCGCGTTCAAAGATTACACGGTCGGCAAAGGCATCTGGGGCAGCGAATGGGTCGGACTTCAGCATTTCCGCGACTTTTTCGAAAGCTACTATTTCTGGCGGATTCTCAAAAACACGCTGCTGCTCAGCTTCTACCAACTGTTATTCGGATTCCCGGCTCCGATTCTGCTCGCGCTGCTGCTCAACGAACTGCGGCACGAGCTGTTCAAGCGGACGGTGCAGACGGTATCGTACATTCCGCATTTTATCTCGATCGTGGTCATCTGCGGCATGGTGGTGGATTTCTCGGCGCGCGGCGGACTGTTCAACACGATCATCACGTTCTTCGGCGGTCAGGACAGCGCGCTGCTCAGCGATCCGTCCAACTTCCGCACGATCTATACCGCGTCTTCGATCTGGCAGGAGCTGGGCTTCTCCACGATCATCTATCTGGCCGCGCTCAGCGGGATCAATCCCGAGCTGTACGACGCGTCCCGCGTAGACGGGGCAAGCCGGCTGCGACAGGTCTGGCATATCACGCTGCCGGGTATCATGCCGATGATCGTGATTCTGCTCATTCTGCGGATCGGGGGCTTGATGGAGATCGGCTTCGAGAAGATTATCCTGCTCTACAATCCGAACGTGTACGACACGGCCGACGTGATCTCGACGTTCGTGTACCGGAAAGGCATCAGCGAAGGTTCGGAATTCAGCTACACCACGGCCGTCGGATTGTTCCAATCGGTCGTCAACTTCATCCTGCTGCTCGGCGCGAACCGTTTGTCCAAAGCGTTGTCCGACAACAAGCTGTTTTGACAAGGAGAAAGGAGAAGCCGCATGCAAATCAAACGTACGGCGGGGGAAAAGCTGTTCGACGGCTTCAACGTCCTCGTCATGGTTCTGCTGATCGTCGTGACGCTGTATCCGCTGTGGCATGTGCTGAACGCGTCGCTGAGTGATTCGTCGCGTCTGATGGCGCACAGCGGACTGCTGCTCTGGCCCGACGGTTTCAATATCGACAGTTACAAGCTGGTGCTGAGCAACCCGAGTATTCTGTCGGGTTATCGCAACACGATTCTGATCGTGGTGCTGGGGACGGCGCTGAATCTGCTGTTTACGATCCTCGGCGCGTACACGCTGTCCCGCAAAACGTTCATGCTGCGCAACCCCATCATGCTGGCGATCGTGTTCACGATGTTTTTCAACGGGGGGATCATTCCGAGCTATCTCTTGATCAACAATACGCTGCATATGGGCAATAACCTGCTCGCTCTGATTGTTCCGGGACTGGTCAGCAGTTATAATCTCATCATCATGCGGACGGCTTTTCAAGAGATCTCGGAAAGCTTGCTGGAATCCGCCAGAATCGACGGAGCTGGAGAGATGCGCATTCTCTGGCGGATCGTGGTGCCGCTGTCGATGCCGGTCATCGCGGTCATGATTCTGTTCTACGGCGTCGCCCACTGGAATTCTTGGTTCGGCGCCATCTTGTATATCCGCGACCGGGATCTGTATCCGCTCCAACTGGTCCTGCGGGAGATCCTGATCCAAAATAGCACCGATTCGATGACGACCGGAGCCGCGATGGGCGACCGGGAAGCGATCGGCGAGAGCGTCAAATACGCGACGGTCATGGTGGCGACGCTGCCGATTCTGTTCATTTATCCGTTTCTGCAAAAGTACTTCGTCAAAGGCGTCATGATCGGCGCGATCAAAGAGTAGGCTAGGAATAGGAAATAGGACCGGGAACAAACGCGCAGTAGGCCGGGAGAAAACCTTCGCGCGGCTAAGAATAAACGAGCAAAAAAGATCAAAAACGGTCAAGTAGCGGGACGGAAAGGAGAGACGACATGAGAAAACGAAAAAGCATTCTGCTCTCTTGGAGTCTGTCCTATCTGGTCATTCTGCTGATTCCGATCGCGATCGGCGCGGCCGTGTTCGCGGAAGCGCGCGGCATGTTGGAAGAAGAGGTCAACCGTTCCAACAAGGTACTGCTGTCTCAGGTGCAAGAATCGATCGACAGTCAGCTTGCGGACGTGATCGGCATCGGCAGCCAACTCGCGCTCGACTCGCAACTCAACAGCTTCATCAATCATGCGGACGAGCCGGACGCGCGCTGGCGGCTGACGGCGACGGAGTTGATCCGAAGCTTCAAGTCGGTCCGCGTCGGCAACGGACTGATTCGCGAGATGTACTTGTACGTGAAAGACGCCGACGTCACGCTGTCTTCTTCTTCTCTGGCGCAGAAACGGCTGACTTACGAGATGCTGTACAGAGGCACCGACGTGACGCAAGGACAATGGACGCAGTTGATGGATACGACCCGCGAAGGCGTTTTCCGCAACATGCAATTGCTGGCCGAAGACGGCAGCGTCGCGGACACGCTCGTTTACGTGCAGCCGTTTCCGCTTCGGGCATCGGAGAACAGCCCGGCCACGCTCGTCGTTACGCTCGATCCCGACCGTTTCCAGCAGGCGATCGACAATGTGCGGTTGGAAAAAGAAAGCACGGTGTTCATCGTGGACAGCGAAGGACGTACGTTATTTTCGACAGGTCCGATCGTGACGCCTTACCGCTCGGATCAAGCGCAGGCCGACCGTCCGGAAATGCCGGGTCAGGTGCGGGAGACGAGCGCGGAAGAATGGGACGGAGAATCCGTCACGGTCTCGCGCATCTCGTCGGGCGTGCAGGATTGGGAATACGTCTCGATCGTGTCGACGGAGATCTATGCGCGCAAGCTGACGGTTATTCGCGACATTACGCTGGCGGGCGTCGGCGGAGGATTACTGCTGGGCGGGTTGGCCGCTTGGTGGTTCGCCCGCCGCAACTATCGTCCGCTGAGCCGGATCATGAGCATCGTGTCGGATCAGGTCAAAGGCAAACTGGAGCAGCCCGGCGACGAGTTCGGCATTCTGCACGGGGTGCTCACCCAGACGCTCGAAGAGCAGGACCGGTTCGCCGCGAGAGTGCGGGAACAGCAAAGCATCATGCGCGGAGGATTTCTCGTACGGCTGCTGCGAGGCCGGCTGCCGAGGGAGGAAGAAGCGGAAGCCGAGATGAAGCGGCTCGGAATCGGGTTCGAATCCGAAGCGTTCGCGGTACTGCTGCTGCAAATCGAGAACTACGAAGGATTGTTCCGAAGCCGCGAACCGGAAGACGAAGAACGCAAAAGGCAGTTCGTGCATCTGATCCTGACCAACGTGCTCGAAGAAATGATCGGCGCCGTCGGTCCGGTCTATTCGGCGGAATTGGACGGCAAGATCGCGTTTCTGGTCAATGTGCGAGGCGGGGCCGCCGGGGCGCAAAGCGAAATCGATCAGGAGCAGACCGAACGGCGAATCGCGGCGGCGGCCGCGGAAGCGCAGGAGCTGATCCGTTCGCGATTCCTCGTGACGTTCTCGGTAGGCGTCAGCCGAATCCGCTGCGGCCTGCCGCAGATCGCTTTTTGCCGCCGCGAAGCCGAAGAAGCGCTGGAATACCGCTTGATTCTCGGAATCGGGCAGATTATCGATCCGGAACGGATTCGCCAGCCGAAGGAAGAACTGTATTATCCGCTCGATCTGGAACGGCAGCTCGTCAATTATATCGCGACCGGCAATTATGCCCGTTCCACGGAAGTGATGAACGAGATCCTGATGACCAATTTCGCCGGCGAGCCGCTATCGGTCGAATTGGCGCGCTGCCTGATGTTCGAGCTGATCGGCACGATGCTCAAAGCGTACGAACAGGTCAAGCTCGACGACGCCGAAGAAGAGACGCGGCGCGGCGAATTGATCCGCAGTCTTTTCGCCTGCGAGACGTTCGAAGAGATCGAAGCCGAGCTGCTGAAGATGTTGGAAAGCGTTTGCCAGACGGTACAGGAACGCAAACGTTCGCACAACGCGGAGCTGAAGCAGCAGCTGCTCGAATTCGTCCGCGAGAATTACGCCGACGTCAATCTGGGACTGACTTCGATCTCCGAACGGTTCCGTTTCCATCCGGCTTACGTCTCGAAATATTTCAAAGAACAGACCGGCACCAATCTGATCGACTATATCAACCAATACCGGGTGAACGAAGCCAAATCCATTCTCGAACGCGAGGATGCGGCCGTGCAGGAAGTCTCCGAACGGGTGGGATTTCTCAACAGCAGCTCGTTCATCCGGGTGTTCAAAAAATACGAGGGCATCACGCCGGGACAATATAAACAAAACGCCCGGCTGATTCACCCCGACATTCGTTAGGAGCGTGCGCAAAGCAATGAGCATCTGGCAAAAAGCGATCGAAGACGCATTAGTCGTCACGCGGCTCAATATCGAACGGTTCGACGGCCGTTTCCCGCACGTGGGCGAGAAAGGCGGTCCGTATACGTTGAACGACAACACCGAATGGACCGCCGGATTCTGGTCGGGCATGCTGTGGCTGTGTTCCGAATACGCCGACGATCCGGCGTTCCGCGAAGAAGCGGCGCGCACGGTGCGTAATTTCCGCGACCGGATGGACCGGAAGATCGTGTTCGATCATCACGATATCGGCTTTCTGTATTCGCTTTCTTCCAAAGCGCAGTGGATTCTCGAAAGCGACGAGGAGGCGCGCAAGCTGACGCTGGAAGCCGCGGACATGCTGATGAAGCGTTGGCGGGAGCGGATCGGCATCATTCAAGCATGGGGCCGGGAAGGCGACGCGCAGAACGGCGGACGGATCATTATCGACTGCATGCTGAATATCCCGCTGCTGTTCTGGGCGCACGAGCAGACGGGAGAATCGTCCTATCTGCGTGTCGCGGAGCGGCATGCCCGGAAATCGAGAAGGTTTCTGGTACGCGGAGACGGATCGAGCTACCATACGTTCTATTTCGATCCGGCTACCGGCGACGCGGTTCGCGGCGGAACGCATCAAGGGTTTGCCGACGGTTCGACGTGGACGCGCGGGCAGGCTTGGGGCATCTACGGTTTCGCGCTTGCCGCGCGTTATCTGAACGATCCGGAGATGCTGGACACGGCGGCGCGCATGGCGCTGTATTTCGCCGAACATCTGCCGGAAGACCGCGTGGCGTATTGGGACTTCGATGCGCCCGCGACCACGGATACGAAGCGCGACAGCTCCGCTTCGGCGATCGCGGCCTGCGGGATGTTGGAGATCGTTTCGCAGCTCGGCGAGAGCGACGAGCGGAGCGCGGCATTGACGGAAACGGCAAAAGCATCGGTCGAATCGCTGATCCGGAATTATTCGACTCACGGCGATCCGCAGGCCGGCGGACTGCTGCTGCACGGTTCCTATTCCGTGCGCGGCGGAGACTCGCCCGACGATTACACGATCTGGGGCGATTATTATTATCTCGAAGCGCTGATGCGTCTGGAACGCGGCGTGCCGGGCTACTGGTACGAACGCGATAAGATTGTTACCGCGACAGCCGACTGAATCGGCAGCAAATAACAAGACCGCCCGGAAATCGGGGCGGTTTTTTTGCTGCCGAGAAAAGGGAACGTATATACGGTCGGCGAATAAGAAATCAAGAAGGCGGAATAGGGAAACTCATCATTAAGGAGGGCCGTTATGAGCGCCAGTAAGATTCTGATCGTCGGCATCGTCGCCAGCGGCAAAACGACGCTGGCCCGGCAGTTATCGGAACGTACCGGCATCCCGTGGCACGAGTTGGACGATATCGTATATCGACGGGGAGCAGACCGATCCAAGCGCTCGCCGGAAGAACAAGCCGAACGGATCCGCGCCATCGATCGGCAGGGCGCTTGGATCATGGAAGGGGTAGACCGTGCTTCCTACCGTCAATTGTACGATCTGGCCGATCAGGTGCTTTTTCTCGATCCGCCGCTCTGGAAAAGAAAGGCGCGTATCGTCACGCGTTATCTCAAACAGAAGACCGGCTTGGAAGCTTCGCATTACCCGCCGGATCTTCGGATGCTGAAGATGATGTTTCGTTGGACCCGCGATTTCGAACGCGGGCGTCCCGAATTCGAAGCGAAACTCGCGAATTACGGAAACAAAGTGCTGCACGTCGCAGGAGCGGAAGAAGCTCGGCGCCGATTACGAATCGGAGGAGAATGATACGATGCAGAAAGACCCGGAAGTGCAAGCGTTGATCGAACGCGGCGGCCTTGACCGGATTGCCGAATCGTTACAAAGATTGACGAAGCTCTCGAATCGCATGACGACGGTCCCGACCTCGGACGAAGAAATTCCGCCCGGACGCTCCAAGATCGGCGGTCGGCCGGATCTGCTGGCAGGCACGCCGTGGCCGTTGCATAACGGCAAACCGTTGACTTTTATCGCGCAGATCCGTTTGGAAGACGCGCCGCTCACGGCGGAAAACCTGCCGCAGTCGGGATTGTTAAGCTTTTTCTACGATGCCGCCGAACAGCCTTGGGGTTACTCGCCTAAGCATGCCGGGAGTTGGAAAGTCATGTATACCGCGGATACCGAGGCGCTCGAACGGGTATCGCCGCCCGCAGAATCCGGACACGACGGAGACTTGGAACCGCTATCCGTCGAATTTTCGGTGCAGACTACGCTGCCGGATTGGAATACGCTGGCCGTGCGCCGAATGGACTTGAACGAAGAAGAGATCGATCTGTACATCGAGCTGATGGAGCAGATCACGGAGCATAACGCGCCGGGGTTCCCGATCCATCGTTTTCTGGGGAATCCCGATCAGGTGCAGGGCGAGATGCAGCTTAAATGCCAACTGGTCACGCACGGCATCGACTGCGGCAGTCCCGTCGGCTACCGCGATCCGAGACGCGCCGAACTCGAACCCGGAGCCGACGGCTGGAAACTTCTGCTTCAGATCGACTCCGAAGACGATACCGGCATGACGTGGGGCGATTTCGGGATGATCTATTTCTGGATTCACGAAGACGATCTGAAGCGGGGCGATTTCGATAACGTTTGGGTCGTGCTTCAGTGCGGCTGAATCGGATTTATGAGTAACGGAGGGAGGCAGAATGTCAGATTTCGGCCAAGAAAACGTTCGGAAATTCTTGTTGCATTTCGGGCTAGAAGCCGTAAAAATACCTGAATCTGATCAGAAAACGCCGGATTTTGAAGTATTTTATAAGCAAAAAAAGGTGTTTTTTTGTGAAGAAAAAACGTTAGAAAAAGATGAAAAAGAAGGAGCGTACCCTGACCCTACCTATAATGCGATTTCTGCGCATATTCACAAAGCTACGAAGCAATTTAAAAGCTTAAACCCTAGACATGAATTTCCCAATGTCTTGGCGTTTACTAATTTAGATAAAGGTAAAGATTTTTATGATTTGTTTATTACGATAACCGGAGCAGCTCCAATAGGAAACGGAGAGTTCTTGACGATTAGAAGCGTAGGGAGAATACAGAAAGATCTATCGGATATCGATCTTTTTTTATGGTTTGATCAAGATTCTTTTATAGATTCTCTTCCCAATTTAAATTCAATGTTTAAAGCGGATTTATCTACTCTTTTAAATATCGTAAAAGATAAATAGCGATCAGAACATTTCGATTTAGCAGGAGGACGAAACGCATGACCCTATCTTATGACCGAGACTTCATCCTCACGCTGCGGCCGTTGAACGCGGAAGACGCGGCCAAGATCAATACCTGGGTGTACGAACCGCCGTATTCGCTATGCAGTTTCTCGAGCGATCCCGACGACTTGGAGGATCTGATGAACGGGCGATATCTCGGAGCCTTCGACAAGCAAGGCGAGTTGATCGGGTTCTTCTGTACGGGTGAATCGGCGCAGGTTCCGGGAGCGAGGCTGGTCGGGATCTATGACGAGCCGGGGTATCTGGATATCGGTCTGGGACTGCGGCCCGACTTGACGGGCAAAGGGCTGGGAGAAGCCTTTCTCCGGCAGGGAATCGCTTACCTCACCGAAACGTTTCAAACCAAAAAACTGAGGCTCGCGGTCGCGGCCTTCAACAAACGGGCCATCGAAGTTTATCGGCATGCGGGATTCCGGGAAGATCGAACTTTTACGTCGATGGTGGATTTGACGAATCTGCCGTTTATCAGCATGGTACGCGAAAAACCCGCTGAATCGGCCGCATCGCGAACGGAAGTGTAGAGAACGAGTTGCCGGTTTTCGAATTCGAGCCTGACGACAAAAGGAGGAACGCGATGAAACGAACCTACTTGATTCGAATGGGTTACTTGGTGGAACTCGACGAAGAACGCGGCGAAGACGAGGAATATTTCGACGAGCAGGTTTTTGTCGGAATCGGCGAAGACCTGATCTCGCAAAAGTCGGGCAAAACGCTCGAATGGACTCATGCTTCTTCGCTTCTTCTTGATCCGGCTTCCTCGAACTGCGGCAGATGCGAGAACTGCGGCCAATGGACGACGGATCGCGAACGGTCGGATGCTATTGCGGAGCTATGCAACGGCGCGACCGTAGACGGGCGATTATTATGCGACGATTGCCTGCCTAAAGATCATCGTTGGGCTTTTTAGATTTTTCATATTATTTCACTTTTAAGTTGAAAATATATGAATTAAATGCTATCTTCAAGATCAAAAGGAGGTAGCATTCCGTGAAATTTCTGCTGCTCGCCAATAAGAAGTTCGTCGTCGTTACGCTGATCTTGGTAGCCCTGTCTTCGGTTACGGCTACGATCACGCCTGTCCTTTTGCAGCTTTTTTCCGTCGGCAAGCAAGGCATGAATTTGCGTCTGTTCGGCGTCGTGCTCGGGGCTATGGCTTTGTCTTTTGGGCTTCAATTCGCGCTTTTGATCTATCGGGAGAATTATGCGGCGCGCTTCAATACTCGGTATTTATCGTCGCTGCTGGGCAAGATCCACCGATTGAATTACGACGCCTATGCCAAAAGCGAGCCGGCTTACCTGATCAACCGCATGTTTGCGGTCGTAGACAGCCTGTATCTGTTCATGGTCTCGGGATTCGGCGAATTCATCCGCTCTTTGCTGATCCTTGCGGTCGCGCTGGTCTTGGCTTTTTCGATACACTGGACGATATTTTTGACGCTGCTGATTTTGATTCCCGTCAATGTCGTAGGCTTTCGATGGATTAACCGCAGACTCCGCGTCCGTATGGAAGAGATGCAGAAGCGGGGGGCGGCCGCGAGCAAAGATCTGGTCTCCGCGCTCTCGAACGTCGATGCTGTCAAACAGCTGCCCGATGCGTCGTCGCTCGATCGGCTGCTGCTTCCCGGCATTCGGGAGATGTACCGTACGCTCGCGCAGACCAACAAATTCGCTCAAGGCTCCAGTTCGAGTCTCGACTTCGTCAATCAATTTTGTCAAAACGCGCTGTATCTCGGCGTCACGTACGCGATCGCGCAAAATCTGCTGCCGATCGGAAGCGTCGTGGTGGTCGGATTGCTGCTGCCGCTTTTTTTCTCGGCGCTCGGCGGGCTGACGCAGGTCAATCTGAAGTTCAAAACGTTGGAGACGGGGCTGGATTTCGTGCGCAGCGAGCTGGATGCCCATGCGGAGCAAGACGGCTCGATCGAAGTCGATCGGATTCGTTCGATTACGCTGGAAGATCCCGAGTTTGAGCTGGACGGTCGGATTTTTCGTTACCGGCTTCAAGATCGTTTGCTTCCCGGACAGATCGTGCATGTTCAAGGAGCGTCCGGTTCGGGCAAGTCTTCGCTGTTGAAGCTGCTGCTTGCTTTTCGCGAAGCGAAAGGCGTCGCCGTCAACGATATCCCGATCGCATCGCTTCGCAAGAACGGTTTACGGGCGAGGATCGCTTACGCTTCTCAGCATCCGGTCATTTTATCGAAAAGTCTGGAAGAGAATATCGGATGGGGCAGGCGATTATCGGACGAGGAGAAAGCACGGCTGGAGCGTTCGAAGGTATTGGCGCCGATTCTGCGAACCAAGACTTGGGAAACGAGGTTGACGGAAAACGGGGCGAATCTGTCGGGCGGAGAGAAACAGCGGATCGCCGCCGCGCGTCTGCTGCTTCAAGATGCCGACGTGCTGCTGCTCGACGAGAGCACGAGCAGCATCGACGCGGAGTCGGCCGACGATATTTTCCGAACGCTGATCGAGGCGGCACCCGGCAAGATTGTGCTGTACACGTCCCATAACCGCGATGCCGCCGAATACGCGACGCATACTCTTATCATCGAAACGGAGAGCAGACATGACGACTTATTGGACGATCGAAGATTTGGCGAAAAAACTTCAAGTCACGACGCGCACGATCCGCAACTACCTGAAATCCGGTGAACTATCGGGCACGAAGGTCGGCGGACAATGGCGTTTTACGCAGGACGATATCCGGCATCTGACCGGATTCGCCGATCCGCTGACCGTTTTCTCCGAACATTCGACGGATCCCGACGAATTTCAGGAAGCGATGTTGGCGTTCAATATCCCGCTTTCGGCGGAAGAAGGCGAACCGGAGAAGCTGCGCGACCGGCTGCTCGAACAGTATAATGAAGTGTATTCCGGGCCTAAACGTACTTTTCATTACGAGGTGCTGACGAGCGGTCACGTTCGCGTCGTGCTGGGCGGTCCGCATCAATACGTGTTGAACTTCGGAAGCTGGATCGAACGGAACGTATATAAGGCTTCCGAAAAGAAAAACCGTTCCGAAAGCGAGGAATAACCATGCAAAGAGCGGCGGCGATCGTATTGACTTCGAGGAGAGCAGTTCGCGATTTCGATTTCGGGCAAAGGGCGGAAAGCCATGGATAAGAAGCTTGAACAAAAGTCGGCGGCGCAAATCGGGCGGAAGCTGGCTGAAGACCTGAAGGGATTCGGTTTCCGGAAAACGAAAACGGCGTTCTATACCCGCGTTCGGCCGGACCGGATCGAGTTCGTTTATCTGAATAAGCTGGCATCCGGTCCTTATTTCCGGGTGCAGATCGGAATTCGTTTCCTGTGCGACCCTTTTCCCGTAGTAGCGTTGGAAGGGATCTGTTCGGACGACGACCGGGAATACCGGATTCGGATGTCCTACACGCGCGAACCGGAATCGCTGGACCGCTGCGCGGAAGCGATCCTCGATTATGTACGCGAACGGGGCGAGCCGTGGCTGGCTTATTGGACGGATGAAAAGCGCCTGCTTCGCGAAGAAGGATCGCCGATCTTGCGGTTTAAGGAAGAGTACGCCCGATCCGCCGAAAAGACCGGAGAAGGATTCGAACAAGCCGCGGCGCTGAGCCGCATGCTGTTGGGCATCAAACCATAACGAGGAGGACGAAACCCATGTCGATGTTGACCGAATTCAGATTGATTCCGATCGCCAGATTGGACGAATTGGAGCGCAGAGCCGATCCTTCGCGGGAAGACGGCGAATTTTACAGTTTTCTGGAGCGGAATTCCGAGGAACTGACCGAATATAACGGCTCGGGCTATATCTATTCCGCGCTGCTGGAATATCTGATCGAGCAGGAGATCGATTTGGAAGAATCGGAATACGACGAGTTAGCCGTCAAGCTGTCGCAATCGAAATACGCGTTCTGCACGATCTTGACCGTTGCGCATAAGAGGGAATACCTCGACAAGCTGAGTCCGGCGAATTTCGATGCGGAAGAACTTGGCGAATATTATAACGAATTTAACGGAACGACGGACGACGCGGAAGAAGCCGGAGCCGATATGTCGGAAGCGCTTCGCGTGCTGCACGCCAATTTGCAGCGAGCGGACAGCGAATCGGTCGTACTGCTGCTCGGCGTATAAACGGGAAGGAGGAACAGGCATGGCGATCTCGATGAATACCGCAATATGCGATCTGTTCGGCATCGAATATCCGATCATTTTAGCGCCGATGGCGGGCATCCCCGATATGGCTCCGCTCGTTTCTGCCGTTTCCCGGGCAGGCGGTCTCGGATCGCTCGGCGCGGCGTATCTGCCTCCCGAAGAGATCCGCCGCGTCGTGCGCGAGATCCGGCAGACGACCGACGCTCCTTTTGCCGTGAATTTGTTTGCCGGCGTCAGCCCTGACGATCTGAATCGATTCGACGAAGTCAACGATGCCTTGAACGGGATGCGCGATTCGCTTGGCGTTCCGCATCCCGATCGCGGCGGTATCGTTACGCCGGATCGGTTCGACGAACAGTTCGGCGTGCTGCTGGAGGAACAAGTCCCGATTCTCAGCCTGACGTTCGGCTTGCTGGCCGAGCGGCATATGGCGCAGGCCGTTCAAGCGGGCATGAAAGTGATCGCGACGGCGACGACGGTCGAAGAAGCGATCCAAGCGGAAGCGGCAGGCTGCCATGCCGTAGTCGCTCAAGGCAGCGAAGCCGGCGGGCATCGGGGAACGTTCGATACGTCCGGTCGGCGCATGGGCGCGAATATCGGCACGATGGCGCTGGTTCCGCAGATCGCCGATGCCGTGCATATTCCGGTGATCACGGCGGGCGGCATCATGGACGGCAGAGGTCTCGCGGCTTCGCTGGCGCTCGGAGCGGCCGGCGTGCAGATGGGGACGCGTTTCCTGACTTCGGCCGAATCCGGCGCGCATCCTGCGTACAAGCAGGCGCTGCTCGGCAGTACGGAAGAAAGCACGGTACTGACGGATGCTTTTTCCGGACGTCCGGCAAGAGGCATCGAGAACGAGTTTATCCGGAAATGGGAAACGGCAGGCGTCGATCCGCTGCCGTTCCCTTCGCAAAATACGCTGACCAGAGAGATCCGAAACGCCGCCGCAAAACGCAGCGATGCCGGGAATATGGCGCTGTGGGCAGGGCAGGGAACGCGGATGCTGACGGACGGCCAGTCGGCGGAAGAGATCGTGCGGCAGGTCGCGGAAGAAGCGCGGCGCGTCTGGTCTTGAAAAAGACCGCAAGAACGGATCATGGAAGGAAGGATTGTATGCAGCGCATTCGCGGAACGCAAGTTTTTGAAGGCACGACCGTACCCGGAATCATCTTCAACGCGGGACAGCATTTTTATACCGGTATAGAGATCTACGAGAACGGCACGGCAAACTGTTGGGAATTGGTCGATCTTCACGAACTGCGCGAGAAGATCGCTTCGGGATGGTTGACTTGCCGCGTCCCGGAAGGAAAAGTCTTGTCCGTTCACGGATTGGGAGCGTACGCGGTATCCGACGCGACGTGGACGCACGACGCGAACAGCTACTACCGGGCATTGATCGCCGAATGGAGCTCGTTGAATCCGGAAGACGATCGATTGAAGGAAGCGGCTTCGACGCCGATCCGAACGGGCGCGCTGAAAGGAAGCGTACCGGTTCTGCCGAGTGCGCTGCCTTACGGTTCGCCGGTCGAAGGCCGAGGGATTCGTTTGTTCAGTCGCAAAAACGGGCAAGTGGAATTAGGCGAATTGATCGTGTATGCCGACGGACGAGCCGCGCTTTACGGGGAAGAAGAGGAGATCTATGACAGCTTGGAACAGGTGCTTCAGCGATTCGATCGCGGAGAATTGACGGCTCGGTTGGAATGGCCTGCGGAAATCCGACTGCCCGGATTAGGTACCGCGATCTTCGCCGAAGCTCTGTACGAAGTCGAAAACGAAGAGAAACGCAAAGAAATCGAAGAAGAAATGACGAAAGTGCAAGGACGGGAAACGGCGTTCGAAGCCTGCAAAAAAGCGTATATCGATTATTTGATCGCGCCGAGTGAATGGGCCAGACAGCGTTTGAAAGAAGCCTACGAGAAAGTTCCCGAGCATAATCGCATGTTTCTGGGCAACATGGACGACAAAGACAGCGATTATCAGCGGATTATTTATTTCCCCAATAACAAGCGCGAAGTCTGAGAGAAAAAAGAAAGGACTTGCAGGATCCTTCCTAAACATCTATCATAGATATATAATATCTGTAATACCTTATCAACATTAAAGGTACTGATAGTTTTGATTACGTTCAGGAAGGTCAAGGTGAACATCGATATGAAATCTTTTTTCGATCCGGCGGTGTGGGAACAAGAATGGAAAACGTACGGAGACGGCGCGGCGGAGCGGATGCGGCGTTCGGGGATCGATCCGGCCACGGCATTCAACGCTAAAGCGGACAAGTTCAACGAGCAGTCTTTTAACGAAGAAGGCCGGAGACGCAGCGCGCGAATCGTCAATTGGCTGGCGAGCCGCGGCGTGCAGTTCGACGGGGCGAAGATTCTGGACGTAGGCGCAGCTTCTGGCGTATTTACGGTACCTTTTGCCGAACGGGGCGCGCAGGTGACCGCGTTCGAATCGTCGCCGCCGCAGGTCGAACTGCTGCGCGCGAACACGGCACGTTTTGCGGATCGTCCGGTCGAGATCGTCTCCGGCGAGTTCGAGAAGATCGATATCGCCGCAAAAGGTTGGAACGAAGCGTTCGATCTGGTGTTCGTCTCGATGTGTCCGGTCGTGCACGATTGGGACAGCGTGGAGCGGATCTTGAGCTGCGCGCGCCGGTTTGCTTATATCAGCATGCCGGTCAGTTCCTCGGAGAACAGCTTGGTCGACGAAGTCGTGCCGCTGATCACGGGCGAGCCGTTCCGACCGAAGATGACGGAGATGACTTATCTGCTGCACTTGCTCGCGCTCAAAGGGTATGCGTTCGAGACTCTGGTCACCCGAGAACTCAAGACGACCGAACACACGCCCGAAGAAGCGTTGGAGGAGACGATGATGTGGCTGCGCCACCATAAGCTGCCTGCGGACGAACGGAGCCGGAGCATCGTCGAAGAACATTTGAAGCGCAATTATCCGGCAGACAACGTACAGATTCATCAGGGCGGCCGTTTCGGCAAGGTATTGATTCGGCTTCAGGACCAGAATATGTACGTCGAAGAGTAAACGAATCGGGAAAATTCCGGCAGGGGTGTTCAAACGAACATCTGTGCCGGTTTTTTTGTGCGGATCGGCTAAAACGGGTATACTGAAAAGACGAGATCAGGCATAGGAGGTTACGATGAATCGTTTTCTTTTAACGCAAGGCCTTTCGATCATTTCCGCCTGCAAAAAGGAAACCGGAGACATCTGGCAGGCGCATTTCGGCGCGGCGGCGATCGGAAGCTGGTTTTTCGCGCAAAATCCTGCATTGGACATCGGGACGCGGCAGCAGATCCATACTCAAGCGGAAAAGATGGTTCGGTCCGTGTATGCTTCGGAAAACGGCAGCCGTTCGGATCAAGCCGAAGACGGACCTCAAGTCGATCGGGCAAAAGCGGAAGCGGCGGTTCTGAACGCGTTGGAACGGACGATCGACGGCCTGCATTGGGTCGGGCATAACGTCATTTACAGCGCGGCGAGTTTGTCTGCGATTCGCGAATTGGACGGGTGGGGAACGGACGAACAGATCGCGGGCCTCGTCGAGCTGATCGCTTCGTTCGAGAAAACGATTCCCGGCCGTTCATGGATCGGATACAGCGCGTCTGAAGTGAAACGTTTGCCGATCGCGCCGGAAGACGGGTTTCCGTTGATCGCGGGGCCCGAAGAGTTGTCGGCTTTCGTACTGGAAGAGTTGGCGTCGTTTTCGGTCATCTACCGCGCGGAAGCGCATCACGATCTGATCGGCCATCTACTGACTTTCTCGCATGCGCTGAACGTGCTGCATGACCTCGGTTATCCGGAGTTTTTCGAGCGAGGTCTTGTTCCTCTGCTGAAGTTGGCCAAAGCGCTGCGCGCAAGCCGCTCGATTGCTGCTATGGAGACGGTTAAGTTGGTCTCTTCCGTGGATCGGCTTCCGCTGCAACCGGCTAAGCGCAGCGCATACCTCCCGCTCGACAGCAAATTCTGGGCCGAAGATTACGAGCGAACGAATTGGGATTTCGGCCATGTGTTCAAGTTCGCGCACAGTTTCTACGATCATCTGGCTCGCGTGAACAAGTCGGAATTATCATACATACAAGCTTTTCGGTACGTGATCGCTCAATAAAAAGAAGCAAAAGAAAGCAGGGATAAGATGGGGATTCCTAAACTGCAAGCCGTTTTTCTGGATCGCGACGGCACGCTGGGCGGCAGCGACGAGATGATTCTGCCGGGAGCGTTCGAATGTTATCCGTCCGTGCCGGAATCGATCGCCGCGCTTAAATCCGCAGGCAAACGCATCTATTCGTTCACGAATCAGCCGGTGATCGCTCGCGGTCAAGCTCGCATGGAGCAGTTCGAACAAGAATTGACGGGTTTCGGATTCGACGGCGTGTACGTATGTCCGCACGAGCACGGGGAAGGCTGCGCGTGCCGGAAACCGGCGGTCGGCATGCTGACCCGCGCGGCGGAGACCGACGGCTTGGATCTGCGAAGATGCGCCGTGGTCGGAGACCGATGGACGGATATGGTCGCCGCCTATGCGGCCGGCTGCATCGGCATTCTGGTTCGGACGGGAGCGGGACAGGCGGAGCTTGACCGGTATGAACGCGGCGAATTTGGCGAAGCTTGGGCAGCCGCGTATCCCGCTTACGTCGCGGAGGATTTGAACGAAGCGGTATCTTGGATATTGGATCAAGAGCAGACCGACGGATCCATAAGCGAAGGTATCGATACGGAGTGGCCGGTCTGGGCGACGGAAGCGATCGAGATCAAGCCGGCCGATCCGGCATGGCTGAGCAAAGGGGAAACGGAAGCTTCCCGCGTTCGCGATCTGCTGGCAGAGTACGAAGTGGATGCGGTGGAACATATCGGAAGCACGTCCATACCGGGACTTCCGGCGAAGCCGATTCTCGATCTGATGGCCCGTATTCCGTCTTACGACGAATTGGAAGCCGTGGTCGCGAAGCTGGGCGAGCACGATTGGCATTACGTGCCGCCGGAATTGGACGGAGTGCCGTCCCGGCGCTTTTTCGTCAAAGTCAAACTCGATAAACGACAATGCCACCTGCATCTGATGCGGCCCGGCGAAGCCAAATGGGACCGGCAGCTGCGTTTCCGCGATATTTTGCGGGAACGTCCGGAGCTTGCGCAGCAGTACGCCGAGCTGAAGACCGACTTGGCCGAGCGCCACGGCGACGATCGGGAAGCGTATACGCGCGCCAAAACCGATTTCGTGCAGCGGGTATTGAGCGAATAACGGGAGGATGTCACGGATTGAAAAAGTATATCGAGATCGGAATCGGCAACCGCTGGTTCGTTCGAACGGAAACCGAGCACGAAGACGGCACCGAGACCGAAGCCCGAGGGATCGTCAGGCCTTTTTCCTGCCGAACGTTGTATATCCGCATCTGGATCGGGAAAAAGGTATGGATTCTGGATTCCCGGGAAGGCTTCAAGACCGCATCGAAAAAACGCAAAGCATTTAAGCTTATCCTCGGGTTTGCCGGGGAATAGGAGGCATCATCGGGGGATCGACGACGCCCGCAATATCGCCCGCATTTTCGTCTACTATCAAGACAAGATAGCTGGAATTTGGCTTAAAGGAGGTTCCTATGTCTATACCTATTGCAAATCACGCTTCCATGCTTCCTTCGCCCGAACTGACCGCCGCGATCGAACGTTCGGAGATCGACTATATGCTTGATCGCATGACGGCGATTCAAGAACGGCCCGGCAATCCGGAAGGCATCGAGATTCGCCGATTCGGCGGCGCCGTCGCTTTTTCCAGCCGGACGATGCCGTGGCCTTCGTTCAACACGGTAAAAGGATTGACGGACGCGAATCTGGACGATCTGGATGCGATTCTGGAATTCTACCGCCTTCAAGGCCGCAAAGCTCAATTGGAAATCGTACCTTCCCGGGTAGGACCTGATTTCCTCAGACGTCTGAACGAACTGGGGCTCTATCAGTCGGGCTTCCATTGTTCGCTGATCGGAGAGCCTCGGCCTCCCGTCTCGGATCGAGCCGGGCAGACGATCGCGATCCGCGAGATCGGCGCAGACGAATTCGAACTGTACGCGACCTTGCACTGCCGGGGGACGGGGCTGCCGGACGAGGGGATTCCGCATGTGCGGCGCAATAACGAAGTGCTGCACGGACGAGCCGGATGGACCTTTTTCGCGGCGGAGTCGAACGGGGTTCCTGCGGCGGCCGCCGTCATGTACGAACGCGGCGGAATCGCTTCGCTGACGTTCGCGGCCACGCTGCCCGAGTTTCGCCGGCAAGGTTTGCAGCGGGCTTTGATCCAACATCGCGCGGCCGAAGCTTCGGCGCGGGGCAGCAAGGCGATCGTCGGCCAATGCGCTTATCTGTCGCAAAGTCATCGCAATATGGAATCTGTCGGCATGAAATTGGGTTATATCCGTACGGCTTGGACGCAGCTCTGAGCCGAACGAATCGATACATAGGAGCATAGGAGGCGAGCAAGCATGACGATCGTATACCACGACTACAAAGGAATTTCGCCGGAAGACGTCTCGAACGTGTTTCGCGGCTCGGGCATCAAACGTCCGTATGAAGATTTGCCGCGTCTGGCGAAAATGATCGAAGGCGCGGATATCGTGATCACGGCATGGGACGGCGGGAAAATCGTCGGTCTCGCCCGGGCGCTGACGGATTACGCGTACTGCTGCTACCTGTCCGATCTTGCGGTCGACGCGGATTATAAGCAGAGCGGAATCGGCAAACGGCTGATCGAAGAAGTACGTGCGAGGATCGGCGACGAATGTTCGCTCGTGCTGCTGTCGGCGCCTTCGGCGACCGATTATTATCCGAAAGTCGGTTTCGAGCGGACGGACAAAGCGTTCGTGATCGCGCGCAAAAAGTAAACGCGAAAAACGGAGGGACGGATCGATAAACGACGAATCGGTAAACGGAGAGGCTTCGACGGGACTGCCTACGCTTCCGCCCGCGGAAGAATGCCGCAGAATCTTCCGGGCGGCGGCCATGTTGGATGCGATACTGTCGCCGGAATGGGAGTTCCGGTACTATTCCTATAACGCGGCTTGGTACGAAGGCGAAGAGATGGCGTCTATGCGCGACGGGGAAGGCAGTCATTACTTTGCTTGGTTCGGTGCGCATGGCTTGATGATCAAAGGTTTCGATCATGAGCTTGTCGAAGCCGGTAAGACAAAGATCGGTGTCGCCCCGGTGCCTGACGCCGTCGCCGAATTTCTGCGGGAGCCGGCATTCATGGGCGAAGAGACGACGTTCTGCTTCTGGATGCTGCCGGACGAATCCGGCTGGACAGCGGACAAAACTTATAGCGAAGAAGAATTCCGCCTGCTTGGGCTGCTGATTGGCGGAGCGGAATATTATCGGAAATGGGCGTCTGAGTACTACGAGACGAAAGTCGATCTCGACGCGGTCAAGCGGGTGTTCGCGCAGGAACCGATAACCGAGGAACTGCTGCGGTCGCTTAACGAAGAGCTGACGCTGGAAGATTTGGCGGAAGATCTGGAAGAGATCGGGTATCCGCGCGGTTAAGCGCGATAGAATGCAGCGGCCAAAACCTTGCGAGAAAGGACGCTGCGAAACCGCAATCGAAGGAGGTAAAGGAATATGGAGATCAAGATCCGCAGATTGAATTCGGACGATCCGGCGATCATCGAAGACGCGTTCCGCGAACAGGGCTGGCACAAGCCTGCGGAATTGTTCGAACGTTATCTGGCCGAGCAAGAAGCCGGGCTGCGCGTGACGCTGGTCGCGGAAGCGGACGGAGCATTCGCGGGTTACGGCAGCGTAATCTGGCAGCCGGACTATCCGCCTTTTCGCGAGCAGAGCATTCCCGAGATCAGCGATCTGAACGTGCTGATTCGGTTCCGCAAACAGGGGATCGCTTCGCGGTTGATGGATCGGGCGGAGCAGGAGATCGCGGAGCGTTCGTCGTCGGCAGGAATCGGGGTGGGATTGTTCGCCGATTACGGGCAAGCCCAGATCATGTACGTCAAACGCGGTTACGTGCCGGACGGTCGAGGCCTGTACATGGGCGATCGTCAGCTTCAATACGGCGATAACATCACGGTGGACGACGATCTCGTGCTGTATTTGACCAAAAAACTGTCCGTATAAAAAAGTTTGGCGAAAAAGCAGGAAGCGTCGGGTTACGAGCTGCTGGACAAAGACCTATTCCGACCTGTTTTGGCGCAATACAAGATCGACGGCGAAGACCCGGATGCCGAATTTGATTTGCTCGAGCAGGTCGAAAATGCGATGAACGAATGTCTGCTTTGCCTTGAATACGGAACTTGCGCTGCGCGAGATCCGCGAAACATTGGAGCAGAACGGACAGCTCGACGGCTGCATGATCGCTTATATGCAAGCTGAGAAATACATATGGTCTTATCCGACCGCGGGCGAAGAAGTCCGATTGTTCTTATAAACGTTCCAATAAAAAGGCGAGGTGAAGCCGAATGAACATCCCCGCTATGATCCAAAAGCTTCGCGGTTACGGCCTTGTGTTCGATCCCGGCTTGACGCCGGAAGAGGTCGAACGTGTCGAGCGCGAATACGGGATTCTTTTTCCGCCGGATCTGCGAGCGTTATTGGAAGCGGCCGTGCCGAGAGGCGAGAAGTTTCCGAATTGGCGAGACTTCTCGGAACGCAATAAACGGCGGATTCGCGAAAAACTCGACTGGCCGCTGGAAGCTCTCTTGTTCGATGTAGAGTACAACCGTTATTGGCACGCGGATTGGGGCGATCGTCCGAGCGATCTTAATGAAGCCAAAGAAGCGGCGAGCCGTTTCTATCATACGAATATTCCCAAGCTGATTCCGATCTACGGCCACCGTTATCTGCCCGAGACGCCGCACGAAACGGAAAACCCGGTGTTTTCGGTATGGCAGGCGGACGTGATTCCTTACGGAGAAGATCTGAAGCAGTATTTCGAAATCGAATTCGGCGGCCGTCCTTATACCGATCTTCGGTACGAGAACGTCAAACCGATCGTGTTCTGGAGAGAATTGTCGGAATAACCCTAAACGTCGATCGAACGAAAAAGGAGGCGAACGTTTGAATATTACGCTGCAATTGGCGGATCTTGAAGACGCGACCGAGATTCAGGCGATGCAGGTGCGCGCTTTTGCGCCGCTGCTTGCGAAATACCAAGATCACGACACCAGCCCGGCCAACGAGTCGGTGGAAGGCATCGAACGACGGATTCGTCAGCCTCAGACCGATTATTATCGGATTCTGGAAGGCGAAGAGGCGGTCGGCGCAATCCGTATCGTGCGGGGAGAACCGGCGCACCGGATCAGCCCTTTGTTCGTTTTGCCGGAATATCAAGGACGCGGCATCGCGCAGCAGACGTTCAAGCTGATCGAGCAGCTCTACCCGGAAGTTCGATATTGGGAATTGGCGACCGTGCGGGAAGAACGGGGCAACTGCCATTTGTACGAGAAAGTCGGCTATACGTTAAAAGGAGAACCCGAAGTCGTGAACGAACGCATGACGATGGTGTTCTACGAGAAGGTGATCGAATGAACGGAGAACTGCATCAACTGCTGCTGCTGTCTTCGGCCGCCAACTTCTATCTGCGAACCCGCGAATATCGGCCGCTGGAAGGGTTCGATCCGCAGGTTTTTCGTTTGCGTTTTCAAGACGAGCAAGGACAACCGCTGCCTGCCGCGCGTAAAGAAGACTCGCTGCAGAGTTGGCTGCATCATCTTCGCAAGCTTCGCTGCCGCGGCGTGCTGGCGATTCGACTGGACGCCGGCGTCAAAGATCGCGAGCTGAGCGGATTCTCGGGCGGCGGGCAAAGATGGGCGCTGGTCGCCAGATTCGCCGAGTTCGACGAGATCTGGACAGCCGATTGGAACGCGGAACGGCAGGGGGACGCGATGCATTGGAATATCGACTATCGCTGCCGCCGGACGACGGAGTTCGATTGGAATGCCGATCGTACCGACCTCGAAAAATCCGCCGGGCGATTGGAGCAAGCCTTGACGGAGATCGGGAAGCTGGCGGACAAGATCGGCGAACGACATTGGAAAATCAACTTTTTCGATCCGGCGTTGGATCTGCTGAGCGGCAGGGTACGTGTGAAAAATCAGCTTCCTAGCGGATATTCCGATCGGGCGCAGCGGGTGTATGCGGCCGTGTACCGGTCATGGGTGTTCGGGGGAATGGGTTCGTGGAACGACGTCCCTCCTTATTCCGCGCATGAACACGGATTGTCCGCCGAATTCGATGCCTGTTCCGATGCGCTGTACTCGGCGATGCAGGAAGCGCTCGAAGCGGCGGTCAACGAGTCGGCGGAGCAGGAGTAGAAGTAGGACCGGTACGGAAGCTGCGAGACGAGAGTGAAGTTGCTTCGACCCCCGAAGAGGGAGAAAGGAGGCCGAACGATGTCGAATCCGCGCAAGATCGTCGTAAACGATCAGCAATTCGTTTATACGCTGAATGCCCAGTATGACGGGATCGACGGGACAAGCCGGGTCGCATTGACGCTGTTCCGAGCAGAGAGCCGCAGGCGCGCGTTCGCGTTTCGTTTTCACACTTGGGAAGACGTCGTCGCGGGCAGCCCGCTGATGGTCGGGATCGATCTTCGCTATCGGGAAACGGGGGGGATCGAGCGATGGAATCTACATCATCCCGGTCGTGTGCGGCTTTTTGTGCTCTATGCGCTTGAAAGTGGATGGGGCGGGAACGCAGAGACGGACGCGGTCGACGGAATCGGCGTGTTGGAGGAGCTGGGTTGGGAAGCCGAGATGCTGCGGCCCGGAAACGAGACGACGCTTTTTGTCTCAAGGGCTACTGCAACCGCAGCAAGCACGCCGTCTCGCCGACCGACTACTGACGATTGTTGACTTTTTGCACACATTTTCGCCTTAAAAAGTGGATTCCAAACAAGATGTTGACGTAAAGTCAACAATTTTCCTCTAAAACGCCGATTGCGAGCGATTATAGGCGAAATTGTTGACCAAACGTCAGCATTTTTCAAATCAAGCTCGAAATCAGCGCAAATTGTTGACGGTTTGCACACATTTCAGCCACGGAGCTTCTTTTACTATAAAAGTCCCGTCACCGTCGCACCGATTTACGCCACTTTACAACAGCACTTCCGGAAAACTGCCCACCGTCTCGTATCTGCACACATACGTACCGCCTCGAATCGCACGCAATAGCCGTTTATCGACCAGACTTTTCAGCAGGCGGCTGCATTTGCGATGGCTGAAGCCGTATAGATCGCGGATGTCTTTCGGTCGAGTCGCTCTCCCCAGACGCCAAGCGGTTCGCAGCACGTCCTTTTCTTCGGGAGAAAGCTCCGACCGCGCCGCGCGGTTCGACGTCTCGATCAGGAGCAGTCCGAGGCTGAGCTGCAGCAGCATCCGGCACACTTCCGGCCGCTGCTGAATATCGTCGAAAGCGAAATGCAGCATTTTCCACCCCATTCCGGTCAGAAACGAGTCGCGGTTCAGCGCATACCGAAATTTCTCGCATTCGAGCAGCATGGCCTCCTCTTTTTCATTTCAGATTCATTTAAGTTCGCTCTCTTATCCTAAGTTCATCACAGAACGCGAAGAGGTGAGCTTCCCATGATGAGAGCAGACGACAACATTTCCATCCGATCCAAAAAGAAGCGCAAGTGGCCGGTGATCGTGCTGGTCATCGTCCTTGTGCTCGGCACCGTTTTATACAGCTTGGCAAACCGTTACCTGATCCCGCACGTCGAAGTCGCCGTCGTGGACAGCACGCTCAGCAGCGGTGGTGGCAGCAGCAACTCCGATTCCGGTTCGGCCGCGACGACGATAGAAACGACTGCCGCCGCAGCGCAAGCGAACGTCACGTCCGACGATTGGAACTATAAGAGCGACGACCTCGACATCAGCATCAAACAGGTCGTGACCGGTTCGGGTTCCGATCAGATCACGTATTACGTCGCCGATGTGGTCGTGGACGACGCGACCGATCTCAAGTCGGCGCTCGCCAACAACAGCTTCGGCACGAATATCACGGATACGACTTCGAATATCGCGTCGAACGCCGGAGCGATTCTCGCGATCAACGGCGATTATTACGGCTTCCGCGACGACGGCGTCATTATCCGTAACGGCACGCTGTACCGCGACGAACCGACCCGGGACGGTATGGCGCTGATGAAGGGCGGCACGATGAAGACGTACGACGAGACGACCATTTCTTCCTCCGAGCTGCTCGCGGAAGGCGCGCTCAACACGCTGTCGTTCGGTCCGATTCTCGTGCAGAACGGCGAGATCGCCGGCGATTTCAGCAGCGTCAGCATCGACAAGAACTTCGGCAACCGTTCGATCCAGAGCGCCAACCCGAGAACGGCGATCGGCATGATCTCCGCCAATCATTACGTGTTCGTCGTGGTCGACGGCCGTTCGAGCGAGAGCCGCGGCATGACGCTCAGCGAACTCGCCCAGACGATGCAAGACCTCGGCGCGACCGAAGCGTATAACCTCGACGGCGGCGGTTCCTCGACGATGTATTTTATGGGCCGAGTGGTCAACAACCCGCAGGGCGAAAACAAAGAACGGGCCGTCAGCGATATCCTGTACGTCGCGGAGGGGGAATAAGCCATGACCATTCTGATTCCTTCTTACGAACCCGACGTGCGCCTGCTCAATCTGATCGTCAAATTGCAAGAATACGGTCTCGGTCCGATCGTGATCGTCGACGACGGCAGCGGACCTTCTTATCGGGATCTTTTCGACATGGCGCGGTCTTACGGCTGCACGGTGCTGACGCATCGGCATAATCTCGGAAAGGGCAGCGCGCTCAAAACCGGTTTTCGCCATATTCGCGAGTGGGATCTGCGCGATCCCGTCATCTGCGCCGACAGCGACGGTCAGCATCTGCCTAGCGATATCAAGAAAGTAGCGGACGCCGTTCTGCTGCATCCTTCCGCGGGCATGGTGCTCGGCAGCCGCAAATTCACGGGCAAAGTGCCGCTGCGCAGCCGTTTCGGCAACAGTGTGACCCGCAGCGTGTTCGCGATCGCGACCGGCGGCAAAGTGCATGATACCCAGACGGGACTGCGCGGATTCTCCTACAATATGCTGGATTGGTTGTGCGATCTTCCGGGCGAGCGTTTCGAATACGAGATGAACATGCTGCTCGCCGCGCGTAAAGACGGGTATGCCATTCGGGAAGTATTCATCGAGACCGTCTATCTGGAAGAAAACAAATCGTCGCATTTTCGTCCGCTGATCGATTCGTTCCGCATTTATCTACCGATTCTGGCTTTCGGCGCTTCGTCTGCCGCTTCGGCGGCGATCGATTTTCTGCTGCTGTTCGTGTTCCAATATCTGACGCATAATCTGTTCTTGTCCGTAGTCGCCGCGCGGCTGTGCAGTTCGATCTTCAATTATTCCGTGAATCGCAGATACGTTTTCGGAGGCGCTAACGCGGCGAAGGTCCGCAGGTCGATGCCGAAATATTTTTCGCTGGTCGTGCTGGTCCTGCTGTTGAATTACGGATTGCTGTACTTCTATAACGAGCAGTTGATCCTCCCGCTTGCGGTTGCCAAGATTCTAACGGAAGTGTCGATCTTCGTGTTCAGTTTCTGGATGCAGCGGCGGTTCGTGTATTAAGCAGCGGAGAAAAGAGGACTCCTTCGGTTAACGCCGAAGGAGTTTTTGGCGTTGTTATCTATTGAAAAAGCCAACCATTCGGACAGACGCGCGTTTATAGTAGATAGAGAGCCGGTAAACAAGGTAAACCGAAGAACGGAGGAGTAGAAGAATGAACGAAAAAAGAAAAATGTGGATATGGCTGCTGATTCCGTTTCTGTACGGGGCTTTGTCGTTCGTGTTCATACGGATTGTGCCTCCACTGATCGCGCAGATCGTGATGGGAGCATTCTGGCTGTGGGTCGGGATGCAGTTCGCTCGCCTCGGCGGCAGCTCGATCCGGAATTTCGTATGGGGCAACAGTCTATGGCTAATCTCGTTCCTGCTGTTCTTGTGGCAGTTCGTACTGTTGAACGACGAGAATCGGAATATGGTCATCGCCTCGCTCAGTCAGAATTACATGTTGGCATTTGTCGTGTCGGGCGTGTGGGCGTACAAGCTATCCAATCCGAGCGTTTTCTATTCGACTACTGCGATTCTGCTCGCTTATCTCGTGATGTTTGCGGTGTTCGCGATCGGATTCGTTTGGGGGAAAATTAAAAAAGCAGGATACAGCAAGCAAACGGCGAATCGTTGAAATAGACGAAGCGGACTGCCTGATCGGCAGCGCAAATAGGAAAAGGAGAGAAAAATATGAGCAGCTTGATCGATTACTATAGCGCTTTCGACGAATGGGGAAGATTGGAGCGCGAGCCGTTGGAATTCACGATTAACCGGCATCATATTCTGGCCCATCTGCCGGCCGAAGGACGGGTGCTCGACAACGGAGCGGGACCCGGGCAATATGCGATGGCGCTCGCCGAGCGAGGATATCGGATGACTTTGACCGATCTGACGCCGAGACTGGTCGAGATCGCCGAAGCCAAAGCGGGAGAACTGGGCTTGAGCGCCGAGTTCGACGGATTCCATGCCCGCGACGCCCGCGATCTGAACGGTCTGGAGGACGAAAGATTCGACGCGGCGCTGATGCTCGGACCGATGTATCATTTGCAGCAGGAAGCCGACCGCGAGCAGGCCATTCGAGAACTGCACCGCGTGACGAAGCCGGGCGGTACGGTGTTCGTTGCGTTTATGCCGCGAACCGCGTTCTTGAGCAAGTCGCTGGCGCATCCGCAATCGTGGAAACCTAATCATAACGCCGAAGGGCTGAATCGCCTGATGACGACCGGCGCGTTCGATCATGCCGACGAAGGACGATTTACCGGCGCTTATTATTTCGAAGTCGGCGAGATCGAACCGTTTATGGCGCGCTGCGGATTCGAGAGCGTCAAGATGATAGCGTCGAGCAGCATCGCGGGCGCGATGAACTCCGAACAATGGGCGTATTGGCGGGAACGCGGGGAAGAAGAGTTTCAAGCGGTGGTCCGGCATCTGATCGACGTCTCGGACGATCCGCATATCTTGGGGATGTCGCCGCATGTGCTGTATATCGGGCGGCGGAAGTAAAGGTTGAGCGCTGACTTTGGAGGTATTTCATGCAGCAGGAACATTCTTTGATTTTCTGGGCCAGAGCCAAAGCAGACGAAACGTTTGATGAAGCGGCGGAAAAAGCTTATCCATTGATGCAATTATTGATGACAAAAGGTGAAGATTTCTTTCCGAAATATAAAGTTCCGAGTCGAGCGAAAAACAAAGATTTGCCGTTCGAATGGACTTTTGAGAATTTTAAAAAGGTTCTGAGAAAAGGAAGCAATCGGGAAGGAAAAGTCGAGTTTCTGGATTTAGGGTATTCAGTGATCTTTGCGTCTTCTTTACAAAGTAAAGATCAAACCTCTATCAAACTTCGAGTAGGCACGCAGCATTCTCGTTTTAGCAATACAATGATTGTTAAGTTTCCGGACAATAGTTCTTTAAGCAGTAAAGAACAAGCTAATCGCTTGGAACAGCTTTTCAAAGATTGTATTCCGCTATTTGATCCTTACTGGGCGGCTATTGTGAATTTGACTAATCGAAGAATACTCAATCCTTATGATAATGGCGGGTTATCTGCTTTTGTGCACTGGTTGAACTACTGGAATAGCGAATATTTTCAAGAATTCATCGAAAATAAGATTAACGATGCTCCTGTATTATCTATGACAGAATGGCAGGATGGCTATCTGATAAAACTCCAAGAAAATCCGATCGACAGCGAGAATCCTGCAGAACTTGAAGCGCAACGAGCCGCTAAAGAATACTTCGGTTTATAGAAAAAATCCATCTCAAACGTCGGTCCTCGCCTTTTAGCGACCGGCGTTATTCCTTTTCATTACAAATAGTCTCAAGAAACTGCCGACTTTAAGTTTGATTTCTGAGTTCAAAAAGATTTCAGTTTGGGTTTGCTCTTAATATTTTACGTAAAAGGAGAGCCTTTATGTCTGTTGCGGCTTTTGTCATCAATGAGTGTGATGCCAATAATACGAATTTTTACGTGCCGATCGCTACAGAAGAGTTTTTCGAAAAATACTGGAAACCGGCCGCTGAAGAGCTTGGTTTAATCTGGATTCCGTTGTTTCAATTCGGGTTAGACATTACGGCCGAGGATATGGAGTCCGTAAACACCGAGCTGGATGCCCTTCAAGAATGGACCGGCAAATATATGTCGGGAGATCCGAAAGAGCATCTATTAACAAGAGCAAACCTTCTGCAAACCAAGTTGAATACGATTTTCGCTGCACAAAAAGACATTCGAATCTGTATTGGATAAGTCGGGCATGATCTAATTCTCTGGCTAAAAGGAGGAAGAAACCGTTGGGTAAATTTATGTGTAGGTGCGGGAAGCTTTTGTCTAATTCTCTAGACCCTAACGAAGTTGAGCTTTGGGTGTATACGGATAAAGAATTCAGCGAAAAAGTAACGGATAAGGAATCGACTTGGCTTATCGATCTCCCTGAATATGCAGTCTGGAGATGTACGCGTTGCGAGCGAATCTACTTTTTTAAAGATTTGCAACCGGTCAAAGTTTATAAACTCGAAGAAGACTGGCAGGATGATGGAGAGGACGAAGATGACGATGAGGAAGAAGGCGAAGTCGTCATCATAGAAACCTAAAATCCAATGCTCGATTCAACACAACAATCATCCGAACGTCGGCCTTTCGCCTCCCAGCGAACCGGCGTTTTTACGACTAGAGTAATAACGCAATCAAGGAGAAGATCCAATGAGAGAGACCAATAAGTTAATCTGCTGGTCTAAATCCAGAGAGGAAGGCTTCGATGAAGCGGCGGAACGAACCTACGCATTGCTTCAAATGTTAAGAGAACATGGAGAAGAAGTGTATCCTCGGTATCAAGGGAAACGTCGCAAAAATAAAGTGCCTTTCGAATGGAACTTAGAGAATTTCAAAAAAGCATTTCGAAAAAGCGGCGATAAAGATTCTCGGGATATCGGATATATGATGTGGTTTTTATCTACGCCGGAAGAAAAGACGCAAGCCTGTATTATGTTTTCGAACGGAACACGAAGCCCGCTCTTGCAAAATACGTTAAAAATTCAGTTGAGTCCGAACTTTTCTTTTTATGAGGAAGAGAATATACACAATGTTGAGCAGATTTTTCGCAAGTGTATTGATCGGTTCGATCCGTATTGGGCTGCCGTTATTAACACAAACAATACGAGCAGACCTGAATATAAAGAAAGCTCTTTGGATGAGTGTGTTCATTGGCTTAATTATTGGGGGCCGGAGCAGGTTGAAGAAGTAGGCGAGGAGAAGATTCAAAAGGCTCCTTTACTCGCTGTCGAGAAACACGATGAAGGTTATCTGTTGAAATTGCAGCCAAGCCCGATTCGCAGTGATGAGGAAGAGGACTTTCGGCGGCAGTTAAATGCGAATCGGTATTTCGGATGGTAAGAACGAAATTGTATTAAAAGTTTATTTAAACGCCGGTCTTCGCGTATGAGCGAACCGGCGTTTTTCTTTTCCCCATCACGAAATCCCCATTCTCTATCCTCACCCGCCAAACCCCGCCGTTAAGCCATTCTCTTGCCAATCCCACCGCATAAAATCACCCTTTCCGCAAAAAACGCCACTTTTTTTACCCAACGTTTTCGTCAAAAAATCGCCATCAGGGCGAATATGAGTCATTGCCCGGAGCGGATCCGGCGGGTAGAGTGGGGACCAGAAATTGAATACGCTTTCAGTCGATCGGCGGGATCTTTTCTCCCTACATACGAATCCCGTCTCAGGCCGCTTAAGCGTTTCGTTCATCCTATCTACGGAGGTGACTCATGCAGCGCAAATCGATCGCCCTGCGCGGTTCGGCGGAGCGCAGAAGCTATCCCATGCTCAGACGCTACGCCAGCCACAAATACTATTTTCTGATGCTGCTGCCGGTCCTGGCCTACTTCATCATCTTCCATTACGTCCCGATCTACGGGGTGCTGATGGCGTTTCAGGACTACCGGATCTTCAAAGGCATCTCGGGCAGCGAGTTCGTGGGACTGAAGCATTTCCGCGAATTGTTCGACGGGATCTACTTCCTGCCGGTGCTGAAGAATACGCTCATTATTAACGCGTACAAGATTCTGTTCGGGTTCCCGGCTCCGATCATTCTGGCTCTGCTGATCAACGAGATCATGCGGCCGAAGTTCAAGAAGTTCGTGCAGACGGTCAGCTACCTGCCGCATTTCCTGTCTTGGATCGTACTGTCGGGCATCATCATCGAAGTGCTGTCGCCGAGCCGCGGCATCGTGAACATGATCTTGATGGAGTTCGGCTTCCAGCCGATCTACTTCCTCGCCGATACGAGTTGGTTCCGTTCGGTATTGGTCAGCACGGAAGTATGGAAAGGCGTCGGCTTCTCGGCGATCATCTACTTGGCCGCGATCGCGGGCATCAGCCCCGATCTGTACGAAGCGGCGGAAGTGGACGGCATCAGCCGATTGAAGAAGGTCTGGTACATTACGCTGCCGTCGATCGCGCCGGTCATCGTGATCATGATCATTCTGAATTCCGGCAGCATCATCAACGACGATTTCGATCAGATCTTCAACTTATTGAACACCAACGTGCAGAGCGTCGGCGACGTGATCTCGACTTACACGTATACCGAAGGCATCGCCAAGATGAATTACAGCTACGCCGCCGCCGTCGGATTGTTTAAGAACGTGATCGCTTTGATCATGGTATTGACCGCCAACACGATCGCCCGCCGTTTCAGCGATCAGGCGATTTTCTAGGAAGAGAGGAGGAGCCAAGAAGTGAAAATCAAAAATCGCAGTTGGGGCGACCGCATCTATGTCGGGTTCGCGTATACCGTATTGGTTCTGCTCTGCGCGTCGATCATCGTCCCGATGCTTCAAGTGGTGACGATCTCGATGAGTCCGGTGGAAGTCATCAACAGCTACGGCTTCCATCTGTTTCCGACCAAATTCGATTTCAGCGGCTACGAGCAGGTCTTCCGCAAATCGATCATTTGGACCGCTTACGGAAACACGATTATCCGTACCGTACTGGGTACCGCGCTGACCGTCATGCTGACCTTTATGGGCGCGTATCCGTTGTCTAAAAAAACGCTGCCTCATCGTCCGTTCTGGACGGCGCTGATCGTGTTCACGATGTTCTTCTCCGGGGGACTGATTCCGAGCTACATGCTGATCAAAAACTTGGGTCTCATGAACTCCGTGTGGTCGTTGGTCCTGCCCGGCGTGGTCAGCGTGTTCCTGCTGTTGATCGTCCGCAACTTTATCTCCGCGCTGCCGGAAAGTCTGGAAGAGTCGGCCAAAATCGACGGCGCCGGCGAAATGTACATCCTCTGGAAGATCATCATGCCGCTGTCCATGCCGATTCTCGCGACCGTCTCGCTCTACAGCGCCGTCGGCCATTGGAACGCTTGGTTCGACTCCATGCTGTACATTCAGGACGAACATAAACAGGTGCTTCAATTGATCCTGCGCCGCATCGTCATCGACGGCACGCTCGATCCGGCCGCCGGCGGCGGAGCGGATCTGATCGACAAGCCGGTCAACGGCGAATCCATGAAGATGGCGACGCTGGTCGTATCGATCGTGCCGATCATCTGCGTGTATCCGTTCCTGCAAAAGTATTTCGTCAAAGGCACCATGCTCGGTTCGGTCAAAGGTTGATCCATAGACCCAGCCGGGTTCACAGCTCGGACAATGTCCGATATAATTTAAGCGGACGGCTATGCGTTTCCTGACATAAAGAAAGGAAGCGTATAGACGCCGTATCTGGAGGGAATAAGGAATGAGAAAAGAGCGATGGGGTCACAAATGGGCAGGATTCGCCGCGGCGGCGCTGTTGGTCGGCACGCTGACGGCATGCGGCGGAGGCAAAACGTCGGATTCCGCGGGAGCGGCCGCCGATCCGTCGAAGCCAGTCGAACTGGATTGGCTGGCGTATAACTCGTATGCCCAACCCGATCCGAATTCGGATATTTTCAAGATGGTAGAGAAGAAATTCAACGCGAAGTTCAATGTCTGGTACGTCGATACGCAGCAGTGGAACGATCAGGTCAACGTCAAATTCGCGGCAGGCGAAATTCCGGACGTGCTTCAGATTCGGGAGCAGATTCCGAAGTATGTCGCGAACGGCATTCTGGCCGACATTTCCGAAGACGATATTCGCAAATACGCGCCGACGTACGCCAAAGTCATCGACGAATACGACGCTTCGCTGTGGAACACGGTCAAGTACGAAGGCAAGATCTACGCGCTGCCGTCCATCAACCTGAACGGAGACTATCCGCAGTCGCTCGTCTGGCGCAAAGACTGGCTGGATAAAGTCGGCATTACTAAAATTCCCGAAACGTTAGAGGAATTTGAAACCGCTTTAAAGAAGTTCCGTAACGAGGACCCCGACGGCAACGGCAAAAAAGACACGTACGGCATGTCCGACCATGCGATCCCGTTCGTGCTCGGCGCGTTCGGACTGCCGGCGGACAATACCAACTATGTCCTCAAAGACGGCAAGATCGAGTTCGCGGCGGTGCAGCCGGAGATGAAAGAAGCGCTTGCGCTGCTGAACAAATGGTACAAAGAGGAGCTGATCGATCCCGAATTTATCACGGGCGAGAATACCGGCGGATATTGGGCGGATTCGCAAGCGTTCTACAACAACCGCATCGGTCTTACCGGCGGCGGCATGTTCTACCATTGGCGCAACAAGCCGATCGGCGAAGGCGACGCGGGCGGCGGACAATATCTGAACTTCAAGAAAGCGCAGCCGAACGGCGAGATCGCTTTCGGAGTGCCGCCGGTCGGTCCGAACGGGCAGTCGGGCGCGCCTCAGTGGGGCGTCAGCAGCACCCCGGTCGGCATCACGCCTAAAGCCGCCGAAGATCCGCGCAAATTGCAGACGATCTTGACCATGCTGGAGGCCAGCTTCACGGATTACGATTATTACATGACGGTGTTCCGCGGCACGGAAGGCGTCGACTGGAAGAAGGAAGGCGACACGGTCGTCAATATCGAGGACCCGAACGACGACAATGCCAGCTTCAAACGCGGCGCGCAGGTGTTCAGCATGATGGAGAACCCGGAGTTCGGCAAGAAAGCGTTCAGCGGATTGTACAAGTTCGGCGATTCCGTCAAAACGAAAGGGTATCCGCCGGTCATCGCTCCGGCCGTGGACAGTCTGTCGCAATATTCGGGCAACCTCGGCAAACTTCAGAAAGAAACGTACACCAAGATCATCATCGGCGAGCAGCCGGTCGACAGCTTCGACAAGTTCGCGAAGACCTTTATGGATAACGGCGGTTCCCAAGTCTTGAAAGACGTCAACGAAGCGTATCAGAAAATGGTCGGCGAGTAAGAGGGAAAAGGGACGCTTCGGCGTTCCGCCTACATACCCGCAGCGTCAACGCCGTCGCCCTTCGGGGGCGGCGGCCGTTTGCGGCTTTATTCGGAATTCATACTATTCGTAACGGAACACGATCGAGGAGGATCAGACTTATGATAGCTTATCATCGATTGAGAGACGCGATCTTGCAGGTAGAGAAGCGGCCGGACGATCTGGCCGGAGCGGCGATCACGCCGGAGAAATTGGCGGAGCTGCGCGAATCGGAGCGCTTGGCGGAGCTGCTCGGCGAGATTCGCGCCGAAGCGAAATTAGGGACGGAAGAAGCGCTGCCGGCGCTGCGTTTCGCCGATTTCCAAGCGTTTCGCGAGCGCGGCACGCGCTTCGAATGCGAACGGCCTTATTTCCGCCGCCGGTCGCGGCTGCTCGCGCTGACGCTCGCGCTGCTGATCGACGAAGACGACAGGTATCTGGCGCTGCTGGAGCAGACGATCTGGGAGATCTGCGGCGAATACAGTTGGGCGGTGCCGGCGCATCTGCCTTACGGCGTGAGCGAAGCCGGCGAAGACATCCTGCCGCCGGACGAGATCGTCGACCTGTTCGCGGCGGAGACGGCTCATGCGCTCGCCGAGCTGCTGTCGCTGGTCGGAGATCGGCTGCATCCGTGGATCGCGCAGCGGATCCGGCACGAAGTGGAACGCCGGATCTTCAAGCCGGCGTTCGGCAGCGAGCGTCCGTTCTTCTGGTTCTCGGTCGAGAACAACTGGTCGGCCGTCTGCGCCGGAGCGGTCGGCATGGCCGCGCTGCTGCTGGTCGAAGACCGGGAGCGTCTGGCTTGGATGCAGGCGAAGGTCGTCGACGCGATGGAGAGTTTCCTTGCCGGTTACGGCGACGACGGATGCTGCCTCGAAGGCGCCGGATATTGGACCTACGGCTTCGGTTATTACGTCTACTGGGCCGAGATGCTGCACGCTTATACCGGCGGCGCGATCGATCTGCTTCAAGGCGAGAAGATCCGCCGCATCGCGGCTTATGCGGGCAGCGTCTCGCTGACCGTGCCGGCCTGCGTCAATTATTCGGACTGTTCGCCGTCCATGCGCCTGCATCCGGGGCTGATCAGCCGTCTGCGGAAGCGCACCGGCGCGCCCGCTCCGGCCGTTCCTTATCCGCCTTCGTTCCACGACGACCACTGCTACCGCTGGCCGCATCAGGTCCGCAATCTGCTGTGGACCGACGAGAGCACGCTGCGCGGCGAGAACGAACCCGGCACGACTTTGTTCGAAGACGCCGGATGGATCATCGACAAACGCGATACTCCCGCAGGCTTGTTCGCGTTCTCCGCGAAAGGCGGAACCAACGCGGAATCGCATAACCATAACGATCTGGGCCATTTTATCGTCCATGCCGGCGGCGAGACGCTGCTGACGGACCTCGGTCCGGGCGTGTACACGCAGGACTATTTCGGTCCCGAACGGTACAAATACTTGAACACGTCTTCGCGCGGCCATTCGGTCCCGGTAATCAACGGGCAGGAACAATCCGACGGCCATGAACGCCGGGCGCGGATTCTTCGCAGCGACAACGACGGCGAAGGGCTGCATTTCGATCTCGAATTGACGACGGCTTACGGCGAAGAAGCCGGCCTGTCGTCGTACATCCGGCATTTCGTCTGGCAGGCGGAGAACGGCCGATCTTCGGCTTCGCTCGCAGTTCGGGATGTATTCGAATTCGCGTCCGAGGCGGCGGAATCCGGCGGCAGCGAGATCGTCGAGCATTTCGTCAGCTTGCACCGTCCGGAGCTGTCTCCCGGCGCGGTCGTCTGGCAGGGCGAGCGCGGCCGCGTCGAACTGAATTATGACGCCTCCGTATTCGAACCGTCGGTCGAACAGTTGGAGAGCAACGCCCATCTGGGCCAGATGCAGAACGTGTACCGCACCGCGCTGACCGCGCGGAATCTGCCGCAGCGTTTCGTCGGCGAGTGGACGTTAAGCTGCACGGCAGAGTAGAAACCGGAAGTTCGAATCGCAAATTCAGCCTGCGGTTCGAATCCGTATACGCAAGCGTTTGAAGCAGACCTCGCGCCGCTTCGAATGACCGAAAGGAGGAACCCGAATGCCGAATCGGCAGCCGCACCCCGCTCCGCCGACGTTATCCGCCGACCCGGTTTCTCGTAACGGTTCCCCGAGAGCGGATCGTCCGAAGCCCGCTTATTATTTTTCCCGATTGCTGTTCTTCAATATCGTCTTGATTCTGCTGCTCGGCGTGCTGCCGCAGGTCGGCATCTTCCAGTACATGATTCAGGCTTACAATAACGAGCTATACCGCTTCAACACGCAGTCGGTCAAGCAGATCCAGAACACGGTGGACGAGCAGCTGCTGATGCCGACCGTGCAGATCGCCAAACGCAATCTGACCGAGATGTCGGACGACCGCAATCCGTTGTTCTATCCGATGACGCACAAGATCCGCAACGATTATTCGGCGATCGTCGACGTGCAGGAGACGTTGTCCGCGCTGCAATCGGAACAGCCGTTTATCCGCTACGTGGACATGTACTACATGAACGATCCGGTCTTTTTCTACGGAACCCGTTATTTCTATTTCCCGGACGAGTCGCGGCGCGAAGACGCTCTCCGCGACAAGTGGTTGAACGATTTCCTGACGACGGACGCGCAGGTCGGTTGGTATGCGGCTTCCGCGCCGGACGCGTCGGGAACGAGCGAACGGCTGATCAGCTACGTGCGCAGCTATCCGTATTTCGCGCCGGTCGACCGGCGCAAAGCGATCTTCGCGATCCATCTTAAGGAAAGTGCCGTCCGGCAGACGCTGAACGATAGCTTCGAACCGTCCAGCGGACTGGCGCTCATTCTCGATAAACAGGGCAATCTGATCTCGGCCAACGGGGAAGAAGCGGGCGGCGAGGCTTACGACCATGCGGCGAAGTTGTGGGCGGATCGGGAGAAAGGCGGCGAGGCGGACAGCGCGGCGGACGACGGGCAGGGCAGCTTCGAGACCACGTTCGACGGCCGCGAAGCCGTCGTCGCGTACGCGCATTCCCGCGTCAACGATTGGGATTACGTGACGCTGGTGGACAAGAGCCTGTTCTACAAAAAAGCGGCCGATCTCAAAAACCTGATGTACGCCCTCTGGGCGGGGCTGCTGGTGGTCGGATTCCTGCTGCTGTACATGCTGACCAAACGCCAGTATCAGCCGATCGATACGACGCTCAAGCAGTATTCGTCGCAGCTTCACGACCTGAACGAGCAGCTGTCGATCAACAAACCGGTGATCAAATATCACGCCGTGATGGGTTTGCTGACCGGAGAAGAAGCCGCCGACAACAGCGGAGAAAAAGAAACGCACCGATTCTTGGATCTGAGTCTGAAAGAGGAACGGCTCTGCTGTTTCGTTCTGCAGCCTCGTGCGGCGAGCGATCCCGGCCTGCCCGCACCGCCGCAGTTGGCCGAAACGTACCAGCTCGCCGAACGGCTGGAGACGCAGGCTTCGCGGATCGAAGAGCAAGCGGTCTTATGGGCGATCGTGGCTCCGGACCGCAGTCTCTACGGCATCGTGAACGCTTCTTGTTCCGCAGAAGAATTGGAAGAACGGCTCTTGGACGTGCTCGCTTCGACCGTCGGCGAACGGTATACCTTATGCATCGGCGGCGTGCGCGAGCAGAGCTCCGGTGCGGCAGCCGAGTCGCACGCCGAAGCGCTCGAAGCGGGCCGGTACGGCTTTTTCTATCCGGAGCGAACTTGCTTGAACTACCGGGAGCTTCATGCCGCGGAGCGCGTATCGACGGGAGGCTCCGTGCGGTTCTTCGCCGAGTTGGAACAAGCGCTGCGCGCGGGCGACGAGAACCGGGCGCTGCAAGCGGTCGGCGGCGCGATCGAAGAGACGCTGGCCGGCGCGTATACCGCGGACTACGGGCAGCATCAGCTGATCGAGCTGGTCTATACGCTCCATAAGACGCTCAAAGGACTGGGCATCGATACACAGCAGCTGTTCGGCGCGGATATTCGCGGCGAAGCGCGCAGCCGGCCGGATATTCGGGCGTACCGGCAGTGGTTGGAAGACTTGATTCGCCGCGCGTTCCGCCATCTCGACGAACGCCGCCAGCGTACCAACCGCGATCTTGTGGAAGGCGTGCGGCAGTTTATCGCGGATCATCTGTACGACGAGATTAGCCTCGACCGCGCGGCCGCTCATCTGGGCGTGACGCCGAATTATGTCAGCCGTCAGTTCAAGCTGAACACGGGCATGACGTTCATCGAATATACGACGGCCCGCAAGCTGGAAGCGGCGGCCGTTCTGCTGCAAGAAGGCGAGTTGAACGTCAGCGCGATCGCCGAGAAGTTGGGTTACCAATCGACGAACCATTTTATCCGCATCTTCAAAGAAAAATACGGCGTGACGCCCAAACAATATCAGAAGAACGGACTTCCCGAAACGGACGATCCGCCGAATCAAGGAATCTCTTGAACGGGCTATGGCTTTTTGGGGATCGGGCATCGGAGTGCTATAATGGAAAAGAGGCGCTCCGGCACGTCCGGACGAACTCGATCCCCACGACAGAGAGAGAGGGATAACGATGCCTAACGGACCGACGGGAGAACCGAGAACGGGTTTCCAACAGGACGACCAGCTTCAGCAGCTTCGCGAACAAGGACGGGATTGCACGGTGATTACCGTCAACGGCGCGCGGATTCAAGGCAAGATCGAAGCGTTCGACCGCTTCGTCATTGTCGTGCGAACGCCTGCCGGCAAGCAGAGTCTGATCTACAAGCACGCCGTTTCGACGGTGGTCGCCGACTCGGCGAAATAACTTTTGCGTATGCAAGACCGAAAAACGGCTTCTGTCGGCGGCGAATCTTTCGCTTCCGAGGGAAGTCGTTTTTGATAGGCGAATACCTTCTTCGGCAGGCGGAGCGGCGCAAGCCGGTTATTCGGGTAATGGTTAGCATCATACGCAGAAAGAGGGATATCCGTACATGACTCCTACTCCTACATCCGCAACCTCGTTCGATCTGATCGTGCTCGGCACGGGCAGCGCCGGCCAGAGCGTCGCGACATCCTGCCGGGAACAAGGCTGGAGCGTGGCCATCGTCGATCCGCGTCCGTTCGGCGGCACCTGTTCGCAGCGGGGCTGCGATCCCAAGCGCGTGCTGGCCGGAGCGGCCGAACTGATCGCGCGCAGCCGCAACCTGACAGGCAAAGGCGTCGAAGACTCCAATCGGATCGTCTGGTCGGACCTGATGGCGTTCAAGACGACGTTCGTCGAAGATATTCCCCAATCGACGGAAGAAAAATTCGAGCAGGCGGGCATCCGTTATTTTCACGGTTCGGCTTCTTTTACCGGGAAAAATCAGATAACCGTCGGCGAACAAGAACTGAACGCGCGTAAAATCTTGATCGCGACCGGAGCCAAACCGGCCAAGCTGAACTTCGAAGGTGAAGAGCTGCTCGGCAACAGCGAAGGATTCCTCGATCTCGAGGAGCTGCCGGAGACGATCGCTTTTATCGGCGGCGGTTATATTTCGTTCGAATTCGCGCATATCGCGGCGGAGGCCGGCGCGAAAGTACATCTGATCCACAATAACGACCGACCGCTGAAAAACTTCGAACCGGAATTGGTGGATGCGCTCGTCGAGCGGATGAAAGAGCTGGGCATCGTGTTCCATCTGAATACCGAGACGAAGAAAATCTCGCGAACCGAATCGGGCGAAGGGTATGTGCTGGAAGGCACGGAGAACGGACAGCCGTTCCGATTGGAGTGCGGGTTGGCCGTGCACGGAGCCGGTCGGGTACCCAATGTGGACGAGTTGGATTTGGAGCAGGGCGGCGTCGACGCGGACAACAAAGGCATCGCCGTCGACGAATATTTGCGCAGCGTCAGCAATCCGGACGTGTACGCCGCCGGCGACGTCTCGGGCTCCCCGGGCCTTCCGCTGACGCCGATCGCCGGACTCGAAGCGCGCGCCGTGGCGTCCAATCTGCTGGAAGAAGGCAGCACGAAGCCGAATTATACGGCGACCCCGTCGATCGTGTTCACTTACCCGATGCTCGCCTCCGTCGGCATGACCGAAGCGCAGGCGAAAGAGAGCGGCCGCGAGATCAAAGTGAACCTCGTAGACATGTCCGGTTGGTATACGTATAAACGCATGGGCGAGAAGCCGAGCCTGGCGAAAGTGATTCTGGACAAGTCGGACGGTTCGATCTTGGGCGCGCATGTGCTGAACGGGGAAGCGGAACATCTGATCAATTATTTCGCGATCGCGATGCGGCACGGGCTGAAAGCGTCGCAGCTCGCGGACACGCTGTTCGCTTATCCGACGGATGCCAGCGATTTGCAGTATTTGTTGGAAGAGTAAAGCGATCGACCGACACCTTAATGTTCGTTTGTGTTAAAATGAGTGAAAAAGCGAGGTGCCGGTCATGCTGCCTTTACAACGAAAACAACGGTTGGCCGCTTACCTGGCCGACAAAGGAGCCGCGACGCTCAAAGAATTAAGCGGGCATTTCGGCGTCTCGGAGATGACGATTCGCCGCGACTTGAATCTGCTGGAACGCGAGCAGGTGATCCGCCGTTCTCACGGAGGCGCGGTGTATCTGGGACTTCCCGCAGCCGAAGAGCCGAAGCTGCCGGACAAGCAGGCGAGCAACAGCGACGTCAAAAGCCGTCTGGCCGCTTACGCGGCGGCGCATTTCGTGCGCGAAGGCGACACGATCGTGCTCGAGAACGGAACGACGGTATCGCGTATGGCCGAGCATTTGAATCATCTGAACGAGCTGACGCTGCTTACCAACGGAATCGATACGCTTAACCTTTTCCGGCCCCATGCCGACGAGAGGCGCACGATGTTGAGCTGCGGAGGCATGTTCAGGGAAGTGTCCGGCACGTTCGTCGGTCCCGAAGCGGAAAGCTTTTTCGCCCATTATCATGCGGATACGCTGTTCCTGTCCGCGCTGGGCTTCACGCCGGAAGCGGGATTTACCGATCCCAACCCGCTCGATACTCAGGTCAAGAAAATGATGATTCGCTCCGCCGCGCGCGTGGTCATGCTGCTCGACTCGTCCAAAGCGGGTCGGCGCTTCTTGTCGCCGGTCGCTTCTTTGTCGGAGATCGACGTATGGATTACCGACGAAGGCTTAAGTCCCGAGAACCGTATATGGATTCAAGAAAACGGCGTGGAACTCCACGTCGTTTAATTTTATGCTCTTTTTCTGTCGCCTTATGTTCATTTGTGTTAACTTGTGTTATATTCTGATCAATCTATAAAAAGGAGCTGAAGGATAAGATGCCGTCAGGCTACGATAAAGAACCTTTTATCGCGATTCGGGGACGCGAAAACGAAGCATGGAGCGGTTATGCGGCGATCGGCCGGGAACTGGCTGCGGCCGTCGAGCGGCTCGGCAGAAACAAAACCGTCGTCGTACTGGAAAGTTATCCGGGCGTGCGGCAGAACGAAATCACGGCCGGTCTGCGAAGCGCGCTGAGGCCCGTGCTGATCGCGGAGGCGGAAGAAGCCGCGATCGCTCCCGAAGACGCGGACCGGAAAGTCGAACGTGATCTGACGGAGGATCGGGTATTCGGGTATATGTCGCCTTTCGAGATCGAAGAGTTCTATGATCCGGGCCGAATCGCGAAGCTGCGCGAAACGATCGAAAGCATCCGCGAAGGAGTCGTTCTGGTCGTCGGCTTCGGCGCTTCGCTGATCGCGGCCGGCGATCTGCGGATCTATGCGGATCTGACGCGTTGGGAGATCCAGCAGCGGTATCGCGCCGGGGAAATCGGAAGCTGGCGTTCGGCGAAGCGGGAAACGGATCTGTTGAAGCTGTATAAGCGAGGCTACTTTTTCGAATGGCGAATGGCCGACCGGTTGAAGAAGCGGGTATTGGTCGGCAGCGATTATTATCTGGACACGACAGTCCGCGATTCTCCCCGTATGGTCACGGGGGCGGCGCTGCTGGACGGACTGGCGCAGGCGTCCCGGCGGCCGTTCCGGCTCGTGCCGTATTTCGATCCCGGCGTATGGGGCGGAACTTGGCTGGAACAGCGGATCGGCCTGCCGAAACGGGAACATCCTTACGCTTGGGGATTCGACGGAGTGCCGGAAGAAAACAGCCTCTATTTTCGTTACGGCAGCGTTCGTCTGGAACTGCCGGCGATCAATCTGGTCTTCTTTCGGCCGATCGAGCTGTTGGGCGAAAAAGTCTATGCCAGATTCGGTGCCGAATTTCCGATCCGGTTCGACTTTCTGGATACGATCGGCGGCCAACCTTTGAGTCTCCAAGTGCATCCGACGACGGACTATATCCGCGAACGGTTCGGCATGGCGTATACGCAGGACGAAAGTTATTACGTGCTGGAAGCCGCTCCCGGCGCGCAGGTATATCTCGGCTTACGCGAAAACGTCGTGCCCGAAGACATGCTGGCCGATCTGGAAAAAGCGCAGGAAGGCGGCTGTACGTTTCCCGCGGACAAGCACGTTTATGCCCATCCGGCGAAAAAGCACGATCATTTCCTGATTCCCGCCGGCACGGTCCATTGTTCGTCGGCCGGCTGCATGGTGCTGGAGATCAGCGCGACTCCTTACATCTTCACGTTCAAGCTGTGGGATTGGGACCGTCTGGGACTGGACGGCCGGCCGCGGCCGGTGCATCTGGAACACGGATCGCGGGTGATCCGCTGGGACCGGACCGAAGAATGGGTGCGGGCTGAATGCGTGAACGCCATCGAACAGGTCGCGGAAGGTCCCGGTTGGACCGAAGAACGCACCGGACTGCACGAACTGGAATTTATCGAGACCCGCCGCCATTGGTTCTCGGAATCGGTCACGCATGAACAGAATGGAAGCGTTCACATGCTAAATTTGGTCGAAGGCGAAGAAGCGACCGTGGAAAGTCCGGACGAGACTTTCGAGCCGTTCGTGGTCCGCTACGCCGAGACGTTTATCGTTCCGGCTTCCGTTCGGTCATACACGATCCGGCCGAGCGGACCCAGCGAAGGCCGCGAGATCGGCACGATCAAAGCTTATGTCCGCGCGTAACGATCAAGAAACAGGGAGGTGCCGCGCATGCGGAATTCGGTAATCGTAGCGTTCGACGTCGGAGGCACGCAGATCAAAGCGGCCGCGGTCGTCGGCGGAGAGGTAGCGAAGTCTACGATCGGCTATTACGAATCGCGGGCGGATCTGGACGCGGAAGCGCTGATCGCGCGCTTCGCTTCCGTATTCGCGGACGTGCTGGAGAGATTGGGACCGGATGCCGTCGCGGACGGCCTCGGCTTGGCGTTTCCCGGGCCGTTCGATTACGCCGCAGGCGTCAGCCGCATTCGGGGACTCGGCAAGTTCGAGCATTTGTACGGCCGCCCCGTCGGGACGCTGCTCGAACAAGAACTGCGGGCGAACGGACGGACGCGTTCTAGGCTCGCGCCGCATTTTCGGATCGTATTCGAGAACGACGCCGCGCTGTTCGGACTCGGAGAGTCGGCGGAAAGCGGAGCGGCGGCTGGCGCTCGCCGCGCTGTCTGCTTGACGGTCGGAACGGGACTGGGGTCCTGCTTCCTCGAACACGGACGCCTGATTAAGCATCGCGGCGACGTGCCTGCCGAAGGGTGGCTGTACGCCCTGCCCTGCCGGAAAGGCGCCGCGGACGACTGCGTATCGCGCAGAGGCTTGCTGAAGCTGGCCGGCCGCTTCGGATTGAACGATGCCGGTCTCGACGCGCGCGATCTCGCCGAACTGGCGAAAGCCGGCGACCGCCGGGCGCTGCGGGCGTTCGAACGCTTCGGAAGGCGGGCCGCGCGGATTCTGGGACCGCCTTTGATCCGCTTCGATCCCGAGGTAATCGTGTTCGGCGGTCAAATCTCTAAGAGCGCCTCTTTATTTCTACCGGCTTTTCGGCAGGAAACGCGGACTGCCGGCCTCGAAGCGGATATTCGCGTGAGCGCGGACACGCTGTCCGGCACGCTGCGAGGCGTCTACGATCTGGTGACGGAAACGCAAAACCTAGCCTTGTCGCATAACCTAGCGAACGGAGGGACTTCATCATGCAAACCGGAAGAAACAAATGGAAAATCTATGTGATCCATCATTCCCATACGGATATCGGTTACACCGAAAGGCAGGAGAAAATCGAACAGTACCAGATCGATTTTATTCGGCAGGCGGTCGATATTTGCGAAGCGGCCCGCTACGGAAGCCGGCCGGAGTGGGAAGGCTTCAAGTGGACGTGCGAGACGTTCTGGGCGGTCGAGCAGTTTCTCGCCGAAGCTTCGGAGGCGGAAAAGGAACGTTTCGTCGGCGCGCTGCGGCGGGGAGATATCGAGCTGTCGGGCACGTATTTGAACATGACGGAATTGGTCGGCTTCGAGCTGATGCAGGAGATGGTCGCCAGAGCCGGACGATTCGCCGAACCGCTCGGTCTGAAGGTCAGATCGGCGATCACGGCGGACATCAACGGTTACAGTTGGGGATACGCGCAAGCGCTGGCGGATGCCGGCGTCGAGAATCTGCTCAGCAGCATCCATACGCATCACGGGATGTACGCGATCGGGCGCAAGCAGTTTCCTTTTTATTGGGAAACGCCCGACGGCAGGCGTCTGCTGGTATGGAGCGGCGAGCATTATATGATGGGCAACGACCTCGGACTCAATCCCGACGGCACGCTGTCCTACTCGGTCCAAGACGAGATTCCGATCTGGGGCGTGGCCGAAGAACATTGGGCGGTCGCGGAAACGCGGATCGAGCGCTATCTGCAGCAGCTCGACCGGGAAGATTATCCGTACGACTTCGCGCTGGTCAACGTGATGGGGCTGCTGCGGGACAACGCGGCACCGAACGGGCGCATCATGAGCTTTATCCGCGAATGGAACGCCAAGCACGGAAACCGGGTCGAGATCGAGATGACGACGCTGAACCGGTACTTCGACATGCTCAGGCAGCAGGAGACGCCGATCGAAGTCTATAAAGGCGATTGGCCGGATTGGTGGTCGGACGGGGTCGCGTCCACGGCCATGCATACGCAGATTTTCCGCGGCGCGCAGCGCACGCTGTCTCTCGTCAAGCGGCTCGATCCGAAGCGGGAAGCCGTCGATCCGGACGAGATCCGCGAAGCGGAGCAGCAGCTCTTGATGTACGCCGAACATACGTGGGGCTACCATTCGTCGATCTCCGAACCGTGGCATCCGTTGGTTCAGGAACTCGCGGTCCGCAAAGAAGCGTATGCCGCCGGCGCGAGCCGTCTGGCTTACCGATCGCTCGATCGGGTGCTTCGCGCTCGCGGAGACGCGCTGCTGCGTCCCGGTCGGGCTTTCGTTTACACCGTCGTCAATTCCTTCGATTATCCGTCGGAAGATCTGGCCTTTTTCTATCTGGAAGAGCAGTGGGAAGCGGATTACTTCAGGCACGGCTTGGAAGTGGTCGACGAAAAAACGGGCGCAGTCGTCATGCATCAGCAGGAGAAAGTCAGCCGGGGGTATCAGATCGCGATCATGGCGCGTCTGGAAGCCGGAGAAGAAAAGCGGTATTCCGTCCGTCCTGCTTCTTCCAAACCTGCGGGAAGCACGACAAGCAGCACGCGGTTGGTCGGGGCCGACCGGATTCGCGACATCCGCGATCTGATCGCGTTCGACGACGAAAAAGGCAGCGGGATCCGCGTCACGGAGCACGGCATCGAATCCGCGTACGTGCGGATCGCTTGGCGTCCGGAAGAAGGCATCGTGTCTTGGATCGACAAGCGGACGTCCCGCGAGCTGATCGATCCCGAGCAGGAACACGGCGCGTTTACGCCCGTCTACGAAGCGACCGCAAGCGTGAGCGGCGATCAGATGACGGTTCGGCGAATCATGGGGCGCAACCGCAAAGGGATGAACGTCAAACGCTCGGCGGGCAAACTCGCCGGAGTGCGGGAGATCGCGAACGGACCTCTGTACGCGACCGTGGAACTGACGTACGAAACGGAAGGCATGAGCCATTATTCGCTGTTCCTCAAAGTCTACGCCGGACAGCCCCGCGTCGACGCGTCCGTGCGCATGCACAAAAACAGCGTGTGGGAACCGGAGAACGTGTACGTGTCCCTGCCTTTCGCCGGCGCGCAAAACGGACAGCTCTGGCTGGACAAAGCGGGCGCGGCGGTCCGGCCGGGCATCGATCAGATTCGGGGCACGCTGACCGACTTCTACTGCATTCAGGAAGGGTTGGCTCTGGTCGGCGAAGACGGAGGGCTGGCGCTCGCCACGCCGGACACGCCGCTGGTCCAGACCGGCCCGCTGGCGTTCGGCGAACGCAAAGTGCACGGCCAACAGTCGGAAGAAGATCGGGTTTCGCTGTATGCTTGGGTGCTGACGAATTACTGGGAAACGAACTTCAAGGCGACGCTCGGCGGATTCTACGAGTTTCGTTACACGCTGCAATGGGAAGCCGAATTCGCGGACGCCCAGCATGCGCTGCAAGCCAATCGGAGCATCAATACGGGAACGGTGGCGTTTCGCAGCGTCTGAGCGGAAGCCGTACCGATCAAGCAGCAGCCGAACGCGCCTTCCGGGCCGGCGTTCGGCTGTTCGGGTTAGTTGATTTACTGATCTCGAGCATAAAAAAAGCACTCCGGCGATTACCGGAGCGCGAGTTCCTCTTGAGGAACCGAAGCGTATGTCTGCCAAGGAATCGATGCCGCGCCGAGTTCCGCGAGATAAGCCACGCAATCGGAATCGCCGCAATATTTCGGCGTGCCGTCGGCATCTTGGGACATCAGAACGATCGGCAGATCCGGGAAAAAGGATGCGTATTTCGCCGCCGTCTCTTCGCAAGTCCCGCTGTAACCCAGTACATGCAGCTTTACCGCCACTACCGCAAAATCCCCGCCCTGCCGCTTGATTACCGCGCCGTCAAAACTCATGATGCTCGCCTCCGTTTGGAATTGGTTTACATCTCTATTAAAACAGATTTGAAATATAATGTTGTGAATAAAATCACGAAGCGAGAAGAAATTGCAAACGTTTTTATTTTAAATTTTGCGGGTTAGTGTTCATAAAGGCGTGCGAGTCGGGTTAACACCTGGTCCTAATACGTGCTATAATAAAAAACATTCACTCCTAAGAGCGGGCAAACCGCTTATCAGTGTTCGTTTCACGACTATGGTTTTCATAAAAGGAGAAGGATCGGATGAAATACAGCGAATGGGTAGCTCCCGAACGCTATAACATGACGGAAGAAATGGAGCGCCATGCGCCGGACAAGATCGCGCTCAAATGGCTGGGCGAATCGGACGAACGGGCGGAGATCACTTACGGCGACCTGCTGAAGCAGGCGAATCGCCTGGCCGGAGGACTCGCGAAGTCCGGACTGCAAAAAGGCGACGCCGTCCTCGTGACGGTTCCGCGCCGGATTATCGCGTACGTGATCTATCTGGCCTGCCTGAAGCTCGGTCTGGTCATTATCCCGTCTTCGGAAATGCTCCGGGCCAAAGATCTCTCGTACCGCCTGCGCCATTCGGAAGCGCGCGCGGTGATCTCTTGGCCGTCGGTAACGGCCGAAGTCGACCGGATCGAAGAAGAACTGCCGGCGCTGAAGCATCGCATCGTGGCGACCGAAGTCGGCGATTTCTCGGCGGCCGAAGGTTGGACGAACTTGAACGCGCTGATGGAGGGCCAAGCGGACTCGTTCGAGACGGTAGAGACGTTCCGCGACGATATGGCGATTCTCGCGTACACCTCGGGTACCACCGGCAATCCGAAAGGCGTGGTGCATACGCACGGCTGGGGATACGCGCATCTTCGCATCACTTCGTCGTGGCTGGGCATCGAAGAGAGCGACACGGTCTGGGCGACGGCGGCTCCGGGCTGGCAGAAATGGATCTGGAGTCCGTTCTTGTCTGTGCTCGGCAGCGGGGCGACCGGATTCTTCTACAGCGGATCGTTCGAACCGAAACGTTATTTGCATCTGCTTCAAGACTACAAGATCGGCGTATTGTGCTGCACTCCGACGGAATACCGCCTCATGGCGAAATCGCACGGGTTGGACGAATACGATCTGAGCGGTCTGCGAAGCGCCGTATCGGCGGGCGAACCGCTGAATCAGGAAGTCATCAACGAATTCCGCAAACATCATGACCTGACGATTCGCGACGGTTACGGGCAGACCGAGAGCACGCTCTTGATCGGCAATCTGCTGGGTTCCGAGATCCGCCTCGGCGCGATGGGCAAATCGATGGCCGAAGGATTGGCGCTGGTCGTCGACGACGAAGGTCAACCGGTCGCTCCGGGCGAAGTCGGCAATATCGCCGTGCACGTCGAGCTTCCGGCGCTGTTCCGCGAATACTTCAAAGATCCGGAGCGCAAAGGCCAATCGATGCGCGGCGAATACTTTATCACCGGCGACCGGGCAAGCCTCGACGAAGACGGCTACTTCTGGTTCGAAGGACGCGGCGACGACATCATTATCAGCTCGGGCTACACGATCGGGCCTTTCGAAGTCGAAGAAGCGCTGACGCGCCATCCGGCGGTCAAAGAATGCGCCGCCGTCGCGAGTCCCGACGAGATCCGCGGCAGCGTGGTCAAAGCGTTCGTCGTGCTGCGCGAAGGCGCGGAAGGCACGCCGGAACTGGTCAAAGAACTTCAGACCCATGTCAAAGAATGGACCGCTCCGTACAAATATCCGCGCAAGATCGAATTCGTGAGCGATCTGCCGAAGACCGCTTCCGGCAAGATCCGCCGGATCGAGCTGCGCGAACAAGAAAAGCGGAAGTCCGGGAACTAAGCCTTTTTGCGTAACGGCAAGCTAAGGGAGCCGATTTCGAGGCCTGCTTGCCGCGAATGAACGGTCGAAACCGGCCGGCCGCATATCGAAAAGAGAACTCCCGCTCTGCGGAAGTTCTCTTTTTGACGCTGCGTATGCCGCTTTTGCTCGCGCGTTCGGTTGTGCCTTTTTCGTTTCCTTATTTCGTCTCGGCGTCTTCGAATACGCAGACCAGAAAACTTTTGTCTTCGCCGAACGCCCAATCCAGATACAAGCCTTTGAGCCTTCGGTCCAGCGTTTCTCCGATTTTGCCTTCGCGAATCAGTACCTGCTTTTCCAGAGTCCGTTTGACTTTGCGGAGCACGCCGGAAGCGCCCTGATCGATGAACGCTTTTTCGATTTTGATCAAGATGCCTTCGCGGATCATCACCAACACGTTAGGCGACGCCCAATACGAATAGATGGCGTCGGGCATCTTTTCGATTTCGTAGGTGATGCCTCCGATTTCCCGGTGCAGTTCCAATTTGCCTTCGTAGTCGTCGCTCGAGTTCCGGTACGCGGCTTCGCCGAACATGCCGATCAGCACGCCGGACAGGTTGCGGTCGGACCAGTCGTAGTAGAAGGAGTCGACGCTGTGTCCGGTTCGCTCTCCGATCTGCCGCTTCAGTTCGGGCAGCAGGTGCTCTACCACCAATTCCCGTACGGAACGCAGCGCGTCGGGATCTTTCGAATCGACGAGATCTTGAATTTCGCTTCCCACGAAGTCTTCGAGATAAATCACCAACGATCGTTCGTCCAGATTCACGTCGATCTTGCGGGGAGGCTGACCGAAATTGAGTTCGAACATCTCATGAACCAATTGTTCGATTTGCGGCTTCGCCGCGTCGTTCTTCAACATGCTGCACCCCCGAATGGCTGGGATAAGAAACGTTTAGCCGACCTGACAAGCACTTAACCTTTCCCTGGCTTTTTGACGCAGCGCCGGATTCGGGCGGGCCCGCCGGCGGATTCGGCGCTTGTTTTTCGGCGAAGCAGCATGAATTGACGATATTTCGATATTTTACAAAGAGATTCGTGTACCTTTTTGATTCGGACGCTGATATGATTATATCTCGAACAACGTACTAGAAAAGTTGGAGGAATCATGAAAAAATCTATCGCAATTCCGCTGGCGATCTCGATCGTGGCGGTATCTTTCTCGGCGATCTTCGTCAAATGGTCCGATGCGCCGTCGACGGTGCTGAGCATGTACCGCATGTGGTTCGCCTGCGTGCTCATGCTGCCGATCGTCTGGACCAAACGCGCGGAATTCCGCAAGATCGGCAGACGCGAAGCTCGCATGTTGGTCTTCTCGGGCCTTTTTCTGGCCATGCATTTCGCGTTGTGGTTCGAATCGCTGAAGTTGACCACCGTAGCCAGTTCGACGATCATTCTGGCGCTTCAGCCGCTCGTCTCGCTGCTGGGCGGATTCCTCTTTTTCAAAGAGCGCACCACTAAAGCTTCGGTCTTCATGATGGTCATCGCCATGTTCGGCGTCGCGCTGATCGGTTGGGGAGACTTCGGATTAAGCGCTCAGGCCGTTCGCGGCGATCTGCTGTCGTTCTTGTGCGTGATCGCGGTCGTCGGCTATCTGTTCATCGGGCAGAGCGTGGTTCGCAAATTGTCGCATTGGATCTACAGCTTCAGCGTGTTCTTGTCCGCCGCCGTGTTCTTGACGATCTACAATGTCGCGACGGCGCAGGAATTGTTCGCTTATCCCGCGCGGGAATGGGGCGTGTTCGCGCTGCTCGCGATCGTTCCGACGCTGGCGCATATCATCAACAACTGGCTGCTGAATTACGTGAACGCCACGACCATCTCGGTCAGCATTCTGGGCGAACCGGTCGGCGCTTCGCTGCTGGCGGTGTGGCTGCTCGGCGAGCATATGACCGGCATTCAGATCGCGGGCGGACTGCTCGTGTTGACGGGCATGTTCCTGTTCCTTATGCGTCAGTCGAGCGGGGTGGCGTCGAAGGGTAAAACTTCGGGCGCGCCAGCACCGACAGCGGAAATCCCATAAACCGGCCGTACAGCCGCAGAAATTCCGCTTGTTCGACCGCTCCGCCGTATACGAGCGCTTCGTACAGAACGCCGAACTCTTTGACCAGAAAGCCGGAGCCTTCATAACCGTTGCGAAGATAGAACCGGCGTCTTCGGGCCCGATCTTCCGCGCCGGGCTTGTCCGGTTCGACGTTCTCGATATTGAGCATGATGCGGCAGCCGGGATGGGCGAGCCGAACCTGTTCCAGCAGCCTGCTGCCGTAGCCTTGCGAACGGTAACGGGGATCGACGGCCAGATACATCAGAAAAACCAGATCGTCGCGGCGCGCCAGATACGTAAAGCCGATCATGGCGTCCTGCTCGCGATACAAGACGAAATCGACATGGGGCTTCCGCGCTTTCCTGAAAAGGATCGACAGCGGGGCCCTTTCGTTTGCCGGGAAAGCTTCTTCGTACAACGTTTTGACCTGCGGAAAGAACGGGGAGTTTCGGGTTACGGCTTCCGCTCTCAAGCTCATGGGGCAGTCTCCTTTTCGGCGATCGTTCTTGGTTTCAAGTCTAAAGCTATGGAATCCCGGGCGCAAATCCATTATAGTAAAGTTGCTTTACCCCCGAACGTCCCGATCGGTTCGAGAACGGGGCGGCGAGGCGGTTCTACATAATCGAGCGAAGGAGGCGAGGCCATGAATACCGATGCGGCCCATGTCGAGATTTGGCTCGACGAAAGGCGCTTCGAAGCGACCGGACTGCGCGAGTTCGCGGTGACGGAGCAAGACGGCTCGGAGCGGCGGGCGTTCGCCTTCGATTTCAAGGTGACGCATGAAGACTATCATGACGTAACGACGCTCCTCTATAAAGGAGAGTTTCGCCTGCGCGTTCCCGCTCTTCAAGCGGAACTTCGGACAGGCATTCATAATTACTCGACGTCCTTGGACAATCTGTACGAAAAAGGGGCGGTCGGCGATTATCATCTGGAATTGATCGAACGCGCCTGACCGCTCCGAGTCTAAGCTTTTCAATTCGAATTTTTCGGAGGGAAACTATGAACAATCGCGACATTTTGCTGGAGCAGCTTCGAACCTGCCGCAACGAGAACGGTTGGTTCACGTCGATGGCTTCCGCGGTCAAAGGATTGACGCAGAAACAAGCCGACTGGAAAAGCAACGAAGAGATGAACAGCGTGCACGAGATCGTTCGCCATCTCAATTTTTACAACGAACGCTATCTTAACCGGTTTCTCGAACTTCAGATCGCCCGTCCGAAAGTCGACAGCAACGACGATACTTTCGAACCTCAGGAAGGCGAAGAAGGTTCGTGGAGCGAAGCGGTGGGCGCGTACGACCGTACGCTGGAAAGATGGATCGAGGCGGTCGAACAGGCGGACGACGACCGGATGAATAAATGGACGGGCGACTTGACCCATCTGACGATCCATAATGCTTACCATATCGGGCAAATCGTGTTGATTCGCAAGCAGCAAGGTTCGTGGGACAAGAAATACGGCGTGAGCTGAAAGCGGGGGACGGGAATTGACTTTACAGCAGCTCAGGTATGCGATCGAGGTGGCGGGCTGCGGCTCCATCAACGAGGCGGCGAAGCGTCTGTTCATCTCGCAGCCGAGCTTATCCAATGCGATCAAAGATTTGGAGCAGGAACTCGGCATCACGATCTTCGACCGGACGAATCGCGGCATTACGCTGTCGGCCGACGGCGTGGAATTCATGGCGCATGCCCGGCAGATCGTCGAACAGGCGGAACTGCTGGAAGGGCGTTATAAGAACAAGCGCCGGAGCGCCATGCATTTTGCCGTATCCACGCAGCATTACGCGTTCGCTTCGGAAGCGTTCGCCGCGCTGCTCGAAGGCGGCGTGGGCGACGAATACAATTTTTCGCTGCGCGAAACGCAGACCTACGACATTATCGAAGACGTCCGGACGCTTCGCAGCGATCTGGGCATTCTGTATCTGTGCGACCGCAATTCCAGAGTCATGAACAAGCTGTTCAGCGACGGCAGCTTGAAATTCACGCCTCTGTTCAATACGCAGCCGCACGTCTTCGTGGGCGCTTCGCATCCGCTGGCGCGCCGGGAGATCGTCGCGCCGGAGGAACTCGAACCTTATCCGTATATCACGTTCGATCAAGGCGAGAACAGTTCGCTGCATTTCGCGGAAGAGATGCTGCCTCTGCCGGAAGCCGCGCGCGGGATCAAAGTCAATGACCGGGCGACGCTCTCCAGTCTGCTGGCCAGCAGCAGCGGCTATACGGTAGGAACGGGAATCCTGGCTTCGGAACTGAGCGGAACGGTATTGAAATCGGTGCCTGTCGATACGCGCGAATTGTTCACGATCGGCTGGATCGCGCACAAAGACCGGCGTCCCAGCGCGATCGCGGCTTCGTACATCGACCTGCTTAACGATCTGGTAGCCAGAAGGTATTTTGCGGCGAACCAATTCCTGTTCTGACGGCAGCGGTTCGCGTCCATTTTCATTCAACATTTCGGGAGGAACGTATGCATAGTCCAGTGCTCGGCACCACCAGAATCCATCCGCCTTTTCGCTGCGATATCGTGGGCAGCTTCCTGCGTCCGCCTGAACTGCTCGAAGCCCGGAAGCTTCATCGGGAAGGGCGATTGACCGACGAAGGGTTATACGAACTCGAGACGGCCGAGATCGTCAAGCTGGCGGAGCGTCAGCGCGAGATCGGCTTGCAGGTGGCTACGGACGGCGAATTCCGCCGTTCGTGGTGGCACCTCGACTTTTTCTTCGGCGTCCAAGGCACGGAACGTATCGACCTGAACGCCGCCGCGGGCCGCACGGACGCGAAGCAGCGGGCGGAGACGTTTCGCGTGAAAGAGAAGATCTCGTTCGGCGATCATCCGCTGCTGGAACATTTCAAAGCGTTCGTGCCGATCGCGAAGCAAAACGGCCTGCTGCCGAAGATGACCATTCCGTCGCCGTCGCTGTTCCATTTCGTGCAGCGTTATAACGGCGGCGAAGCTTACGGCAGCGACGAAGAACTGTACGCGGACATTATCCGCGTCTACCGCGACGCGATCCGCGCGTTCTACGACGCGGGCTGCCGCTATTTGCAGCTCGACGATACGTCTTGGGGCACGTTGTGCAGTCTGCTGCATCGCACGCAGCTTCGCAGTCAAGGCACGGACCCCGATCGGCTCGCGGCCGATTACGTTCGCCTGATCAACGAGTCGATCGCCGAACGTCCGGCCGACATGACGATCGCTTTGCACGTCTGTCGGGGCAACTTCCATTCGACGTGGTTCGCTTCGGGCGGCTACGAGCCGGTGGCGGAAGCGCTGTTCGGCGGCTGCGAAGTCGATGCCTTTTTCTTGGAATACGACAACGAACGGGCCGGAGGCTTCGAACCGCTGCGCTTCGTCCGCGATCAATTCGTCGTCTTGGGTCTGGTCACGACCAAACACGGCGGACTCGAGAGCAAAGAAGTGCTGAAGTCGCGCATCGCGGAAGCCGCGGCTTTCGTGAATCTCGACCGTCTGTGTCTCAGCACGCAGTGCGGATTCGCTTCGACCGAAGAAGGCAATCTGCTGACCGAAGACGAACAGTGGGACAAGATCCGGCTGGTCGCCGAGACGGCGGCCGAAGTGTGGCCGGAAGCGGCGGGATCGTTGTAAGCCGGGGCCGCTATTCGGCTTGTGCTTCGACCTCGCCCTGCGAATAATTCCGACTGCTATACCCCGTTATACGCATTCGCGATAACGGGGTATAGCTTTTTGGCGTTAGTCCGCCCTGATCGAAACGTGGTAGAGTAGCTGTTAATCAGTCGGACCCAGCGAGCAGGCATAACGCTTGCTTAGACATCGAACTCGCGATTCTATTCCGCATTTCCCTAAGGAGGGCTTATTCATGAGCACGATCTTCGAGCAAGCGATTCAAAGAGACACGGTTCCGTTCCGTCACGATATCGTAGGCAGTTTCTTGCGTCCGCAGGCGATCAAGGAGGCCCGCGCTCGATTCGCGGCCGGAGAGATCGACGCCGCGCAGCTTCGCAAGGTCGAAGACGAAGAGATTACCAAGCTGGTCGCCAAACAAAAAGAAGTCGGCCTGCAAGGCGTAACCGACGGCGAATTCCGCCGCTCTTGGTGGCATCTCGACTTCTTCTGGGGACTCGGCGGCGTCGGCAAAAAGTCTTCCGACAGCGGCTATCTGTTCCACGGCGTCGAATCGCGCGCCGAAACGGCGCTCCTGACCGGGAAGGTCGGCGAAGGAGCCGATCATCCGATGGTCGAAGACTTCAAGTTCTTGAAGAGCGTCGCCGGCGACGACGTCGTGGCGCGTCAGACCATTCCGGCTCCGGCCCAACTGCTGTTCGAACTGTTCCGCGGCGACAATATCAAGACCGTGCACGAATTCTATCCGAACGTCCAAGACTTGTACGCCGACGTGGCGACGGCTTACCGCGACGCGATCTTGGCTTTCTACGAAGCGGGCTGTCGCAATATCCAATTGGACGATTGCACGTGGGGCGCGCTGAGCGATCGTCAGTTCCGGGCGATGCAAGAAGAAGCGGGCGGCAACATCGACGAGATGGCAAAAGGATTCCTGCTCGTGAACAATCTGGCGATCGAGAATCTGCCTGCCGACTTGGTCGTGACGACTCACGTCTGCCGAGGCAACTTCAAATCCACGTATGCCGGCGAAGGCGGCGGATACGATCCGATCGCGGAGATCTTGTTCGGCGGATCGAACGTATCGGCGTTCTATCTCGAATACGACAGCGACCGTGCCGGCGGTTTCGAGCCGCTTCGTTACGTCAAGAACCAGCAGGTCGTGCTGGGACTGTTCAGTTCCAAGTTCGGCGAACTGGAAGACAAAGCGCAGATCTTGAAACGGATCGAGGAAGCCGCTCGGTACGTGGACATCAACCAATTGTGCGTGAGTCCGCAATGCGGATTCGCTTCGACGGAGGAAGGCAATATCTTGACCGAAGAACAGCAGTGGGCGAAACTTCGTTTCGTCAAGGAAGTCGCGGACGAAGTCTGGGGCTGAATCCGTTTTAGGAAGTCCCGGTTTTCGGACCGGGACTTTTTTTGTGCGCGAAATGAGCGTACAATAGGGAACCATAACCGATCATACTTTGTCCCGTCAACGGGACTCATCCCATACCCAGCGGCATACGCAGCTGTACGAGAAAAAGGAGCGAAGAGATTCCTATGAATGTTCATGTCCCCGATAATGCCCGGCGCGATCTGGCGCTGGTCGGCTGCCCCGAGTGCGCGTTCCGGTTCGAAACGCCCAACTACCGGCTCGGCATGCAGCATAGATGTCCCGAATGCGACACGGCGGTCAAACCGAAATACGTGCGCCGCGCGCAGGATTCCGGTTACTCGCTGAGCTACCATACTTTTCTGCAACTGCTGACCATGCGCCCGTACCGCGACGAGATCGTGCCGCTTATCGCGGCTTGGTTCGATTACAGCGTCGAATACCGCGGCCGCGCCCTGATCGTGCGCAACGCGGCAGGCCGTACGGTCGACGTGGAGACCATGCACGAGATGATTCAATCGACGCCGCGTTGGCAGATCGTGCTGTATCGGAAAGCCGGGAAGTTTTTTAGATGAACAGGCGGCGAGAACGCCTGCGTCTTTTTATATGACGATTAAGACGATCGCCAAAAAGTTGTTGTTGTAGAGTATGATCCTGCTTATCCGTCTATGTCGAACCAATATCTTATTATATAAACAGGCAACCCTAGCTCCCTTCTGCGCGTCTAGTAGAAAAGGGGGCTTTTTATATGAAAACACGCCTTACCATCATGCTAAGCGGCCTGCTGCTGTTGTTCGGGCTTGCGGCCTGTTCGCAGAAGCCGGAAGCGGGGCCTGCACCCGCGGCCGAAGGTCAGGAGGTCAGCATAACGGTCGACCGATATATTCTCGCGGGCGAAGCCCGGCCGCTGGGCGTATTGAAGTCCGCGGAAGACTGGAACGCTTTTCGGGAAGCTTATCAGAAAGCCGATAAAATCAATAACGAAGAAGCAATGGTAGCGCCCGATTACGAAGTGCGGCTCAAGCAGGGCGATCGGACGGATGAATGGAATCTCTGGATCGCGCCTCCCGGCAAGCCGGGCCTGATTATGGACATGTCCGATACAAGCGCGAGCTACCGGACGACCGCTGAAGCCAACGAAGATCTGCGTCGGCGAATCGCCCGGATTCCATACGGTTCGAAGCAGGCGAAGCGGTTCGGCGACGTGTCGAGCGGGCCGTCGGGCCTGACCCATATCGAGAAATGGACCGCTTTTCTGGAGCAGGTCGAGCGGCAGCAGCCGGCTTCGGTCCAAGTGACGAAGTTTACCGACGAAGGCGATCCGATCTTCCACAATCTCGATTACGACGGAAGCCGCATTCATTATGCTTATGACAATTCGCTGGACGGGTTCGGCACGCCGGACAAGAAGCAGGATACCTGCCGACGTCTGGCCGGCGAACCGACAGCGAACAATCCGGCCGAATCGCGGACGACTTATACGCTGGAAGGCTGCGACGGCTCGGGGGGAGAACGCTTCGGTTTCGTGGTCGAACAAGCGGATTTGAAGACAACCTCGTCAGCTCCGGCGGTCCCGGCCCCATCGACATCGGCGGAAGCCGTATCGGAAGAAGCGATCACGATCTGGCGAGGATTATCCCGCGAAATAGAGCCGGATCGCCCTTTCTACGGACGGTTAACCAATGACGAGAGTCTGCGAGACTTCCGAGAAGCATATTCGACGGCAACCCCGATTAACGCCGATCTGGATACGGAAGTTCCCGATTACGAAGTCAGTTTCCCGATCGACGGAAACTCCGTATCCGCGCACCTCTGGTTGAACGGACAAGGAAAAGCGGGGATGCTGCACGACGTAAACGATCCGAGCGGCCGTTATCTTCGTCTGACATCGCAGGCGGCAGGCCGTCTCTGGGCGCATATCATGAAGCTTCCTTACGATGCCGAGCAAGCCGGGGAAAACGGGGATATCGTGATCCGTCCGAGCGGAGAGCAGATCAATGAGGATCGGTGGACGGATTTTCGCAGCGCGGTAGACAGCGGCAAAAAGGCTTATGCGCAGATCGTGGCTTATACGATCGAAGGCGATCCGATCTTCTACGATCTGAACTACGACGGCAGCGTGATTCGTTTCCAGTACGACAATACGCACGACGCTTTCGGCACGGCGGATCGGCAGTTCGATACCTGCAAAAAAATCGTCGAAGTGCCGATGGAGGAAGTACCCGGAACGAAGGTTTTGCTGGACGGATGTTCGAGCGCGCAAGGCGGACGGAACGATCTGTTCACGCTGCGTTTCCCGACCGAGCCGGCCCATCCGTAAAACCGAACCGTGCCTTGGAAATCCAAAAATAAACGCGACAAGCGGCCGGCGAACTTCTCGTTCCCGGCCGCTTATTCGTCTTTTCCGTGCTGTTTTCGGAACGTCGACGGAGGCAACCCTCGCTCCTTTTTGAACATGCGGCTGAAATGGAATTCGTCGCTGTATCCGCAGGCGCGGGCGATCTCGTGCAAAGACCAATCCGTATGCAGCAGATAGCGTTCCGCATGGCGAAGCCGAAGCCGGGACAGAAATCGTTTGGGCGTTTCGCCCGCGTAGCGCAGAAACAGCTTCCGCAGATGCGAGACCGACACATGCAGTTCGGCGGCTAACTGCTCGGCCGTGAACGGTTCGGCAAAACGCTGCCCGATCAATTCCACGCCTTGTTCGAACCGCGTTTTCGCAAGGTCCTGTTCGGGCGTCAGATCGGCATGCAGCCGCGCGACCAGTCCCAGCAGAGCGGCATGAGCTTCCGTTTCCCGAACCGGCGTACCCGGCGTCCACGATTCGACGATCCGGCTCAATCCCGTGTCCAGCAGCGCGGCATGTTCGCCTTCGAACGCCGAACGATCCGGCAGGTCGAGCCGCTCGACCGGAGACGGATGCAGCCAACGGCCGATCTCGCCCGACAGCCGCGTGCAATCGAACAGAATCATGATCATGCGAAGTTCGCTCCCGCCCCGCGCGGCCATATGCATGTTCAGCCCCGGTTCCAGATAAAACAACTGCCCGCTTTCCGCTTCGTAATCGCCTTTTGCCGATCGAAAACACCCTTTTCCCGAACGAATCCAATAGAAGCTGTGCACGTTTTTCTGATGGCGAATATCGGTCCAGTCTTCCGGCACGTTCTTGTAAGCGGCCCAACGAATCTTAACCGCGAGATCTTGCAGCAGCATATCAGAATTCCTCCGTTTTTCATGTGCGTACCCTCGGTCTTACGGACAGTATATTCCAAACGTTCGCGCAAAGCGATTGGACGTCTCGATTCCGGCGAATCATTTTTGACATGAAACGAGCAGGAACCTGCATGGTTAGAGTGCGCATAGTCCTCTAAAGTAGAGCTTGCGAGGGTACGAGATCGAAAATAAGGCTTGCTCACGAAAATCAAAATGCGCATGGAGGAAAAAAGATGATCCGATTGTTCGACACGCATGAAGTAAGGCCGACGAGAGAGTTGGAAGGATTGTGGGAGTTCCAACCGGTGAGCCGGCAGGGCGAGATTCCGGAAGCCATGAACTACCGCCTGCCCGTGCCGGGCTGCTGGGAGAATCATCCCGAGCTGGGCACGTATCAAGGCGTAGGCTTATATCTGAAAAAGATTCAAACGAGCCGCCGCACCAATCTGAGATTGGAATTCAAAGGCGTCAGCCATACGGCGGACGTCTATATCGACGGCGTGCATGCCGCGCATCATCATAACGCGTATACCTCGTTCGATGCGGTGATTCGCGGCGTCGAACCGGGCGAGCACGAGATCCGGCTGTACGCGGACAACTCGTTCGGCGAACATTCCGCGCTGCATATCGCGAACGATTATTACACGTACGGCGGGCCGATCCGTCCGATCGTGCTGGAAGAGATCGGGGACGTCTATATCGAGCGGGTCGCTTTTTTTCCGGAATGCGAAGACGGCGTCTGGCAAGGGCGTTGGCAGGCGACGGTGCGCAATCTGGGAAACGAGACATGCGAGACGAGTCTGCTGCTGGGCCTGGACGGTCTGTCTTCGTTTCGCGAAACGATAACGATCGAAGCGAATTCAAGCGTGACGTTGGAACGAACCGAGCTTTATCGCGAAGCCGAAGCATGGAATCCCGGCCGGCCGGTCTTGTATACGCTGCGCGCCGAACTATCGAATGAAAAAGAGCGCTGCGACGACTGGATCGACCGTATCGGTTTCCGGCGGATCGACACGGAAGACGGGAAACTGCGCGTGAACGAACAGGAAATCATGCTTCGAGGCGTCAATCGGCACGAAGACCATGCGCTGGCGGGCGCAGCGTTTTCTTTTCCCGATCTGATGCGCGATATTCAGCTCATTGCCGATCTGGGCTGCAATACCGTGCGAACGAGCCATTATCCCAACGACGAACGTTTCTTGGATCTATGCGACGAATTCGGCTTGATGGTCTGGGAAGAAAACCACGCGCGCGGGTTGTCGGAAGAACAGATGCGGAGTCCGAACTTCGCTTGGCAGAGCGAACAAGTCACGCGCGAGATGGTGGAACAGCACGGCAACCACGCGTCCATCGTGATCTGGGCGATCTTGAACGAATGCGCCAGCGATACCGTCTACGGACGGGAGATTTATGCTTCCGAGCTGGCGCTGATTCGCAAGCTCGACCCGACAAGACCGCGAACGTTCGCTTCCCATAATCGGGAACGCGACATCTGCCTCGATCTGCCGGACATCGTTTCTTTTAATATCTATCCGGGTTGGTACACGGACGAAGATCCGGGGGAGCTGATGCGAGAAGCGAGAGGGTGGGCGGACCGGCTCGGCGGCGCGGGCAAACCGATGATTCTCAGCGAATTCGGAGCCGACGGGTACTATGGATTCCGCAGCGCCAACCGGGTCAAAGGTTCGGAAGAACGCCAAAGCGATATTCTTGACGAGAATCTGCGCGCGTATCTGGCGGAAGAAGCTCCGCTGACCGGCGTCTTGATCTGGCAGTTCTGCGATTGCCGCGTGTCGGAATCGACCGGTTGGTTGATGAGCCGGGGCGGCACGCATAACGTCAAAGGATTGGTAGACGTCTATCGCAGGCCCAAGCTGGCTTACGAGACGGTGAAAAAGCATTTCCGTTCGCAGCAATCGAAAAGACCGGCGGACGGAATTCCGGTTCCGGCCCGAACGGACGTTACCGGTTAGGGAATCCTTTTCGCACGGCACGAAAAACCGCGCGGCGCCGAGAGTATCGGACGCCGCGCGGTTTTTTGCCGCTGCTTTTTCGATGGATGTTTACGACCGGCAAGGCCGGATTTCCGTTCAGCTTGCGAAGAGATCGTCGTTTTGGAACGTGACCCGGTTCTTGCCGGCTTTTTTGGACAGGTACAAGCATTCGTCCGCGGCCTGAATGACTTCGGTGACGTTGCGATGCTCGCCGGTATAAAAGGCCACCCCGATGCTGCATCCGATGCTCAGTTGATTCATGTCCACGATAAACGGATTGTTGATCAGCTTCAGCACTTCTGCCGACAATCGCTGCGCTTCTTCGTAAGACCGGTCGATCGGATTCCGCGCGATCAGCAGGAATTCGTCGCCGCCCAGACGGACGGTGATGCCGCCCGGCCGATCGGTCGCCTGAAGCCGCTTGGCCGCTTTCTGGAGCAGAATGTCGCCGATCTGATGGCCCAGCGTGTCGTTGACTTTCTTGAATCCGTCCAGATCCAGATACAGGAAGCTCAGCGCTTCGGTCTGCGAATCGAAAGTCTCGATCGTTTCTTCCAGATAGCGCTCCAGCGCGAGACGGTTCGGAAGCCGGGTCAGTTGGTCGCGGAACGCGGCGGTGCGCATGCTGCCCAGCGCGTGTTCGGTGCGCATCAGGGAATCGAGCAGACTGCGCAGCGATAGCGACAGGCTGCGAAGGTCTTTGAAACCGCGAGTCTCCGGAATCTCGGTCGCTCCGCCTTGACGGATGCGGTCCGCCGCGCGGGTCAAGCGCCGGATCGGGCGCGAGATGAACTCCGCGGTAATCAGCCCGATTCCCGCGAACAGAACGGACGCGACGGCTCCGGCCCAGATCAGATCCTGCTTGATATCGTTGACGGGAGCGAACGCGATCGCTTCCGGCTGCCGGACGAGCACGGTCCAGCCGAGACCCGGATAATCCAGATAACCGTCGCCGTAAGCGTAGCCCGTCAGATACTTTTTGCCGTCGGGCCAGGTCTCGAGCGCCCAGGAGTTGCTTCCGGCCTGCGCGCGCGTTAAGCTGCCGAGCGTCAGTTCGCGGCCTGCCCAACCGTCCGGTCCGAGCAGCACGGCGTTGTCCGCCTTGCTGACGATGAACAGTTCGAACCCTTTGTTGTGGTCGATCTGCGGCTGCAGCAGCGTGCGTTCGACTTCTTTGGCCCATTCCCAGCTCAGATGCGCCGCCAGCACGCCTACGATTTCTCCCTCCGCGTTGCGGACCGCGTAACTCGTGTCCACGAATTGAAGCGGTTCTCCGGTCGGATTCGGCAGCAGTTTGGCGAGCAGCACCGCTTCGTGCACGTCGCCGATGAACGAACCTTTGATGCCTTCGGCGAATACCGGCCGTTCCGAGATATTCTTGCCGACCAGAATTCCGCCGGTTCCCGCGATCACTTTGCCGTGCACGTCCATAAAGCCGATCCATGAAAAAGAAGGGAAATTCGATTGCAGCTGATCGAGCAGGTTCTGAATGGCCCGCGGGTCATTCGCTTCCTGCAAAGGTTGAAGCTGCGTGAGCAGTTTGATCTCGCTCGAACGGGACCACATGAAGTTGTCCAGCTTGTCCGACATCTGGTAGGCCGTTCCGGCCAACGAGAGTCCGATTTCTTCTTCGATCGCTTCGGCGGAACGTTCGCTCATCAGCGAGCCGAGCGTCGCGCTCAACAAAATGACAAATGCCACGAAGATCAGCGCGAGAAAAGTCCTGATTTTAATCATTCTGAATAAACCTCCGTACCCGAGGTGACGGGTTTCCTGCTTAATCTCTTCTTCCTTTATATCGTAAGATGTAAGGTTCGGATGAAGAGCAAAAGCGAGAAATAACGAGATAAAGTGACAAAAAAATCGAATTTTATAGTAAATATTGGTTTTTTCGACTCTATAGAGAGCTTTATGCGCGATAATGCTTCGAAATGAATCAAAAACGTCCAAAAACGCTCAAAAATAAGCCGAAAAAGCCGCAGCCCGGCTTCCGGAACGAAAGCGAAGCTGCGGCGATCGACCTGATAAGGCATGCCCGGGAACGTGTCCGACAGCATCAACTGCCGCGAACCCGAGACGACCAGCGCATGCGCGATACGAGATTTCGCTTCTTCCGGCAGCGGTCCGTCGGGACCTTCCGGCATATCGCCGAACGTCATTCGGTTGACCAATTGGCTTCCGAGCGCGTGCGCATAGAGGAAAGACTATTTTGTTAACCAATTATCAGAAAAACTGATGACTATCATAAAATGAATAGAATTGACCCTTATCAGGTCGTATGATAGGGTCAAGAGAGCAAATTAAATTCTGATCGAATAACTAGGGATTTAATGAAAAAAACGCGAAAATAAGCGAAAATGATGCCGTGCGAGGTGGATATTTTGGAATTGAACGTAACGAACAGCCCATTTAACGAACAACAATCGGAACTGCTGAATCGCCTGCTTCCCACGCTGAACGGCCATCAACGCGTCTGGTTGGGCGGCTATCTGGCCGCGCAGTCGGCTGCCGCAGGCGTGCAGGCTCCGGCCGCGCAGACCGGCTCCGCGCCGTCGCCGGAATCTGCCGCTCCGCTCGCGCAAGCCGCTCCGGCGAAGCCGAAAGAAGCGACCGTCCTGTTCGGATCGCAGACCGGCAACGGCAGCGGTCTGGCGAAGAAGCTGGCCAAGCGCCTCGAAGAACTTCAGGTCAAGACCGAAGTGCTCTCGATGTCGGATTTCAAACCGGCCAACCTCAAGAAGATCGAGAACCTGCTGATCGTGGTCAGCACGCACGGGGAAGGAGACCCGCCGGATAACGCAATCGCGTTCCACGAATTCCTCTACAGCAAAAGAGCGCCGAAGCTCGAACAGCTCCAATATTCCGTGCTGGCGCTCGGCGATACGTCTTACGAATTCTTCTGCCAGACGGGCAAAGATTTCGATTCGCGTCTTGCGGAACTGGGCGCTTCGCGTCTGGCCGATCGGGTCGACTGCGACGTGGACTTCGACGAATCGGCCGGCGAATGGATGAAGACCGTGGCCGAAGCGCTCAGCGCGGCACCGGCTGCGGCGGCTTCCGCAGCGGACGCCGCCGCTCCGCTCAGCGCCGATCCCGATTCGGAATATTCGCGCAGCAACCCTTTCCGCGCGGAAGTGCTGGAGAACCTGAACCTGAACGGACGCGGTTCCGCCCGCGAGACCCGGCATCTCGAATTGTCGCTGGAAGGCTCGGGTCTCCGTTACGAACCGGGCGACAGCCTCGGCGTCTATCCGGAGAATCATCCGCGTCTCGTCGACGAGATCATCGCCGAGATGAACTGGAATCCGGACGAGATCGTGCCGACCGGCAAGAACGCTTCGGCGGCGCTCCGAGAAGCGCTGCACCGTTATTACGAGATTACCGTGCTGACCAAGCCCCTTCTGGAACAGGCGGCCAAGCTTACGGGCAGCGAAGCGCTGACGAAGCTCGTCGCGCCGGAATCGGCGGACGAACTTCGCGCTTACGTCGGCGAACACGATCTGCTCGATCTGATCCGCGACTACGGATTGCAAGGACGGACGGCCGCCGAAGTGACCGGCATTCTCCGCAAGATTCCGGCCCGTCTGTATTCGATCGCGAGCAGCCCGAACGCGACGCCGGACGAAGTGCATCTGACGGTGCGCGCGGTGCGTTACGCGAACCGCGGACGGGATCGTTACGGCGTCTGCTCGGTGCAGATGGCCGAACGTCTGGAACCGGGCGAACATCTTCCGGTCTTCGTGCAGCATAACCCGAACTTCAAGCTTCCGGCGAATCCCGATACGCCGATCATCATGATCGGACCGGGCACGGGCGTGGCTCCGTTCCGCTCGTTCATCGCGGAACGCGAAGAAACGGGAGCGAACGGCAAGAGCTGGTTGTTCTACGGCGATCAGCATTTCTCTACCGATTTCCTGTATCAGACCGAATGGCAGCGTTGGCTCAAAGACGGCGCGCTGACGAAGATGGACGTCGCGTTTTCCCGCGATACGGATCAGAAAGTCTACGTGCAGCACCGGATGCTCGAGAAGAGCCAAGAACTGTACGAATGGATCGACGGGGGAGCCGCGGTGTACGTCTGCGGAGACGAGAAACAGATGGCGCACGACGTGCACGCGACGCTCGAGACGATCATCGCGCAGGGCGGCGGGCTCAGTCCCGAGCAAGCTTCCGAATATTTGCTCCGCATGCAGCAGGAGAAGCGCTATCAGCGCGACGTATATTGACAGGCCGCAGCATACTCGCCGGAAATGCCGGAGAGACGACCGACTGCCCGAACGGGAAAGGAGACGCTTGATATGACGCAACAGACCGAATGGAAAAAATATCCGCCGCACGATCGTCCGCACAGCGACGTGGAGGACATCAAGCGGCGCAGCGAATACCTGCGGGGCAGCCTCGTGGAGACGCTGCGGGACCCGATTACCGGCTCGATTCCGGAAGACGACAACCGCTTGATGAAACATCACGGCAGCTATATGCAGGACGACCGCGACCTGCGCAACGAACGCGCGAAATCGAAGCTGGAGCCGGCTTACCAGTTCATGCTGCGCGTGCGCGCTTCCGGCGGCGTGGTGACGCCCGAACAATGGCTGATGATGGACCGCATTTCCCATAAATACGGCAACGAGACGATTCGTCTCACGACCCGTCAATCGTTCCAACTGCACGGCGTATTGAAATGGAACCTCAAGAACACGATCAAGGAAGTCAACGACGCGCTGCTGAGTACGCTCGCGGCCTGCGGCGACGTGAACCGGAACGTGATGTGCAATCCGAACCCCTATCAGTCGGAGATTCATACCGAAGTCTACGCATGGGCGGACAAGATCAGCCGGCACCTCGATCCGCGTACCCGCGCGTATCACGAGATCTGGCTCGACGAAGAGAAGATCGTGGACAGCCGCGACAACGAAGAGCAGGAGCCGATCTACGGACCGGTCTATCTGCCGCGGAAGTTCAAGATCGGCATCGCCGTTCCGCCGTCCAACGACGTCGACGTGTTCTCGCAGGACTTGGGATTGATCGCCATCGTGGACGAGAAAGGCCGACTCGCCGGCTTCAACGTCACCGTCGGCGGAGGAATGGGCATGTCGCACGGCGACAACAAGACCTATCCGCAGCTCGGCAAGCTGATCGGCTTCGTGACGCCGGAGCAGTCGATCGATCTGGCGGAGAAAATCGTGACCATCCAGCGCGACTACGGCGACCGCGCCGTGCGCAAGCACGCCCGGTTCAAATACACGATCGACGACCGCGGCTTGGATTGGCTCGTGACGGAGCTGCACGAACGTCTGGGCTGGGAACTTCAACCGGCTCGCGAGTTCGGTTTCGACCACAACGGCGACCGCTACGGTTGGGTCAAAGGCAGCAACGGCAAATGGCATCTGACGCTGTTTATCCAGAACGGACGGATCGCGGACTTCGAAGATTATCCGCTGATGACCGGCCTGCGCGAGATCGCGAAGGTGCATGACGGCGATTTCCGTCTGACGGCCAATCAGAATTTGATCATCGGCAATGTGAGCAGCCAGAAGAAACGCAAGGTCGACGCGCTGATCAAGCAGTACAATCTGACGGACGGCGCGCACTATTCGGCGCTGCGCCGAAGTTCGATGGCCTGCGTGGCGCTGCCGACCTGCGGACTGGCGATGGCCGAGTCCGAGCGTTACCTGCCGGGGTTGATCGACAAGATCGAACCGATGCTGGAAGAAGCGGGACTGCGCGGCAAAGAGATCGTGATCCGGATGACCGGCTGCCCGAACGGCTGCGCGCGCCCGATGCTCGCGGAGATCGCTTTTATCGGCAAAGGCCCGGGCAAATACAATATGTATCTGGGCGGCGCGCACGACGGTTCGAGGCTCAACAAGCTGTACAAAGAAAACATCGGCGAAGAAGAGATCTTGTCGTCGCTGCAGCCGATCGTTAACCGTTACGCGAAAGAGCGGTTGGACGGCGAACATTTCGGAGACTTCGCGGTGCGCGCGGCGTATGTGGAAGCCGTGCACGACGGACGTCGATTCCACGCCTGATCTTCTCTTCGCGCGAGCGCGAGCCGATCATGACGGCCAAACGGCAAAGCATAAACGAACCATAACCGAAATAACCCAAACGAAAAGGCGAAAAGCGCAGCCTACGGGCCGTATGCTTTTCGTCTTTTTGCCGTGTCTGCCGATCCGGGAGCGTTGGCAAGTTTGCGGTTTGCCGACGATGGCGCCGATTTTGTACCCCGGGCTTTTTTGTCGGTGTCATGCTTTAAATTTAGGGTAATGGAAAATCGAAAGGGTTTTTAATAAGCGGCCGCAAAGGCAGAATCGACGGGCAGGACCGAGGTCGCTTGCAAAAAAGTTTCGATTTGATGTTTGCTTGCTTTTCCGAAGGGTTATATATTACACATGTTGACTTCCTGTATATACAGGAATACAATGAGTTCGAAAGTGTTCTTGTATATACATGATGGGCGCGGCTGCGGTTATTCGCCGATTCCTGCGGGATCGGACAGAAGCGAATAATCCGCGGCCTAGTGAGTTGACCGCATTTAATCTAAGGTTCGAGCGCTTCGGAAACCTAACATTATTGGTGGTCGGCGTACTAGCTTCATGCCCCAAGGAGGTACGCAGCGATGACAATGCAGAAAGCAAACGGCAAAACGGAATGGTGGCGCAAATCGGTCGTGTATCAGGTGTATCCGCGCAGTTTCAACGATACGACCGGCAGCGGAATCGGCGATATTCGAGGGTTGACGAAGAAGCTCGATTATCTCAAAGACCTCGGAGCAGACATCGTCTGGCTTCAGCCCGTGTACGTGTCGCCGCAGAACGATAACGGCTACGACGTCGCGGACTATCGGGCGATCGACCCGACGTACGGCACGATGGAAGACTTCGACGAACTGGCGGCGGAACTCAAACGGCGGGACATGCATCTCATGCTCGATATCGTGGTTAACCACTCGTCGACCGAGCATGCTTGGTTCCGTGAATCGCGCAAGTCGAAAGACAATCCGTACCGGAATTATTACATCTGGCGCGACCCTGCGCCGGGCGGAGGACCGCCGAACAACTGGCAGTCCAAATTCGGCGGGTCGGCTTGGCAGTACGACGAAGCGACCGGGCAGTACTTCTTGGCGCTGTTCGACAAGACGCAGGCCGATCTGAACTGGGAGAACGAGAAAGTTCGTCAGGAAGCGGCCGATTTGATGCGTTTCTGGGCGGACAAAGGCGTGGACGGTTTCCGGATGGACGTGATCAATCTGATCTCCAAAGATCAAGATTTCCCGGACGACGACGGCAGCATCATGACGGGAGACGGACGCCGGTATTATACGGACGGTCCGCGGGTGCACGAGTACATCAAGGAACTGTACGAACGCGTTTACGGTCCGTACGACGTGGTCACGGTCGGCGAGATGTCGTCCACCACGCTTCAGCACTGCATCCGGTATTCGAACCCGGAAGAACGGGAGTTCTCGATGACGTTCAACTTCCATCATCTGAAGGTCGATTACCCGCAGGGCAAGAAGTGGGAGCTGATGCCGTACGATTTCGAAGCGCTGAAGAGCCTGCTCTCGTCTTGGCAGATCGGCATGCAGCAGGGCGGCGGTTGGAACGCGCTGTTTTGGAACAACCACGATCAGCCGCGCGCGCTGTCCCGTTTCGCGGACGACGGCCGCTGCCGCGTCGCGAGCGCCAAGATGTTGGCGACGACGCTTCACGGCCTGCAAGGCACGCCCTACGTGTTCCAAGGCGAAGAGATCGGCATGCCGAACCCGAATTGGAACGACATCTCGGAATTCCGCGACATCGAATCGAAGAACATGTACCGCATCATGGTCGAGATGGGCAAGACGCCGGAAGAAGCGTTCGAGATCATCGCCAAACGTTCGCGGGACAACGCCCGCACGCCGATGCAGTGGAATTACGGTCCGCAGGCCGGTTTCACCGACGGCACGCCGTGGATCAAGGTCGACGAGCGTTATCCCGAGATCAACGTCAAAATGCAGCGCGACGATCCGAATTCGGTATTCGCCCATTACAAAACGCTGATCGCTCTTCGGAAGACGGAAGACGTGCTGACCGACGGACGTTACGTTCGTCTGGACGAACAGCATCCTCAGGTCTTCGCTTATGCGCGAACGAACGACCGCGATACGCTGGTAGTCGTCTCGAACTTCAGCGGCGAAGAAGCGGCATTCTCGCTGCCGGAAGCTTATCGTTCGCTCGGCGGCTCGCAGGCGGAGCTGCTGGCCGGCAATATGCCGGAGACGCCCGATTGGCAGACCGATCTGCGGCTTGAGCCTTACGCGTCGTTTATGTGGATCATCCGGGGGTAAATCCCCCGGCATTTTATCAGACAGAATGGGGATGAGAAGATGTCAGTAAGAAGAGAGGATGTCGAGAAGATCGTCCAAGCCGTCGGCGGCGCGGACAACATCGAAGTCGCTACGCACTGCGTAACGCGGCTGCGCTTCTCGCTCGCGGACGAGAGCAAGGTCGACAAGCAAGCGTTGGACGATAATGAGCTGGCCAAAGGCTACTTCTCCACGCAGGGGCAGTTCCAGGTCATTATCGGTCCCGGAATCGTCGACAAAGCTTATGACGAATTGATAGCGATTACCGGAGGCCAACGCGCTACCAAAGACGACGTCAAAGCGGCGGCGATCAAGCACAAGAGCCCCGTCCAGCAATTCATCAAGACCTTGTCCGACATCTTCATTCCGCTGCTCCCGGCGCTGGTTACGGCGGGTCTGCTGCTCGGCATCAACAACCTGCTGACGGGCAAAGACATTTTCTTCGCCGGACAATCGTTGGTGCAGGTCTACCCGCAGTGGGCCGACTTCGCGGCGATCGTCAACACGATCGCCAGTACCGCGTTCACGTTCCTGCCGGCGTTGGTCGGATGGTCGGCGGCGACAAGATTCGGCGGCAGTCCGCTGCTGGGCGTCGTGCTCGGTTTGATTCTCGTCAACCCGGGACTGTTAAGCGCTTACGACTACGCGAACGCGGTCAACGAAGGAACGGTTCCGACTTGGAATTTGTTCGGCCTGCATATTAACGCGGTCGGCTATCAAGGCCAGGTTCTGCCGATGCTCGTCGCGGCCTACGTGCTGGTCGTGATCGAGAAGTGGCTGAACCGCAAAGTGCCCGATTCGCTGAAGCTTCTGCTGGTGGCGCCGATCGCGCTGCTCGTAACGGGCTTCTTGGCTTTCGTGGTGATCGGTCCGGTTACGTTCACGCTGGGCAACTGGCTGACAAGCGGCGTGGTGTGGCTGTTCGATACGGTGCCTTGGCTCGGCGGTCTGCTGTACGGCGGATTGTACGCGCCGCTGGTTATTACGGGAATGCACCATACGTTCCTCGCGGTGGATCTACAGTTGATCAACTCCGACGCGGCCGGACACAGCACGTTCCTCTGGCCGATGCTGGCGCTGTCCAATATCGCGCAGGGTGCCGCGGCACTGGCGATGATGTTCGTCATCCGTTCGCAGAAAATGAAAAGTTTGTCGGCCACGACTTCCGTCACGGCGTTCCTCGGCGTTACGGAACCGGCGGTATTCGGGGTCAACGTACGGTATAAATATCCGCTGTTCATGGGTATGGCGGGTTCCGCGATCGGCGGCATCCTGCTGACGATGAACGACGTTCGCGCTTTCGCGGTCGGCGTCGGCGGTCTGCCCGGCTTCCTCGCGATCAACGTCGGCGATTGGCCGATCTTCTTTATCGGCATGGGCATCGCGCTCGTGATTCCGTTCGTCGGTACGGTGGTTTACGGCAAGATCGTCACTCGCAAGCAGGCGCAATCCGGCGAAGCGGTCGAAGAAGATCTGGCGGACCGCGACGTGAAGAAGGTCGAGAACGCGAAAAGTCCAATCCCGGCCGCAGGCAATACGGTCGTGCAGCATGCGGACTCGTCGGCAGCGCGAACTTCGACGGCCGCATCTTCGAGCGAAGCGGTGAATGTATTGGATCTGACCGCGCCGATTCAAGGCCGCGCCGTTCCGCTCGAGAACGTACCCGATCCGGCTTTCGCCGAGAAGCAGATGGGCGAAGGCATCGCGATCGAACCGACGGACGGCCGAGTGGTGGCTCCGTTCGACGGCACGGTCGCCCATGTCATCGACAAGAGCAAACACGCGGTGATTCTGGAGCATGCGACCGGCGTTCAGGTTCTGATTCACGTCGGCATCGATACGGTCGGTCTCAAAGGCAGCGGCTTCAAAGCCCATGTCGCGACCGGCGACGTGGTCAAAGAAGGCCAACTGCTGCTCGAGTTCGATCGCGAAGCGATCAAAGCGGCGGGTTATGCGACCATCTCTCCGGTAATCATTCCGGTCGGTCAAGATATCGTCGAGAGCATCGAAGAGATTCCGGGCAATGCCGAAGCGGGAGAAACGCCGATACTGCGCGTGCATCTGACCGGCTCGGGCGTCTAATTCCAAGCGGATCGATCGCGATCAAGACGAGTTCAACGAAGGGCAGTAAGGACTTTTGCGCTTGAGTCTCGACGGTCCGCCGCCCGGATGATTTCCGGGAAGCGGACCGTCTTTTTATTCGCAGGTACCGAACCTTGTAGGCAACATGACGGACTTCTTTGCATTTTGGACAAATACTCCTTACAATGGGTCACGGTGATCAATCGATGAATAAAAATATTTTTTCGCAAATTTATACCGATTATACGCAGCGCATCGAAACGGGACTGCTCAAAGCGGGGCTGAAACTGCCGTCGGAACACGAAATCGCGGAGGAATACACCACGTCTCGGGAGACGGTCCGCAAAGCGCTGCATCTGTTGGCGCAGAACGGTTACATCCACAAAGTCCGGGGAAAAGGTTCGTTCGTGCTCGATATGAACCGCATGCAGTTTCCCGTCTCGGGTCTCGTCAGCTTCAAAGAACTGTCGGAACGTCTCGGCCGTACGGCTCGCACGCTGGTGCACGAGACCGCGAAGATTCCTTGTCCGCCTTATGTAGCCCGTCAGCTTCAGATCCCGGAAGGCGAGCCGGTCTGGAAAGTCGTTCGGGCCCGGGAGATCGAAGACGAGAAGGTCATTTTGGACAAAGATTATTTCCTTGCATCGGTCATTCCGTCTCTGAACGAACAGATCGCCGGCGATTCGATCTACGCGTATCTGGAAGGCGAACTGTCGCTGAAGATCGCGTATGCGAAAAAAGAGATTTCGGTGGAAAAAGCGTCCGAGGAAGATAAACGACTGCTCGATCTCGCCCGGGACAATCATGTGGTCGTCGTGCGCAACTATGTGCATCTGGAAGACACCACGTTGTTCGAGTACACCGAATCCCGGCACCGGTTGGACAAGTTTCGATTCGTGGATTTCGCGCGCAGAGTGCTGCCGGAAGAATAGACGGCCGCTTTGCTGCCCGGGACCGAAAAGCCTTCCCTTACGGGGAGGCTTTTTTTATGAGTTTTTCTTATAGAAGCTTTCTTTTTATGCTCTGCTTTCCCGATAGCCTGATCCTTTCCCCCTAGATTCGGGAGACTTAAGTTCCGGCTTTCCGTCTCCCGGATATGTCCGAATACCCTTCTTTTCGATTATCGGATAGGAACTGGAATAGAATGGTTTTATCTGCAAAAGGATGGGTAAATAATGCGGGCGACACTCTACATGTCGTGTCACATTACAAAGAGAAGGCAGGGTGAACGCATGCGAGGCGACCTCTTGATCATTGGAGGAAAAGAAGACAAAAAAGGAGATAAAGTCATTCTCCGTCACTTCGTCGAAATGTCCGGCGGAGAAAAGTCTCGGATCGGCATTCTCACCACCGCTACTCAATATCCGACAGAAACAGGGGAAGAGTACGACGAATTGTTCCGTTCGCTCGGCTGCCCGGATACGCAGATTTTCCATCTGGACACGCGGGAATCCGCGGAAGAGGGCGAATTGAAAAAACGGCTCGAAACCTGCACGGGGTTGTTTATTACGGGCGGCGATCAGGTTCGGCTGACGAGCCTTTTGGGAGGCACGTTTTTCTACGACGAGCTGCGCGACCGTTGGCATGACGGAATGCCGATCGGAGGCACCAGCGCCGGAGCGGCCGTCATGAGCTGTCATATGATCATGTCTGCGCTCGAAGTGGAAGACGAATATATCGTGGAGATGGGCGTGGGGTTCTGCTTGATCGAAGACGCGATCATCGATCAGCATTTCTCGCAGCGGGCGCGATTCGGCAGGTTGATGACGGCGATCGCGCATAATCCGCAGGTCATGGGCATCGGAATCGACGAGAATACCGCTATTCACGTGCAGGACGACGGCAGCGTGTTCAGCGTGCTCGGCGAACATTCGGTGACGGTGTTCGACGGCAAGAAACTGGAATACGTCGATACGACCGATCACGGCGACAACACCAATATTACGATCTCCGGCGTTCGGCTGCACTCGCTGGCGTCCGGTTACCGGTTCGATCTGATTACGCGAAAACTTTGTTCATCCGCACCCAGAGAGGAAGACGACGATGACCAACCTCAAGAATAACATCATGAAGGTCAACAAGATCAAATATTGGACCGGCCCCAATCTATACAGCTATAAACCGACCATCTGGGTCGAGCTCGATATCGGAGAGCTGGAATACAAGCCTTCGCATCTGATTCCGGGCTTCGTCGACAAGCTGCTGGAAGTGCTGCCGACCCTTCGGACGCACACCTGTTCCAGAGGGTATGAAGGCGGCTTCGTGGAGCGGCTGCGCGAAGGAACTTGGATGGGTCATATTCTGGAACATATGGCGATCGAGATTCAGGATCTCGCCGGAATCGCCGTGCGGAGAGGCAAGACGATCACCGGCTCGATGCCGGGCATTTATTACGTGACGTTCGGTTTTGCGGAAAAGGAATCCGGGCGATACGCGTTCGAATCGGCGCTCGAGATCGCGGAGGCGATTCTGGCGGGACGAACGGACATCTCGGCGGCTCCTTACGTCAAAACGACGTCGGAGCTTTATTTTCGAAATAAACTCGGTCCCAGTACCGAATCCATATACAAAGCGGCGCTGGCGCGCAAGATTCCCGTCGAACGCGTAGGTCCGAACAGCACGCTGCGGCTCGGCACGGGAATCAAACAGAAAAGCGTGCAGGCGACGATCACCGGCCAGACGTCTTATCTGGCCGTCGAAAACAGCTGCGACAAAGAAGTCACCAAGCAGCTTCTGGAAGAAGCGGGTCTGCCGGTTCCGCGCGGCACGGTCGTTGCCTGCCGGGAAGAATTAAAAGAAGCGGCGGAAGAACTGGGCTTCCCGCTGGTGATCAAACCGCTGAACGGTCGGCAGGGACAGGCGGTGCTGACCGGTTTGCAAACGTTCTCCGATTTGGCGGCGGCTTACGATTTTGCCGTGACGGAATTTCCGCAGTATACGGATTTCATCGTCGAACGCTATTATGCGGGCAGCGATTACCGATTCGCGGTCGTCGGCGGCAGCTTCGTCGCCGCCAGCTTGCGGCGTCCTCCGAGCGTGGTCGGAGACGGCGTCTCGTCGATTCGGACATTGATCGAACGCGAGAATCTCAATCCGCTGCGCGGCGCGGAACATCAGAAACCGATGAGCGGGATTCCGCTCGAACAGGCGGAAGCTTTTCTGACGAAATCTTCGATTTCGTTGGAAGATATCCCTGCCGCAGGTACCGAGCTGCTCGTTATGGGCAGCGCCAACCTCTCCACGGGCGCTTCCGCCGAAGACGTTACGGATCGGGTGCATCCTTCGTACGCGAGAGCGGCCGTGGAAGCGGCCGGAGCGATCGGTCTGGACGTGGCGGGCGTGGACATCATCACCGAAGATCCGAGCGTTCCGTTCGATCCCTCGCGGGCGGCGGTGCTGGAAGTCAACGCGGCACCCGGAATCCGGATGCATCACTTCCCGTCGACCGGAGAAACCCGAGACGTGGGCGGGAGCATCGTGGATTATTTGTTCGCTTCCCGCGAAGAAGCCGCGATTCCGCTGATCGCGGTAACCGGAACGAACGGCAAGACGACGACCGCGCGTCTGGTCGCCCATTTGCTGAGCCGAACGGGCCAGAAGGTCGGCTTGACCTGCTCCGACGGCGTCTGGGTCGGCGACGAACGCATCGATACGGGCGATTGCAGCGGCCCGGGCAGCGCCCGCAAGGTGCTTGCGCGCCGGGACGTGGAAGCGGCGGTGCTGGAGACGGCTCGGGGCGGCATCATGCGCGAAGGGCTGGCTTTCGAGTGGTGCGACATCGGAATCGTGACGAACGTGTCCGAAGACCATCTCGGGCAGGACGGGATCGATACGTTGGAAGACCTCCGCAAGCTTAAGCGCGTTGTTCCGGAGGTCGTCCTGCCGGAAGGCGTCTGCGTGCTGAATGCCGACGACGACGGCTGCACGGCGATGGGCAGCCATACGCAGGGAAGAGTCGTTTATTTTTCGCTGCGGGAACACAATCCGGTCGTACAGGGTACGCTCGACGCCAAAGGCGAGATCTGGTTCCTCAGCGGCGACGGCTGGATCGTCTATTCTTCCCGGGGGCGCGCCCGCAGGTTTATCAAGGCCGCCGACGTGCCGATCGCGATCCGCGGTCTCGCGAAGCATAATATCGCCAACGCGATGGCCGCTCTGGCGGCCGTTCGGGCAACGGGCATGTCGCTGGCGAGCCTGCGCGAAGGGTTGACGACTTTCCTGCCGAGTCCCGAGCAGAACCGCGGGCGGTTCAACGTGCGTCATGCCGCGGGCCGCATGCTGATCGCGGATTACGGCCATAATCCCGCGGGCATCTCGGCCATTTACGAGACGGTCGAATCGATGGCGAAGACACGGCTGATTACGGTCGCGTCCGCGCCCGGAGACCGACCGGACCGGGCGATCGCCGAGATGGGCGCGATCATCGGGCGGCACAGCGACCTGTTCGTTATCAAGGAGGACGTCAACACGCGAGGAAGAAAGCCGTTCGAAACGATCGAACTGCTCCGCCAAAGCTCGGCGCTCGACGAGACGCGAACGTTTGCCGTTCCTGCGGAAGCGGAAGCTTATCGGCGCGCTTGGGAATTGTCCGAACCCGGCGATCTGATTCTGATGTTCTACGACGACTACGAGCATGTCGAATCTTTTATGAACGGACTGCCCGAAGAGGCCGAAGAACGACTCGACCGGAAAGCGGAGAACTGGGCCGCGGGCGAACCCGGAACAGGATCGGAATCTCAAATCGAGCCTCGAATCGAATCCGAAATCGAAGTCGAGTCCTATTCGCTGACGGTCTATCCGCGAATGAACGAGTCGACGGCGCAGACAGGAGACAAACGCCATGGCTGAGAAGCTGACTCTGGTTATACGCGGAAACAATACGGAATCGATCCATTGGGGTTCGGCCGTCGTCGCGACTCCGGAAGGCGAAGTTCGAGCCGAATGCGGCGACCCTTCGCTGCCCGTCTACGGGCGTTCCTGCGTGAAGCCGGTCCAAGTCCTGCCGATGGTTCTGTCGGGCGCGGCGGACCGTTACGGCTTGAGCGATCGGGAGATCGCCGTCTGCTGCGGTTCTCATAACGGTGAGCCGATGCACACGGAGACCGTAAGCGGGATGTTGAAGCGAGGCAGTTTGTCTTCGGACAAGCTGAACTGCGGAACCCATGCGCCTTACAGCGTCGAGGCTTACGAAGCGCTGCTGCGAAGCGGCGCGCAGATCGAGCCGATCCACAACAATTGTTCGGGCAAGCATGCGGGGATGCTGCTGACCTGTCTGCATCTGGGCCTTGATCCGGATACCTATACGGAGAGCGGGCATCTTCTGCAGCGGCAGGTGCGCGAACTGCTCGCCGAGCTGTCGGGCATGGAAGCGGATAAGATCGAAGAAGGAAGCGACGGCTGCGGGCTGCCCACCCATCTGTTTCCGCTGGAGCGTCTGGCGCTGATCTTCGCGAAGCTGGCCGATCCTTCCGGGCTGCGTCCCGAACTGCAAGAAGCGATCTTGCGCGTACGAAGCGCGATCGTTCGCCATCCCGAGATGATCGGCGGCACGGACGAATTCGACACCGAACTGATCCGACGCACGCAGGGAAAGATCATCGGAAAGATCGGGGCGGAAGGCGTCTACGCGCTGGCGATCCCCGAACTCAAGCTCGGGGCCGCCGTCAAAGTGGACGACGGCAATCGGCGGGCCGCTTATCCCGCGGCGGTAGAGCTGCTCCGGCAGGTCGGCGCGCTGTCCGCATCCGAATTCGAGGAATTGTCGGAATTCCGTCTTCCGCTTCAGTGTAATCATCGCGGAGAAGAAGCGGGACGGCTCGAGCCGGTAATCGAATTGAAGCGAACTTCGCGCTTTTTGACGGGCGCGCAGCCGAACGGGTAGGCGGGAAACGATGAGACCCAGTTGGGCGGGATCTTTGTTTTCGGCTGCATCCGTGATGACTTTCTGCAAGCGGATCTATTCGAACGACCGCTGGTTGGCCGCCTACATCGCTTATCGGAAACGCGTCAACGATCGCCCTCGCAGGCCTGCGCCTTTTACCGGACAAGGAGCGACGACGCGCAAACGGACGGAGCAGGGCATGGAGATTTTCGTACGGGAGAGTCCGGAATCCGATAAGGAAACGATCGTGTTGTATCTGCACGGAAGCGGGTATGTCATGCAGCCGACTTGGTTTCATTGGCGGTTTTTCGGGAGGCTCGCGCGGGAACTCCGGACGGAAGTCGTTATGCCGATCTACCCGAAAGCTCCCGTTCATCATTTCGGGGAAGCGTCGGAGAAGCTGATTGCCTGCTACCGGCAACTGCTCGAGCGGAAAAAAAAGGCGCGAATCGTAGTCATAGGAGATTCTTCGGGCGGAGCGGTCGCGCTGGCTTTGACGCAGGAAGCCGTACGCCTGAAGCTTCCCCTGCCGGAGCGCTTGATCCTGATTTCTCCGCTGCTCGATTCTTCGCTGCGGCGGCCGGAGATTCAAGAGATCGAACAGGTCGATCTGCTTCAGACGAAAAAAGTGCTTCGGGCGTTCGGAAAAGCTTGGGCAGGCGGAGAAACGCTTACCCATCCTGCCGTCAGCCCTCTATACGGACCGCTGAGTTCGCTGCCTCCGGTTTCGATCTTGATCGGTACGCGCGATCTGTTATTTCCCGACTCGGCAGCCTGGGTTTCGGCCGTTCGGGCGGCGGGCGGAGAAGCGGAGCTGCTGCCTTACGAGCGGATGATCCATGATTTTCCGCTGCTGCCGATCCCGGAAGCCAAGCACGCCATGAAGCGAATCGCGGAACTCGCCCGGCAAAGCTCCGCCAGATCGGATAAGGGCAGAGAGTCTTACGGCGTGTCTCGAATCGATTGACCACGTATGGAAATACGAATCAATAATCCAAGCAAAACCTTCGCGTTCCAAAAAAGTGCAGGCCCGAGCTCGGCATCGAGCGAACCGGTCCGCGGCTTTTCGGAAACGGAGGTTTTTTGCTGCGTTCCCATGCGAGGCTCGAAAGCTGCTTCGGGTCGAGCCCTAAGCTTCGGCTTTTAGACCTGTCCGCGGATCGGCTTGACATCATAGGATTACAAATGTAATACTTGAATCGAGATTACAGTTGTAATCAATAGCTTTCCGTATTTGAAAAGAGGAGGCGAAGTCGATGGAACGCAACATCCCCAACATCACGGATGCGGAATGGGAAGTCATGAAGGTGCTGTGGGCGAGTTCTCCGCGTACGGCAAGCGAGATCGTGCAGGCGCTGGAAGGAAGCCGGGATTGGAATCCCAAGACGGTAAGGACCCTCATCAAGCGTCTGACCGAAAAGGGAGCCGTCGGCTACGAAGCGGACGGCCGGATCTACCGGTATTATCCGACGGTGCAGGAAGAAGAATGCGTGAAGTCGGAGACGCGTTCCTTCTTGAAACGCGTATACGGCGGAGCGATGCGTCCGATGCTGGCGCATTTTATCCGGGACGAGCAGCTGTCGCGCGAAGATCTCGACGAGCTGCGCAAGCTGCTGGACGAACGAAAGGATTGAGGAAATGAATCATCTTCTGCATATCGGAACGGAACTGCTTCAGTTCGCGTTCAGGCAGGTGCTCTGGTTGTCGGTCATGGGCAGCGTATTGGCGCTGCTGATCTTGGCTTTGCGCCGGATCTTGGGCAAGAGTTTGCGGCCGAGCTGGCTGTATCTGCTCTGGATTCCGCTGCTGCTGCGGCTGTTGATTCCGTGGTCGCCCGAAAGTCCGATCAGCTTGTACGGTTGGATGCCGCAGTCTTGGGTAGGCGCGGCGAACGGAGACACCGCGGGCGCGGCTTTGCAGCAGGCCGCGCTGAATCAAGCGCTGGAAGAAGCGGACGCTTCGCCCCTCGCAGCAGACGGGCCGCCGCTGTCGGCGGAGACCGCGCCGACAGCGGGAAGCGAAGGGGCCGGCTTCAGCCCAGAAGCTGCTGCTTCGGCAGGCGAGCGCGCCGCCGCCGCGAATGACGGCGCTGCGCGCGAAAAAGCCGGAGCTTCCGGCTGGTGGACGGCCGCCGCGCTGGCTTGGCTGGCCGGCGCGTTGGCGCTGCTGGCCTACGGAGCCGCTTCGAGCGCGGCGTTCGGCCGCCGCCTGCGGCGGGAGTCCGGCGGCGAAGCGCCGGAAGAAGCCGCTTCGGCTGCCCTGCTGCTCGAGCGCTGCCGCCGCGAAACGGGGCTGCGCCGGAGTCCGCAGCTCGTCGTGACGGATCGAATCTCCGTCCCGACGGTGTTCGGCGCGCTGCGTCCGAAGCTGCTTCTGCCGAGGACGCTGCTCGGCACGCTCGAAGAGCGGCAGCTGCGTCATGTGCTGCTGCACGAGCTGGCGCATATCAAACGGCGCGATATCGCCGTCAATCTGCTGTGCTTCCTGCTGACGGCCGCGCATTGGTTCAATCCGCTGTTGGCGCTGGCTTTCCGCAAGCTCCGCGAAGACCAAGAGACGGCCTGCGACGAGCTGGCGCTCGGCCGGATGCCGGCCGAAGAACGCCGGGACTACGGCCTGACGCTGCTTGCGCTGCTGGAGCGGGAGGCGGCTCCGCTCAAGCTGCCGCTGGCTTCCGGCTTGTGGAGCGCCAAGAGCGAAGCCGGACGCCGAATCGCCAAGATCGTCGGCTATCGGCGAGGCGGTCTCAAAAGCGCCGGCATCGGCGCGCTCGTTCTGCTGCTGCTCACGGGCTGCGCGCTGACGGGGCCGGCTTCGTCGGCAGGAACGGCTCCGACGGCCGCCGCGCAGTCGAAACAGCCGGCGAAAAGCACGCAGGCGGACGAATCCGTTTCGGAATCGGCCGATTCGCCGGAGACTGCCGCATCGGCGAACAAAAAGGCTTCCGTCAAAGTCGAAACGCCGGCCGCGGGCGACGAAGGCGTCAACGTTTCGGTGTTCGAAGGAGGTACCGTCTACGCGGGCGAATACAACGATCCCGCCCATCCGGGATTAAGCCGATTCACGATCCGCAAAGAAAACGGTACGGCCGTTTCGTATCTCTGGAGCTACGAACCCGGCGGAGGAGCACGTTCCGTACTGGTCTCGTTGGCCGACGTCACCGGGGACGACCGTCAAGAGATCGTCGCGTTTGTCCCGACCGGAAACGGAACGGAGCTGAGTCTTCAAGAAGCGCATGTGCTGGACTTCGATACGCTGGAGGAAATTCCGGTCGAAGACCCGGCGGCCCGATTGGAACGATCCGTGAATTCGTCTATCGCGCGGCAGGGCGAAGACGCGGTGATGAACGCGGAACTAAGCGGAACGCATATCTCGAAACGGTATCCGGATGCCGATCAAGCCGGATTTATCTCCGACCGCGTCGGCTTCGGATCGATCGTCTCTTATGCGCTTACCGATAATCGGATGACGGCGTCGCTGCAAGCGCGCGCTTCCACGACCGAATTCCCGTTCAGCGTCTTCGTGACGTACGATCGGAACCTGGACGTGTCCGAAACGGTTTTGTACCCGAACACCGATATGAGTTACGCCGAGGAAGAGATTCCGGCCGCGGTCGCCGAACGTCTGGGATACGCGGCCTCCGACGCGGAAGCTTGGACGGTTCGGGAAGAGAACGACGTTTATCGCGTGAATGCTCCCGATCCCGATTCGAGCGGCGAGCAGGGTCAGGGAGCGGCCTACGGCGTGAATCGAGCGACAGGCACGATCTTCGATTTCGCGTCGGGAAGCCCGATCGCGTCGCTTAAACGGGAGGCTGCCGGAAAATCGGATCTCGAAAGCCTGCGTTCCGCCGACGGCTCCGTGTATCGGGCGGCGCTTGCCGATCGTATTCGCGATCTTGCCGAAGACGCGGGTTGGGAACTTTCCGAAGGCGACGACGGGTTCGAAGGTTTCTCCGGCGACGGAAACGTTCTTTGCCGAGTGACCTTCGACGGGCGGGAAACAACGGTCCAAGCGGACATTTTCACCGGTTTATGGTCGGAGGTTCAATAGACCGCCGGTCCATGCAGAAGCAGGCATACCAAGACGAAGAATATAGAAATGCGAATAGAAATATTCAAATAAAAAAAGCCCCCGAAAACCGCTTTGCGGCTTTCAGGGGCTTTTTACTGCGTTGAGAACAAACGGATGAGGATCGCTGCAAATCAACCGGAAACGTCCCGCTGACCCGAGCTATCGTCAGCGGATTTGTTCCGATCGAGGACTATTCCAATCCTTTGATCGCTTCCTTGAGTTTCGGGAATACGTCCAGCGCGTTCTGGTAGAACACATGATGCCAATATTTTTCCGGAATCAGATGCTTCACGAACCGGACGTACGAATCGATCGGGATCAGCGGCCAATCGGTGCCGAAGACCAGACGGTCGTAACGCTCGGCGAACACGATGGCCCGTTTGAAATGATCGACGTAAGTCTGTTCGGTCAGCAGCCGGGTAATCTTGTTGTCGTCGCCGACGATCCAGCCCGACAGGTCCGCGTAGAGATTCGGGTTTTTCTCCAGCATCGCGGCGGTATCCATCACCCACGGATCGCCGAGATGGCAGATCATGAAGGTGAGATCGCGATGCGCCAGCAGCGCTTCTTCCATAGATAGGGGATGCGAATGTTTGAGCAGCCCGCGGTCCGAATACGTCAGGCCGCCGTGAATGACGATCGGCAGTTTGTATTTGGAAGCCAGCGCATAGACCGGATCGTACACGGGATCGTTGACGTTGAAATGATAATAGCCCGCGTACAGCTTGATGCCGACCGTCTTGGGATGCTGAAGCGATCGCTCCAGCGCTTCCAGCTCTCCCGGGCGCTGGAGCGTATGCGGATTGATGCCCGCGCATTCGAAGACGTTGGCGGGCAGCGTATCCAGATTGCCGCCGCCGAGATCGAGGCCCATCGGGTTGGCCGCGGCGTTATCGGGAAATCCGCCTGATACGGTCTCGGTCACGCCCATGCCCACGGCGGCCACGACGTTAGCGCGGCGGAATTCGTCGGCCAATCCTTCCGGCGTATAGTTCAGTAGCGAGACTTCGTCGGCCGTCTGCCGAAAGCTCTCGATGTCGGAATAATGAATATGCGCGTCGATGATCTTCATGGATTATTCCTCCTGTTCGAAGCGGATGCCGCGCAGGCCGGATAACGCGTCGTCCTGCGGGTCGAGATCGGTAAAGACATGGAAGTAAGGACGTACGAAACTGAGCGAACCTTCGGCTCCGTCGAAACGGTCGTTGGCATGCATGCCGGCCAGTTCGTTCAGCAGGACGCCGTACTGCTGCATCCCGTTCTCCGCGCCGGGAACGACGATCAGCCGTTCTTGACGTTCGGCGGAGAACAGGCGGACGGGACCTTCGAATTCCAAGTCCGTATCGTAGCGGCCGGTCTTGTACACGATCGGCGCGCCGTGCGAATCGCGGATCTCGAAGCGTCCTTCGCGCAGATCGGACGCGCTGGAATAGTAAGCGTTCTGCTGCATGACCGGATCGTTGATCGGCAGGCCCGAGCGCTGCTCGACGGCCGTGAAGTACGCCATGACCGGCGAGCCGGGACGCAGCAGGAAATATTGGCGATAGACGAATCCTTTGAGCGATTCGTTATGCGCGATCCGGGTCGCGATCTTGATGCCCGTCCAGACGTTTCCGGCGGTGTCCGTCACCTCTGCGAAGTCCGCGTCGATCTCTTCTTCCTGAAGCGAACGCAGCGAGATGCCGCCGGGAGCGCTCAAGATGCCGCCGAACCACGGATTCCAGAACGATTTCGGTCCGGCCTGCGGGAACGAAGAATCGAGCCACTCCCGGCCGCGATAACGCATGGAATACAGAGCGGGACCGAAAGCGGGAGCGACGCGCAGACGAACGACGCCGTTATCGGCTTCGTAAGCGGCCAGCCCTTGATCTTCGACCCGAGCCGTACGTACGGTATCGGCCGACTGCGGAGCAGGGAAGACCAGACGGCTGCCGCGCTGCGAATAAGCGTCCATATCGAAATGCAAATCGATCAGATCCGCTTCCGGTCTGGCGGCCAGTGCCGCTTCGCCTTTGACTTCTCGCAGTTCCGACGCCGGATCGGCGCTGAGCTCCGTATCGGCGATCGAACCGCGCTGCGCAGTCATTCTCAGCGTACCGGCCAGATTGACGTCTTTGTGTTCGAACAGGCGAGTCTCGAACGTCTCCGGCAGGAACGGATTGTCGCGATTGATCGTGCCTGCAAGATGCGGCGTGCTTCGCGAAGGTCCGTGTTCCCATCGCTCTTCGACAGACAGCGGGCCCGGATAACGCGGGTCCAATCGGCTTCTTCCGGTAGCGTAAGCGCGCAGCGCTCGCCAATCTCGGAAGGTGTCAATAAAGAAGCTGATCGGAACCGTCGAGCGTTCTTCGCCTTCTTGAAGCGCGCCGATCTCTTGTTCGAAAGCATAGCGCCAGCGGTCTCTGACCGGACCAACCAGCGAAGACGGCCAGACGATGCCGAAAGCCGCGATCGGCCAGCGGAAGTACAGCCAATTTTCGGTCAGATTCTCCGGTTTCCAATAATCCATATGGATCGCGTCCGCTCCGCTGCCCAGATCGAGGAACGTTCCGTTATAAGGAAGCACGGCTTCTCTGAGCGAGACCGGTACGGTCAATTTGAGCTTCAATCCTTCCGGCAGCGGACCGCCGTTCGTCCGCCGTACGCGGTGAGAGAAGTTCAACGAACCGTTCGGTTTCAATTCGCCGACCAGCGTCAGCGTAAGGCCGTCGGGTTCGTCCCACTCGTAATCGGCTTCCAGCGCAACCGCATCGCCGCGCTGCTGGAAACGGACGTCCGCGGGTTTGCGTTCGATAAAGCGGTCGCTGTAAGGCGGGCCGAGTTTCGGCAGATCGAACCAGAACGGCGAATGTTTCTGTCCTGCGGTCCGCAGCGCGAATTGATTGTTGGATTTGTTCAGGCGCATCGTGACGGGACCGCTGCCCGCGATCCATTCTTTGGGCGTCTCGCCCCAGAAGGTACCGGATACGGACGGGAAGCAAGCTTCCAGTTCGCCCTGCACGGTAAAGGTTTCTTGACCTGACGTAACTTCGATCCGTGCTTGCGAAGCGGCCACTCCCGGACGCTCCACCCGAGCTTGCAGCGAGCAGGTCGCGCGTCCGCCCGCCGGCAGCTTGAGACGAAGTTTGTCCGGATGGAAAGTTACGGCTTCCGAAGCCGGCAGCGTCACTTCGATCTCGACTTCTTCCGCGAAACGGCTCTCGAATCCGATCTGAATTTCGGTCTCTTGTCCCGGAACGCTTAACGGAGCCGGAACGGAAGTCGTCAGCATGATCGGGAACACCGGAGCGACGCCCGTTTTGAACGACGCCCGGAGTCCGTTGATCCGCAGCTCCGTCTCGACGCCCGGGTGGGTCCGCCAGACGCTCGGTTCTTCTGCCGCTTCGGGCAGTTTGAAGAAGCCGACGATTTCCGTCTTGCCGATCTCGTCCAAACGGACCGTCTCGTTCAGAGCGAACTCGACGCCTTTTCCGTCGCGGCCTTCGAGGCCGACTTCCAGCGGAGCGCCGCTTTTGTTGACGATCCGGTAGGTGATCGGATAGCTGCGTCCGAACGGCAGACGATGGCGTTCGATCACGGTTTCGATCGAATAATCGTCGGTTTCGATCTTGCGCAGTCCGCGTCCGGTGCGTTCGAACTGCATCGTCAGGCCGCGGCCGTCTTTTTCCCAATCGTAAGTCAGGTAATCGAAGCCGTTCTCGCGTTCGCCGTCCGGTCGGAGCGACAGATCGCGTTTGCCGTCGGCGTACCAATCGGCCGTTTCGAAGAACGAAGCGACGGCTTCGGTGCGAAGAACGGTCGGGATAAAGTTCATCAGATGCGTCGTATCGTCGCGTTTTTCCCAGAAGAATCCGCATTTTTTGTAAGCCGGAACGGCTTTGGTATTGCCGCCCCAAGTGTAGAGGTCCAGTCTCGGCCAGCCCATCTCTATCGTGCGCCGCACGGCGTTGAGGATCAGCGCTTTGCCGACCTTGCGGCTGTGGTAATCGGGGCGGACGTTCAGCAGCGGGATATACATGGCGCCTTCGTCTTCCTGATAATAAGAAAAGCTGCAGAAACCGACCACGGTGTCGCCGTCCAGCGCCAGAAACGTTTGCAGATCGGTGCTGCGTTCGCGCTTCGCGCGCATGTTTTCTTCCGTATGCACGTAAGCGTCGCCGCCCCAGCTCTCGCTGCTCAAGTTCCACATCTCCGCCAGCGAAGCCGCATGTTTCGGTTCGTATTCGACGATGCGGATCTGCGCCGCATTTGTCGTACTCATGATTCGGGTCCCCCTTTGCCTTGCGCGTATGGGATTTATGTACATGAACTATTATAAGCGTAATTTGGTTGCTATTCCAGAAAAGCCCGATCTCGAGTCCGTTTACTGCCGAATGCGTTCGGGTATGTGTGACTAGGACGTGTTCGACGCGCTGATGGCGCATATTCCCGAACGAAAGGATGAAGCTTATGGAATATCGGAACGAAGGACCGGGCAGAGGACCTCGGCAGGGGAAAGGCAGCCGACTGGGGTACTTTCTGTCCAGCTTGACGGGCCTGGTGATCGGGGCGCTGCTGGTGGCGTTGATTCTGCCGCGTACGGGACTATGGGAGAACGATACGACGAAGCCGGCCGAAGCGCCGGCAGCCTCGCAGCAAGAACAGCAGCAGACGACGGCGCAGCCGGTGTCCAATACCGCCGACGGTCGGGAGCCGTCGCAGGCGGAGACCGCTTCGCTTGCCGCCGGCGGCGTCATGGACGTCTCGGGCGTCGTCGAAGAGCTCGGCGGAGCCGTCGTGGGCATCACGAACATTCAGAGCCGCGGCGGAGGCGGCATGTTCATGACGCCTTCGAGCGAAGACGGCGTCCCGGTAGGCACCGGGTCCGGGGTGATCTATAAGAAAGAAGGCGATCTGGCTTACATCGTCACCAACAATCATGTGGTCGCGGGCGCTAATCAGCTCGAAGTTACGCTCGCGGACGGTACCGACGTGCAGGGCAAATTGGTCGGTACGGATGTCTGGACGGATCTGGCCGTGGTCACGATGGAGGCTTCGGCGGCCGAAACCGTAGTCGAATTCGGCGATTCGTCCAAGCTCAAAGCCGGACAGCCGGTAATCGCGATCGGCAACCCGCTCGGACTGGAATTCGCGGGTTCCGTCACGACAGGCGTCGTATCGGGACTGGAGCGCGTCGTGCCGGTCGACGTCGACGAAGACGGCACGCCGGATTTCCAATCCGAAGCGATCCAGACCGACGCGGCGATCAACCCGGGCAACAGCGGAGGAGCGCTGCTCGATCTATCGGGCAAGCTGATCGGGATCAACTCCGCGAAGATCAGCACGGATACGGTCGAAGGCATCGGTCTGGCGATTCCGATCAACGTCGCGGTCCCGATCATCGAGCAGCTCGAAGCGAACGGCGAAGTGCATCGGGCGACGATCGGCGTAACGACGGTGGATCTGGCGGCGATTCCGTCGGCTTATTATCAATCGGATCTGCGGCTTCCCGCCGAGGTGACCGAGGGAGCGATCGTGCAGCGCGTACTGCCGAATTCGGCGGCTTCCCGAGCGGGACTGCGCCAGTTGGACGTGATCACGGAAGTCGACGGCCAGGCGATCGGAAGTTCGGGCGACTTGAGGCAGTATCTGTTTACGGAGAAGAAAGTCGGCGACGACTTGACCATTACGTTCTACCGCAACGGGCAGCGGCAGCAGGCGACTTTGTCGTTGACCGACAATCTGCAAATTTAATCGTCTTTTCGATCGGGAGGAAGCGGAATCAAGAGTCTGCGCGCGGGCGTCATGCGATGCGCAGGCTCTTTTTCGATTCATGAAGTAAGCGTTTACTTAAAAGTCCGCCAAGAGTAAAATAGAGATAGGTTCGCAACTCTATAGAAAGAAGGAGACAAAGATGAAGGTACGGGACTTTATGATCAAAGACGTGCATACGGTGAATCAGAACGCGAAGGTCGCTGACGTTTTGGAGTTATTCGTCGCCAAACGCATCAACGGAGCGCCTGTCGTCGACGCGTCGGGCAAGCTTGCGGGAATGGTCAGCGATGGCGATATTTTGCGCTATATGAACCCGAACCGGCAGACGGTCTACGATATGTTCAGCTACGTCTTCGTCAGCCCGCCCGAGGAACTGAGCGAAGCGATGGCGTACAAAGCAGGCACTCAAGCGGGCAAGATCATGAAGAAGAACGTCCAATACGTCTCGCCGGATCAGGATCTGGAAGAAGCGCTCGGCATTCTCGCCAAACATCATTTCAAGAAACTGCCTGTGATCAACGATAAAAAAGAAGTCGTCGGCGTCATCAGCCGAGGCGATCTGCTGAAGCAGCTTGCCGTACGCCTCAACGAATTGAACGCGAAGCCGGTCGGCCGATAACGTCAACCCGAAGTTTCCGCCGCCAGCGCCCGTCCTTATAGATCGCTTTTCGAAAACCCGTACCGCTCGCGCGAAAGAGAGGCGAACGATGCGGGCTTTTCGGCATGCCTTTACACGGATTTTACACAGCCTTGACGCTTGCTTGGTCTCGGGGTGTTACGATAGACCCATAGAGATGCTCGAATGCAACTTCCGGCCTCGATTCTACGCATAATTCAGGTGAAAAACATGAAATTTCCGCTTTTGACGCCCGGGAAGCCTTCGATCTTCGGCGATTTGTTCGAGGTTGTCGCTTCTTCGATCCGGACGTACGGCAAATCGCGAGAATTGCAAAAGATCATCAAAGAGCGCAAACTGTCCACCTTTTTTCAACCGATCTTGAATCTTCAAGACGAGAGCTGCCTCGGCTACGAGGTGCTGAACCGTCCGCCCGCGTCGAACCGGTTTGCCGGTACGGAAGACTTCTACGATTATCTGGGCCGGACCGACCGGGTGTTCGAATTCGAACGGTACTGTCGGGAGACCTCGATCGAACGATTCGAGCACGCGCGCAGGCGCATGCAGCTCCCGGGAGAGATTCCGGGCGACGTGGTGTTTATCAACGTGCATCCGTTGGTGCTGGCCGATACGTCTTACCGCAGCGGAGAAACCGTGCGTCTGCTCAAGCGGTACGGCCTGCCGCCCGAACGGGTCGTTTTCGAGTTGACCGAAAAACAGGCCGTCAGCGATTACGCGGAATTCGAACGGGTGCTGTCGCATTATCGGGATCAAGGATTTCGGATCGCCGTCGACGATGCCGGGTCCGGTTACAGCAGCCTTAAGACGATCGTCAGCTTGAAACCGGAGTTTATCAAGCTCGACAAGTCGTTGATTCGGGATTTGCATTTGCACGAAGACCGTCGGCGAATGGTCAAGCTGCTGCAAGAATTTGCCGCCGGATCGGGAACCTCCATTATCGCGGAAGGGATCGAAAGCCGGGCGGAAGCGGAATTTTTGCGAAGCGAAGGCATCGAATACGGGCAGGGCTACGCGCTCGGACGTCCCGCGCCCGAACTTCGGCCGGCGAGATTTCCTTGCGAGGAAGGGACGGCTGAACCGGAAACGGAAAAGTCCGTTCATTTATCCGCGTCCGCCGCTATCAATCCTAGTGAGCTGACCGCACTAAATCTAAGGTTTGAGTCCTTCGGAAACACGCACGGTTCAAGCGGGTTTTCGAAGGGCGAAACCTAACCTCTTAAGCGGTCAGCTTAGGAGATGCCGTTTCGCTTGAAGGCGTCCGCAGGTCGTCTATCCGACATCGAAAGGGGGTGCAGCGGTTGCTGACCCAAATCGGCGAGATCGCGGAAGAAATTCCGGTTGTCGAAGCGCATACCAAATGCGAAGCCGTCGACGAGTTATTCAAAAGAAATCCCAAACTTGAAGGACTGGCGATCGCCTGCGAAGACGGAAGCGCCGCGCTGATGATGCGTATCCAGTTCTATCAGCAGATCGGGACAAGGTACGGCTACACGCTGTTCATGAACCGCCCGGTCGGCGTCATGTCGAATTCGCGGCCGCTGCTGGTCGACGAAGCGGAATTGATTACCGACGTGAGCATCCAAGCGATGAACCGGCCGGAACAAGAACTGTACGATCTGGTGTTGGTCAGCGGCGGCGGCCGCCTTCGCGGAGCCGTCACGGTAAGGAAGCTGCTGCTGTCCGTCGCCGACGTGCGCACGCAGATGGCGACTTTCATGAATCCGCTGACCGGGCTGCCCGGCAACCGGATCATCGAAGACCGCCTGAACCAGACGTTGGGATTGGAAAAATTCAGCGTGCTCTATATCGATCTGGATCAATTCAAATCGTACAACGACGGTTACGGCTTCAAACAGGGAGATCTGCTGCTTCAGGCGACGGCGAACCTGCTCAGCGGCATTTTCAATCAATCGGACACGTTCTTCGGCCATATCGGCGGAGACGATTATATCGCCATCTTGCACCATCACGATTACGAAGAAGCGTGCAGCCGCGCGATCTTCGAGTTCGAGCGCTTAAAGCGCGACTTCTATCGGAGCGAAGATCTGACGCGCGGCGCGGTCGCGGGCGAGAACCGTTACGGCAGCCGAGGTTTGATTCCGCTCGTGTCGCTGTCGATCGCGGTCGTCACCAACCGAAGCCGGCATTACGAGACGATCGACGAAGTCGTGGAAGAATCGGCCCGCATCAAGAAGCGCTGCAAAGCCGTGCAGGGCAGCATCGTGTTCGCGGACGGACAAACGGCGGCTTGCATGGGGTTGTAAACGCCGGAATAAGCCCACACAAAATCGGATACGCAATCGGCCGGTCGTCGAAAAGCGACCGGTTTTTTTTGGCGTTCTCGCCTTTTTTTTCGGTTTCTTTCGAATTTCTTTCGTTTTTCCGCTGGCGTTTGTTTAGAAGCGTTACCTACAATCAAGATATCGCGTTGATAAAGACGGATACATAGACGGTTTGCAGAACGGAAACGGAGGAAGATTGTGGTTATGGCTTATCGAATCTTGGTCGTGGAAGACGACAAAGAAATTCTGGAAGGGGTCTGCATCTATCTGCGGAATCAGGGATACGAAGTGCTGCGAGCGGCAGACGGAGTGGAAGGGCTGGAACAGCTTGAGCGCGAAGAGGTGCATCTGGCTGTAGTGGACGTGATGATGCCGCGTATGGACGGGATCGCGATGACGATGAAATTGAGGGAAAAGCATGATTTCCCGGTTATTTTCCTGAGCGCCAAATCCGAAGAGATCGATAAAGTAGCAGGGCTGAATATCGGCGGAGACGATTACGTCGCCAAGCCGTTCGCCCCGATGGAGCTGCTGGCGCGCGTCAATTCGCAGCTTCGGCGGTATGCGCGTTATCTCTCGGTCATCTCGTCGCAGGAAAACCGACCGGGACGTTTCGCCGTAGGCGGATTGGAGTTGGACGAAGAAACGGTGGAAGTCTGGGTAGACGAATCGCCCGTTCGGCTCACGCCGATGGAATTCAAAATTCTGCATCTGCTGATCCGTCATCCGGGGCGGGTGTTCTCGGCGGACGAGATCTACGAACGGATCTGGAACGAACGCGCCGTCTCCACGGAGACGATCATGGTCCATATTCGCAATATTCGGGAGAAGATCGAGATCAATCCCAAAAATCCGAAGTATCTCAAAGTCGTATGGGGAGTGGGGTATAAAATTGAAAAACAATGAACAATCGATAACGGAACAACTGCGGAAAAATGATTTTACCAAAGCAAGGTCGAAGCGGAACGGCAGCGCTGTTTCCGGATTTCCGCCTTGGGCAGTTAGACTGCTGCTGCTGGCCGTGATCGCTTCGACGGTGCTGCTCTGCTATCCGATGCTGCTAAAGCAAGCTTACCTATCGGCCAAACAGGAGAGCCATGAATTAAATATGACGATATCTCAGCGAAACGTGTTTATCGACCGATTGGTACGAACAAACTACGCGATGCCCATGCTGTTCTTTGAACCTTACGGCTACGGCTATTCGGCCTCGGATTTCTATCTGCCGGGCGGCCAACAAGCTTATCATAGCGATGGCAGCTTCAAGAATGAAGCATTTAAGAAGCGCTTTAACGAAATTGTGGCCGCGTGGAATGACGGCGTCTCTTGGTTAACGGGCGATTACCGGATGGACTATTTAGTTTACGAACACTCGACGGAACAATTTTCGACGAACAATCTGAACGGCCTGGAGCAGTTGGCCAAGCAGGTTCCCGACGAACGGGGAATGATGGACAAATATGCTTTTTACGCTGTAGTCAATTATCGATACGATGGACTTATGCAAATTCCTGTTTGGTATGGAATGGACGAGAATCTCAAGAACAAATTGCTGCTCGACAGCATGAATCGGATTGCTTTTTTTGAAGACATAGGAAGCATACGGCCCTATGTCAATGATACGGAAATCTTCCGCCCGTCGCTCTCCATGGTCGAGGCGCCGCACGGTTTTACGATGGTGTACGCTCTCCCCAGAGACGTTTACAGCAATCCCGGCAGTATGGAAAGAATCAAAAGCAACGCGTTTTTGGATTCGGGATTTGTTCCGCTGTCGGCGGCGGCCTTGGGCGGCGCAGCGTTGGTCGGAATTCCTGCTTTCAAGCGCAAGCGACGCGAAGAGCTTGCCGAGATCGATTTTGACGGAAACGAACATCGTTCGACCGGACGATTCGCCAAGGTTCCGATCGAACTCTGGTTAATCGGAGCTATCCTACCACTCTTCTTTTATAAAAAAATTGCAGGTTGGTCGTATGATGTGGCGCAAGGCGAGCCGGGAACGTCCGGTTTCGGTCCGCATCTGCAAGCTTGGCTGTGCGGGTTGGCTATCTTGATCTGTTGGTGCGGATTATCCCGGTTCCTCGTATCGGCAGTCGCCGAAAAAGCCGCTCCCGCTTTCAACAGAGGAAGTCTGATCGTTTTCGTTGTCGAGCGGACAGGCCGTGTTGTTACCCGATGGTTCTGCTGGCTCCATATGTTCGATCCTTCGGATCGTACCGATCGATCGCTGACCAAAGTGCTGCTCGTGCATTTCGGCGTCGTGAGCGCAATCGTTGTACTGGCTGCCGAGATCCGGTATTATGCGCTATTTGCTCTCGTTCCTTACCTGCTGGCCATAACATACCGGATCAAAAAAGACAAAGACCGTATCGTCAAAGCATATGACCTCCTGTTTACTTCCGTACAGAGTATGGCAAAAGGCAACTTGGACGCGCGCATCGAAGAAAATCTGGGCGTATTCGAGCCGATGAAACAGGAAATTCTGCATATCGGCGAAGGCTTCAAACATGCGGTCGAAGAAGAAACGAAAAGTCAACGGATGAAAAGCGAACTGGTGACCAATGTTTCGCATGATCTCAAAACGCCGGTCACGGCGATTCTCACTTATGTCGATCTGCTTCGTCAGGCCGATCTGCCGGACGAAGAACGACGCGCCTACATCGAAGTGCTTAGCGGCAAATCGCAGCGGCTCAGCCGATTGATCGAAGATTTGTTCGAGTATACGCGGGCTTCCAGCGGGAACGCCCTTATAGCTCCGGTCGAGATCGATCTAGGCGAGCTGCTCAAGCAGTCCCGGCTCGAAGCGGAAGAAAAGCTGGTCGAAAACGGCATACAGATTCGTTTCTCGCTGCCTGATCATAAAGTCGTGCTGCCGCTCGACAGCGAGAAGACGTTTCGGATTTTCGAAAACTTGTATCTAAATATCGCCAAATACGCGATGCCGGGTTCCCGCGCGTATATTCAACTGGAAGACGACGGGCGGGAAGCAAAAGTCTCGTTCAAGAACATGTCTGCCGCCGAACTCGATTTCAAGCCGGAGGAGATCGTGGAACGATTCGCGCGCGGCGACCGTTCGCGTCATACGGAAGGTTCGGGTCTGGGACTGGCGATTGCCAAAAGTCTGGTCGAGCTGCAAGGCGGAATCTTCGCCGTCGAACTCGACGGAGACTTGTTCAAAGCGGTGATCAGATGGCCGCGAAGATACGGAGGAACCGACGAACTGCGCGCCGCTGAATAAGCGCCGAAGCTGTCGCGTGAAGTCTTCGATTTCAGCTTCGGGATTTGATTTTTCGGATTCGGTGCTTGGATTCAGAAAACAAAAAAGAGTTCTTCGCTTAGGCGGAGAACTCTTTTTATATGCATGGATCTAGGCGAACGGATGCCAAAAATCAGGAGAAGGCAGAGTCCGCCGCATTCAACCGCTCATTTACCCGCTCCGCATCTTCCCCGGTCATCAGCCCGATCAGCGTCAAGAGCATCTGCGACATCCATTTCTTGGGATGCAGCAGAAGCTGAAGATGGAATTTCAGATCCGGATGTTCGAACGGGACGGCGGCGAGCGTGCCGCGTTTCAGTTCTTCCTCGACGGCGATCTGCGGCAGGAGCGCGATGCCGAGACCGTTCATGACGCAGTGTTTGATCGCTTCCAGGCTGCCGAGTTCGAAGCCGATGCGGTACGAGACGTGATTCTCGCGCAGCACTTTCTCGAACGTGCTGCGATACAGGCAGCTTCCTTCGGATACGATCAGCTCGCAGCCGCTTAACCGGTCGATCGGCACGCTCGCGTCGGAAACGCCCGCGGTCAGCGCATGACCGGGCGGGGCGATCAGCACCAGCGGTTCTTCGCGCACCGTGATGCAGCGTAGCGCCGGATCGGCCGGTTTGCGGTCGAGCAGCAGCGCGAGGTCGTATTCGCCTTCTTTGAGCTTCAGCACCAGATTGCTTTCGCTGTCGGGCATCATCTGGATGCCGATGCCCGGATGTTTCGAGCGAAGCTGCTGCAAATAAGGGGGGAGATAATAAGCGGCCAGCGAATCGATGGTCCCGATGGTGACCGCCCCGTCGAGCTGCTTGCCGATCGCTTCTTTGGATTCGTCGTACAGTTCGAGCATCTGCACCGCCAGCTTGAGCAGCGCTTCGCCCGGCGGCGTCAGCCGAAGCTGCCGTCCGTAACGCTCGAACAAAGCTACGCCGTATTCGCGTTCCAACTTCTGCATCTGCATGGTGACGCTGGATTGGGCATATCCCAATTCTTCGGCCGCGCGGGTAAAACTTTGTCTGCGCGCCACTTCCCGGAACGTGCGGAGATAGGTCAATTCCATCTTTTCGGCTCCCGTATCAGAATGAATATCATTGAATTTCGACAATCCATCAAAAACTTTGATGCTTTGTATCATTTATTATAGCTAACGCTGATGCAATTTTCCATGATAAAGTAGAGCTAACAAAAGTCTGCTGGGAGGACACCCTATGTTAACCGAACAACAGCTGCACGGTATTTATCTGCCCGTCGTGACCCCGTTCCTGCCGGGAGGGGAGCTTGATCTGGAATCGTTCCACAAGCTGTCGTCGTCGCTCGTCGCTCAAGGCATTCACGGGTTGGTCGTCAACGGGACGACCGGCGAATCCCCGACCGTCAATGCCGAAGAATTGAGCCTGCTGTCCGCCGCCGCCAAGTCCGCGATCGGAGCCGCGGAAGTTCCGCTGGTGCTCGGAACGGGCACGAACGATACGCGCGCTTCGGTCAAGAAGACGGAGCTGGCGGGCAAGCTGGGCGCGGATGCCGTGCTGGCCGTTGTTCCTTACTATAACAAGCCTTCCCAGCGCGGGATTATCGAACATTTCCGCAAGATCGCGGAGGTCGGACTGCCGGTCATCGTTTATGAAATTCCGGGCCGTACCGGAGTGAAGATGGAAGTCGACACCGTGCGCGAGATCATGGAAATGGAGAATATCGCCGGACTCAAAGACTGCTCGGGAAGCTGCGACCTGCTGCGCGAACTGCGCGCTTACGGTCCGTCGAAGCCGGTGCTGTGCGGCGACGACGCCAGTCTGCTCGAAGCGTTGGAAGTCGGAGCGGCCGGCGGCATGCTCGTTTCGGCGCATGTCCGCGCAGCCGAATTTTTGAATATTTACCGGAATTTCCGCGCCGGACGCTTCGACGAAGCGTATGCCGAATTCGAGCCGCTGCTGCCGCTGATCCGGTTAATGTTCGAAGAGCCGAACCCGGCGCCGGTCAAATGGCTGCTGTCCGAGGCAGGACAGATCGCCCACGGTACGCTGCGGCTGCCGATGGTGGAGATCGGCCAAGAACTGCGCGGCAGGCTGCTGCAAGCCGGCGTGCTGCCGGGCGACGCGCTGGCTTTGTAAGACCGGCGAAACCTCGGTCGAAGCCTTGTACGCGTTAGGTTTCGGCCCCGAAAATCTGCTTGAAACGTGCGTGTTTTCGAAGGACTCAAACCTTAGATTTAATGCGGTCAGCTTACTAGTCGTTAAAGGGTTCCGTACGTATCGGAGAGCCGTCAAACTTCCGCGATCGCGCGAAGGTTTGACGGCTTTTCGATTTGTGTCCGATCGTAGGCGATAAGTCCGCTTTCCGAATTTCGGGTTGACAGGCGGAGCATTGGGTCCTTATTCTTTTAGTGCGGAAAGGACGCATGGCTTCGGTTGTCCGTACAACCCTGACCGCGCGGATGACGGACGGAAATTTCGGACAGCTCGGATTGAAAGCGTTTCCTCCGAAATGCCGTTTCCCGATTCACTCCATACAGACGAGGATGAACGCAAACATGGCGAAAAAACAAGGAGTCAACCCGTATCTGCCTTCTTGGGAATACGTTCCCGACGGCGAACCTTACGTATTCGAAGGGCGCGTCTATGTGTACGGTTCGCATGATCGATTCAACGGGCATGTATTCTGCTTGAACGATTACGTATGCTGGTCGGCGCCGGAGAACGATCTGAGCGATTGGCGCTGCGAAGGCGTGGTCTACCGCAGCACCGACGATCCGCTCGATCCCGAAGGCCGCATGTGCTTGTACGCGCCGGACGTGACGGTCGGACCGGACGGCCGGTATTATCTGTATTACGTGCTGGACAAAGTCTCGGTCGTGTCGGTCGCCGTCAGCGACGCGCCGGGCGGGAAGTTCGAATTCTACGGCTACGTGCACGACGCCGAAGGCAAAAGGTTGGGCGAACGCGAAGGCGACGAACCGCAGTTCGACCCGGGCGTGCTGACCGAAGGCGACCGCACGTATCTGTATACCGGATTCTGCGCGAGAGGAGACCGTTCCCGTCACGGCGCGATGGCGACCGTGCTCGGTTCGGACATGCTGACGATCGTCGAAGAGCCGAACTTCGTTCTGCCGAGCGAACCGTACAGCGCGGGCAGCGGATTCGAAGGCTTCGAATTTTTCGAGGCGCCGTCTATCCGTAAACGGGGCGAGATCTATTATTTGGTCTATTCGTCGATATCCATGCACGAATTGTGTTACGCGACCAGCCTGCATCCGACCCGAGACTTTACATACGGCGGCGTGATCGTCAGCAACTGCGATCTGCATATCGATTCGTACAAACCGGCGGACAAGCCGATCTATTACGGCGGCAACAACCACGGCAGCATCGTCGAGATCGCCGGGGGCTGGCAGATCTTCTACCACCGGCACACGAACGGAACGGCGTTCTGCCGTCAAGGCTGCGCCGAGCCGATCCGGTTCGCGGAAGACGGTTCGATCCCGCAGGTCGAGATTACGACCAGCGGTCCGAACGGCGGTCCGCTCGAAGGCCGCGGCGAATATCCCGCTTATCTCGCCTGTCATCTTTTCCGCCGCGAAGACGCGATGTATACCGGCGGATTCGGTCCCGAAGGCGCTTGGATGGACGCGCGTTTCCCGAAAGTCACGCAGGACGGCCGGGACGGGGACGAAGAGGTCGGCTATATCGCCAATATGACCGAATCGTCGACGGCGGGGTTCAAATATTTCCGTTGCGAAGGCGTAAGCAGGGTCAAGATCAAGACCCGCGGCTACTGTCAGGGCGCTTTCGAAGTGAAAACGTCGTGGGACGGTCCGGCTCTCGGCAGCATCCCCGTACGTTCGACGAACGTCTGGGTCGAGTCCGAAGCGGAGATCGCCATCCCCGACGGCGTGCAGGCTTTGTATTTCACTTACGCCGGCACCGGCGGCCCGAGTTTGGCTTCGTTCACGCTCGCATAATCTTTTTCTCCGGGCTCTTTTCCTTCGGGAAAGGAGCTTTTTTCATGTCCGTAGCCGCTCGATATTAAAAAATGATAACGCTTTCTTGAGAATGTTGGCTTATGCCGCCCCTTACGCCGGTAGTAAGCTGAGATCAAGGAGGAGAGCGCATGGACTTGAATACGCAAGTAACGGAACCGAAGCTCGCCGGCAAGTCGGGCTCGCAATTTTGGAAGCGGTTTAAAAAGCAAGCGACGCTGCATGTCTTCGTCGGGATGGGCATGATCTTCTTGTTGATCTTCGCGTACACCCCGATGTTCGGCATCTTGATGGCCTTCAAAGATTATTCGATCTCCGACGGAATCGGCGGCATCTTCACCAGCGAATGGGTCGGCCTTCGGCATTTCGACGAGTTCGTGCACGATTACCAATTCGGCATGATCGTCCGCAATACGCTGGTCTTGAGCCTGCTCAAAGTGCTGTTCACGTTTCCGGCTCCGATCCTGCTGGCGATTCTGCTGAACGAAGTCAAGAGCACGGCTTTCAAAAGAGTCGTGCAGACGGTCAGCTATCTGCCGCATTTCATCTCGTGGGTCGTCGTGGTCGGCATCGCGTTCTCGCTGCTGTCCACCGATATCGGCATGGTGAACAAACTGCTGATGGGCCTCGGATGGATCGACAAACCGCTGGACATTCTGACCAATCCGAATTCGTTCTGGGGCCTTGCCGTCGGCAGCGCGGTCTGGAAAGAAGTCGGCTGGTGGACGATCATCTTCCTCGCTTCGATCGCCGGCATCAATCCTTCGCTGTACGAAGCGGCGCAGATCGACGGAGCGGGACGACTCGCCCGAATTCGGCATATCACGATTCCGGGCATGCAGGGAACGATCGTCGTCGTGCTGATCTTGACGATCGGCAGCATCTTGGGCGGCGGCATGGTCGGTTCCAACTTCGAACAGGCTTTCCTGCTCGGCAACAGCATCAATAACCCGACGTCCGAGATCGTGCAGACGTACGCGTTCAAGGTCGGACTCAAAGACGGACGCTTCTCCTACGCGGCGGCGATCGACCTGATCCAATCGGTCATCTCGGTCATCTTGATTTTCTCCAGCAACTTTATCGCCAAGCGGAGCTCGGGATCGAGCCTGTTCTAGAAAGGAGTAGAGCCATTGAACCTCGATCAAAGGCAAAAAGACCGCATCATGGATACTTTCGTCAACGTGACCTTGTTCATCATTATGCTGTCCATGCTGTATCCCTTTTATTACGTGCTGATCCTCTCGTTCAACAAAGGGACGGATTCGCTGCTCGGAAACGTCTACTTATGGCCCAGAAGCTTCACGTTCGAAAATTACGCCCAGTTCTTGAGCGATCCGGCTTGGTACAAAGCGTTTCTGGTCACGGTCGCGAGAACGGTGATCGGCACCGTGTCGGGCGTCCTGTTCACCTGTCTGGTCGCTTACGGATTGTCGCACGGCGATCTGCTGCTGCATAAGACGTATTTCACGATCATCATCTTCGCCATGTATTTCTCGGGCGGTCTGATTCCGTACTACGTGGTGCTGCGCTCGATCGGCCTGCTGAACTCGTTCGGCGTGTATATCGTGCCTTCGCTGCTGAACACCTTTTTCCTGTTGATCGCCATTTCCTTTTTCCGCGACATTCCGAGCGAACTCAAAGAATCGGCGCATATCGACGGAGCGCGGGAACTGGTCGTATTCTACAAGATCATCATTCCCGTATCCATGCCGCTGATCGCGACGATGGCGCTGTTTATCGGGGTCGGACAGTGGAACTCTTGGCTCGATTCGGCCTATTTCGTCCAATCGGAAGAACTGCGGACGCTGGCGTTCCGAATGATGGAAGTCATCAATCGCAGCAACGCCCCGATGGACGCGATCGCCGCCGCCAACAGCGCTTCCGCGGGCGTCACCAGTTATTCGCTGCAAGTCGCGGCGATGGTCATCTCGATCGCGCCGATCGTCTGCGTGTACCCGTTCTTGCAGAAATATTTTATTCAAGGCATCATGCTCGGATCGGTCAAAGGCTGAAGTTTCGCATCGGAATCTCTAACACGATATTAAGACGTCCGTCTTGATATATAATGATCACAAACGGAGGGGTTATAGAGGATGAGCGCAAAAACACGCAAAAAAATCTCGTTGTTGTCGATGGCCGGCGTGCTGGCGATCTCGCTGCTGTCCGCATGCGGTTCGGGCGGCGGAGACGGCAAAAATGCTTCGGGCGAAGTGCCCAAAGCGGAAGCCGACGCGAACGGAGTCAAAGAACTCTCGATCTTTATCGACGCGCCCTGGTATCCGGTCAAAGAATGGAAAGGCCCGGTCGCGGACAAGATCACCGAAAAAACCGGCATCAAGCTCAAAGTGACGGTGGCGACGGACGATAAGCAGCTTCCGCTGATGATCTCTTCCGGCGATCTGCCCGATCTGGTGTTCACGTACTCCAATATCGACCGCATGTCCGATTCCAAGCTGTCTTATCCGTGGAACGAGCTGATCGAGAAATACGCGCCGGACTTCAAGATCGACAAGACGCGGATCGCGATCCATACGATGGACGACGGCAATTTCTACACGGTCCGCAACTCGTTCGCCACGCAGGAAGAGATGGCGGCGAACAAATACGCGATCGGCAGCGACGGCAATCCGGGGATCGCGGTGCGCGAAGACATCATGAAAGAACTCGGCAACCCGCCGATCCGATCGACCGACGACTTCATGAAGGTATTGGGCATGGTCAAGTCGAAATATCCCGATATGATTCCGCTGATCATGGACAAAGATTGGCTGGAGCAGTATTTCCTGCAGCAGTTCGGCGTCGAAGCGCTGCTTGACGGTTGGTACGAACATGACGGCAAAGTCGATTACGCGATCCGTCAGCCGGAAATGCTCGAATTCTTCAAATTCATGAATGCGCTTTATCGGAACGGCTATATTCTGGGCGAGAACTTCGCGTACACCAACGATCAGATCGACGACCAATACGCGACCAGCGGCAAAGCGTTCGCCCACAGCCATACGGTCAGCGTGGCGGATACCGACAATATCAAGATCAAGAACAGCGGACAGTCCTACACGTTCAAGATGCTGCCGAGCGCGTTGTCCGACAAGACGAAGATCGTCAGCACGGGACTGGGCTTCGCGGGAACCTTTATCACGAAGAAAAACAAAGATCCGGAAGCGTCCATCAAGTTCCTGCAATATCTGGCGAGCGACGAAGGCAAAAAGCTGACGATGTTCGGCGTGGAAGGCGAGCACTGGACGTGGAACGACAAAGGGTACCCGAACCTGAAATACGATCCGTCCGATTCCGACTTCATTAACTCCAACGGCATCAAATGGTGGTATCTGTACAACGACGGCGTGACGGAAGGGCTGCAAGGTTACGTCGAAGGCACGCAGAAGACCAAAGCGCTGATGGAAAGAAAAGAAGTGACGGTCTACAAACCGCAGCTCGGCTTGATCCAGACCCAGCCGGATTCGCAGCAGAAAACGATCAAAACCAAAATCGACGAAATGATCAAAAATGAAAAAGTGAAAATCTATCTGGCGAAGTCGGAAGAAGAAGCGGTCGCCAATTACGAACAAATGATCAAAACGGCCGAGTCGATGGGCTTAAACGATCTGGTCGATTGGGCCAACCAAATTTATCAGGAGAAAAAAGGCTTGTTCGAATAAATTCGGGCAATCGGGAAGACGCCGGCGGAGAGGATCGTCTCTGCCGGGTTTTCTTCGTTAGCGGATCGGCATATCGAGGCGGGAAGAACGGAGGGGAACGACCCTGTGAGCATCATGCGAAAAATTATCTTGGGGTATATCCTCTTTATTTTTATCCCGGTGATCGGGTTCGGTTATTTCTATTACGCGCAGACTTCCAAAAACCTGATCGACCAATTCGTAAGCAGCCGGCAGAAAGTGCTGGAGCAGGCGTACGCCAATCTGCGAACGGACTTCGCGAGGATTCAGTCGGTCCACCGGATGCTGCAGTATAACCCGTATCTGGTCGATTACCTCGACGGCGCTTACGATTACGAAGGAGACAGCGTGTATTCGTTCATTCGTTATATTCAGCCGATCTACACGCAGTCTTATTTCGCCGATCCCGCGATCGAATCGCTGTCCGTCTACAAAATGAAGCCCGACGTGTTTACGATTACGGATTATTTTACGGATATTTCGGCGCTCGATCCCGCTCTGCTCGCCCGCGTCGAGAGCTTGAAGCCGGGCAAAGGCATCTGGCTGCGGCGCAGCGCCGAAAGCCAATGGCCGGAACTGAATTATTATCAATATCTCTATAACGGGCAGTTCACCGAACGGATCGGACTGCTCGAAATGCGTACCAATCAAGACTTGTTCGAACGGTTCTACGAAGCGGCGGGCATCGAAGGCAAATGGCGCGCGACGCTGCTGTCCGAGCAGGGCGAACCGTGGAACGGCGAAGCGCGGACGGCGGATCTCGACGACGCGATGCGGCAGAGATTGGCGAACGGCGAACTGTTTTTCGTGGAGCGCAATACGATCGTCAATCAAGTCGAACTGGACGAACTCGGCGTTCGGCTGGTCGTGACCGGGCAGGTGGACCAAGTCTTTCATTCCGTCAAAAAAAGAGAGACCGTGCTCGTCGGCGCGATCGTAGCGTTATTGATCGGGCTGTCCGCGCTCTATTACGGCCTGGCTTCCACGATTACCAAACGCATTCTCGCTCTGGCCGGCCATATGCGCGCGCAAAGCGACGACAATCTGAAGCAGTACGCGATCGAAACGGGAACGCCGCAGGCCAGAGACGAGATCGGATTTCTTACGGTGACGTACAACGCGATGATCCAGCGGATGGACGAGCTGATCAACAACGTGCACAAAGCCGAACTGCGCAACAAAGAAGCGGCTTACAAAGTGCTTCAGGCGCAGATCAAACCGCATTTTCTGTACAACACGCTGGAAACGATCCGCATGTTGGCCGAATCCAACAACGATCGCGAAGTGGCCGATATCTCGTATTGGTTCGGCAAACTGATGCGATACAGCTTGTCTTCGGAAGACGATCAGACGGTGCTGGCTCAAGAGATCGAAACGGTCGTTTTCTATCTCAATATCCATAAGATGCGTCTTCAGGACCGGTTGATTTACGAGATCGATGTTCGGGTGGACGCCAAAAAGGTCTTCTGTCCGCGCTTTATTCTTCAGCCGCTCATCGAAAACAGCATCGTGCACGGAGCGACCACGCTCAAACCGGTGCATATCCGGCTGCAGGCCGCGGAAGAAGACGGAGAAATCGCGATTCGCATCACGGACAGCGGCGTCGGCATTCCGGCGGAGAAGTTGGCCGGTCTGCAAAAGCGGCTGCGCGATCCGTCCGGCGTCGCGAGAGAAAGCGGCACGGGAGAAGGGAACGTCGGATTGGTCAATGTCAGCGAACGCGTGAAATCCTTTTTCGGAGACGGATCGCGGCTGCTGCTGGACAGTCGGGAAGGGGAAGGAACGCAAGTGACGCTTCGGATCGCGAAAGGAGAGGACGAACCGACATGAAACTGCTGATCGTGGACGACGAACCGATCATTCTGCGCGGACTGGTCAAAGTGATTCAAGATGCCGCTTCGCCCGGCAGCGAAGTGCGCTCGGCCGGCAACGCGTTCGAAGCGATCGAATTAATGAAAGAAGAGATGCCGGACGTGACCGTGACGGACCTGCATATGCCGGAGAAGAACGGATTCGACTTGATGCAGGAAGCCAAAGGCATCGGGTTGTGCGAACGGTTCATCGTGCTGACCGGACATGACGACTTCGAATACGTTCGCCGCGCGCTGCGCAGCGGAGTGGTGGATTACCTGCTCAAACCGATCGACAAAGACGAGATGTCCGAGCTGCTCAAACAGATCGAAAGCAAACTTCCTTCGGACGGCGACGGAGAGAGTACCCGACATATCAAGCGGATTCTGGCCTATACCAAAGCCCATTACATGAACGATCTGTCGCTCGATCATCTCGCCGATCTGATGGAACTGCATCCGTCTTATATCAGCAGTTTGTTCAAAAAAGAAACCGGAGACACGTTCGTCAATTACTTGAACGCGCTGCGCATTCACGAAGCCCGCAAGCTGCTGCATACGCATCGGCATCTGTCGGTAAACGAGATCGGCCGGCGCGTAGGGATCGAAAACAAACATTATTTCAATAAAGTATTCAAGAAATACGCGGGCATTACGCCGGGCGCTTATCGGGAAGAACAAGCGTCCGGAAGCGAAGAACGGGAAAACGAAGCATAAACAGGAGAGGGGAACGAACGTCTTGAAATGGAAAAGTTGGAGCGAATCTTCGGAAGGCGTCACGCTGGAAACGTCCGCGGGCCGGATGAGTCTTGCGTTTCGCGGTCCCGGCATCGTGCGAATCCGTTATACGCTCGAAGCGGATTTCGCGGCGAAACCCAGTCTGATCGTCGTCGATCGGCCGGCGCAAGAAGCCGAGGCGCGTTGGACGACGAGGGAAGACGGAGAGCGGCTGAGCATCCGAACGGACGCGCTCGAGATTCGTATCGACAAAAAGACGTGCGCGTTCGGTTATTTCGATACGGACGGACGGCTGCTGATGCGCGAACCGGTACGCGGCGGCAAGACTTTGGAGCGAATCGAGGTATATCGCACGGTATTCGGTTCCGATCAAGCCGCGCAAGAACAGGATTACGGCGCGGACGGTCTTCGCGTGCGGGCGGAAGAAGAGGAAGTCGTGTTCGACCGGCAGGCTTATCGCACGAAACTCGAATTCGACTGGCAGGACGGCGAAGCGCTGTACGGTCTCGGTTCGCACGAAGAAGGGATGATGAATCTCAGAGGGCGGCATCAATATTTGTACCAGCAGAACCTCAAAGCTTCCGTTCCGGTGCTGCTGTCGTCGCGGGGATACGGCATTCTGATCGATTCCTGCTCGTCCCTGAGCTTTCGCGACGACGATTTCGGTTCGTATCTGCTGACGGACGCCGACGACGAGATGGACTATTATTTCGTGTACGGACCGGAATTCGATCAGATCGTAGCCGGCATCCGCGAGTTGACGGGCGACGCGCCGATGCTGCCGAAGTGGGCTTACGGGTATATCCAGTCCAAAGAACGTTACGTCTCCGCCGACGAATTGATCGCGGTCGCCCGCGAATATCGGGATCGACAGCTTCCGCTCGACTGCGTGGTGCTCGATTGGCAGTCTTGGACCGGCAATCTGTGGGGACAGAAAACGCTCGATCCCGAACGATTTCCCGATCCGGACGCTCTGGCGGACGAGCTGCACGCCATGAACGTCAAATGGATGGTGTCCGTCTGGCCGATCATGAGCGAAGGCGGCGACAATCACCGGGAGATGGCCGAGAACGGATTCCTGCTCGGCAATCGGGCCAACTATAACGCGTTCGATCCCGGAGCGCGGGCCTTATATTGGAAACAGGCCGAAAAAGGACTGTTCAAACACGGCGTCGACGCGTGGTGGTGCGATTGCACCGAGCCGTTCGAAGCCGATTGGAAAGGCGCGGTCAAACCGGAACCGGAGCGCCGGATGGCGATCAACACGGCCGAGAGCCGGCGTTATCTGGATGCGGCCTCGATCAACGCGTATTCGCTCGAACATTCGCGCGGGTTATACGAAGGGCAGAGGGAGTCGGGAAGCCGCAAACGGGTGGTTAACTTGACGCGTTCCGCGTATGCGGGGCAGCAGCGATACGCGACGATCACTTGGTCGGGCGATACGTCGGCGACTTGGGATACGCTGCGCAAACAGATCGCGGACGGACTGAATTTCTGTTTGACCGGTTCGCCGTATTGGACGACGGATATCGGCGCATTTTTCGTCCGCGATCGCGAAGACCTCTGGTTCTGGAGCGGGGATTACGAGGACGGGACAGAGGATCTAGGCTACCGGGAACTTTATCTGCGTTGGTTCCAATTGGCCGCGTTCCTGCCGATGTTCCGTTCGCACGGTACGGATACGCCGCGCGAACTCTGGCGTTTCGGTTCGCCCGGCGAAGTCGTCTACGATACGCTGGAGAAATTTCTCAAGCTGCGCTACCGGCTGATGCCTTGTTTGTATTCGCTTGCCGGAGCGGTTACCCATCAGCGTTATACGATGTTCCGCGCGCTGGCGTTCGATTATCGGGAAGATCCGCTCGTTCACGGGATCGCCGACCAATTTCTGTTCGGGCCCGCTTTTCTCGTCGCGCCCGTTACGCGTCCGATGCATTACGGTCCCGGTTCCGAGGTGCTTGCGGATTCGGACAAAACGCGGAACGTCTATCTGCCGGAAGGTCATTGGTACGATTATTGGACCGACGAAAAGATTGCCGGCGGGCGAACCGTCTCCGCGCCGGCCGATCTGGACACGGTTCCGCTCTACGTCCGCGCCGGTTCGATCGTGCCGACGGGACCCGACTTGCAGTACGCGGACCAAGATCCGGCGGGAACGATCCGGTTGAAGATCTATCCGGGCCGGGACGCCGCGTTCACGCTGTACGAAGACGAAGGCGATTCTTACGATTACGAACAAGGCGCTTTTTCGACGATCGAGCTGCAGTGGTCGGACCGCGAAGAGCGTTTGACGGTCGGACCGCGCAGCGGAAGTTATCCCGGAATGTCCGAGCAGCGCCGATTCGTCGCGGAGATCGTCGGTCGACCGGGAGTCGCGACGCTGGATTATCGCGGCGAGCGGCTCCAAGCGGAAGCGGACGACGAAGGATTCAACGTTCGGGCGTAAAAGGAAGACCTTGTTCGCGCGCGCGTCTGCGGTAAGCCGAAGGCGTCGTGCGCGTATGCTTCTTGAACGTGCGGTAGAAATGCGGCAGACTGTCGAAACCGCAGTCCAGCGCGATCCGTTCGACCTTGTCGCCGGTTTGCAGCAGGCGGTCGCGAGCGGCGAAGATCCGTTTGGTCGATATATAATCGGTCAGGTTCATGCCGAGGCGCTGCTTGAACACGCGGCTGAAATGCGCGGGAGACACGGCGACGCGCTCGGACAAAGCGTTCAATTCCAACCGCGAGAACAGCTCGCTGTCGATATAGGCCAGCGCTTCGCCGAGCCATGCGGGAGCCGAAGAAGAACCGGTCGAAGAAGGCAGGCTCTGCGGCAGGCAGTACCGGTTCAAATGCAGCAGAGCCAGATGCAGCAGCAGCGACAGCGCCTGCTCGCCGTCGGGACGGTCCGGCTGCCATTCGGCGCGAAGAGCGTCGATATCCCGTTCGAGGATATCGGCGTATTCGCGGGCCGGTACATATCTGTATTGTTTGCGCTGCTTCGCCGTCTCGAACAGCTTGAGATAAGCATCGGCTTCCGCGTGCGTGCGCGCCCGGCTGCGGATCAGCTCGGGACCGAAGAACACGGCGGAAGAAGTAACCGGATCGTCTTTGTCCGGAAACGCCCGATGCACCGTATTGCCCGGGATGATAATCACGTCGCCCGGACGCATCTCGTAGAACGTCTGATCGATAAAAAAAGTCCCTTTGCCTTCGTATACGTACACGAACTCGTGCCATTCGTGATGATGGTCCGGCAGTTCGCGCAGCGGACTTTTGGTGTCTTTGTAATCCAGCAGCATCGGCAGCGCGAATTCGCGATCGAACCTTTTGCGCAGCGGTTTCATGGCCGTCTCCTTCCGTGGGATCAAGTTTGCATCCATCATATCAAGAAAAGGTATAATTTTGCCGCTTTACGCAATTTTTATTCCTTAATCGGCTGTTAAAATGAAAAAGAAAACGAACGGAGGGGATCAGGTGCGAATCGACGCCCATCAGCATTTCTGGAAAATCGAACGAAACGACTACGGCTGGATCACTCCCGAGATTCCGGTGCTGTACCGGGATTTCCTGCCGGACGATCTGCGTCCCGAGCTGCGCGAACAGAAGATCGACGCGACCGTTCTCGTGCAGGCGGCGCCTACGCTCGAAGAAACCGAATATATTCTGGAATTGGCCGCGCATGAACCGTTCGTGGCCGGAGTCGTCGGTTGGCTCGACCCCGAACATCCGGACTTCAGGGAGCAGTATAACAAGCTGCGCGAACATCCGAAGTTTGTCGGCCTGCGCGTCATGATCCAAGAGATGGAAGACTCGGCGAAGCTGCTGTCGCCGCCTTTTCTACAAGCGCTTTCATTGTTCGCGGAAGAAGACCTGCCCGTCGACCTGCTCGTGCTGCCGCATCAGCTTCCGCATTTGGAGGAAATGCTGGACCGGGTGCCCGGCCTGCGAGGCGTCGTCGATCATCTCGCCAAGCCGCCGATCGCGTCGGGTGAGATCGAACCGTGGAGAAGCCGCATGGCGGAGATCGCGCGTCATCCCGGAATATGCTGCAAGTTGTCGGGCATGGTGACGGAAGCGGCAGCCGACTGGAAAGCCGAAGACTTTCGGACGTATATCGAAACGGTCTTGGAGCTGTTCGGACCGGAGCGGATCATGTTCGGCAGCGATTGGCCGGTCTGCCTGACCGCCGCGACCTACGCGGATACCGTCGAGCTGCTGCTCGGCGCGCTGCGCGAACGCCTTTCTGCCGAAGAGATCGACGCCGCTTTCGGAACGAACGCCGCGAGATTTTACAAACTTAACTTTTTATCCGACGGAGGTGCAAGCTAAATGCAATACAGAACATTGGGACGTACCGGGTTGGAAGTCTCCGCGCTGAGTTTCGGGGCTTCGTCGCTCGGAAGCGTGTTTCGCGAAGTGCCGGAAGACGAAGGCATTCGGACCGTGCACGAGGCGCTCGACGGAGGCATCAATCTGATCGACGTGTCGCCGTATTACGGATTGACCCAAGCGGAAACGGTTCTCGGCAAAGCGCTGCGCAGCGTATCGCGGGATCGATATATTCTGAGTACCAAAGCAGGCCGGTACGGCAGCGACGAATTCGATTTCTCGCGCGAACGGATCATGCGCAGCGCGGAAGAAAGCATGCGGCGGCTCGGAACCGATTACCTCGATATCCTGCTGCTGCACGATATCGAATTCGGTTCGGCGAAGCAGATCTTGGAAGAAAGCCTGCCCGCGCTGGAAGAGCTGAAGCAGGCCGGCAAGATCCGGTTCTTCGGCGTCAGCGGACTGCCGCTCGGCGTGTTCGAGAAGATCGCGCCGCAAGCAGCGATCGACGTGATCTTGTCTTACTGCCATTATTCGCTTAACGACAGAACGCTGCTGAATCTTCTTCCGCTGCTGGATGCCGGCGGCGTCGGCTTGATCAACGCTTCGCCGATCTCGATGGGACTGCTCAGCGATCGCGACGTGCCGGATTGGCATCCCGCCGACGAAGAAGTCCGAGCCGTCTGCCGGCGCGCGGCCGAATTCTGCCGGGAGCGCGGCGAAGAGATCGCCAAGCTGGCCGTACAATTCTCGACGGCCGACGAACGGATTCCGACGACGCTGGTCAGCACGGCGAACCCGGACAATATCCGGCGCAATATTCGCTGGACGGAAGAACCGATCGACCGCGAACTGTTGGCGCAGGTCGAAAAGATTCTTAGCCCGATTCAAGGGCGGACTTGGGACAGCGGGCGTTCCGAATGGAGCACGAATAACAAGCAGGATGCGGAGGGGAAACGTTCATGAAAGGCATCGTTTGCGAAGAAATCGGTCGTTTCGCGTATCGGGAAGATCTGCCCGAACCGACGCTCGAAGCCGGGCACGCCGTCGTGCGGATCCGCCGGATCGGCATCTGCGGCACCGACCTGCACGCCTATCGCGGCAATCAACCTTATTTCGTCTATCCGCGCATTCTCGGGCACGAGCTGTCCGCCACGATCGAACAGATCGGCGAGAACGCCGAAGGTCTGCAAGCGGGCGATCTCGTCAGCATCATTCCGTATCTGCATTGCGGAACCTGTCGGGCCTGCCGTTCGGGGTTGACCAACTGCTGCCGCAATATGCGGGTATTCGGCGTTCATGTCGACGGCGGCATGCGGGAACGGGTGTCGATTCCCGTCGCCAATCTGCTCAGAGCGGACAAGTTGAATGCCGATCAGGCGGCGATGCTGGAACCGCTGGCGATCGGAGCGCATGCCGTCCGCCGTTCGAGCGCGGGAGAAGGCGACACGGTATTGGTGATCGGAGCGGGTCCGATCGGACTCGGCGTCATGGCGATGGCGCGTTTTGCCGGAGCGAGCGTCGTCGCGATGGACGTGAACGACGAACGTCTGGCGTTCGCGCAGGAGTGGGCAAGCGCGGAACATGCGGTAAACGCGCTGCAAGAACCGGAGCAGGCGCTCGATCGGCTCACGGACGGAGATTTTTTCACGCATGTTATCGATTCTACCGGCAGTCTGGCCTCGATGCAGGCGGCGTTCGGCTATGTCGGACACGGCGGAACGCTGACTTACGTAGGTCTGGCCAAAGGAACGGTGACTTTCGACGATCCGCATTTCCATGCGCGCGAAATGACCGTGCAGGGCAGCCGGAACGCGACACGCGAAGACTTCGCGCGGGTGCTGGACGCGATCGGAAGCGGACATCTTGACGTAAACGGCTATATCTCGCATCGCTGCGCGTTCGAAGAGATGGTCGGACGATTCGAAGATTGGCTGCGGCCGGAATCTAAGCTGATCAAAGCGATCGTGGAGATGGACTGAAGGAGGAGGGATTTCGGTTGATTCGCACAGAATTCGCAAACGGGAACCAAGCCGCACGGCAATCCGAAACGTCGGCGGAAAGCACGCGTCTATGGTACAAACAGCCTGCCGGAGAATGGAACGAAGCGCTGCCGATCGGTAACGGCAGATTGGGCGCGATGTTCTTCGGCGGCGTCGCCGAAGAGAAACTTCAATTGAACGAAGATTCGGTCTGGTACGGAGGACCTCGGGATCGCAACAACGAGGACGCGTTGACGTATCTGCCGGAGGTCCGCCGCCTGATCTTGGCCGGTCGGCTGCGGGAAGCGGAAGAATTGGCGGCGATGTCGATGGCGGCGCAGCCTGAAGCGCAGCGGCATTATCTGCCGCTCGGCGATCTGCTGCTGTCGTTCGGCGGACACGGCAACAGCGGCGAAGCGGCGGAAGATTACCGAAGAGAACTGGATCTGGATAACGGTCTGAGCCGCGTGTCTTACCGGATCGGCGGCGCATTGTACGAACGCGAACTGTTCGCCAGTTATCCCGATCAGGCGATCGCGATCCGGATTTCGACCGAACATGCGGACGGCATTTCGCTCAAAGCCAGATTCGGCCGCGGCGAATGGCGCTACGTCGAGCGGACGGAGAAATGGCTCGATCGCGGCATCGTCATGCGCGGCGCCTGCGGCGGCGAAGGCGGGAGTTCGTTCGCCGCCGTGCTCCAAGCGGTTCCCGAAGGCGGGAGCTGCCGCACGATCGGCGAATACGTGCTGGTGGAAGGCGCAAGCGCCGTCACGCTGCTGCTCGCGGCCGGAACGACGTTCCGTCTGCCCGATCCGGAGCTTGACGCCAAGCGGCGGCTGGACGAATTGAGCCGAGTGCCTTACGCGGAACTTCGGGAGCGTCATATCGCCGATTACCGATCTTTGTACGCGCGCGCGGACCTGCGGCTGCCGGAAGATCCGCGGCTTCGCGAGCTGCCGACCGACGAACGCTTGAAGCGTTTCGGACAGGGCGAAGACGATCCGGGACTGATCGCCGATTATTTCCGCTACGGCCGCTATCTGTTGATCACGTCCAGCCGTCCCGGTTCGCTGCCGGCGAACCTTCAAGGGATCTGGAACGACAGCTTCCGTCCGGCGTGGGACAGCAAGTTCACGATCAATATCAACGCGCAGATGAATTATTGGCATGCGGAGACCTGCAATCTCGCGGAATGTCACGAGCCGCTGTTCGATCTGATCGAACGCATGCGGGAGCCGGGACGAGTGACTGCGCGCGTCATGTACGGATGCGAAGGATTCGCCGCGCATCACAATACGGACATCTGGGGCGATACAGCTCCGCAGGATACGTATCTGCCGGCTTCGTTCTGGCCGCTCGGCGCGGCTTGGCTCTGCCTGCACCTCTGGGAACATTACCGGTTCGGCGGCGATCGGCATTTCCTCGAATCGAAGTACGGCACGATGAAGGAAGCGGCCGTTTTCCTGCTTGATTATCTCATCGAAGACGAACAGGGCCGTCTGATCACCTGCCCGTCGGTATCGCCGGAGAACACGTATATCCTGCCTAGCGGCGAATCGGGCGTAATCTGCGCGGGAGCCAGCATGGACTTTCAGATCATCGAAGCCTTGTTCGGCGCCTGCATCGAAGCGTCGGAGATTCTGGGCATCGACGAAGATTTTCGCGAACGATTGGCCGCCGCTCTGAAACGGATTCCGCAGCCGAAGATCGGCCGGCACGGGCAGATTCAGGAATGGATGGAAGACTACGAAGAAGCCGAACCGGGACATCGGCATATCTCGCATCTGTTCGCGCTCTATCCAGGCGATTCGATCGATGCCGAACATACGCCGGAACTTGCGGCCGCCGCCCGCGTGACGTTGGAACGCCGATTGGCGGCCGGAGGCGGACATACCGGCTGGAGCCGGGCGTGGATCGTCAATTTCTGGGCAAGGCTGCGCGACGGTCAGAAAGCGTACGCGAACGTACGCGCGCTGCTCGAGAAGTCGACGCTGCCGAACCTGTTCGACAACCATCCGCCGTTCCAGATCGACGGGAATTTCGGCGGCGCGGCAGGCATCGCCGAGATGCTGCTCCAGAGCCGCCCCGGCGAATTGTCTTTGCTGCCTGCGCTGCCCGAAGAATGGGCGGAAGGTCAAGCGATCGGACTGCGCGCCCGCGGCGGATATACCGTGGATATCGCTTGGGCGAACTCGCGGATTACGAGCGTGTCCGTGACCTGCGGTTCCGAAGGGAAATGTCGTTTGCAAGGCCCCGGACTCGAGCCGGTTTCTTTCGAAGGGAAAGTCGGTAAGACGTATACGTTCGGCGGTTGAAGAAGCGGAGCCTTTGAATCGGGAGTTGCTCGGAATCAACGAAAAAGGAATTCTGTTCGGACGTCGCGAAGTCATAAGAGGGCGAATTACCGTTCGCCTTCCGCGATTTGCGGAACGAAAGGATGGAGTTTGCGATGAATCAAACGAATTTTAGAGAAAAACCGGTCTTGTCGGGAGAAAAAGTACTGCTGCGTCCGTTCGAAGCAGGCGACGCGGAGAAGTTGTTATCGATTCTGGAAGAGATCGACGTGCGGCGTCTGACCGGATCGGCAGGCAGCGACGAAGAAGCATCGCGGCCGATGACGGAAGAAGAGAAAGAGCGCACCCGCGCTTGGTATGCCAAGTTGAACGCGCAGACCGATCGTCTGGATCTCGCAATCGTGGACCGAGAAAGCGGCGAACTGATCGGCGAAGCGGTATTCAACGAATACGATGAAGAAGCCGGCAACGTCAATTTCCGTATTCTGATTGGAGCGTCCGGACAAGGTCAAGGGCGCGGCACTGAAGCGATTCGACTGTTCCTGCGGCATGGTTTCGAGAACGTCGGCCTGCACCGGATCGGTCTGGAAGTCTTCAGCTTTAATCCGAGAGCGGAACGGGTCTATGTCAAGAACGGATTCGTGCTCGAAGGAGTCAAACGCGAAGATTTTATCTACAACGGGGAGTATATCGATTCGAAAGTGTACGGCATGTTGAAGTCCGATTACGAGCGGGTGCAGGCGGAGCGTACATAATGTCGGCCGGGTGAAGCGCAGTCTAACGCGGTACAAGCCGGAAAAAAGCTTAACCCGCGTATCCGAGTCGAAAAACAAAAAGGAAGCCGAATCCGGCTTCCTTTTTGCGTGCAGAAGAGATCGATCGTTATTCCGGATCGAAGATCGCCAATTTGCGATCGACGATTCGTAGGCCGTAATCGGCAGAGGCGCGGACAAAAGCCCGGTCATGCGAAACGAACAGCACCGTGCCTTCATAAGCGGCCATAAAACGTTCCAATGCCGAAACGGAGTCGGCATCGAGGAAGTTGGTCGGCTCGTCCAGCAGCAGAACATTATAATCTCCCAGGAACAAACGGCAGAGTTGGAGCCTTACCGCTTCGCCTCCGCTGAGCGAGCGAATGCTTCGGGCGAGATCGCGGCTTTGAAAACGCATGGCGTGAAGAGCCGCGCGGACCGCGCCTTCGTGTGCGGAAGAACCGGACGCCGCGAAACGAAGAACGTTCTCGTCCGTTTCGAAACGGTAGCCCGTCTGCCGGAAAAAGCCGACGCGGACTTTGGGCGACAGCAGCACGCCTTCTCCGCCGCGCTCGATATGACGAAGCAGGCTGCTTTTGCCGGAGCCGTTCGGTCCGGCAAAAGCGATCTTCGCACCCAAAGGCACTTGAAAAGACGCGTTTTCCAGCAGCGTGCGATCGCCGGCCGTCAGCGTCAGCCTATCCAGCATAACCGGAAACTTGTTATGCAGCTTGATGCCGGCCGGCTGACAGAACCGGAGCGGCGCTTCTTCCCGGACCGCTTCGACGGCTTCGAGCTGCCTCGAACGCTGCTCGATCGCTTTGGCCGCGCGATGCATCGCTTTCTGGCCGGTTCCTTTCGATTTGCTTTCGAACATTCGGTTCGGCTTGTCTTTGGTGCCTTTGCGGGTCGAACCGTCGGTGCGGGCGACTTTCGCCGCTTTGGCCATTTTGCTTTCGGCCGCCCGTTCCAGCCTTGCGGATTCTTTGAGATAACGTTCATGTGCCTGCGTCTGCCGGTTCCGCTCGATTTCTTTTTGCCGAACGTAATCGCGGTAACGGCCGGCATAGATCCGGACTTCGCCGTTCTCCACGGCCCAGATCGTATCGACCAGTTCGTCGAGCATGACCCGGTCGTGGCTGACCAGAACGACCGCTCCGTCGTAAACGCGCAGACGGTCGGTAAGCTGTGCGATGCCGTCTTCGTCCAAATGCGAAGTCGGCTCGTCGAGCAGCAGCACTTCGCTGCGGCCGCCCAGCAGTTCGGCAAGCTTGAGCCGCGTTTCTTCGCCGCCGCTCAGACGATCCGAATGCACGGGTACCGCCCAGCGTCCGGTCTCGCCGGGATCGGCTGGCTCGAATATTTCGCCCGGCGCCGCCGTCTGACCGAAATAGCCGACGGAAGCGTGCAGACGCGCAATTCCTTGCGTCGGCGCGAGTTCGCCCGCAAGCAGCTTCAGCAGCGTGCTTTTGCCGGCGCCGTTCGGCCCGACGATCCCGATCCGGTCGAAACGGGATACGGTCAGCCGATCGATCTTGAGCAAGGATGCTTCCGCAAACCTCATCTCTATGTGTTCCAATTCCATGCAGGTTGGTTCCATCGTTTGCCACCTCCGAAATTAAATTTCGTATCGGCGGCCTGACGCCGATACGGACTTCGCTATCGAAGTCCGTATCAGAAGAACAACAACATGCACATCGAGATCCTGCCCATAGAGCGGACCCTCCTTTTTTGGCGTTTGCTTACAGAATCAGTGTAGAACGCGTAAAAGTAAAAGTCCAGAGTACAGTGTTTAGCGAACGATCAAATACTGCCCCCGTTTGCCGCGTTCGCCGTCCCGGTAAGCTTGTTCGATTCCCTGCGCGGTAAAAGGAAATTCGGCCGCGGTATGGATTTTCAGGCGTCCTTGACTCGTTTGCGCAAGCAGCTCGTTCCAGTCGCCGACGTCCGGCCGAACGCGGGCGAAACGAAAGCGAATGCCGCGAGCGGAAGACGTCTGTTCGATCTGCGGCGAGAGAAGCGACACGTATATTCCGCCGTCGGCTAGAAGTTTGGCGGCTTGCGGCTCGCCGCTGCCCGGCGCTGTCTGTAAGCGCGATTCCCGAATCATGCCCAACGCCAGATCGAACGGGTCGGAATGCCGGAGCGACGAGCGATCCCGGTATTCGTCGGGTTCGATCGTTTCGTCGGCGCCGATCGCGCGCAGAAACTCGTGGTGGACCGATCGGGCCGCGGCAGCGACGTAAGCGCCTTGAAGCTTGGCGAGCTGAACCGCCAGATGGCCGACCGCGCCTGCGGCGGCTTCGATCAGGACGCGGCTGCCGGGCCTCAATTCGCCGAAGCGGTACAGAGCCTGCCGGGCGCTGAGACCGGCGGCGGCCAGCGAGACCGTCCCGCCGAAAGCCAGATTTTCCGGAATCGCCGCAGCGTGCGTTTCTTCAAGAACCGCATAGTCCGCGTATCCGCCGCCGGACGGATTGAGGCCGATCACGCGATCTCCTTCGCGAAAAGCCGTGACGCGGCTGCCGACCGCGCGTACGATACCCGCGAATTCCATGCCGGGCACATAGGGGAGCGGTAAAGGCAGCGCGGTGCGCATCTCGCCCGATACGATCATTCGATCGCCGGAGTTGACCGCATTGACGCGGACCTCGATCAGCAGTTGGGTATCGGAAATTTCGGGTCGTTCGCTCTGAGCCTCCCGAAGCTTGCCGTATTCGTGCATTTCGATTCGTTTCATGTCGATGTTCGCTCCTCGCTTCAGACGGATTCGATAGGCGGCCGACGGCTTGCGCCGCCGCTTCTCTTAGGATTAAAGTAACAAGGAGAAGCCGTCGGGTCCATCCGCAAAAATCGGCGAATCGTCGGCTAGGCAACGGTTCGCCGCAAATCGTCGATTAACGGCTTGACCGGCGAGACGAACGGAAGAAAAGAGGGAACGAACGTGGACAGACGCATTCCGAGAACGCGAGAAGCCATCGGAGGCGCTTTTATCGCGCTGTTGGCCGAAAAAAGCTTCAAACAAATTACCGTCAACGAAATCGCCGAACGGGCGAACGTGAATCGGGCGACCGTTTATTCGCATTATCAAGATAAATACGATCTGTTGGAGCGCTGTGCGGAAGAAGGGCTTGAACGCGTGTTCCGAAGCTGCATGCCGCAGGCGGAAACCGGGCAGAACGGACTGGAAGCTCGGCTGCTCGTGGCGCTGCGGGACCTGCAAACACAGAAGGCCGCTTTTTCGGCGCTGCTGACGAACGAAGGCGTGCCGGCGTTCCGCGAACGAATGTCGGAGACGATGAGGCGCCAACTCGGCGAACGGATGCCGATTCGGGGCGAAAACGCGAAGATCGGCAAAGAAGTGCTGACGCGTTTTTTGTCTTCGGCGATCGTCGGCGTGCTGGAGTGGTGGATCGCGGAACATATGGCGTATCCCGAGGAGCGTCTGGCTTCGGAGTTGGCGGCATTGTTCGGGCGGCACGAAGGTACGTCTTCCTGAATGCCCCGCAGAGTTTCTGGACCGAACGTTATGCGAAAAAAGAGCCTTTGCCCGCGCGGGCAAAGGCTCTTCGGTATGATTTCGAAAGGTTCAAGCGCCCGTTCCGCTGCTTGAAGCGGCGTCGGCTTCCTGCGTCCGCACCCGGCTGACCGCCCGGCGGGGTTGTCCGGGAATCCGCGGAGGCCGAGGGATCGAACGTCCAGGCGTTTTTTTGTAACCCGAGACGAGCACGCCCGCCAGAATCAGCAGCGCGCCGACGTAACCTTGCCCGCGCAGCACTTCGCCGAGGAACAGGAAACCGAACAAAGCGGCGAATACGGGCTCGAGCGAGAAGAGTACGCCGATTCGCTCGGGCGTCGTATATTTCTGGGCGACGGTCTGCGCGATGTAGCCGAAAGCGCTGCAGACGACGGCCAGTCCGATCACGGACAGCCAACCCGAGGTGCCGCTCGGCAGCGAAGGCGTCTCGAACAGGAAACCGAAGATCAGGCCGAACAAACCGATGAATCCGATCTGGAGCACGCCGAGGGTCAAACCGTCGGAGCGCTTCGAGAACCGGTTCGTCATGATGATATGCACGGCGTAGACGAACGCTCCGGCCAAGCACAATGCGGAGCCCGATTCGAACGTCAGGGAATGCTGCAAAGTCAGGAGCGCGATTCCGCCCATCGTCAGCGCGATTCCGGCCGCGGTCGCCCAGCTCGGAGCGCGGCGCGTAAGCACGATCTGGATCATGGGCACGAAGACGACCATCGCGCTGGTCAGGAATCCGGCCGACGAAGCGGTCGTGGTCTCTAAGCCTTTGATCAACAGCGACAGCATGACGAACATGACGAAGCCCAGCGCGGCGCTTTCTCCTATCGTTTTGAGATCGGCCGTTCGCAAGCGCCGCCAGAACAGCGGAGCCGTCAAAGCGAAAGCCAACAGGAATCGCCAAGCGATCAGGGTAAAAGGCTCCATTCCGTCCAATCCCGTCTTCATAAGCAGATAGGACGAACCCCATCCCGCCGAGACCAGGGCGATCGCCAGGTCGGCCGTTTTTTTCGTCATGCGCAGTTTCATTTTCGTCGTCATCCTCTTCGTCATAAAAATCCGTTGCAATTTTGCCTTTCCCAGTATAAGTTGAAGAAAAGCATGAGGAAAGCGAATGTTTTTCATGCTGAACATGAAGAATGTTAATGATAGAAAGAGGCGCGAGTCCATGTCCAATCACAAATACGAAGCCTTCCTCAAAACGCTGGAAACCGGCAGTCTCACCAAAGCCGCGGCGGCGCTCGGTTACACGCAATCGAGCATCAGCCATATGCTGAACGCTTTGGAAAAAGAATGGCGTCTGACCCTCCTGATCCGCGATCGCTCCGGGATTCGGCTCACCTCCGACGGTCAGCGGCTGCTCCCGTATATCCGGGCCGCCGTGCAGGCGCAGCGCGAACTGATCGACGAGACGGCGAACCTGCGCGGACTGCGTTCGGGCCTGATCCGGCTCGCGACGTTCACGAGCGCCGCCGTCAATTGGCTGCCCGAATTGATCAAGACGTTCCAGCAGGAGTATCCGGGCGTCGATTTCGAACTGCTGCACGGCCATTATACGGATATCGAAAATTGGCTCGAAACCGGGCAGGCGGACTGCGGATTTCAGCGTTTGCCGGTGCGTTCGGGCTTCGAAAGCCGTTTTCTGACACAGGACCGGCTGCTGGTCATTCTGCCGGAAGATCATCCGCTGGCGGGACTCGAACAGTTTCCGATCGAAGCGCTGAGCGACGAATCGTTCCTGCTGCTGGAAGAAGGCACGGTCAACGAGATTACGGAAATCTTCGAGCTGCACGGCATTCATCCCAAAGTGAGATTCACGGCGCGCGACGATTATGCCATCATCTCGATGGTCGAGAGCGGACTCGGCATCAGCATCCTGCCCGAATTGGTCTTGAACCGAACGCCGTATCGCGTCGTGCAGAAAGAGCTCAGCGTTCCGGCTTACCGGCGTTTGGGCATCTGCTTGCGCAGCGGCGAACATGCTTCGCCCGCGCTGCGCCGATTTCTCGAGCATGTGGCCGCTTACCCCGCTTTTCGTCAGGAAAACGCGACGGGAGCGAAGCAGTAAGTCTTTTTTGAGGAAAAAGGAAGGAATCTTTCGCGGTCGCCGCGAATTGAACAGAGGAGAAAACCGCACAGTCGGGGAGGTAGCTTATGTCCACGTTCGAAGCAAAAGGAAACCGCTTTTATTACGAAAACGAACCGATTCAACTGCGTTCGGGAGCGATTCATTATTTCCGGGTGGTTCCGGAATATTGGGAGCATCGGCTGCGCCATCTGATCGCCTGCGGGATGAACGCGGTCGAAACGTATGTCGCATGGAACGTGCACGAGCCGAAAGAAGGACGATTCGTGTTCGACGGAATCGCCGATCTGGAAGCTTTCGTGCGTCTGGCCGGTTCGCTCGGCCTGCATGTCATCGTGCGCCCGAGTCCTTATATTTGCGCGGAGTGGGAATTCGGCGGACTGCCGGGCTGGCTGCTCAAGAACGGGGATATCCGGCTTCGCTGCGCCGACGACGCTTTTTTGGAAAAGGTGGATGCGTATTTCGACGAGCTGCTGCCGCGGCTCAAGCCGCTGCTGTGCACGAACGGCGGGCCGATCATCGCGATGCAGATCGAGAACGAATACGGCAGTTACGGTTCGGATAAAGCGTATCTTCGACATATGAAAGACGGGATGATCCGGCGGGGAATGGACGTGCTGCTGTTCACTTCGGACGGTCCGGAAGACTTCATGCTGCGCGGGGGCACGCTCGAAGGCGTGCTGGCGACCGTCAATTTCGGTTCGGGTACGCGGAAAGCGTTCGAGACGCTGCGCAAGCATCAACCGGAAGGCCCGCTCATGGTCATGGAATTCTGGGACGGTTGGTTCGACCGTTGGCTCGGTCCTCACCATACGCGGCCCGCTTCCGAAATCGTCGCGGAACTTGAGCAGATGCTCGATCTGGAAGCGTCGTTCAACTTCTACATGTTCCACGGCGGCACGAATTTCGGCTTCATGAACGGCGCCAACCATGTCAATTTCTACGAACCGACGATTACCAGCTACGACTATAGCGCTTTGCTGACCGAGAACGGGGAGACGACCGAAGCTTACGACGCGGTGCGCGAGCTGCTGGCGAAACGCTTGAAACTGACGCTGCCGGAGCCGCCGGAAGCCAATCCGACAGCGGCTTACGGACGGGTGACGCTGAACCAACACGCGGAACTGTTCGGCCAAGCGGAAGCGCTGTCCGGCGGAGCGATCCGCTCCGCCACCCCGGAACCGATGGAACGCGTGGGTCAGGAATACGGCTTCATTCTCTATTCGACTCGCGTCGGCGCCGAACATCACGGCGGCAAGCTGATCTTGCAGGACGCGCACGACCGCGCGATCGTGTTCGCCGACGGCGAGCAGATCGGCCTCGTGAACCGCTGGGAAGAGCAGCACGGCATCGAATTGAATATACCGGAGGAAGGCATCGCGCTCGATATTCTCGTCGAGAATATGGGCCGCATCAACTACGGCCCGCTGATGCGCGACCGCAAAGGAATTACCGAAGGCGTGCGCGTCGGCAACCAATTCCTGCACGGCTGGGAGATCCGCCCGCTTCCGCTCGACGACCTCTCGGCGATCGAATTCGCCGAAGCGAACGCCGTCTCCGGGTCCGGCGACGAGAAGACCGGTTCGCGTCCGGCCTTCTACCGCGGAACCTTCGATACGCAGGAGCCGGCGGATACGTTTATCCGCACGGACGGCTGGGGCAAAGGCGCCGTCTGGATCAACGGCTTCGCGCTCGGCCGCTACTGGCAGGCCGGCCCGACCAAGACGTTGTACGTGCCGGCGCCGCTGCTGCGCCGCGGCGAGAACGAGATCGTCGTGTTCGAACTGCACGGCTTCTCGGCAGCCGGCGAAAGCGGCTCCGCCGTACCTTTCGTGGAACTGACGGATCGCGCGGATCTGGGCTGAAGGAAGAAGCGGCTTCGATCGGCCGCATTGCACGGCAGGAACAGGCCCGCCTTCGTTCAGAGGCGGGCCTGTTCCCGTCTGACGGTCGATCTTACATCCAAGAAAACAAGAGGAGGCAGTCTTATGTCATGGACTTCGGAAGCCGGAGGCGGCCGGGAATTCAATATCGGCCAGAATGCGCTGCCGGATCTGCGTTTTTCTTTTCAGATGTGCGGGACCCATTGGCGCCAAGTCACGACGGGATGGTCGTACCCGAGACACGATCACGCGCTGTTCGAATTGAATTACGTGATGGAAGGACAGCAGATCATGACCGTCGAAGGCCGGCAGCACGTTCAGCAGACGGGCGGGCTTCTGCTGCTCGAACCGGGATGCAGCCACGAGAGCCGGATCGGCAGATCGCCTTCGATGACTTATTTCTGCATGCATTTCGATATCGACGACGATGTCATGTACGGGCGGATCGCGGCGCTGGGCAGCGTATTGTTCGCGGCCGATCACGAGCTGACGCTGAAACTGAAGCCGGAATTGGAACGGCTGACCCGGCTCTGCGGCGGCGAATCCGACGGCGTATCGGAGACACTGGCGGTTCGCGCTTCGCTGCTGCGGGTTCTGCTGGAATTATGCGAGTATTCGTTCGGCATGGCCGGATCGGAAGAAGAAGCGAAAGCCGCGAACAGCCGCCAACCCGAAGCCGCCCGGCTGCTGCGCGAGCGTTATGCGTTGGAGAAGAAGATCGAAGATTTTCTCGGCGATCCGAACGCCGGAGAACGCCTCAGCGACCGCTCGTTATTCCCGCCTTTTCATTGGGTGGGATTGTTCTCCGTCCGCGTACCGGATCGCGAGTTCTGGGGGAAGCCCGATCGTTTCTTGGCGAAAACGCTGCTGGACGACGCGCTGTCGGAGTACGGCGTCTCTGCGGTAGCGGCGGGGGAAGAGCATCTGACGGCGGTGCTGTTCGCGAACGGTTACAGCGTGCCGCCGTTAGAAGAATACGCTTCGGACTGCCGCCGAATGCTGGAACGGCGGTTGAACCGGACGGTTCGGCTCGGCCTCGGCGGGATCGCTTCGTCGCCCGGCGAATTGAAAGGATTGTACCGGCAGAGCTTGAACGGATTGGGGCTGAACGAATCTTACGATCCGCAGCCCAATTTCGATTTCATGAATCGGACCGTGCGGTTGGCGCTGCTTGCTCTGGAGTCCGAATACGAAGATCCCGGGCTGACGCTCGGGCGGTTGGCCGAGAAGTTGGAATTGACGCCGAATTATCTGAGCGCGTTGTTCACGTCGGAGACGGGCCATCCGTTCACGTGGCACTTGACGCGAATTCGCATAGACCGGGCCTGCCGTTTATTGAAAGAAACGGTGCTGAAAGTTCATCAGATCGCCCGGCAGGTCGGGTATGCGGATCAGGCTTATTTCAGCCGATGCTTCAAAGCGGCGGTCGGCGTCAGTCCTGCCGCCTATCGGGCAAGCCGAAACGAGCAATAAAGAATACGCTTACAAATTGTCGTAGAATTATCCAAGAAAACGTAGATGCGTACATTGTCTGCCTCGTGCGCCAGTGACATACTGGAACCAAAGCGCAGCATGGGAGGGACAAGCATGTATAAAGTGATCGTCGCGGATGACGAGCCGATGATGCTGGAAGGTTGGAGAACGATGATCGACTGGGCCGGCTGCGGATACGAATTGTGCGGAGCGGCTTCCGACGGCGAAGAAGCGTTGGAGATGTTTCGCGCGGTCAATCCGGATCTGATCGTGACGGATATTCGCATGCCCGGTCTGGACGGTCTGGAATTGATTCAGGCGATCCGAAGCCGCCCGGAATGCCATGTTCGAAGCGTGATCGTCAGCGGATACGCCGAATTCGGTTATGCCCAGCAGGCGATGCGTTTCGGCGTCGACCGTTACGTGCTCAAGCCGATCGTGACCGAAGAGATTCACGGCGTGCTCGAAGATCTCTTCGCCCTGCTCGATCAAGGACGCCGCGAGCGTCAGTCCGACGAGGTTCTTCGCGCCGCGGAAGCGGAAGCGTCGGTGCTTCGGCTGCTTCAAGGCGGCTGTTCGCAGACGCAGGCTTCGGCAATCCTCGGATCTTCCGCCCGCGCGGGATTCTGCGTGCTGTTGGCCGAAGCCTGCGGACTGCCGGAATCCGACGAGCGCGGCCGCGAATCCGCGCGCGCCGCTCTGCGCCTCGCGTCCGGCGAGCTGCGCGCGTCGGGAACGCCGTGCTGGACGTTCGAAGAAGGCGCCGGCAGAGCGGGTCTGCTCGCCGCGTGCGAACCTAGACTTCTCGAGCGGCGTTTGGAATCGCTGCGCGAGACGTTTCCGTGGCTTTGCCTGTATGCCAGCGCGGGAGAGCAAGGATACGAAGCGCTGCCGAAGCTGTACGGACAAGCGCTGGCCGTTCGCGAACGGGTTCTTCCGTTCGGGCGTTCCGGCTGGTATCGGCATGCCGATTTCGAACAGTTCGGCCGCGTCGGATTCGCCGAATCGTTATCTTCGGCGCAGAAAGTCTTGGCGCGCGTAGAAGCCGGCGAACCGGAAGAAGCGTCCCGCGCGGCATCGGACCTGTTCCGGCTGTTCGAACGTTTATCCGCGCCGGCGGGCTGGATCGAAGGAATCGTTCGTCACGTAGCGGGCGAAATGATGCGCCGCCGGGCCGAATCGGCAAACGAAAACGGCAAAGCGCTCCAAGCGTCTGCCGCGTCGGACGAGCCGTTCCGTGTTCCCGGAACGGAAGCCGAATTGGTGCGGCGCTGCCGCGAGGAAGCGGAACTTGTCCGAAGCGCGCGCCTGGCGGCCGAAGCAAGCAGTTCGCCGCTGCACGAAGCCGTCGAATACGTTCGTCGCCATTACAAAGATAAACTGCAGCTGCGCGAATTGGCCGACAAATTCCATCTGAATCCGGTATATTTCGGTCAGCAGTTCAAACGCGAGACCGGTCACGGATTCAACGACTACGTGCATCTGATGCGTGCGCAGGAAGCGCAAAAGCTGCTGCGCCGCACGGATATGAAAGTGGCCGAGATCGGCTGCATGCTCGGTTACCACGACACCGAATATTTTACGTCCAAGTTCAAAGCGGCGACCGGCGAGCTTCCTTCGCAGTACCGGGCCAAAGAATGGGTGAGAGAATCATGAAAGAAAAGCGCTTCTCTCGGCCCTGGCTGGACGATGTGCCGCTCAAACGGAAGTTTCTGCTGATCTATCTGCTGTGCGTCCTGCTGCCGATCATGTCGATCAATTTGTTTTTCTATTATCGAACCTCGGCAGACATTCAGATCCGCGAACAGGAGAATCTGCGCCGCTCCGTCGAACGGGCGAACGGCGAGTTGATGGGCATGATCGACGAGAGCGTCGCGCTCAGCCGATCGATAGCGGCTGACGACTCGCTTTACGAGGCGATTGATCGGACTTACGAGTCGCCGGCCGATTACTATGTGGTGTACGACGAATTTCTGCGGGACAAATTGACACGCTACATGTCCGCCAATATTTTGGACGTGCGCGTCTATACCGAGAACGAGAGCATCCAGAACGGGTCGAATTATCGGGTGCTCCAGTCGGGAGGCAAAGAGCCGAGCTGGGTGCACGCGTTGGAGAAATCGGATTCTTCGATCGCTTTGGCCGCTTACGTGGACGGAGAATATAAGCAGGGCCGTCGAATCAGCATCGTCGGCAAGATGAACGTCTACCCGTCGTATTCGACGTACGCCAAATATTCGCGCGTCGATCTCGACCTGGGCAGAGTTTCTTCGATTCTGAACCGGGAAAAAGGAAGCGTCAAATTCAGGCTGGTGGACGAACGGAACCGGGTCGTGGCGGACGGAATCGGAGGACGCGACGGCGAAGGATCGTTCTACGGCAATCCTGCGTTGACCTCCGAGCAGAAGAAGTCGGGCTTCGCGCTGGAGCGTTCGCTCGGCGCTCAGAATTACGTCAAAGGCTGGAAACTCGTCGGCATCGCGGATACGCGGTATATCGACGGTCTGATGGGCGAATCTTTGCGTTCGATTCTGGCGTTGGGCATCGTCAGCACGATCTTGCCTTCTCTGCTGATCTTCTTTATTTTCCGCTCTTACCATGCCCGCATCGCCAAGCTGTCCCGGCATATGGAACGGGTGCGCAGCGAACGCTTCGAGCTGATCGACATTCCGGAAGGCAAAGACGAGATCGGCGGCCTGATTCGGACGTTCAATCTGATGACGGGACGAATCCGTTCGCTCATCAACGACGTCTATAAGTTGGAGATTCGGCAGAAAAATCTGGAGTTGGATCGCGTACGAACCGAGCTGGCGATGCTTCAAAGCCAGGTCAACCCGCATTTTCTGTTCAACACGCTGAACGCCGTTCTGGTCGTCTGCACGAAGAACGGCTACCGCGAGATAACGGAAATCGTGAAGAACCTGTCGCTCTTGATGCGGCAGCTGCTCAGCAGGCCGGACGACATGGTTCCGCTGGAAGAAGAATTGCAGTTTATCCGCATGTATCTCGAGATCGAGAAATTCCGCTTCGGCGACCGGTTCGATTACGCGTTCGACATCGGACCGCGGGCGACGGAATTCCGCATTCCCCGCATGAGCCTTCAACCGCTTGTCGAGAACGCTTGCAAACACGGGCTGCAAGGGCGCAAAGAAGGACGGAAGATCGTCATCTCGGCGCATGTCGGCGGCGAAGGCTTGCAGCTGCTCGTACGGGACAACGGAGTCGGCATGAACGAGATCCGGCTTCGCGAAGCCAACGAACGCATGCGTTTGGACCATCCGCCGGACGGGCGAAGCGTGGGACTTCGCAACGTGCACCGGCGATTGGAATTGTTCTATCGGGGCGACGTGAGGCTGCTGATCCGAAGCCGCGAAGGAGAAGGAACGGAAGCGGGATTCCTGATCCCGGCCGTCTGGCTGACGCAAGGAGAGCATATCCCGTATCCGTGGGAAAAGGAGGCCTGAAGATGTACGACGTACTGTTGGTCGACGACGAACCGTTGGCGATCGAAGGCTTGAAACTGCTGGTCAACTGGGAGAAATACGGATTCCGCATCACAGGCACTTGCGAGAACGGAGAAGAAGCCATTCGTCATATTCTTAGCGATCCGCCGGATCTTGTCGTGACCGATATCCGCATGCCGGTGATGGACGGCCTTCGGTTGATCGAAGAGACTCGCGAAAAGGCGGAGCGCGCCCCGATGTTCGTGATCATGAGCGGGTACGACGATTTCGATTACGCGCTCCGGGCCATGCGTCTGGGCGTATCCAATTATTTGACCAAACCGGTCGCCGACGACGAGGCCGAAGAGATGCTGCGGAGCTTGAGCGAACGGCTCGAAGAGAAGTCGAAGCAGGCGCAGATCGCCCGCGAACGCGAAGCGCAGAGAGAGCGCCGAGCGCTGGCTTTTCTGCTGTTCGGCAGCGAAGAGCAGCGTCAGGACGCGCTTCCGGAACTCGGGCGCTTATCCGCTTCGGCCCGGAGTTGGATTTATGTCCGCATCAAAACGGAAGCTCCGTTTCTTCCGTCTGTCAGAAACGCCGTGCGTTCGCTCGAAGAACAAAGCGGCTGCCGAATGGTCGAAGCGGGCAATTTTTCGCTCGGCGCGGCGATCGGATCGGACACAGGCAGCGCGGAAGAAGCGGCGCGGACGTTTGCGGAACGATTGTTGAAGGCGCTCCCTCCGGAATCGCGCGGCCGTATCCGAATGGCTGCCGGACGCAGCGTAGCGAATCCGGAAGAACTCAAAGCCTCGCTGGAAAGCGCCGAAGAAGCGGCCAAGTTTTTGTTTTTCAGCGAAGAGGAATTGGTAGTGTTCGCCGACGTGAAAGATCGAGAGCTGTCCTGCGACCCTTCGGTACTGGGGCTTGCCGACCGGATCGCCGCGCTGACGGAATCGGGCGGCGAAGACGAGATCCGGGCGGCGATCCAGGAAGCGTTCGAACGGTTCGAAGCCCGGTTGACTCTGCCGGAACTGGTCGAGACGTTCGCGACCCGCGTCGCGGTACGATGCGCTTCGATGTGCGAAGAGCTGGGCGGAGACGCGGAAGAAACGCTGCGCCGTTCGCCGTTCTTCGGCAGCGTGGCGAATCGCCGCGATCTGGGCGCGACGCAGCGGCTGCTTGAAGGATTTTGTTTGGCTTTCCGCACGGAAGCGTCAAGGCTGCGAGAGCGCAATAGCGGAGGCATTCAGGCGCAGGTAGCGGATTTCCTTCGCAATCATTATACGCAGACGTTTACGATCCGCGAGCTTGCCGAAATGTTTTACGTGCATCCGGTTTATTTGGGACAATCGTTCACCCGACGTTACGGCATGGGCATCGCGGAGTTCGTGCACGATCTTCGCATCGAAGAAGCGTGCCAGCTGCTGCAGGGCAGCGATCTTCCTTCCGGCGTCATCGCGGAACGGCTCGGATATAAAGCTTATCAGCACTTTCTGAAGCAATTCGAGAAGAAAACGGGTACCAAACCGGCGGAATACAGAGCGCGAGCCTTCGGCTAAGCGTTCTTTTTTTGTCTCGTACCGGTAAGGAAGTTAAATTCAGGGGGGGAGAAGCTTAAATCCAGTTATGATGTAAGCGTATTCATTAGTACATAATAAAAGAGCAAACAGGATCACATTTTCGAGGAGGTCAACCTACCTATGGGGGGATACAAAATGAAAAAAATGTGGGGCGGAGTTTCGCTGCTTATGGTAACGGCCCTGACGCTGTCGGCATGCGGAGGCGGCGACGCGAAAACTTCTGAAAGCGATTCCGGCAAGATGACGATTTCCGCGTTTATCAGTACGCCGAACCAAGCGCCGACGGACGATAACCGCATTTACAAAAAGATCGAAGACGAACTCGGCGTCAAGCTGAACATGGAATTCTTGGTCGGCGATTTGCAGCAGAAACTGGGCGTTATGATCGCGGGCGGCGATTACCCGGATCTGATCACGGCCGATACGAAATTGGTCGCGGCGGGCGCCGTGATTCCGCTCGAAGACTTGATCGAGAAGAACGCGCCGAACCTTAAGAAACACTACGAGAAATACTGGAACCAAATGAAAGACTCCAGCGACGGTCATATCTACTGGCTGCCGAACTACGGCGCTTACTCCGGCGAATTCCACAACAACAACTATAACGGACCGGCGTTCTGGATCCAGAAAGCGGTACTGGAAGACGCGGGTTACCCGACGCCGAAAACGTTGGAAGACTTTACGAAACTGATTCGCGATTACGCGGCCAAGAACCCGACGATCGACGGACAACCTACGATCGGATTCTCGACGCTGGCTTCCGACTGGCGGACGTTCCCGCTGCTTAACCCGCCGGAACATTTGACGGGCCACCCGAACGACGGCGGCGTCGTCGTGGACAACGACGTAGCGACCGTATTCGCGGACAAAGACATCTCGAAACGTTACTACAAAGAATTGAACGGCCTGTACAATGAAGGATTGTTCGATAAAGAAGCTTTCGTGCAGAACTACGACCAATATCTGGCGAAACTTTCCTCGGGCCGCGTGCTCGGCATGTTCGACCAAAAATGGAACTTCCAACCGGCCGAAGATACGCTGATCTCTCAAGGCAAGATCGACCGCACGTATGTCGGCTTCCCGCTCACTTACGATTCGTCGATCAAAGACCACTATCTGGATCGTCCGGTCATCAACTTGAACAACGGCTTCGGTATCAGCAAAAACGCCAAAGACCCGGTCAAGATCATCAAGTTCCTCGATTCTTTGATGGACGAAAAGTATCAAAAACTGCTCAGCTGGGGCGAAGAAGGCGTGGATTACGTCGTCGACGACAAAGGACGGTTCTCCCGCACGCCGGAACAGCGCAAGCAGCAAGAAGACCCGACTTGGAAACTGGCGAACCGCGCGGACGGATTCTACGGAGCCGCTCCTAAGACGCAAGGCACGTTCACGGACGGCAACGCGACGAGCGCCGGCGAGCAGCCGGAAGAGTTCTACGCCAGCTTGAAAGACGAAGACAAGAAACTGCTCGATACTTACGGCTTCAAAACATGGGCCGACTTCTTCTCGCCGGCTCCGGAGAACGCCGTGTATTATCCGGCTTGGCAGATCGACTTGGTCGAAGGCTCCGATGCTTCGGTAGCCAACAAACAAATGACCGATACTTCGCTCAAATTCCTGCCGCAGGCCGTTATGGCTCCGGACGGCAAGTTCGACTCGGTATGGAACGATTACGTCGACGCGTTCGGCAAGATCAACGTCAAAGCGTACGAAGACCGCATCAACGAACAGATTCAATGGCGCATCAAGAACTGGGCTGTCGAAAAGTAAAAAAGGCGTAACGGATCGGGGAGAGCGCTGGGCGTTTTCCCCGATCTTAAATAGCCGATATAGGCCGAGAGGCCGGTTAGGGGGAGAGCACCATGGCTAAAGCCATTTCGCGCAAGTCCGCTTCGGCGGATATGCCTAAGTCTTCGTTCATGAAGAAACTGCGTGGTCAGAAGCAGCTCATGTTCATGTCGCTTCCGATCGTCGTTTATATTTTGGTTTTCTCGTACTACCCGATCTGGGGTTGGACGATGGCTTTCCAAGACTACAGTCCGGCCAAAGCCCTTTCGGAACAGAAATGGGTCGGATTCAAACATTTCGCTTTCTTGTTTACCGATGACGCGTTCCTTCGCGTGCTGCGCAATACGGTCGCGATGAGTTTGATCAACATGATTCTCGGCTTCGTGACCGCCATTTTGTTCGCGCTGCTGTTGAACGAGATCAAAGGACGCTTTTTCAAAAGAACGATTCAAACCGTTTCTTATCTGCCTCACTTCTTGTCGTGGATCATCGTAACGGGGATCGTCGCCACTTCGCTGTCCGTAGACGGCGGGATCATCAACGTGGTCCTGATGAAGCTCGGATTCATCAGCGAACCGATCATGTGGCTCAGCATTCCGAAGTATTTCTGGGGCATCGTCGGCGCTTCCCACGTCTGGAAAGAACTCGGGTGGAACGCCATTATCTACTTGGCTGCCATTACTTCGATCGACCCTTCGCAGTACGAAGCGGCCGAGATCGACGGAGCCAACCGGTATCACAAAATGATGTTCATCACGCTTCCGGGCATCAAGTCGATCGTCGTCATCCTGCTGATCATGAATATGGGTTGGATGCTGGAAGCCGGATTCGAAGTCCAATACCTGCTCGGCAACGGCGTCGTCGTAGACTGGTCGCAGACCATCGACATCTTCGTGCTGAAATACGGTTTGCAGATCGGGAATTACTCGCTCGCGACCGCGGCCGGCATATTCAAAACGCTCGTCAGCATTACCTTGATCTTCGCCGCGAACTCGATCGCCAAACGTCTGGGCGAAGACCGGCTGATCTGATGACTTGTCTCGTTATGATTCGGAGGCAAGACATAAGCATGAAGGAGGACAATAAACGATGAATACGAAAAAAATACGGGTAGAGCCGATTGTATTCCATACGCTGAACGGCTTGCTGATGATTGCCATCGCCGTAATCACGCTGTATCCGTTTCTCAATACGTTCGCCGTATCCATGAACGCCGGCAACGATACGATCCGGGGCGGCATTTACTTGTGGCCGCGAGTCTGGACCGATCAGAACTATCGTGCCGTATTCGCTAACGGCCACCTGCTGAACGCTTTCTGGATTTCGGTAGCCCGGACGGTCATCGCGACCGTGCTCAGTTTGTTCCTGACTTCCATGCTGGCGTACACGTTAAGCCGCAAAGATTACGTTCTGCGCAAGCCGATCACGATTCTGGTCGTGCTGACGATGTACTTCAGCGCCGGTCTGATTCCGACCTACTTCCTGATGAAAGACCTGCATTTGGTCGGCAATTTCTTGGTCTATATCGTTCCGGGCCTGATCAGTGCGTTCAACATGATCGTCATTCGGACTTATATCCAGACGCTGCCGGAAGGGCTGATCGAATCGGCGAAGATCGACGGCGCCGGAGACTTCCGAACTTTTATCTCGATTATTCTTCCGCTCTGCCAGCCGGTACTGGCGACCGTCGCGCTGTTCGTGGCCGTCGGTCAATGGAACTCTTGGTTCGATACGTTCTTGTACGCTTCTTCCAAACAAAATCTGAGCACGCTGCAATTCGAGTTGATGAAGCTGCTGTCTTCCTCGATGAACTTGAACAGCAGTATCGCCAGCTCCAGCGGAGCCGATCCGTCGGCGGCCGCTCAGAACATGGTCACGCCGGTATCGATCCGCGCCGCGATCACGATCGTCGCTTCGGTGCCGATCCTCATGGTCTATCCGTTCATGCAGAAGTATTTCGTGCACGGCCTGCAATTGGGCAGCGTCAAAGAATAGAAAGGAGCAATCATCCGATATGAATACCGAAACGCCGTCCTTGTACGGAGCATACGCAGGCACTTTTAAGATCGGTGCCGCAGTCAGTACGCGAACCATCCGCCGCGAAGGCGATTTTATCGCGAAGCACTATAACAGCTTGACCGCCGAGAACCAGATGAAATTCGAAGAGATTCACCCGGAAGAAGGCCGTTACGATTTTGCGGCGGCCGACGAGATCGCGGAATTCGTCGGGAAGCACGGCATGGCCCTGCGCGGCCATACGCTGGTCTGGCACAATCAGACGCCGGACTGGGTATTCGAAGAAGCGGACGGCAGTCCGGCTTCGCGCGAGAAAGTGCTGGCGCGTCTGCGCGATCATGCGGCGGAAGTCATGACGCGCTACAAAGGCCGCATCTCCGCTTGGGACGTGGTAAACGAAGCGATCGAAGACAAGAGCGACGCTTACTTGCGCGAAACGAAATGGCTGTCGACCGTCGGCGAAGATTATTTGGAGCAGGCTTTCCGGATCGCCCACGAGATCGATCCGGGCGCGCAGCTGTTCTACAACGATTACAACGAGACCGATCCGGTCAAACGCGACAAGATCCATCGGCTGGTCCGTTCGCTGCTCGAAGCGGGCGCGCCTGTTCACGGCATCGGCATGCAGGGGCATTGGAACCTGTACGGCCCTTCGATCGAAGAGATCCGCGAAGCGATCGAATTGTACGCTTCGCTCGGCGTCCGGCTGCATGTGACGGAACTTGATCTTTCCGCTTTCCGCTTCGACGATCAGCGCAAAGACCTGCTGGAACCGACGCAGGAAATGCAAGATCTGTTGACCGAACGTTACGAAGCGATCTTCCGCTTGTTCCGCGAATATCGTTCGGCGATCGACTCGGTGACTTTCTGGGGCGTCGCCGACAGCGGAACTTGGCTGGACGGATTCCCGGTGCGCGGCCGCCTCAACTGGCCGCTGCCGTTCGACCGTCAACTGCAGCCGAAACCGGCATTCTGGAGCATTCTCGATCAGGCGCGCGTCTGATCGGGACTCGTTAGAACTTTATCCTATTTGTCCCGTAAAGGAGCGCATCGATGACTACCAAATTCAACGAGCCTATCGTCAATCATATTTATACGGCAGACCCTTCCGCTCACGTATTCGAGGGCAAACTGTACATCTATCCTTCGCACGATCTGGATCACGACGAACCGAGCAACGATAACGGCGACCAATACAAGATGGAAGATTATCACGTGCTGTCGCTGGACGGAATCGGAGCGGAAGCGGTCGATCACGGCGAAGCGCTGCATGTGCGCGACGTGCCGTGGGCTTCCGTTCAGATGTGGGCGCCGGACGCCGCGTACAAGAACGGCAAATATTATCTGATTTTCCCGGCGCGCGATCATGAAGGCATCTTCCGGATCGGAGTCGCTTCGTCGGATTCGCCGGCCGGACCGTTCCAAGCGGAACCGAATTATCTCGAAGGCAGCTACAGCATCGATCCTGCCGTGCTGGTCGACGACGATAACGAAGCGTATATGTATTTCGGCGGATTGTGGGGAGGCCAGCTCGAGAAATGGCAGAGCGGAAGCTACGAAGCGGATCGGACGGAAGGTCCGGCGGCCGACGCGCCGGCGATCGGCCCGCGCGTCGCGAAAATGAGCGAAGACATGCTGTCGCTCGCCGAAGAACCGAAAGAGATCTCGATCGTCGACGAAGAAGGCAATCCGATTCTCGCAGGCGACGAAGACCGACGTTATTTCGAAGGTCCGTGGGTTCATAAGTACCGCGGCCTGTATTACTTGTCGTATTCCACGGGCACGACCCACAAATTAGTCTACGCGGTAAGTCCGAATCCGCAAGGTCCGTTCGTGTTCAAAGGCGTGATCTTGACGCCGGTCGTCGGATGGACGACCCACCATTCGATCGTCGAATTCGACGGCAAATGGTATCTGTTCTATCACGACAGCTCGCTGTCCGGCGGCGTCAACCATAAGCGCTGCGTGAAATACACGGAGCTGCATTACAACGAAGACGGCACGATCCGGACGATTCATCCGTATGCCGAAGTGGAAGCTTAAGACTCGTAAGTCCGCCGCAGTGTACGCGGCGGACTTTTTTGATGACCGAACGCCATCACACATGATCGCGAAGTCCATTCGCGCAAGCAGGAGGTTCTTATGACCGCTCATTCGTCTATTTCCGGTTCGCGTAAAGCCGCGTATGCCAATCCCGTTCTTTCCGGTTTCTATCCCGATCCCAGCGTCGTCCGCGCCGGAGAATATTATTATCTGATTACCAGTTCGTTCGAATATTTCCCCGGCGTCCCGATCTTCCGCAGCCGCGATCTGTTCCGCTGGGAACCGATCGGACATGTCTTGACCCGGCGTTCTCAGATCGATCTGAGAGAACGCGCGAGTTCGAGCGGCGTTTACGCTTCGACGATCCGTTACCATGCGGGCCGCTTCTATATGATCACGACGGACGTCAGAGGCATCGGCAATTTCTACGTGACGGCCGAGCAGGCGGAAGGACCGTGGTCCGATCCGATTCGGCTTCCTTACGGAAACATCGACCCGTCCTTATTCTTCGACGACGACGGCCGGGCTTACGTGACGTCGCAGAACGGCGAAGGTTACGATTCGCATATCATCCAATACGAGATCGATCCGTCCGACGGCACGATCCTTTGCGAGCCGAAGGTCATCTGGCGCGGCGACGACGGGCCGTGGCTCGAAGGGCCGCATCTCTACAAGATTCGCGGGCGCTATTATCTGACGGCCGCTTCGGGAGGGACTTCCTTCGATCATCGGCAGCTCGTCGCGAGAAGCGACAGCCCTTACGGTCCGTTCGAAGACAAACCGGAGCCTATTCTCACCCATAGAGGACTCAAAGACCATCCGGTCCAGTGTCTGGGCCATGCCGATCTGATCGAAGGGCTGGACGGCCGTTGGTGGAGCGTGTTTCTCGGTATGCGTCCGATCGAAGGCGAATATTCGACGCTCGGGCGGGAAACCTTTCTTGCTCCCGTGCGTTGGACCGAAGACGGATGGCCCGAGATCGATATCAACGAAGGCACCGTTACCGAAGGGGACTTCGATGCGGCCGGTTCGCCGGTGCGGATAGCGAACGATCTCATGAGCAAAAAAGAGAGCGATCGGGGTTCTGCGGTTTACGAGAGCGGATTCGGACCGGAATGGTCTTTTCTGAGAGACTTCGACGCTTCGCGTTATATATGGAACAAACATAAGGGAGGCGTAACGGTCATCGGCAGCGCGTATTCGCTCGACGACGAAGCGCCCGCGGTCTTCGCCTGCCTGCGTCAACGGCATAAACGGATGGAATTGTCGGCCGTCCTCGACTATCGGCCGCAGGCCGAAGACGAACGGGCGGGCTTGGCCGCGCGTTTGAATCAGAGGGCATACTTTTTCGCGGGCCTGGCCAAGCTGGACGGCCGCCGCGTTTTGCTGGTCGAATTCCGAAACGGCGAGCACAAGGAACGAAAGGTCATCATGGATCTGTCTCAAGAAGGCGAAATTTCTTTGAGGCTCTTTGCCGACGAGAAAGGATACGGCGCAGCCTATTCCGAAGACGGAGCGCATTGGACCGATGCGGGCCTTCCGGCTCCGGTGTCGGCCCTTTCTCCCGAAACGAACGGCGGATTCACCGGCGTCTGCGTCGGATTGCATGCCTGCGGCGTCGAAGAAGACGCGCAGCCGGCTTTTTACCGTTCCGTCATTTATTCGTTTACCTGCTAGATTTTCTCGTTCCGCTCAAATTCGAATCCTTTTCTTGATTTCAATACGCGATTTGTAAGCATTCGCAGAAAGCCGCATCGGAAGCTTAAGCTCGCGAATTTCTTTCAAAATCGGCTCGTTTATACCGCCTAAGTAACTTTCTCGGCACTCTGAACGCCCGCGACGATGCGGGCGTTTTTTTGTTTTGGGCCTATTTTCGAACGCGCGGAAGTGTCGATAAACGAATTCTTGCTGCCTCGCTTCATATTTTACATTCGTTTTACAAAACGAGTGTTTTGCGTTAATTTTCGAATCCTACAATGAGTACTGTAAAGCGGCGCGGACAACTCGGACAGAGAGAAGACGACCGCAATCGTATGAATCCACTAGGAGGGTCTAACCAGACATGAAATCGAAAAAAACGTTATTCGGAGCTTTGACACTTTCCGCTATGCTCGCACTTACGGCTTGCGGCAACAACGGAAGCACTACCGCATCGGGCAGCACGGAACCGGCTGCGACGGGAACGACGACGCCGGCAGCTACGGAACAGCCTGCAGACGCGAAAGTATCGGGCGAAATCTTGGCAGTCGGATCGACGGCTCTGCAGCCGCTGGTCGATCAAGTGGGTCAAAAGTTCATGGGCGATAACGGAGACGTTACCGTACAAGTACAAGGCGGAGGCAGCGGTACGGGCCTGACGCAAGTATCCGAAGGCGCGGCAAATATCGGCAACTCCGACGTATTCGCGGAAGAGAAGTTGGACGCGGACAAAGCGAAAGAACTGGTTGACCATCAAGTCGCGGTTGTCGCGATGGCAAGCGTCGTAAACAAAGACACGGGCGTAACGAACCTGACCAAGCAGCAGCTGGTCGACATCTTCAAAGGCAAAATCACGAACTGGAAAGACGTAGGCGGCGCGGATCAGAAGATCACGATCGTTAACCGTCCGAGCAGCTCGGGCACGCGCGCTACTTTCGAGAAATTCGCTCTGGGCGAAAAAGTCGAAAACGTAGCCGGTTCGATCGAACAGGATTCCTCGGGTACGGTTAAACAAATCGTGGCCGACACGAAAGGCGCGATCGGTTACTTGGCTTTCTCGTACCTGGACGACACGGTTACCGCTCTGAGCTACGACGGCGTAGAGCCGACGGAAGCGAACGTGCAAGACGGCAAATACCCGATCTGGGCTTACGAGCACATGTACACGAAGGGCGAGCCTGACGGCGCGACGAAAGCTTTCCTCGATTACTTCATGTCGGAAGAAGTACAGCAAGCCGACGTAACCGAACTGGGTTACATTCCGGTATCCAGCATGAAAGTAAAACGCGACGCGGAAGGCAAAGTCATTCAATAATCGACTTCTTGCACCGGCAACAAAAGAGGCGGGGTCTCCGCCTCTATTTGCGCGTTTATTAACGAATGGAGAGGGTAACCACTTATGGAAAATACTAAGGTCGTGGCGGAGCCTAAAAAACGCAGCTTCGCCAAGCATCACCGCGAAGACATGATCGGGAAAATCTATACGAATCTGTGCGTGCTGCTGCTGATCGTCGTGATCGTCTCGATCGTGTATTTCGTCGCTTCGAAAGGCTTGAGCACGTTCTTCAAAGACGGCGTCAGCCCGATCGAATTCCTGTTCGGCACGCATTGGAGTCCGGACGGCTCGCCGGCTTCGTTCGGCGCGCTGCCGTTCATCGGCGGATCGTTCGTCGTCTCGATGCTTGCGGCGCTGATCGCCGGCCCGCTCAGCATCTGCGCCGCGCTGTTCATGACGGAGATCGTGCCCGGCAAAGGCAAACGGATTCTTCAACCGGTCATCGAACTGCTGTCGGGCATTCCGTCCGTCGTCTACGGCTTTATCGGCTTGACCGTGCTGGTGCCCTTCATCTCGGCTCTGACCGGCGGCAATTCGCTCGGTTACGGCGTAGGCGCGGGCGCGCTCGTGCTGTCCGTCATGATCCTGCCGACCATCACGAGCATCGCGGCGGACGCGCTGGCTTCGCTGCCTCGCGGCATGCGCGAAGCTTCGTACGCGCTCGGCGCGACGCGCTGGCAGACGATCTACCGCGTCGTGCTGCCGACGCTGGCTCCTTCGCTGTGGACCGGCGTTATCCTCGGCATCGCGCGCGCGTTCGGCGAAGCGTTGGCCGTGCAAATGGTGATCGGCAACGCGCCGTTCCTGCCGACTTCGCTGCTGACGTCCGCATCCACGCTGACCAGCGTGATAACCTTGAACATGACGAATACCTCGACCGGTTCGGTTCAGAACAACGTCCTCTGGAGCATGGCCTTGATGCTGCTCTTCATGACCTTCGTGTTCATTATCATCGTACGGTTGCTCCAAAGGAGGAATAAGCTGTGAAAGCCAGAACTGCCGACAAACTCGCCACCGGCGTCATTATATTCTTTGCTATCCTGATCGTCGCCATTCTGGGCGGGCTGCTCGGATTCATCCTGATCCGCGGGATCTCGCACATCGATTGGCATTTCTTGACCTCGCCTTCGCAGAACTTCAAAGCCGGCGGCGGGATCGGACCGCAGCTCTTCAACTCGCTGTTCCTGCTCGTGCTCACCATGATCATTACCGTACCGCTCGGATTGGGCGGCGGAATCTACATGGCCGAATACGCCAAAGACAATAAATTGACGGGCTTTATCCGACTCGTCGTCGAAGTGCTCTCGTCGTTCCCGTCGATCGTCGTCGGTTTGTTCGGCCTCCTGCTCTTCGTCAACACGTTCGGCTTCGGTTACTCCTTGCTGTCCGGCGCGATCGCGCTGGCGATCTTCAACCTGCCGCTGATGGTGCGGATCACGGAGCAAGCGTTCCGGGCCGTACCGCGCGAACAGAAGGAAGCGGGACTCGCATTGGGACTGTCCAAATGGAAGATCATCACTTCGATCCTGCTGCCGGTCGCGCTGCCGAGCTTGATTACCGGCACGATTCTGGCCGCCGGCCGCGTATTCGGCGAAGCGGCGGCGCTGCTCTTCACGTCGGGGATGACCACGCCTCCGCTGAACTTCAGCGACTGGAATCCGTTCCACGCGCGCTCGCCGATCAACCCGATGCGCTCGGCCGAGACGCTTGCCGTGCATATCTGGAAAGTCAACAGCGAAGGCCGCATTCCGGACGCCAAAGACGTATCGGCCGGCGCTTCGGCCGTGCTCGTGATCATGGTGCTGCTGTTCAATCTCGTGGCCCGTTGGTTCGGCCGTTTCGTTTACCGTAAGATTACCGCTTCCAAACAAGTGAACTAGGAGGACTTCCGTTATGCAGACCCGTACACAACCCCGCTTCGGTACGGAAGAACTAAGCGTGTTCTACGGAACCAACGAAGCCGTCAAGAAAATCAACATGGAATTTCCCGAGAAAAGCGTCACCGCTCTGATCGGACCGTCCGGCTGCGGAAAATCGACTTTCCTGCGTTCTTTGAACCGGATGAACGACGAGATCGCTTCCGCGAAAGTCGTGGGCAAGATCTGGATGGACGGAGAAGATTTGAACGACAAAGATACGGACGCCATCACGCTTCGCCAGAAGATCGGCATGGTCTGGCAGCGTCCGAATCCGTTCTATAAGTCGATCTACGAGAATATCGCGTTCGGTCCCCGTTACCACGGAACCAAAAACAAAAAGCAGCTCGACGAGATCGTGGAGCAGAGCCTTCGCCGCGCCGCGTTGTGGGACGAAGTCAAAGACCGTTTGAAAGAGTCGGCTTTGGCGCTCTCCGGCGGACAGCAGCAGCGCCTGTGCATCGCGCGCGCCTTGTCGGTCAGCCCGCAGATTCTGCTGCTCGACGAGCCGGCGTCCGCGCTCGACCCGGTCTCGACCGGCAAAGTCGAAGAGCTGATCATCGAGCTGAAAAAAGAACTGCGCATCGTGATCGTGACGCACAACATGCAGCAGGCCGCGCGCGTCTCGGATTCGACCGCCTATTTCTATCTGGGCAATCTGATCGAACACGACGAGACGACCAAGCTGTTCTCCAATCCGTCCAACCAGATGACGCAAGAGTATATCATGGGCCGTTTCGGTTGAATTCGGACCCGCCCGTTTCGGCACTTCCGGCGATCCGCGAAAACAAGAAATTCCTTTTTCCGGCCACCGGTTCGCAATCATTCATACGATAAGCGTTGGGCCGTTCCCGTCGATCTTGAGGGAACGGCTTTTTTTGCTGCGCAGTTTCGGAGCCGTCGCCCGGAAGTCGGCTTCTTGCCGATATTGTTCGCCGGTTAACCATCGTTGAATTGCGTCTTGCGATCAAGTACGATAGACCCATGAGAAACATTCCCGATCCGACAGAATAACGGGGTCGATAGCAGAAAGGATGAACGGAAGATGAGCGATGCCTCCAAGATCGAATTCGCCCCCGAGCTGCTTCAACCGCAGTTCTACATGACGGCCGAGCCGAAACCCGGTGCCGAACTTACGCTGACGCTGCAAGAATTGTCCGCGCCGGAAGGCGCCGAACGCTTCCTGCGCGCATTCGCGGATATCCTGAGAGCGCCGGACCTGCAGGCGGCGGTCACTTATTTCTGCAGCTGGTTCAGCGGCGTCGCCGTCGCCTCGCTCTATTTCCCGGCCGCCGCCGGTCTGAGCCCCGACTTCTCGGCGGACAATCTGAGCGCGCAGTTGTTCCGTACCGAGAACGGGCACGCGCTGAATTTCGTCATCGGCAGCCGCGCGGCCGGGACGGCGCCGCAGGCGGAAGAAGCGCGCGACGAATGGACGCGCGCCGCGTTTCGCGGGTTCTACGGCGAGACCTGCCGCCGCCTGTTCGAGAATTTCGCGGCGGCGTCCGGCCTCGCCGTCGGGATGATCTGGGCCCAGCTTCCGGGCCGGGTGGATTATTTCGCCGAGACTTGGCGCACCCATCCGGAGATCGGCGCCATGCTGGCGCCTTATCGCGAGCGGCTCGAACGCGATTACGCGTTGCTCAAGACGTTGGAACCGGCAAGCTTCGGCCGCAAGAAAAATCCTTTCGACCTTCGGTTCCGCGATGTCGAACATCCGACCGACCCCGCGCAGCAGGTTCGGCTTCGCCCGAGCTGCTGTCTGTATCACACGCTGCCGGAAGGCGAGTACTGCTACACCTGTCCGAAGCTGAACGAACAAGACCGCGCGGCCCTGCGCGCGAAGCGGCAAGCGCAATGAGCCGAGTCCGCGAGTCCGCTCAGACTTCCCCCGCGATCCGGGTACGCATCGGCCCGAACGAACGCGCAGCGACCGCTGCCGAGAACGTCGAAGGCATGTCGAAGAAGCCGATCAAGATCGTCGTCGTGTCCGATACGCATATGTTCCGTATGGCGAAGGTTCTGCCTCCGTCGCTTGTCGAAGAATTGTCGGAAGGCGTCGATCTGATCCTGCATGCCGGCGACTGGACGGCGCCGGAAGTGTACGATCTGCTGGCGGCTTACGCACCGGTCGAAGGCGTGACGGGCAATAACGACGGCCCCGCGATCGCGAAGCGGTGGGGCGATCGCCGGATCATCGAGATCGGAGGCCGCGTTATCGGTTTGACGCACGGTCATCTGGGACGAAAAGGGACCGAAGCGAACGCGCTTGCCGCTTTCGAGGAAGACGATGTCGATATGATCGTGTTCGGCCATTCCCATGTACCACTGTCCCGTTCGGTCTTCAGAGACCGCTATGATCGAAGCGTCGATCTGTTCAATCCCGGTTCCCCGACCGACAAACGCAGGCAGGCGAGATATTCGTACGGCGTGATCGCGCTTGACGGGCTTCTTGCGACTTTCGAACACCGTTATTTCGATTCCAAGATTTGAAGCGGCCTTGTCGGATATCGAAAGCTTTTCGGAACTTACCGGTTCCGAAAGGCTTTTTTGGCGTTTTGTAAAGCGAGTGTTTTGACCATGTAAAGAGAGTGTTTTATAATGGGAGTTTGAATCGATGTTTATCAATTTCTAGTCAAAGAGGGTAGTTTACCATGAATCTGATTACCGCAAGGCAGGGAATAAGCCGCAGACCGGATCGCGTGTTCGTCGGCGTCGCCTGCATCCTGTTCGCGAAGCTGCTGCTGCTGCGCTGGTTTTTCTTCTCGGAATTCCAACCGGGCGGCATCGTGATCGATCTGTCGACCGCTCTGGGTCTGACCTGCTTGCTGGAACTTCTGGTTCCGCATCGCTGGCGGACGCGCGCGGCGTGGATCGCCAATCTGCCGTTATCGTTTCTTTTTTTCGCGGCGGCCGTTTACCATTCGTATTTCGGCTCCGTTCCGACTTATGCGGTCTTGACCGCGCTCGGCCAAGTGCCCGAAGTCGGCAACGTGGTCAGCGGATTGATCAAGCCGATCTATTTCTTGTTTTTCGTCGATCTGTTGATCGCGCTGGTACGATTCGTCTGGACGCGCGCGAGACGTCGCGGGAATCGCGGCGGCCTGAATTTCGGCGCCCGGAAGTCGGAACGGCCTTTCGCTTCATGGAACGAAACGGCGACGCGCATGAGCCGCATCGTCGTATCGGTCGTGCTCGTCGTCTGTCTGCTGCTGTCCGGCGTATGGATTAACCGCGGCCTCGCGATCAGCAACGAGATCGTGCGCGCGGAGAACGTCGGTTTCCTCAATTATCAGGTCAGCACGGCGATCGAGAAGCGCCAAGAACGCGAGTTCATCGCGTCGACCACGCCCGAAGAAATCGCGGCGCAGGTGAAGACGCTGCAGCAGTCGTTTCCTTTTGTCGATCAAAAGGCTGCTTCAAGCTCCGGCGGCAAATCTTCTTCCTCCGTTCCTGCGTATTTCGGGGCGGCCGAAGGCAAAAACGTGATCGTCGTACAGATGGAGTCGTTCCAGAATTTCCCGATCAACTATAAACTCGACGGAACCGAAGTGACGCCGAACCTGAACAAGTTGGCCGCTCAGAGTTTCTATTTCCCGCATATTTTCCAGCAGATCGGTCAAGGCAATACCTCGGACGCCGAGTTCATCTCGAATACGTCGATCTACCCGACCGGCAAGATCGCCATGTCTACCGGTTACGGAGATCGAATCATTCCGAGTTCGCCGCGCTTGTTGGAAGACAAAGGCTACAAGACGGCGACGTTCCAGATCAACAGCGCGACGTTCTGGGATCGCAATCAGCTCTATCCGGCGCTCGGCTTCCAGAATTATTACGACAAGCCGAACTACGACAATGATCATTTCAACAATTTCGGAGCTTCCGACGAAGAGATGTACCGCGTAGGCTTGGAGAAGATCGACGAGATGCGGGCCGACGGTTCGCCGTTCTACGCGCAGTTCGTCACGACGTCCAGCCACGCGCCGTTCGAAGTGCCGGAGCAGTTCGAGCAGTTCGCGCTGCCGGAGCGGCTTCAAGGCACGCAGCTCGGCAGCTACCTGAACGCGCAGCATTATACGGATTATGCGCTCGGCAAGTTGATCGAAGGCCTCAAAGCCAAAGGGCTGTGGGAAAATACCGTTCTGCTCGTCTACGGCGACCACGGCGGATTGTCCACGGCGGAGAACGATCCGGCTTGGGTTTCTTCGATGCTCGGCATCTCCTATGACGCGAACGTCAGCCGTTTCAATATCCCGTTGATCGTGCACGTGCCGGGAATCGAACAAGGCAAGAAAGTCGAACTGTCCGGCGGACAGATGGATTTCGTGCCGACTCTGATGAATCTGCTGGGCATTTCGCTGGACCAAGAGAAGCATCTCGTATTCGGCCGCGATCTGCTCAATACGGACCGCAACGCGGTCGGAATTCGTTATTACCTGCCGACCGGATCGTTCGTGGGCGACGGCGTACTGTTCATTCCGGGCGAAGGATTCGACGACGGTACGGCGATCGATCTGGATACGCACGAACCGGTGACGAATCTCGAACCTTACCGCGAAGATTACGAATATATTTTGCAGTTGATGAAGCTCTCCGACGATTACGTGAAGGTACTGCCGAAGCGCGGACCCGGACAGAAATGAGCTCGGAAAAAGAAGCGGCAGCGGGGAGGGAACGGAATTTGCAGCAGCCGGTAAGATGCCGATGGGTCAACGACGACCCGCTCTATATCCGTTATCATGACGAAGAATGGGGCGTGCCCGTCCATGACGACTTGAAATGGTTCGAGCTGCTGACGTTGGAAGGCGCGCAGGCGGGACTCAGCTGGTACACCGTGCTCAAAAAGCGCGAACGTTACCGGGAAGTGCTGGACGGTTTCGATCCTTCGATCGTGGCGGAATACGACGCGGCGAAGATCGGGGAGCTGATGGGCGACGCGGGCATCGTCCGCAATCGCCTGAAGCTCGAATCGACGGTGCGAAACGCGAAAGCTTTTCTGAAGGTGCAGGAGGAATTCGGCAGTTTCGACGCTTATATCTGGGCATTCGTGGACGGCAAACCGATCGCGGGCAGCCGGACCCGGCCGGAAGACGTGCCCGCCCGCACGGAAGTATCGGACCGATTGTCCAAAGATTTGAAAAAACGCGGTTTTGGCTTCGTAGGCAGCACGATCTGTTACGCGCTGATGCAAGCCTCGGGCCTGGTCGACGACCACCTTCGGGATTGCTTCCGCCGCGGCCCGGTATCCGAGTCGCAAAAATCCGTTCGCGGTTAGCTGCCTTGCGCGTCGCATCCGTCGGTCGCCGGGTAATGGGCAGTAGAAGCGCCGCGATCTGCGGCGAACGAGAGGAGCGCATGACGATGAAGATCATGATTACGCAGGAAGAAGCGATGCAGCGCAAAATCTGGGACCGGATTATCGACATGTTCGGACTGGACGCGGACAAAGACTACTGGGACAGCGAACAATTCATCTTGACGGAGGAACAAGCGCGTCAACTGGGATTGATTCGATAAGCTTGCGCTCAAGGTCTGACAAATGCGGCAAAAGAAAAAGCTGTGCCAACCCGTATTCGGCGGGTTCGGCACAGCTTTTTGCGTGGACGCATACGGAGGCTTCCGGGTTGAAACGACGGAACGCGCTCTTCTCGAATCGGCATGCTTGTTAAACCGGATGCGGTTGAATATCGGGAAACCAGATGCCGGGCAGATCGTTGACGCTGACCGGGCGGCAGATCAGATAGCCCTGAATGCCGGGACAGCCCATATTCATCAATTGAATCAACTGCTCGCCGTCTTCGACGCCTTCCGCGACAACGTCCAGATTCATCGCCCGCGCCATGGCAAGCAGAGCGGAGATGACGGCCGGATTCATCTGAACGATGAACGAACGGTCGAGCTTGAACTTGTCGATCGGAATCTGGGCGAGAATCCCCAGCGACGAATAGCCGGTTCCGAAGTCGTCCAAGGAGACCATATAGCCTTGCGCCCTCAGCTGCTCCAAGATGACGCAGATCTCGTCCAAATTGCGCATGACCAGCGTTTCGGTGACTTCCAGATCGAATTGGGCCGGCGTCAGTCCTTCGTGCGCGATAATCTCGTTCAGCCGATCGACGAAATTCTCTTCTTCGAATTGGGCTCGGGAGATGTTGACGGCGATACGCACGTCAGGACCGAAGCGCTCGCGAATCTTGGGGAAATCTTTGCAGGCCTGACGGATGACCCATTCGCCGATCGGAACGATCAAGCCGGTCTCTTCGGCGACAGGGATGAAGTCCGCGGGAGAGACCAGTCTGCTGTGGCCGAGATTCCAGCGCAGCAGCGCCTCGACTTCGACGACTTGGTTGCGCGAAGCGTCGAAGATCGGCTGATAATGAAGCAGCAGTTCGTCGCGTTCGATGCACTGGTTCAATGCGATCTCGTAATCGAATTTGACTACCTGATCGTAACGGATCGATTCGTTGTATTCGTGGTAGCGGCTTCGCCCTTTGCTTTTCGCGTAATAGAGCGCGATATCCGCTTGACGCAGCAGCGCGGACAATTCGGTACGTTCGGAAGTCGAAGCGAAGCCGATGCTGGCGCTGACCCGGATCATGCGATCGCCGAGCAGGAACGGTTTGTCCAATACTTCGAGGATGAGCTTGGCTTTGTCCGAAGCGCGGGTGATCGGTTGATCGCAGACGAGGATGAATTCGTCCGCGCCCTGTCTGGCGATGATATGAGGCGGACCGAAAGTTTGTCTGAAACGCTCGGCAACCTCCGTCAGCAGCGTATCGCCGATTTCGTGTCCGAGCGCATCGTTGATGTTTTTGAAATTATCGAGATCGATCAGAAACAAGCTGAACGGCTTGGCGATGAATTCGTACAGAAAACGCCGGTTGAACAATTGGGTCAATTCGTCGTGATAAGCGTAATGATGCAGGCGCTGCCCGCGTTCCGCGTTCGTGATCATGTCCCGGGTCACGCAGACGACGGACTCGATCGGGCCGGCTTCGCCTTCTTCGCCGAAGATCGGCGAGAGAATGCTTTCGCCGCTGAGCGCGCCGGTGGGCAGAAGCGTGCCGTCCGCGAAGCGGATGCTTTCGCGTCCTTCGATGATTCTCATATATTTGTGATGCAAATATCTGGCCATTTCCGGCTCGTGTTCGTAAACTTCGAAGAAAGTCATTCCCATGTGCTCCGGGCCGATTCGGCTGAGTGCCGAGGCTGCACGGTTGACGTAGCGGTAGCGAAACTGTTCGCCGTCCCAATCCATCACATAAATACAATCTTCGAGCGCACGAAGGAGTCGGGCCAAGATCGGTTCTTGTTGTTCCGCGTCTTCCATACCTTAGATGTCCTCCTTATCGCTCCGATCGCGAATGCCAAAATCGCATAGTCCTATCATACTATGCGAACGCCCGAGCGCCAAGAGAAGAAAGGGGGATAGGGATTTTAAAGAATCTGGATTGCCTTCCCATTTTCGCGGGTTTGGCGGAATGCCCGATCGGGTAAAAAACCATAAATCGACAACGCGAGGAGGAACTCCGAATGAACAAGAAAATATCTGCGACATTCGAACGTGAACACCAAGCGGTCCAAGCGATTCATGACCTTCAAGACGCGGGATACGAGCGGGACCATATCTCGATCGTCGCCAAACATACTCAGGAAGCGGAAGAAATTCGCAAAGAGACCGGAACTAAGGCGCAGGGCGGATTGACGGCCGGAGCGCTGACGGGCGGCGCGTTAGGCGGGACTTTGGGCGTAATCGCCAGCTTGGGCGCTCTGGCCATTCCGGGGATCGGGCCTCTGCTGGCAGCGGGGCCGATCGCGGCCGGACTCGCGGGAGCCACGGTCGGCGCGGGAGTCGGCGGCTTGGCCGGAGGATTTATCGGACTGGGGATTCCGGAGAAAGAAGCCAAGTACTACGACGAACGGGTACATCAAGGGGACGTATTGGTTCTCGTGGACGCGGACGAAGCGATGCGAAGTCAGATCTACGAGATCTTCCGGCGCAACGGAGCGAATAACACGTCTTATTTCGACGAAGACGGTACCGCGCGGACGTCCGGCATGGCTCCGGTCGATGAACGGGTTCCGCCGGCGGGCGTGAACGAAGCGGAGTCGCTGGACGATTCGGAACATCGCGAGCATAAGGTTCGTTACCGCGAAGACGATATCGACCCGAACGCGACGACCGATCCGACCCGCCAAGCTTCCAACCTGATCATCGGCCGTAACGATCGGCCTTATACGGGCGGCGATAAATAAGAAGCCGAATAACGGATACGCCAAAAAGCGGGAGATCGTCATCTCCCGCTTTTTTTGTGCGACGAAACGCAGAGTCCGCAAAATTCCGGATTTACGCCGAAGCTTCCGGAGTTTCGGCGCGAACCGAAGAAGTCCGGTCGTCCGGACGCCGCCGCTCCGAGCGATGATGCAGCAGATAATAAGCGATCAGCGAGATCGCCGCTGCCGCGCCTCCGGTCAAGTACATGGCCGAATAACCGGCGGACGAAGCGACAAGGCCGAGCAGATAAGAACCGAGACCGTAACCCAGATCGAAGAACACGAAATACGTCCCGGTCGCAAGACCGCTGCGATGAGCGGGTGCGGATTGGATCGCCAGCGTCTGGAAGCTCGGAATGATCGCGCCGTAGCCGAGGCCGATAATCGCCGCCGTCAACAGGAAGAAAACGGCCGATCCGGCTTGGCTGAGCGCGATCAAGCCGACCGCGAACAACGCGATGCCGGGATAGACAAGCGTATGCGCGCCTTTGCGGTCGAACAAGCGGCCGGTAAACGGACGCGACAGCAGGACCGTAGCGGCGAACACGACGAAGAAATAGCTGGCCGCGCTTTTGAGGCCGAGCGAATCCGCGTAGACCGAGATGAAGGTCGAGATTCCGCCGTAAGCGAAAGCGATCAGGAAGCCCGCGGAAGCTACCGGAATAGCGCGGAATTCGATAAAGCGCTTGATATGCCAAGCCCCGAGTTCGCTCGGGCGGCGTTCATGCCGCGGAATCGGCGTGATCACGCCGAACAGGCAGGCCAATAAGGCAAAGACGGCAATAAGGATGAACAAAGTCGTATAGCCCGCGCCCGAAGATACGGACAGACCGATGAACGGACCGAAGACCATGGCAAGACTCATGAACAACGTGAAATAGCCGATCCCTTCGCCTTTGCGTTCGTTCGGAATGACATCCAGAACGACGGTGGAAGTCGTCGTGGCCGCGATGCCGAAAGAGATGCCGTGCACGAACCGAAGCGCCAGCAGAAGCGGATAAGTCGGCACCCACAGATAGAAGAAGCTGCACGCGGCAAACATGACCACCGAGAAGACGAGCAGTTTTTTTCGGTCGAGCTCGTCCAGCCATTTGCCGGTAAGCGGTCTGAAGATGACGGCCGCAATAACGAAAACGGTCGTAACCAAGCCGATTCCGTCCGGATTTCCGCCCATATGTGACATTGCGTATTCCGGGAGCGTCACCGCCAAGATATAGAAGTTGATAAAAATGAAGAAGCTGCTGAAACTGATCGTCAAAAAGTCGCGGCTCCACAATCGTTCGTTTTTCAAAGCGATTTCCTCCTGTAAATGATGAAAATTAAGAAAAGTCTATTTTCAAAAATGGTTGTCTGAACAAGTATATCGGTAAAACGAACTTTTTGTCAACGGATCCGGAGAAGTAAGCAGGAAATTCGACGTTTTATGATATGCTGAAGCCAGAACACTGCGGGAACGGGGGAGAAGCTTATGTCGGACGAAGTCAGCAGGGTGCATCGGATTCCGTTCAGTCGGATCTGCGGCATACTGGGGATCAGGCAGAAGATTATCAATGTGTATCCGGATCATGTCGACAAATGCGTGGTGGTCGAGACGGACAAGAACGTACGCAATCCGAGCACCATTATCGAAGTGAAAAATACGTATCTGGACGTCAGGACCGTCAGCGCGGAAGAATACAATCGGATGCCTTATACGCCTAACGTCTCGGATAAGCTCAAAGGGCTGCTGGACGAGTCCGAACGCGAAGCGCTCAAAGAAAGTTTGCACCTCGCGATCGGCGACGCCGAACATCGTTTGCGCGAACAACTGCCCGCCGAGGAACGCCGCCGCCGGGAGCTGTTTTTGGAGAATGCTCGGCGGGCTTTCAACAAGCTGAACGGCGACGTGTGACGAAGCCGGCAATCCCGGTCTCGGCTTGACGACTCGAAAACGGATAGAGACTTGTTCCGGTGGCTTTTTCACGCTACAATAAGTGGGTGTGAAATTCAGCGCAGAACCAATAAATGGAAAGCGAGCGGGATAGATATGGGTCGTAAATGGAATAACATTAAGGAAAAGAAAGCTTCCAAAGACGCCAATACCAGCCGGGTTTACGCCAAATTCGGCGTTGAAATTTATGTGGCGGCCAAAAAGGGCGAGCCGGACCCCGAATCGAACCGTGCTTTGAAAGTTGTACTGGAACGTGCCAAGACTTACAACGTGCCGAAAGCGATCATCGACCGCGCGCTCGACAAAGCCAAAGGGAGCGGCGACGAGACGTATACGGAGCTTCGTTACGAAGGCTTCGGACCGAACGGTTCGATGGTCATCGTGGACGCGCTGACGAACAACGTTAACCGTACGGCTTCGGACGTACGCGCCGCGTTCAGCAAGAACGGAGGCAACCTCGGCGTCAGCGGATCGGTCGCCTACATGTTCGACGAGACGGCCGTCATCGGGATCGAAGGCAAGAACGAAGAGGAAGTGCTCGAGCTGCTGATGGAAGCGGACGTGGACGCGCGCGACATCGTCGCCGAAGACGAAGCCGTCATCGTCTATGCCGATCCGGATCAGTTCCACAACGTGCAGGAAGCTCTTCGCGCTGCGGGAATCGAAGACTTCACCGTAGCGGAGATCACCATGCTGCCGCAGACGTTCGTATCGCTGGACGGCGACGCGGAGAAGCAGTTCGACAAGATGATCGACGCGCTGGAAGATCTGGAAGACGTGCAGCAGGTCTACCATAACGTCGATTCGGACGAAGAATAAAGCCGGAACCTTCGCGTTCCCCCAAGACTGTCGAGAAATTCTCGGCAGTCTTTTTTGCGTGTACGAGCCGGTCGTTTTTTTCGAAGACGAAGAACGAAACGACATGCAGCCGGAAGCCGAACGAAAAAGGGTTGGGCAGGGAGAAGGAAGGGTAAGAAGGAGTAATCGTTTTTACGACAGGAGGATATTATGAATACTCGACAACCCGAAACCACGGATCCCAACTTGAATATGAGCGCACCGGTGGAGGAAATGTCTTTGAACGAATCGGCAGGGGACGCGAAGCCGGGCGTCTCCGTTTCCCCTGCTCCCGACGACATGCAGCAGATTCCCGCGCCTTCGGATTCTTCTTCCGAAACGGGACGCGGCGCTTTCGGGCGTCTGACGCTTAAGCCGTTATCCGAACAGATCATCGTCATCACGGGCGCATCCAGCGGCATCGGACTGGTTACCGCCCGGATGGCCGCGGCGGCGGGCGCGAGAGTCGTGGCGGTAGCGCGCAACGAAGAAGCGCTGAAAGAACTGATCGCCGAACTGGAAGGGAAAGGGCAGACCGCCGCTTATGTCGTGGCCGACGTCGGCAGGGAAGAAGACGTGCAGCGCGTGGCCGAGACGGCGATCCGGCAGTTCGGCACGTTCGATACTTGGGTCAACAACGCGGGCGTCTCGATCTTCGGTCAGGCGATGGAAGTGACCACCCAAGATATGAAGCGCATGTTCGATACCGTCTATTGGAGCGTCGTCTACGGCTCCAAAGCGGCGGTTCGCCACTTCAAGGAACGGGGCGTGCCGGGGGCGCTGATCAATATCGGCAGCATCTTCGGCGACCGCGGAGTCGTGGTTCAATCGACGTATTCGTCCGCCAAGTTCGCCGTGCACGGTTGGACGGAAAATCTGCGGATGGAGTTGGAAAAAGAAAAAGCGCCCGTTTCCGTCACGCTGATCCATCCCGGACGAATCGATACGCCTTACAACGAGCACGCCCAGAGCTATCTGGACAAACAGCCCGTGCATCGCGGCATGATCTATCCGCCGGAAGCCGTGGCCGAAGCCATTCTGCATACGGCCCAGCATCCGAAGCGCGATATGTTCGTCGGTTCGCAGGCCCGTCTCGGCGCGCTGTTCGGCAATCTGGTTCCTCGCCTGACCGACAAGGCGTTCGAATGGATCATGTTCCGCGGACAGCAGTCGCACGAGCGGCCGTCCCATCCTCGCGAAGCGGGTTCGCTGTACGAGCCGGGATACGGCATGCACGAGCGCGGAACCAACGAAGGGTTCGTGCGCGGAGGAAGCCTATATGTCAAAGCTTCGAAGCATCCGGTCGCTTCGACGCTTGCCGTCGCCGGATTGAGCGCGCTGGTCTGGACGCTGGCAAAGCGCAAACGTTGAGAAACGAAGCTTAAACAACAGCATAAAAGAAGAATAGAAGCAGGTCCGATAACGGATCTGCTTTTTTATATTGAAAAACAGAATAAACAAACATAAAACAACATAAATAATGTCTGTATATGTTGACCGACCAACAAAAAACAGGTACGATAAAGAAGCAAAGAAGAATGGCTTCAGCGGAGGAATGAATATGAGACATGCGATCGCTGTCGATATCGGCGCATCCAGCGGGCGTTTGGTAGCGGCGACTTTAGCGGAGGGCAAGCTGGAGATCTCCGAGCTTCATCGTTTTGGTAACGCTTTTACGGAACGCGAAGGGCATGATTATTGGGATATGGATTCGTTGTTCGCGGAGATTCTGACCGGTCTGCGAAAAGCGAAAGCGGCGGGGATCGATTCGTGCACGCTCGGCATCGATACTTGGGGCGTGGATTACGTGCTGCTAGGCGAAGAAGGAGAACGGCTTCACGACGTCTACGCTTATCGCGACGCCCGCACCGTCGGGGCGGCGGATCGCCTGCATCGGGAGAAGATCGACCGCGATGCCGTATACGCCAAGACCGGCATTCAAGAACTGAGTTTCAATACGCTGTATCAATTGTACGTGCATGATCGGGATCAGTTGGATCGTGCCGAGCGGATTCTGCTCGTGCCCGATTATTTGTATTACCGCCTCACGGGCCTTTTTATTAATGAAGCGACGAACGCGTCGACGACGCAGATGCTGAATTTGCGGACCCGGGACTTCGACGAAGACCTGCTGCGGGCGCTCGGACTGAAGCGGGAACAATTCGCCGAACTGACTCGGCCGGGCGCTCTGCTCGGCGGATTGAAGAGCGAGCTTACGAGCAGCGGCGAATATCCGGATTGCACGGTCGTCGTCGCGCCTACCCACGACACGGCGTCGGCGGTTGTCGGCGTACCGGCTGCGGAAGACCGGAGTTGGGCTTATATCAGCAGCGGGACTTGGTCGCTGCTCGGCGCGGAATTGGACGAACCGCGCAGCGGAGAGGCGCAGCGCGAAGCCAATTACACCAATGAATGGGGCGCTTACGGAACTTTCCGTTTTCTCAAAAATATCATGGGGCTCTGGATGATCCAAGAAGTGCGCCGCGAACACGGCGGGGAGCAGAGTTTCGCCGAACTCGCCGAGCTGGCGGAGCGCGAAGAAGGATTCCGAAGTCTTGTTCCGTGCAACGACGACCGTTTTCTGAATCCGTCCGGCATGACGGAAGAGATTCGCGCCTTCTGCCGGGAAAGCGGACAGCCGGTGCCGGATACGCCGGCGCGTTTGGCGAGATGCATCTTCGACAGTCTGGCTCTGACTTATCTGGATGCCATGCGGGAATTGGAACGTCTGACGGATCGACGTTACGAAGTGCTGCACATCGTCGGCGGCGGAGCCAATAACCGCCTTCTCTCGCAGTTGACCGCCGATCTGTTAGGCATCGAAGTCCGCACCGGACCGTCCGAAGCGACGGCGATCGGCAATATTGCCGTACAGTTGATCGCCGCGGGCGCGCTGCCGGATCTCCCTTCGGCGAGACGCGCGATCGCGGCGTCTTTCCGGCCCGCGGTCTGCTTCCCGAATCCGGTCGCCGACCGGAACGAGCTTTTGGAACGTTGGCAATCCCTCACCCACAATCGATTGAAGGAGACCTTACAATGAGCGAATCGACTCGCAATGCATATCTGGAAGCGAAAAAATTATATGCGAAACACGGCGTAGACACGGATGCGGTACTGAATAAGCTGTCCGAGATCAAGATCTCTCTGCACTGCTGGCAGGGCGACGACGTCAAAGGCTTTTTGTTCCGCGACAAAACGCTGAGCGGCGGCATCGCCGTGACCGGAAGTTACCCGGGCCGGGCTTCGACGCCGGGCGAGCTGCGGGCCGACTTGGACGAAGCGTTGTCCCTGATCCCGGGCAAACATAAGGTGAATCTGCATGCCATCTACGCCGACACGGACGAGAACGTGGACCTCGACCGGCTCGAACCGCGCCATTTCCGGGGTTGGATCGATTGGGCCAAGCAGAACGGCCTCGGTTTGGACTTTAACCCGACGCTGTTCTCGCATCCGAAAGCCGAAGACGGCTTTACGCTCAGCAGCGCCGATCCGGATATCCGCAAGTTCTGGATCGACCACTGCAAAGCGTCCCGCCGCATCGCCGAGACGTTCGGCCGCGAATTGGGGCAGCCTTGCGTCACCAACCATTGGATGCCGGACGGCTACAAAGACACGCCGGTCGACCGCTGGTCGCCGCGCGCCCGGCTGCGCGATTCGCTCGACGAGATCTTCGCCGAGAAGATCGACGAGCGCTATAACGTCGATGCGGTCGAAAGCAAGCTGTTCGGCATCGGCTCGGAGAGCTACGTCGTTGGTTCGCACGAATTCTACATGGGCTACGCCATGAGCCGCGGCAAAACGGTCTGTCTGGATGCCGGCCATTTCCATCCGACGGAAGTGATCTCGAACAAACTGTCTTCGATCCTCATGTTCACCGAACAGCTTCTCCTGCACGTCAGCCGTCCGGTACGCTGGGACAGCGACCATGTCGTGACCATGGACGACGAACTGCTGGAGATCGCTCGCGAGCTCGTTCGCGGCGATCTGCTGCCGCGCACGCATATCGGCCTCGACTTCTTCGACGGCAGCATCAACCACGTCGCCGCTTGGGTCATCGGCGTCCGCAATACGCAGAAAGCGCTGCTGCGCGCCATGCTCGAACCGATCGAGCAGCTCAAACAGATCGAGCTGGAGAAAGACTATACCTCGCGCCTCGCGCTGGTCGAAGAATTCAAGTCGTATCCGTTCGGCGCCGTCTGGGATTATTTCTGCGAACAAGCCGGCGTCCCGGTCCGCGAAGACTGGCTGGCTCAAGTAAAGACTTACGAAAAAGAAGTTTTGTCCAAACGAGGCACGCCGAGCGAAGTGCTTCAATAAACGGTTCTTCCAGCCGACCGGACCGCCGGTCTTAGACGAAGCCGACAAGCTTCGTTTGCTTTTTCCTAAAATAAAAATCGAGATTGCACGCATCAAGCGAAGGAGAGAAGGAAGCGGAGAAGCGAAGCGCTCGCATTTGGAATTTTGATTTCAACCTTATAAAAATAAGATCAGAAATCAAAATCCAACGGCGATCGAAGTCTCCTTCTTTCCGCAGCGCCGCCCAAGCGTGCCAAAAGGAGCGCAAAATGAGCACATTAAATCCCGACAAAGTCGCCAAATCCCTGGAAATCCCGTTCGTCCGCGAAATGGCCGAAATCACGCAGCATATGTGGCGCAACGGCTGGGACGAACGAAACGGAGGCAACGTCAGTTATATCCTCGACGAAGCCGAAGTCGCGAAATATCTCGATATCCATAACGTAATCCGCGTGATCGAACCCGCATTTCCGGTCAACGAATTAGCCGGCAAATATTTTATCGTGACCGGCTCCGGCAAATACTTCAAGAACGTGCTGCAAGACCCGGCCGGCAATCTGGGCGTGCTGCGCGTGACGAAGGACGGCACGAGACTGGAACTGCTCTGGGGACTCGAGAACGACGCCAAGCCGACGAGCGAACTTCCTTCGCACTTCATGAGCCATATCGAGCGCTTGAAAGCCGATCCGGACCACCGCGTCGTCATCCATAATCACGCGACGAACGTGCTGGCCATGACGTTTATTCACGACTTGGACGAAGCCAAATTCACCAAGACGCTCTGGGAAATGTGCACCGAATGCATCGTGGTATTCCCGGACGGAATCGGCATCATCCCTTGGATGGTTCCGGGTTCCAGCGAGATCGGCCGCGCGACGGCGGAGAAGATGAAAGAATACCATTCCGTGATCTGGCCGCAGCACGGCATCTTCGGTACCGGCACGTCGATCGACGAAGCGTTCGGCTTGATCGAGACGATCGAGAAAGCCGCGCAGATCTATATGCTGGTCGCTCATCACGAGATCAAGCAGCGGATCACCGAACAAGAATTGACCGATCTGGCCGCCGCTTTCGGCGTGACGCCGCGCCCCGGCATCCTCAGCGTTTAACCGACCGTCTCGAATGATCCGACAAAGCCGCCTACGGGCGGTTTTTTTGTCGCGTTTTTCTTTATTTTTTTCGGGCTTTGCGCAGCCGCGCAAAAAAGTTTGCGGACTACCCCGTTCCTTTTTCGTTTCTGCGTTTTTGCTTGCGGCCTATAATAAAAGCAGACGAAGACAGATCTAGGGGGAAACGCAAATGACGAGAGTAATGATCGTGGACGACGCGGCTTTCATGCGTATGGTGCTGAAAGAGATTTTGGTTAAGTTGGGGTACGAGGTCGTAGGGGAAGCGGGGAACGGAGCCGAAGCCGTCCTCGAATACGAGCGGTTGAAGCCGGATATCGTGACCATGGATATTACGATGCCCGAGATGGACGGCATTACGGCGGTACGGAAAATCAAGGAGATCGATCCGAACGTGCGAATCGTCATGTGTTCGGCAATGGGACAGCAGGGAATGATCGTGGAAGCGATTCAAGCTGGAGCGCGCGATTTCATCGTCAAACCGTTCCAACCGGATCGCGTCGAACAAGCATTGCGAAAATTGCTGGGAGCCTGAGCGTCTTTCCGTCCCCGGTAGTAAGTTTTTCTTATTTTAAAACCGATACCTAAAAAGCGGAAGTTTGATTCCGATATCAGAATGAAGGAGACGAAAATGATCATTCAAGAGATTGCGTCGCGTGAACCGTTCGTGGCTATGTCCAGAAATGTTATGGAAGTTCTTCGCCGTTCGGTCGATGTTCAATCGCTGTTTATCACGGTTAACAACAAAGTCGACAATTTTATTGTGGCCGCTGCGGATCAGCAGAATCAGCTGCTCGATGCGGGCGCCTCGCTTCCTTTCGAACAGACCTACTGCAAGCTGGTTTGCGCAGGAGGGAGAACGGCGACGGTCATTCCCGATACGCAGCGCGATCCGCTGACCGCGGTATTGGGCATCACTCGTCAGCTGGGCCGAAGTTCGTTCATCGGCGTTCCGCTTTGTTGGAGTAACGGGGAAGCGTTCGGAACGATCTGCGCGCTCGACAAAAGAGTCAGGCATTTTTCGCCGCAGGAAGTGGATCTGTTCCAATCGATGGCGGCGCTTCTCTCCCATGTCCTGTCCGTGGAATACGAACGTTATAAAGATCCGGTAACGGATGCTTTCAATCGAAAATTTCTTGAGACGCTTCAGCTTTCTCGCGACGTGACCCGTTCTCCGCTGGCGGCTTTGTACGTCGATTTGCGGGGATTCAAAGAAATCAACCGCATGTTTGGACATGCTTACGGAGACGGACTGCTGTCCAGATGCGCGCGCACGATCATCAAGTTCTGCGGAGAAGAAGCCGCGCTCGTCCGCCTGCAAGGCGATCAGTTCGTGGTGCTGATTCCGGAGACCCATCCGATCCGTCTGGCGGAACGGGGACAAGCGCTTTTGGCGGGACTTCAGAAAATCCGACTGCCTTCGGGCGAATTTTTGACGGCCAGCATCGGAGCGGCGCTTTCCGATGCGTGGACCGCCAGCATCAACGATTTGATTTATCGCGCCGATATCAAAATGCTTTCCGTCAAGTCCCGCTCGGGTCACGGGTTCGTTTATTAAGCGGCGGCCGGGCGGCGGAAAGCCGGGAGTGGATAGAGACGATGTACATGGAATTCCGGCTTGAACTGTTTTTGATGCTGGCTTTCGCTTGTTCGATTATGCTGGCTTTCGGCATTCAGCTGCAATTGCGAAAAAACGAAAAAAAGCGCAAAGAAGCAGAGGAGCGGGGCGAATATTACCATTCCCTGTTCGAGCGGCATCGGAACGCTATCATAGAAGTCGATTTGAACGGAACGATTACGGGATTGAATCCTTACGCGGCGAGATTGGTAGAAGAAGCCGGCGTGCCGTGCATCGGAGAACCGCTGCTCGCGTTCGCTTTTCCGGAGTACAAGGCCGAAGTTTCTGAAGCTTTCGCGCGCGCTTCGGCAGGAGAAACGAGCGTGATCGATCAGCTTTCGATTTTTTTGTCTCCCGAACATACGCATTGGCATGCGACGTACAGTCCCGCTTACCGTTCGGGAACGATCAGCGGAGTGTTCGTTACCGCGGTCGACTGCACCGATAAACATAACCTGCAGCTTGAACTTCAGCGTAAAAGACTGGCTTACGATCAGGCGGCCGAGAGTATCATGGACATCGTTCTCGTGCTCGATCGCAGAATGGTTCCGCTCTACGCGTCTCCGTCTTTCGAAAAAAGGTTGGGATACCGGCGCGGAGACTATCTTTTCGAAATTCCCGTCACCGAATACGTGGACGACGAAGCGAACGATCGAATCCGGAAAGAGTTCGAGCGATTGTCCGAAGGGATGTCGGTTTCCGGCTTCGAACTGAAATTTCCGCGCAGCGACGGCCGCATGATCGATCTGGATTGCAACGCGACTCCCCAGTTTGACGAAGCCGGAGAACTGGACCGGATCATCGTCGTGCTGCGCGACATCACGCTGCGCAAAAACGCCGAACAGGCGCTGCTCGACGGAGAAAAAATGTACCTGAAGCTTCAGCACAGCCTGGACGCTTTTTCGGAAGAGGCTCTATATATGATGAAGGCCGCCGAATTGGAGCAGCGGCTGCTCGCGGAATTGCGGAATATTCTTCGTCCGGCGCGCGTCGCTGTTCTGGAAACGACGGGATTCCGGCATTTCGCCTGCCGACAGGGGGATCGTCCCGAAGAAGAACAGTTGGAGCGGCTTCGGGACTTTCGAGGAATTCGTCTTCCGGTCGGTCAGGTATTCGAACTTGATTCTTCCGCTTTTATCATGATCGGAGATCACCGCGGCATGACGCAGTTGGTCTGGCTGGAAGGATGTTCCGACGAATTGGCGAAAAAGCCGATTCGCGTCTGGCTTCAGACATTGTCCCGATACACGGATTCTTTTTACGAAAATATGCTCAAACTCAAAGACTTGACCCATGAACTGGAATCGTTGTCGCAGAGGCATCGCACGCCGGCTTGGCTGCTGCGGTTGATGTATGCCGTGTCGGAAAAAGAACGCCGGAGACTCTCTCAAGATCTGCACGATGCGGCGCTTCAAGAGCAGATCATCTGGTACCGTAAGCTGGAGATGCTCCAGCATTCGCGCGCCGTCGAAGAGAAAACGCAAACGGAAATCGGACGCATCTGCGAAGGGCTGTTGGACGTGATTCATCAGATCCGAATGACCTGCCACGAACTGAGGCCTCCTTTTCTGAAAGAGTGGGGAATCGGTCAGGCGCTTGAAGCGCTGTACGATCAGACCCAGATGCGAGCCGATTACCGGATCGCTTTCGATTCGAGCGGATTTACCGCGAAACTCGAAGACGAGCAGATGATCGCTCTGTACCGAATCAATCAGGAGCTGCTCAACAATGCCATCAAGCATTCCGAAGCGTCGGAAGTCCGTTTGTCGCTGACCGACCATGCGGATGGCGTATTGATGACTTATCAGGATAACGGCGTCGGCATTCCCGAAACGAAGCTGCAAAATCTGCTGTCTTCCATGGGGCTGTACGGAATCAAAGAAAGAGTAAGAAGTCTGGAAGGAGACGTGCAGATCGAATCGGCCGCCGGAGAGGGGCTGTCCATTCACGTCTATCTTCCCAAAATCCATGCCGCCGCGATACCGGCCGCCGTATAGAAGCCGCGCTTGTTTCCATTATCGAATACGGAGGACTTTATGCTGAACATACTTTTACTCGATGACCACCCTGCCGTTACCGAAGGCACCAAGCTGATTTTGGAACGGGAAAACGAATTCCGCGTGACTGCGCTCAACACTTTCGAAGGTCTGCTTGAACGGGTGCGGCGCGAACATTTCGACGTGATGCTGTTCGACCTGTTCATGCCGCCCTTCAACGGCATCGAACTGGCTTCCGAAGTGATCGCCGAAATACCGAATGCGTGCATTCTGATCTATACAGGGTTCGATATCGCTCCCCACTTGAACCGGTTAATCGACTGCGGTCTGTCCGGCTATGTGCCGAAGACCGCTACGCGCGAACAGCTGGTCGGCGCTATCCGCTGCGCGACCCGCAAAGAAGTGGTGCTGCCGCTCGACGTGTTCCGCGCCATGCGCAAAAATCAGCAGGAAGTCCGCGCGGAGCTCCAACCGTCCGCGAGACCGGCACTGCTCGAACGAGATATCGAGATTCTGCGGCAGATCGCCAAAGGCAAAGGCAACCGCCTGATCGCGGAACAGATGTGCATGAGCCAGCGCTCTTTGGAATATCAGCTGACCCATCTCTTTCAGAAATTGGGCGTCAAATCGAGAATCGAAGCGGCCGGCAAAGCCAAAGATATCGGCATCCTCGACGACGTGATGGTCTGAAGCGGATCGGCCGCTGCCCGCAAACCGGATCCCCACAGGATCCGGTTTTTTGGCGTGTCCGAAATACGCCGAATGCTCGGTCTCCCGGGTTGCGGAATCGCGCAAAAAGGTTTGCGCGTTCCCGAATGCTTTTTTACGGTTACCAATTCGCTTTGCGCGGCTATGATAAAGACAAGGCAATTAGAAAACGAAAATAATTCTAGGATTAAATTCCAATCGATACGAAAGGCGAGATCCGCATGGAAGACTCCGGTCGACAATTTATCGTGATCGAACTTGGCGGCGAACGATACGCGCTTCCTATTTCCGATATTCACGAAATCATTAAAATGCAAAAAATCACCGTCGTTCCGAACAGCCGCTTTTTTATGGAAGGCGTCACGAATTTGCGCGGAAAGATCGTTCCGATCATTAACTTGCGCAAGCGCTTCGGAATGGAAGAAGCGGATCCGACGCGGGCGACCCGCATCGTCGTGGTCAACGACCGGGACGAGATCGTCGGGATGATCGTGGACCGCGTGCGGCAGGTCATTCAGTTTTCGTCCGTCGAAGACTCGGAGAACAGCACTTCGGGAATCGACAGCCATTACTTTTCGGGAATCGGGTACTTGGAAGACGATTTTATCACGATTTTGAATACCGGCAGCACGCTGCGATGAAAGGAGGCGAGAAAACGTGAACCGCGACGAACTGATGAAGTTTTTTCTCGAAGAAGCGGACGAACAGCTTCAGCTGCTCGAACAAGAGGTGTTGAAGCTCGAACGGGACGGCGGATCGGATTCGACCGTCCAATGCATTTTCCGTGCGGCGCATACGCTGAAAGGTTCTTCGGCGGCTATGGGCTTCGACGCGATGAAGAATTTGACGCATGAAATGGAAAACGTGCTCGACCGGATTCGCGGCGGGAAGCTGAAAGTCGGCGAACCTATCGTCAACGCGCTGTTCCTCTGCCTGGATCAGTTGAACGATTTCAAAAGGCAGATCGAAGAGCAAGGACAATGCGCCGGAGAAACCGGACCGCTCGTTCAGGAGCTGCGAAAGCTGATCGCCGAAGAAGAACGGCCGCCGACCCCGGTTTCCGAGGAACTCGACGATCCGTTCGACGCCGAAGAAAGAAAGGTGCTCGAAGAAGCGAAACAGGAAGGCTTCGGCGGTTGGGCGGTTCGTCTTCGAATTGCCGAAGCCTGCGAGATGAAGATGGCGAGAGCGTTCATTCTTCGCAACCGGATCGAAGAGTGCTCGAAGGTGATCGGCATGCGTCCGGGACTGGAACAGATCGACGAAGAGTCCGAAGGGCCGCTCGAGATCCGTTATCTGATCGCCTGCCTCAAAGAGCGCGAGTGCTTGGAACAGCATCTGTCCGCGATCATGGAAGGCGAACCGGTGGAACTTTTCGAGCTGCTGGACGAGAAGCTCCGGCCGCTCGGCGCTCGGAAAGAGAGCGAACCGCTTCGGCAGGAGAAGCAAGACGGTGCCGGCGCTCCGGCTGCCGATAACGACGAAGCGCTTCCCGCGGCGGTTCCGGTTCTGCCTCCGGTCAAAGCCGACGGAGAAGAGCCGCGCAAAATCACCGGACAGAGCGTACGGGTCGACGTGGAACGTCTGGAGAACCTGATGAACCTCGTCGGCGAATTGGTCATCGATCAGACCCGGATCGCTCAGGTCGGCAGCATCTTGAGAGACTTGGTCCACGCGGATGCCGACGATACGATGGACGAATTCGACAGCATCGCCAACCATATTTCCCGGGTTGTCGGAGAGCTGCAGGAGAGCGTCATGAAAACGAGGATGCTGCCGATCGAACAGCTGTTCAACCGTTTTCCGCGCATGATCCGCGACTTGGCGCAGAAGATCGGCAAGCCGATCGATCTGGTCCTTGAAGGCCGCGAAACGGAGCTCGACCGGACGGTGATCGAAGAGATCGGCGATCCGTTGATCCACCTGCTGCGCAACAGCGCGGACCACGGCATCGAAGAACGGGAGAAACGGCTTGCGGCCGGCAAGCCGGAGACCGGCACGATCCGTTTGAACGCGCTGCATCAGGAAAATCAGGTCGTGCTGACGATCGAAGACGACGGGGCGGGAATCGACGCCGACAAAATCAAACAGTCGGCGCTGAGCAAAAGGCTCGTTACCGAAGCGCAGGCTGCCCAGATGTCCGAACAGGAGCTGATTTACTTGATCTTCGCGCCGGGATTTTCGACCGCGAAAGAAATCAGCGACATCTCCGGCCGGGGCGTCGGCATGGACATCGTCCGCAGCCATATCGAGAAACTTAACGGCATCATCGACGTGGAAACGAAACCGGGCGAAGGGACGAAGTTCACGATCAAGCTTCCTCTGACGCTGGCGATCATGCGCGGGCTGCTGATCCGGATTCACAGCTCGACCTACGCTCTGCCGATCAGCAGCGTGGCCGAGATCATGCGACTGCCGCGCCGGGAGATTCATTCGATCAAAGGGCAGATGGCGGTGCGGATTCGGGAACAGGTACTTCCTTTGGTCTGGATCCATGATCATTTCAACGTGCCGAGACCGGCGGTGCGCGGCGACGACAACGTGTTCATCGTGATCGTGGGCGCTGCGGAAAAGCGCATCGCGCTCGTCGTCGACGAACTGGTGGGCAATCAGGAGATCGTCGTCAAGTCGATGGGTTCTTATGTAGGCAAAGTGGACGGAATATCGGGAGCGACGATATTGGGAGACGGCGGAGTGGCGCTGATCCTCGATATCACGGGAATCTTCGGTTTGTCGGGCAGGGAAAGGGGACTCCCGCACGACGATTTGGCCGGGTGACGCGCTAAGACGGCACGATTCGAAGCATTTTTAAACCAACAATCAACCAATCAATCATCAGGAAATATACAGGGGGAACCAATATGGGATTCACATCGAAACTCGCGGCGAAACGAATCGGAGAACTGGGCATCGAACGTCAGGTCGTTCAAGCTTCGCAAGATGCTAAACAGCTTGATCGCAGTTTAGACGATATTGCCGGCAAAACGAAGCAAATGGCCGAAGGCGCGCAGGGACAAGCTTCGCTGGCGGAAGGACATACGCGCGGGGCGAAAGAATTGGCGGAATCGCTCGAAGAGCTGTCGGGGCAGTCGGACAAGGCCAAACGCATTCTTCAAGAAACTTCCGAAGCGTCGAGCCGGCTGCTGCGTTCGCTGGAGCAGCAGTCGGAAGCCGAGCTTCAGACGGAGCGTCTGCTCGAAGGGGCCGTCGAAAGCGTCCGTTCGGTCGGCTCGGGGACTTCATTCCTGACGCAACAGGCCGACGAAGCGGCCGAAGCGGCATCGGAAACGTCCGCGTCGGTGCGCGCTTTGAACGCGGCGTTGGAACAAAGCGGACGGGCTGCCGAAAGCGCGGCCGAAGCGGCGCAAGCGACTGTCCGGATTTCCGGTTCGCTGAAAAGCAGCGCCGAGAACGTCCAAGAACAGACCTCTCTGACCGGCCGTGCCGTTGAAGAAGCGGCTGCCGAATTCCGCGGAATCTGCGGGGAAACGGATAGGCTTCGCGATCACGCGAACAGTTCTTCGGCATCGGTCGAAGAAATCTCGCGGCAGATCGAAACCATGGACGCTTCCATCAAAGAAGCGGCGGACAGCGCCGGAAGCCTGACCGGCTCGGCCGAAGAAACGGCGGCGGCGATTCAGGAAATGGCGGCTTCCATTCAGCAGGTGGCCGGCAACGCGGAAAGCACGTCGGCTTCGGTGGAGCAGATCTCCGCGTCGATCGAAGAAATGGGCGGATCGGTCAAAGGCGTGGCCGCCAATGCCGAGAGCATGACCGCTTCCGCGTTGGAAGTGACGGATGCCGTTCAGGAAATGGTAGCCTCGATCGAACAAGTCGCCGGCAGCGCGACGAGCACGGCGGGATCGGTCGAAGAAATCTCCGCTTCGATCGAAGAAATGGGCAGCTCCGTCAAGGGAGTAGCGGATAACGCCGAAAGCTTGACCGCTTCCGCGCAGGAAACGGCGGCTGCCGTCCAAGAGATGGCGGCTTCCGTGCAGCAGGTCGCCGGAAACAGCCAGAGTACGGCCAGCTCGGTGGAACAGATTTCCGCTTCGATCGAGCAGATGAGCCGTTCGATCAAAGGGGTGTCCGACAATGCGGAAAGCTTGACGTCCTCCGCAAGAGAAACGACGGACGCCGTTCAGGAAATCGTCGCTTCCATTCAGCAGGTGGCCGGCAACAGCGAAAGCACGGCCAGTTCGGTGGAGCAGATCTCCGCTTCGATCGAAGAGATGGGCAGCTCCGTCAAAGGCGTGGCCCGCAACGCGGAAGAGCTTCAGCACTATACCGGCGAAACGTCGGCTGCCGTTCAGCAGATGGCGGCTTCCATCGAGCAGGTCGCCCGCAACGCGCAGACGGTCAACGGATTTGCCGAAGAAGTTCGGACGGATGCGAGAGACGGACAAACGGCGGTGGTGCAATCGGTCGAAGGGATGAAAGAAATCGCCGACGTCGTGACCCGGGCTTCCCGCGTCATGACCAATCTGGGCAAAAGTTCGGAAGAAATCGGCAGCATCATCGAAGTCATCGACGACATCGCGGAGCAGACCAATCTGCTGGCGCTGAACGCGGCGATCGAAGCGGCAAGGGCCGGAGAACACGGAAAAGGCTTCGCGGTGGTCGCGGAAGAAGTGCGTAAACTGGCGGAACGCAGCGCCAAAGCGACGAAAGAGATCGCGCAGCTGATCAAAGGCATCCAGTCCGAAACGTCGGACGCGATCAAAGCGATCGATCTCGGTACGGAAAAAGTTCAGCACGGAACGATGCTGGCGGACGAAGCCGGCAGCGCGATCCGGAAAATCGTGGGCGGCATCGACCGAATCACCGGCGAAATGTCCCAGATTACGACGGCGACCGTCGAGCAGGCCAAAGGAGCCGAGAATGTGGTCGAGTCCATTTCCCGCCTTGTCGAACAGTCGGAAATGGTGACATTGGCGACCAAAGAGCAGGCCGCCGGCGTCGAAGAGATCGTCAAAGGCATTACGAACGCCCGCGAGCAGGTTCGTCAGGTGACGGACGCTACACGCGAACAGGCGAAGCAGGGAGAAAATATCGCCCGGGCCGTGGACAACGTGAGCAAGCAGGCCGAGATGGTCTCGACGGCGGTCAAAGAGCAGGCGACGGGCGTCGGCGAAATCATCAAAGGAGTCGTCAATGCCCGCGAGCAGGTCGGACAAATCAGCAGCGCCATGACCGAGCAGGCCCAGCAGAGCCGAGAATTGGTCGCAGCCGTGGAAAACGTGACGAGACAGGCCGAGATGGTTACCGTGGCTGCCGTCGAACAAGCCGCGGGAGTAAAAGATATTATTAAAGGCATCACGAACGCCCGCGAACAGGTTCGTCAAATTTCGGCCGCCATGGTCGAGCAGACTCAACAGGGCAGAATGCTGACGGAAGCGACGGCTAACGTGACGAAGCAGTCCGGCATGGTTGCCGCTGCCGTGAAGGAGCAGGCTCAATCGGTCGAAGAGATCGTCAAAGGCATCGTTAACGCTCGCGAACAGGTGGGACAAGTTACGTATGCTGCCGTCGAGATGGCGAAGCAGAGTCGGGAAATCTTATCTGCCGTCGAAAACGTGACGAAGCAGTCCGAAAACGTCGCCGTCTCCGCCCGCGAGCAGGCTGCTGCATCGGGCGGCGTGGTCGTCGGTATTCTCAATGCCAGAGAAAAGCTCGGTTTGATCCGCGCTTCCTTCGCGGAGCGGGCGAATAAAGAATCGGTCGTATCGAGCTTTATCGAACAAGCGGTTTCCTATTCCGGACAAGCCGCCGCTGCGGCCGCCGGGCTGACCGAAGGAGCCCATGCGGTGTCGGCACGTTCGGAAGAAGCACGCCAAGCGGCACTGGAGCTGCAAATCGCGGCTTCCGAACAAGCGGCCGCTGTCCGCCGGCTTGAAGATCGCAGCCGTTCGGCAGCCGAAGCTGCGGTCGAAGCGAGATCGGGAGCCAAAGAACAGGCCGAGCAGTTCCAACTGTTGGGACAGGCGCTTGACCAGATTCGTTCGACGCGAAGACTCTCGGAATCCGAGCTTCGGCTCCAACTCGGCAGAACGCTCGGCGAACGGACGGCGGAAGCTTTCCGCTCCGTCGACGGCTCCTTCGAGACGCTGCGCCTGAGCGGCGATCAAAGCCGAAAGCTGGCGCGCGAAGCCAAAGAAGCAGGCGAGTTCACGGCGCGCTTCTCGGACGAACTCCGCCGGATGAGCCAAAGTTTCGCGGAAGCCGCGGAGCGCGCGCAGATGGTCGGACATTCCTTGAACAACGTCAAATTCCGCTGATCGGCGGACCGCAAGTTCGTCTCGTGTGCAGAAAGCTTACCCGCGCTTTCTGCACGCCATTTTTTTCGAAAGGAACGCGAATACGCATGACTGAACCTTTGGATTTTCAATATGAAGAAAACGCGCCGCTGGCCCGTTTGGCCGATATGATTTATCGTCACAGCGGCTTGAATTATCGGAACAATTTGTTTACGCTGGAACCCAAAGCCGCGAAAAGATTCAAAGAACTCGGCTTGGATTGTGCTTCTTATATCGAGTTTCTGGAACGCAGTCCGCTGGAATGGGAAGTGCTGATGCAGCATGTCACCATTAACGAAACGTATTTCTTCCGCGAAGAAGCCCAACTGAAGGAACTGGTAAAAATCGTCGAAAAGACGCCGCCCGGGCAGGAGATCCGCATCTGGAGTTCGGCCTGCTCGACGGGCGAAGAGCCTTACAGCATCGGCATGATGCTGGAAAAGGCGGGAATCGCCGCGCGCAATCCGGTCCGCATCATCGGCTCCGACATCAATCTGCGCGTCATCAAAACGGCGTTCGAAGCGTTTTATCCGTCGTCGTCGCTCTGTTTCCGCCGGACGGACGATCTGCGCAAAAACGCTTTTTTCACGAAAGAAAACGATGGATACCGGGTCAACGCTTCGATCCGCGATCTCGTCGAATTCCGCAGGATCAATCTGTTGAATGCCGGACAGATGGATTCGCTCGGACAGGTCGACGCCATTTTTTGCCGGAACGTCATGATCTATTTCGACGCGGAAACGATTCGAGGCTTGGTCGGACGTTTTCATCGGCTGCTCAAGCCCGGCGGCCATTTGTTTCTGGGTCATGCCGAGACGCTGCGGGGACTGGATTGCGGATTCGAAACGGTTAAGGAGAACGAGACTTTCTTCTATAGAAAGGGGTAGGCAATATGGGCAGTTATGGAGTCCTGATCGTCGACGATTCCGCTTTCATGCGCCGCGCGATCTCGTTGTTGTTCGAATCGGACCCGGACTTCTTTATCGCGGGCATCGCGAGAAACGGACGGGAAGCGATCGAGAAGATTCAAAGGTTGAAGCCGGATCTGGTCACGATGGACGTCGAAATGCCGGAAATGGACGGTATTGCCGCGCTTGCGCATATTATGGAGCATCATCCGGTCCCGGTCGTCATGCTGAGCGTGCAAACCGACGAAGGAACCGAAGCGACGATTCGCGCTCTTGAGCGGGGAGCGGTCGACTTTTTCCTCAAAGACCGGCTCGTCCACGAACACGACCGCTCGGCGGTGGTATTGGACTTTCTCGAACGGGTCAAGTCGGCGGCGGGAGCCCGGATCGTCCGGCCCGGTTCGGCGGCGAGCGTCGTGCGGGAACCGGAAAAAAAGGCGCAGAATGTCGGCGTCCGCAAAGCGGATCTGCTGGTCATCGGCTGTTCTACGGGCGGCCCTTCCGCGCTGCAGTCGATTTTGCCTCGTTTTGCCGCGGATTTTCCGATTCCGATCGTCGTTATCCAGCATATGCCGCCCGGCTTCACGAAGCCGCTGGCGGACCGCTTCGACAATCTCTGCGCGCTCGAAATCCGCGAAGCGGCAGACCGGGACGTGCTGAAGCCCGGAAGGGCGTACGTGGCGCCCGCCGGCTACCAGACGGTGACGGAACGCAATCCGGACGGAAGCTTGATCCTGCGGATCCGTTCGGATCTTGCTCCCAATGCCCTGTACAAGCCTTCGATCGACGTAATGCTGACTTCGGCGGCGCCGATGCTGGGAGCCGGACTCTTGGTAGCGATTTTGACGGGCATGGGAGTCGACGGGACGGCCGGATGCCGCGACGTCAAAAATATGAAAGGCCGGGTAATCGCCGAAGCCGAAGAAAGCTGCGTCGTTTACGGCATGCCCAAATCGGTATACGAAGCGGGACTCGCCGATCGTCAAGTTCCGCTGTCGCAAATTTACGCGAACCTCGTCGATTTTGCTTTCGAATAAGCGGCATCTCTCCTATAATGGAAGAAATGAAGCATATACCAATACGGGAAGGGGCTGCGCGTGATGTTTCGCGACCACGCCGAGCAGTATGTCGTTTTTAAGATCGAAGGGGAAGAGTACGGACTGCCGATTCAGCATGTGCTGCAAATTGTCAACGTGCCCGACAATGTTCCGGTCTCGGATTATTATTCCGCCATACGCGGCATGATGAAGATTCGCGGCAAGATCATGCCGGTGTTCGACGTCCGATTCTCGTTGGGCTTCGAAGAAGCGACGCCTGATCCGAAGCAGCGGATGCTGGTGGTGGAATCGGGGAGATTGACGACGGCCTTGATCGTCGACGAGGTGACGGAAGTGCTTCAAGTCGGCGCGCAGCCTCCGCAGATCGCGGACGGGAAGAGCCGGGGCAAACGGCCGGGTTCTTTTTTTACCGGTATGTACAAGACGCCTGAACGTATCGTGATGCTGTTCGATCTGCAAGAGATGTTGGAAGAAGAAGGACTGGACGTTTAAGAACACACAAATACCCCCGCATCCTTGAATCAACAAGACTGCGGGGGGCTATTCGTTACGATCCGTATTCAATTTTCTTCGTTCCTCCTGAAGATCCAATCCACATGCTTGACATGGTGAACAAATTTCTTGCGTTTCCAGTCTTGCCGATTGGCGTATGCTTCACAGCTTTCGTCAACCGTTTAGCGGTTTGATTCTGATTTTTGTGTTGCGAACTCTTTGTTACGGACTTCTCTTTACTTGCCCGGGTCTTGCATCCGTACTCCGTTATTATCGGAGCATCCCGCATATTCGCGGTATTACCATGTCTTTTGCATATGGGGGTAAGTTCCCGCATACATCGATCCCACGAAAGACGTTTTCACGGACGCCTTTCCTTTGCGTGAACCGTGCTAGTATGCTTCGCTATCGCTATTGCATTGGAATCCTGCTCCTTCCTACGCAAGGCCTAATCCTGCTCGAAACGGCTTCTTCCGCTGAACAATAGTTTTCCTTTGGTTTGACACCCGAATGTTTCGCATGAGGCGTCTTCTGGACTTACGGGTCCAGTATGCGTAAACAGCGGCCTGCCTGCCTAACCTATTGCATTGGAATCATGCTCCTTTTTCGCAAGGCTTATTTCCTCGCTCGAGATCGCTTCTTCCTTCTACAATGGTCTTCTTCAAGTTGACACCTTAACCTTTTGTTCAATTTCGCCTTTTTCGACGGGCGACTATGAGTTTCCCACATACCTGATCTCACAGCAGATGCTGTCACGGACATCTCCTGAACGTGAAACCACTCAGTATGCTTCGCTGACCTGTTTCATCGGAATCTCCTCCTGTTCGGCAGAAACGAATATCTGCTGTTGGCGTGATCCGTCGTTTCGGTCTGGCTGTTCAGGTTGGGTTCCCACGAATCCTCGATCTCACGAAAAACGTTGTCACGGCCGTTTTTCATGCGTGAAAATCGGTCATTGATCCGCTTCGCTAACCTATGTCATCGGAATCCTGCTCCCTTCGCACAAGATGGAAATCTCGTTTGAACCGGTTCAACTTTCCGTCCTCGTCAATGGTCTACGGTGAGTATCTGAGTTCCCGCATACCCGAATCTCTCGAAAGACGTTTTCACGGGCGCCTTTCTTTCAATTTAAGAGTTCTGAAGATATGCTTCGCTTACCCTAGTCCATTGGACTTGTCCCTCCTTATAAGGATGATGGAAAAGTCTTGAGTGGCACCGGCGTCTTCTGGAGTACTGCTGTTGAAGTATCGCTGGTGTTGTTCATATCTTAACCCCGAGCCGGGAAAAGTAAAACGTTTGTAAAAATGTCTCGAAGTTTGTAAACGCATACCTGGGCGATCCAGCTCCTTCGTTCTTGAGCGGACGTTTAATTTCGCTTTATTTTGCCGTTTTTCTCGATTTCGGAAGTCGGCAAGCTCGGATTGTTTGCGAAATCTGGGTAATAAGCAACATGGATAACGAGCAGAATCGAGGAGGCGGAAAAGATGGCGATGTTGAAGACGATCAAAACGAGCATGACCCAAATCAAAGAAGCGCAGGACGGCATCAAAGCGTCGATGGACGGTCTCAAAAAAGAAGTCGACGTGTTGAAAGGCAATATGGAACGCGTGCAGGAACAGATGAAAGACAAACCCGCCAAGTTCAAAGCTTCGCTGGCTTACCTGAAATTAGGAGCCGGAGACGTAAAAGCTTCGATCGGCGAGATCAAACAAGGCGTGACGTTGATCAAGGATGCGGGCAAAGATCGGGAGCCGGCCGCGCAGCAGATCGCGGGAGCGGAATTGATTCGCGAACAGTGGGGATTCAAATTGAAAAGAGGCGGCGACGCGATCGGCGAGATCCATTATGCCGAAGGACCGGACCCCGATATTTGGTTGGCTACGCATACGTACGTAGAACCGGAATACCGCGGAGGAGACGTTGCCAAGACGCTGCTGAACCGGTTGGTCGAAGAAGCCCGCATGCAGGGAAAACGCATATTCCCGGCCTGCTCTTACGTAAGAGCGCAGTTCAAACGCGACGCGGCTTATGAAGACGTCTGGCATGAATATCGATGAATGTGAATATTAATTAATTTGGGAGAACATGCTTGCAATTTTATGGGCAAAGCGGCGAGAGCATGCTTTTTTTTAGCTCGAAAATCGGGTATTCTTAAGGTTGAACCGAATTATATCGTTCGTGCAAGATGCGGCGGCCGACCGGCCGTCGCATTGTTTTTCGGCGCGGCCGCAAGGAGAGTAGAATACGATGACCGCCAACATATTGGAACGGCTCAGAAACGAAAGCGCGCCTCATCACGATCGGGTTGAAGCCAACCCTTACGCCAAAGCCATCATGGCCGGCACGATCGATCTGAACGAGTACAAAAAGTACTTGGAATTGTTTTACGGTTATATCGCTCCGCTCGAACGTCTTGCCGAGGCTTCGGACGCTTTGGCCGAATCCGGCTACGATCTGGAGCAGCGGCGAAAGACGCCGATGTTGGAGAACGATTTGGTCAGGCTCGGCGAAGACCGAACCCGGCTGGAATCGCTGCCGATCTGCGACGAGCTTCCCGATTTGTCTACTCCCGGCAAACTGCTCGGCTGCTTTTACGTGATAGAAGGTTCCACGATGGGCGGACAGATGATTACCAAGAAGCTGTCTCAGTCCCTGAACCTGACGCCCGAAGAAGGCTTGTCTTATTTCTATTCCTACGGCGCGGAAGCAAGAGCGCGTTGGAGCGAATTCCGGGAACGGCTGCTCGAAGCCGGACAAACCGAAGCCGCTCAGGAAGAAATGGCCGAATCGGCAGTCGAAACTTTCCGTCTGCTGGAACGTTGGCTTGACGAAGGCGCACGCCGCTGACTTATAGACTTTACATCTACGGAATAAGACACACAGCACAGGAGGTTACCGCTCAGTCATGTCCAACGTCAACACGAATTCCGAAAACGATCCGCTCGATCGTTCGCTTCTTACCGGCGACGATTTCGTTACGGATGAAGCAATCGATCTGACGAATTGCGATAAAGAACCGATTCATATTCCCGGCATGATCCAACCTAACGGGGTGCTGCTCGCGGCACGGCGCACGCCTACGGGCAAGATCGTGCAGTGCAGCCGCAACTCGGGAGCGCTGCTCGGGCGTACGCCCGAAGAACTGCTCGGAATTCCGCTGGCCGACCTGATCGGTTCCGAGATCATGATGGATCTCGTACAGCGCGATCTTAACGCCGTCGCTTCGTCCGACCTGCAATATTTGAAACTGAATATCGAAGTGGACGGGCTGCCTGTCCGCTTTACGGCCGTCGCTCACGAGAGCGAAGGCTTATTGATTCTCGAGCTGGAACTGGAATCCGAAGGCGACGACGAAGGCCAAGACGACTTCGGTTGGATTCGAACGTTCTTCGTCAAGCTTAAGCAAAGCGCCAACCGCTATACGGCCAGCCAAGCGGCGGCCGAACAAGTCAAAGAGATTCTCGGTTATGATCGCGTCATGATCTACGAGTTCGACAAAGACTGGAACGGCAAAGTCATCGCCGAAGCGAGGGAGCCGAATCTGGAGCCTTTCCTCGGCCATCATTATCCGGCTTCGGATATTCCCAAGCAAGCGCGGGCTTTATACCTGCGCAATTGGCTGCGTACGATCGTCAACGTGGACTACGCGCCGGTGGAGATCGTGCCGACGGTCCAACCTTTGACGGGCAGACCGCTGAATTTGAGTTTGTCGGTACTGCGCAGCGTCTCGCCTATGCATATTGAATATTTGCAAAATATGGGAGTCGGAGCTACGGTCACGATTTCGCTTATCCATGACGGACAGCTCTGGGGCATGATTACCTGCCATCATTATTCGCCGAAATACGTGACGCACCGTATTCGCAATCTGTGCAACTTCCTCGGCGCCTTTTTCTCCAACGAACTGTATCAGCGGCAGCAGCTCGACGAATATCAAGCCGAACTGCGGCTTCGCACGGAAGCGTCGAGAATCTCCAAGCTGTTTATCGGCAGTTCCAGTCCGTTTCAAGTCGTCGAAGAACTGTACGCGTCGGAAAGCCGTCTGCTTCAATTGATGGACGCTTCGGGCGTTGCGGTCAGCTACAACGACAAACTGCTGCTGTTCGGCGATACGCCTGCGCCGGGACAGGTGCGGGAGCTTGCGGCTTGGATGGGCGGCCGGGCGAAAAATTATACGCATCACACGTCCAGATTGAGCCTTGAATTCTCTCCGGCGGCAGCTTACAAAGAAAAAGCGTCGGGAGCGCTTTATGCCGCTTTGTCTCCCGGACAGCAGAACTATATCATCTGGTTCCGTCCGGAAGTGCTTCAGATCGTGGATTGGGCGGGAGATCCGGCCAAAGCGGTCATCAAAGACGACGACGGCATTCGCTTATCGCCTCGCAAGTCGTTCGAGAAGTGGCGCCAAGTCGTTCAATCGACCGCGTTCGACTGGAAGATCGAACAGCTCAACGCGTTGGCCGAACTGCGCGCCGTCGTCGATAATCAGACCAAAAGCGATTTGCAGCGCGCCGAAGATCAAGCTCTGCAAAACGCGCGGGTGCTCCGTCAGAACGAACAGCGTTACTTGCAGTTGATGGAATTCTCGCCGGTGGCGTTCTTCACCATCACCGACCGACATATCGTCTACTGCAACGAGCAGGCCGCGAAGCTGTTGGGCGAAAAAGACAAAGACGAACTGATCGGTCGCGATTTCTTGCCGTTCGTGCTTCAGGAATCCCAAGAATCGATGCGTCTGCTGCTGCAAAAGCTCGAAGAAGACGCTTCGGCTCTGGTATCGGGCAGCCAAGCGTTCGTCAACGTCAAATGCGAGCCGATGCATCTGGACATTACGCTGGCGGCCGTGTCGCACAGCGGAAGGCCGTCGGTCATGCTGATCGCGCGCAAGATCGCCGAAACGGCGGAGCAGCAGACCGAATATACGAGCATTACCGATCAATTGAGCAACTACATGTCGACCGATCCGCTTACCGATCTGCCGAATCGCCGTACTTTCGAACAGCAGCTCGAAGAAGATTGGAATGCCGCTCCGCAAGCAGGAGGCGCTCCGATCGCGCTGCTGGAGATCGATATCGACGATTTCCGCGCGTACAACGCGGTTCACGGCTTGCAGGGCGGCGACTTGTGCATTCAGAATATCAGTCAGGTGCTTGATCTGTTCGGGCGTCAACACGAAGCCAGCGTTTCCCGAACGGGGGGCGGAACGTTCATGCTGCGTCTGGACGCCTGCCATGTCGATCGGGCCGAAGAACTGGCGGAGCAGCTTCGTCAGGGCGTGCTCGATCTTCAGATCCGCAAGGACGAAGGCAGCGGTTCGGAAGGTTACGTGACGGTCAGCATCGGCGGAACGGTCATGCGGCCGAGCCGGGATTACCGCTTCACGCATTTTATCGCGCAGGCCAACCGTGCGCTCATGAAAGCCAAACGCGAAGGCAAGAACCGCGTCGTGTTCATCGATTGAGATTGCCGTTAAGTCCGCGTTTGCCGAAGTCGCTTCGCATTTGTTAACGCGTTAGCCATGCGCAAGCTTCGGCGCTGCGCCAAAAGGCCGCTTTTCCCTAAGGGAAAGCGGCCTTTCTTATGGGTGTCGTTCGTTTATCGCCGAACTTAATTGCAAAGCTTGCTTTTTCATAAAGACAAAGGGATCTCTTTGACTCCGCGCACGATCATGCCCGGACGCCATTCCAATTCGCCGGCATCTTCGCGCAGACGGATATTCGGGAAGCGGCGCAGCAGCGTATTGACGGCGATCTCGCCTTCCAACCGGGCGAGCGGAGCGCCGAGGCACATATGGATGCCGTGGCCGAACGCCAGATGGCGGCTGCGTTCGCGCGTAATATCGAACAGATCGGGATCGTCGAACTGGCTGCCGTCCCGATCGGCGGAGTCGAGCGCCACGATGACCAGATCGCCGCTTTTCATTTGGGCGCCGCGGAATTCGAGATCTTCGGCGGCCCATCTCGAAGTGCTGAACTCGACCGGTCCGTTGTAACGCAGCATTTCTTCGATCGCGCCTTTGATCAGGCTCGGATCGTCGCGCAGCAGGCGAAGCTGATCCGGATGCTGAAGCAGCGAGACGATGCCGTTGCCGATCAGATTGACGGTCGTCTCGTGACCGGCGATGATCAGCAAGGAGACGACGCCGTACAGCTCTTGTTCCGACAGGCGCTCGCCGGCTTCTTCGGCCGTGATCAGTTGGCTGATCAGATCGTCGCCGGGATCGCGGCGCACCTTCTCGAACCAACGGCCGAGATATTCGGTGAACTCCTGCATATGCCGATAGACTTGATCGTCGAATTCCGAGTTCGACGCGCCGACGATCGAATTCGACCAAGTGCGGAACTTGTCCCGATCTTCCAGCGGCACGCCGAGAATCTCGCTGATCACGATGATCGGCAGCGGGAACGCGTAATCGTCGATCAATTCCATCTCGGTGCGGCCTTCGACGGCATCGAGCAGTTCGTCGGCGATCTGTTGGATATGTCCGCGCATGCTTTCGATCAGCTTCGGCGTAAAACCCTGTTGAACCAAACCGCGCAGGCGGCGGTGATCCGGCGGATCGGCGAACAGCATGTTGGACGTGAAGATGCTTTGGCCTTCGCTGCCGTAGACCTTGGTAATGTCTTTGATAAACCGGTTATCTTTCAGCACGTCGACGGCATCGTCGTAACGGGTGATCATCCAACCGAACTGGCCGTCGGGAAACATCAGCTTCGCGATCGGTTCTTCTTCGCGCATTCGCGCGTAAACGGGATACGGGTTCTGGACGAATTCCGGTGTAAACAGATTTTCTTTGGGAGACGGATTCGAAGAATTCAATATAAGGGCTCCTCTCGAAATCGATTCTCTTATTTGGGTCGACGTGCTATTCCATTATAGGCCCGAGAAGAGCAAATGAAAAATCCCTGCCCTATTCGTCGCGTTGCTCAGGCAAAAAGAGACGGTGTATACTGGACTTATGGCGAAAATGAAATAAAGATTCGAAATTTGCGATTTGACGGAGGAGATCGGAATGACTGACGCATTCGTATTCAAAATGACGGACCGGGCGCAAGCGCAGGTCCTAAAGTATCTGGAAGGGGTGCCTGAAGAAGCGAGAACGATCGTTCCGCCGGGATTCTCCAACAACCTGCATTGGCAGCTCGGACATATCCTCGCGGTATCCGATCGGGTCGTCAACGGTTTGTCGGGACGTCAACCGGTTCTGCCCGCCGCTTACGCGACGTATTTCGCGCCGGGCACGAAGCCTGCCGACTGGGAAGGCGAACCGCCGGCGTGGGACGAGCTGATCGAGAGCCTGCGCGGGCTTCCGCAGCGGTTCCGCGACGCTTACGACGGCAAGCTGGACGAAGAATTGGCGAACAAAGAGAACTTCGCCAAAGCGGACACGTTGGGCGATCTGGTCGCGTTGAACGCCGGACATATGCAGCATCACGGCGGGTTCATCAACGCGCTGGCGCGCGTCGTCCGTTCCTGATCGGTCAACGTACCGGGACTGCCGGAATCGTATATTCGGGCGGACACCCCGCCATAAGGAGAGAATTCATTTGAGAAAATCGACCGCGTTATGGACCGCTCTGGGCATCGCTGCCGTTCCGGCGGCGGCCGTGGTCGCGGGCAGCTTCTATTTCTACCGTCTGGCCGTGGAACGCGCGCCCAAAAAATTCTTGGATGCCGATCCGGGCTTGCAGCCGAATCCGGACGTGCAGACGGAAACGACGGCCAGCCGGGAATGGTGGGCCGCGCAGAACTTCGAACATCGTTCGCTGCTGTCCGGCGACGGGCTGAAGCTGCATGCGTACTACCTGCCGGCCAAGACGCCGACCAAGCGGACGGCCATTCTGGCCCACGGCTATTCGGGCGACGCTTCGATCATGAGCGGAGTGTCCAAGTTCTATCACGAAGAGCTCGGCATGAACATCCTCGTTCCCGACGCCCGCGGCCACGGCCGCAGCGAAGGCGCGTATATCGGCTACGGCTGGCACGAACGCGTCGATTATCTGGGCTGGATTCGCCGGATGATCGCGCAGGACGGCCCGCAGGCGGAGATCGTGCTGCACGGCATCTCCATGGGCGGCGCTACCGTGATGATGACGAGCGGGGAAGACCTGCCGCCGCATGTCAAAGCGATCGTCGAAGACTGCGGCTACACGTCGGTGCGCGCCGAATTGGAGCATCAGATGAAGCGGATGTACAAACTGCCCGCTTTCCCGATGCTTCCGGCCACCGAAGCGCTGACTAAGATTCGCGCGGGCTATTCGTTCACGGAAGCGTCCGCGCTGGAACAGGTTCGCCGCTGCCGCACGCCGATGCTGTTCATTCACGGTTCGAACGACGTGTTCGTCCCGACGTCGATGGTCTACGAATTGTACGAAGCGTGCCCGGCGGACAAAGACCTGTTGATCGTGGACGGCGCCGGACACGGCGACTCGTTCTTGATCGACAAAGCGGCGTATACGGACAAAGTGAAACAATTTTTGCAGAATCGTTTGAGCGAACCGGCCGCGGCCGATTGATCCTAATACGCTCACGGTGAAGCTTTTCTCCGTTCTCGGACGGAGAGAAGCTTTTTTTGCGCGAATTTTGCGATTTGGGACATATGTCCTTCCCTATACCGGCCGTCGTATCCGTATAATAGGAAAGGAATTCGAGGCGAACGTTCACCAAGCGGCGCTTCGAAACAGGAAACGGAGGCATTAAAGTGATAAAAGGAATCCTTTTCGCGTTTCTGGGCGGAGCTTGCATTACGCTGCAGGGCGTCGCCAATGCGCGAATCAGCGAAAGCATCGGTACCTGGCAGGCGGCGACCTTGACGCAGCTGACCGGCTTCATCATGGCGTTCGCGATCTACTTGTTCGTCAAAGACGGCGGCGACCTGCGCGGCTTCACTAAAGTCAAACCGCTGTATCTGGCGGGCGGCGCGTTCGGCTCCGTGATCATTTTCGGCGAAGTCACGGCGATTCACACGGTCGGCGTGACATTTGCGATCGCCGCGCTGCTGATCGCCCAATTGTGCGTGACGTTCCTGATCGACACGTTCGGTTGGTTCGGCACCGTCAAGAACAAGATGGGCGCGCCGCAGTTTATCGGGCTGGCGATGATGATCGGCGGCGTGCTGCTGATGAAGCTGTAACGGAGGCGGACGAATCATTTTACGGACGAAGGAGCCTCGGCGATTATGAGGGAAATCAAAGAAACGGCGCGGCTCGAGGCTTATCTGGCGCAGCACGGGCTGGAAGACGTATTCCACGAACCGCTGCGTCCGTACTTGGGATTATACGCGTTCGAACCGGGCGAAGAATTGTGCAGCCAAGGCGCGAAGGCCGATATGCTGTACGTGCTCGTCAAAGGCAAGATCAAGATCTACACCACGTCGCCGGAAGGCCGCACGCTGGTGATCTCGTTCAAGAATCCGCCGGAAGTGATCGGAGACATCGAATACATCCGGGATCTGGATATCATCAACACGGTCGAAGCGGTCTCTCCGGCCCACGTGATCGGAATCTCGGGCAAAATGCTCAAAAAATACGGAGAACATCACGCGCCGCTGCTGCGCTTCATGCTCGATATCATCACGAAGAAGTTTTATATCAAATCGGACTTTCTGAGCTTCAATCTGATGTATCCGGTCGAAGTAAGGCTTGCCAGCTACCTGCTGTCCGTCTGCTACGACGAGAGCGACGCGGGGTTCGAAGGCCGTCTGGCGACTTCGGAGATGACCGACACGGCGAATCTGATCGGCACCAGCTACCGGCATCTCAACCGCGTGATCCGCAAATTGGCGGAAGACGGCTTGGTGGAGCGCAGCGGAGGCTATCTGCATGTACGGGACCGGGCGCGTCTGGAGCAGTTGGCCGGCCGGAACTTGTACGAGCATTAACGAAAAGGAGGCAACAAGCATGATAACGGGACTGCTGCTCGCGGCTTTCGCGGGGGCGATGGTCGCCCTGCAAACGATCTTCAATAATCGCACGGACGTGCATATGGGTTCTTGGGCGACTACGACATGGGTGCTGGGCATGGGCTTTATCGCTTCGCTGGCCTGCAGCTTGATCTTCGAAGGCAAACGGACTTTCGAGCTGGGCGGCATGGAGCCGTGGTTCTGGTTCAGCGGATTGATCGGCGTAGGCGTCGTGATCTGTCTGGTTCTCGGCGTCAAGATCTTGGGACCGACGTTCTCGGTATCGGTCACGCTGACGGCCCAACTCGGCTTCGCGCTGCTGTTCGATTCGTTCGGCTGGCTCGGACTCGAGAAGATGCCGTTCGATTGGAAGCAGCTTGCGGGCGTCGCGGTCATCATGGCCGGGATCTACGTGTTCAAATTCGGCGGGAAAAAGAAGACGGAGACGCCGCAGCCGGCATCTTCCGCGGTCGGCGAGACGTTATAAACAGAGATTACGGAGAGAAACGGAGGCAGGACGTATGAAATCGAACGAATCGAACCGGCAAACGGCGCAGACGCCGACGATCATCGATAAAGTGGCATGGATTCGCGTCGAGAACGGCAAAGTGCTGAGCGCGCGTTCCCGTGGCAAATCCATCTATTATTTCCCCGGCGGCAAACGCGAAGCGGGCGAAAGCGACGTCGAGACGTTGGCGCGCGAGATCGAAGAAGAACTGACGGTACGCATCAAACCGGAAACGGCCAGTCCGTTCGGCATCTTCGAAGCGGAAGCCGACGGCAAAGCGGAAGGCGTGCGGGTTCGGATGGTCTGCTACACCGCGGATTACGAAGGACGGCTGGCGCCTGCGGCGGAGATCGAAGAACTGGCCTGGCTGGACGAAAACGACCGGGACCGCGTCTCGGAGGCCAGCCGACTGGTGTTCGACGCGATCTACCGAGCCCGCAGCGGCGGAAGAGCGTGCGAGACCGAATAGAAAGCCCGCCCATACAGCGGATCAAGAAGCGGCTCGTTCCTCGGGCCGCTTCTTGGCATAGAAAATAGGCCGACGGAATCGAAAAGCGACAGGCCGGCGTGTTATGCTAAAAGATAAAGCAAGCCAAAAAAGCGACTTGGGAGCAGGAGGCGAAGCATTTGGAAATCAGAACGCTGCGCGCGGAAGATAACGCCGCGATCGAGACCATCATTCGGGATTGCCTGATCGAATACGGCGGCAACCGGGAAGGGTTGGCTTGGCAGGATGCCAGCCTGTCGGCGCTGTCCGTATTCTACGACGAAGCGCCCGAACGCGAATATTGGGTAGCGATCGAGAACGGGAAGCTGCTCGGCGGCTGCGGGATCGCGCCTTTTGCCGAATCGCGGGAAGTCTGCGAACTTCAGAAAATGTATCTGATCGCGGAAGCGAGAGGGACGGGAGCGGCGGGACAACTTCTGCGAATCGCGCTCGATTTCGCTTCTCGGCATTATCGCCAGTGTTATCTGGAGACGCTGAGCACGATGAAAGCGGCGCATCGCTTCTATCGCAAACACGGCTTCCGCGAATTGGACGGGCCGCTCGAAGGCACCGAACATTATGCATGCGACGCTTGGTATATCATGGATCTGGACAAGGTTTCGAATCCGAGCGGCGGCGTTCCGAGCAAGAAACGCTCATGGAAAGCGGACAAGCTCGGCTCGATGGGATCGCCGATCTTCTCCGAAGCGGCCGAGTGGAGAGCCGAAGCGCAGCGCGCCGGCAAGATCGTCATCAATCTCGGCATCGGAGCGCCGGACGAAGCGCCTGCCGAAGATATTCGCCGCAAATTGAGCGAAGCGGTGCTGCGCGCGGACGCGTACAAATATCCCGGTACCGAAGGAACGGCCGATTTTCGGGAGCGCTGCGCGGAGTGGGTGAAATACCGCTTCGGAGCGGAACTCGATCCCGCAGCGGAGATTCTGCCGCTGCTCGGCTCGCAGGACGGATTGGCGCATCTCGCTCAAGCCGTCTGCAATCCCGGCGATCTGGCGATTCTGCCCGATCCGGGTTATCCGATCTATGCGGGATCGCTGGCGATCGCCGGCGTTACCCCGTGGCTGCTGCCGCTGCGGGAAGAACATGATTTTCTGCCCGATCTAGCCGCGATTCCGGATGAAGTCTGGGAGCAGGCCGTGTTTATGCTGCTCAATTTTCCGGGCAATCCGGTAGCGGCGTTGGCCGATTACGAGTTCTTCGAGAAGCTGGTCGCGCTGGCGAAAAAATGGAACGTGCTGATCGTGCACGATCTGGCGTATTCCGAGATGGGCTTCGACGGCCATCGCCCGCACAGCGTGCTGGAAGTGCCGGGAGCGAAAGAGACGGCGGTCGAGCTGCATTCGTTCTCCAAAAGCTTCAATATGGCCGGCTGCCGGATCGGATTCCTCGCGGGCAATGCCGAAGCGGTCGGCGCGCTGCGCGAACTCAAAGGGCATATCGATTTCGGCGCGTTCGAGCCGATTCAAGAAACGGCCGTATACGCGCTGGAACGCGCGATGTCCGCGCCGGAAAGCGATCGGGGCGTAGCCGCGTTGTACGAGCGCAGACGCGACGTCTTCGTATCGGCGTTGGCGGCGGAAGGTTGGCATGTCCGCAAACCGGGCGCGACCATGTTCGTCTGGGCGCGGCTGCCGGAGAGCTGGACGAACGGCGAATCGGACCGGTCGTCCAAGTCGTTCTCGCGGGAGCTGATGCGGCAAGAAGGCGTCGGCTCGATTCCCGGCAGCGCGTTCGGCGCGCAAGGCGAAGGATATGTGCGCTTCTCGCTCGTGCGCGAGGAAGAAGCGCTCCGCGAAGCGGCGCGCCGGATCGGACGTTTCGTGCGTTCGGCCGAACGCTGATCCGAAAGACGGCAAAAAGGATGCGTATCGCTGATCGGCGACTGCGCATCCTTCTTTTTATTTGAGTTTTCCTTATACTTGCGAAGATTCCCGTCCGGCTCTTGCGATTAAGCCGCTGCCGCTCGAGAAGAAGTCTGCGGCGGGAAGAGCTTGAAGAAGACGGCGCGCGTCAGCGGACCGACGACGACCAACTGAAGCGGCAGGGCGCAGATGAAGTTGAGCCACAGATTGCGCACGTAAGCGGCGCCCAATTCCGGTCCGAACCCGACATGCGTGATCGCTCCGTAAAGCGACATCGACACTACCATGCCGAGCACCATGCAGAAAGAGATCGTCAGCACTTTGCGGATCATCGGGCTGCCCGGTTTGACGAGTCGTCCCGCGATATTTTTGGCGACGACGCCGACGACGAAGAGATCGAGCAGCAGCGCCACGACGAACGCCGGCACGTAGCCGATCGCCATCGTTTTGAACGCGTCGGCCGTAAATCCTTTCAGAAGCAGTACATTATATACGGTCATGCCTAGCACCATCAAGGCGCACATGATCGTCGTGAAAATCAGACTTTCTTTTTTGTTTTTGCCCATGTTTCCGACTCCTTGTCCCCGTTCGGGGTTTAATTTTATTGTCCACTTGGTTTACAATATCATTGAGGTGTTCGGAATGTCAACTTGGTTGACGATTAAAATTTAAAACTATTTATTTTAGCTGACAGGGGTGCATCGCCATGAAAGTTACCGATCCATTATCGACCTCCGTCAATCTCGTCGATCTGATGAGCGAGAAGCATCTGTTCCTGCGCCGCAAAGTAGGGGAGCTGGACGGAGAAGAATTGAACCGGACCGAAACGCATATTCTGGCCGTGGTCGAGCAGAGCGGAAGCCTCTCCATTTCGGACATCGGGCGCGCCGTCAGCCTGACTCGTCAGGGAACGCACAAAAGCGTACTGGGTCTGATCGAACGCGGCTATCTGGCGGAAAGCGAGCACCCGGATAACCGCCGCGATCGCCGCGTGACGTTGACGGATCAAGGACAACAAGCTTGCGATAACCAACTGGCGATCAAGCGGGAATTGGAACGCCGCGTCGCGGAGAAGCTCGGGGCCGAGAACGTCGAACGACTCAAGAAGCTGTTGATGGAAAAATGGTTGGAAGATTAATCCTCTTTTTCGGTTGCTCCGGGGCTTCTGCGTTCGTATAATGGGAACAAGCTTAGGCTGTGGATTGCGATATCTCGCGACCTGCCGAGAGAGGAGAGAACGAATATGGGACACCGACAAGGATTGTTGATCGTGGATGTGCAGAACGTCATGTTCGACGAACAATGGCCGGTCTATGAAGGGGAAGAAGTAGTCGATCGCATCTCGGGACTGCTGGAACAGGCGCGCGCCGCGGAGGCTCCGATCGTGTTTATCCGGCACACCGAAGAGGAAGGCCCGATGGTCGAAGGCACGGAAGGCTGGCAGATTCACGAGAAACTGACCCCGCGTCCGGGCGAGACGATCCTTCAGAAAACGGTACCCGATTCGTTCCATGACACCGGGCTGCAAAGCAGGCTGCAAGAGCTGGACGTGGATCGTCTGGTGATCGTCGGCATGCAGACGGATTATTGCATCAATGCCACGACCCGCCGCGCGGCGGAGCTCGGCTATCGTCCGATTCTGGCCAGCGACGGGCATACGACGATCGATACCGACGACGAGACGGCTCCCGCGATCATCGAGCGCCATAACCGCGAGCTGGTCGAAGCCGACGTGGAACTGCGTCCGGCGTCGGAGATCGCGTTCTGAGTGATTTCGTTCGCGAAGCCGCAAGAGGATACGAAAAACAAGCTTAGTGAGTTGAGCGCATTCAATCCAAGTACTTAACCTTATTTGCGATCGGCGCACTAGGTATACGGAGGACACGGAATTGACGGTAAATGTCGGCGTTATTCGAGAAATCAACCGGTATCCGGTGAAATCGTTCGGCGGGGAGCAATTGGACGCCTGCCGGATCGAACCTTACGGTCTGGAAGGCGACCGTTTCTGCTCTTTTTACGACGAAAGCAAAGAAGGTTGGGCTAGGTACATCACGGCTCGCCGAATTCCTAAAATGTTGACTTATCGCGCACGCTATCTGGGCGGAGAGATCGAAGTAACCTCCGAAGACGGGCGGCGTTTCGGCTGGGACGAGTCGCTGCTGCAAGAGATTCAGGCTTTGAGCCGCGTGCCGATCAAGATGTCGAAGCCTAGAGATCCGCATCCGGAACACCCGCATCTGCTGTCTGTGGACGGAGCCAGCATTCTGCTGGTCACGGATGCGAGCTTGAACCGTTTGGCGGAGCTGCGGGGGCATGACTTGGATCAGCGGCGGTTCCGCGGAAACTTCGTGATCGCGCTCTCCGATTCGACGACTTTCGAAGGCGATTGGATCGGACGCAGACTGCGGATCGGCGGCGTAGAGCTGCAGGTCGACGAGTTCTGCGAACGCTGCGTCATGACGACGATGGACCCGGACACCGCGGCCAAAGATCCGGACGTGCTCAAGATCGTGCACAAAGAGATGAATCTCAAGTTCGGCGTCTACGCTTCGGTCGTACATACCGGGGAGATTGCGCTCGGAGACGAAGTCGTGCTGATCGACTGACGGGCGGCGGCAGGCTCAGGCATAAGAAAGACTCGTTCGGGCAACGGACGGATTCAGAGAAAAGAAAAAGAAGCGCTGATCGGGGACATTCGCCGATCGGCGCTTTTTCGCGTGGTCTTGCGGGTTATGCGGCTAAAGCGCAAGCGTTTCGCCTTGAAAACACTCGATAAACTTTCTCGCGAGCGCCGACAGGTATTTGTCTTTCATCCAGACGGCGGCTACCCGCGTGCGCAGCGCTTCGGCGCGGATTTCTGTGCAGCGCAGATTATCGCTACGCAGCAGACCGAAAGCCGACTGAGGCACGATCCCGATTCCTAGACCCGCGTTCGCCCATAATAATGTCGTGCGGGCATCATCGTTCATACAGAAAATATCCGGTTCGAAGCCTTGCTCCCGGCAGGTCTCGCGGATCAGAGGCTCGAAGCGGCGGTACAGGATCAGCGGCCTGCCTTGCAGTTCTTCGAGAGCGATCGAATCGGCGCCCTCGGTCCAGTCGTGTTCCGCGCTCATGACCGCGACCATCGGCTCCTCGGGCGTATAGACGCATTCCAATCCCGCGCTGCTGAACGGCATGCGGATAATGCCGATCTCGACGATTCCTTTGGCCAGCAGATCGAGCACGCGGAACGTATTGCCTTCATGCAGTTCGAAGCGCGCTCCGGCATTCTGGCGATGGAACAGCATCAGCCGCTGTTCCAGCAGCGCGGCGGCCGACGACGACACGGTGCCGATATTCAGCGTGCCCTGCACGCCGCGCGCGTAATCGCCCAGCTCGCGAGCGGTCGAATCGGTCAACTCGATAATCTGCTCGGCGCGGTCGCGCAGCAGCATCCCGGCTTCGGTCAGCCGAATGCTGCGGGGGCCGCGCTCGACGAGCTTGACGCCAAGCTCGTCTTCCAGCAGTTTCAACTGCTGACTGAGCGGCGGCTGCGACATCTGCAGCTTGCGCGCCGCCGAAGTGATCTGTCCTTCTTCGGCGATCGCCAGAAAATATTTGAGCCGGCGGATATCCATCTCTGACTCCTCCTAATTTGCGGTCAGCGTATTAGATTGCCATATGTATTTCGTATGGGAAGAAGATGAAAACTATATTATTAATATAACATCAACTATGTCATAATCGTAAAGGGTTTATAGCCGGCCGAGTGACGGAACATTATCTATAGAAGTCGGAGGAGTTGTCGTGTTCAAACTTGCTGTTTATCTGAAACCTTATCGAAAAGAGGTGATTCTCGGGCCGCTGTTCAAGCTGCTCGAAGCCATTCTGGAACTGCTGCTGCCGACGATCGTCGCGCTGATCGTCAATCACGGCATCGGCGAACGCGACAGCGGGTACGTCTACCGCATGGGCGGACTGATGGTCTTGATGGCGCTGCTGGGATTCGGCGCTTCGATGGTCTGCCAATATTATGCCGCGCGCGCGTCGCAAGGATTCGGCACGCTGCTGCGCAACAAGCTGTTTCGGCATATTTCGTCGCTGTCTTACGCGGAAGTCGATACTTTCGGCACGCCGTCGCTGATCAACCGCTTGACCAACGACGTCAATCAGCTTCAGCTCGCCGTGGCTATGCTGATCCGTCTCGTGATTCGGGCGCCGTTTATCTGCATCGGGGCGATTATCATGTCGCTGTTCCTCGATTGGCGGCTGGCGCTGATTCTGCTCGCGGCCACGCCGGTATTCGGCGTCATTCTCTATCTGATCATTGCCAAAAGCGCTCCGCTGTACCGAAGCTACCAGCAGAAGCTGGATCGTCTCGGCAAAGTGCTGAGCGAGAACCTCACCGGACTGCGCGTCATTCGCGCGTTCGCCGAAAGCCGCCGCGAACAGCGCCGCTTCCGAGAGTCGTCGGAAGATCTGACCGAGACCGCCGTTCGCGTAGGCCGCATCTCCGCGCTCCTTAGTCCGGTCACGACGCTGGTCGTCAATGCGGCGATCATCGCGATCTTGTGGGCGGGCGGCGGGCGGATCGATCACGGTGATCTGTCGCAGGGCGAGATCATCGCGTTTATCAATTACGTCACGCAGATTCTGCTCGCGCTGGTCGTCGTGTCCAATCTGGTGATCATCTTCACCAAGGCTTCTTCGTCGGCCGCGCGCGTCGGCGAACTGCTGGCGACGGAGCCTTCGATTCAAGGATCGGCCGAGAATGACGCTTTCGTTACGCAAAACCAAAGCCGCAACCAAAACCAAATTCGAAGCTCGAACGAAGCGATCGGAGTTGAAAAAACGGATACTCCGGCGATCGTGTTCGACGACGTGTCTTTCGCTTACAGCGCGACCGGGGACCCGGCGCTTCGACACATCTCGGTCGCGATTCGCCGCGGAGAAACGATCGGCGTGATCGGCAGCACGGGTTCGGGCAAGACCACTTTGGCCAATCTGATCCCGCGATTCTACGAAGTTACGGAAGGCCGCGTGCAGGTCGACGGAACGGACGTGCGAGATTATACGCTGGAAGAACTGCGCGGCAGGATCGGCATCGTGCCGCAAAAAGCGCTGCTGTTCACCGGCACGATCGCCGAAAATATCGCGTTCGGCCGACCTGACGCCACGATCGAAGAGATTCGGGCGGCAGCCGAAGCGGCGCAGGCCGCGGAGTTTATCGCGAAGCTGCCCGAAGGGCTGGACACGCAGGTCGCCCGAGGCGGCCAGAATCTCTCCGGCGGTCAGAAACAGCGTTTGACGATCGCCCGCGCGCTGGCTTTGCAGCCGCAAATTCTCATACTGGACGATTCTTCGAGCGCGCTCGACTTCGCGACCGACGCCGCGCTTCGCCAAGCGCTGCGCGCGTACAGCCGCGATCTCACCGTGCTGCTGATCTCGCAGCGGGTGAGCAGCGTCCGGCAGTCGGACCGGATCATCGTGATGGACGACGGCCGGATCGACGGCATCGGCAGCCATGAGGAGCTGCTGCATAGCTCCGCGGTCTACCGCGAGATCTGCGATTCCCAGTTATCCGGCGAGGAGGTGCAAGCATGAATACCAGACAGACATGGACGCGGATTCTCGGGTTCGCCCAGCAGTACCGAAGATTGGTCTGGATCGCGGCGGCCGCCGCGCTGATCAGCGTATCCGCGAGTCTCGCCGGACCGCTGCTGATCGGACGAAGCATCGACCAAATGACTGGCGCGGGCCGCGTGGATTTCGATGCGTTATGGCCGCTGCTGCTTGCGCTGGTCGTCGTCTACGCGGTCGGCGGGTTGTTCGGATGGCTGCTCAGCTACAGCACGAACCAGATCGCTTACCGGACGGTGTTTTCGCTGCGCGAAACGTTATTCGGCAAACTCGATCGCCTGCCGCTCAAATACCACGATAACCATGCGCAGGGCGACAGCATCAGCCGATTCGTCAACGATATGGACGCCGTATCGGACGGACTGCTGCAAGGTTTCAACACGCTGCTGACCGGGATCGTGACCATCGTCGGCGCGATCGCTCTGATGCTCTATATCAGTCCGCTGATGACGTTGGTCGTGCTGCTGTCCGCGCCGGCCGCTTATTATGTAGCGCGTTTTATCACGATGCGTTCGCAGCAGACATTCCGCGAGCAGGCGAAAGTCCTCGGGAATCTGAACGGCTACGCGGAAGAAATGATCGGCGGGCAGCGCGTGGTGCAGGCGTTCGGTTACGAAGATCGCGCGTTTGCTCAATTCCGCAGCCATAACGAACAGCTCTACCGGACGGGGATGCGGTCGCAGTTCTACGGATCGCTCGCGAATCCGACGACCCGGCTCGTCAATAACGTGACGTTCTCCGTTATCGCGGTGATCGGCAGTATTCTGGTGATCGCCGGGCGGTTGTCCGTCGGCGATTTGTCCAGCTTCCTGATCTTCTCCAATCTGTTCGCCAAGCCGTTCAACGAGATCACCGGCGTGCTGACGCAGCTTCAATCGGCCACGGCATCCGGGCAGCGGATCTTCAAGGTGCTGGATCTGACCGAAGAAACGCCCGACGCGCCGGACGCTCGGGTACTCGGCGGCGGACAAGGCACGGTCACGTTCGACCGGATTCATTTTGCTTATACGCCGGAACGTCCGCTGATTCGCGATTTCAGTCTGGAAGTGAAACCGGGCACGCGCGTCGCGATCGTCGGTCAGACGGGAGCGGGCAAGACCACGCTGGTCAATCTGCTGATGCGTTTCTACGACGTGGACAGCGGAGAGATTCGGATCGACGGCACGGATATTCGGCAGATCTCCCGCGACAGCCTGCGCCGCAGCTTCGGCATGGTGCTTCAGGAGACTTGGCTGTTCGGAGGCAGTATTCGCGACAATATCGCCTACGGCAAGCCCGACGCGACAGAGGACGAGGTGATCGCCGCCGCGAAAGCGGCGAACGCGCACGGGTTTATCAAACGGCTGCCCGAAGGTTACGACACGATCGTCTCGGGTTCGGGAGACAATCTGTCGCAAGGACAGCGCCAACTGCTCACCATTGCCCGCGTCATGCTGGTCGACCCGCCGATGCTGATTCTGGACGAAGCGACCAGCAGCATCGACACGCTGACCGAGATTCGGATTCAGCAGGCGTTTCTGGCGATGATCGAAGGACGGACCAGCTTCGTGATCGCGCACCGCCTCTCCACGATTCAAGGATCGGATCTGATCCTATTCATGAAAGACGGCGATATCGTGGAGCACGGAACGCACGAAGAACTGCTGCGGCAGGGCGGTTATTATGCGCGGCTGTATAACAGTCAATTCGATGTCGTTTCTTGATGGGAACATCAGACTGAACGTAGAGAACATGTTAGCTTCGATTCCGCGCGAATCGAAGCTTTTTTGCGTTTTTTAGAAAAGCGTTGACAAGATCGGCCGGAACGGGCAAACTGTATGAAGACACTTAATAAAGGATGTTTATAAAGCGAGGAGGACGACGATGAAACGCGCCGATACGACGTTGATGAAAGCTTTCAATCTGAACGCGGTCCGGCGGGTGCTCAGGCAAAAAGGTTCGGCGACCAAGCCGCAGCTTGCCGCCGAAACCGGACTTAGCGTGGTGACGGTAGCCGCGTTGGTCCGCGAGTTGGAAGAACGCGGCGAATTGATCGAAGAAGCGGACGGGACATCGACAGGTGGACGTCCGGCCAGCGTCTATCGTTTCGATTACGGCCATACGCTTGCGCTGGTCATGCATCTGCACGAGATTCGCGGCGTCGATACGGTCATGGCTTCAGTCGTCGATCTGAACGGACAATCGCTGACCGAAGAAACGAAGGCGTTCAAAGGGCTGAATCGGAAAACGTTTTTGGAATGGGTAGAGGATCTGTTGACGGCGTTCCCGAGGATTCAAGCGATCGGTCTGGGCATTCCCGGGCAGGCGATCGAAGGACGGATCGAAGTCAGCAGCCATGAACGGCTGCTGGGACTGAATCCGGCGGAGCTGCTCGGCGAGCCGTTCGGTCTGCCGGTCGTGCTGGAGAACGACGTCAATGCGGCGCTGCGGGGATATTTGGCGGCGGGCAGCGAAGAAGGCACCGTGCTAGGGATTTATTTTCCCGACAAATACCCGCCCGGCATGGCGATCTGTATCGACGGCGATCTGATCGCGGGCAAGCAGGGCATGGCAGGCGAAGTCAAATATCTGCCGCTGGGCATCGATTGGAATTCTCCGCCGGAAGGCGAAGCATGGAGCGAAGCCGTCTGCAAACTGGTTCATCTGGTGTCCGTCGTGCTCGCGCCGCATCGGATCGTCTTGTACGGCGACCGGACAGACGGCGGGACATGGATCAAAGATTGGCGGCGATACCTGAATCGGTTCCCGCTGCCCGCCGAACCGGAGATCGAATGGAGCGACCGCTTCGCGGAGCACTTCGCTTCGGGCATTCGGGAATGGACGTTAAAAACATTGGAACCGCGAGTTTTATAATCATGATGATCATCAGGCAAACGAGAGGAAGAAAAATATGGCGACTTGGTTTTTGATCGTAATTTATTTGGCTTTTATCAGTTTGGGGCTGCCCGACTCGCTGCTCGGATCGGCTTGGCCGGTCATGCGTCCGGAGCTCGGCGCGCCGCTGGAATCGGCCGGGATGCTGGCGATGATCGTCGCCGCCGGCACGATCGTGTCGAGCCTCGCAAGCGGCCGGCTGATCGCGAAGATCGGCACGGGCCAGATCACGATGATCAGCTGCTTCATGACGGCGGCCGCGCTGCTCGGTTTCTCGTTCGCGCCGTCGGTGCTGTGGCTCGCGCTGCTGGCGATTCCGCTGGGGTTGGGCGCGGGAGCGGTCGATTCGGCGCTGAACCACTATGTCGCGACCCATTACGAAGCGCATCATATGAGCTGGCTGCACTGCTTCTGGGGCGTCGGCGCGACCGGCGGGCCGCTGCTGATGTCGTATTTTATCAAAGAACATGACTCGTGGAGAGCCGGATATACCGCCGTGGCGATCGTGCAGTTCAGCCTCGTGATCATTTTGCTGGCGACGCTGCCCTTATGGAAAAAGGTAGCCGCGATCCGCAGCGCCAAGCCGGCGATCGAGCAGACCGCCGATCCGGCCGGACCTGCGCCGGAGCCTTCGTCCCACGCGGCCGCACGCGATGATCAACCCGCCAAACGTCCGCTGCGCCTGCCGGGCGTCCGTATGACGCTGCTGGCGTTCTTGTTCTACTGTGGCGTCGAAACGACGGTCGGACTATGGGGCGCCAGTTATCTTGTCGGTTCGCGCGGCGTAGCGGCGGAGACGGCCGCTTGGTGGATCTCGCTCTACTACGGAGGCATCACCGTCGGCCGCTTGATCACCGGATTTATCACGCTCAAAGTCAGCAATCGCGTGCTGATTCTGGCCGGTCAGTTCATCTCCGCCGCCGGGGCGCTGCTGTTGATGCTTCCGCTGCCCGACGCGACCGTACTGGTCGGGTTCGTCTTGATCGGTCTCGGCTTTGCGCCGGTCTATCCGGGGCTGATCCACGAGACGCCGATCCGCTTCGGCGGAGCCAACTCGGCCAAGCTGATCGGCTACCAGATGGCCGTAGCGTACACCGGCACGACTTTCCTGCCGCCGCTGTTCGGCGTGCTGGCTTCGTGGGCCGGCATCGGATTGTTCCCGATCGTCACGCTGCTGCTCGTCGTGTTCATGCTGCTGAGTTCCGAACAGGTGAACCGGGCGTTGAACCGTTCGCGCGGAACGTACTGAACGGAGGTACCCGGCAGACGGAAAAAAGAATCGGAGAACGAGGTAAGTCATTGAGCCTGATTCGCTAGACGCGGAAAACGTCTGTCGAATCGGGCCTTTTTTGATGTCGATTTTTGGCGGATTTCATGTAAATTTTGGATTTTATATTTTAAAATTTTGCTTGCTCGGTTTATTCAACTCTTGTCATATCTGAACGCAGGGTAAAGTTGGCAAAAAAAGAAATGTCAATCATTCATGGTGCATTAAATTTTCAGGACTTATTTCCTGTTTGGGGTGGAAAAAAGCGGTTTAAATACCTCTTGCTTCAACGCGAGGACCTTTCGGATCAAAGACTATCGATGCAGATTCGAGAGAGTTTGCAATCGGCGGACAGTCTTAAGGTCAGTTGCCGTACGGTTCTTTCGGTTGTTTGCCATCTTATTCAGAAACAGGAGGAACAATGCACATGCACGAAAAACGAAAATGGCTTCTTTCTACGCTGCTCCTCTCCTCGCTCGGGGTGCAGAGCTTGGCCCCGCCGGTCTCGGCCGAAGCGGAAGCGCCGCAAGCTCCGGACGAACAGAAGGTTCAGAATCAAGCCTCGGATGCGGCCTTCGTCGAAGCGCCGGCGGAAGTGGTCAGCGAAGTCGCCGAGAACCGTACGCTGTACAGCAAAGAGTATCTGCTCAGCGACGACAGTCGGGAAACGGTTTTGTCGGCCGCTCCGCTCCATTATCGAGATGCGAGCGGCAGTTATCAGGACATCCGCTTGTCGTTGACGCTTCAGGCGGATCTGCCTGCGGAGAACGAATCGCAAGCCGCGCCTTCGAAAGACGAAAGCCACAAACCAGAGACCCCTGCGGAAGAGCCGCTGCCGTCTTCCGAGACCGGAAACCCAAGTTTGCAAGCCTCCGCTTTGTCGGAAACTCCATCGCCGGAGGCTCAGACGGACGAAGAAGAGTCGCCTGCCGATCCGGCAGCGGACAAGACCGATTCTGATCCGACCTCATCCGACGAAGCTTCCGCTTCTGAGACCCCGGATCTCGTCTCCGAACAGCCTGCCGCACCGGCTTCGGAATCCGGCTCTGCTTATACCTCGTCTACCGTTCCTTACACGCCGAACCTACATAATGCCTATACAGAAGGATTTTCCCTCGGCGCAAACGGCAATTCCCTTACCTTGATCCCGATCGGCGCGCAGGATGCTCAAGCTGACGTTTCCGCTGCCGCTCAAGGCGTACTTACTTATTCGAACGTATGGACGTCTACCGCCGCCAAACTCGCGCTGACGCCTTCCGGCATCGAGCAGACGCTGACTCTGACGGACGATTCCGCACCTTCCGAGTTCCGCTTTACCGTACATGGCGATCTCGGCGAAGATCTGACCGGAGGCGGACTGGCCGCGCTTCCCGCTTGGCTGATCGACGCGAGCGGCGAACGTCGCGAAGTATCGCAGAACTTGATCGTCCAAGACGGCGTACGCACGCTGCAGCTTCAAGCGGATACGAGCGGTCTGACTTACCCGGTCGAACTCCGTACCGGTCTTGCGCTCGATAGTCCGGCGCAGCAGGCGGTTACCGCCGACAGCAATCTCCCGGCCGCTTCGGGCACGAGTCTCATGGCCCGCTCCGTCGCTGCCGAACCGCAGCCGCAGGATGAACGCACGTATCTGCAATTCGATCTCTCCGCGCTTCCGGCCGGCACGCCGATCCGCGAAGCTTATCTGACCAGCGGTTCGGCCGATTCGCTCGGCGATCCGGATACGCTGCGCGTGCTGCGCGCCGCCGAACCGTGGACCGAAGCGACGTTAGCGACCGAAGAACCGAGAACGGCGCTGCGCGCCGACGGAGCCAGCTACGGCAAACTGCGTACGGACAGCGAAGGCGTGCAGCGGATCGAACTCGATCCCGATCTGGTCACGCGCTGGCTGACGGCCGAAGAACCGAACTACGGCATGCAGATCGAAGGCGCCGAGCCTTCCGCGCTGAACGAGACGCCGCAGCTCCATATCCGCTATGGAGGCGAGAGCGTCAATACGCTGAGCGCCGCTGGTACGCCGATGCAATTCCAATATGTCTACGATAACCAGAGCCGTCTGCAATATATCCTGTTCTCGACGGGCGAGCGCATCAACTTCACGTACGATACCAGCGGCAATCTGATCAAACGCCAATACGTGCCCGGCCCTTGAGCCGAATACGACAACTCCATACAGATAAAGAAAATCAGATAAAGAAACCAAGATGAGAAACGAGGGGAAATCGTTCGTGAAAAAACCACTGTTCAAGATTCTCAACGCGACGCTCGCCGCCGCGTTGCTGCTGCCGCCCGTCAGCGCCCCGAACCGCGTTTCGGCCGCGCCGTCCGTCTCCGCACCGACTGCCGCAGGCAGCGTCTCGACGCTCGCGGTCAACGGACCTTTTAACGATACGGCTTCGCCGATGTCCTTATACGAGATCGCGGCGAATACGCCTTACAGCGGCGCGACCGAAGGCGAGAATGTTTCCGACGCTAGCGGCACGCTGACCCGGATGGAGACCGACCTCACGCTACCGGGCCGAAACGGTCTGGACTTCACGCTCGGCCGTCTGTATCAGAGCAATACTGCATATATCTGGGAGCCGAAGATCACGCAGACGACGAACGCTTCCGGCCAGACCGTGTACACGAACGACAACGAATATTACACTTACAACGAACGCACGTCGAACCTCGGCGTCGGCTGGAGTTGGGCGTTCCCTTCCGTCGAGCAGCGCGGCAGTCAGCGTTACCTGCATATGGCGGACGGCACGGTCTATCCGATCGCCGCGAACGGGCAAGGGCTTGTCGATTATCCGCTCAAAGACGTCACGTTCGGCCCTTCGACCGGCACGCTGAGCACTAAAGACGCTTCCGGCGCGACCGTCAGCGCGACGATCGCTTATGCGCTAACCGATACACTGGGGACGAAAGCCTTCTTCAACACCGACGGACGCTGGATCGGCACGAAAGACGCGTACGGTAATGTCATTCTGGTGCAGTACGCGCAGACGGCGGTCAACGAGCAGAACGCCTACCCGATGATCAGCCGCGTGATCGACACGCTGAACCGCGAGATCAAGTTTACGTATTCGGCGGGCGACGTGAAGGTCAACTATGATACCGGCAAGACGTTGACTTACGGCAAAAGCCTGATCACCGATACGCAGAAGAAACGCAATCTGGCCGGCGTCACCAACGAGAACGGCGAGACGGTCAGCTATCGCTACGATAAGAAAAACGCCGCTTTCGATGCGGACGGACCGGGCGGCGCGGCTGCCGGAGCGACGACGTATTCCGCGCTGACCGGCGTCGTGTATCCCACCGGAGCCAGCACGGGTTACGACTACGGCAAAACGACGAAGCATTTCGGCGACGCCGGAACCGCGGATTACTACCGGGTGACCCAGCGCTCGGATTCGTTGAAAAAAGACGGGAACAGCGTGCAAAGCGAAAGCGTCGTGACGTACGATTATACGAACGCGACCGACTTCTCCGATCCGGCGCAGACGACTTCCACGGTCAAGCGTACGCTGGTGAACAATCCGAATGATGCCTCGAATGTGCCGCGCGTCGATAAGATCACCGAGAGCACGACGCTCAACGCGGATCATCTGGCGGTAAAAGAGGTACGCGAGAAAGCAGGCGAGTACAAGAAACAGATCGACACCGTCTACGACCCGGATCAGCAGCTCGCCGTGCAGGTCACAGAGACAGATAGCGACTATACGCAGAACCCCGCTCAGACCGGGGCCAAAGTCTCGGCGTACACGTACGACGATTACGGAAACGTACTGACGTATACCAATCCGCTCGGCCATATCTCGGCATACACGTATTCGCCGACCTACCCGGGACTGCTGACTTCGGAGCGCAACACCGTCTCCGGCGTCGTGACCGACGATGTCACCTATACGCCGGACGCGTCGCTGCCGCATATCAAGCAGACGGTGCAGAATTATACTGACGACAGCGGTCAAGCCAGCTTCCTGCAGATGACGTATCAACATGACGCTTACGGCAATATGACGCAGGCGGTGCAGCAGTTGGAAGACGGCAAGACGCAGCAGACGGACATCGCGTATGCGGCGGCTTACAAAAATGCGTATCCGACTTCCATCAAGCAAAAAGTGACGGTAAACGGCACGCCGAAAACGATCGAAGAACGTTACGAATATGATCTGCCGACCGGACGCGTAACAAAGCACTTTGACGGTAACGCGGTCGCCAAAGGCGCGCCGGCCGGATCGGACGAAGCGTACGAATACGACAGCGTCGGCCGGATTACCAAAGTCACTCGTTCGGCGGAAGCCGACGGCACGAGAGCGAGCGCGACTTCCGCGTTCACGTACAGCACGATCAGTCAGAACGGGATTTACTCCACGGTCGACGAAGAAGGCAAAGAAAGCAAACAGTTCTATGACGGCCTCGGCCGCCCGTCTTCCACGCAGCTCAAGCGCAAAGACAACAATAACAACGTCGATTTCTATACCGCGCAGTCCAACCATTACAATGCGCTGGGCGAAATGGATTACACGGTAGACGGCGAAGGGCATAAGACCACTTATGTGTATGACGCCAACGGCGACGTGAAACAAACGATCTCCGCTGCGGGCCGCGTCACCGGCTATGCGTACAACGATATGCTGAACCAGGCGACGACCACGACGGATTACGGCGAGAAAGTCACGTCCCAAACCGATGCAATCGGCCGGGAAACTGGTTCGAAACGCGAAGACGGAGCCGGCAACAGTATCACGTCCACGAATGCTTACGAAGTCGGCGGCAATCCGTTTGCCACCAGCGCCACCGACGGCAAAGGGTTGACGACAGGCTTCACCAATGACGGCCTTCATCGTTTGCAAAATGTCACACAGAGCGCAAGCGGCACTTCGCTCAGCACGAAGTATTCGTACAACAAACTCGGTGCGATGACCGAAAAGCTGTACCCGGATCTGACGAAGATCACGTACGGCTACGACGAACTCGGCCGCAGATTGTCCAAAACGGATTCGGTGTTGGGTAAGGAAACCTACACCTACGATGACAACAGCAACATCACGGGCGGCAAGACGCGCGAAGGCATCAATGTGCTCAATCAGTATGATGCGCAGAACCGATTGACCTCGTGGAGCAGCGGCGACAAGAACGGCAGCTTCACTTATTACAAGAACGGCCTGCGCAAGACGATGGTCGACGAGACCGGCACGACCCAATACTTCTACACGCTGGATAATCAACTGGAACGGATGATCTATCCGGACGGCAAACAGATCTCGTATACCTATTACAAGAACGGACTGCCAAGCAGCATGACCGATCCGTTCGGCCTGACGACGACGTATCTGTATAACGACGACAATCAATTGGTTCAAGTTCGGACCAGCAGCACGACGCAGGCGGAATACGTCTACCGCGACGGCGTGGCTCAATCGGACGCCAACTACTTGAAATCGTCGCAGCTCTATCAGACGAAGCAGGCGAATGGACAGATCACGACGACGTATACGAACGACGGGTTCGGGCGTCTGACGAACCTGCTTCAATCGGCTGTCGGCTTGACCCGGTCGTACACGTACGGCTACGATAACAATGACAATATTATCAGCCGCGGCGACGGCACGACGAACAGCACGTTTACGTACGACGAACTGGATCGGATCATCACCAGCTCCGAAGGTTCCGAGACGTACACGTACGACGGCAAAGGCAACCGCTTGACGCTGCAATCCAGCATCCAGATGCCGCATAAAGACAACGTGGATTACACGTACAACCAGGCCGAGCAGCTGGGCAAAGTCGTACGCAATCAGACGTCGGTAAGCTACAAGTACAACGGCGACGGTCTGATGACCGAGCGCAGCGTGACGAAGAACGGACAAGCGACGACGACACGTTATTACTACGACGGCATGAACATCATCGCCGAAGGGTCGGTCGCAGCGAACGGGACCGTAACGTTCAAAGCGCGCTATGTACGCGGAGCGCAGCTCATTTACCGTGAAGATGCCAACAACCAGAAAGCGTACTACCTGCACAACGGCCACGGCGACGTCACCGCGCTGCTCAAAGCCGACGGCACGGTGCTGAATCGTTACACCTACGATATCTGGGGCAACCCGCTGACATCCGATGTGCAGGTGGAGAACCCATTCGGGTACTCGGGCGAATTCTGGGACGGCGATACCGGACTGCAATACCTGAGAAGCCGGTGGTATGATCCGAGCATCGGGCGGTTTATTCAGGAGGATACGTTCGAAGGGTATGTGAACCGGCCGAGCAGTTTGAATCCGTATACGTATGTGGAGAATAACCCGCTGAAGTATCTCGATCCTTACGGCTACGCGCCGCAGTGGCTTCAGAACACCTGGAGCGCGGTTAAAAAAGGAACGAAAGCCGCTGCGGACTTCCTGGTCATCGACGATATCAAGACACTGACCAGTTCGCAGTCTTCGACCATCGACAAGGTTATCGCAGGAGCGAGTCTGATCCCGGCAGGCAAGATCATCAAAGGCGGAAAGTTAGTCGTGAAGCTGGCGAAAGCGGGAGATAAAGCATCCGACGCTTCCAAAGCGACTAAGGCCGTTGCGAAAGCCTGCAACTGCTTCACGGCAGGAACAAAGGTCAAGACCGATCAAGGCGACAAGAACATCGAAGATGTGCAAGTCGGTGATCGAGTGCTGTCGCAAGACGACAACACCGGCGAAGAGGCGTACAAGACGGTCACGGCGACGTTTAACCATGAAACGGACGAGATCTATCGTATTCATGTGGGTGGTCAGGTGATCGAATCCACGTATAACCATCCGTTCTGGGTTGTGGGCAAAGGTTGGGTCTTCGTCAAAGACCTGAAACCGGGCGACCTGCTGGAACAGAGCGACGGGAAGACACTTGAAGTCGGCAGCATCGAGATTCAGCAGCGACAGGCGACTGTTTACAATATGACGGTGGATGGTTTCCATACGTATTTTGTGAGTAGTTTAGGGGTTTGGGTGCATAATGTTGAGTGCGCATTTACTCATGGACAGCTATTTGAAACATCAGTAATGTCGAAAACAGGATTGAACATCAAAGGAATGGCTGAAGTTCATATTGAAGGCAGTACAATAACTTTGAAAGATTTAGCGATTTATCCAGATGGTGTGATTGATAATTCTGCCAAAAATAACATTGGTCCTAGAGAAATCATAGCCTGGAAAAATCAGGTTTCGAATTTGGCTAAAAATCAAGGTTTTTCTAGATTGAGAATAACAGGAAGCAGAGCGGAAAACTCGTCTTCTGCTAATCCCGGAAAAGGTATCGACTTAAATATTGACTTAACAAAATAGGAGGAAAGTATGTTTTCTGAAGAAGAAGTGGAAGAAATAGATGTTTTGAAAGAACTTTGTGAAAATGCCGAATTTGAAGGAGTTCCTATTGTATGTTTTGAGATTCTCTCAGATATTGCACATACCAAAAAAGATTTTTCTCAGTTTTCGTCAGATGATTTATTACTGCTAAAAAAACAGCTTTATGGTTATAAAAAGTTTTGGGGAAAGGCTGATTGGTTCGATAATCGTGTGTTTTTAAATATCTTACCGAAAGTTAGAGATAGCATAAATAAAGAACTTTTAAAGTATAAAGATGATCAATAAAGATTTAGATTAGGCGAATTGTAAAGCGAAACGCAATGACTTCATCTGAAAGTAATCATAACATTCAAAAGTACACTTTTTAAAAATTCTATTGAGAAAACCTACTTTCAATGACCTTTGAAAAGAGGTTTTCTTTTTTATGAGTCTAAATGTTATGGGAAAAAGCACATTATAAAATCAATCATAATGCGTACAGTAATACAACGCAGGCGATTCAAGCAGCTCGAATACAAGACCCAACAGGTAGATATCCGACTGCTCTAAGCCGACGGACCGCGTTGAAGCACTACACTCATGATATCTCAGGCAACCCGCTGACGTCGGATGTGCAGGTGGAGAACCCGTTCGGGTATTCGGGCGAATTCTGGGACGGCGATACCGGACTGCAATATCTGAGAAGCCGGTGGTATGATCCGAGCATCGGGCGGTTTATTCAGGAGGATACGTTCGAAGGGTATGTGAATCGGCCGAGCAGTTTAAATCCGTATACGTATGTGGAAAATAATCCATTGAAATATGTGGATCCCAGTGGGGACTTCTTGGATACGATCTATGACCTGCTTTCGACCGGCTACGATATTTATCAGTTGGCAAAAGATCCAACTTGGGAAAACGCAGCCTACGTCGCAGCGGATGTATTGGCTGTTGCGATTCCAGCCGTACCAAGCCCAAGCGCAGCTGTGCGTGCAAGCCGAGCAGCTACGAAAGCCATTGATGAAGGACGCGTGGCTTCGAAAACAACTAAAGCGACCAAAGCGGTAAGTAAAGCATGCAATTGCTTTGCCTCAGGCACGAAAGTGAAAACCGATCAAGGCGAGAAAAATATTGAAGAACTGAAGATCGGCGACAAGGTGTTGGCGAAAGACGAAAACACCGATGAAGTCACCTACAAGCAGGTTACAGCAACCTTTAACCATGATACGGACGAAATCTACAGCATCCATGTCGGCGATCAGGTGATCGAATCGACATATAACCATCCGTTTTGGGTTGTAGGCGAAGGCTGGGTGTTTGTCAAAGATCTGAAGCCAGGCGATTTGCTAGAGCAAAGTGATGGAAAGACTTTAGAAGTCGGAACCATCGAACTCCAGCAGCGCCAGACAACGGTTTACAATATGACGGTTGAAGGGTTCCATACGTACTTTGTGAGCGGGTTGGGGATTTGGGTTCATAATGAAGAATGTAGAGTTATATCTTCTAGATTTGCGGATTCTCCAGTCGCTAATCAAGTTTTAGCGCCAGACAAAACTATTTTGTCTTTTGGAGGAGTTAGAAATTAAAAATAGGAGAATAAGATATGAAAGATTGGAGAAATATTACTATAGAAGGCATTGGAAGTATTGAAAAGGTGGTTGCGGAGTTTAACGTCTGGCCTGATCACAGATTGTCAATTTCGAAGTTTAAAGTTAAAATCCGTGAAAAAAAATCAGGCTCATTTTTTGGTACAGCTAATGTGGCAGTCAAAAGTCAAATTGATGGAGAGCCGGACTGGATTAGTGGTAGCGGAGATACAGTTGCGGAAGCATTGGAAGACACTGTGAGAAATTTTTTGAGTACACTTGATGGATTTTCTGAATTACTAGAAGATGATTTTATCTGGGCTGATCTTTATGATTTTTAAGGGCCATTTGAATAAGAACTTGTTCTAAAAGTTTCTTATTCAACGGAAAACAAAATTTTTAAATCTATATGTAAAACGAAACTTTCGTGCATGGATATCCAAGACCTTAATCTTTTTAAGAGGTGATGGAAGTAGGCTTTTTCATTCAAGTTGGAGCTCCCCGAAGTTTTGAAAACTTAAGTGATGACGGAGACACATTATCAGAAATGAAGTAGCAAGTTTACTCCCAGGCTGGATTGCATTTAGACAAAGCGTGGACGAATCTTGGCAAAGCTAAAGAAGAGAAGTTGTATTGGTATAAAGATCTAACACTGAAACAATTCCGTGTGTATACTAGCGATAGAGAAAAAACTTGGTTATCAGTTATCTTCAAAGATGTGTCTGTAGAAGCTTTTGATTAAATAATTTTTTATAGAAAGAAATGGCTTCTTAATAAAAACCATTTATTTCTTTTTTGTGAAAAATGAATATAATTAGGGTGAAGAAACCTGACTACAATACCTAAGAAGCCATTGGTTAAGATCCAAGTGTTGGACGATGTTTTAGACCTTTTCGCTAAAGGCAAACGGAGGTAAGAATGGGAAACATAGTTTTTGGGTGAAAGCATTCATAATAGTTTTGAGTGTACTTTCTGGAAAGGGTGATGCTTCTATGAATCAGGATCATGCAACCAATGATCATACAGTGACAAAACAGATTGTTGCACTGATGAAGAACAGATTAGAAAATCAATTTTACTTCTCAAGATCTGACATGCTTGCGATCAATGCATACATGGATAAAAAAATGACAATCCTGACGTAAAAGAAATAAAAAAAGACATTAGTGAGATTTATACAGGACTGGCTTTAGATCATCAAGTCGCTAGACTGAACAAGACTGAAGTACAAAAAAATGTTTATGACTTTTACTTGGAGTCTATCATAAAAGTCGAAGAAAAATTGAAAGATAAATGATTTGATTTTACAAAATTAATCCTATGGTTAAAACTTTTACGGAGTTGCTTGTTTCACTAGAGCAACTCCTTTTTTAGGTTATAAAACTGTTGATGAGATATGAAGTAGTTCATCTAAAAACATCTGAACATAGTTACACAAGTTCAGCCGAGCAAGTTTCTTTAATATGTCCGAAAAGGTGTGCCTTTAGGGATGTCCTAAAAACTGCGTGTCTTACGTCCTTAAATCGTACAACAAACTCGGCGCGATGACCGAAAAGCTGTACCCGGATCTGACGAAGATCACTTACGGCTATGACGAACTCGGCCGCAGATTGTCCAAAACGGATTCGGTGTTGGGTAACGAAGCCTATACTTACGACGACAACAGCAATATCACGGGCGGCAAGACGCGTGAAGGCATCAACGTGCTGAACCAGTACGATTCGCAGAACCGTCTGACCTAGGAATCGAAAATCGCGTATCCCTTCGGGCATGGCGAATCTCGATTCCCGCGCTAAGCGATAGCTTACAAGAACGGCCTGCGCAAGACCATGGTCGACGAGACCGGCACGACTCAGTATTTCTATACGCTGGATAACCAACTGGAACGGATGGTTTATCCGGACGGCAAACAGAACTCGTATACGTACTACAAGAACGGACTGCCCGGAACCGGGAATCGCCTACCCCTATGGGCTTAGCGATTCCCGGTTCTCGCGTTGAGCGAGCTTTTTAACAGCATGACCGATCCGTTCGGCTTAACGACGACTTATCTGTATAATGACGACAATCAATTGGTTCAAGTTCGGACCAGCAGCACGACGCAGGCGGAATACGTTTACCGCGACGGCGTGGCTCAATCGGACGCCAATTACTTGAAATCGTCGCAGCTCTATCAGACGAAGCAGGCGAACGGACAGATCACGATGACGTATACGAACGACGGTTTCGGGCGTCTGACCAATCTGCTTCAATCGGCTGTCGGCTTGACCCGGTCGTACACGTACGGCTACGATAAGAATGACAACCGCCGATCGAAGCGGAACGGTTCAATCCGCTTCGATATCATCAGCCGCGGCGACGGCACGACGAACAGCACGTTTACGTACGACGAACTGGATCGGATTATCACCAGCTCCGAAGGTTCCGAGACGTACACCTACGACGGCAAAGGCAACCGGCTGACGCTGCAATCCAGCATCCAGATGCCGCATAAAGACAACGTGGATTACACGTACAATCAGGCGGAGCAGCTGGGCAAAGTCGTACGCAATCAGACTTCGGTGAGCTACAAGTACAACGGCGACGGCCTGATGACCGAGCGCAGCGTGACGAAGAACGGACAAGCGACGACGACGCGTTATTATTACGACGGCATGAACATCATCGCCGAAGGGTCGGTCGCGGCGAACGGGACCGTGACGTTCAAAGCTCGCTACGTGCGCGGAGCGCAGCTGATTTACCGCGAAGACGCCAACAACCAGAAAGCGTACTACCTGCACAACGGTCACGGCGACGTTACGGCGCTGCTCAAAGCTGACGGTACGGTACTGAACCGCTACACCTACGATATCTGGGGCAACCCGCTGACGTCGGATGTGCAGGTGGAGAACCCGTTCGGGTATTCGGGCGAATTCTGGGACGGCGATACGGGACTGCAATACCTGAGAAGCCGATGGTATGATCCGAGTATCGGGCGGTTTATTCAGGAGGATACATTCGAAGGGTATGTGAACCGGCCGAGCAGTTTGAATCCGTATACGTATGTGGAGAATAATCCATTAACCTACATTGATCCAAGTGGTGAATTTTTAGATACTTTATATGATATTGCATCTGCTGTATATGATACTTACGAGTTCATTAAGGACCCTTCTAAAGAAAATGCGGGGTATTTAGCAGTAGATGTAGTGTCAGCTCTTGTTCCAGGAGTCCCAAGTGCAAGTGGAGCTTTACGAGCAACTAAGGCTGCATAAAAGAAAGCAACTAAATCGTCGAAGAGTACAGGCAGAAGCGGTAAACAGACAAGATTGAAGGACATAGCAAAGGATGATAAAGTTTCATCAGCTTTAAAGGGAGAGATCAAGCGTGATATAAATCAAATAAAAAGAAAAAAACGATCAACTGTTCGAGTTCCTCAAGGCCATGTATTAGCTCATAGAAGAGGAAAAGAGGCTCGAAAAGGAAATGGTTATGCTGACAGTGATTTGCAAGTGGTAAAAAGTCATAAAACTCAACATAAATATGATAATAACGGAAAAAAAAGATGAGGAGTGAAACACTTATATGGATACACGTGAGTTGGAGGCAATGGTAAGCCGACCAGCTGATGTAAGATATAAGTACTTCGTCAAGAGAGTCGTAGATGAAGAAATTGTCTGGGGACTTTTTGAAGACGGTTGGATGACTACACAAGATGAAAAAGGAAATCGATTAGTTCCTTTTTGGCCTAAAAAAGAATTTGCTAAACACTGTGCAATTAATGATTGGCAAAATGGAACACCTAAGTCTATAGATTTATATGAATTTATAGAAACTTTTTTGCCGGACATGTACCAAAAAGGGTATAAAGCTTCTATTTTTTATAATAATGAAGATTCGATTGTAATAAAAATGGAACGTTTGTTGGCAGATTTAGAAACAGAATTAGAGAAATACTAGTTGCAAAACGAGTTGTCTAAGTTGCGTTATGTATCAGACAACTCTTTTTGTTGTTTACAAACTCAGATTCTAGGGCGTGTACGCAAACTTATTTAAGCCAGAGTCGAATTGAAATTAAAGCTAAAAAAAACTTGAACATGCTCGCTGTCTTGTCGTAACGAGTCGCTAGGCGTCGGCAGTTTTTCATCTTATGACGAATTGTCAATTCAAATGCAACGATCTACTTAAAGGCATCTGTATAAGTTGAAGATGCTGTTCAAAGAATTCTCCGAAAGAAACCTCTTTTTCAATAATTATTGAAAAGTGAGGTTTTCTTTTTTTGTAACTCTTTACTATTATAACAGGGAGAACATCATCGCCGAAGGTACGGTAGCGGCGGATGGCAGCGTCACATTCAAAGCGCGCTATGTGCGTGGTGCGCAGCTTATCTACCGTGAAGACGCCAACCGCCGGTCGAAGCGGAACGCTTCAATCCGCTTCGACAACCAGAAAGCGTACTATCTGCACAACGGCCACGGCGACGTCACCGCACTGCTCAAAGCCGACGGTACAGTGCTGAACCGCTACACCTACGATATCTGGGGCAACCCGCTGACGTCGGATGTGCAGGTGGAGAACCCGTTCGGGTACTCGGGCGAGTTCTGGGACGGCGACACCGGACTGCAATATCTGAGAAGCCGTTGGTATGATCCGAGTATCGGGCGGTTTATTCAGGAGGATACGTTCGAAGGCTACGTGAATCGGCCGAGCAGTTTGAATCCGTATACGTATGTGGAGAATAATCCGCTGAAGTACGTGGATCCTAACGGTTACGCTGGTCAATATGTACTTGGAGACAAAGAGTATGGAAATTATGCTCATACAGCTCTTCAAAAGATATTCAAATCTGTAAACCTTTTCGTTAATCCTAACATTGCTTTTACGGAACAATCTGTAACGTATGACAACGGGGGAAAAGGTAGACTAGATTTTGCTTTACACAAAGGAAACGATCAATATGAAATTTATGAGTTAAAAACGGTCAAATGGCAAACTGGAGATCTTCATCAACAGGGAGTTCAGCAGTTAGAAGGATATGTTGATGCCATTAACACTAATGGATTTCGTGGTGAGGCTGATGCGTCTGCGCGAAAAGGAACTAGCTGGAATCCTGACTATTTCACTATACCGGATCCCTATGATAACGATTTACTTATAAGATACTATACGCATGCTAATGATCCCGGAATGATTTATTATGGGAATGTACAGAGAAAACCTAAAAAGGGACCAGTTGTAGTTCCTACTACTGAGGAACAACCCTCTACATTTTGGGAAAAGTTTTTGGACACATTTAAATATCGGGAACTGCCCGGTCCAGATGGACTACCTCCAATAGGAGATTTAAAAAAGCAGCAAGAAGGAGGATGGTTCCCAATCCCAGTCCCCAGCTTCAGAGGGTTTAGGTTTAGTTAAAACGCAAAATAAACTGTAGATTAGGGAGGAAACTATGAAGTTAAGTCAAGCAATTAAAACCAAATTCGTTCCTGAAATTGAGCGAATGGGGTTCGAGTACATGGGGCAGGAGGGCGAATTTATTTTTGAACGCAAAATTGATTATGTAAAAGAAAGAATAACAATCGATAAAAGCGATTGGAATTCAAACTGTCTTCGTATCGAATTTATTACTAAGGGAGCCTCAATCAATGGTAATTCATTGATTGGAAGAAAGTCTGAAGAATGGTTTCAGTATGAGAACAAGGAAGATGTCCCAAACCTGATCGAAAAGTTTGTGGAAATCGCACGGAATCATGGATTGAAATGGTTTGAAGAAAATCGTCCGCATGAAGTGCCCTTAGAGAAAAATATTTTAGAAACAAAATTCACTTCAATTATTGAACCGTTTATTCAAAAGCACAAAATCGATCTTGACTGTACAGATTCCCTGCAATTTCTTCATCAACAGTTAGTTGAGAAAAAAATTCATAATAACGATTTCATAGCTGTTGTGTATGTAGTGGGAGAAATAATTATTCGTAAGTTAGGAGGGATGTGGGACTATAACGAGTTGAACGAGCCATTAGTTAGAAACCTAGGCGGAAAATCAGGTTTTGAGAAAAATATTCATAAACTTATTAAACGGTATGAAAAAGAATTTTATGGTTTTACATTAATGGAAACTTTTGATACATGGGCTTCCACAGTAGAGAATATCCGAAAAAATAAAGCGTGAACCCATTCAGAACGGAGAGTAGCACTCAGATTGAAAATTTATTGAATAAATAACTCAAAAGAACCAGAAACCTGATCAGGTTTCTAGTTCTTTTTTTATCTTAGTCCTAAAAATCTGTCGCCATTCAAATACATCAAATGTTTGGGTTGGTTTCTGAACCAAACTTCGGTTTCCCAAGCAAGGTCATCCGAATATTTTTTAAATTTTGCTATGTCAGGGAAAGCAGTCACGAATACGAGACCAGCTGTACATTTTTCAAACATTTTTTCCAACTCGTATTTGCGCTTATTGGAAATAGGGCCATGCGAAATCACCTTTACCATTACCAGTTCCGCGCCCACGTATCTCGTTTTTCATTCCATAAAATTTTTATTGAGGTATCAAAATGAATGACTGAATTATTATATCCCACGCAACCGTGGGATATAATAATTTTAAAAGGAGCGAGAAAATGAGAACATTAAGCCAACACTTGAAACTTATCATAACCCCTTTTTTAAATAACAAAGGGTTTAAAATTCAAAAAAAAGAAACTTCCACCATATGGACATACGTTAAAGTTCACGAAAAAAGAGATCAAATTATACAAATTTCTCAGAGCAATTACGACAAGAATTCAATTAGGTTTTATGCTTATGTAGAAGGATTAAATGAAGAAAAAATGGGGGGTAAGTTTATATATTACAAAAATGAAGAAGAGCTTGAGAACATTTTGAAAAATTTTATTTCAATTTTTGAAACCAATGTGTTTCCTTATCTTGATCAAAAGTCCAATGAGATCGTTTATGGGCCTTCTCTAAAACTTGCTAAGAAACTTTTAGTTTCGTACAAAAACATAGCTCAAGAGTTTATAAATATGTACAATCTAAATCTAGACAACGGTGAAGAAATAATAGATTTTTTGCAGGACTTTCTTTATATTAAGAAAAAACAAAGTGAGCTTCCGACAGAAGCAAATATGGAGTCTGTTTGTGCAACATTAATGAGCCTTTTGGAGTACTACTATGAATTTGAACTGACTTTAGATGAATATACAAAAAGTCCTTTTCTTAAAAAAATAGGAGATAATGAAGAAGTTTTCTTATTCCCGCTGAATTTAGTTTATACTTACTGGAATAAAATGGATAATAATGAGGATTTATTAATGAATGTTTGGAATGATATTAATCAAAGAAGTGGAATAAAACGAATAGATGAGTAGAGTGACGGATTGTAAAATGAAGTATAACATCTTGAATGGAATAAAAAAGTTCTCATTTTAAAATTGTTGCAGATTCAAGCGAAAAATCAAAGCTGGATATTTATTTGAGATCAGAGTATGGACAAATGGGTTTTGACTTGTTTGCAAAAAAATTATTTAAGATAGCAGCTTTAGGAGTAGAAGTGACCTTCCGTATTTTGTCATTTGGTTTGGTTGAAGAATAAAATATTAAAAATTAAGTACCATAATAAAACTTATTCCTCTTTACAATTGCAAAGGGAAGCGCAACGATTTCATCTAAAAGCAATCATAAAATTCAAAAGTATTTTTTAAAATCCTCTTAAGAAAACCGTCTTTTCAGTGAAGCTTAAAAAGAGGTTTTCTTTTTTATGAGTCTAAATGTTATGGGAAAAAGCACATTATAAAATCAATCATAATGCGTACAGTAATACAACGCAGGCGATTCAAGCAGCTCGAATACAAGACCCAACAGGTAGATATCCGACTGCTCTAAGCCGACGGACCGCGTTGAAGCACTACACTCATGATATCTCAGGCAACCCGCTGACGTCGGATGTGCAGGTGGAGAACCCGTTCGGGTATTCGGGCGAATTCTGGGACGGCGATACCGGGCTGCAATACCTGAGAAGCCGGTGGTATGATCCGAGTATCGGGCGGTTTATTCAGAGGATACGTTCGAAGGGTATGTGAACCGGCCAAGCAGCTTGAATCCGTATACGTATGTCGAGAATGATCCGCTGAAGTATCTCGATCCTTACGGCTACGCGCCGCAGTGGCTTCAGAACACCTGGAGCGCGGTTAAAAAAGGAACGAAAGCCGCTGCGGACTTCCTGGTCATCGACGATATCAAGACACTGACCAGTTCGCAGTCTTCGACCATCGACAAGGTTATCGCGGGAGCGAGTTTAATCCCGGCAGGCAAGATCATCAAGGGTGGAAAGTTGGTCGTGAAGCTGGCGAAAGCGGGAGATAAAGCATCCGACGCTTCCAAAGCGACTAAGGCCGTTACGAAAGCCTGCAACTGCTTCACGGCAGGAACAAAGGTCAAGACCGATCAAGGCGACAAGAACATCGAAGACGTGCAGATCGGTGATCGAGTACTGTCGCAAGACGACAACACCGGCGAAGAAGCGTACAAAACGGTTACGGCGACGTTCAACCACGAAACGGACGAGATCTATCGTATTCATGTTGGCGGTCAGGTGATCGAATCTACGTATAACCATCCGTTCTGGGTTGTGGGCAAAGGTTGGGTCTTCGTCAAAGACCTGAAACCGGGCGATCTGCTGGAACAGAGCGACGGGAAGATACTTGAAGTCGGCAGTATCGAGATTCAGCAGCGTCAGGCGACTGTTTACAATATGACGGTGGATGGTTTCCATACGTATTTTGTAAGTAGTTTAGGGATTTGGGTTCATAACTCAGAATGTGAATTATATCTTAATGAAGCCTTACGTAGACAAGGCTTAACTCAAACACCAGACGGGCTTGACGAAAGTTGGTCAAGAAATGGATATGACTATCAAGTAAGAGCACACGAAGTCGATCCTCGATATGATAAAGAAGGAATCATATATAGAGTTGCTCGACGCAAACAAGGTTTAAATGAGAAAAAAACAAGGTCATGGATGGGAATATTTGGATCCTTCTGATCAGTGGCATCATACAAGTACTTTAAAGCGCAGTAACAGTACTTATAATGAAAAAGCTGCGGCCGACACACACATACAAGTTCCACGTAATTGAGAGGAGGAGCACTAATTCAAGAACAACAAATCAAAGAGGAATTGGATAAGATAAACAATTATCTTAGGAGGAATCCGTTTTTTTATTTGGAAATATCGGATTTTTCGAGATGGGAATTAAACTTGGTAGGTGGAAAGAGTTTAACTTATGCGCATGAATTAAGAATCATATTTAAGGAAGTTTCGTTTGTATCTTTACCTATGGATTGGGAGGTAGATGTTTCAGCTCTTGGGATAGCTTTAGCGGAGGGGAAAGAAGAATGTGAGATTAATTTAAAATATCAAATTGAAATAGGAAATTATATTTTTAAATTATTTCCTAAAGGATATGACGATAAAATAGAATTCATTATTATTGCAAAGGAGGTTTTTGCCTCTTTTTAAAATGTGAATATTTAACTTCAATTAACTTTTACTAGGGATTATAAAGATTGTATGCACAAACCTCAAAAGACCGATAGTAAAGAAATTTGTATATGCATAGTGGACTTAGTACTGTGAAGGCATATAAGAATCTGCTGAGTTAGGCCCCCCAGTCGCCAATCCCTTGGGTACAGCGGTTGGGGGTCCCGCGTTAAGCGACAACAGCTACACGAATACGTCCAACTATCTAGCTCTGTTCACCGCCGGTAGTTAAAAGGATGATGTTTCGTACATTTGTACGACCTGAGCAAGCACACGGAGAAAAAGGTCAGATCATAAAGAATGTATTTTAGTAAGGGGCGAAACATTGCTGCATATTGATAAAGGATGTTTAGTAAGATTGAATAAAGCAGGTTTTATTAGACCGTACTCAGGTGATGGTCCTTCCCCATATGATTTTTACGATTTTAACGGGAATGAGTGGTCTTTAGGGGGTCAATTGACAAAACAAAGTAGTATTTTAGCTCCGCGCGAAGTCTATGAACAAGGAACGTTATTACCAACAATCACAGATTTAATGAATTGGCTAGAAAATGAAGGCTTTATGTTTTCGATTACTTTTAACGGTAATGGTTACAGAGTGATGGCACAAGATAAAGGTGGAACGGAATATAAAGGTAAGGGCGGTACCTTGCCATATGCATTAACCTCAATCGTCGAAAAATTGTTACTAAGTAGATAGCTAGAAGTAGAAGACCTTGTCGGCAAGAGCCTTCAAGGTCTTTCTTTTCCTCTACCCAGTGCCGAATTGATCGGGCAGAACATTCAAAGAGGGGCAACGAAAGTGAAAGGTTTACGGTTGGAAAAGAATAATCAAGTTCCTAATGGTGAAGCTCTAGTCAATCCGCTATGGATGTATGCAATGATTCCGTTTGACAGGTGTTGAGCAGAAGGGAAGCGGGGATACATGGACGCGGAAAGCGTCTGTCGAATCAGGCTTTTTTATTCGGAAAATAAGAGGGTATATATGACTATCCGTATAAGAATTCCAAAAGAAATGGAGACGGAAATGTATTATATCCAAGTCAAAAAGTACTCCCCTCTTACCAAAGGGCAAACTACTAAAAAGAAGATCAGAACTTGGACGTCTATACATGATATCGGGAACTTCTATCATGGTTCTAAACTGACTCAGGAAGAATATCTGCATATCGAAGACAAGTATGTAACAGCCGTTAATTTATATTTGGATTTCAAAGGGATCGATTCTTTGGAAATCAGAGTACCCGATAAAATCGATGAAGAATTATTTGCGAAGTCTGTTCAAAAGTATCCGAAATGCTATGGGGAAGATCTTGCGGAGTTTTATTATTCCCTTTCCGATCATGCTTTTATACAAAGAAATTTTATCGAGTACGCGATCCGGCTTTCGCTTAGAGAAGACATATACTCGCAAATGAGAAGAGATCATCTTTTTTTCGTGGAATGTAATTATGATTTATACATGGATATAGGAAGCGATCAAAAGGATGAGACGATTATAAAAGAAATAGAGAATTTAGGTCTGTACGTCAATGTCATCGATTATGAATATCCGAACAACTTCTGGACAAGATCCGAATAAAGCTTTGCATAAAACGAATAAGGAGAGAAAAATGAGCTCTTTGATCAAATTCATTGAGAACGGTTTCATTGGAGAGATTCATTTAGGCATGAAAAGATGGGAGGTCGAGAACTTATTAGGGAAACCCCAAGATCGATCCGTTTCCAAGAAACCTTCATTTTGAAATATGATTCGATCCAATTATCCTTTGATAGCGACCGTCGAGAAGATCAGCTTCGATCTATACACGTCTATTTTTCTGACAATGTCGAATTTCCCGAGAGTTTAAAGATAAAAGGATGGGTTCCCTATAAAGATATGGAATTCAAGAAGTTTATGCACGAAATTGAAACTTTTAAGGTCCAACTCTTGAGAGACGACAAACATACTTTGGAAAACACTCAGTTAGGTTTTAGATCACAAGCAGGCGTAGTCCTCATTTTTGTAATAGAAGGAGAGATGGCGAGGTTAGATAGTTTTCATTTAAGCGATTTTTAATTCTGAGTACGGAGGAAAGGTTCATGAACTCGGTATTTTTCGTACAGCATTCGTATCAAACAGGAGAAGACGACCTTGAAAAAAACAAAATCATCGGCATTTACTCTTCGCGTCAAAACGCCGAAAAAACGATAGCTCGATTGAGCACAAATGAAGGCTTCCGAGATCATCCTGAAGGTTTTGAAATAGAGGAATATTATTTGGACCGAACGTTATGGGAAGGAGGGTTCTTTACTATAGATTTGGAGGAATGATAAAGTGACCTTTAAAACGAGCATTAGAAAAATTTCGAATAAGTGTGTGAGTGCTTGTGGGTTGCTTTATTATCATTATCTGCATGATGACGATCTTATTTCTTTAGAAGAAGAGTCGGTCGAATTTATTATTGAAAAAGCATACTAAAAACGGGCCTCGGAGATTTCGTTCTCTGAGGCCTGTTTATTTAAAGTAGTAGTTGTTAAAAACTGGACAGCATGAAAAGCTAATTTGCAGAAACACCTACGCATAGGAGCGATGAAATGGGAGAAGACGACGAATCAGAAGCTCTAACTTATTTGACTAAGCTCGAAGAGAATCCCGAAGCGGAAGCGGACTTCGAACTTTTGGAAACGTATGCAAAAAGCGATTCGGAACTTGTCAGATACCAGACAGCGGCTGCGCTCGTTTTTCCTTTTACTCCAAGAGGAGAAGAGATCTTGATCGCTCTGACCAAGGACCGCAAATGGTTGGTCCGTGCGGAAGCCTGCGATGCGTTAAGCTCAAGCAGCTCTGACAGGGTGTTCAAGATTCTAAAATCAAAAGCGCTCAAGGATCCTGCGAAAGTCGTCCGATTATTTTCCGTTCTTTCGCTGCTCGACGTAGCTTTGAGAATAGGCGAAAATCGCCAGACTCTCGAATCTTTTTTTGAAGATGGGCTTGCTCAAGAGACTGCGGAAAACGTGAAGTTATCTTATTATTCTGTACTCTATCAATTAGGGAAGAAAGAATACTTGCCCAGAATCATGAACGCTATGGTCTCCGAACCCTATGAAGTGCGACGCGCGGCTGTAAGCCGTCTTGAAGAATTAGCTAACGAGGAGAACTATAAGCAGATTCTTCAATTCACTACCGAGATCATCGACTTGGAAACCACAAAAATGTGCAGGTCTACGAAGCAGCAGCTTATCGACCGCTGTATAGCTATTCAGACTCGACTGGATAGATCGAATAGAGAGTAGAAGACGGGGGGATAAGCATGCATCACGGGAATCGCTTTATGAGAGAATATCCCGCAATCAAAGATGTATTCGAAAAACTTTACTTCAAACGCCAAGCCGACAAGTGGTATATCGATACATGTAAAAGGCAGTTATCGCTTCCGGAAGATTTATATTCTTTAGAGCATATCGTAGAGATCAAGGCTCAACATCAGGTATCTCCTTCGAATTATTTCTATATTAAGCTTCCAGACGTAAAAGGCGAAGGAGGATTTTGTTTGTCGCAAGAAATCCAACTTATTATTTCCAAAATCGTTCCGGTCTATACCTACGATTTAGTTTATTTAATGAAACACGACTCTTTAAAAAGCGATCTCGATATGTCGGGATCGTCTAGTACGCTAGAAATGATCGAGACCGAAACCAGCATAAGAAGCATCATGGAAAAAGCAGGTTACCTTTTATTGAATCACGAGTATGACTTATACGATACCGTTTACGAATGGAGCGAATTGGAGAGGATTGATCCTGTAAATCGAAGACTTATTCTCAAAGATGCGGCGTTTGTCGATATTTTAGAATTGTGCCCTTGATAAATTCTATAAAACTTAAGGAGTTGATGTGAATGGATATCGAAGAATTGATTCGCAAAATAAGGGGGAGACCCGGAATGTATGTGCAGGATAAGCGATTGGATTATATCACGTATTTCATTTCAGGATTTTACTACCACGGTAGTATGACGGGAACAGCAGAGCCTATCGATATTCATTTTAAAGAACAATTTCACGGCTGGGTAAGAGATTGGATCGCGGATAATCGGGGCCTTACATACCAAGGAGAGAGTGGTTGGTATGAGTATATTACTTTTTCGACTCAAAGCAATGAAGAAGCCTTTGACTTATTTTTCAAGCTAGCTGAAGAGTTCTTCGCAGAGTTTCATCGATTACCTGAGCAGCACGAATAAAACCGTAGAGCCGAACTACTTTCTGTTATCGCTCTCATTTGATGGATAAGAAGATTTGGTACGAGTATGGAAGGAGGCGCGGAATGCTGTTGCTTGAAGCCGAAATCTATTTGCATAAACCATCCGATAGCGCTTCCGCATTAAAAAACGATCTGGAGACGCGTCATATCATCCGGCCGTCCATTAATTTCGGCAATGATCAGTTATTCTCGGGCGATATCTGGGCGCTTCATCAAGAAAAAATGTTTTATCGAGGCGTAAATTATACGGTCCTGATCAAGATGCCTACCATAGAAAGCGAAGCGTTCGAAAGCATCGGTCGATTCGTTCGTCCCGGGAATTCTTTTCGTATACAAACCGGTCTTCGAGTGATCGGAACCGGCACAATTAAGGATTACATATATGAAGAATAACAACGATCGATGACACAACCCATTAATCGCCGGAGAAAGGACAGAAGCCATGCTGAACGCATCAACGACATTCGGAGGTATCGCATTCGTCGTCTTAATAAGTATCGCGAGCGGGTTGCAGGGCTGTTCGGCAGATTCAGAGTCTCCGCGACCTACGCCTTATGCGTATGCGGAGAACGAGATTTATCCCGTCGTGATAGGCGACGATCATCTTATGGGTTACGTGAACGACTCCCGCCAGATCGTGATCGAAGCTCAATTCGAGCACGCCGACGAATTCCGCGAAGGTCTGGCGGCAGCGTGGAAAGACGGCAAATATGGATACATCGACATTTCGGGAAAATGGGCAATCGAACCTCGGTATGACTATGCTTACGGATTCGAGAACGGAACCGCCGTCACGATGCAAAAAGAAGATCCCGATGCCAGCGACAGCGTGGAATATTGGAACTTGATTGACGCTTCGGGAAAAGTGAAAGCCAAGACAGACTCCTTCAGAATCTATGATTTTTCGGAAGGTCTGGCTCCGGCTTGGTTGGACTATGAGGGCAATAAAGGTTTTATCGACGAGAAAGGTAAGGTTGTCTTGGAAGGATACGACGAAGTGGACTTTTTCCGTGAAGGATTAGCTGCGGTATCAAAAGCCGGCAAATGGGGATTTATCGATCGGACCGGAAAAGTCGTGATCCCTCTGATCTACGAACATGCTTTTTCTTTTAGCGGTCAAAGGGCTGTGGTGAAGGTAGCGGACAAATGGGGATTTATCGATCATCAAGGGAAAGCGATCATTGCCCCGCGTTACGATGCTGCACACTCTTTTTCGGAAGGGTTGGCGCTGGTCAAATTCAAAGGCAAGATTGGATATATCGGCCCTGCGGGTCAATGGGCAATCCCACCGGAGTGGGACGAGGCAGAAGATTTTTCGGAAGGTCTAGCTGCCGTATCGGTAAACAGCGTGCAAAAAAGAGGATACATCAATAAAAAAGGAGAGCTGGCGATCAAACCCGAATACTTGGAGACTTTTCCCGCCGAACACGGTCTGATGAAAGTAAGCCGCGATCAGGTGGGCGAATATTTTTATATCGACAAACAAGGCAATGAGGTGGAGTTTTTGCCTTTGCCGAAAGAATAAGGCGGTGGGAAATGAGAACGCTTGAAGAACTGACATCGTTATTATGGGGATGCGAGATTACGGATTATCATTTCGACCTTAAAAACCATTCCGTTTCTTTGAATCTCAAAAGAGTGTTTAATCATACGAAGACTCTGTTCGAGGCGAGAATGAAAGGCGTGTGTTCATTTTCTTGGATAAACGCAGCCGCGGACGAACGGAAAAAGGTGGACGATTGGGAGTACATCGATCTGGTTTCTTTTGATGTAATAAGCGGCGTAAGAATGCATATCAAAGGCGATGATTTTCTGAACGATTATGTACAAGCCCCTAATCTATGTCTGGAGATCGGCGATTCGGTGCTTTTGATCGAAGCTCGATTTCTTTGCATCGACGGCGAGGATTTTGAATTATAGAGCGTTGAAGAAATAACACACCTCTTAGTTAGGAGACCCCTATGCATTATTGGCAGATCAGAAAGTACCCTCCGCTCGAGAAAGGGAAAAAACCTCGAAAAAAGATCCGGACATGGACGTCTATCGTCGATATCGGAAACTTCTATTACGGATCCCTATTTACCGAGGAAGAATATTTGGAAATCGAAGATAAGTATGTAGAAGCGGTGAATTCGTATCTGAAGTTTTTGGGAATTGATCGTTTAGAATTGATGTTTTTAGGCAGCGATCAGAAAACATTTATCGAACATAGCCAAAAGTATCCGAAATGCTATACGGAAGAGATCATTGAATTTTATTACGAGCTTCACGGCGATGCTTTCGTAGCCGGAGATTGTATCGAACACGCGGTGCGGCTTTCGTTGAGAGAAGACGTATCGTGTCAAATGAGAAAAGAACGGCTTTTATTCGTGAACTGCACTTATGATTTATACATGGACATAGGGAGCAATCAAGAAGATCGCGGGGTTATCGAGAAAATAAGACAATCGGGTTTGTACGCGGATTTGTGGGATCATGAATGTCAGACTAATCTTTGGGAACCGCCTAAGGGATAAGAGCATATACATATAGAGGAAAATATTGTTACGCCGATGAAAAGATATATTCGATTAAAAAATGAATTATCGGAAAAGACGTTCGATGATAGGGCAAGGTCTATTGAGCTTAATCTTCATTACGAAGAAGTCGTCCCGTTTTTATGGAACTGCAAATGCTGGGCGGTGGTCACTCTGATCTTACAAATTAAAGTCCGAACATAGGGATCCAAGTTCCAGACGCTTGGGTTCCCCTCTTTAAGCCTCTATCCACTTAGAAAAGAAGTGAGATTATGGCACAGAAGCTCTATCATCTTATCTTGCCGCGGGGATATAACTTTTACGAATCCCCCTTCAACTGGTAGTCGAATGCAAAGAACTGCCGAATGGCTTATTAATCTCCACGCCATTTTGACGTACATGAAGAGAGACTGTTTTTTTACGCATTCGAACGCGAAGCGAGGAGGCCTCATGACATTCACACATGTGCTGTTGGAAGTGTATTGCAGCAAATTCGATCCGGAGCTTAACGAAACTTGCAGCAAAGAAGAAGTACCCGGCTATTCGTGTTTGGCAGAAAGATGTCCGAATGTGAGCTATACCTATGCCGATCACGAGATTGCTTATACAGGCAAACTCGGCCAAACTTCGGATACGCAATCTTTTATCGGGTTCGGGGGAGAGATGCTGCCGGATGACGCGGACGAGCAGGAAGAAATCCGATTGAAAAAAGTCTGGGAAGAGATCTGCAAAAAGAAAATCGCCGAAGCTTACGAAGAGTATATGTCCGGATTGTATTCGGATCACAAGAATAGAGAGGGATAACATGATTATAGGAAACCGATCCCGTTTTGCTGTCGAATTCGAAATGAACGATCCCGATCAAAACGTTTTGGAAGGTCTATATCTCTGGATCAATAGCGAAAAATTTGGCGGCACGGAAGGGTGGTTGTCTATAAGAGACGTCGTGTTCGTGATGCAGGATGCAATGATGTATAGAGGCCGAAGAATCGATCCAGACTTATTTTCATTATCCGGAGCGGAGGCTTTTTATAGATTGCATGCGGCTCTGTACGAAGGCGAGAGCGAATGGGCAGCTATCGCGAATAGGGAAGAATGGGCAAGATTTCAAATCGCGATGAGTATCGGGGAGTTGGGCGACTATCAGATTTTTCTGATCGAGAACGATCTTCTGCGCAAGGGACGTATATGGATTGCGGATGTCACTTCGAGAGGTTCCGATATGGAAGTAAAAGAACATGAACTTTCGTATGGAGAGTTTGATCAGGTTCTCTCGTTAACTTGCGAAGCTTTAGAACGACTAAGCAAATGATGCGGGCATGAGAGAAAGATTTATTCGATCAGCTTACCGCAAAGATATCATGCAGAACGGGGGAAGACATGAACGATCCTAGAATCCGAATCGACTTTTGGCTGACCGGAGACGTGTTCGATCCTCACGAAATTACGGAAATTCTTGGGATCGTTCCCACGCGGACCTGATTAAAGAAAGATTGCCCGCTTCCGCAAACGGCAGCAACCACTTGGAAACTCTCGACGGAAAAAGAAGAGTCCCGATCGATCAGCCGGACATTGGATCAACTATTGGAACAGCTGCGACTCAAAATTCCGGACATTAACGAGATTTGCCGAAAGCGGGACTTAATGGTTTCTTTTGTCGCTATGGTAGAGATGGAAGCAGAGAACAGACCCGAATTTTGGCTGACCCAAGATCATATTTCTCTGATGGCCGCGTTGCAAGCCGATTTCAGCATCGATCTGTATGTGTACGAGGATTTAGAAACGACTTTTTCGTAAAGAGGGAGCCTATGCGCAAATCGAGAGAACTTTTCATTGATCCCATGTCGGCGTTTCTGCATGCCTTAGATTTCCGTCGACAAAGCAGTAATTGGATTTTGTATTGTATACATAAATAAATGTATAGTATAATATACAAAAAATCAGACCATTCGCTCGTTCGCCGCAAAACATGAAACCAAGCACATTCTAAAAATAACAGAGCTGACGTTATAACGGCTCTGCTTTTTTAATCCTGCATAACGGAAGCGGCGAACCGCGGACCTAGGAGGGAGCGCCGTATTGGAAGACGCCATTCACGTCCGCATTGGACAAAATTTGCAGCGGATTCGCAAGCAGCGCGGTCTTAGTCTCGACAAGCTGGCGGCTTTGACGAACGTCAGCAAAGGCATGCTGCACCAAATGGAACGGGGAGACATTCAACCGACGGTAACCACCGTCTGGAAAATCGCGACAGGGCTCAATATTTCCTTCTCGTCCTTGCTGCGCGACGATGATGCGTCCGTCGTTGTCGCCACCCCGGCCCATCTGCCGAATGTGACGGAGGATGACGGTCGCTGCCGCATCTATATGCTGTTTCCGTTCGATCCGCAAACGAAGATGGAAATGTTCACGATGGTGCTGGATGCGGGTACCGATTATACTTCCGTTCCGCACCAGCAAGGCGTATATGAATTTTTGAACGTAACGGACGGTACGCTTCGGATGGACATTCAGGGCGAGTCTTATACGCTGAACGCCGGACAAGCGATCCGATTTGCCGGACATGCGGCGCATCGATATATCAACCCGTCTGCGACGATCACGACGGTTCAAGTTACGATGTACTACAGCGAACAAGAATGATTCGAAGGAGGAAATTTAGATGGAATCTCTGCGCAACGAAGGCAGCAGACGCGTGCAAGCCGCACTGATCGAGGGCGGTTATCCGAACAAGCTCGTCGAGCTGTCCGATAACGCCCACACCGCACAAGCAGCCGCGGAATCGCTTGGCTGCGACGTTGCACAAATCGCCAAGTCGATCGTATTCCGATTGAAAGAAAGCGACAGTCCGCTTCTCGTGATCGCGAGCGGAATCAACCGGGTCAACGAAAAGAAAATCGCGGCCGCCCTGGACCAGCGCGTCGGCAAAGCGGATGCGGATTTCGTGCGGGAAAAAACCGGCTTCGTTATTGGCGGCGTGTCTCCGATCGGACATCTCCGGCCGATTCGGACGATTGTCGACGAAGATCTTTTTCAATACCGAACCTTATGGGCTGCCGCCGGACATCCGAAAACGGTGTTCGAGGTAACGGCCGCGCAGCTGGTCGCCATGACGGGCGGACAGGTGATGTCGATTACGTGATTTGTTCTCTTAGACTGCAATTATCGCATCTGGCAGGTACAAGTTTTCGCTTACCGCGATACATGCAGTACCTCGTACACCGTAATCGCATAGTCCTTTCCTTGTAATCGTCGATCCCGCTCCGTCTGATCTCTCCATTCCTCCGGTAGCGTCTCGTAAAAAGCAAACCGGCTGAATCCCCACTTATCCGGGTTATACACCAGCACCTCGCTCGCCGCGTCTCCGGCATTCGGAAGCTGCGCCGCCAATATTTCTCCGAAACCGGTGAGCGACGCAGCGCGCGGAATGCGGCCCGCAACCTCGACGGCCCAGCGCACGCGTGGGAACTCTTCGCCGATCCGCATCGACAGCGGCACGCCGATATTCACCTGCTGCCAGCCGAACGAAGCGAGGATATTGTCGTAAGGCCCGCCCAGCAGAAATCGATTCATCCCTCCGTGGTCGTTCCATAAATAGAAAGGCGCGTAGCGATTAGCGTCGTTGCCGAATCGGTCTTTTTCCGAGATCAGATACGTTTTGAACGCCAAGTCGGGGAAACCGTCGGTCTTGGATCCGTTCTGCTGCGCTCTCTCCTTGATGATCTGCATGTTATAATCGGCAGGAAGAGGAATCACGTACTGCATGGCAATCATGAGGATCGTCCTTTCTTTCGCGTAGTCGTTTGTTGCCTTTTCAGCTTACAAGAGAATGTCGGGCGGCAGGTAACGATCGGAAATGAATAGGGGGATCATCGAAAGTGAGGGGACAAAATGGAGCTGAACGATCTGGAGATCTTCCGCAGCGTGGCGAAGCACGGTTCGATGTCCAAAGCGGCGGCGGAACTCGGTTACGTCCAATCGAACGTCACTTCGCGGATTCGGGCGTTGGAAGAAGAATTCGGGGTTCGCTTGCTGGACCGTTCGCCGCGGGGAGCGAGTCTGAGACCGGAAGGCGAACGGCTGCTGATCTACGCCGATCGTATCCATGAATGGATCGAACAGGCGAAGCTCGAAGTGCCTTCGGCCGAGCGGCGTCCGCTGCGGATCGGCGCTACGCAGACGCTGACGGCGGCTTATCTGCAAGAAGTTCTGCTCGACCCCGAAGAAGGAGCGCAGCTGTTCACCCGAACGTTGGACGAACTGTCCGCGATGCTTGATCGCGGCGAACTGGATCTGATGCTGGTCAATCGGGAGCCGGAGAGAGCGGAACGCTGGGTTAGAATGTTGGAAGCGGACGAACCGATCGGCTGGGCGGCGGGTTCTTCTGTTTCCGCTCAGGCGGCAGGGTCGGCGTTTCCGCCGGAACTTCCGGTGCTGGCAGCGCGCGACCCGCTTTGTCCGTACCGGCGGCAGACGCTGAACTGGCTCGCGGAGACAGATTCGCCGCGCCGGTTGATCGAAGCCGATACGCTGGATAGCGTGATCGCGATCGTGGAGAGCGGCCGCGGGATCGCGCTGCTGCCTCGGAAGCTCCATACGACGCGCATGCGCGAAGCGGAGATGCCGGGATTCCGCGAAGAAGCGGTGAAGATCGCCGTCTATGCCCGCGCCGAACTTCCGGAATTCGCGGAGCGGAAGATCGAAGAATTTTGTCGAAATTTGCAGGGCATGATTGAACAAGACGCAAACGGTCCAATAAAAACGGGAGAGACGGCTTAACGGCCGGGTTCTCTCTTTTTGCTTGCTTCGTTTCGAAGAAGCGGATACTCTATATAAAGTCATGCCCATGCTGAATGACGGACGCAAGTACCTTGACCAAGTTAACTGTAAGGTTGGTTAAAGTACTAGATCCGTCTAATTACTGGAGGTTGAAAGGTGCACGCTGCGCTGTGGGCAATTTTTATTTTCGTATTGACGCTGTTTCTGGTGATTCGCCGTCCGTTCGGTCTGCCGATCGGGTGGTCCGCCTGCGGAGGAGCGGCGTTGGCGCTGCTGACGGGCGTCGTCGGGCTGCAGGACGTGCGCGACGTGACCGACGTGGTCTGGAACGCGACGCTGGCTTTCGTGGCGATCATCCTGATCTCGCTCGTGCTGGATCGGGTCGGTCTGTTCGAATGGGCGGCGCTGCACGTCGCGCGCGCGGCCGGAGGAAGCGGAACGCGGATGTTCGTCTATCTGGTGCTGCTCGGAGCGGTCGTGGCCGCGCTGTTCGCCAATGACGGGGCCGCGCTGATCTTGACGCCGATCGTGCTGGCGATGGTACGGGCGCTGAAGCTCGACGAGAAACAGGTCTTTCCGTTTATTATCGCGGGCGGCTTTATCGCGGATACGACGTCGCTGCCGCTCTTGATCAGCAATCTGGTCAATATCGTATCGGCGGATTATTTCGGCATCGGCTTTATCCGGTACGCGGTCGTGATGTTCATGCCGAACTTGTTCGCGTTGGCGGCGAGTCTCGGGGTGCTGTACTTCTTTTTCCGCAAAAGCATTCCTCGCACCTTCGACGCCGCCGGGGTTAAAGCTCCGGTTACCGCGATTCGCGATCCGAAGCTGTTCCGCATTTCGTGGGTGGTGGTCGGTCTGCTGCTCGTCGGATATTTCGCGGGCGAGCTGGCCGGCATTCCGCTGTCGCTGACGGCCGGCGCGATCGCGATCATTTTCTTGATCATGGCCCGCCGCAGTCCCGCGATTTCGGTCAAATCGGTACTCAAAGAATCGCCGTGGTCGATCGTCTTTTTCTCCGTCGGCATGTACGTGGTCGTCTACGGCCTGCGCAACGCGGGACTGACCGATCTGCTGGCGGAAGGCATCCGGGCATTCTCCCATTCGGGACTGTTCGCCGCGACGATGGGCATGGGCTTCTTGAGCGCCGTGTTGTCTTCGGTCATGAACAATCTGCCGACGGTGCTGATCGGGGCGCTGGCGATCGATACGGCGGATATCGGCGGCAAGATTCACGAAGCGCTGGTCTACGCGAACGTGATCGGAGCCGACCTCGGACCGAAACTGACGCCGATCGGCTCGCTGGCGACGCTGCTCTGGCTGCACGTGCTGAACAACAAAGGCATCCGCATCACTTGGGGAACCTATTTCAAGATCGGCGTCATCCTGACGATTCCGACGCTGTTCATCACGCTGCTCGGCTTGTATTTGTGGCTATTGGTCGTCTAGCCGACGTATGCGGAAACGGAACATTTTAATAACGAAGATCCCTGAATCCTTGAGATTCGGGGATTTTTTCATATAAGAATATGGAATTGTATAGCGCTTACGAAAACGTTATAGTAATACAGGAAGGCGGAAGGAGAACGGCGGAAGATCGCAAACGTTCGACGCTTCCGGACTTTGATGAGAACGCATTCAATAACGGGGAGAGATGACCATGTTAAACCAAATAGATCTGTCCGGCATCTGGCGATTGAGTCTGGACGAGCAGCAGCAAGGGCAGCCGAGCAAGTTCGAAGACACGATCGAACTGCCGGGGACGACGTCGCACGCGCGCAAAGGCAAACGCAATGAAGAGAAGCTGATCGGTTCGTTGACGGACAGCTACAAATTCGAAGGTTCCGCTTGGTTCGCCCGAGAGATCGAAGTGACGGACGAGCTGGCTTCGCGTACCGTATTTCTGCATCTGGAGCGCACGCGCTTGACCACGGTCTGGCTGAACGGCGAAAAGATCGGCAGCCGCGATAGCTTGAACGCCCCGCACGTCTACGATCTGACCGGCAAACTGACGGCGGGAACCGCCGAGCTGGTCATTCGCGTCGACAATGTCGGCTATCCGACCAAAGGCGGTCATATGACGTCGCCGGACACGCAGACCAACTGGAACGGGATTACGGGAGCGATCGAACTGCGCGTGTATGGAGCGTCGCGTCTGGAAGAGCTGCGCACCTATCCGAACGTCGCCGGCCGCAGCGTGCGGATTACGGCGAAGGTCGCAGGCGCCGGGGCGGCGAGACTGCGCGTGTCGGCCGAGAGTTTCAGCGGAGAAGGAGAACTTGCGGTCGGGCCGGCCGAGTTCGAATTGAGCGGCGGCAGTCTCGATGTCGTCTACGAAATGGGCGAAAAGGCGAAGCTCTGGAGCGAATGGTCGCCGGAACTGTACAATCTCAAGCTGGAACTGCTGAGCGCGGACGGCGAAGCGATCGATACGGAGAAAAGCATTTTCGGGCTGCGCGAGTTCAAACCGGCCGGCGACAAGTTCGAGATCAACGGGAAGCGGACGTTTCTGCGAGGCAAGCACGACGGCCTTATTTTCCCGCTGACCGGCTATGCGCCGACCTCGGTCGACGAATGGGTGCGCGTGCTGAACATCTCCAAGTCGTACGGCATGAACCATTACCGTTTCCATACGGCCTGCCCGCCGGAAGCGGCGTTTATCGCGGCGGACATGCTGGGCGTCTACATGGAGCCGGAGCTGCCGTTCTGGGGCACCGTGACGGTACCTGGAGACGAGAATCACAATCAGGCGGAGCAGGATTACCTGATCGAAGAAGGCTATGCGATTCTGCGCGCGTTCGGCAACCATCCGTCGTTCGTCATGTTCTCGCTCGGCAACGAACTGTGGGGCAGTCGGGAGAAGATCGACTCGATCCTCGCGGACTACAAAGCCTTCGACGGCCGCCCGCTCTATACGCAGGGTTCGAACAACCATCAATGGGTGCCGGAGCTGCTGGAACACGACGACTTCTTCTGCGGGGTGCGTTTTACGCGCGAGCGGTTGTTCCGCGGTTCGTACGCCATGTGCGATGCGCCGCAGGGCCATGTGCAGGTATCGCCTCCGGGCACGCTGACGGATTACGACGAAGCGATCAGTCCTTCGCGCCGGCAAGCCGGCAGCGACGAAGAAAGCGGCAAGCAGCAGATTCAGATCCAATACGGCACGGAGATGAAAACGGTCGAAGGCGACGGCGGAGGCGATTGGGTGTCGCCGCTGCCTGTCGTCTCGCACGAGATCGGGCAGTACGCGACGTATCCGGATTTCCGCGAGATCGACAAATATACCGGTTCGCTGCAAGCGGAGAACTTCAAGATCTTCAAGCGGCGGCTGGAGGAAAAAGGACTCGGTCATCTGGCGCAGGCTTATTTCGAAAATTCGGGCAAGCTGGCGATGGAGAATTACAAAGAAGAACTGGAAGCGGCGCTGCGTTCGCGCAAATTGGCCGGTTTCCAACTGCTCGATCTGCAGGATTTCAGCGGGCAGGGGACGGCGCTGGTCGGCGCGCTGGATGCCTTCATGGATTCGAAAGGGCTGATCTCGCCGGAAGATTGGCGTTCGTTCTGCGCCGACGCGGTTCTGCTCGCGCGCTTCGAGTCGTACCATCTCGTTAGCGGCGATACGTTCCGCGCAGCGGTCGAGTTGAGCTGGTTCCGTCCGGAAGCGCCGGGAGCGCTCGAAGTGTCTTGGACGTTGGCATCCGGCCGCGAGACGTTGGGCGAAGGCATGATCGCGGCCGAGATCGCGGCGAGCGGCGATCTGTTCGAAATCGGCAGGATCGAATGGAAAGTGCCGGATGTCCGATCAATGCGCAAAATCGAGTTGACGCTGCGCCTTGCGGGAACCGACGTCTACAAACGCTACGATCTGTGGCTCTATCCATCGGATGTCCGGGTCGATTACGACGGCGTGCATGTGTTCGAGAATTTGACGGACGAAGCCCGGACGCGGTTGGCCGAAGGCGGCAAGGTCCTGCTGATGCCCAAGATCTCGGCGTTGGAAAATACGATCGAAGGGACTTACGCGGCGGACTTCTGGTGCTTCCCGATGTTCCGTTCGATCTCCGAAAGCATGGACCGCAAGATTCCGGTCGGCACGCACGGCCTGCTGGTGCGCAATCAGCATCCGGCGCTGCGCGATTTCCCGAGCGAAACGCATTCCACCTACGCTTGGTGGAACGTGGTCATGAATTCGCGTTCCGTCATTCTCGACGGCACCCCGAGCGAGTGGGAGCCGATCGTGCAGACGATCGACAATTTCGAACGCAACCATAAGCTGGGCCTGCTGTTCGAATGCCGAACGGGCGGCGGCAGCCTGCTCGTCTGCGCCGTCGACGCCGCCGCGGCCGGACAGTCGCCGGACGGACGGCAGTTCCTGAGCAGCGTGCTGAATTACGCGCGGTCGGAAGCCTTCGCGCCGACGTTCGAGATCGGGTTGGAAGAGTTGGAAGCGATGATTCGTTAAGGAGAACGGACACGTCGGATACTCGATCTCGATCAGATTTCTGCTCTAACGGAACGAGACGACGCTTAGAGCCCGATTTCGGACGTTTCAAAATCCTAACGGAACCAGATGACGCTTAGAGCGAAAAAACAGTCATTTTTCGCGATTTTCGGCCGGTTTTGCGATTCTAACGAATCTGTGTTCCGTTAGGATTCCAATGACCGCTCAGAGGCCGCTCTAACGAATCTACGATCCGTTAGAGCGGCTGAAGCGGCGGAGGTGGGGGGGCGGCGAGTTCGCTTCTCCGCCCGCACGATGTAGGAGCGCTGATCCTGCTGCTCCGATCCGAGAGGGATTGGAGCGGCTTCATGCTCGCGGCCGTTCGGATCGGAGCCGAACCGCTAACGAGCGCGAAGCGGTCAAGCAGCCGAACCGCTGCCTTCTGGCCGATCTTCCTTCTAGCGGCCGGTGCGCCCGGAATCGCCGGAACGTCGAACCGCTCCGGCGTTCGAGCATCGTCGCGAACCGCTTAAAGCTCGACAAAAAGCCGTACTCTTCAAACCGAAGAGTACGGCTTTTCGATTTACCTTCGACGGTATCCGTTCGTTGTCCGATACCGAACATTCTCGCTCGACATCAAGATCCGTCGATATCGAGACATGAAGTCTCGACATCTGCCATGACTGAATACGACATCCCGATGTCTCGTTCCGACTCGGCTGCCTAAGCCGGAGTCGCGACCCGAATACCTGCCGCCGAACCGAATTGAAACTCTAGCGCGAAGCTGATAGCTTGGCGTTATGAATCCATAAATCCATAGAGCTGCAAGGACATCGACTATCACGCTGTCGCGCCGGCACGCCCGATCAGCCTCGTATCACTCCTCCATCGTCGTCCGCTGAAACTCCGTCCGCTGCGGCGTATAAGGCTGGATCGGGACGTTGATCACGGAGATCGGGACTTCGAGCTGCTGGCCGGTCTGGATGCCGTAAGGCGTCTCGATCCGGTTGACCTTGAGCAGGTCTTCCACGCTCATGCCGTACTGCTCGGCGATGTAGCCGAGCGTCTCGCCGCTGGCGACGAGATGCGGCTTGCGCAGCTTCTCGATCCGGCAGGCCGACTGCTTGAACGTCGGCTGCTTGGACAGCGGATCGACGAAGTCGGCCGTCAGGTCGTTGGCGGCCTGATTGCTTTCCCAACTGCCGAAATGGAACGGCACGAACACAAGGCCCGGCTGTACGGCGTCGCCGATCTTCGCCGGCACTTCGATCTGTCCGCGCGGGGACGCCACGCGCACGACTTCGCCTTCGACGATGCCGAGTTCGCGGGCATCCTCGGTATTCACTTCGACGTAGCCGTGCGGAGCGGCGGCTTGCAGATAAGGCGAGCGCCCCGTCTTGGTGCGCGTATGCCAATGCCAGACGAGCCGGCCGGTCGTCAGCCACATCGGGAAGTCGCCGCCGGGCTGCTCGGACGGCGGGTTGTAGCGGGTCGCGTGCAGAATCGCGCGCCCGTCGGCCTTTTTGGCCGCGTATTCGTCGTGGGTCAGCGCGCGGCCGGTGAACTGATCTTTGGTGTAGCTCTGCGCGTAATCGGCAGAGGTATGGAATTTGAGGTCCTCGTACAGCCGGACCGTGCCTTCCGGGCGTTCCGCCGTCGCGGGCCAACGCAGGCCGTTATGCTGCTCCAGCAGATCGTAGGTCATTCCAGTCATGTCGCACGGACGGCCGCGCGAGACTTCTTTCCATTCTTCGAACGCTTCTTCCGGCGTCGAATAACCGATCAGCGGATTGCCGTCTTTGTCGCGGAAATCCATGCGTTTCGCGAAGTCGAGCAGAATGTCGAGGTCGGAACGCACGCCTTCCGGCGGCTCGACCGCTTGGCGCAGCAGATTGATGCGGCGGTCGGCGTTCTCCATCGTGCCGGTCTTCTCGCCCCACATGGCGGCGGGGAGGACCACGTCGGCGACTTTGGACGTTTCGGTCAGGAAATGGTCCTGCATGATCACGAACACTTTTTCCAATGCGGCTTTTGCCCGCTTGCGGTTGGGCAGGGACACGAGCGGATTCGTGCCGATATTCCAGAAGATGTCGATCTGACCCTGTTCGATCATCTCGAGCTGTTCTTCGATGCCTTTTTCCGGACCGGCGGGCAGCTTCGATTCGTCCACGTTCCACAGCTTCGCCATCTCTTGCAGATGCTGCGGGTTCATCGGATTGCGGTGCGCCGGATAGGTACCCACGCCGCCCGCCGTGCGGTTAGCGGACGAACTCGGCTGCCCCGCCATATGCAGCGGGCCGCAGCCCGGCTTGCCGATCAAGCCGCGCACCAGATGCATATTGTTGATCGCCACGCAGGCGGTCGTCGCGTCCGCGCTCTGGAACGCGCCCTGCAGCGTCGTCGTGACCAGCGAAGGCGTCTCGGACAGCATGCGGCCGGCTTCCCGCAGCGTCTCGACCGGAATGCCGGTGACTTCGGACGTGCGTTCCGGCGTCCATTCGTCCAGCGCTTCGCGCATCCCGTCGAACCCGATCGTATGCTGCGCGATAAAGTCTTCGTCGGCGGATCCGTTGTCCAGCATCATCCGCAGCAGCCCGTTCAGCAGCGGCACGTTCGTGCCGGGACGAAGCTGCAAGTGCAGATCCGATCCGCGGACGGTCAGCGTTTTGCGCGGATCGACGGCGATGATGTACGGTTTGCCGGTGTGCGCTTTGCGGTCCATGATGCGTTCGTGCAGCACCGTGCCCGTCTCGGCGACGTTATGTCCGAACAGCATCAGCGTATCGGTCGCGTCGACGTCGTCGTACGAAGCCGGCGCGCCGTCCGCTCCGAACGATTGCAGCAGGCAGAATTCCGTCGTGGCCGTGCACAGCCGCGTATTGGCGTCGAGCAGATGCGTGCCGAGACCCGCGCGTCCGATCTTGGCGATCGTATAATAATCTTCGAGGAACGCTTGTCCGGTCGAATAGATCGAGATGCTGTTCGGTCCTTTGCTGCCCAACGCTTCTTTCATCTTGGCCGCGATCAGATCCATCGCTTCGTCCCATGTCGCGGGCACCAGTTCGCCGAGATCGTTGCGAATCAGCGGAGAGAGGAGGCGATCGGGACTGGCGTTGGCCTGCCACTGGTTTTCGCCTTTGGGTCCGAGCCGTCCGCGGTTAATAGAGTGGTTGCCGTTGCCGCGGATGCCGACGATCCGTTCGTCTTTGACCGCGATCTCGCAGCCGCAGCCCACCGAGCAGAGATTGCAGGTGCTGTATACCCAACGATCCACTTCGCCTTGACTGTAGACGTTCATGTCGATGCGTTCTTTTTGCCAGCTCATCGCACGCCTCCCGTTTGCGGCCGGTACAATGCGGGTACTACATATTTGCTCGCATCGTGGCCGTACGTTTCTTCGATTTCCGCCGCCGCTTTTTTCAAGGTCTTTTTGATGCCGGGAAAACGGTTCTCCAGCTTGGCCGCTTCTTCCGAATCTTCGTGATCCATCCAATCGACCGCCCGCAGCCAAGCGCGAAACGTCGATTCGACGATCTCGTCGTTCAAGTAGACGACCGAACAGTCTTTTTTGAAGTCTTCCAGTTTCGGTTCGTTCTGTTCCAATGCAGGCAGGAGCCGGTTCAGCGCTTCCTGTTCCTCTTCCAATGCCGTGCGAAACAAGACAACGAGCGGGTGACTCATCTGTGCGGTTTCTGTCAGCGTCGTTTCGACTTCGCCGAGCACTTCGGCAAAAAGGGCATGCAATCTGCTCATGAGACTCCTCCTGTTCGGCTTGCGTTTATGCACAACATTACATACCCGTCTTCGCATTTTCGTTAACAAAGACGCGATCTCGTTCGGCTGCACCGATTCTCGGCAGAGTATGGAAAGATAGGGCGACGCCGAAAGACATTTATTTCTGCTTGCGAATCAGCATATGTATGCGATATATTGCATGTAGAACATGTAGGAAGTGAAGATTCGATCATGATCTTTAACCGGTTAATAAAGGAGGACGTTCGTTGCCGATTCCCAAAGATTTTGCCGCGCCTGCGCGAACGACGGCCAAAGAACGGGCATTCTCGCAGATTCAGCGCTGGATTATCGACGGAACGCTGCAGCCCGGAGAGAAACTGCTCGAAGCGGAATTGAGCGAGACGTTGGGCGTAAGCCGGACCCCGGTGCGCGAAGCTTTTCAACTGCTGGAGATGAGAGGGCTCGTCGCGACTTACCCCGGCAGAGAGACCCGAGTCACGCAGATCGAGAAGAAAGACATTTTCAAACTGTATTCGACGCTTGCCGCGCTTCACGCGCTCGCTGCGGAAGTGGCGGCCGAGACCATCGACGCGCAGCGGATCGAACGTCTCCGAGAGCTGAACGCGGAGTTCGAAGAAGCCGTCGAGAACAGTCGGGTTTACCGGGCGATGGAGGCGGACGAGCAATTTCACCGTTTGATCGTCGAAGCATCGGATAATCCGTACACGCTGAGCTTCAGCGACTCGCTTCAGATTCATATTCGCCGTTTCAAATACGTGTTTCTCAAGCAGCATATGGATTCGACGCAAGCGTCCGTCCAAGAACATCTTCGGATCATCGAAGCGTTCGAGCAGCGGCATGCCGCCAAAGCCGGCGAAGCCATGAAACAGAATTTGATCCGCCCGATGCGCGAGTTGGAACGTCTGCTCTAAATTCGGCTTTTCCCGAATGAATCTAACCTCACCTACAGACAGGAGCGAACCTCAATGGAATCGAACACGAACAAAGGCAAAGATCTGCGGATCCGCAGCAAAGTCATCAGCGAGGGAGCGAATCGGGTTCCGAACCGGGCGATGCTTCGAGCGGTCGGATTTACCGACGAAGACTTCAAGAAACCGATGATCGGGGTAGCCAGCACATGGAGCGAAGTGACGCCGTGCAACATGCATATCAACGATCTGGCCTTCAGCGCCAAAAAAGGGGTCAAAGACAGCGGCGGCGCGCCGCTCGTGTTCAACACGATTACCGTATCCGACGGCATCTCGATGGGGCACGAAGGCATGCTGTTCTCGCTGCCGAGCCGCGAAGCGATCGCCGACTCGATCGAGATCGTGACGGGAGCCGAACGTTTCGACGGACTGGTGGCGGTAGGCGGCTGCGACAAGAATACGCCGGCCTGCCTGATGGCGATCGGCCGGATGAACCTGCCCGCGGTCTACGTCTACGGCGGCACGATCCAACCGGGCATTCTGGACGGCAAAAAGATCGATATCGTCTCCGCGTTCGAAGCGGTCGGCCAATATCAAGAAGGCCGCATGACCGACGAAGAATTGAAAAAGGTCGAATGCAGCGCTTGTCCGGGTCCCGGCGCGTGCGGCGGCATGTATACGGCCAACACGATGGCGGCTTCGGCCGAAGCGATGGGCATGAGCCTGCCGGGTTCGTCTTCGACGCCGGCGATCTCGGCCGGCAAAGCGGAAGAATGCGAACGCGCCGGCGCGGCGGTCATCAACCTGCTGGAACAAGGCATCTATCCGCGCGACATCATGACCAAAAAAGCGTTCGAAAACGCGATCACCGTCGTGATGGCGCTCGGCGGTTCGACGAACGCGTTCTTGCACCTGCTCGCGATGGCGCATTCGGTCGAAGTCGATCTGACGCTGGACGATTTCGAGCGCATCCGTCAGAACGTTCCGCATCTGGCGGATCTGAAGCCGAGCGGCGCGCACGTCATGCAGGATCTGAACGATATCGGCGGCGTGCCGGGCGTCATGAAACTGCTGCTCGAACGCGGACTGCTGCACGGCGACTGCATGACGGTAACGGGTCGCACGCTGGCGGAGAATCTCGCGGATATGCCGTCTCTGGAAGAAGGGCAGGATATCATCCGCTCGTTCGACAATCCGCTTAAGCCGAGCGGTCCGCTCGTGGTACTGCGAGGCAATCTGGCTCCGGACGGAGCGGTCGCCAAGATGTCCGGCATGAAAAAGTCCCGCTTTACCGGACCGGCGAAAGTTTATGACAGCGAAGATGCCGCGACGGAAGCGATTATGAAAGACGAGATCCAAAAAGGCGACGTGCTGGTCATCCGCTACTGCGGACCGAAAGGCGGACCGGGCATGCCGGAAATGCTGTCCGTGACCGCGATGATCGTCGGCAAAGGCTTGGGCGGCGAAGTGGCGCTCATGACGGACGGACGTTTCTCCGGCGGTTCGCACGGCTTCGTCGTCGGCCACGTTTCGCCGGAAGCGCAGGTCGGCGGACCGATCGGGCTGCTGCGGACGGGCGATATGGTGACGTTTGACAGCGAAAGCCGGGAGATCACGATGGAAGTTTCCGAGGAAGAATTGGCCGCGCGCGCGGCCGCTTGGACGCAGCCGCCGCTCAAGTTCTCTTCCGGCGTGCTCGCCAAATACGCGCATCTGGTCTCTTCCGCTTCCAAAGGCGCCGTAACCGATCTGTTCTGATTCGGGAAACGGGCAGAAGAGAAAGGATGAATGAATTGAACAAGACGGAAAAAGAAAAAGCGGCCGAAGGGCTGCTGTACGACAACAACAACGATCCGCAGCTCGTGCGCGAGCGGTTGTACTGCAAATCGCTGTGCTTCGAGTATAACCAACTGAGTCCGCTGAAGCTTGCCGAACGCGAAGAACTGATCCGTAAGATCGTCGCCCGGGCGGACGGCCCGTTCTTGATCGAGCAGCCGTTCTACTGCGATCAAGGCTACAATATCGAGTTGGGGAGCAATTTCTTCGCCAATCATAATCTGATCATTCTGGACGCGGCGAAAGTGAAATTCGGCGAGAACGTCTTTATCGGACCGAACTGCGGGTTCTATACCGCCGGCCATCCGCTCGACGTCGAGCAGCGCAATCAAGGATTGGAGTATGCGTATCCGATCACCGTCGGCGACAACGTCTGGTTCGGCGGCAGCGTCGTCGTGCTGCCGGGCGTAACGATCGGCGCAGGCAGCGTGATCGGCGCGGGCAGCGTCGTGAATCGCGATATTCCTCCGGGCGTGGTCGCCGCGGGCAATCCGTGCCGGGTGATTCGCGAGATTACGGACGAAGACCGCAGCCGGTACAAACGAGGATAGAAGGTTACAGCAAGTTCTATGCCCAACAAGCGGCGCGAACCGGACCAATCCGGACGCGCCGCTTTTTTGTCGTGCGGACGCCGATTTCTTTTTCGCCGATCGGATGCTTGACATGAAACGCGTTCCACGTCGTATCCTGTGATCAACACTTAATAAAGGATATTTATGAAGTCGAAAAACAGATAACGGGAGCGAGGAGAAATAGCATGTTTAAACTGGTGGTCAGCGATCTCGACGGTACGTTTTTGAATAGCGAAGGCGCATTCGATCGAACGCGGTTCTCGAAAGTCTACGAGGAAATGAAACATCTCGGCATTGCGTTCGCGGCGTGTACGGGCAAACAATGCGAGCGGGTCGAGGAACTGTTCGAAGGATTCGAAGGCATCTGGATTCTCGGCGACAGCGCGACCCGGATCAAGCGGGACGGCGAAGTGGTGCAGGAATTCGCGCTGGCGCGCGATCTGGCGCTTCGGTCGATCGAGCGGATCGAAGCTTTCGATCCGAATCTGGTCGTCATCGCCTGCACCGGCCGTGCCGCTTACGTCAGCGAACGGATCTCGGACGAACACTACGCGTTGGTCAAACGTTCGTATCGCGAAGTGCTGAAGACGGCGGCGTTCGACGCTATTCCGGGCGAATTCGTCAAAGTCACCGTATACGACGACGAAGGTCGAAGCGCGGAATTGCGCCGCCGCGTCGAAGAAGAGTTAGCCGGCCGATTGTACATCGTCGATTCGGAACCGCGTTGGTTGGATATTACGGCGCTCGGCACGCACAAAGGCGAGACGGTCAAACGGCTGCAAGAACGTTTAGGCGTCACGCGGGAAGAAACGATCAGTTTCGGCGACGGCGAGAACGACGTGGAACTGATGGAGATCGCGGAATTCAGCTTCGCGATGTCCAACGGCTGCGAGAATACCCGAGCGGCGGCCGCTTTTGTCGCCAAGTCCAACGACGAAGACGGCGTGCTGCTGACGATCGAGAAGATGATGCGGCTGCAAAATCGGATGCAGGCTTGGTAGATGACGGGCAGGCGGATAGAACTTTGAAACCCTTTGAAGAGGAACGTACGTTTGTTATACTGAACAGAAGACCTAACCTCGGAAAAGGAAGGGAAAACGAATGGACAAACAGCAGTTGATCGAACATTGCCTGACGTATGCGGGCGCGTACGAAGATTACCCGTTCGACGAGACTTGGACGGTAATGCGGCACGGCGGCAACAAAAAGTCGTTCGCGTTCATCTATACCCGGGGCGGCCGCGACTGCGCGAATCTTAAATGCGATCCGATGCGGGCCGCGATGCTGCGCGATCTGCACGAAGAGATCATGCCGGGCTATCATATGAACAAAGAACACTGGAATACGGTTATGCTGGACGGCAAGCTGGAAGACGAAGACATTTTCGATCTGGTGCGGCACAGCTTCGAATTGACGCGGCCGAAGATTCGCAACAAACGCGCGGCGGACGATTTTTAGAAAAAGCGGCGCGGTCCGATTCTACGAATTCACGAACGTCTCTTGCGGGTTATGTAGGGTAAAGAGCGCGGAAGTGAGGAAGGAGGATGCGGAATGAAGAAAGCATGGGGCATTCTGATCGGCATCGGGCTGTTGACGTTTGCCGTAGGCTGCGGTTCGGACAACGACGACCATGACGGCATGGATATGGACGACGCGGAACATCAGCAGATGGACGATAACGATAACGACGGGGATTGAACCGGTTCCGTTCGGCGGAATCGCGAGGGGAAGCGCACGTTCGAGCGTGCGCTTTTTTGCGTTGTCCGCTTCTACGTCGTTCTCTGCTCCGCAGCCCGTTTGCGATACTGCTTGGGCGTCATGCCGTAATGCGAAGCGAACGCGCGATAGAAAAAGCCCAGGCTTCCGTAACCGACGTTCCGCGCGATGTTTTCCACGCTGTCGCCCGTGTTCGCGAGCAGCGCGGAAGCGTGCAGCATGCGCTGCGTTTTGATCAGCTCCATAAAGGTGCGGCCGGTTTTCTTTTTGAGCAGATTGCCCAGATAATTCGGATTGAAATTGAACGTCTCCGCCAATTCGCCGAGGGTGCAGGTCCGGTAATGACGTTCGATATACGCCAACATGTCGAGCAGATCGGCCCGGGCGCCGTCGGCCGACTCGTTCGTCCGGTACGAATAGACGCGCATCAGCTCGGTGAATACGATCATCATATGCCCGTACAGCATCTCCTGCGCGTACCGCTCTTCCCCGAACGCTTCGCACATCATATTTTGCACGAAAAATTGCAGTTTCTCGTGTTCTTCGGATTCGAAGACGACGTAGCGATCATGCGAAGCGTCTCCTGCCATCGCGTTGAGCAGAAACTGCGAGACGATGCCGCCGGTAGCGAAGCGCCCGAGGATCGCCGACGCGAACACGTCTTTGCGGATCAGGATATTGACCAGAATATCGTTTTCGTCCATCCGGTCGATGCTGTGGAGCACGTCGGAATCGAGCATGCAGAGCTGACCTTGCCGAAGCTTCACGGTCTCGCCGTTGATCCGCTGCACGCAGCTGCCGGAATAGATGTAGTTGATCTCGATAAACGAATGCATATGCGGAAACATGGGCGAGAATCGGTTATGTTTCCGCAGTTGAATCGGCCCGTTTTCGAAAAACAAATGATCCGGCATACGAAAAGCGGTCATGTCGTCCGTCTCGGACGCTTTCAGAGGAAGATCGTTGACATTGTCGCCGGTGGCAAGCTGCTGCGCTTCGACATCGGTGATCGCGCGCAGATATCGGTCCAGTTCAAGGAGATTCATATCGAGCTCCTTTTCATGATCTGTAATTCGAATAAAAAACAGACGTAAAATCGAAATTGTCGCTTTATTCGGAAAGCGCTTTAATAAGATTAACTTGATCCTAGCAGACGATCGCAGGACAAGCAAGGTTTCTTTCCGGAAAGAAACCAACACAATCAACAAGAATTTTCGCAAAAAATCTTGCAATAACGTTGATTTAAAAAGAGGAGGGATCCTAATGCAAGCATCTTCCGATGCTGTAAAAAGAGTAGAAACGCCCGGTAACCCAAAAGACGGAGCGTTAAGCGCTTTGAGTTGGGGAGAACGAATCGGTTACGGCGCGGGCGACGTCGCCAGCAATCTGATCTGGACCGCGCTGTCCATGTTCGTCTCGTATTATTATACGGACGTGGTGGGACTTGCGGCGGGCGCGATCGGCACGTTGTTCCTGCTCGCAAGGGTGTTGGACGCGTTCGTCGATGTGGCGGTGGGCGCGGGAGTCGACAAGACGCGAACCCGTTGGGGCAAAGCGCGGCCGTGGTTGATGTGGATGGCGATTCCGTTCGCGATTGCCGGCGTGCTGCTGTTCTCGTCGCCGGACTTCGGCCCGGGCGGAGCGCTGGTCTACGCTTACGTGACGTATCTGCTGATCAACGTCATCTATTCGGCGATCAATATTCCGTACGGCGTGCTCAGCTCGCTGATGACGCAGGACCCGTACCAGCGTTCGCTGATCAATATCGTGCGCATGGTGATGGCGTTGGTCGGCATGATCGCCGTCTCGAATCTCACGCTGCCGCTGGTGAACGCGTTCGGCGGAGGCAAAGGCGGTTGGACGCTGGCGTTCGCGATCTTCGGAGCCGTCGGCGCGATTCTGTTCTTCGTGACGTTCCTGACGACGCGTGAACGCGTCACGCCTTCCGTCGTCGACAAGCCGATCCCGCTCAAACGCGGCCTGCCGGCTCTGTTTCGCAACAAGTATTGGGTAATGGTGCTGCTGCTTAACACGTTCTTCTACGGCAGCCAAGCGGCGATGTCAGGGATCAACGTCTATTATGCGCAGTACATCCTGGGCGACAAAGACTTGGTCGGTCTGCTGTCGACCGCGCAGCTTATTCCGATGATGGCCGTTCTGCTCCTGCTTGCCCCGCTGATCAAACGTTTCGGCAAACGCAACGTCGCCTTGATCGGTATCGTCATTACGGCGGTCGGCGCGCTGATTCCCGTATTGAATCCGGCAAGCCTTACGCTGGTACTTGTCTCCACAATCGTCAAAGCGATCGGCATGGCGCCGGTGGTCGGCACGATCTTCGCTTTTATGGCGGATACGGTCGATTACGGCGAATGGAAAACGGGCATGCGGACGGAAGGGTTGATCTTCAGCGCGTCGAGCTTCGGCGGCAAGGCCGGCAGCGGTCTGGGCGGCGCCATGATCGGCTGGCTGCTCGCGTTCGGCGGATATGTCGGCGGAGAAACGACCGTGTCGGGTTCGGCTTCGAATTCGATCGAATTCATTTTCATTTACGTGCCTTTCATCTTGTGTCTCTTGCAGTTTGCCGTACTCTGGTTCTATAAGCTGGACCGCGAATATCCGAAAGTGCTTCAAGAACTTCAAACCGTCAAAGCGGGCCGCAGCGAATCTTGATTTTTTAGAAGAAGAGGCTTGCTCGTGTCTAAACGAATCCCAAACAAAAGGAGCGAATCGGATGAGTACTTATCCCAATATGCAAAATCAACAAACGAACATCGTTCGCAGCGAGCCGCTGATCGCCCGAGCGGAGGCGTTGAAACCTCGATTGAGCAGCCGCGAAGTCGGCATGCGAGGCCTGATCGAAGTCCAAGCGGACCCGCAAGCGCTCCACGGCTGGCGAACGAAACGAATCGCGGGCGCGGAAGGCTTGAACGAACGAAGCTTCGGCAAAGGCGACTCCGCGATCGTCGACTTCGGCGATCATCGCGTCGGCTATCTGTCGCTGAACGTCTCGCCGGTCGGCAGTCCGCCGGACGCGCCGCTCAAGCTGAAGCTTACGTTCGGCGAGATGCCGGTCGAGATGGCCGAGCCGTTCTCTTCTTACGACGGATGGATCAGCAGTTCGTGGCTGCAAGAAGAGACGCTGTTCGTCGACGTGCTGCCCGCCCGGCTCGAACTGCCTCGGCGCTACAGTTTCCGTTACTTGAAGCTCGAAGTGCTGGATACGTCGCAGAAATACAAAGTCAGATTCGATTCGCTGCGCGTAAGAACGGTAACGTCGGCGGATGCTTCGGCGGTGCGGCCGCTCGAATCCGACGATCCTATGCTGGCGGAGATCGATCGGGTCAGCATCCGCACGTTGGAGGACTGCATGCAGGACGTATTCGAAGACGGCCCGAAACGGGATCGCAGGCTGTGGCTGGGCGATTTGCGCTTGCAGGCGTTGGCGAATTACGAGACGTTCCGCAGCAGCGATCTGGTCAAACGCTGCCTGTATCTGTTCGCCGGACTGCCGGACGAACAAGGGCGGGTCAGCGCCAATCTGTTCATCGAGCCGAAATTGATCGCGGACGATACCTACCTCTACGACTACTCGTTGTTCTTCGCGGCTTCGCTGTTCGATTATTGGGAAGCGACAGGCGATCGGGTTGCGCTGCTCGAACTATGGCCGACGGCTCGTCGGCAGGTCGAATCGGCCCTCGAACACGTAACGGACGGATTGGTTAAAGACAGCGATTCTTGGTGGTCGTTTATCGACTGGAACCCGGACTTGAACAAACAGGCCCCGACGCAGGGCGTCTTGATCTACGTGCTGAAACGGGCTTTGAAGCTGGCCGAAGCGGTCGGCGGCGAAGAAGGCGCGACCTGCGCGGAAACTTGGACCGAAGCGGTGCGGCAAGCGGAGAAAGCGGCCGTCGAGCAATTATGGGACGCCGAGCAAGGATTCTTCGTCAGCGGCGAAGCGCGTCAGGTTTCTTGGGCTTCGCAGGTGTGGCTCGCGCTTGCCGAGACGCTTCCGCAGGAAGAGAACAGGGCGCTGCTGCTGCGGCTGCTGGAGAAGAAGCCGATTGTAGGCATGACGACGCCGTATATGGTGCATCATCTGGTCGAAGCGCTGCTGGTCGCGGGACTGCGCGAAGAAGCCGTGCGGCAGCTCAAAACGTATTGGGGCGGCATGATCGAAGACGGAGCCGATACGTTCTGGGAATTGTACGATCCGCAGGACAAGAACTTTTCGCCTTACGGCAGCCATCTGATCAACAGTTACTGCCATGCGTGGAGCTGCACGCCGACGTATCTGATCCGGAGATACGGGTTGTAGGGCGGAAACGAAAGACAAGTGTAGAAAAGGAGTAAGAAAAAAAGAGCAACCGCTGCGGCGGCTGCTCTTTTCGGCGTTTCGTTCGATAGGCGATCTTTTGAACCGTTCAATCCGCGAATACTTTGCGAATCGGTTTCGACCGGTACACTTTTAAACGGCCGAACGATCAAGCTTTTGCGGCTTTGCTTTTGTCGGCGTGCACGATTACCGTTTCGCTTTCTTCCCCGCGCGTGACTTTGCGGATGAAGAACGAGAGGATCAGACCGACGATTCCGATGCCGACGATGACGAGATAAGCGTCGTTGATGCCGGCGATCTGAGCCTGCGTAGCGATCTGCGACGGATCGGTGCCGTTCGTCATCATCTCCGCGGCATGGCTCTTGGCCCGGTCGGACATGACGGTAATCAGCAGCGAAGTGCCGATCGCGCCGGCGACCTGCCGGATCGTATTGCTGATCGCGGTACCGTGCGCGTTCAATCGCTGCGGCAGTTGGTTCAGACCCGCGGTCTGAAGCGGCATCATCATGAAGGCCATGCCGATCCGGCGGGCGGTCGACATCAGCACCAGATACGTATAGCTGGTGGAGTCGGTCAGGTTGATGAACCCGAGCGTCGTTCCGATCACGATCGCCATGCCGATCAGCGTCAGCCATTTGGCGCCGAACTTGTCGAACAGGCGGCCGGTCACCGGCATCAATAAGCCCATCAGCAGCGCGCCGGGCAGCAGCAGCAGACCCGATTCGATGGCCGTATAACCGCGCGCGTTTTGCAGATACAGCGGAAGCAGCATCATATCCGCGTACATGATCATGGTAACCGCGATGCTGATGACCGTCGTCAGCGAGAACATGCTGAACTTGAATGCGCGAAGATCCAGTAGAGGAGACTGCATGCGGAGCTGGCGCCAAGAGAAGACGGCCAGACCGACGACGCCGAGCGCGATCATGGTCAGCACTTCGCCGCTGGACCAACCCAAGCTGCCGGCGCGGCTGAAGCCGTACAGCAGCGCGCCGAAACCGATCGTGGACAAAATCACGCTGATTCCGTCGAAGCGGACGTTCAGGCGTTCGCCGACGTTGCGCAGATAGACGAATCCGAGTACGATGACCAGCACCGCCAGCGGGATCATGGCATAGAACATCGTTTCCCACGAATAATTTTCCAGCACGTAACCGGCGAGCGTAGGCCCGATCGCGGGCGCGACGATAATCGCAAGACCGACCAGTCCCATCGCGGAACCGCGTTTTTCCGGCGGGAACAGAGCCAGAATAACGTTGGTGAGCAGCGGCATGATGATGCCCGCTCCGGCGGCTTGGATCAAACGTCCGGTCAGCAGAACAGGAAATCCGCTCGCGAGCGCGGCCACGATCGTACCGGCCAAGAAGATGATCATCGAAGCTTGGAACAACTGGCGCGTGGAGAACTTCTGCATCAGATAAGCGGTGATCGGGATCAGCACGCCGTTCACCAACAGATAGCCGGTCGTCAGCCATTGGGCCGTAGCGGCCGTAATGGCGAAGTCTTTCATCAGTTCGGGCGTAGCGACGCTCATGATGGTTTGATTCAACGTCGCGAGGAACGCGCCGAGAATCATGACGAACAAGATCGGTCCTTTTTTGACCGCTGCCGCGTCGATATTTGGGGTACTGCTCAATTTCTCTCCGTCCTCTCGTGTCGGGTATAGACTTTTTTTACAACGTGTCGGATAATCGACATTGCATAAACCCGATTATAGCGAGGCGGGCTTCCTGCTTACAAGCGACACTTTTTGACGAAATGTCAATTAATCAGCAGAATTCGTCCGGACTGTTGTTTAAAATTTGAATAATCTACACGGATCTCGAATATGTAAATAAGAACATGCGGAAAGGAAGCGCAATCATGAGCGAATCGACAGGAAAACGAACGGACCCGAGAGTGCTGAGGACGCGTCAGCTGCTTAAAAATGCTCTCGTCGAGCTGCTTCAGGAGATGAGTTTGGACAAAATTACCGTGAACAAGATCGCGGAACGCGCCACGATCAATCGAGTTACGTTCTATTTGCACTACCGCGATATTCCCGACATGCTGGAGAAGATGGCGGAAGAGATGGTCGTGGACGTGGAACGCGCGATGGATCGCAAAAGCAAAGAGCAGCCTTGGAATTCTTCCGACGGCATCTTGCTCGAACTGCTCGAACATATCGCGTCCAATGCCGAATTTTACAAAGTGATCATCGGGTCGCGCCGCGTGCCGATCTTCCACGAACGGCTGCGCGACGTCTTTACCCGCAAGATCGGCGAAGGCATGACGGACAAAGGCCTGAACGAACGGGGAATTCAGCAGGATGTGGCGCTCTGGTTCGGTTCGGCCGCTCTGCTCGGCACGATCGCTTCGTGGCTGCGCAGCGACCTGCCGTATTCGCCGCAGTTTCTGGCCCGTCAGTTCGTGCTGCTGCTGCGGCCGGACGATATCCGACCGGAAGAAAAGGCTTGATTCCGCAAATTCATGATAAAGTGCTTGAAATCACAAGGCGTCCGCTTGAGCCTCCTTATACTGAAGAAGCAGCAGGCGGCGCGCCGAAATGCTGCCGATAACCACTTACTTTATGCCTATAGGGAGGCCTATGAGATGACCACGACTGTACAAGCAAATACTTGGGTATCCGATATCGTCAGCGAAATGCCGCGCACCGGCGATCTGTTCCGCGAGCTGCGGATCGACTTCTGCTGCGGAGGCAAGATCCCGCTGCGTCAGGCCGCCGAAGAACGCGGTCTGAATACGGACGAGGTGCTCGTACGCATCGAAGCGATTGCCCGCGAAGACGCCGAACGTCAAGAGTTGAAGCCGTCTTCGCTGGAACCGGAAGCGCTGATCGCGCATATCCAACGCAAATACCACGAAGCGCTGCGCGAAGAACTGCCTGCGCTGACGCCTTACGTCACCAAGCTTGCCCGCGTGCACGGCGGACATCGCCCGTATCTGCTGCGCGTGCAGGAGATTTTCTCGCTGCTGAAGCATGACCTTCTGGAACATACGACGGACGAAGACCGGAACGTATTCCCGCGGCTGAGCGCTTACTTCCGAGATCCTTCCGAAGCCAATGCCGCTGCGTTGAAGCCGCATCTGACGGAGCTGGAGAGCGAGCACGAAGCCGCCGGCGAGCTGCTGAAGGAACTGCGCGAGATCACCGGTGATTTCGTGCCTCCGATGGATGCCTGCGGTACGCACCGTCTGGTACTGAACCGGCTGGAAGCGCTGGAGAAAGACACGTTCGAACATATCCATCTGGAAAACAACGTGCTGTTCGATCTGGCGCGCAAAGCGGTCTGAACGATGCGCGGGTTCCGGCGGATTTGTCCGGGCTTCGAGGAAACTGAAAACTTAGATGTTTTAACGAAACGACAAAAGAAGGCTTCGCGATAATTCGCGGAGCCTTCTTCCTTTATGGGGTCGCGTATCAGGTCGAAATTCTGTTTATTTGACCGTATCCAAATCAATCTTGACTTCCAGATCTTGCAGATAATTTTTCTTGTCGCCCGAATCGTCGCCCGATCGGATATAAGGCTTGACGATCACGTACTTCGCTCCGCTCAGATCGGCGCCGTAGTTGGAAACGTACCGCATCGCGCCGCGATCGAGCTGGCCTTGACCGCCTACGACGTCGAGCGTACGGCCTTGATCGTCGACGATCTCGAAGGCTATGTCCATCAGCGCCGCTTCTTGGCTTTGGGCCGAAGCCGACGCATCGTTCAGCTTAAGCGACGTGCTGAGCTGAACCGTCGAAGCGGTCACGTCGAAGCGGTCGATATTCAGCGTGTATCGTGCGCCTACTACGGAAGGACCCGGCGTCAGATGGCGTTCGTTCGAAGAGCCGATGCGCTTGAACGGAACTTGGACGGTCAGCGGCTGTTCTTGATTGCGCAGGGTAACCGAGACCGTACCTTCGAAATGCTGTCCCAGTTTCTGCGCGTCGGCGGCATTCAGCGGCAGATTCATCAAGACCGAATACGTATGAGGGCCTTCTTGGGTCGGCTTCGTATAGAAGAATCCGTTCATTTCGCGTCCGACGACGTTGAGCGTGACGTTCTCCATGGCTTCTTCGAATTTGCTTGCGTTTTTCACGCCCGGGACGGTCAATTCGAGCGCAAAAGCAAGCCGCGTGCCGTCGAAAATCGTTTCTTTGATGTTCATTCGGCTGTCTCCTGCGGCCGCCGAAGCTTGAACGACCGATCCTTGATTGCGTTCTCCGGCGGTCTTCAAGCCCGCGTCGCCTTCGATCTTGCTGAACAGGCTGCCGATGACCGGGATGTCCCGAATGGTGTCGGCCATCGCCGGCGATACGAAGCCCGAAGCGAACAGTCCGGTCGACAGAACCAATGCGGAAGCGGCAGCGACGGCCGTGCGCCGCAGAGGCGAGAAGCGTCGGCGAGACTGGCGCGTTGTTGCGGAAGAGGTCCGCGTTTGTTCCGGCGTATCCGGCAGAGAAGCGTAAGCGGCATCCAGACGGGTCCGCACGTAAGGAGACATCGGCGGGTTTTCTTTGGCTGCCGACTTCAAAGCAAGGTCCAGATGCTGCTCGGTTTCAGATCGATTCATAATTCATACTCCCTCTCGAGTTGGATTGAAATTTGTTCATCAGCGCGGTACGCGCCCGCATCAGCCGCGCTTTCACGGCGCTCTCCGTCACTTCCAGCGTCTGGGCGATCTGCGAGATGCTCAGGTCTTCGAAATAATGCAGGATGATCACCGTTCGCTGCTTATCTTCGAGCCGATCGACCACGTCGCGCAGATCCACCTGATCGTATTCGTTCGTGCGCGAAGCGGTCACCGGGAAGTCGGCTACGGTTACAGTCCGCCCGCGGCTTCGAAGCAGCGTATTGCATTCGTTGATCAGAATGCGGAAGATCCATGTTCGGAAAAATTGCGGCTCCCGCAGCGAAGATATCGAACGGTAAGCTTTGAACACCGTCTCCTGCATGGCGTCCGCCACGTCTTCTTCTTTTCTGAGCATCGACCAAGCCATATGGTGCAGCGCGTCTTCCGTCTGCCGCATCAATTCCACGAAAGCTTCCCGATCCCCGTCTCTTGCCCGTCGGACTTGTTCTTCTTCGATCAAGCAGCATCTTCCTTTCTTCTTTTCGGATGAACATTAGATGGACGGGTCCGACGTTCGGTTACATCGAATTCGGCGAATAATGAAATAGACGCCGTTCAACGCGGAATCCCGGCGGAACGCAGCAAAAAAAGCGCCCGTTCGCGGGGAGCGAGCGGACGCTTGCGGCAGTGCGGAAAGCGAAGAAAGCGGGGAGAAAGAAAAGAAAATCAGACGCCGCGCACCAACATCGACTTATGATGCGAGAACGTCTCGAAGCTTTGGCGGCCGTGATACGAACCCATGCCGCTCTCGCCGACGCCGCCGAACGGCAGCTCGTGAGAACTCATATGCAGCAGCGTTTCGTTGACGCAGCCGCCGCCGAACGAAACGGTATTCAATACGAGATTTTGAACCTCTTGATCGCGGGTAAACAGATACAGGGCCAACGGCTTCGGACGATCGACGATCTTCTCGAGCACGTCGTCGAGATCGGTATACGTCATCATCGGAAGGATCGGTCCGAAGATTTCTTCCTGCATGACCGGCGATTCCCAGTCGATGCCTTCGAGCAGCGTCGGTTCGATCAGCAGCTGTTCGCGAACCGAACGTCCGCCGATCAGCGCCTTGCCGTCCTGCAGGAAGCGGCTCAAGCGATCGAAGTTGCGTTCGTTGACGATATGCGGGAAATCGGGATTCGACAGCACGTCTTCGCCGTGTTTGTCCGCGATCTCGAGCTTGATCTCCTGCACGAGCGCTTCGCGGACGTCTTCGTGCACCAGCAGATAATCCGGCGCGACGCAGGTTTGTCCGGCGTTCAGGAACTTGCCGCGTACCAGGCTTTGCGCCGTTTTCTTGAGATCGGCGTCAAGGTGCACGATCGACGGGCTTTTGCCGCCCAGTTCGAGCGTGGTCGGCGTCAGATGCTCGGCCGCCGCTCGCATCACGACTTTGCCGACCGGCGTGCTGCCCGTAAAGAAGATATAGTCGAATTTCTCGCGCAGCAGTTCGGTGCTGGTCTCGACTTCGCCTTCCATGGCGGCCACGAATTCCTGCGGGAAACATTCGGCGATCAACTGAGCGCTGATCTTCGAGACGTTCGGTGTCAGCTCGGACGGCTTAAGCACCGCGGTATTGCCGGCCGAGATCGCGCCGACAAGCGGAGAGAACGCCAGTTGGAACGGATAGTTCCACGGCGCGATCACCAGCGTGACGCCGTACGGTTCGGGATGGATGCGGCTTACGCCGTCGGGAATCTGGCTCGAAGTCGGCACGACGCGAGGAGCGGCCCATTCTTCCAAGTGCTCCAACGTATAATCGAGTTCGCCGAGGACCAAACGGATCTCCGTGTGGAAGCCTTCGGCTTCGGATTTGTTCAGATCGGCGCGCAGCGCGGCCAGAATGCGGGTCTGATAATCTTCGATTCCTCGGCGCAGCCGTTTGAGGGCTTCGATGCGGTAAGGCAGGCTTTTGGTCTGTCCGGTGCGGAAAAATCGGCGCTGCAAGGAAACCAGTTCTTGTGCGCTCAGCGTTGCGGAAGTCATGATGAATCTCTCCTGTCATTTATGTTTTTATAAATTAAATTGTCAACAACTCATGATTCGGATTATAAAGGACTTTGAAAAGAACGGCAATAACCATCAAATACACGATTGCGGCTTATGACTCATTTGACATATAATTGGGGTCTGACTTTTTGAGAAAAGAAAGGAGCACGCATGATGACGATTCATTCCGATCCGCCGAAAAGGTTGGATCCCCGAGTCGCGCGTACGCGCAAGACGCTCAGCGAAGCGCTGCTTGAGCTGTTGAACGAAAAATCGTATGACCGCATTACCGTCGTGGATATTACGGAACGCGCGAACGTCAACCGCAAAACCTTTTACCTCCATTACGAAACCAAAGATCATCTGCTTCAGAGCGTAACGGACGAGATTCTGGACGACTTGTTCGGAAAAGCGAAAGCCGCGCAGCGTTTGGAGCTGTCGATCGACGAGATGCAGAATTATATGGCCGGACGCGTCTTCGCCTATGTCAAAAAGCATCGGACGTTCTTCGAAGTCATGTTCGAGCGCAAAGCGATGACGGACTTCGTCCAATACATGAAGCGGTATTTCGCGCGTTTCTATGAAGAGAAGTTCGCCGATCTCGACGAAAGCAAACTTCCGGTGCAAAAAGACGTGCTCGCCAGCTATATCGGGTCCGCTTATGTAGGCGTGATCCACGGCTGGCTGAACGACGGGATGCGGCAGCCGCCGGAAGAGATGACCAGACAGATGATTTTGCTTAATTCGCAAGGACCGATTCAAACGGTGAAAAATTCACAATAGAGGACTGAAAATCCAAAACCCGAATAAAGAAGCTGATGGAATAGAGGAATTGGGCATTTGGAGCGAAGTCGTGACGGAACTTGTTCATTTTGCGTTCATTAGGAGAAGCGTACTTGCCCAAGAACATCTATTCCAAGGAGGCCACTCATGCGTCTGAAAGAACTGAAAGACATGATGCTGCTCCCCGACCGCGAAATTCTGCTCAACCGTCTGGTTAAGATCAACAATAACGATATCCTGCTGATTGCCATTACATCGGAGCGCGGGATTCATAAGCTATGGACACTCCGCCGATTTCCGGATTATTTATATGAAGAACAACCGGCGGATGAACCTCAAGAACCCCTTTCGAATCGCGATCGCGTGCAGCAGTCTTTGCAGGGGGATACGATTTTCGAAGATCAGGAGGATCATATCTCCAAGATGATCATCCAAGATCGGCTTATGACCTTTAACGGCATGGAGGCGCGGTTTTGCACGGAGCAGGATCACGAGACCTATATGAGGCTGCAGCATTTTGTGGAAAAGGGAGTGGACCTCTCGGGATTCGCGGAAGCAGAGCTCTACCGTTTATTTCTGACTTCCTACATGCAAGATTCCTCCGAACCTTTTCCGGATCTGGATTTGAACAAAGAGCTGGATATCGCTTTGCGATTCGATCGTACTTTTCGCAGAATTCCTTTGCAAGTCGAACCCATCGTGCTGGAATACGGCCATTCGCCGCAAGCGATCCGGCGTTCTTTTTACGATTCCGTACATGAAGAGAATCGTTCCTTCTATATGTACGGATGGACCCATTACGATGTCTGGGGAGAATACGAAGAAATGTTAGCCAGACCTTGCTCGCCGGGATTTACGGACGAAGAATGGCAGCAGGTCAAAGAGCAGCGACGCAGCAGTCTGCTGGCGATCTGTCCCGAAGGAAAGAATCTGGCTCGTATCGAATACGAAGTGGAAGGCGATATCCAGCTGGATTTTTATGCGAAAGATTACTTGGATGCCGAAGCGTTGTCGACCTCATACCCATCGCCTATGTCTGTAGCGTTCGGACCCACTTCGGAAAAATCCGATGTACGTAAAAGACAAAAGGCCATGATTGGCCCGATAGACAAAACGTTTAACGGAAGTCTGGTTGTCGAATTGCTGTCTTATCATGCAGAGTTTCCGGAAATCACGATCGAACTCTGATTGATTGAATCGAAGGAGGTTATTATGCGTCTAACCGATCTGAAAGACAGAATGCTGCTGCCCGACCTTAATACCACGAGTACGGATTAAAAAGTCGAGTCAGCCTAATCGGTCCGGTGGATCGAACATTTGAAGGCAGCATCGTCATCGAACTGATGTCGTACTACAAAGAACTTCCTGAAAATATTTTAACATAATGAAAAATTCACAATAGAAAACATAAGGGGTACACTCAAAACAATGGAAAAAACGAAAACGTTAGGTATACTGGGCGTCGTACATAACAACGAACTGCGCATACAAACCGGCTTAACGCTTGAGCTCATCCGCGAATTGATTACGGAGTTCAATCCGGACGCGATCTGCGGAGAAGTGCTGCCGACCAGCTTCGAGCGATACAAGCGTAATCGGGAAGAACGGGGCTATTGGGGTGAGCCGCCGAGCGAATACTATGACCTGATCTTCCCGCTGTGCGAAGAGAAGGGGATCGATTTCGTACCGATCGATTGGATCGAGCTTGATGTCTGGAACGACTTCGATCCTTTGCGAAACTATGAAGGAGAAGAACGCGCGAGGTTAGAGCAGGAAGACGAAGAATGGTGGCAGCGTCAGCTCGCAGGTGCGAGGCAGGGGAGGATTCCTTTCAACAACGAAGCCTTCGACGAAGCGACCCGGCGCAAATACGAACGAATGGCCGAGCTGGACCCGGAAGCGCATGCGTTTCGCTGGACCGGTCGGCATCTGATCATGGTGCAGCGAATTCGCAACACCATCAAGCAGCATCCGGGCCAACGCATGCTGTGCATCGTCGGAGCCGATCATAATCATGTGCTCAACGAAGAACTTCGGAATATGGAAGGATGCGAAGTCATCTATCCGCTGCGCGGAGAGCAGAGCGTTGCAAAATAACATAAAAATAAATATTTAAGATAATGAAAAATTCACAATAATAAAACCAAAGTCAAAACCGGAAAAAATTAAACCGAAAAACCGTAAACCATCGAAACCAAAACAGCCAAAGCGCTGACCTGAAAAGACCGGCGCTTTGGCTTAATCTTATGTTAAACTCGGAGAACTTAAGCCCCCATAAACATCTTCATATCGTCTTCGACGTTCGTGATGCCGCCGATGCCGAAGTTCTCGACCAAGACGTTCACCACGTTCGGCGACAGGAACGCCGGAAGCGTTGGACCGAGGTGAATGTTCTTGACGCCCAGATAAAGCAGAGACAGCAGCACGATTACGGCTTTCTGTTCGTACCACGCGATATTATACGAGATCGGCAGATCGTTGATATCGTCCAGCCCGAAGACTTCTTTGAGCTTGAGCGCGATCACGACGAGCGAATAGGAATCGTTGCACTGTCCGGCGTCGAGCACGCGCGGAATGCCGCCAATCTCGCCGAGATCCAGCTTATTGTATTTGTATTTGGCGCAGCCGGCGGTGAGAATCACGGTATCCTGCGGAAGTTCCTTCGCGAAATCCGTGTAGTAATCGCGGGATTTCATCCGTCCGTCGCAGCCGGCCATGACGAAGAAGCGGCTGATCGCGCCCGTCTTCACGGCATCGACGACTTGATCAGCGACGTTCATCACGGCATCGTGCGCGAATCCGCCCACGATCTCGCCGGTCTCGATCTCCGTCGGCGCTGCGCAGGTCAAAGCCTGCTCGATGAGCGCGGAGAAGTTTTTCGGCGCGCCGTTCTCGCCGTCCGGAATATGAGCCACGCCCGGATAACCGGTATTGCCCGTCGTATAGAGGCGGCCGACATAACTGTCTTTCGGTGGCACGATGCAGTTGGTCGTCATCAGGATCGGACCGTTGAACGATTCGAATTCTCTGTTCTGCTTCCACCAAGCGTTGCCGTAGTTGCCGTAGAAATGCTCGTATTTCTTGAACGCCGGATAATAGTGGGCCGGAAGCATCTCGCTGTGCGTGTAGATATCGATACCTCTGCCTTCGGTCTGTTTCAAGAGCTGCTCCAGATCTTTGAGATCGTGACCGCTGATGAGAATGCCCGGACGGCGGCCGACGCCGATCTTGACTTTCGTGACTTCCGGATTGCCGTAAGCGCCGGTATTGGCGCGGTCGAGCATCGCCATCGCGTCGACGCCGTATTTGCCGGCTTCGAGGTTCAGCGCGACAAGGTCGCCCGCTTCCAGCGTATCGTCCAGCGTCGCAGCCAGCGCGCGGCGGATAAACGCGTCGATTTCCGGATCGATCTCGTCCAGATGTCCGGCGTGATAAGCGTAAGCGGACATGCCTTTGAGACCGTAGATCAGCAGTTCGCGCAGAGAACGGATATCTTCGTTTTCGGTACGCAGCACGCCGACCGTCTTGGCTTTGGCATCGAATTCGCTTTCTTCGCCGGTCCAGACGGCGGCGTCCGGCAGATTGTCGGACGCGTTCGGGAACTGCGCGCCGCGCAGCGCGCGGATCTCGTCGCGAAGCGCCAACGCTTCGCGGTTTTTCGCGAGGAAGACTTCGCGGTCGAAGTTGGCGTTCGTGATCGTCGCGAACAGCGAGTCCATGATGAACAAGGAGACGCGACGTTCCGTCTCGGTCGGCAGGTCGAGATCCAGACTGAGGAACGAGATGCCTTTGAGCGTATGAACGAGCAGATCCATCAGATTGGCGACGTCATGCGGTTTGCCGCAGACGCCCGCGATCGTGCAGCCGGTACCTTTCGAAGCTTCCTGACATTGGAAACAGAACATGGACGGTTGGTTGTTTTCGATGCTTTCGTTAGACGGGGATTGCGAATTCATGGTCGATTTCCTCCGATTCTTATCGTGCAAAATGGGTGTTCGCTTGCCGTGTGAACGGTCGTATGATTTCATTGTAAAATATTCAAATTCAATGCTTGTGATTCCGCGCACAACAAAAAACACGACTTTGCGAACGTATCCGAATCCTGATGCAACGTTTGCCGAAAGGCGCGCGTTCTAACAAAAGAGGTGAATCATGATAGCATATTCGAAACTGGTCGCTTTACGTCCTCGTCTTGATGAAGCGCTGCGGTATTCGCTTCGCTTGCACGAGAACTATACGCAGACAGCAAGAGTCAAATTCGAAGAGAGGTTGAATCTTTTTTCGCGCGAAGAATTGATTCTGACTTGGGCATGCAGCCAAATCGGCCTAAGCGCCGAAGGAGAGCGGATCGAAACGGAGAACGGCAAACAACGAATTACCCGGTATCCGATTCCGATCCCGGAATCTGCCGAAGAACTGCTGATCCGATACGCGGGATATTATGTTTTTCGCAGCCGCTCCGAACTGATTCGACGATTAAGCGGATATACGGCACTCGCGCAAGAAACGGAGAAAGGATGGAGGATTCTTCAAGGACTCCCGGTAAGCCGCGCAGCTTCTGAAAAAGAGGATCGGCTCGACTATCCGGCATGGAGTCAAGAGCCCGCGTTCACCGACCGGCCTACGCAGATCGTTGCGATGGACTATACGGACGGACAATACGATTATTTCGAAGCCCGCGAAGACGTTGCCGGGGAGCTCGCCTCTTTGCAAACTCGTTTTGACGCCTGGATGGCCGCGCAAGAAGGAATCCAACCGTTTCGCGTTCATCAGACTCACGTATACGAGAACGAGATCGTATTCGAAGATTGGGGACATCTGATCGGTCACGAAGATTTCATCGATTGGATTCATACGCGAGTATGCGGAGAACGAGTCATACGTAAGCTTTTCGAAACGCCGAACGGGAAAGCCGCGGCTTGCGTTTCGTTCTGAAATGTCGCGAATCGGCGTCTACTTCCGTTTTTTTGCGCGCAAAAAAACGACGGCCGCCCAGAAAGGCAGACCGTCGTTCGATAAAGTTTCCGATCGATATCGAAAATAAAAAGGAACAGTCAGTTCGTTTGCGCGCGAGCGCTGTGTCGGCGGTACCAGATCGCGCTCAAGATCGCGACGAATGCCGAGATCGACAAGCCCCAATAGATATTGGAGTAAGCGGTCGAGAGCGGAAGGGCATGCTGCCATTCCAGCGCCGTAGTCGCCAAGGCCACGCTGAACGCTCCGCTGAAGAACTGAAGAAGCTGGAACAGTCCCATCCCGGAGCCGATAAACGATTCAGGCAGTACGCGGGACATCTCGTTCGAGAGACTGCTGGACAGCGCCGTAAACGAGATGCTCAAGATCATGTAGATGATCATCGCCGCGACCCAAGAATGGGTGATCAACAAAGCGAAGAGCAGCGTCGAGACGAGCAGCAGCGGCGGACCGTAACGCAGAATGCCGTGGTTGCCGTAGCGGTCGATGACTTTGCCGATCTTCCGCGAAGCGATGATCGCCAGCAGCGAACCCGGGAAGATGATCAATCCGGCATGCCCGGCGGTAAACGCGAAATTCCGCGTCAGAATCTGCGGCAGCAGGAACAGCGTCGAGAAGTTGCAGATATACGCCGTCATCCCCGCCAACGCGAGCAGCAGATAACGTCGGTTGCCGAACAGCGAAGGCAGAACGAACGGATCTGGCGTCAGACGAATGCGCATGATGAACAAGATCAGCGAGACAAGGCCGAGCGCGAGCAGCGCCCAGATCTGATTCGTCAGGAACAGCAGCAAGCTGGTAATGCCGACGGCCAGCAGCACGCCGCCGATCGCGTCGAACGAACCGCGTTTCGGCAGTTCTTTAGGCAGCAGCCAGAGGAAGAACGGTACGAGCAGCAGCACCGCGGCCGTAATCGCGAACAGCCAATGCCAGCTCAAGTTCTCGACGATCAGACCGCCGATGACCGGGCCGAGACCCAGACCGAGCGATACGGCCGACATGACCGTCGCCATCGCGGATCCGCGGCGTTCGAGCGGGATATAGCGCGTGAACAGCACCATCGCGAGCGATACCGCGCCGCCTGCGCCCGCCGCTTGCACGATGCGGCAGAGCAGCAGCACGATAAAGCTCTGACTGAAGAATCCAATGATACCCGCGCCGCCCAGCGCCAGCAGGCCGGCGATCAGCAGACGGCGGAGCGGAACGAAGTCGGACAACCGGCTGAACGTGATCGACGAGATCGCGAACATGATCGAATAGCCGGTGACGATCCAAGAAGCGGTGCTTGCCGAGATGCCGAAGTCGGCCGTCACGTCGGGCAGCGCCATATTGAACATGGCCGTGTTCATCACGACGAGAACGACGGCGAGGCTGAATACGAGAATGGTTAAGCCTTCGCGCGCGAGCAAGCTCGGCGGATGGGCGGATTGCGGCGATTCGGCCGCGTAAGAGGCTGTAGTAGGTTTCATGATGGGGCTCTCCTTTGTCTCCTGGCGGAGTTCTGTCTATTTCTATAGTTCGGTAATTAACGAACAATTGGAGTATAGCAGGAGAATGAGGTAAAATACAATTGAAACTTGATTCAACGTCCGCCATGCACACATTCACGGTCAGGAGGAATCCGAATGAAACCGCTCTATCATCCCGAGCGCAAAAATATAAATCTCGTCACGGTGCTCCACGCTCTAAGCGATCCGGCCCGGCTGGGCATCGTCGCGAAGGTCGCGCGCTGCGGCGAGCAGCCCTGCAAAAATTTCGACGTCGCGCTGGCGAAATCGACGCTTTCGCAGCATATCCGCATTCTGCGCGAAGCGGGCATCACGCGTACGCGCGCGCTCGGTACCCAACGTCTGATCTCGCTCCGCGCCGACGACTTGAACGAACGCTTCCCCGGACTGCTCGATTCGGTATTGGGCAGCTTCGAACAGGATCAGCTCGGTGCGCCGCCGAACCCCGAAGAAAAGACGGTTATTTCCGGAACGGCCTCGAACGCGCAAGAACGGCATTGATCCGAAACGAACCCGACGCGAATACGAAGAACCCGAACGGCCGCAAACGGGCCGAACGGGTTCTTTTTATATAGGCCGGCGTTTGGGACGGGAAGCGTCTAACGTTACAAGGAGTAGGCGAATGCTTCAAATCGAAAAAGCAGGGTTAAGCCGATGAAGAAGGAGAAAGAGAAGGAGATGACCTCATGACGAGCAAACTTTCGATTTGGCGCCGCTCTATCCCTTACAATACCGGACAAAGCAAATACGACGAGCTGGAGCTCCGAAACGAAAACCCGTCTAAAGCTCTCGCCGGGATTCGGGCGCTTGCCGCACTTAAAAGACCTTACGCCGGGAAGCGAAGGCATCGCATTCATGAAGCGACTTACGCGATCGAGATTCAAGGCGGCGAAGCGGCGGAAACTTACGATGACGTTCCCTGCCTGATCCCTTACTTGGCCGAAGGCAGCGATCGGGCCGTTATCATCGTCCCCGGCGGCGGATACGTCACCCGTTCCGTCAAACATGAAGGCGAAGGAATCGCCCGATCGCTTAACGAAGCGGGAATATCGGCTTTCGTGCTGGAATATCGGCTGAACCCTTACAAAGCGCCGGTTCCTTTTCTGGATTTGCAGCGAAGCGTTCGATATGTTCGCTCCCATGCCCGGCAGTTCGGCCTTCACCCGCAGAAGATCGGCGTGCTCGGTTTCTCGGCGGGCGGGCATATGGCCGCGGTACTGATGACGCTGCTGCGCGGTTCTTCCGTGAACGCGCAAGGTTACGACGAAGACGATATCGACCGCGCAGACGACCGTCCGGATCTAGCCGGATTAGTCTATCCGCTGCTTGATTGCGGCGATCTGCCTTCCGTCGCGGTTTCTCTTTTCCATAAGGAAGACGCGGAAGATGAACGAACGCGCAAGCGGCTGCTCGATCATTATTCGCCGGCACAGCATGTCCGGCCGGGCGACCCGCCGCAGTTTCTATGCTTCGGCGACAACGATATGCTGATCGGCTCCCGAGGCATTCTGGATTATAAGCGAAGCCTGGATGACAACGGCGTGCCGAATAGGCTGCTGACGCTCGAAGGAGCGAACCACGGTTTCGGAGACTGCGAAGCGAACGGTCTCGCGGAACGGCTGGTGGTGTCCGACAAATACGCCTATTGGAAAAAAGCGTTTGCCGATTGGGCCAATGCGATCTTCGACGGAGACCCCGAAACGCCGAGTTCTGGGCAGCCCTAAAGAAAATAAAAAAAGCCGGAACGCGATTGAGCCGCGTTCCGGCTTTCTTATCTTCTTCTTTTGATCCTTTTGGTCCATGCAAACGTCAAATGTTTTTCGCGTACTCTTCGCTCGGCGTGTCGATCAAGACTACCGACAGGCTCGAGCGGGCATCGTCCGCGCTGCGGTAAGCGAACGCTTCATGGCCTTCGACGCGTACCAGATCGCCGGCCTTCACCGGAGTCTCGACGCCGTCGGCGATCATGAAGCCGCTGCCTTCCAATACGGTCAGATACAAGGTCGCGCCCGGATGGTTATGCGTCGGAAGCTGATGTCCCGGTCCGAAATTCAATACGAACGCCGTATGGCTTTCTTTTTTGAACACGATTTTCTTCGTAAACTTGTCTGCCCGGTATTCCTGAAAGGTACTTAACGCTTGCTTTTCCATCTATGACTCACTCCTCGATTGGATTGTCGGATCTTCGGATCGCGTCTTCGTTTTCATTATAGACGACCGATCGCGAAGACTCGTGATTTGAGTCACAAATCTTGATAAAGATTCTCATTGCGTAAAAAAGAAAAACCGCGACCGAACGGGGAGGTCAAGCGACCTCGTCCCGTTTGCGCGGCATGACCGCAGCCGGTTTCTTCGCGCTGCGATCCGCGGTGATCAGATCGATCGCTTTGGTCGCGACCACCAGCATGATGATCGTGAACATCAGTTTCTCGATCCCGATAATGAAAAACGAAGAGACGGCGACCAGCGCGTCGCACAGCAGCAGCGCGTAGCTGACTTTCCAACCCCAGAATTTGTGCATGAGCTGCGCGATAATGACCGTTCCGGCCGTCGTGCCGCCCGCGCGGATGATCAAGCCGATTCCGAATCCGATCATGGCGCCGCCGAAGATCGCATTGACCATCAGATCGTCCGAAGGAATCCGCCAATGTTCGGTCAGATGCAGCAGCAGCGAATGAAGCGAAACCGCGACGACGGTATACGCGATCGTTCTGCGAGACAGCAGCTTATAACCGATCCCCACCAGCGCCAGATTGATCAGCAGCCCGGTCAAGCCCGGCGACCATTGGAACACGTAATACAAAATAACGGTGATCCCTACGACGCCGCCTTCGGCCAGCCCGTGCGGAATGACGAACACGTTGATGCCGATCGCGAAAGCCAGAGCGCCGATCGCGATCAACAGCAGGTCCATGCCTGTTTTCTTCACTCGAATAGCCTTCTTTCCCGCAATGCATTGCTGTCCACATTTAATCACGGAGGCGGGAAAATTCTCAAGAACTTGGACTACCAAGATACCATGCTGCTTCATTAGCAAGCTAAAGAAAGCCGCAGCGGCGCATAAGGCAGACTCGGTCTTCGGGAACGGTTCGAAGGATTCAGAGCGGTCGGGGAGACACGGAAGAAGAATCGGCGGCGATCAACGATTCGATATGCTGTTCGCCCCAGTCGACGATGGACGAGATCAGCGGAACCAACGCTTGCCCCGAAGGCGTGAGCGAATATTCCACGCGCAGCGGAATCTCCGGATACTGTTCGCGATGCACGATGCCGTAATCGATCAGTTCTTTGAGGCAGTTGGTGAGCATGGTTCCGGTAATGCCGTCCAAACCGCGCTTCAATTCGTTATACCGCACGACCGGCTGATTGGAGAGCATGGAGAGAATCGGCAGATTCCATTTACCTCCGATCACGCCGAACGCGAACGTGGCCGGGCAGAGCTGCTGCAAGTTTTCTTTGTACTGCATCGGACCTATCTCCTTATCCAAATTGATTTCTCAATAGTATACTTTTTATACTTGGTCAGAAAAATGATCGTACTTGTCGAAAGGATACCTTGTTCTATAATAATAAGCAAGAACAAGAGAGAAAGGAACGATTCTAATGAACACGCATTCTTCCGATTCCGGCCAAAAGCCGGGCAATAAGCCTAACATGGTCTGCGATCTGCAAACCGGGATTTGCGGCGAAGTCGAAGACGCCGGGATCGAAATGTTCGAGTTGGCCGCGCCGGCTCCGCAAATCACCCTTTACTATGTCACCGATCCGATCTGCTCGCATTGTTGGGCGCTCGAACCGGTCTTGAACCGTTTCCTGTGGCAGTACGGGCGGCATGTGAATGTTCGAACGGTGATGGGCGGTCTGCTGCCGGGATGGTCCGGTTTCGCCGACAAGGCGAACGGGATCGGACAGCCTTCCGACGTGGCCGGGCATTGGCGCGAAGTCGGCGAACATTCCCGTATGCCGATCGACGGATCGCTCTGGCTTACCGATCCGATTCAGTCGTCTTATCCGCCTTCGCGCGTATTCAAAGTAATTCAGGCTCGCTACCCCGGCCGGGAAAACGATTATCTGCGTCTGGCCCGCGAAGACGTCTTCGTGTTCGACCGGAATATCGGGCAAGAACGCGTGCTGATCCCACGGCTGAACGCGATGGGACTCGACGGAAAAGCGATCATGGCGGAAGCCGGTACCGAAGCGGCACAGGATCTGCTGGATCAGGATTTCGCGCTGGTCGCCCGTCTCGGGGTGCGGGGATTCCCGACGATCGTGCTGGCCGACGACAAGGGACAGGCCGTCAAGATCGTCGGCGTTCGTCCGCTGGAGACGTATGTCGAAGGTCTGGAACGTCTGCTCGGCCGAACCGTCGAACCTGAACCGGTACCCGAACTTGAAGATTGGCTAAAAAAAGGACAGACGCTGTTCGCCCGAGAGATCGAGGTCATGTACGATCTGAAGCCCGATGAAGTGGAGAATTTTATCAACGGGCGATTAGAAACGGGTCAATACGGGATCTGTGAAATTCTGGACGAACTTCTTGTGCAAAAGGTACGCTAGAACCAAATCGACCACAAATTTCTCGCTTCGATCATCCTGTGTTACAATCAAAGGAGGACACAAACAAAGAGGAGCAAACGAGATGCAATTGATCGGACAAGAGGTAGAGCACGTTACCTACGGGCAGGGGCAGATCGTTCAGAACGAAGACAAGCGAATCGAAGTGAACTTCTCCGGCGAGACGGAAAACAAGAAGTTCATGTATCCGGATGCTTTCGAACAGTTCCTCAGCATGACCGACGCGGCTTCTCAGGAAAAAGTATTAAAAGAAGTCGAACTTCTCAAAGAAGCTCGCCAAGCGAACGTCGACCGCATGGAGCGCGAACATCAAGAAGGGCGCGCAGCGGAGGCGGCCGCCAAGAAAACGAGAAAGTCGCCGGCCAAAGCCAAAAAAGAAGCGGCCGCGGCAAAGTGAACAGTTCTCCCGTCCATTCGGCAGACGCCGGAAGACGCGCGAAAGAAACCGAATCAGACATAAAAAAGCCGATCGATCCGTATGTTAGCGGATTCGATCGGCTTTTTATTATTTCCGGTCCGTTCGTCGTTCGAAGTCGGGGCGCGGCGGTACGCTCGAAGCCAGCAGGATCAGCGCCGCGGCCGTCAAGACGAGGCCCAACGTCCGAAGACCGGCCCCGGTGAATTCGCCGCCCATCGCGAGACCGGTCAGCAGCGAAGAGAAGATCGTGCCGAGATAACGAAACGTGTTGAATAGTCCGGAAACGACGCCGGCCGATTCTTTCGGCGTGCTCGCGAAAAGCGCGGACTGCATCGCGACGCCGTTCAGTCCGTTGGCGATGCCGAAAGCGGCGAGGATCAAAACGATCAGAAACAAAGACGAGCCGTCGTTCAAGAAGACGAGGCCGATCGAGCCTGCCGTCATCGCGAGCGCGGAAATCCGCAGCACGACGGCCGCTCCCGCGCGTTCGACCCAACGGCCCGCGATCGGCGAGAAGAAGAGCGAGCATAGACCCAGACTGAGCATCAGCAGTCCGGCTCGGGATTCGTTCATATGACGGACCTGCTGCAAATACGAAGGAAGACCGAAAAAGACGGCATAAAAAAGCAGGTTCGCCAGCATGAACTCCATATTGACCCGGGTAAGGGCCGGATACCGGACGAACAGCCGCAGCGGAACGAAAGGCGCCTCCGCGCGAAGCTCGTGCCGGACGAATAGCGCGAACAAAGTCGCGCCGATCGCTGTCCAAACGGCGGCCGGTCCGCTGCCCGATCGAAGCGAACCGCCCGGCTCGAACGACAGCAGCCCGACGAACAAGGTCGACAGCCCGGCGGCGAACAGAAGCGTGCCCGGCAGATCGAAGCGTGTGATCCAGAAGCGCAAAGACGAGGTATCGGCGGCTTCGCCCGCTGCCGCTATCTTGATGTCGCGAGGAATCGTTCTGCGAGCCAGTGCGAAACCCGCTGCGGCAAGCGGCAGATTCGCGAGAAAGATCGCCGGCCATCCCCAATGGGCGGTCAATAGGCCGCCGATAAACGGACCGATCGCCGCGGCGCCCGACAGGAAGATCGACAAGGTCGCGAGTGCCGAAGCCTGCCGCTCGTGAACATGGACGCGGACGATCGCCATGCCTACCGCGACCATCATGCTCGTGCCGATCGACTGGACGATCCGCAGCGCGATCAACCAAACGAAATTCGCCGACAAAGGCGCGGCGGCCGAGGCGGCGAACGCGACCACCAAGCCGCTTAGAAAAATACGGCGGCGACCGAACAAATCCCCGGCTTTGCCCATAATCGGTTGAGCCGCGGCGCTCGAAACGTAGAACGCCAAGACGATCCAAGATACGCTCGTATAATCGAGGTTGAACGCTTGCTGCAGCGCGGGGATCGCCACGGACACCATCGACGAGTTGAGCGGATTGAGCATCACGCCCAGTCCGATCGAGATCATCAGCAGACGGGAGTTTGCTTTCGAGAAAATTTCGTTTTTCATGATCATTCCTCCTTAACTTGCCATGAATGAAGCTTAACGCAGCAGAATCATTTCCTCCAACGCCTTTTATGCTATGATTTCATAGACTGGAAGGAATGACGAAGAAAAGGGAGGAAAGCGAAATGGAGCTGCTGCAGCTGCAGTATTTCATCGAAGTCGCCCGACTGGAGCATATGACGGAAGCGGCTCGAAGTCTGCACGTCACGCAATCTTCGCTCAGCAAAACGATTCAGAGACTCGAAGAAGATCTGGGCGCTCCGCTGTTCGATCGGACGAACCGGAAGCTGCGTTTGAACGACTTCGGCCGTCTTTTTCTTGCGAGAGCGGAGCGGGCTTTGTTCGAGTTGGAGCAGGGCCGCCGGGAATTGCGGGATCTGGCCGACCGGGAATCGGGTACGCTGAAGCTTGCCGTGACGGCCGCCAGCGTGCTGCCGCCTATTCTTAGCGAATTCCGCAAACGGATGCCCGAGGTCCGATTCCATGCGGAACGGTTGACGAAGATGGAGACGACGGAGCGGCTGCTGCGGGGAGAGATCGATTACGCGTTATCTTCGCCTTCCGCGCAAGTCGAAGGGATCGTCTGCCGGATCGTGCATATCGATCCGATCGTCGCGGCCGTTCCCGCCTCGCATCCGTTAGCAGGCCGTGACCTGCTTTCTTTGAAAGAACTTCGTGGAGAACCGTTGATCGGCGCGAAAAAAGGCTACGGCACCCGCGATCTGGTGGAGCGGGTCGCAGCCGGCTATGGTTTCGAGCCTGACTACGTCTATGAAGGCGACGAGCCGTCCCGGTTGATTCCGCTGGCGGAAGCCGATATCGGAATCGCCCTTATTCCGGCGACGGCGCGGGAAGATCGGCCAGGCGTGCGCTATATCCCGTTAGAGGAACCGGAGCTGAAGCGCGAAATCGCGCTGCTCCGCAACCAACACCGATACTTGTCCCGCGCGGCGGCGGCGTTTCGGGACATCGTGATCGAATATTTTGCTGCCGAATAATCCGAGAACGCGACAAAGTAGCGATATAACTCCCATTTTATATTTGACTACGCGGTCAAGAACTGATACACTCCTTGCATGAGCAGACCGAGAGAATTCGACGCCGATGCGGTGCTCCGTCAATGCATGGACGTATTTTGGGCGAAAGGCTTTCATGCCACGTCATACGAAGATCTTACGCGTACCACGCAGGTGAAGAAGCAAAGCTTATACGGCGTATTCAAAAACAAACGGGAATTATTTCTGAAATCGTTAGCGTTATACCGCGAAGAAAACCTTGCGATTCTGGAAGCGAAGGCCGCAGGCGAGACGCTGCCGCTTCGCCGGCTGGAAGCGATCTGCGAAGGAGTTCTGTATGCGGATGAGGCAGCGCGGCAGCGCGGCTGTATGGTCATCAACTCCGCGTTGGAATTCGGCGGCGAAGACGCCGACGTCAATCGCGAGATCGCGCAGATGGCGCAGCGTACGGAGGCGCTGATCGAAGAAGCGATTCGCGAAGGGCAAGCGCAAGGAACGATCGCGTCCCGTTTCGGCAGCCGCGAACTGGCCGTCTATCTGGGCAACGCGATCAACGGCGCGAAGATGATGGAGAAGTCCGGAGCTTCGCGCGAAGAAGCGGCCGGCGTGCTGCGCACGTCGATTGCTTTGCTTGAAGCCTAGCGAGCGATCAGGCTTCGTCAGGAGGCTTTTGGAGAAAAAAAGACCGGCTTATCGGGAAGATACGCCGGTTGCTTTTTGATTAGTTATTGACTGCGTGGTCAAGAATTCGATATTCTGTCAAGGAGGTGAGACTCGGTTTCGCGCAAGCACATATCCGAAAGTTTCGATTACATCCGATACCTATCTAACAGGAGGCTATTCTCATGACCGATACGCAATCCGCCAAGTCCGTTCAAGCTCTGTTCCAACCGTTTACCGTGGGTAACCTTTCTTTGGCCAACCGCGTCGTAATGGCGCCGATGACCCGCCAATTTTCGCCGGAAGGCGTCCCGGGCGACAATGTTGCCGCTTATTACCGCCGCAGAGCGGAGAACGGCGTCGGCCTGATCGTGACCGAAGGTACCGTCATCAATCACCCGGACGCGTCCAATCAGCAGAACGTGCCGCATATTTACGGCGAAGCCTCGCTTAAGGGATGGACGAACGTCGTATCGGAAGTTCACGCCGCCGGCGGGAAGATCATTCCGCAGATCTGGCATATGGGCGCTCGCGGTCAAGTGAACGATTATACGGAAGAAGAGATCGCCGAGCTGGTCCGTCAGTTCGCGCATTCGGCCGCGGAAGCCAAGCAAGCAGGGTTCGACGGCATCGAACTGCACGGCGCGCATCAATACCTGATCGACCAATTCTTCTGGGACCAAACGAACGCCCGCACCGACCGCTACGGCGGCGATCTCGTGGGACGTACGCGTTTTGCCGTCGAAGTCATCGAAGCCTGCCGCGAAGCGGTCGGCCCGGACTTCCCGATCGTGTTCCGCTTCTCCCAATGGAAAGGCAGCGATTATTCCGCGAAGCTGGCGCACACGCCGGAAGAATTGGAACGTTTCCTGAAGCCGCTCGCCGAAGCGGGCGTCGACGTGTTGCACTGCTCCACCCGCCGCTTCTGGGAACCGGAATTCGAAGGTTCGGACCTGAACTTGGCAGGTTGGACGAAGAAGCTGTCCGGCAAGCCGACGATCACGGTCGGTTCGGTCGGACTGGACCGCGAATTCACGGCGCTGTTCAGCGACGGCAAAGGTGCCGGCGTCAGCAACATCGACGGTCTGCTGGAACGTCTGGGACAAAACGAATTCGATCTGGTCGCGATCGGACGGGCGCTGCTTGCAGACCCGGCGTGGGCGCGCAAAGTGCAAAACGGCCTGCTCGACGAGCTGGTTCCGTTCTCCCCGGAAGTGCTGCAAACGTTGGAATAACGAATCATTTCGCTTCATTTAAGGCCGATAAGCCCCGCTCGCGCAGGAATCTGCGTAGGCGGGGCTTTTTGGTTCTGCGGCCGATTCCCCGCTGCAAGGCCGAGACGCGGTCGACGTTTGTACGACTGGACCTCCCATGTTACGATCGGCTTAGCTTATACGCAGGCGACGCCTTTTTTGGACCGAGGGCGCTTGTTTGACGAAAGAACCGAAAAGAGGGGAAGAAATCTTGTCAGTCGACAAAACGAAGTTCGAACAGATGCTGAGCCGAGGAGCCGCGCAGGAAGAAGCCTTCGCTTTTTACGACGGGTTGGAAGGAGCTTCGACGGAAGACATGCGCGGACTTTGGAAAGGCGAAGAATGGGTCACCGGCCATCCGCTCGAAGGATTATTAACCGCATCCGGCTGGTACGGCAAAGAGTTCGTCAGCGCCGAACACGTCCATCCTTTGATTTTCGAGAAAAAGAACGGCGGACTGTATAAGGTGAATCCGCTGTGGATTCCGATGAATCTTCCTTTCGATAAAATTCCGAGATCGCTGATCCGCCCCGCCATGACGCTCGCCCGCCCGCTGATCTCCACGCGCAAAAGCGCGGCCCGTCTGCGAACGATCGAATATCGCGGCAAACTCTGCGCGGCAATGATCTACGATAAAAAAGACATCATCGACGTGTTCCGCAAAGTGGACGACGATACGCGGCTCGGCATTATGGACATCAAAAGTCTCGACACGGACAAAACGTATTTTTTCGTACTGCGTCGCCCTTCTTTTAGTTGACGAAGTCAAATAAGAGAGATATACTTGACTCAGTCAATCGGTTTCGCCCAAGACGAAGGAGGAACAGCATGGAAACGAAAACGTCCGCGGTCGCCGCGATTCGCCGGTTCAGCCGGTTCTACACGAGAGTGCTTGGATTGTTGGATTCGCGTCTGCTCAGCAGCGAATTCACGTTGTCGGAAGTTCGGGTACTGTACGAGATCGGGAAGATAGAGCGCTGCACGTCCAAGAAACTGATCGAATGGCTGAATATCGACGCGGGGTATCTGAGCCGGATCATGAAAAGGTTCGAAAAAGAAGGCCTCGCCTACAAAAGGCAATCTCCGGAAGACGGCCGTTCTTACCTGCTTCATCTGACGGACGAAGGCCGGGAAACGTTGGCGCGAATGGACGCGCTGTCCGACGGACAGGTTCGCGAATTGATCGGCGGTTTATCGGAACGCGAGCTAACGCGGCTGTCCGACAGCATGAAGTTTATCGAGAAAACGTTGGCGGAAGAAACGCCGGTTCCGGAGATCGCCGTCCGCACCGAGATTCGCCCGGGCGATATCGGGATGCTGATCCATCTGCACGGCTGGGTATACGCGCTGGAATGCGGCTATAATCACGTTTTCGAAGCTTATGTGTGCAAAACGTTCTACGACTGGATGCGGACGTACGATCCGGATCGGGATCGGCTGTGGATCGCGGAAGCGGACGGGCAGATCATAGGGAGTCTGGCGATCGTCGGCAAACCGGACAATCGGGCGCAGCTCAGATGGTTCATCGTGCATCCGGACTACCGGGGAACGGGGCTGGGGCGTCAATTGTTCCGGGAAGCGATGGCGTACTGCGAGTCGAAGGCTTTCGATCGGGTCGTCTTGGAGACGACGGACGATCAGGAGAAAGCGATCGGCATGTACGTCAAAGCCGGTTTTCGGCAAACAGGCGAGCAGGCCAACGAAGCTTGGGGCGTGCGGCATACGGAGCGGACGTACGAGCTGGATCTGACGGCGACCGACCCGCGCTCCGATCAACAATCCGATCAATAATCGAGTTCCGGCATCGCGAAGAACCGGCTTCGGCGCACCTTGCGTGCTTTTGCCGAAGCCGGTTCTTTTTCGTTCGTAGAGGGTCGGGAATTCCCCTTTACTCGTAATAAATCGCGGCATACGGAAATTCGAGCTGATTCAGACGATATTCCGTAGGCGACATGGACATGTACTGCCGAAAGACTTTGCCGAAATAGCTGGGACTGTCGAATCCGCACTTCCGTCCGACGTCCGCGATCGGCAGTTCGGTGGTGCGCAGCATCGTCAGCGCGGCTTCGATCCGTCGATCCTTAAGGTAGGATAACGGCGAAGTCTGTTCGAAACGCTGAAACAGCCGGCACAGATAATGTTTGTTGATTCCGCAGCATTCCGCCAATTGATCCAACGTAACGGGCAGCGCGTAATTCGCCCGAATAAACTGTTTGCACTTTTCGATCGTCGTGACCGATAAAGCGCCGATCTCTTTGTCCGCGTTCCGGCTGCTCCGTACCAGCGTCAGCAGCCATTGATACACCTGCACGGACAAACGATACCGGTCCGTCACTTTCTCCTGATTGATCAGACGGATGATGTTCCATAACTCTTGAATCACGGGCGAATCCGCGCCGCGTTTGATCACATGGCCTTCTTTGCCGATGATCAGATCCCAGATCCGATTGGCTTCTTCGCCCCGAATATTGATCCACACGAACTCCCACGGTTCCGAATCTTCCTCCTTATAATAGTAACAATGTTCTTCTTCGACTTTTACGACCAGCGCATGCCCTTGCGGCAGTTCGAATGTACGGCCTTCGATATCCAAATACCCTCGGCCGCTTAACGTGTACTGGAAGACGACGTGCCCGTAATCCGGTCTGGCATCGCTCGAACAGCGGTACTTAGGATGGGACACGTTCTGCCAACCGACGGAGTCGATCGTCATGATCGAAGCATCCTCGTTGCGAAAAGCGAACGAAACCGTATGATACATCGTTTCCGCCTCCGAAAGTCAATTTTGTTATAGAAGAAGTCACGTTTTTTAGATTGTCTGCCTTTTTGACGGCCTGTAAAATAATTGTAAACGTTACCAAGAAAGGGGGAACCGTGACCGAACCGAAGAAATGCGTGTCCGAAGTCCAAAAACGATATTCATAAACAGGAGGGATTCGTTAGATGAACCGCAAACCGGTTTCCCTACGGAAATCTATATTCGTCAGCCTGTTAGCTTTGCTTATGGTCGTTTCCTTAATCGCGCCTCCACCGTCGGTCCGTGCGGAAAACACAGATTCGCAGGCGAGGCAGGCCGAATACCTCGATCGCGGGCTGGTTGCCGTGCTGACGGACAACGGCGTCTTCTTGAGCTGGAGATATTTAAACACGGATTCGAATGATACCGCTTTCAATATATATAAAAACGGCAGCAAAGTAAACGCGGAGCCGATCGCCGACGTGACGAATTACCTCGATACGACCGGCGCGGACAGCTCGCAGTATCGCCTCTCGACGATCGTCGCGGGCAAGGAAGAGATGCAGCCGGAAGCCGCGTCCGTCTGGCACAAGAACTATCGGCCGATTCCGCTCGACAAACCGGCCGACGGACGCACCAAAGACGGCGGCACGTACAGCTACTACGCGGGCGACGCTTCGGTCGCGGATCTGGACGGAGACGGCGAATACGAGATCGTCTTTTTGTGGAGTCCGAGCAATTCCAAAGACAATTCGCAGGCCGGTTATACCGGCAATGTCTATATCGACGCGATCAAGATGGACGGCACCAAGCTGTGGCGGATCGATCTGGGCGTCAATATCCGGGCGGGCGCGCATTACACCCAACTGATGGTGTACGACTTGGACGGAGACGGCAAAGCCGAAGTCGCGGTCAAGACCGCGGACGGGACCCGGGACGGTCAAGGCAAAGTCATCGGCGACGCGTCGAAAGACTATCGCAACGACGGCGGATACATACTGTCGGGAGCGGAATATCTGACCGTATTCGACGGCTTGACGGGAGCGGCCGTATCGACGATCGATTACGTGCCGCCGAGAGGCAGCGTCAGCGATTGGGGCGACGGTTACGGCAACCGGGTCGATCGGTTCCTCGGCGGGATCGCGTATCTCGACGGATCGAAGCCGAGCCTGATCATGAGCCGCGGCTATTACACGCGCACGGTCATCGCCGCTTACGATTATGTCGGCGGACAGCTGGTTAACCGTTGGACGTTCGATACGAATGAAGCCGGCAAACAGTACGAAGCGCAGGGCAATCACAATCTGAGCGTGCTCGACGTCGACGGAGACGGCAAAGACGAGATCATGTTCGGGGCGCTCGCGATCGACGACGACGGCAAGCTGATCTACAGCACGGGCCTCGGCCATGGCGACGCGATCCATGCGGGCAAGCTGAATCCCAGCCGCGAAGGATATCAGGTCATGAGCGTGCATGAGCACAGCGACGCCGCTTACGGCGTAGAGATGCGCGACGCGGGCACGGGCGAGATCATCTGGGGAGAATTCACGGGCCGCGATACCGGACGGGGCATGTCCGCCGATATCGATCCGAACTATCCGGGGTACGAATCGTGGGCGACCACGATCGCGGACGGGCAGAGCGTTCCGGTAACCCGTACCTATTCGGCCGCGGGCGAAGCCGTCTATACGCCGGAACAATCGCCGAAAAGCGCGAATTTCGCGATCTGGTGGGACGGCGATCTTCAACGCGAGCTGTTCGATCACGTCTGGGACGCGAGCACGGCCAAAGGAATCCCGGTGATCTACAAATGGGATTACGCGAACAAACAATTGAAAGAGATTTTCCGGGCGAACGGGGCGCTGACCAATAACCATACCAAAGGAAACCCGGCTCTTCAGGCGGATCTGATCGGAGATTGGCGCGAAGAAATTCTCGTGCGGAGCGAAGACAGTTCGGAATACCGCCTCTATACCACGACGATTCCGACCGACTACCGCATTCCGACGTTGATGCAGGACCCGGTCTACCGGTTGGGCATTGCGTGGCAGAACGTCGCGTACAATCAGCCGCCGCACACCGGATTCTATCTCGGCGCGGAAGCGACCGAATTTCCGAAAGCGAATCTGAACTTGACGGGCGGCGCGCCGCAGACGGAATCGGTCTACCGGTTCGATTTCGGAACGGAAACGGAATCGGGCAGCACGGGCGTGCAGAATACGCTCTACACGGAGCAGACCGGATACGGATTCAAAGACGCAAGCGGCGTGAACGTCGCAGCCGATCAAGTCTCCGCTTCGTCGGGAACGACGTTCGCCGTCGATCTGCCGAACGGCGATTATAAAGTCACCCTTCGTCTGGGCAGCGAATCGCGGGATTCCGACGTCGGCGTCAAATCGGAATTCGTGCAGAAACTGGCGGTCGGTCCGGTGAAAGCCGGTACGCCGCTGGACTATACGTACGACGTCGCGCTGGTAGACGGGCAGCTCGATTTCCTGTTTACCGGAACGGCGATCGATATCCGGGAGCTGAATATCGAGAAATACCCGGCCCGCCAAGCCGGAGCGGCCGCCACCGTCTACATGGCCGGCGATTCGACGATGCAGTCGTACAGCGAATCGCAAGCGCCGCAGCAGGGTTGGGGCCAACCGTTCGAACGTTACTTCGCGAACGGCGTTACGGTCTCGAACGAAGCGATCGGCGGACGCAGCAGCAAATCGTTTATGGTCGACGGAAGGCTCGATTCGATCCTTCAGCGCATCAAGCCGGGCGATTATCTGTTCGTTTCGTTCGGGCATAACGATTCCAGCGTCGGCATACCGGACCGCTACGCGTCTCCGGCCGATTACAAGACGTATCTGGCGCGTTACGTCAACGGCGCGAAGCAGCGCGGCGCGACGCCGGTGCTGCTCACTCCGGTCGGACGCCGGGATTTCAATACGGTGACGCAGTCGTTCAACGTGAGTTTCCCGGAATACGTGAAAGCGGCCAAAGAAGTCGCGGCGGAGCTGAACGTGCCGCTGATCGACCTCAGCAGCTTGAGCGTGGCGTATTACGATCAGCTCGGCAACGCGGCCACGGAGAAGCTGTTCTTGTACGCGAATCCGGGCGAATATCCGAAATACCCGAACGGCGTCGGCGATAATACCCATTTCAGCGGTTACGGAGCGGCGAAGATCGCCGGATTGGTCGCAAGCGCGCTCAAAACCATGAATCTCGGCCTCTCGCCGCTGGTGATCGACCCGGATCTGGAAGAACCGGAGCCGGAACCCGAAGCACAGCTCTACGAAGAGAATTTCGAAGGCGATCCGGCGGCTTACCGCTACGCGCTGATCAACGCGACCGGAATCGGCGGCACGATGGCCGGCACGGTCGTCGAGCAGAGCGGCAGCAAAGTCTTGTCTTTCGCGGGCAGCGGTTCCGGCAATCGGGCGAAGACGTTCCGGTTGTTCGACGCCGTAAACGGCGACAAGGTCAACGTGCAGTTCGATTGGAATTCCGGCAATGTCGGCGCTTATCCATCGGAAGGTCATATAACCGTTCAGGACGCGAACGAAAATGCGTTGTTCACGTTGGCGGCCAAAAACAGCGACGGCAAGCTGCATTATGTCGTCGGTCCGTACGCGGCGGATTACGGCACGGGCACGAGCGCGCTGCCTGAAGGCGGGATCGCCACGACGATTCCGAAGAATCAGTGGGTGAAAGTGGATGCGACGATCAACTTCGCCCAGAAGACGCTGGATCTGACGCTCACGAGCCAAACCGATCCGTCCGTCACCCAGACGATCGAAGGCTTGAAACTCAGCCCGGTCGCTTACGCCGACAATGTCCGATCGATCCGTTTCCTCGGCACGCGAAAAGGCGGAGGCGGCACGTTAAATTGGACGACGGCGATCGACAACGTTCGGATCGAAGGCACGGAACTGCCGCCGGAATCCGGCAATCAGGCCGAATTGACGGCGCTGCATGACGATCTGAAGAAGCTGGATCTGTCGCCTTACACGGAAGCTTCGCGCGCGGTATTGACTCAAGCGTTGGCCGCGGCCGAAGCGATCATCGGCAAGCCGGCGACTCCGGCGCAGGTCAAGCATGCGCTGAATCTGCTAAGCGTCGCCAGAGACTCGCTGACGAGCGAACCGGCCGAACCGGTCGCTGCTTACCGATTCGATTTCGGCTCCGGAGAAGCGGCCGAAGGATATACGCAGGTTACGGTGAATCATGCGTATCTCGAAGGCAACGGCTACGGTTTCGCGGATACGGCGCTGACCGAAGACGAGAACCGGAAAACGGACGACGCGCTCAAAGAAGACTTTGTCCGGGTCAACGCGACTTCGTTCCTGACCGAGATGGAGCCGGGCAATTACCGGGTCACGATGACGGTCGGCGACTCCGAAGAATCGACGAGCACGAGCGTGATCGCCGAGCAGATGACCAAGCTGCCGCTCTCGACGATCGCCAAAGGCGAGTTCAAAGAAGTGATGTACGACGTTGCTTTGATCGACGGCGTATTCAACTTCGAATTCTCCGGCAATTCGCCGAAGATCAACGCGCTGACGATCGAACGTCTGCCGGATAACGGTATGGCCGAGCGGCCGACGATCTATCTGGCGAGCGATTCGACGGTAGCTAACTATGCGGAGGGCTATCGCCCGCAGGCGGGATGGGGCGAAACGCTCGGCCAATATTTCGATCTCGACCGCATCGGCATCGATAATCGGGCCGTCGGAGGCTTGAGCAGCAAAACCTTCTTGGTCGGCGGTTATCTGAACGATCTGCTGCTCGACGTGCACGAAGGCGATTATCTGTTCATGCAGTGGTCGCATAACGATTCCACGCCGTCCCGTCCCGAGCGTTATCTGACGCCGGAACAGTTCAAAGTCTATCTGAAAACGTATATCGACGGCGCGCGTCAGCGCGGCGCGACGCCGGTGCTCGTTACGCCGGTGAACCGGCGCGATTATACAGGCGACGTCTTGAACAAGAGTTTCCCGGAATACGTGCAGGCGATGAAAGACACGGCGGCGGAAACGAATACGCTGCTGATCGATCTGAACCAAGCGAGCTGGGAGTATTTCGACGGGCTCGGACCGGAAGGCACCAAGTCGATCTTCCTGTGGGTCGGCGACAAAGAAGACAACACGCATCTGCAGATGACCGGAGCGATCGAAGTCTCCAAACTCGTAGCGGGTCTGGTCAAAGAGTTGAAGATTCCGTTGTCGGATCTCGTCGTCTTGGATAACGGTCCGGTTACCGAGCCTATGCCGACCGACGTGCCGGGCATGCCGGTTCTCTCCGATAATAACGGTCATGACACGGGTTTAAAAGACGGCGATTATACGATTACCATGAATCTATGGTGGGGCGTGAACGGCCGTTCGTTCAAGCTGTACGAGGACGGCAAGCTGATCCAAGAGATACCGTTGACCGACGCTTCGCCTGCCGCGCAATCCGCGCAGATCGAGATCTCTGGCAAATCGAACGGCACTTACGTCTATACCGGCGAGCTGATCAACGCGCTCGGGAAAACGACGAGCGCTCCGCTTACCGTGACGGTCACGGACGCCGCTCCGGCGCAGGCCGTCTTGTCGCACGATAACTGGGACGAAGACGGGAATTACAAGATCAGCATGAACCTGTGGTGGGGCACCAACGCGGCCGAATACCGGTTATACGAGAACGGTGAACTGCTCGACACGCAGAACCTGACAGTCCGTACCCCGGGCGCGCAGTCGGCGGTGACCGAAGTGAGCGGCAGAGCGGCGGGCACATACGAATACGAAGCCGTGCTGCTGAACGCGGCAGGCGAGAATCGTACGGCCAAGATCGCGGTCACGGTGCGAAGCGGTTCGGCGCAAGCCGCGCAGAGTGCGGCCGCCGAATAAATAGAAGGGTTCGATCAGAGTAACGAATCGCGATAACACTTTGCCTTTTGAATATTCGCCAAAAAGACTCCGGCGCGCATAAGCCGTACATGCGCCGGAGTCTTTTCATGAGTTGGCAATCCGATTCATAAATATTGAACTTAATGTCGAATTGAGTCGATTATTTAAATAAATTTTAGCAAAAAAATTTAAAATTCGTGATTTATATCTTTAAACACGCATGATTTCGTCCGATATACCTAGTTAGCAAAATCTGATCTTGGACAAAGGAACAAGGTCTTCCGAACGAATTCTCCATCACTACCATAGAACATAGACAAAGGGGATACCTGAGTGAGAAGTCGTTTATCCAAACTCGTGATCGCGACCGGCATGTTGACCGCCGCGATCGGACCGAATGCCGAATCGATACGCGCCGCCGAAGCTCGTCCGGCCGCAAACCCGAATTCGGGATTCCTTGATCTTGCGAACGTGCCGGCCGATCAGCGCCAAGCGATCCTTGAAGCCGCCGAACTAGGCTTTCTGACAGGCGGAACCGACGGACGTTTTCGTCCTCAAGCGACCTTAACGCGGCAGGAGTTGGCGGTCGTGTTGACGCGAATCCTTAAGCTCGATACCGGCAGGACGGCTGCGTCCTCGTTCCGGGACGTCTCGGCTCAAGCTTGGGGCAGTCCTTATATCGAAGCTGCGGCCAAATCCGGTCTGATGAAAGGCGACGGACAGCACCGTTTTCGCGCAAACGCACCGGTTACCCGTCAGGAACTCGCCGCTGTACTGGTGCAAGCCGCCAAAGGCGCCGCAATCGTAACCGGCGAGCCGATATCGCTTCGCGACGGTACCCAGATCGGATCTTGGGCCGAAAAAGCGGTACGGATCGCGCTGCAAAACGAATGGATGCAAACGGAAGACGGATCTTTCCTTCCCAGACAGGCGGTAAAACGGCAGGACGTCGCGAATATGTTTATGGAAACGTTCTATCCGGATAAACATCCGAACGTGACCCGCACGATTCAGGACGTTTCCGATCTCGGCGTGACGATCAACGGCTTCACGTACTCCGTTTCGGATCGAACGAAAGGGATTCTGAGCCGGGCGAACCGTGCCGCGCTGCAAGGCGCGAAGATTCGGTTCGAAGCGACGGGGCGGCATGTGGACAAGATTACGGAGCTCGAGCTTCGCCGAGGCGGAACGGCCGCCGCGAAAGGCAAAAAAGAATTCAGCGGCAACCTGCTGCTCGACGGCAAGCAAAGCATCGTGGACGGGAACATCAAAGTCGCAAACGATTATGTGTCGTTGGCCAACTTGACGGTGACCGGGAATCTGGAGATCGGCCGGGAACTGGAGAACGACTTCTACGGCAGAGGAATCGAAGTGCAAGGCAAGACGATCGTGAACGGGGGCGACGCGAACACGGTCGTATTCGACGGTTCGAATCTGTCCGCCGTCGATGTCAACAAAACGAATGTCCGGGTGGAAGCGCTCGGACAGACCTTCGTGCAGACCGTGAACGCGAACGTCGATTCGACGATCGTCGGCGCGCCTGCCGCGTCGATCGATCAGCTTAACGTAACGGGAGCCGCCCGGCAGATCAGCTTGCAAGGCGCGGTTTCTTCGGTGAACGTCAATACGGCGTCGACGATCGGCGGAACGGCCAATATCGGCCAGATGACGGTACAGACGACTTCTCCCGTCGCGCTCAATACGACCGGCACGATCGGAAAACTGACCGTCACGCAGCCGAACGCCGCGATTACGGTAGGCTCGAATCTGACGGTCGGCAGCCTCTCGACGCCGGCCGGCGTAGCTCCCGGAGCGGTCATCGCCAATTATGCGGCGGCACAGCCGCAGATCGGCAGCGCGAACGGCGCGGCTTCCGCCAATACGGGGCCGGTTAACAGTCCGCCGGTCGTCCGCACGCCGATCAAAGATTTCACGATGACCCTCGGAGAAAAGAAAACGATCGATCTGTCTCAGGTGTTCAGCGATGCCGACGGCAATCTCTCGTATTACAAAGCGACGCTGGTCAAAGCCTCCTCCGCGCCCGAATTGGTGACGGCGACGGTAGACGGCAACAACTTGATCATCGAAGCGAAGTTGGCGGGCAAGATCACGGTTCGCACGCAGGCTTACGACACCAACAACGCCCGCGTCAATCACGACTTTGCGGTAACGGTGAACCGCAATCCGGTCGCGAAAAATATTCCGGAGCAAACGGCGACGCTTGATGCGGCGGCAAGCACGCTGGATCTGAGCGCTTACTTCAGCGATCCGGACGGCGATCCGCTGACCTACAAAGTCGTCTCCGCGGACAAAACCGTCGTCTCGGCTTCCGCAGTCGGCAAGCAGCTTCAATTGCAGGCCGCCGCGCTGGGACAGACGAAGGTTACCGTGACCGCGGAAGACGGCCGCGGCGGCACGCTTACCCAAGAAATCGCCGTCCGCGTGAATCGTTCGCCGCAGATCTCGGCCCCGCTGGCCGATCGCAAAGCTTCGGTAGGCACGAACGTTCAGGTGGATCTATCGGGCGCTTTCCAAGATCCGGACGGCGATCCGCTGACGTTCGAAGCCTCGTCGCAAACCGCTTCCGCGGCTTCGACCCAGATAAACGGCAGCGACTTGACGATTACGCCTCTGGCCGAAGGACCGGTATCGATCACCGTGACCGCCAAAGACGGCAAAGGCGGTTCGGCGAAACAAACTTTCGTCTTGGAGGTCAATCATAGTCCGAAACTGAGTCAGGCGATCGAAACGCAGGACATGATGGTCGGAAAAAGCGAAGTTCTGATTTCTCTGGCTTCGGCGTTCAGCGATGCCGACGGCGATCCGCTGACGTATGAGGTTCATTCGGCTTCGCCGGCGATCGCGACCGCGGCGTTCAGCCCCGCCTATGGCGATTCCGTATTGTTGTCTCCGGTATCGGGCGGAAACACGACCGTTACCGTTACGGCGAACGACGGACGCGGCGGAAAGACCGATATGACGTTCGACGTGCGGGTTAACGCGGCACCGACCGTGAAGCAGGCGATCGGCGATCGTTATGTTCAGTTGACCGGCGGCGATGCGACGATCGATCTGGCCGGCGTCTTCGACGATCTGAACGCCGATCCGTTGACGTTGTCCGCCGAATCCGCCGATCTGTCGGTTCTGCAAGCCGCCGTGGTCGGAACCGCGTTGAAGCTGACCCCGTTGTCCGCAGGTTCCGCGACAATCAAGCTGACCGCCGACGACGGACGCGGCGGACAGGTCGACAGCAGCTTTGCCGTTCGGGTCAATCGGGCGCCGCAGTCTTCGGGATCGCCGGCCGATCAACTGCTGACGATCGGAAACGGAACACGTAAAGTCGACGTCTCCGGACTTTTTGCCGATCTTGACGGCGATGCGCTGACATTCGCCGCTTCTTCGTCCGATGCCGGGGTGGCTTCCGTATCCGTTTCGGGCACGGAAATCACGGTCGATCCTCACGCGGCCGGTACGACGACCGTTACGGTTACCGCGAGCGACGGATACGGCGGCAAAACCGACAAAACGTTCGACGTCGTCGTCAACCGTTCTCCGATCGTCGCCCGTGCCGTTCAAGATCGCTTGATCACGCTCGGATCGGGCGATGAGGCGATCGATCTGAGTCAGGTCTTCCGGGATGAAGACGGCGACGCGTTGACTTTAACCGCTTCCTCGCTGAACATAGATCTGGCATTCGTATCGTTGAACAGCGCGTCCGATACTTTGACGATTCGTCCGCTTGCCGGAGGAACGGCTTCGATCCGTCTTCAAGCGGACGACGGACGCGGCGGAAAGACCGAACAGATCTTCAAAGTGACCGTGAACCGGGCTCCGCAAGCCGGAGACCTGACGGATCGCACGCTGTCGCTCGGAAGCGTCGACCGGAAAATCGACGTAAGCGGATTGTTTACGGATGCCGACGGCGACGCATTGACGCTGAGCACAGCTTCCGACGACGATTCGGTCGCGTCCGCTTCCTTAAGCGGGAATCAATTAACGCTGGGCGCGGTATCATTGGGCCGTACCCGCGTAACCGTGACCGCTTCCGACTCGCGCGGAGGTCAATCTTCGAAGACCTTCGAAGTCGAAGTCCGTCCGAATCAAGCGCCGGTCGTCGCGCAGACGATCGCCGCGCAGTCCGTTCAACCGGGCAAAACGGTCGAAGTGGATCTCGCGAACGTATTCGGCGATCCGGACGAAGACGCGCTGACGTATCAAGCCGTGTCCGCCGATACTTCTGCGGCATCCGTATCGGTCTCGGGTCAGAAGCTGAACGTAACCGGAGTGGCGGACGGAACGTCGGTCATTACCGTCACGGCGACGGACGCAGCCGGCAACAAGATCGATACCGTCTTTACGGTCACCGTGCTGTCGAACGAAGCGCCGGTCGTGATCGGGTCGGTTCCCGAACAGCTCGTGGTATCGGGATTCGGCACTCAGTTCGCTGTCGATTCGTTGTTCCGCGACGATGACGGGGATCCGCTGACGTACAGCGCGCAAGCCGCCGACGGCAAAGTCGCCGCGATCGTCGACGGAAACCTGCTCAAGCTGTCTTCGGGAATCGGCGGCGGCAAAACGTCCGTGACGGTCACCGCCGATGACGGACGCGGCGGCAAGACCAGCACGACCGTGCAAGTCAACGCAGCCGAGCTGGTACATCAGAAAACGATCGCCACCAAGACAGGCATCGCCAACGTTTCTTACGATCTCGCGCCTTACTTCCCTGCGCAGCAGCCGTTTACGGTCTACCGGGCGGAGAACGGGACGCTCGTCCGAGAAAACGCGCCGGTATTAAGCGGAAATACGTTGAACATGGTGCCGGGCAGCACGCCGGGGATCGTTTCTTACGTCGTGGTCTCCGCCGACGGCAAAGCCGCGTCGGTTCAGTTGGATGTACGTTCGCAGCAGGGCGCGGCCGCGTTCTTCTCGGAATACTCGCGGGAGACTTCAGCGAATATCGTGCTCGAAATGTATAATCTGAACGAAGATAATCTGAACTATCAGATCATCGGATACCGCTATAATCTGCAGACCGGACAGATGGAGAGAATGTTGGATCGGGATTACAAGCCGAATTCTCAGGCCAACGTCATGGGGATTTATAAAGGAAATACGGGACTTGTGATCAACAATGTATTTTATGAATTCATGGATCGAAGCCAAGTTGCGGGTTATCATGATGAACTGGTCATGAACCTCGACTGGAATTACAAGTTCGACGGTTATATCGTCTGCGCGTTCGAACTGGTCGAGAACGGGCAAGTCATCGACGTACTGGGCGACAAGAATTGGACGCCGGCTTCCGGTGCGAAACCGCTGACGACAAACGGCACGTTGATCCGCAAAAAAGGCGTCGCGACGGGATCGTCCGCATTTAACTTGAACGGCGAATGGGATCTTCTTCCGTTTACGTTGAACAACGTGGCCAAACACACGCCGTAACTTCGAACCGAACACAGAGATAGGAGAAAAGAGGCTTCCTTTAGAGGAAGCCTCTTTTTTACCGTTGGACCGATCGATCTTTCCGATATGCTATACTATCCCATATGGCTTCAACGATCCTGCCCGTAAAGAGGTGTACCGTAGCATGAACAGCAAACCGTTAACGCCGATCAAGCAAGCCCGTCTGAATACGCTGCTGGACCAAGCGACGCAATGTCTGGTGAAGAATCCCGGCGCGTCGCTCGGCGAGATCGCGGAGTCGGCCGGCGTCGGCATCGCCACGCTCCACCGTTACGTAGAAAGCCGCGAACAGCTCATGATCCATCTGGGCTTCCGCGCGATCGAAGTGGTGGCCGAGACGATTCAAGGTATCGAGTTCGACGAAGAAGAGGCCGAAGCGTATATTCCCAAGCTGATCGAAGCGCTGATTCCGCTGGGCGACAAGATCTATTTCCTGAATCACGATGCAAGCGTCAACAGCAACAAAGAGATCGAGCAGCAGGACCGTGCGCTGCGTCAGCCTTTGCTTCACGCGATCGAGCGGCTGCAAGAGAACGGTCATTTTCGCCGCGACATGGATAAGAACTGGATTGCGGAGGTGCTCTATTCGCTGCTGTTCCTGACGTGGCAGCAGGTGGTCGAAGGCAATGTGGCCCGCAATTCGGCCGCGCAGCTTCTGGTCAACACGTTCTATCACGGCGTTCGGCATAGCGAGGCGTAACCGTTAATCGGCGTCTCTCCGAACGCGGAATGGCATGAAGCAGCAGCGACCTCTTTCGATTCGTCTTCGCCAACCTGCCGCGATCCGATGTAGAAAGTTGACCCGCGTCTAAAAATGATATAAATTACTATCATAAAGTATTTTTATTTATCAAAAATAGCGAAAATGATATCATGAATAAAGGCGGGGGAAGACCGATGCATATTCAAAATCCGTTAGGCAAGATCGACATTTCGAAGCGGATCGTCTCGAAGATCATTCTCGATTCGGTACAGGTGACAGTCGGTACCTTGATCGCTTCGAAAAGGAACTCCGGTCGCAGGGTGTCATGGTTCGGAAGCCGACCCGATCCCGTCGATCTTCAGGATTCGCCTCAAGGTCTGGATATCCATGTATCGGTCCTGATTCGGCATCGCCTGAACATGCCCGAGGTATGCCGACGTTTGCAGGCGAATATTCGGGAAAAGGTCGAAGCTTTTACGGGATTGCCCGTCGGCCGCGTGAACGTAACGATCGAGGGGGTCTTTGCATGACAACGAATCTTTCGAATCCCGTAACCGTGACGATCCGGCGCGCGCAGGCGCATTCCGCGATCGGCGGCAAGCTCAATCAGATGGCGCTCGACTATATGGCCTACTGTTTGTCCGGTTCGGAGGACAGGCAAGTGCTGGCGCATACGTTCCGCAAATTATGGAAAAACGGCGGCAATCGCTTCAGTCACGAATATGCATTCGAAGCGCGGGCGGGCGAGCAGATCGTCGGCATGGTCACCTGCTATCCGGTCAAAGTGCTCAAACGTCTGGCTTGGCCGACTTTCAAACAGCTGTTGAAGCTGCGCAAACTCGAACTTCTGCGCTACAATCTTCGCCATCTCAAGCTTCTGTATTCCATGATCAGCATGACGGAAGGCGAAGACGACGAGTTCCATATCGGGACGTTGGCTTCCGTGCCGGAGAGTCGGGGATTGGGAGTCGGCACGAAGCTGTTGGCTTTCGCCGAAGAACAAGCCGCCAGGCAGGGATTCTCGAAGTGCTCGCTTACGGTCAAAAAAGAAAACGAGCGGGCTTTCAACTTGTATCAACGTCTGGGCTACCGGGTATCGGGCGAGATCGATAAGCCGGCTTTCTCGATGTACCGCATGGTGAAAACGCTCGGATAAGCCGAACACCCCGATTCGTAAAGCGCGAAAGGCTGCGCCGAATCAGGGTGTTTGTTTTGTTGTTTCTTTTTCTTGTTTTTTACTCGTAAATGCTTTTCAACAGCTCGACCACTTCGTCCAGTCCGAGTCCGAACGAGCGGTAATATTCGATATCGACCGCCATCTGTTTAAGAATCATTTCGTTGCGCTTCTCGATCATCCGATCCGGCGACAGCTCCGTGATAAAACAGCCTTTGCCGGTTACCGTATAGATCAAGCCGGAACGTTCCAGCTCTTCCCAAGCTTTTTTGACCGTGATGATGCTGACTTGAAGCTCGACGGCCGCCTGACGGATCGGAGGGAGCGAATAACCGCCTTCCAACTCGCCTTTGAGGACTTGAGCGCTGATTTGTTCGAAAATTTGCTGGTAGATCGGTTTTTCGGAGGTGTTGGAGATCCTGATATTCATGAGGCTACACTTCTACTTTCTTGAATCGTTGATAGGCCGTGCGATAAGCGACGAAAGTCAATGCGGCGAAGATCAATACCCCCGTAATCAGAATCGAATATTGAATCAAGCCGTTGTCGGAACCGCTGCCTTTGAACACGTCGTGCACGAACTGATTTTGAATGCCGAGCCATTCGGCTCCGCCCGCGAACAACACGGCCACCGTGCATGCGACCAGCGTCGCCGCCCCGTACTTATACGCCGTTTTATAATACATCGAGATGAAAAAGAGATTGAACAGCGCCAACATCACCAAAGTCAGTCCCCAGAAACCGGGAGTCGGCTTAAAGAAAATGTAGTCGAGACGCGGATAGAGACTCAAGCTGATTTGACCGTAGATCATCGCCGCGATGACGTGCAGAGCTTCCAATAGCACGATCAGCATCACTTTGGCTCGGACGATATTCTTCTTGTCGACGGGCAGCATGCTGGTGAACATCAAGTCGTTCTGACTCTTGTAACCGCCGAACATATTCGGAACCGTGATCATGCAGAAGTATAACGAAACGATAAAGTACAGCCAGCCGGGAATCAGCATAAGCGCTCCCGTGATCAGAGGAAGCACGAAGAAGAACGGATTCACGCCGAGCCTCAATTCTTTCAACAGCAAATTATACATGCGCGGCCTCCCTTTTGGAATAATAGATCATGATTTCTTCGAGATTCGGAATCGAGGCCTTAAACGCGGGGGAAGGCATGAAGTGCTCGGTAAGGATCAGGCCCGTAAAGCCGAACGAATTCACTTTATGCGCGATCAGGCGATCTTTGATGGTTTCCAGATCTTCGACTTTGCCGTGAATCAGGCGATACGCATCGACGAATTCTTCTTTCTCCGCGCTGTTGATGATGCGCCCTTCGTGAATGTAAGTAATGTAATCGGCGCATTTCTCCAGATCGGAGGTGATATGGGTCGAGAAAAGGATGCTGATCTCCCCGTCTTGCACCAGTTCGCGGAATACGTCCAGCAGATCGTCGCGCGCCGCCGGATCCAGGCCGCTCGTCGGCTCGTCCAAGATCAGCAGCTTGGCGCCGTGCGACAGAGCGAGGGCCAGACTGTATTTGACCTTCATTCCCGTGGACAGCTCGGCGATTTTCTTGTCTTCGATCAGCTTGAACTTCCGGATATAAGCTTGATAAGTCTCTTCGTCCCAATGGTCATAGAACGTTTTGAAGACTTTGGTCAGCGTTTTGATTTTGCTCCGCGTGTAAAAGTCGATATTGCCGAACGCGTATCCGACTTTCTGCTTCAGCTCGACCTCGTGTTCGTTCATATTTCGGCCCATAATCCGAATGTCCCCGCCGTCGATCGAAATCAGGTTCAAGATCGATTTGATCGTGGTGGTCTTGCCCGCGCCGTTAAGCCCGATAAAGCCCATAATATAGCCTTGCGGCAGTTGAAAAGAAACGTCGTTCAATTGAAAGTGCGGGAACTTCTTGTTGAGGTTCCGGACGTCCAGCATGATCATGTGCTCATCTCCTTTATCGCGTGTATATCGTGTATGCACAATATATCATCGAGATATGAGCATGTCAACGGGATTCGCAATCGGCTCTTTTTTTCTTTTTGTGCATTCACTTCCAATAGAAAAGAGAGTACTATTTAGAGAGCGAGTGGAACTTTAGAACTATACTTATTTTTAGAGAGAAATTTCCTCAAGGAGGGGCATCTTATGGGTTCCAGCAGTTACCGCAGTTCGTATCAATCGTACTTAAACCGCCAAAGCGTCGAAGGTGACAAGATGAACGTCATCCTGATCGTCAACGTCGCAGAGGGATTGCAAAAATACATGAAACGCAACAATATGCAAACGGTGTTCAACAAGCTGTCTCCGCTGACGCTGAACGGTCCGGTCAAAGTGGTCGCCCAGCAGGACGGATCCTTTTACCAATTGCCGGCGTTCACGCACGAAAACACCCATACTTACATGAAAGAACAGATTTATGGTCTGGACCCGGCACGCGGCGAAAAGATCGACTTGTTCTCCAAACTGTTCACGACGAGCGAAATCACGCATCTGATCTGGTTTACGGACGAAGAAGTGACGCCTTATCTGACCCGGATTACGGCCATGAACGCGCCGCATCTGTTCTGGAATTTCATTTCGATCAAAGGCTATCCGCTTCGCTGCACGGAAAAAACGCCGAAAAACGTAACGCTGACGCACGCTCCGAAAATCTCCGGTCTCGCAACCTCCGTGCTCTATCGCAAAGTATTCAACAAATTCACCCAATATATCAATAAAACCAATCTTCCGATGAACGGGCGGGTTCGCGTGATGCAGACCGAAGACCGTTCCGCATCTCGGCAGGTGGTCAAAGGCTCCAAGACCCCGATCGAACCGAACAATCTCAAGGTAGGCATCGGTTGGAAAACGTCGGAGGGCGAGTGTCTCACCGCGGGCATGCTGCTTGCGAACAATCTTCTGCCGGACGCGGAAAGCATCGCTTTTTTCGGAAACAAGTCGACGATCGGCATGACGCATGTAGACGGTAGAGAGCTGCCGACGGAAGATATGGAGCTGTATACGGTCAATCTGGCGGCGATCGGGCAAGCAGGTCCGGACAAAGTGCTGTTCACGCTCGTCATGCCGCACGGCGTGCCGGAAGAACTGTATATCCGCCTGATGACCTACGACAATCGAGAACTGCTGCGATATGAAGTGGATATGAGCACTTGCGCAAGCAATACGGCATTGGAGTTAGGTTCGCTGTACGCGTACAAAGACCAATGGCGCTTCAATGCGATCGGAAACGGCTACGATGCGGGTATGGAGCTGATCGCGAAACATTACGGCATTCCCGACCTGACGACGACCTATTCGTTCACGCCCGAAGTGCTCGAGGAGATCGCGCTCGACGGCCGAACGTTCGAATATCAGATGCAGGACTTGTTCACGAAGCTCGGCTATGACGTGGAAGTGCCGACCAGCGATCCTTATGCGCCGGATTACGGAGTCGACTTGGTTCTGATCAAAGGCGGCGTCCGCACGGCGGTGCAGCTCAAATGCTTCAGTAACGTCGTGCCGGTACGTGCCGTGCAGGAAGTGTACGCCGGCGCGAAAATGTACGATTGCGATCGTTACTTGGTGGTGACGACCAGTTACTTCAGCCGCGCCGCGCTCCAGATGGCGGAGCAGCTCGGCGTGGAAGTCTGGGACAAAACGCAGCTGAACAAAACGGAAGAACGGCTCCGTTCGCGAATCGGGATCTCGCCGGAGCATGAACTGAAGCTCAAGCTGTCCAAGCTGGACTCGGAAGACGAAGTGGATATCGATATTTCGGCTTTTCTGGTGAACGAACAGGATCGCTGCGCGGGCGAAGACGACTTCGTCTTCTACAATCAACCGGATCATCCGAGCGGCTGCGCGAAGCTGATCAACGACAGCGTGTGGGAAAAGCTGCTGATTCTCGATCTGGCGAAGCTGCCTGCGCACTGCACGCGGATCGTGGTCGTCGGTTCGCTCGATACGTATAAACGCAAAGTGGAGCTGACGATCGATAACGAGTTGGATCTGTATCATACGTTCGAATACATGCCGAGCGCGGTATGCGATACGTTGGTACTGGGCCAGTTCCGGAAGATCGACGGAGAATGGGCGTTTACGACATCGGAGACGTACTTCGCGGGCGGGTTGGAAGAGGCTTGCCGGGCTTACGGGTTAGAGGTTGGTTGAATGAGAGCCGATCTACCTTAGATTTCGTGATGGTTCCATTATTCGCTCGACGGCGAACGATTCTTCATAGTGCGCTTCTTCAATTTGCCGGTCGGCAATATACGAAGCGGCGAATAAGCAATAAAATAGCTTGTACAGCCAAAAGGGCCTTCGATAGCGGAGAGCCCTTTTTTCGAACTTTTAAAAGATTCATTTTAATTTTCTATGTTTTATGAATTATTTGCCCTATTTATTTCTAATTATTTAATTTTTTATGGATGTACAACGAAACAAAAACTGGTAAACTGACAAAAGCCATCGACAAGATGGTAAATTTATTACGCTGCTTATGCGATAAGAAATGAGGACTCGGGAGTGACAAAAGCTTGGGGGATGTTGACTAGGTTTGAAGAAGATTCGGTAACGGATGCTTTGAATTTCAACGCTGGCCGAATCAATACGAAAGTATTGAAAACGTCGATTCTGGGGGACAGATACGAGTACGTCGTGTTTGCGCTGCAAGGCGGCGTCTTATTATGCAGAAGCGAAAATGTTGAAGAAATCGAAGACTGGATCGACGAGAAGTTCGAAGAGGTCTTCAGACCGAAGAAAGCACCGGCTTCGAGAGAAGCAGAGCTCGTACATAGCTAAAAAGTCATCTTGAGAACCGTCAGTCGTTATGTTGAATTTGCTAAGAAGAGGTAGAAGTCCCATGATTACTTTACGAAACGTACGCCCTACAGATCTGGACCGGCTCGTCCTGATCGAAAACGAAGGCTTTACGGCAGACGAAGCTGCTACTCGGGAAGCCTTTATCGAGCGCATCCGATTCATACCGGATACGTTCATCGTAGCCGAGCAGGAAGGCACGCTTCTCGGTTACGTCAACGGCCCGATCATCGATCAGCCGTATATCACGGACGACCTGTTCACCGAGAGTCAAGCCAACCCCGCTCGCGGAGGCTATCAGAGCATTCTGGGTTTGGCCGTATCCGGTCAAGCGAGAGGTCGAGGCGTCGCGAAGCTTCTGATGGACAAGTTGGAAGAGTTGGCCGAGACGAACGATCGGGAAGGGATCACGCTGACCTGCAAAGAGGAACTGATTCCTTTTTACGAAAAACTCGGCTTTGCGAATGAAGGCGTATCGGAGTCGGAGCACGGCGGGATACGCTGGTACAATCTGCTCAAAAGACGCTGAGAGAACTGAAGCTTACCCTGCAAGGATGTACACGACAGCCGAAATTCGTTAAAATATGATATAAAAGGCGTAAAGTCAGGGAGGACATCCTATGGTAAACCCGAGTTTGGAACGAATCAACGAGCTGTCCAAGAAACAAAAAGAAGTCGGTCTGACCGAGGCGGAGAAGGAAGAACAAGCATTGCTTCGCAAAGAATATCTGCGCACGTTCCGCGGTTCGGTCGACGAGCTGCTAATGAATTCGACGATCATCGATCCGCTGGGAGACGACGTGACGCCCGAGAAATTGAGAGCGAAACAAAACGAGATCGGGAAAAGAAAAGACAACTAAGTTTAATTTTATGCGATCGACACAGGAGAGGACTTCCGGGTTCTCTCCTGTTTGGCGTATCCGCCGAAGCGCTCATGTTCATTTTGTGCTAATTTTGATGCTTCGAATCCTAACGGGACGTTCGTCTTCTTAGCTACAATGAGATCGGCAAAAGAATCGGAAAACGATCACGGCGAAAGAGGGCGAATCCATGACTTACACGTTTAAAGCGATCCCGCAACTCCAACTGCTCCGCAACCATCTGGATCTCGGAGGAAGCAATCCGGCAGGCGAGAAGATCGAAGTCACCAGCTTGTATCTCGAACGAGGCGGCAAGCCGCATATTCCGGTAATGGGCGAGTTCCATTATTCCCGATGCGATCGCGGCGATTGGCACGACGAGCTGTGCAAGATGAAAGCCGGCGGGATCACGCTCGTCTCGACCTACGTCTTCTGGATCTACCATGAAGAGATCGAAGGCGTCTTCGATTTTTCCAGCGATAACGATCTGCGCGCTTTTATCGAAACATGCCGAAAAGTCGGGCTGGACGTCGTGATCCGGATCGGTCCGTGGGCGCACGGCGAATGCCGCAACGGCGGATTTCCGGATTGGCTGTTGGAGAAACCGTACAAACTCCGTGAAAATGATTTGGAATACCTCGCGCAAGTCCGAACTTGGTACGCAAAGATTTTCGAACAGGTCCAAGGACTCTTCTACAAAGACGGAGGCAACATCATCGCGGTGCAGTTGGAGAACGAGCTGACGGATCAACCCGATCATCTCGCCAAGCTCAAAGAAATCGCGATCGAATGCGGGATCATCGCTCCGATCTATACGGTGACGGGATGGAACGCCGTAGAAGGCGCTCGGATTCCGGTAGACGAAGTGCTTCCCGTATTCGGCGGGTACTGCGAAGCGCCGTGGGAAGAACATTTGGACCCGCTGCCGCCGTCTCCGCATTACTTTTTTACGGGTATGCGAAACGATACGGGCATCGGGGCGGATCTGCTTCCTCAGGTCGTCGACACGGATTCGAAATGGCGGCTGCCGTATGAACGGTATCCGTTCGCGACATGCGAGCTGGGCAGCGGGATTCAAGTGACGCATCATCGGAGGCCGCTGATCAAGCCGATGGACATTTACAGTATCTCGCTCGTGAAGATCGGAGACGGAAATAACCTGATCGGCTATTATATGTATCACGGCGGCACCAATCAGATCGGCAGACGATCGACGTTCCAAGAATCGAAAGCGACCGGCTATCCGAACGATTATCCGATTCTGTCGTACGATTTTCAATGCGCGTTATCCGAATACGGCGAAGTGAGGGAACAGTATCGGCTGCTCAATCTGCTGCATTTGTTTGTCCAAGATTTTCAGGAAGCGCTTGCGCCGATGGTCCGGGTCGAAGCTGCGCATGCCGTTGGCAGAAACGATACGACTTCCTTGAGATACGCGATGCGTACGGATGGACATAGCGGATTCGTGTTCGTGAACCACGTTCAACGCTTGACCGAGCTTGCGGATGTGCGAGAGGTCGTGATCGATACGGGCAGCATCGCGTTTCCGGAAATAGACGTGTGCGGCGAAGTCAGTTTCTTTATGCCGTTCGGGATGGAACTGTCCGGCGTCGTTCTCGATTATGCGACGGCGCAGCCTTTGTGCAGAGCCGGGAATACGTATTTCTTCGCGCAAATTCCGGGGATTACGCCGGAGTATCGATTCGATAACGGTCAAAAGACGATCGCTGAAGCGGGGTTAGAATCGGCGGTGCAAGTTGAAGGGACGACCATCGTGACGCTGACTTGGGATCAAGCCCGGTATTTGCGCAGATTGGACGGAGAATTGGTTGTAGGAGATGGCTGCGATCTGTACAAAACGGATGGCGAAATTCGGTCCGTCGCAGGCGGCGATATTCGTTATTGGCATTGGAAAGGGGCTAGGTTTGATTCGAAGTCTATTCGACAAGCCTATACGGCACCTATCGTGACTTATGAGGCGGTTACGGAACTTCCTTTTGAACCGAAACATACGGAAGAACTGCATATCGGCGGCGAACGGCGAGTCGACTGGCAAAAGCTGTCCGTTACGGAAACGCAGGGGATGATCGACATTGATTATTACGGCGATGCGGCGCAGATCTATGTAGACGGCGAACTCGCGGCGGACAGTTATTACTACGGAGCGACGTGGAGAGTTCCGGCCAAGTTATTGGCAGGTAAGGCGTGTTATTTGGCCGTATCTGAAATGCGGGATGACTTTTACAAAGAGTTCGAGAGAAAGGCGAATTAAGACAGTTGCCGTGCGGAACATTCGCGTATACGCTAAGACCAGAACCCTGAAGCGGACAGGGAACTGGTCTTATTTTCGGATTCGAAAGAAAGCGAGGCAGAAGATGTTACCGTTCAAGCTTTTTCATCAGCACAGCAAGATCCAATGGCCGTTGTCTTTGTATAGCTGCGGACTGCATCACCAGCATCAGATTCATCGTCCGATCGGTTACCCGACTTTTCAATGTATGATCGCTTTGGAAGGGGCGGGGATTTTCGATTTTGAAAACGGATTGTCCGTTACGCTGCAAAAAGGAGAGATTCTGCTTGTTCCCGGCAAACAAGCCCATGATTACGGTCCGACGACGGAGCGTTGGATCTTAGGGTACATGGGGATCGAAGGGAAGCTGGTCGAACCTTTGATTCATGCGCTGGAGATTCCGGTTAGACGACCACTTGCGGTGAGCGAAGAGCATTTGCGGCAGCTTGAAGCGGGTCTGATTCGGTTATGGAACGGGAAAGAAACGGACGAGCGGGACTATGACCAGCGCGTATCGACCGAGATTTATGATTGGCTCACCTCGATCGCCGCCATGACTCAGATCGGCAGCCAGTCATCTGACGATCGCAATCACGCGGGAGCTACAGCGCTGATTCGCAAGTCCGTGCATTATATGGAGCAGCATTACATGGAAGAGTTAAGCATCGCGAACATCGCCGACACGGTCGGGTATTCGAAGCAGCATTTTCAGCGCAAGTTCAAAGAGAACTACGGCGTAAATCCCGGCCAGTATTTGCAGCGTCTGCGACTGCTTCGAGGCGCGCAGCTTCTGGCCGAGCAATCCGATTTGTCCGTAGGCGAGATCGCGACAAGAGTAGGCATGGAGTTTAATTATTTCGTGCGTTTGTTCAAACGGGAGCACGGCATTACGCCGGCGCAGTATCGGTTGACCCGGGCGTATGAATGAGAAGTCTGTTTATATTTTTTATCGTGGCAAAGTGCATGGCTTCGTGATAGATCAGAAAAGCCAGCAATTGTTCGACCTGAATGAAAAGAAGCCCTATAGAAGACTTGTAAGGAGGATTGACTTCTTCTTTCATTTTGCTTGCCAGAATCTGTTCGACTCTTTCGATTTGTTCGATCAACAAGTCGATGATCTCGGACAAAGGCGGAGGTTCGATCGTCCAATCAGACGGCTTAGTGCCTGGATCAAACAATAGATTGAAGGTGTCCGGATATTGCGTTTCGTGACCGGTAAGCTGAAAAGCGAATTTCTCGTGTACCACATACATATGGCCCAAGTTCCATTTGATATGATTCTTCAAACCGGTCGGAACGATTTCCGATGCGGAGTCGTTCATATTTTTCGCGTACTCGATGGTCTGACGGCGTACAAATCCCAATTGATCGATAACAAAATGGCTCATGATTGGACCTCCGATAGATTGATTGCTGAAACGGGCATCATTCGACGGATCGGCTTGCAGATAGAGCAGTAGAGACTCGCTGCGAGAGGTTGGCCAACATGCGTCCGAAGAAGGCCTCGTCATGAAGCGCTCTGCTTAGAACCAATCCTCCTTGAATCCCGGCAATCGTTTCCTCCGAAATGACATCGGCAGCTTCGCGGGAGAGTCCTGCTCGGACCAATGCCGCACTGAACGCTTCAATCCATCTGACAAAGTACTGCCGAATCGCGGCAGCGAACCGGTCTCGGGTTTCGTCCAAAGCAAATGCGCCGATGAGGCATATACGCTGGCCGGACTGAAAATAGGCATCGACCTCCTGCCACATGTGATCGATTGCCGCGCGCGCTTCGTTCTGCTCGAGCGGTTCAAACAGATGTCGAACAAACCATTGATCGATATGAGCCAGAATTTCGGCAGCCATCTCGTCTTTTCCGCCGGGGAAGAAGTGATACAAGCTCCCTTTGGACAGTCCGGTTCGGGACGTGATCTTGCTCATGGATGCACCTTCGTAACCTAACTCGCGAAATACCTCGGTAATAAGAGGGATGACGTCGGGTTTCTCAAAAACAGTCCGCGTCATAGGCCTAACTCGCTTAAGCTTGGATGTTCGGAAGGACGCGTCCCGAGCGGCCAATGGAATTTTCGATCTTCTTCTTTGATCGGCATGTCGTTAATGCAAGCGAATCTGCGCTGCATCAAGCCGTCTTCGGCAAATTCCCAATTCTCGTTTCCGTACGATCTGAACCAATTGCCGCTGTCGTCATGCCATTCGTAAGCGAATCGCACCGCAATACGGTTATCCGTAAATGCCCACAATTCTTTGATCAGCCGGTAGTCCAATTCCTTGGCCCATTTGCGAGTGAGCAAAGAGACGATCTCGTCGCGGCCCGTGATGAATTCGCTGCGATTTCTCCAATAACAATCCTCGGTGTACACCAACGAAACGCGCTGCGGATCTCGGCTGTTCCAACTGTCTTCGGCCATACGCGTTTTTTGAATAGCCGTTTCGAGAGTAAACGGGGGAATCAGTTTTGTCATGATTATTTCCTCGCTTTCTATACTGTTTGTTTTACTATAAACCGATCGGTTTAGAAAAGCAATTCTTATTTTTCGAAGTGATGCCGAATCATGCGTACGGACCGATAACCGGGACGCCTATGATTATCATCAGGCTTCGACTAAACTCGGGCGTATGAAGGATAAGCTTTCATCGCAGCGTCTTTTGATTATTTATCCATGCCAAATGGGCGTTTCCTCGAAGGCTATATCTTATAAAAGTTACATAAATCCATGATTAATGAAGTTTGAAAACAAGAGCTTTTTACGCGGTTCGGGTTTCTTGGCAATTCAGACGAACCGCTTTATATCGCTTACCGGAGAAAAGCCGAATAGGCGTGCATATTCTCTGCTGAATTGGGAGGGGCTTTCGTAGCCTACTTCGAATGCGATGTCTGCCACGTGGGTCGATTCGGTTAGAAGGCGACGGCGCGCTTCTTGTAATCGGATTTGCTTCTGATACTGTACGGGGGTCATGGCGGTTAGCTCTTTAAAATGACGATATAACGAGGAAGTGCTCATATTCCCCAGCTCGGCTAATTCTTCGATACGAAGAGGTTCGTCATAGTTGTTTTTGATCCGCTCAACCACTTCTGCAATAGAGGCATACTTATTTCCAACCAGAGCAATTTGCTTAAACACACCTCCATGATCATCGCTGAGGAGTCTATAGATCATCTCGCGTATGACAAGAGGAGCAAGTGCCGGAATGTCTTTCGGCGTCTCTAAAAGACCTACCAGTCTAACGGCTGCATCGAGAAGAGCATGATTCATTTTTCCTACGAATAGCCCTTTATGATACTTTTTATTGTTCTCAGGCAGTAATTCGGTTTCCTTCATGATCTGAAAAATTTGGTTAGCCTCTAAATCCAAACGAATCGCTAAGTAAGGAACCTTAGGTGAAGGATCAACAGCGCGACCGGTGATCGGCACATCCAAAGATACCGCTAAGTAATCGGATACCCCATATTGATAGCGCTCGTTTGCGAGCATAATAACCTTCTCGCCTTGAGCTACAATGCATAGCGAAGGTTTTTGAATTCTACATACGGGAACATCGGATCGAGAATCTCGAACCAGATGCAAGGAAGGGATCGGAGTGATATGGTCGCCGTCTGCAACAGAGAACTTCTCGACGAGCTTTGCAAGTTCTAACTGCTTGAAGTATGTTTTTTGATCTTCATCCAGCATGCGTATCTCTCCTATATCTATATTTCGTTTTAAAGCCATTATAAATTCTCGAACTGTCTTTGTTAAGCAGATGACAATAATAGGCAAGAATATGGAGGTAATAGGCTAAAGGAATTCAGAAGGAGAGGCACATAATGGATTTGTTCCGACAGGCGTGTCGCAATCGACCGTTTACGCAAAATGATTATCTATTTGGAGGGAAAAACATGCAGCAGGCTAAAGTATGGTATGTAACCGGTGCTTCGAAAGGACTCGGATTATCTTTGGTCAGAAAATTGATTAAGAGCGGATACAGAGTGGCTGCAACTTCACGTCAGATCGAAGAGTTAAAGCAAGCGGTCGGAGAGGTGTCAGAAGGACGATTTTTACCGTTGGCGGTTGATTTGACGCAAGCGGATTCGATTCAGAAATCCGTGGAGAAAACGTACGAGACGTTTGGACAAATAGACGTAGTTGTCAACAACGCGGGCTATGGGATCGGAGGCGCGATTGAGGAGTTATCCGAGAAAGAAATCGTTGCAAGCTTTGAAGTCAATGTTTTTGGACCGATCAACGTCGTTCGGAGTGTACTGCCGTATATGCGAAAACAGCGTTCAGGGCATATATTTAACATCGCTTCGATTGCGGGTTTTGCTCCTACTATGGGCTGGAGTGTGTACGCGGCTACGAAGTTCTCGCTAATGGGATTGACGGAGGTCCTTGCTCAGGATGTGAAGCATCTGGGAATCCAAGTAACGGCAGTAGCTCCGGGCGGATTTAGAACTCAGTTTAACAAAGCGGATTCGCTGGTTTTATCTGCCGATAAAATAGAAGATTATAGCGAGATTCACTCGGGACACGACCGATTTGTATCGACGGATGGCAAGCAGCTCGGTGATCCTGAAAAGGCAGCCGAAGTATTCATTAACCTGGCAGAATCGCCGAATCCGCCAGTTCAATTGTTTTTGGGAAGCGATGCTTATCAGAGAGCATCTGAAAAGCTGGTTCAATTGCATGAAAAGCTTGAAGCCAATAAGAGCATCAGTTTTCAGACGGATTTCGAATAAGCGTTCTGCATGAGCTAGTTTGGGGAACAAGAAACCAATCAAACGGAAAAGCAGATTTCAAAATAGCTTTTCCGTTTTTTCCTATACATACATATGTACAAAATACGGATTTTGTGTTTATGTATAACGATTAAAAAGTCCAAACAGTCTATTTGCAATCCTTCTTCGAATTTCCGCTAGCTGCTTAGCAACCTGCACATTTATGAATGATTTGAGCGCGTCATTCTGTTTTTGTGCTGAATCGGCGCTGCCGACCCTCCGATTTGTCGTTCGGAAATCATATAAAGACGCGTATTAGCTCGCGTCTTTATATCGTGGACCTCATTACAAGCAATCTGTTAAAACCCGCTCGGAGTTCCGGATCGAACCCTGTGTCTATTTTCTTGGAAAACCATGGATCTTAGCTCGCCACGCTATAATCAACCCTATAAGCAGCAGCGCCAACAAAACTGCCGGAAACCACTGAACCCCGACAACTTCCAGCAAAGTACCTCCTATAAGGCCTCCGCCGGCAATCGCTATGTTCCATACCGTGGTATTGATCGGCATGACGACGTCGACTCCTTCTTCGCCGCTGGCATCAGCCAACGCGGTTTGCAGCAAGGTAGCTGCACCTCCGAACGTAAGTCCCCATACGACGACTGCCGCATAAACGATAGGCGCCGATTGAGCTCCCGCCCATAATACGGCCGCTACCAGCGCAAAACAGATCAGACTGATCAAGACAAGCGTTCGCAGCATGCGGTCTACCCATAGGCCGACAATCCAAATCGAGATCAGCGCGGCCAAACCGAAAATCAGCAGGACCAAACCGACATTCTCCACGAGTCCGGAAGGCTCCAAGAACGGCGAAATATACGTGTATAAAATATTGTGCGCCAACATCCACGCGAGCACGACCGCAAGGATCGGACGTATGCCGGGCAAAACGAGCACCTGTCTTACCGTCATTCTCTGCTTCGCGGATTGTCCCGGATAATCCGGCACTTTCCAGAACACCCATCCGATCAACCCCAGAGTCAGAACAGACATCAGTCCGAATACGGCACGCCAACCGATCAGATCGCCGAGCAAAGTCCCGATCGGCACTCCGAATGTAAGCGCAATCGGCGTCCCGACCATCGCGACAGCCAACGCGCGCCCTTTCAAGGCATCCGGTACCATCCGCCGCGCGTAACCGGCGATCATGCCCCAAGCCGCACCGGCCGCCACGCCGGCAAAAAAACGCGCGATAAGCGTCAAAACATAGCTTGTCGACAAAGCGGTAATCGTGTTAAACACCAAAAACCCCACGACGATCGCGATCAGCAGCGGACGCCGTCTATACCCTCCGGTAAAAATCGTGAACGGAATGGCGGCCACCAGAGAGCCGAGCGCATAAAAAGTAATGAGCTGACCGGCCAACCCTTTGGTGACATGCAGGCCCTCTCCGATCAACGGCAGCAGCCCGGCCGGGATCGTTTCCGTCAGGATACATATGAATCCCGTCATGGCAAGCGCCAGAAGCGCAAACCAGGGAAGCCGTACAGAAGCATTCGCGGATCGTGCCCTATTCGCGGATGATGAAAAGTCAGCCATCTTCGTTTCCTCCTTAAAATGAGTCGATATATGGATCAGTCATTCCATATATTAAATTCAATCCTCTTTTCTTGTCAAGGACTTCTGGAACGACTATTATATAATTAACAAAGGAGGTCATCTTATGCCACGAACCGGACGTCCCCGCGAATTCGATCGTGATCAGGCGGTAACCGCGGCTATGCTGCTATTTTGGGAACGCGGCTTTGAACCCGCTTCGCTCGCTCAGCTGCGCGCGGTTATGGGAGGCATCTCTCCGGCGAGCTTCTACGCCGCGTTCGAGTCCAAAGAAGCGTTGTTCCGCGAAGCGGTGCAGCAGTACATCTCCACCTACGGTCAGGTATCGGAGAGTTTCCGCGATACGAGTTTGACGTCGAAAGCCGCCATTGAACAAGGTTTGCGGCGATCCGCGCGAATGCAGACGGAGAACTCGCACCCTCTGGGCTGTCTATTGGTTCTGTCCGCCGTAAACTGTTCTCCCGAGCAGCAGCAAATTCGAGATCTGCTCGCCAAGGAACGGGAAAAAGTTCGCGGTTGGATCAAAGATTGCATAGAACGGGCTGTAGCAAACGGAGAACTGCCCGATTCTGCCGACGTCGATATGCGGGTCACCTTGTTCGAAACCTTTCTTCGAGGCATTTCGATACAAGCTCAGGACGGCGTTCCTTACGAGAAGATCGATGCGGCGATCACCCGATTGATGAGCACATGGGATCTGATGATTGCGCAAGAAGTGCAGGATCCTATGACAAAAGCGCCCTATCTCTAAGGAGAAGGGCGCTTTTTGTAAAGATATCGGTACTCCGTGCTTATTGGAATTTTTCCATTCCTCTTCTATGTCTTCTGCCACACGCCGCCCGAACCTACGTGGAACCCGCAGCGTTCGTAGAAAGAAGCATGCCGCTCCGCAAACGTCAGCGTCACGATCTCCAAGCCGTAAGCTTGCGCTTCTTCGAGCAGTTTTCGCACCAGTCGTTCTCCGATCCCTTGGCTCTGATAATCCGGATGCACGATGATATCTTCCATATACCCGTGCTGCAAGCCCATCCCGGCGACGTAGCCGAAAGCGATCAGCTTGCCCTGTTCGTTCCGCGCGCCTGCCCAGAAATTGCAGCGTTCGAATAAAGCCGGATAATCGCTTTCCCGTCCGTCCCATCCGACGGCTTCTCGCAGGCGCGGTACTTCATGACTCTTCAAAGGTAAATTGATGAACGCTTGCATCCTCGCTCCCTCCTTTCGACTTTAATCATTAACAAAGCTCGTTCCGTTTGAAACCGGATCACGAACAAGCTTGGTTCACATCAAGCACTCTGCCGTTTCCGACTAGCCGTGCATCTTCCGGTTCGATTCGGCGGGATTGCGTCCTGCTAGAAGCTCCGCTTCGATATCCAGTTCCGAGACGATCTTCGGGTACGCACGGCCGTCGTTCGCGTCAGGCCGCTTCCTTTTTGCGGCGTTCGACTTCTTCCATGACCGATTCGCCTTCGACGTCGATATTGGGCAGGATGCGATCCAGCCATTTCGGCAGATACCAAGCGGAACGGCCCATCAGCGTCATCGCGCCCGGCACGATCAGCATGCGGACGACGAACGCGTCGAACAAGATGCCGAACGCGAGCGCGAAGCCCATCGATTTGATGATCGGATCTTCCGCCAACATAAAGCCTACGAACACAGAGATCATGATCAGTCCGGCTGCCGTGACGACGCTGCCGCTGTGCTTGATGCCGGCCAGAACGGCGCGCTTGGCATCGCCGCTATGCTTGAATTCTTCGCGCATTCGGCTAACCAGAAAGACCTCGTAGTCCATTGCCAGACCGAACAGGATGCCGACGACGATGATCGGAAGGAAATTCAGTACGGGTCCGGGGCCGCCGAAGCCGAACAGCGTGCCCAGATTGCCGTCTTGAACGACAAGCACGACGAAGCCGAACGTTGCCCCTAGCGACAAGACGAATCCGAGTACCGCTTTGATCGGCACCAAGAGAGAACGGAAGACCGCCATCAGCAGCAGGAAAGCCAGACCGATGATCACGAGACAGAATTTCGGCAGCGCGTCGCTGAGTTTTTGCGAGATGTCGATACCGACGGCGGTGCTGCCCGTGACCATCAAGCGCACGCCGGTCTCCTTCTGGATTACGGCGGAATCGCCTCGAATCTCCTGAACTAAGTCGCGCGTCTCCCGATCATGCGCACCCGTCGCAGGAATGACGCTGATCAGGAACAGATGCCCCGAAGGACCCGGCATCGCCGGTGCGATCGTGCCGATGTTTTCGAATCTCTCGAGCGCTTGGATCGCTTTCTGCACGGCGGCCGTCGCTTGGGTTCCGGCGGCCGTCTCGGCCAGAATCACCAGCGGGCTATGACTGCCGGCGCCGTACGCTTCGGTCTGTAGATCGTAAGCGCGCCGCTCCGTTTGTTCGATCGGTTTCTGCGCATCGTCAGGCATACCTAGCTCCATCCGGCTGAACGGCAGCGCGATCGCAGCGAGCAGAATGACGCCTGCCGACACGGCCAGCCACGGACGGCGGGTAACAAAGGCACCCCAAGCGGTATCGACGCCTTCGCGCCGCTTAGAAGACCGGTTAGACGGCTTGCGCGAAAATTTGGCGAGCAGCGAATTCCGGGGTTTGGCGCCGATTCGATCGCCCATCGCCGACAAGACAGCGGGTACGAAGATGACGGCGACCAGAACCGCGACCAGCACGCACAGCGCTCCGGCCAGACCCATCGCGGTCAAGAAAGGAATTTGCGCGACGGCCAGACCGCACAGCCCGATGATGACCGTAATGCCAGCGAAGACGACCGAACTGCCGGCGGTTCCGTTGGCGATCGCGATCGATTCTTCCCGATCATACCCTTCGCTCAACTGCTGCCGGTACCGCGAGACGATGAACAGCGCGTAATCGATGCCGACCGCAAGTCCCAACATGGCCGACAGCGATAACGAGGTCGAAGACATATCCAGCACGTTCGAACCAAGCAGGACGCCCATCAAGCCGATGCCGAGCCCGACGACGGCCGTCGCGATCGGCAATACGCCGGTCAGAAACGAAGCGAATGTAACGGACAAGACGAGGAAAGCGATAAACACGCCTACGACTTCCATCACGCTGACGATTTTCATTTTCACGTAGCCGTCGCCCGTCAGCTCGGCCTGCCAGCCGGCGTCGCGCAGTTTCTCGATGGCGGCTTCGATATGCGTTTTCGATTCCGGGGTCACGTCTCCGCCCGGTACTCGATAAGCGACGGTTGCGTAAGCGATCTTGCGATCGGCGCTGAGCGACCCGTTCTTGTACGGACTGATCGTCTCTTGGACGGCGGGGTCTTCAGCGACTTGTTTGAGCGTCGCGGCGATCAGCGTTTGCGCTTTCTGCGAAGATAACCTTTCGTTATCCGGCGCTTTGAACACGATCTTCGTTTCTCCGCCTTTCGACGGAGGCGAAGGGAACTCCTTATTCATCGTTTCCAAAGCCTCTTGCGACTGCAAACCCGGAATCGGCGTATTCTCGTTAAAAGCGGGACCGATCGTCAATGCCAAGATCGCGGTCGCGATCAGTAGTCCGATTCCTCCGAAGATGACTTTAAAGCGATGTGTGGCCGACCATAGGCCGAGACGGTACAAATATTTTGCCATATGCAGATTCCACTCCGTTTCGTTGATGTTCGATGTCTGTCTGCATTCATCTTATCGCCGAAACGACGCAGTGCCATCGTACGAACGGGCGGCTGGCGGACCTGTACCTTCGGGCAAGAAAGTGCAGATTCGCGGACCGCGGCAGCCGGGACGAATCAGACTGCGCGAAGCTTCCGAACTTTCGGACGAAACGGCAAAAAGCCCTTTTCCGCCAGCACGGACAGGGCTTTTTCTTTTGCTTATGGACACGTTCGTTTATGGATTCGCTCGACGCATTCGGGTTCGCGAAGAGTTGCAGACTTGCGGAGTTACAGATGCAAAATCCCCTGCTCCACCGCTGCCGAAATGGCCTGCATGCGCGAATCGACGCCGAATTTGTTATAGATATTCGTCAGATGCGCTTTGACCGTCCGTTCGGAAATGCCCATGTCGAAAGCGATCTCTTTGCTGCGGTAGCCTTTGGCGACGAATTGAAGAATCTGCACTTCTTTGACGCTCAGTATCGCTTGAGGTTTCACTTCCGCCTGCTTGGCTTCTCTGCGCTGCCTTGCGGCGAACGCGCGGCCGACAATATCGGCCTGCAGCAGCGTCTCGCCGCGCACCGCGGATTCGATCGTGCGAAACAAATGCTCGCGGCCGGTGTCTTTGAGCAGATAGCCTTTGGCTCCGAGTTCCAGACCGTCTGCGATCAGCTCGTCTTCGTTATAGGTCGTCAGAATGATGACCGGAATCTCGATGTTTTTGCTTTTCAATGCTCTCATCGCTTCCAGACCGCTCATCACGGGCATATTGAGATCGAGCAGAATCGCGTCGGGATTCAACTGTTCGGCCAGACGTACAGCGATTTCCCCGTTCTCTGCTTCGCCCGCCACTTGAAACCGAGGATCGGTCTCCAAGATCAATTTCAAGCCTTCCCGCACGACCAGATGGTCGTCCACGATCAAGACCCGGTAACGGTTATCGCTCTGCTGCATATTCATGCCGTCCCCCCTTCGCTTAACGGAGCTTCTACCCGAATCCGGGTGCCGTCGCCGCTGCTGTGCACATGCAAAGTTCCGCCGAATAGGCGGACTCGCTCCTGAATGCCGAGCAGTCCGTAATGCCCGGCCTGTTTGCCGATCTGATTGACGTTGAATCCGCTGCCGTTATCTCGAATCTCCAGATCGAGCCGTCCGCCGTGTTCGGAGACCGAGACCCATACTTTGTCCGCTTGCGCATGTTTGGCGACATTGGTCAGGCATTCGCTCAAGATCTGCAGCAGATGTTCGGCGGCCATGCGGGACGGCGAACGGACGAATCGGATATCGGCGTAGACGACCATTCCGATCGCCTGCAAGAAACGTTCGATCTCCGCTTCCGCCGCCTCGCGAAAATCCGTATTCGCGGCCGATTTGGTTCGTAGATTATCGATCGCTCGCCGGGCATCGGCCAATGTTCGTCTCGCCTGCTCTTTGGACTGCCGGATAATGGTCTCCGTCCGTCCCGTGTTGCCCTGCATCATAAAGGCTTCGGCCGCTTCGAGCTGCATGATCAATCCCGCGACGCCCTGCGCCAACGTATCGTGCAGATCTCGGGCCATGCGTTGGCGTTCGTTGGCCAGCGTCAATTCCTCCACTTTGCGATGTGCGATCTCCAGATCATTCAGGAACGCTTGCGTGCGGACGCGGGCATGCACCTGATTAAAAAATAACAGCGCATAAGCGATCACGACCACGAGCATCATGATGAGCAGCGGACCGAGCAGCGCCAAATCCCGCAGTTGACCCAGCACTCCGACCAGAGCCGAGAACAGCGCGACGCTTACCAATAAAACGCCCGCGATTTTTCTTTTCTGGTCGAAGACGGCCAGACTCTGCGCGACCAACACAGGCAAAAATCCGATCAGGATCGCTTGATAACCTTGAGGCAGCAGCAAAGCGCCGATTCCGAGCAGCATATGCTGAATCAGGACATACCCCCACGGATACGTCTGGGCGAACCGGTGGGCCATCCAATGGATATAGAAATGCAAAGCCATCACCAGCGCGAAGATCAGACTGGCGATAACGGCCGGCCGAGTGAAATTTTGCAAGATCAGCGAAGCCGCGAATACCAGACTCAGCCAGATCGCGATCGGTAGTCTGGATACGAGCAGCTCGTCCGACGAAACGGTAGTCGACATCAAAATAGCGCCCCCTTCTCTCCTATTATAAAGGCAGAAAGGAGGCGTGAATATTGTACCTTCGTACATGTTCGTCGGTACAAGGGTGGCAGTCGATCAGGACAAGCGGCAGGTTCGCAAAAAAGTCCGAAAATCTACATCTTGCAAAATGAACCCTGTGTCATTATAATAAAAATGACACAGGGTTCATTTTATATCCCGAATTCGGAAAGGCGGTTCTTTATGTCCCCTAAACTGACCGACGATCGCAAAGAGCAGCGCAATCGGCAAATCCTCGAAGCGGCCGAGCAAGTGTTTATTCGCAAAGGCTACAGCGCCGCTTCGCTCAAAGACATTATCGAGGAGACCGGCATGAGCCGCGGATGGATCTATCTGTACTATTCGACCAAAGAAGAGATTTTCGAAGCGCTGTTGGATCATCGGGATATCGAATACGAGAAAGATCTGGAACGGCGCCTAGCGGATTCGCCGACGGTCTGGCCGGTCATCCGAAGCTTGTACGAGCAGCAGTTGGACGATCTCGAACAACGCGGCGGCGGGATGATGCCTGCTTTCTACGAGTATTTTCTGGTCGGCTGGCGCGATCCCCAGCGCAGCGAGCTGTTGCAGCGGCGCTACGATCAAGGGGTATCGCGGTTCGAGGAGCTGCTGCGGATCGGAGTCGAACAGGATGAATTCGCGCCTGCGATGGACACGCTCGATATCGCCAAGCTTGCGGCTTCGCTTCAAGAAGGCATCGTGACCCACGCGATTACGATCGGGGTCGAGAAAACGAATGCCCGTATGCAGTTCGACGCGCTGCTTCGTTATCTATACGAGCTGCTGCTGGGAAGGCCGACGTTATGAAGGCGCTGCTGCGCAATGCCACGTTTCGCAAACTGTTTATCGCCGCGTTCGCTTCCCAGCTCGGTACGGTCGTCGGCAATATGGCATTCGCTTATTATCTGGTCGACCGGTACAGCGAACGCCCTTCTCTCGCCGCGACCGCGGAGCTGATGTATTCGCTGCCCGCGCTGGCCGTCTTCTGGATCGTAGGCGTGATCGCCGATTTGTTCGATCGCAAGTTGATTGCCGCTTACAGCGACTGGATTCGCGCCGGCTTGACCGTACTGCTGCTGCTGTTCGTGCATTACGATTGGATTCCGGCCTGCTTGACCGTGCTGTTTCTTCGCAGCGCGATCTCCCGATTCTTCGGTCCGGCCGAGATGGGCCTGCTTCAAGGCAGCATCGACAGCAAGCTGTACGTGTAGGCTTCGGGACTCAATCAGACGGTCTCGGGCATGTTCATGCTGTTCGGAATGAGTCTGGGCGCGGCCGCTTACCATCTGATCGGAGTTGAAGGCGCGATCATCGTGGACGGACTCAGCTTCTTGCTCTCCGGCGTGCTGCTTGCTCGCGGCGATTTCCCCGAAGCCGCGCGGCTGCCGAACGGACGCAACCGCGTTCGCGATCTGCGCCTGCGCCTGCGCTTGATCGTGAGCGACTTCTGGGTCGGGCTGCGGTATATCGTCGCTCACAAGCTGCTGCGCGTACTGATCAGCGGCTTCCTGTTCTTCGGCATCATCAACGGCGTGTTCTCGGTACTGCCGATCTTCGCGATGAAATACAAGCTCAGCCCCGACGGTTACGTCGTCTATTCGTCGATGATCACCGTGTGCCTCGGGATCGGCTTTCTGGTCGGAAGCGTGCTCGGTCCGAAGCTGATCGCCCGATTTACCCGGACGCCGGTATTAATCACGGGGTTGTTCGTCGCTTCGCTGTTGATCTTCGGATTGGGTCTGGCCGATCGCGTGGAGATCTATCTGGCGATCGTCGTTGCGGCCGGGATCACGCTTGCGCCGGTCAATATCGTATTGGGCAGTTGAATGCCCGAGCTGGTCGCTCCGAAAAATATGGGCCGGGTCAACGCGTTGATCGAACCGATCATGATGTCGGGCCATTCGCTGGCGCTCGGCGTCGTCGCGCTGGCTTTTCCCGTATGGATCTCCGTCACTTGGCTGCATTACGGGCTTGCGATCTGCACGGTCATCATCGGCGTCACGTATCTGCTCGCTCTGCCTCCTCTCGCCCGCCGGACGCGCGAAGGAGCGCAGCCGGACGAGGCGTCTCCGCCGAGCGAGATCGCCTGAGCGACAGCAAACGGCCCGAGACCTCGAGGTCTCGGGCCGTTTGCTGCAAATTTTGACGCGAGGTTCCGAAAAAAGCCGTTATGCCGCCTATCGAGACTAACGCCAAGCTTCCGCAAGCCGCTTGATCCCTTCCCCGATCTCTTCCTCGCTGAGTCCCGCGTAGCCGAGCAGTACCCGAGCTTGGGCTTGTTCCGGCCGGTTCATGTGGAATTCCTCTACGGGATAGACCCGCACGCCGGCTTGCTCGGCCGAGGCAATCAATTCTTGCTCCGTCATGCCGTTGTTCGGTTCCAACAGCAGATGCAGTCCGGAAGACGCCCCGATGACCCGCATTCGCGTTCCCATGTGGGAACGGATCGCCGCATGCAGCGCCGTATATCTCTTTTTGTACAGATTCCGCATCCGATTGAGGTGTCTGGCCCATTCCCCGCTCTGCATGAACATGGTCAGCGTGTGCTGATCCATCCGGGAAGCCGTCTGTTTATAATGATGCCCCCGCCGGCGGTACACGTCCATCAGCTTGTCGGGCAGCACCAGATATCCGATACGCACCGAAGGCATCAGCGATTTGGAGAAGGTTCCGAGATACACGGTATTGCCGTGATGGTCGAGACTGTGCAGCGAAGGAATCGGCCGGCCTTCGTAGCGGAATTCGCTGTCGTAATCGTCTTCGATAATCGTGCCTCCGTGCGTCTTCGCCCATTCGATCAGCTCCAAGCGCCGGGAGACCGGCATCACGATTCCCGTCGGGAATTGATGCGACGGCGTGACATAGACGGCCTGCGCCCCGCTGCGCAGCAGCTCGTCGATCCGCACGCCGGAATCGTCCAATCGGATCGCCGCCGGAGGTCGTCCGCAGTCTTCGAAAATGGTACGGACCCGCGGATAACCCGGTTCTTCCATCCCGTAGAGGGTATCGCGACCGAGCAGGCGGCACAGGATATCGAGCAGCCACTGCGTGCCCGCTCCGATGACGATCTGCTCCGCCGAGCTGTGCACGCCCCGGGATTGATAGAGATAATCGGCGATCTGCCGACGCAGTTCCAGCTCTCCCTGCGGATGGCCGTACTGCAGCAGACGCGCATTATCCGCTGACAGCATGCTGATGCTGAACTGCCGCCACAGCCGATAAGGGAAATGCCGGGCATCCACGCTGCCGTTCCTGAAGTCGTACTTCGCTGACGGCGTCTCGGACGCGGCGGATGAAAAGCGATTTTTTTCGGCTGGAATCATTCGGTTCGCCATCGCATGAGAATCCGGTCCGACAGGAGCTGGCTGCCGAACTTGAGCCGACGTCTTTGCATCCTCCGACAGCGTATGCGGCTGCGTTTTCAGATCCGGCAGCTCGGCTACGAACAATCCGCGCCGCGGTTCGCTGTACAGATAGCCTTCCGAGAGCAGCTGCTGATAAGCGCTGTCCACGGTGTTTCGGCTCACCGACAGGTGGAGAGCCAGTCTGCGCTGGGAAGGCAGCCGGCTTCCCGCCGAGATTCGGCCGCCGCGAATTTCCGTTTTGATATGGTCGTACAGCTGAAGGTAGAGCGGTTCTTCCTCGGAAGATCCCGCAGAATGTTTAGTTAAAAGGGGCGTGATTTCCAACATGTCATTCTGGCTCCTTTGACATTGGTTAAACTGGTTCTATCGAACGGACCAGATTCCTTATATACTAAACGAAATTCTTATCGATTGTGAAGAGGAGCGTGACAAAATGTTTACCGGATTATCCGCTTTTCCGCTGACCCCGCTAAAAGAAGAAGTCGTGGACGAGGCTGCTTTTGCCGGTTTGATCGATCGGCTGGTTCAAGCGCGCGTCGATTCGATCGGGGTATTGGGTTCGACGGGAAACTATATGTATTTCGATCGCGAGGAGCGGCGCAGGATCACCGAGCTGGCGGTGGGCCAAGCCCAAGCCGCAGCGATTCCGGTCATGGCCAGCATCAGCGCGCTGCGCGTCCGCGATGTGCTGAACTTGGCGGAAGATGCCCAGCGTGCCGGAGTAAAAGCGGTCCTGCTCGCGCCGGTATCTTACCAGCCGCTAACCGACGAGGAGACGTATTCGCTGTATGAGCAGGTTACGCGCCATCTGTCCGTCCCGCTCTGCGTCTACGACAATCCGCGAACCACGAAATTCGTTTTCAGCGACGAGCTGCACGGTCGGATCGCCGCCCTTCCCCGCGTTCAATCGATCAAACTTCCGGGCGTTCCCGCCGATCCGAAGGAAGCCGCGGAACGCGTGAACCGCCTGCGTGCGTTTGTGCCGGACGGATTCGCGCTCGGCGTAAGCGTCGATCGATACGGCGCTTCGGGACTGAACGCGGGCTGCGACGTCTGGTATTCGGTGCTGGGCGGGTTGTTTCCGCGCACCTGTCTGGAACTGGTTCGCCATGCGCAGGCGGGCCGTGCAGAAGAAGCGCTTCGGCTGTCCGAGCGTCTTGAGCCGATCTGGGCTTTGTTCGATCGTCACGGCGGCCTGCGGGTGGCGGCGGCGATCGCGATCAAGCTGGGGCTGTCGGAAGCGCCGGCACTCCCTCTGCCGCTTGCGCCGATCGAGCAAGCCGAGCTCCAGGAGATAGAAGGACTTCTGGAATTCCTTTCGGCCCAAGAAGGAATCGCGAAGGCCAAGATCGAATGATGCTTAGAGCATCCGCAAAAGACGAACCCGAATGCCGGCTTCCTTGGTGCGAAAAGGGAGTGACGATCAAGGAGGTCAGCTCATTACGTGTGGTTTCTATTCGCCGCCTGCGCCGCGCTATGCTTCGGCGTAAGGGGGATTCTGTATCAATGGACGTCCCAGCGTCCCGTCGACCGCAATCTGCTGTTCGTCGGCGTGTACCTGTCCGGCGCTCTGATCTCGATCCTGCTCAATCTGCACGCCGGACAGCCTTGGAACGGCGGAATCGTATTCGGCGTGCTGATGGGATTGTTTTCGTTTGCGGCCAATGCTTCGCTCTACAAAGGGTATGAAGTCGGCCGCGCCTCGGTCGTCGCCTTTTTCTCGGGATTGACGCCGATCGTCGTCGTGCTGGCCGCTTACCTGCTCTGGCGCGAAACGCTCGGTCCCATGCAGCTGATCGGCTTCTCGATCGTTGTCTCGGCCCTGATCATCGTGCGGTACCGCAGCGATCTGCAGAGCGGCCGGCTCTCGGGGTGGCAGTGGGGGCTGCTGGCGATGCTGCTGTATGCCTTCACGGATCTTAGCTCCAAACAGTCGGTGCTCGCGGGCGGTTCCTTGTTTCCTGTATTGACGATAATGTTCGCGACGGGCACGCTGCTGTTTTTCCTGATGTACGCCGTGGATCGGATTCGAAAACGATCGGGCGACGCGAATGCGCGCGCTTCGAATCCGCCTTTGTGGTCCGCCAAGCGGACGCTGCTGTGGGGCATGACCGTGGGCTTGACGAATATCGTCGGCATGGTGCTCATGCTTAGTGCCTACGAAGACGGCATCACCGGCATCGTCTCCGCGATCGCCGCGCTGAACGTGGTCATCGTGCTGCTGTATGCGCGCTTTTACCTGAAAGACGTGATGAGCCGGCAGGAAACGATAGGGATTATCTTGGCGCTGACGGGGATCTTGGTGCTGCGTCTCGCCTCTTGAAGGTTCGTACAGATCCTCGTCGGACAAAAAGCAAAAAAGCATCCGGACGCCCCGGATGCTTTTTTGGTAGGTTAACCGATCGCCCAAAGGATGCTCCCGATTACCAACAGGAAGCTAAGGGCCCAGTAATCGCTTGAAGCAAACGTCAACGGACGATAGACGGTTCTCCCTCTCCCGTCTCCGTACCCTCTTGCCTCGATCGCCAGCGACAGCTGTTCGGCACGCTGAACGGTGGTCACCAGCAGCGGAACGAGGATCGGAATGAACGCGAAGAGACGTTTAACCGGAGGAAGCGCCGAAATATCGTGCCCTCTGGCTTTCTGGGCCAGCAGAATCCGTTCCAGTTCTTCTCCGATCGTCGGGATGAAGCGGACAGCCATGACGATCATAAGCGCAAACTGTTCAACGGGGACGCCCAGACGAGACAGCGGCTTCGACAGCGTTTCGAGCCCCTTCGCCAGAGCCATCGGACGCGTGGTCCCGGTCAGGATCGAGGCCAGCAGAATCATCAGCAGGATCCGCCATACGAGGCGCACGCCTTCCTGCATGCCTTCGGCTCGAATAACGAACCCGCCGTAAGCCCACAAGATCGTCTCCCCGCGACCGAAAAAGAGATGATACAGCAGCGTAAAAGCCAGAATCGGCAGGACGGGCAGCAGTCCTTTGAGAAGCAAGCGCGGCGCGAATCGGGACATTCCGGCCGTTACCAGCACGAACGCGCTGGCCAGCGCGTATCCGATCCAACTGTCCAATCGGATCAGCGCGATCATCAGCAGCACCATGCCGATCAGCTTGGTACGCGGATCCAACCGATGAATCACGGAATCGCGCCGAATAAATTGACCGATCAGCAGATTATCGGACATCGGCAGCTCTCCTCGATTTCCACGCCGCTTCCACGGCGCGCATAACGTCTTCTTCCCGGCAGCTCTTCGGTTCGATCTTCTGTCCGGACAGCTCTTCCGTGAGTCGAAGCAGTTGGATCGGTTCCGGAAGCGCCAGACCTGCCGATTCCAGAAGGTCGCTCCGGCGGAGGAACAGTTCGTCGGCGGAAAATTGCCCGATCAAACGTCCGGCGTGCATCAGCAGCACCTCGTCGGAATATTCCGCCACGTCCTCCATCCGATGCGAAATGAACAGAATGGAGCGCCGCCCGTCTCCTTCGCGCTGCCACGATTCGAGCAGCTTCATCAGCGACCGGCGACCGGCGGGGTCGAGCGCAGCGGTAGGTTCGTCCAGAATCAACAGCCGCGGTTCGGCGATCAGAACCGAGGCGATCGCCACTCGGCGCTTCTGCCCCCCGCTTAATCGCAGAGGCGACAGCGGCAGGAGTTCTTCGGACAATCCCACCACCGGCAGAATCCGTCGAATCGCCTCCGAGATCTCTTTGGCCGCAGCTCCGCGCATCCGCAGGGAAAACGACAATTCCCGTTCGACCGTCGTCTCGAAAATCTGGTGTTCGGGATATTGGAAAACGAAGCCGACGTCGGCGAGCGGCAGCAGCTCTCCTTTGCGATTGCGCGCAGCCGGCCGGCCGCCCACCCGATACTCCCCTTTGAATGTCGGAACAAGTCCTTTGAACAGCTTGGCGAGCGTCGATTTGCCTGCGCCGGTCTGTCCGATCAACGAAGTCCATTGCCCTTCTTTCAACGTGCAGCTGACGGAATGCAGCGCTTTGCGTCCCTTCCATGCAACTTCTGCGTCGTTTAACGTATACATCGGCGTCATGATGAGGTTGTCCATTGCGACCGCGCACGCTCCTTCCAATCGAAGACCGGGGTTCCCGTCCAGCCCAGCGCTTCATGCACGCGAACGGCAAACGGTTTTTCCAAGCCGTGCGCTTCCGGCAGGGAACTGCCGAACAAGGCCGCAGGCGTTCCGTCGAACGCGATCTGGCCTTGATCCAGCAGCAGTACCCGTTCGGCGGCCATCACTTCGTCCATATGATGAGTGATATGTACAATCGTCATCCCCTGCTTGTGCAGCGTCGTCATCAATTCCGTCATTCGGGCTCGTCCCTGCGGGTCCAACATCGAAGTCGCTTCGTCAAAAATGACCGCGCGGGGCCGCATGGCGAGCACGGCCGCGACAGCGGCCCGCTGCTTCTGGCCGCCGGACAGCTCGTGAGGAGCGGCGTCCGCATAGGCGGTCAAATCGACGTCAAGCAGCGCCTGCTTCACTCGCTCGCCGATCTGTTCGCGCGGAACCCAGATATTTTCAAGCCCGAAAATCATTTCGTCCGTTACCGTCTGCGTAATGAACTGGTCATCGGGGTTCTGAAAAATCAAACCGACCTGCCGCCGAATCGCGGGCAGATCGGCGTCGGCGGCGGGATTCAATCCGTTCACGCGAATGCTGCCCTCCCGAGGCTGCACAAGTCCGTTCATCAACCGGGCGAGCGTCGATTTTCCGCAGCCGTTGCGGCCGACGATACACACGAACTCGCCTTCGCTCACAGAAAAGTCGACGCCGCGCAGGATCGGCCGTTCCTTGCGATAATGAAAGCGAACGTTTTCGAATTCCAACATCTAGGCGCCCAGCACTTTCTCTTCTACCGGGCTGACCGCCCGCGCCTGCACGATGACGACGGCGGCCAATACCGCTTTGATCAGGTCGCCCGGCAGGAAGACCAGCGAACCGGTCAACCCTGCCCAGATCGGCGTGTTCGTGATCAGCGACATGACCGGAGCACCGATCAGGTTGACCAGGATCACGCCGAAAACGACGTTGACCGCGATCAGCTTCCACGTTTTGAGCGAAGGCCAGATTTTCTCCGCTCCCCAACCGATGCAGAAAGCGGCGATCGGCCAGCTGAAAATGTATCCGGCCGTCGGTCCCAGCAGCGGCGCGAGCCCGCCATAGCCGCCCGACAGGATCGGCAGCCCGAGCGCGACGAGAACGATGAACAGAATCAAGCTGATTGCGCCCGTCTTCTTGCCCAGAAATCCGCCCGCCAACATGACGCCGAGCGTCTGCAGCGTAATCGGCACGGGAATGAATCCGAGCGGAATCGGCGGAATCATGCCCAAGACCGCAATAAGCGCTGCAAACAGGGCTGCATATACCATTTCTTTTGTTTTCATTCGAATAACCTCCAGCATCATTCAAAATACGGCATATTGGGAAGAACTGCTTTTCCCTATGCTCGACCTCCCACAGTATAGCCTGCTCTCTGTTTATTGTAAACCATAAATAATTAAATTAGGTTAACAATAAAAGCGCATTAAGCGGCTTCTCTCCTGCTTATCGAAAGTCGAAAGGAAGCTCATGCTCCCCACGAAATAAATAAAGACCCTTCCATAGGCAAGGGTCTTGTACAGAGTATTGTTTTACCGCTTAACGCGGATTTAGAGTACGTCGGCCAACGTTATTCCAAAAAGTTTCTCATAAACAGCTGCACTCAGACAATCACCGGACTGTCGCGGTCTGCAGAAAGCTCCGGGTTTGCGGTTCGCGCGGGTTCGCGAAAAATTCCTGAGCCGGCGCTTTCTCGATAATCGTGCCGTCGTGCAGAAAGACTACCGTGTCGGCGACTTCCCGCGCGAAGTTCATTTCGTGGGTTACGACCACCATCGTCATGCCTTCTTCCGCCAGCTCCCGCATCGTTCGCAGCACTTCCTCGACCAGTTCGGGATCGAGCGCGGAAGTGGCTTCGTCGAAGAGCATGATGTCCGGCTTCATGGCCAGCGCGCGGGCGATCGCCACGCGCTGCTTCTGTCCGCCCGACAGCTTGCCCGGATAGACGTCGGCTTTTTCGTCAAGTCCGACTTTAAGCAGCAGCTCTTTGGCTTCGCGGATCGCCTGCTCTTTCGGTACTTTTTTGACCATGACCGGAGCTTCGATGACATTCTCCAGCACGGTCATATGCGGGAACAGATTGAAATGCTGGAACACCATGCCGACCTTCTCCCTGATCTTGTTGAGATCGTCGTTTTTCGGATCGACGGCTTTGCCTTCGATATAAATCTGTCCGCCGCTGCTTTCTTCCAGAAAATTCAGGCAGCGCAGCAGCGTGCTTTTACCGGAACCGCTGGCTCCGACCAGACAGACGACTTCGCTTTCTTCGACGGACAGGTCGATGCCTTTGAGTACCTTCAGCTCGCCGAACGATTTGGTTAACCCTTCGAGACGAATCATTTCTTTCATCGTTATTCCCCGCTTTCATCCAGTCTGGAAATGAAGATCGATCAACGCTCGCTGATCGCCATGCGGCGCTCTACCGCACGTACGGCAAGCGTCAGCAGGCCGACCAGAATGAGGTAATAGATCGCGACGATCATCAGATACGTCATTTCGTCGAAATTGTTCGAGCCCAGCGTGGTCGCGACGTTGAACAGTTCGTTCATCGAGATGAAAGCGGCGAGCGAAGAGTCTTTCAGCCCGATGATGAACTGGTTGCCGAGCGGCGGCAGCGCCCTGCGAAAAGCCTGCGGCAAAATGATGCGGCGCATGGCCAGCGAGCGCTTCATGCCGAGCGAAGTCGCGCCTTCCATCTGTCCTTTGTCGATCGATTGGATCGAGCCGCGGAAGATTTCCGCGATATAAGCGCCGTTGTGGAACGCCAGCGCCAACGAAGCCGCCCAGAAGTCCGGGATCAGGAAGAGCCCGCTGAGACCGAAGTACAGAATGAAGATCTGCACGATCAGCGGCGTTCCGCGGATCAGATAAATATAGGCGTCGGAGATCCACGCCAAGCCTTTGATTCTCGACAGCTTGAGCAGCGCGAAGAACAAGCCGATCACGATCCCGAGCAGGATCGAGACGACGGTCAACTCCAGCGTCAGCAGCATCGCGCGCGTCAATAAGCCGCTGCTGTCCGCAAACGTTCGGAAAAAGTCGGCAATTCCGTTCATGCAGGCACGTCCCTTCTGTCAGATATGACGATCACTTTGAAGCTGCGGCTTCCGGTTCGGTCGTGATGTCTTCCCCGAAATATTCTTCGCTGATTTTTTTCAACGTGCCGTCCGCCCGCAGTTTGTCGATCGCTTCATTGATTCGTTTCAACAGAACCGGATTGTCCGTCGGGACGACGACCGCCTGCTCGCTGCGTTCGATCAACTGCCGTTCTTCGACGGCGAAGCCTTCTTGGATCGTGGTGCGTCCGGTCACGAAATCGGTGATGACCGCGTCGTGGCGTCCGTCGGCCAGAGCTTGAAGCGCCGTTATGTCGCTGTCGTACGTCTTGACGTTGCCGGTATAGCGTTTGGCGATGTCGAGATAGCTCGTTCCTTTGGCGACGGCCACTTCCTTGCCCTTCAGATCGTCCGTGGTCTGAATCGGACTGTCGGGACGGGTGAAAATCTGAGGTCCCGAATAATAATACGGCGTGGAGAACAGAACATGCTTGGCCCGGAGATCGTTGATCGTCAAGCTGGCGACCGCCGCGTCGGCGCGTCCGTTCTTGACGCCTTCGACCAGACCGACCATCTTCATGCGCTTGGCTACCGGTTCGACTCCGAGTTCCTTCGCGATCGCGTTGCCGACCTCGATATCGAAGCCGGACATGGTGAGATCGTCGTTCAGGTAGCTGAACGGGCGAAATTCGCCGGAAGCGGTGAACACGAACTTGTCGTCGTTCAGCAGGCCCGTTCCGCCCCCGGACCGTTCGCTGCTGCCGCAGCCGGACAACGTCAGCGCCAGCAGCGCCGCCGCCAGAAGCAAAAGGCGTATTCTTCTTCCCTGAATGTGCATAGCCGCGTCTCCTTTCCTCGATGGGTCAAGTCTTACTTACCCAAACGCTCAAAAGGAACTCACCCGGCTTGTCAGCATTGCGGACCCGATCCTGCAGGTTCAAGGCGTCGCGTAACCGGGTAATTCGGATAGAGAAGCAATCGAATTCTTATCGAATAAAAATACGATTACCGACACCGGGGAGGCGGGAACGATGGCGAACGAAGGCAGACCTCAGGACACGGAATTCATGACGAGAGAAGAACGCGAAGAAGTCGGACGCCGTATCAATGAAGGATTCGCGAAGCATGAACGGACGGAGACCGCGGGAAGCGGCGAGATCGCGAGCGGCCCCATCGTCAAACGCTTGTCGGAAGAAGAGATTCGCCGCCGGGTGGGCGACGGGAATTTCGACGCCGCCAAAGACGACGGGCAGACTCCTTCGATCAATAGTTGACGAGATGAGGAAACAAAGATGCGCGAGGGCAGCGCATATCGATTTTTCCGACTGCTGCGTATCAAAAAAAAGCGGTTTTTCCGATAAGTCGGGAAAACCGCTTTTTTGATGGAAGCCGGGATTCGACGGCGCATGCTGACGATCTTCTTCTTTGTTCAACCGCCGATGTAAGACATATTGATCTTCTTGCGATTCTTCGCCGTCTGTTCCGTGCGTTCGTCCGAATAGCGATCGGCGCGACGTTCCCAGACGTCGACGATCGCGGAGCGGATCTCGTCGTCGCCCGCTCCGCCGCGCAGCAGTTCGCGCAGATCGAATCCGCTTGAAGCGAACAGGCAGGTATAGAAGATCCCGTTGGACGACAGGCGCGCCCTCGTGCAGGACGAGCAGAACGATTCGGAGACCGACGTGATAAACCCGACTTCCGTATCCGTTCCGCGGTAGCGATAACGGGAAGCGACTTCGCCGAAATAGTCGGGTTCGACGGCTTCCAATTCGTGCGCGGTTCGAAGCTGCTCGTAAATCTCTTTTTTGGTGACTACGCGTTTGAAGCTCCAGCCGTTATCGTTGCCCACGTCCATAAACTCGATAAAGCGCAGCGTGATGCCGCGTTCTTTGAAATAAGCCGCCATCGGCAGGATTTGCCCGTCGTTGGCTCCTTTTTGCACGACCATATTGACCTTGACTTCGAAGCCGACTTCGCGCGCCAGATCGATCTGCCGCAGAATCTGCGCCGAATCGATGCCCCGTCCGTTCAAACGGCCGAACAATTCGGGATCGAGCGCGTCGAGACTGACGTTCAGCCGCCGCAGCCCCGCCTCGTATAAGGGCTGCGCGTTGGCGCCGAGCAGCAGGCCGTTGGTCGTCAACCCGACGTCTTCTACGCCTTCGACTTTCAGTACGCGCGAGACGAGATCCGGCATGCCTCTGCGCAGAAGCGGTTCTCCTCCGGTCAGCCGAATCTTTTTGACGCCGATCGAAGCGAAAATGCCGGTCAGGCGTTCGATCTCTTCGAACGTCAGCAGCTCGTTTTTCGGCATGAAGGCATAGTCGTCGCCGAAGATCTCTTTAGGCATGCAGTAGGTGCAGCGGAAATTGCAGCGGTCGGTGACCGAGATGCGAAGATCGCGGATCGGCCGGCGAAGCCGGTCGGTCGGCGTCTGACGGCTGGTATTCATGGCTTCTCCTCCTCTCCTGCCGATTCCGCTTCAGTTCGCGTCCGGCGTATTGAAATTATCGAAAACGCGAAGGTCTTCGTCAATCCGCGAAGCATCCAGCCATACGGTGTTCAGCTTCGCCAGCAGTTTCATGACCGATAACCGATCGGCCGAGATCTCTTGTTCCAGAACGTCGGCCAATCCCGCTCGCCATACGCTAAGCAGCGGAACAAAAGCGTCTCCGGCGCGTACGGCTGCGACATCGGCTTCCGGACGAGTTTGCGCCAGTTCGGCCAGTCGCCGGATCGTGCGCGGTCCGACGCGCGGCATATCGCACGGCAGCACGAGATAACGTTCGGCGGGAATCCGGCGCATCACCGTGCAAATGCCGGCGAGCGGGCCTCGGCCCGAGACTTCGGGCAGATCGACCTGCACGTCGTACGCGCCGGGAAAACGTTCGGCCAAACTTGCGGCGGACGAGACCGTCACGAGGCGGCAGGCGGCGCTCAGCGCTTCGTAAGCCCGCTCGTGAAACAGTCGTCCTTCGTACCTTGCGAAAGCTTTCGGCGATCCGTAACGCCTCGATAAGCCGCCCGCCAGCAGGATGCCGACCGTCCGCTCGGACACGTCTTCGGGCTGCGCGTCGGCCTTCGTCATCCTCCGCTTACCGGAGGAATCAGCGCCGCGGTGTCGCCTGCTTGCAGTACGTCGCTCTCCGGCGCGTATTCCTCGTTGATCGCGACTCGGACGGCTTCCAAGGACAGGTGCGGATAGCGTTCGCCGACCCAAGCGATCAGCTCGGCGACCGTTTTGCCGTCGAGGTCGGCTTCCTCTTGCGCCGTGCCCGTCGCTTCGCGCAGGCCGGCAAAATACAGCAGCGTAATCATGGCTTCTCTCCTTGCGTGTCCGGTTTTTTGCGCTGATCGCCGATCCATTCCGTGCCGTCTTCCCAGATTTCTTTTTTCCACACGGGCACGCTCTCTTTGATTCGTTCGATCGCGTATTCGTTCGCTTCGTACGCGTCTTTGCGGTGCGGAGACGAGACCGCGATGACCACCGCGATCTCGCCGATCCGCAATTCTCCGATCCGATGCGCGATGGCCGTCCGCGTGCCCGGCCATTTCTGTTCGATCTCTTCGCCGATCCGCGCCAGCATCTTCTCGGCCATCGGCGCATAAGCTTCGTATGCCAGATATAACGTGCGAATGCCGCGCGTCCATTCGCGTACATGGCCGGTAAACAGCGTCACCGCTCCGGCTTCCGGACGCAGGACATAATCCGCGTAGCGCTGCGGATCGATCGGTTCGGTTACGATTTCATAAGGTTTCATCCGGTTCTCCTTTCAGCCAGCGGCCGAACCAATTTGCGATTCCGTCCGCGTCTTCTCTGTGCAGCAGGGTTAATGCGCCGAATCGGGAAACTTCCGCCCTTTGCGCTTGCAGATTTTTCAGTATCGATCTTAATTCTTCGTCTGGTACGATGATCAATCGAATGCCCGGCAGCCGAAGCAGTTCCGTCAGATCTTCTTCCGAGCGAAGCAGCACGATCTTGTCGTACGCCGCCTGCTTGAAGCCTTCGATCAACACGAGATCCGGCTCGGCGTAAGCTTCCGTCAATCGGATCAGCCGATCCAGTTCGCCTTCTTCGCGTCCGTCTTCTCGATCGACGTCGCTTCTGCCGCTCGGTTCTCGGCCTTGCAGCAGCAGAACGCCTCCGCCGACAACCAGCGAGCTGGCGGCTCCGGCCGCGAAGAACCGCGAAGCGTCGGTACCGCCCGGCGGCGGTTCGGGCGCGCCGCCGTGCCCGTGATGCTTGATCGCCGACGCCCGAAGCCCGCGTTCGGCTGCCAGATGCAGCAGGCGTTCGGTCAGCGTCGTTTTGCCGCTGTTCTTGAATCCGACCACCTGAAGCCGCTTCACGCTTCCCATACGGCGATGCCTTCTTCCATGCCGGGCAGCAGCACGTCCACTTCGTCGCCCGCCGCGAACCCGCGCGTTCCGCCGGGCAGCATGATCAAAGCATTGCCGCGGCCGATCGACGAGACCGCGTTCGACTTGTTGAATCCGGCCGGACGAACGGTCCGGCCGTCATAGACGGCGCGGATAAAGCGCGCGAACGGATTGGCTTTGCCGAAGTCTTCGCCGAGAACGGCGCGGGTGCGCATCGGGTAGATCTTCTCCGCGCCCATCATCGCCAGCAGCGCGGGCCGCGCGAACAGTTCGAAGCCGGTGTAACAGGCGGAAGGATTGCCGGAAAGGCCGAACAGGCAGCGGCCGTCCAGCACGGCGACGGTCGTCACGCTGCCGGGCCGCATGGCGACCTTATTGAACAGCACCTCGGCCCCCAGCCGTTCGTAGACGGCCGGCAGCAGATCGAAATCGCCGACCGACACGCCGCCGGTCGTAATCAGGCAGTCCGTCTCGCCGAGCGCCAGCCGGACGGTGTCCAGCATGTCGTCGAGGCGATCGGCCGCCGCCGCGTACATCCGGCAGGGTACGCCCATCCGCCGCAGTTGGGCGGCGATCATGGGCCCGTTGCTGTTGCGGATCTTGCCGGGTTCGAGCGCCGCGCCGGGTTCCAAAAGTTCGGTTCCGGTCGCCAGAATGCCGACGACTGGCAGCTTCGCGACTTCGACTTCCCGATCGCCGAACGTCGCCAGCAAAGCGATCGTTCCGGGGTGGATCAGGCTGCCCTCGGGCAGGATTTCTTCGCCTTCGCGCATGTCTTCGCCGCGAAACGAGACGTTTTCGCCGGGAGCGAACGGTTTGCGGATGGTAAACGCCGCCGAAGGCGAGAGCGGCTGCGATTCCGCCTGTTCGGCTCCGGCGGTTCGGCCCGTAAACGTCCGGTTGTCCGCCGCGCGCAAAGCAGCTTCCGGAATCGACGTTTCCTGCGTCTGCTCCAGCATGACGACGGCGTCCGCGCCTTCCGGCAGCTTCGCGCCGGTCATGATGCGGACCGCTTCGCCCGGTCCGAGCGTGCGGGCCGATACCGCGCCCGCGCCGATATGGTCGATCACGGCGAAAGCGACACGGTTCTCGCCCGAAGCCGCGGCGGAATCTTCGGCGCGGATCGCGAAGCCGTCGTAAGGCGAGCGGTCGAACGCCGGCACGTCGTGGGCCGCGATCAACGGCTTCGCCAGAATGCGGCCGTAAGCTTGTTCGAGCGGCACGGACTCGCTGCCGAGCCGCCGGACTTCCGCCTGCACGCGCGCGATCGCTTCGCTTACGGAAATCGGAGTTCTGATTTCGACCATTGAATTTCACTCCTTTGCGCATGCTATACTGGGTTCATCTTGAACCGATGAAGGGATGATGGTTTTGACCGAATTGACTCATTTTAACGAACAGGGCCGCGCGCGCATGGTCGACGTTTCGGAGAAAAACGAAACGGTGCGTACCGCCCGCGCTTCGACTTCCGTCCGCGTCAACGAGACGATCTATCGCCAGATCCGCGAAGGCGGCAACCGCAAAGGCGACGTGCTCGCCGTCGCTCAGGTGGCCGGCATCATGGCCGCCAAGAACACGTCACAGATCATTCCGATGTGCCACCCGCTGATGCTCAGCGGCGTCGATATCGAATTCGAGTGGCAGGTCGACGAAGCGGCTTCTTCGTACGAGGTCTTCTTGTCCGCCACCGTGCGCACGAAAGGGCCGACCGGCGTCGAAATGGAAGCTTTGACGGCAGCCAGCGCCGCGGCGCTCACGATCTACGATATGTGCAAAGCGGCCGGTAAAGACATGGTGATCGGGCCGACGATGCTGATGGAGAAGACGGGCGGGAAGTCGGGCGATTATTCGAGATAAGAGCGCTAAGCGCTCTTTTTTGTGTGGTTAAGGAGATAGCGGCCGGTTATTTTCGGCCGCTGAATCCGAATCAGGATTCTTTCGCCGGTTGCTCACTACGCTCGCTAGTCCCGATGCTTCGTCAATTCATGGATCATATGCCGGATCTCCGGAAGGATGATCCGGCGCATGGCCAAGGTTACGGCGCCGGTCGAGCCGGGCAAGGCGAAGACGACTTTTTCTTTGGCCGTTCCCGCGGAGGCGCGGCTGAGTACGGCTTTGGTGCCGATGTCCTCGGCGTAGCTCAGGTAACGGAACAATTCGCCGAATCCGTCGATTTCTTTTTCGAACAGCGGACGCACGGCCTCCAGCGTCACGTCGCGCTGCGCGATGCCGGTTCCTCCGGTCGTGACGATCGCGTCGACTTCGGCATGCAGGAGCCAACCGCAGACCAGCGAAGCGATCGCTTCAAGGTCGTCCGTGCAGATCGTATATTCGGCGATTTCGATTCCGGCTTCCGTCGCCAGTTCGATGATTTTTTGACCGCTGCGATCGGTTTCTTTGGTTCGGGTATCGCTGACGGTCAGCACCGCCAATCGGATCGGCGGTTTGCTTGTTTTCTTTTCCGGCGTAGCGAATTCTTCGCTGCTCATTTGCGCATCTCTCCCTCCGTTCTCTTTTTACGGTCCGCGATCGGTTATCCGAACACTTTCCGGTGCAGGTTGCGCCCTTCTTCCACGCTTCCCGCGCCATGGATCAGCAGCCGGCCGTTCATAAACAGAATGAACCTCGCGCCCAGCGCATGAAACTCGACGAAATGCGGAGTTCGGCGGAACGGGCCGTCCAGACGCCGCGCGATGCGTTCCGCGTCATCCAGCGTGACCGGGCGCTCCCGGTCCGGCAGCACTTGAACCGTATCGCGTCCGCACAGCGCCGCGTAAGCGGAACGATTCGTACGGGCAAGCGCGGGATAAGACGGAGCGGCGCCGCAAGAGGGGCAGTCCGCCTGCCGGATACGGGCAATGCCGGTATCCAAGCGCGAGCCGTTCCATAGATCGAAATGATGAATCTTGGTCAGCAGGGCTTCGCGATTGCCGCTCAGCCATTTCAGAGCTTCCGCGCTTTGCATCGCGGCGGTCATCTGCACGGCGGGAGCGATAATTCCTGCCGTATCGCAAGTATCGTTGGCGGCGGGCAGCGTCGGCAGCAGGCAGCGAAAACAGGCCGAACGATCCGGCACGAACGGAAATACGCTGCCGGAAGAACCGACGCAGGCTCCGTAAATCCAAGGAATTCCCGCTTCGAGCGCGGCGTCGTTGATCAGCAGCCGCGTCTCGAAATTATCGGTCGCGTCCATGATCAACGAACATTTCGATGCCAAGTTCCGAATCAAAGCAGCGTCCAGATCGTCGAAGTACGTATGCAGGACCAGATCGGAACGGATCTTCAGCAGGCGCAGACGGGCCGCTTCGACCTTAGGGAGCATCTGCTCCGCGTCGCTCTCGGCGAACAACTGCTGACGCTGAAGATTGGACCATTCGACGTAATCCCGATCGACCAGATGCAGTTCGCCTACTCCGGCGCGGGTCAACGTCTCGGCGATCGCCGATCCGAGCGCTCCGCAGCCGATAATCGCGACCGAAGCTTCCGTAAGCCGCTGCTGTCCGTCTCCGCCGATCGGCCCGAATAACACTTGGCGGGAGTAACGCTCCCGAGAAGAGAGTTGCGGCGACGTATCGATAGAGCATTCCTCCTTGACTTGAATGAGAAGCCGCCCGGTGTTCCCGGGCGGCCGCAGCTTCCCGCCGGAACGAAGATCCGGATCGGGCGATTTCTCGATTATGACGAGCGGAAACGCCGAGTGCAGCAGGCGGAATCCCTCTTATTTGCGCATTTTCTTGGCTTGTTCTCCGGTGACCGCTCGGCCGCCGACGGACGATCTCAGCATCTGGTCTTGGTAATGCAGCCAGAACACCAATACGAGGCTGGCGAGCGCGACCTGCGACAGCAGCATGAAGCCGATCGAATATTGTCCGGTGGCCGCATGAATGGCCGCGAGCATGATCGGCGGGAAGAATCCGCCCAAGCCGCCCATCATGGACACGATGCCGTTGGCGATGCCGGCCTGCTTCTGGAAATAGAACGGAACCAGCTTGAAGATGATGCCGTTGCCCAGTCCGGCGCTGAACGCGATAGCCAGACAGCCGATCGTGTAAGGGCCGAGCGACGGAGAGAAGGCCAGCAGAATCGCGGCGATCGTATAGATCCCGAACGTGCCGGCGAGCAGCAGCAGCGGTTTGAAGCGGTCGGCCAACCATCCGCCTACCGGACGGAAAAACGTGGCGATCGCGATAAAGCCCGCGGTTCGCATTCCGGCGTCCACTTTTTCCAGACCGAAATTCGTCACCAAGAAGTTCGGCAGATAGACGGTGAACGCGACGAACGAACCGAACGTGATGAAGTAGAACAGCGAGATCATCCACAGCTTCTCGTTCTTGTAGATGCCTTTGATTTGTTCGACGATCGGAGTCTTCACTTTGGCTTCGCGTCGGTCGCCGAGCAGGAAGTTCAGTACGATGAAGACGGCGAGCAGGATCAGATAACATTTGACGGTGTTCTGCCAACCGAACTGCGTCGCCAGTACCGGAGCCGAGAACGTGCTGACCGCCGTACCGATGTTGCCCATGCCGTACATGCCGTTGACGAATCCGTGGCGTTCCGACGGATAATACTTCGGCAGCGAGGTCACGCCGACCGAGAATACCGCTCCCCCGATGCCCAAGAACAATCCGCCGATAATGAGCGCGGTCATGGATTGGGCTACGCTGATATAATACACGGGAAACAGCAGAAGCACAAAACTGATCAGGAAGACGAGTCTTGCTCCGATGATATTGGCGTAGTACCCGAGCGGAATTCGCAGCACCGAACCCAAGACGACCGGAATCGCCGTGACGATCGCCAGACGGTCCGCGGGAATCGCGATATCTTCTTTGATGAAAGGCATCAGCGAGGAGATGATGACCCATACCATGAATCCGACCGTAAGATTCAGGGTTTGAAGCGGCAGCTGTAGTTTTTTGATCATAAGACACGCACCTTTTCGACAGTTATCTTGGTCAACCTCTTACTGTCCCCATTGTATCGACCGGCCGAAAGCCGGAATATAGGGGAGTCCCCTGTCCCCTACGGGGGAAACCCTGAATATCGGGGTTCCGTCTTCTTTTGCGGACCGAAACGGTTTCCGACGCCAAAAAAACCTGCTTTCGCATAAGGCGAAAGCAGGTTTTATCGCATACAGAACGAAGTTTGTTCAAACTTTTGTCATCGGTTATCCGAGACATCGCGTTTTTTAGACGATCATCGTGTTCATCCGCTCGTACAGTTTCAGCATTTGTTTCGGCAGAATGCGGGCTTCCGCCATCGGGAACAATACCGTTTCTTCTTTCACCTGATTGACGGTTAGCACTTCGAATGCTTCTCCGGCATCCCGAGCGGCCAGACGGATCTCTTCCAGCGTCAGCTCTTGGGGATTTCCCTCCGTTCGGTGCAGAAAGTGCCCGATATACCCTTCGATCTCTCGATGTTCTTCCTGAATCCCTACCAAGGGACCTTGATCGAAGCCGATATATCCGCCTAGCGTAGGGAAAAAGTGTTCTTCTTCTTTATCCGTATGCTTTTTCAGCGGGATCAGGAACTGCTCAAGCTTCTCACGCAGCGTCCCCGTCAGAACGCGGGCCACGCGCAGATCCGCTTCTTCTTCCAACCGGAGCGCGATCGGATGCCATTCGCCGGCCAGATAAGACAGATAACGATGCTCGTTTTCAAGAAGCCGCATCGCGGGTTTTTCGAACGTCAGTTCCATTCGGTTCGTCCTTTCTCCGTCCGGTCGCGGCTCAGAAGTCGAGCAGCTTTTTGCGCAGCGCGTATTCGACGAGCTCCGGACGGTTTTTCAAATTCAACTTCTCCATGATCTTCGCTTTGTGCGCTTCGACCGTTTTGACGGAAATAAACAGCTTTTCCGCGACTTCCTTGTTCCCGTAACCTTTGGCGATCAACGGCAGAATCTCCAATTCGCGCTTCGACAGCAGTTCGAACGGGTCTTCGGAACCGGCCGACGATTTATCGTTTTTGATAAACTCGCGGACCAGCGACGTCGCCATCTTGGGATGGATATACGTACCGCCGGCATGAATGGTACGAATCGCCAGCAGCAGCTCTTCGTCCGGCGCATTCTTGAGCACGTAACCCGAAGCCCCGCTTTTGAGGATATGGAACAGATACTCTTCGTCGTCGTGCATGGTCAAGATCAGAATCTTCGTATCCGGATAATCTTCTTTGATTTTGCCGGTGGCGATCAGTCCGCTTTCTCCCGGCGGCATGCTCAGGTCCATGATCAGAATGTCCGGATGAGTGCGCGCGACCGCCGCGTAAGCTTCGATGCCGTCGGCCGCCGTCGCGATGACCTCCATGTCCGGTTGAAAGTTCAGAATCATGGAAAACCCGCTGCGCACGATCGCATGATCGTCCGCGATCACGATTTTCATCGGATTTCCTCCTTTGTGCGGGCGTGTCCGATCGGGACCCGGACTTCGACCCGAGTCCCTTGGCCCGGCTGCGATTCCACTCGGAACGCTCCGCCGGCCAACTCGGCTCTTTCTTTCATTCCGTAGAGCCCGAGTCCCGTTCCGATCGGCGACGCCCCTTTCTCGAAACCTTCTCCGAAATCTTCGACATCAAGCCCCAACGTATCGTCGCGATCGAACAAGCGGACAAGAACGGTATCCACTTGAGCGTATTTGAGCGCGTTCAGCACGGCCTCTTGGCAGATCCGGTAGATCACGGTCTCGATCTCGCTGTGATAGCGGCGCCGAGCTAGGTCCGACTCGAATTCCACGACCAGACCGTAGCTTTGTTCGATGCGTTTGAAATGCGAACGGAAAGCCGCTTCGAGACCGAAATCGTCGAGCGCGGCCGGACGCAAATCCACGGACAGGTTGCGGATATCGTCCAACAGACGGGTCATCGACGCTTCGGTCTGCCGCACCTTTTTCAGCACGGTCTCGTCTTCGGTCATATATTTGAGCACGCGAAGATCGACAACGGCGCTCATCAATTCCTGGGCCACGCTGTCGTGCAGTTCCCGGGACAGCCGCTTGCGTTCGTTCTCCTGCGCTTCGATGACGTGACGCATCATCTTACTCTGATACAGCTTCTCCTGCACGCGGAGCTGCGGCGTCAGGTCGCGCAGCATGAACACGCGCGTTCCGTTGTCGGGATCGACCGTATGGAAAGAACCGGAGAACGGCACCACGCCTTTGTTTTTGGTCTCCAGATAGACTTGGAAAGAAGATTGTTCTTCGGATACCGGCATTTGAAAATAACAATCCAAGCAGGTAAGCTGATCCGTATCGCTGGTGTAGCCGCGGCAGGTACCGCACAGCGCTTTTTCTTCGCCTTGATACAGCTTCATCAGCACGTCGTCGGACACGATCTCTTCGGCGGCCGGATTCATGGCGAGCGCGCGCCCGCTATTGTCGAAGAAAAAGATCGCTTCTTTGCTGTTTTCGAACAGTTTCGTCATCAATGGACTCATCGGTCCGATCTCGGGATGCGCGCTCATAACGAGGCTACCTCCCTGCCGTCCAGTTCGCCTATGCCATGTGCGGCCGTTTGCTTGAGTTCTTCCATCAGTTCCGGCGTCATCTGTCCGTCCCGACGGAATCCCGCGAGCAGCACGCCGGCCACGCGGGCTTCGTTCCATAACGGCACGGCGCCCAGACTCTCGAGGTTCTCCGATCGGATGATCGGGTAGTTGAACAGGCTCGGCGCTCCTATATACTCCTGCACAGAAGGGATGTAAAGCGGTTTGCCGGTCTTGAACACGATGCCCGCGATGCCTTTGCCGGATCGGAGCACAATGCGGCGAAACCGGTCGTTCCGGTTGCCCGCGGCGTATTTCCAGCGGATGACGTACTGCTGCTCGGCGGATTCCATCATCGCCAACGCAAGGAAGTCGTATCCGAACGTTTCGCGGATCGCATCGAGTTCCTTCTGATAATCGGTAGGACTCATCATTATCATCAATCTCCAATCTCTCAGCTAAAGCGGAAAAGCGGGCCCGGCACGTTGTGCTAACCCGCTTCCTTCGATGTCCGGCCGCGCCGCCCGTGTGTCCGCCGCGCCGGTTAGTTGGATCTGTGTCTTCTGTACAGAATATAACTTCTGCCGATATAATTCAACGGCACGCTCCATACGTGAACAAGGCGCGTGAAAGGCCAGAAAGCGAAGATCGCGAAGCCTGTCAGCGCATGGATTTTGAACGACGCCGGAACGTTATGCATCAGCGAAGCGTCCGGGCTGAACATGAACAATCCGCGGAACCAGACGGAAATGGTCTCCCGATAATCGAACTCCGGCTGTACGGCGTTGGTGAACAAAGTCGCATACATGCCCATGAACACGATAAACAGCAGCAGCACGTTGACGATCAGATCGGAAGCCGAGCTGAGCCTACGGACGTTGCGGATCGTGAAGCGGCGCGCCGTCAGCAGCAGCATGCCGATCAGCGTCATCGCGCCGAAGATTCCGCCGATGTAGACCGCGCCGATATGGTAGATATGGTCGTTCACGCCCATCGCGTGCAGCCAACCTTTGGGAATCAGCAGACCCGAGACGTGTCCGAAAAATACCGGAATAACCCCCAGATGGAACAGCAAACTGCCGAACATCAACTGTTTTTTCTCGATGAATTCGCTCGATTTCGCCGTCCAATTGAACTGATCGTGGCGATAGCGGAAGATATGCCCGACGATAAAGATCATCATGCAGGCGTACGGGAAGATTACCCATAGAAACTGATCGAACATATTCATGGATTCACGGTCTCCTGTTCTACGCAGGCCCGGAGGGTACGGCGAAGTCCCCGCACCAGATGGCGGTAAGGACTCTCCAGCTTCTCGAGCGCCTGCAGCAAATGATACGTGCCGTCTTCGAAGATCGCGAAGATCAACCGGAAATTCTCCGGCGCTTTGCGTTCTTTCATCCATTCGGCGGCATAGAGGAATTCGCACATCAGCGGCAGATAATCGGGCAGTTCGCCTTCCGGCATCTCCAGACCGAACATCTCGTACAGGACCTTGAGTCTAAGCAGCATCTGACCGCGTTCTTTGGCATCCTCGAATTTGAAGTACGTCATATACAGCGCGCAGTCTTTCTGAAAATCGAACGTCTCCGTATACTGCTCGCGGATTTCGTCGAGACTCAGCTCGTGCATGCGCGCCCAATAAGCTTGCACGTCCGCGAGCCCCGGATGATCCGGCGCGAACGATTCTTCCAGAAAAGACGGATGAAAGTCCGTCTTCTCCGGATACATGAGCTGGTTGGCGAAAAATCCGAAGGAAGCTTTGTAATCGTAGAGTTTCGCGACATCAATCACGCCAGATCCCCCCGTAGAAATTCTCTTCGTACATCTCCTTGCCCGTCTTCTCGACCGCTTCCGAATTCGGATCGATCGACGAGACGGCCGGGCCGCAGCCGTCGCAGCCTCCGCCCGTCGTGCTCATGCCGCCCAGCATATCGCCGAAACCGGCCGCGCCCTGCGCGCGATAAGGGTTGGCGTACCCTTCGCGGTGCGAAGTCGGCACGACGAAGCGATCTTCGTATTTGGCGATCGCCAGCAGCCGGTACATGCTTTCGGTCTGTCTGGCTGTCAGACCTACACGCTCCAGACGGGCATTATCGAATTCCTGTCCGGTCGTCTTGGCTCGCATATACGAACGCATCATGGCCATCCGCTGCAGCGCGCCTTTCACGGCTTCCGTGTCTCCGGCCGTCAGCATGTTCGCCAGATATTGGATCGGCGTCCGCATCTCTTCGATCGCCGGGAAGATCATGTCCGGATTCTCGATCGAATCTTTGCCTTCGAAATAGTTCATGATCGGGCTGAGCGGCGGTACGTACCAGACCATCGGCAGCGTCCGGTATTCCGGATGCAGCGGGAACGCCAGTTGATGTTCGATCGCCAGTTTATATACCGGCGAGTTCTGAGCGGCTTCGATCCAGTCTTCGGAGATTCCGTCTTTGCGCGCCTGCTCGATGATCGTCGGATCGCTCGGATCGAGGAACAGATCGCACTGCGCTTTGTACAAGTCCTGCTCGTTCGGCGTGGATGCCGCTTCGAGCACGCGGTCCGCGTCGTACAGCAGCACGCCGAGATAGCGGATACGGCCGGTGCAGGTCTCCGAGCAGACGGTCGGCAATCCCGCTTCGATCCGCGGGAAGCAGAACGTGCACTTCTCCGCTTTGTTGGTCTGCCAGTTGAAATAGACTTTCTTGTACGGGCAGCCGGTCATGCAGTACCGCCAGCCGCGGCAAGCTTCCTGATCGACGAGCACGATGCCGTCTTCTTCGCGTTTGTACATCGCGCCCGACGGGCACGAAGCGACGCAGCTCGGATTCAGGCAGTGTTCGCACAGACGCGGCAGATAGATCATGAACGATTTCTCGAAATTGAACTTGATTTCTTCTTCGATCTTCTGGATATTCGGGTCGAGCGGTCCGGTGACGTGCGCGCCGGCCAGATCGTCTTCCCAGTTCGGGCCCCATTCGAGATCCATTTTTTCTCCGGTGACGACGGAGTGGGCGCGGGCGACCGGCGAATGTTTCTGGTCTTTGGCGTTCGTCAGGTCTTCGTAGTTATAGGTCCACGGTTCGTAATAGTCTTTCATCTCCGGCATGTCCGGGTTATAGAAGATTTTTCCGAGCGCAACTTTGGACAGTTTGGTGCCGGATTTCAGTTCCAGTTTGCCTTTGCGAAGCTGCCAGCCGCCTTTGTACAATTCTTGGTCTTCCCAGCGTTTCGGATATCCGATGCCCGGTTTGGTCTCGACGTTGTTGAACCACATGTATTCCGCGCCTTTGCGGTTGGTCCACGTGGTCTTGCAGGTCACGCTGCACGTATGGCAGCCGATACATTTGTCGAGGTTCATGACCATCGCGATTTGCGCTTTAATTTTCAAGCCAGTTAACCTCCTTCATCTTGCGGACGGCGACGTAGACGTCGCGCTGATTGCCGATCGGCCCGTAATAATTGAAGCCGTAGCTGAGCTGCGCGTAACCGCCGACCATCTGCGTCGGCTTCAGGTGAATCCGCGTCGGCGCGTTGTGGCTGCCGCCGCGCGTATCCGTGATCTCGGAACCCGGAACTTGGATATGTTTGTCCTGCGCGTGATACATGAACATCGTGCCGCGCGGCATCCGGTGGCTGACGACGGCGCGGGCCGTAACGACGCCGTTGCGGTTGTAGACTTCGAGCCAATCGTTATCGTTGATCCCATGCGCTGCCGCGTCTTCGTTGTTGATCCAGACCGTCGGGCCGCCGCGGAACAGGGTCAGCATGTGCTGGTTATCCTGATAGGTCGAGTGAATATTCCATTTGCCGTGCGGCGTCAGATAACGCAGCACGAGCGTATCGATCCCGCCTTTGACTTCGCGGTCGCGCGGTCCGAAGACCATCGGCGGCAGCGTCGGTTTGTAGACCGGAAGCGCCTCGCCGTACTGCAGGAACACCTGATGGTCCAGATAGAAATGCTGACGTCCGGTCAGCGTGCGGAACGGCACGAGGCGTTCGATGTTCGTCGTGAACGGCGAATACCGGCGTCCCTTCTTGTTCGAGCCGCTGAATACCGGCGTCGGGATGACTTCCCGAGGCTGCGCGGTGATGCTCTGGAACGTGATCCGCTCCGCGGCGCGGTCGGCGGAGATGTCTTTCAATTCGACACCGTGGTCGTGTTCCGCGGATTCGTAAGCTTTCTGCGAGACGCGGCCGTTGGTCGCCGACGACAGATGCAGGATCGCGTCGGCGGCATGGCGGGCCGTATCCAGCTTCGGCAGCCCGTCCTTGATCGTGCCGTCGTCATAGACGCCGTTCAGCATTTTGAGTTCTTCGTATTCGTCGGCTACGGAGAAGCTGACGCCGTGCGCGCCGGTCTTGCCGACGGCAAGGTTCGGGCCGAGCGTGACGTATTTGTCGTGAATCTTCGTGTAGTCGCGTTCCACGATGCTGAAGTTCGGCATCGTCTTGCCCGGAACGCCTTCGATCTCGCCTTTGGACCAATCCTTAATCAAGCCCATCGGCTGCGAGATCTCGCCCATCGAGTCGTGGCCGAGCGGCGCGGTCACGAGGTCTTTGTAGACGCCCGGCAGGTACGTCTTGGCCATCTCGGAGAAGACTTCCGACAAACGGCGGTAAATGTCCCAGTCCGAACGCGATTCCCAGAGCGGATTGACCGCCGGGTTGAACGGATGCACGAACGGGTGCATGTCCGTCGACGACAAGTCGGTCTTCTCGTACCAAGTCGCGGCCGGGAGCACGATATCCGCGAACAGCGGCGTCGTCGTCATACGGAAGTCGAGCGCGACCAGCAGGTCCAGCTTGCCTTCGACGTCTTCGCGCCAGACGATCTCTTCCGGCTTGTCTTCTTCGTTCGGCTTCGCCAGCAGCGCGTCGGACGCGCCGAGCAGATGCTTCATGAAATACTCTTGGCCTTTGGCGGAGCTTGAGATCAAGTTGGACCGCCAGACGAACAGCGAACGCGGGAAGTTCTCGGGCGCGCCCGGATCTTCGACGGCGAACTTCGTCTGCCCGCTGCGAACCTGATCCGCGGCGTGCTTGACGATCTCTTCGTTGGTGCGTTTGCCTTCGCGCGCCGCTTCTTCGGCGAACAGCAGGCTGTTCTTGTTGAACTGCGGATAAGAAGGCAGCCAACCGAGACGCGCGGCCAGCACGTTATAGTCGGCCGGATGGCTGTACGTCACGTCGCCTCCGGTCGGCGATTTCAGCGATTCGGTGCTGCTTTCTTCATAGCGCCATTGATCGGTCGCGAAGTAGAAGAACGACGTCGCGTTCTGCAAACGTGCCGGTCCCTGCCAGTCTTTGGCGAAAGCCAGCGTCGACCAGCCTTCGATCGGACGGCATTTCTCTTGGCCTACGTAATGCGCCCAGCCCCCGCCGTTGACGCCCTGCGAAGCGGTCAGCACGACTAGGTTCAGGATCGAGCGATAAATGGTATCGCTGTTGAACCAGTGGTTGATGCCCGCGCCCATGATGATCATCGAACGTCCGCCGGTGTCGAGCGAGTTCTGCGCGAATTCGCGCGCGATCTGCGTGACGACGGAAGCTTTGACGCTGGTTATCTTCTCCTGCCAAGCCGGGGTATAGAACGATTCCGCGTCGTCGTAACCCGAAGCGTTCAGCGGGCTGTCGATGCGCGCGATACCATATTGGCTCATCATCAAGTCGTAGACCGTCGCGGCGTAACGCTCCGTGCCGTCGGCCAGCGTGATCTTTTTGGCCGGAATGACGCGTTTGAACGTGCCGTTGCCGCCGTTGTCGAAGTACGGAAACGCGATCTCGACCCATTCGCCGCCGTGATTCTCGACCGACATGGCCGGTTCGACCTTCGCGCCGTCTTCGCGTTCGAGGATCAGATTCCATTTCTTGCCCTGCTCCCAGCGCTGTCCGAGCGTACCGTTCGGTACGAGCATCTCGCCGGCCGCTTCGTCATAGATCACCGGCTTCCAATCGGCATGTTCGCCGGCGGCTTCCGAAGTAATGAGGTCGCTCGAACGCAGGAAACGTCCGCCTTTCCAGACGTCTTCGTGGGGATCGAGCAGGATCAGGAACGGCATGTCGGTGTACTGTTTGGCGTAGTCGATAAACATCGGCTCTTGACGCTTCTGATAGAACTCGTCCAAAATGACGTGCGTCATCGCCTGCGCCAGCGCGGCGTCCGTACCCGGATGCGGCGCCAGCCAGTTGTCGGCGAACTTCACGTTCTCCGCCAAGTCCGGCGCGACGGAGACGACCTTGGTCCCTTTGTAGCGGACTTCGGTCATGAAGTGGGCGTCCGGCGTCCGCGTCAGCGGAACGTTCGAGCCCCACATCATCAGATAAGCGGCGTTGTACCAGTCGGACGATTCCGGCACGTCCGTCTGCTCGCCCCAGATCTGCGGCGAAGCCGGAGGAAGGTCGGCGTACCAATCGTAGAAACTGAGCATTTCGCCGCCGAGCAGCGAGATGAAGCGCGCGCCCGACGCGTAGCTGACCATCGACATGGCGGGAATCGGCGTAAAGCCCGCGATGCGGTCCGGTCCGTATTTGCGGATCGTATAGATCAGTTGGGCCGAGATCAATTGCAGCGCGTCTTCCCAATTGACGCGGATATGGCCGCCTTTGCCGCGCGCTTTTTTGTATTCCATGGATTTGACCGGGTGCTCGACGATGCTTGCCCAAGCTTCGACCGGATCGCGATGTTCGCGCAGCGCCGCTTCCCACAGCCGCCAGAGTTTGCCGCGCATATACGGATATTTCACGCGCAGCGGACTGTATTCGTACCAAGAGAACGTCGCGCCCCGCGGACAGCCGCGCGGTTCGAACTCCGGCATATCGGCTCCGCAGGAGGGATAGTCGATCTGCTGGTTCTCCCAAGTGATGATGCCGTTCTTGACGAACACTTTCCAACTGCACGATCCGGTGCAGTTGACGCCGTGCGTCGTACGCACGACTTTATCGTGGGACCACCGCTGGCGGTACACATTTTCCCATTCCCTGTTCTTCTCTTCGAGGATCGACCAGTTGTCCGAATAACTCTCGACCGGTTTGAAGAAGTTAAGGCTGAATTTCTTTTTCGTCGGATTCTTCATCGGATGATCCACACTCCTTTTCGGTTACTTTTCATTATGGGAGACCGAAGGGGGCGCTTCCCATTAGGGAATGTCCTATAGCGGGAGGGGAAAACCCTAAACGGGAAAAAGCCCTTCTCGAAAGAGAAGGGCTGAGCGTGTTGCGGCTTGGTCAAAAATCGCATTCGTCCTCGATTCCGGTTAATTCCGCCCATCTGGCCGACAGCAGCTTGGCATAGTCCAGCGTATTCAAGCCGTAATGCCCGAGCGCGTAACCGTCGTTCACTTCAATCAGCAGCGTCCTTCCTTGATCCGTCAAGCCGATATCGATCGAATAGCCTTTCGGCGCGCTCTCGAACCGCTCGACCATCTCTTCCAGAACCGAAGCATCGAAATGCTGCCGCCAATCGCCCCGGTACGGCCGTACGTCCAGAATCCGTCCGTATCTCACGAAGCATCGCCATTCCGAGACGAAATTCACGATCTCCGAACAGAACACCTCCGGATCTTCGCCGTACGTTCCGCAGCCTACCAGATCCTTCGTGCCGCGCACGACGACGCCGGTGAACTTCTTGTCTTCGACCGGCTTGACGAATATCCCCCAACTGTCCGGGGCGTTCGCGACGGCGCTCAACTTCGTTATCCATACCTTACGCTCGAGATAAGCGGACAGCTCTTCCGGGTAATCGATCTCCGGGGTAACGATGCCGTGCCGAGCCAATACTCTGCGGATACCGTTGACGTAGCCGACCACAAGGTCTTCCGGCTTATGTTCCGTCAGTTCTTTCGTATGCCGGAAATAGCGGATCTCGAACCCGAGCTGCTTGAACCCGTCGTAAGCCGCGTAAAAATTAGGGTTGGCGATCTCGTCGTCGATGCCCTTTTTTATGTAAACGATCATGCTTGATTCTCCTTCCTGCCTGAAAAAGCACGGCTTCGAGCGGTCCGCAACCGAATCAAGATTCGCGGTCGTAAGAGATACCCGTCCGCTCAAGCAATTCGAACGTCAAACGTTCGGTTACCGCATCGGCCAAATCCGGCACTCTGACGGACAACCAGCGATGCAGCGGCGCGTCAAGGAAACCTTTGAACGCGGCCGCGGCCTGCTCGACGCCTTGCAGCAGTTCGTCGTACGAATAAACGATCGGCGGCTCCGAAGGTTCTTGCATGTTCGGTTCGGCCGTACCTTCCTTTTTCGAAAATTGAACTTTAGCGTTATTCGGCCACACATAGGCTTGATCGCCTTCGTAAGTGACCGTCGGCCACGGATCATGCCCCATCCAAGGACTGCGTTTGTGGCGCACTTCGAGCACGATCTCGGGGATTTGTTCGATGCCGCCGCAGCAGCCGGGAACCGCGCGCCGAATGCCGTTTTCGTAAAAAACGAACCCGCCTCCGACTGCGATCCCGTTATCGGGGTCCAAATTCAATAAACCTTCGAACGCTTTGCGCGGCGTGGACCGGTCTTCGATCTCGTCGTTGTTCAGCAGCACGGTCGCAAAAAACTCGGCTTCGCGCTCGCCGGACTGCGGACCGAGAACGACAAAGTCCGTTTCCTCGATCCGGTGTTCGATCCATTCCGGGCGTTCCAGATACGATTCCGCAAGCACCACAGGATAGATATGACGCATATCGGTTTCTCCTTTCGGTTATGCGATCCGCTTCAACCGCGCGAACGTTCAAGCAGCAGCCCGAATACTTCGTCCGGGTCCTGCTGCGTGCGATAAGCGAATCTCAGATCGCCGTAAGCCGCGCCGGGAAACAGTTCGAACAGCCGCGTACCCGAATCGATCAAATATTTCGCTTCCTCCCACTGCTGCGCGACCACGGCAAGCGGCTTCTGCTCCTTATACAACACCCAAGTCGCTTTGCCGCCGTAGATCGACGCTAGATAATACATCTTCCGAATTCGGTCGATCAGTTCGGGCAGATCGGCCGTATCCGCTATTTCCAAGTTGGCCGCGTTGGGCGCGGTGCAATCGTCTCCCATGCATACGCTGTCGCGTTCGAGTCTGATGATCATGACGGTCAGCCTCCTACTTATTAGTCGATCAATACGCCGCTCAGCCAGAATGTGCCTTGAATGATGCCGTCGACCGCAGGCTCCGTTTCCAGTAATTCCGGATCGGCTACCACGTCGAGGATGCCGCCGAGCGTCCGAACCTGCATAAATACGAAATCTTGGCCGCCGAGCGGATTGGCGATGACCTGCGACATCAAGATTCGGCCTGTGAAGAACGCTTCCGAGATTCGGGCTTCGTCTTCGAAGATCGTGCCGGGAATAAAAGATTCGGCCGCCATATGAGGTTCCGAATCCTGTGCCCGATCGTAAGCTTCTTCGCTTGCGAACAATTCGATATCATGCGCGAAAGCGGTAATCTGGAACGAACGGATCATGCCTTTTTCCAGCCGACCTTTGACGATTCGATAATTGGGGGTATCGAAAATAAAAGGAAAATGCCCGTTTTCGTAGTCGTCTTCGCTAGGATCGGCCCAACCTTGGATGCGTCCGTCCAAAAGGTACTTCGGATCGTCGATCAGCTCGAGAATCCCGACCCTGAACGAACTTCTTCCTTTGAAATGAGGGTTCACGCCCACGATGTTCCGGTCGCGATCCGCCTGCATATAGAGCTGAATGCCGAACGCGTCGTTGAACAGAATGTAATACCCTTCCGGCACTTCGGACGGAATGCCGCTTTGAAGCGCCGTATCGAGAAGCTGCTGGTAGTCTTCCTGATCTTGAACGACAAAACCGATATCGCTGAAATGACTCGCCAAATGAAATTCCTCCAGTCGGGTCGGTATGATTCGGAGCGAGAAAACGCAAACGTGACTCGCCAAGCTTCGCTTTCCTAATAACCGCTTTTGCGATTCCGTAATCTCGCTCTATTCCGAATCTGTGCAATCGAAAAAGCCCTTACGCTACCGCGTCCGGGCTTCTTCGCGTTCCGTTTCCTCCATCCGCCGGAAAAATTCGATCTTGTCGTCGATCTTGTTCAAGGATTCTTGCAGCTCCTTCATCTGCTCCACGACCCGCTCGCGGTACGTCTCCATAAACTCGCGCCGCGCGGACGCGCTCGAACCGCTTCCGTCGCGAGGGACGTTGAAATGTTTGATTTCCTGAACCGACAAGCCGATCCGCCGAAAATACGTGATGACATGAAACCAGACCACGTCCGAAGCCGAATACATCCGGTATCCGTTCTCGTCCCGCTCGATGCCGTCGATCAATCCTTCCTGTTCGTAATAACGCAGCGCATGCACGCTGAGTCCCGTCTCTTCCGCCACTTGTTTGCTTGTAAATGTCGTCTTCATGCTCGCATCATAACACGAAAAATTCGGGCTTGCTATAGAGCGAACTCTATAGTTTAGACTGCAAACGTGAAGAAAAAACAAAATTAACGAATCGGAGGAATAACAATGAAAGTATTCGTAACGGGAGCAACAGGATTTATCGGAACGGCGGTCGTACGCGAACTGCTGGGCGCCGGACATGAAGTCGTCGGGTTGGCGCGCTCCGACAAAGGCGCGGAGGCTTTGGAAGCCGCGGGCGCGCAGGCGCGCCGAGGAACGATCGAAGACTTGGAAGGCCTGCGCGAAGCCGCGCGGGAAGCGGACGGTGTCGTTCATCTGGCTTATATCCACGATTTCTCGGACCGGGAAAGCGCGGAACGCGCCGACCGGCTCGCCACGGACGCGATCGGCGAAGCGCTTGAAGGCACGGACAAGCCGTTCGTGCTGACGTCCGGCGTTCTGGTGCTGGAGCAAGGGCGCCTGAATACCGAATCGGATCCGGCGGTCGGCACCGGCCGCTATGCCGAAGCGGCGGTGAGCGAACTTGCCGCGCGCGGCATTCGCTCGTCGGTTGTTCGTCTCTCGCCGACGGTGCACGGCGAAGACGATCACGGCTTCGTCCGCGCGCTGGTTCAGATCGCGCGCGACAAAGGCTTCTCCGCTTACGTCGGAGAAGGCGCCAACCATTGGCCGGCCGTCCACCGGCTGGACGCGGCCCGGTTGTTCCGCTTGGCGCTGGAATCCGCGCCTGCGGGTTCGCCGCTGCACGGCACCGCCGAAGAAGGCGTACGCTTCCGCGAGATCGCCGAAGCGATCGGCCGCGGCCTGAACCTGCCGGTCCGCTCGATCGCGCCGGAAGAAGCGGGCGCGCACTTCGGCTGGTTGAACTTCGCCGCTTCCGGCGACTGCCGCGCTTCCAGCGCCCGAACGCAGGCGCTGCTCGGATGGAAGCCGGAGCATCCGAACCTGTTGGCCGACCTTGAGGCCGGTTATTACTTCAACGACTAAGTTGTCGTTCCGCTTCCGCAAAAGACCGTACCCGACGATATCGTCCGTCAGGTACGGCCTTTTTTTAATTCCTTTTGAAAAGTTATTCCTTTTGTAGCGGTTCCAAAGGGGAACCGAATCGGTTGGCCAGTTCTGCCTGTACAGCGGCGGCTTGTTCGAAGCTTACTGCCGGAGAAATGATTTTTATCGGCTGCAAATCGTTGTCCCCGCTCTTTTCCAACCATTGGTTCGTGGACTGAATGCTTATATTTCCGAAATCTTTGTCGAACCATATGATGCCCGGCATTTTGAGCTCCAAAGGTTGATTCGACGAATGATAAACCCAATTGGCCATGTTGATCCCGTTCTTTTTTTGAACGACATTCAAATCGAGCAGCGTATTCTCCTCCGTCGCTTTTATATCCTCGATCGTGAATTCTCCGGAAAACTTCGACGGTTTGAAAACGGGGCGTTCAAGCGTACCTACAATATTGATCGTAGTGTCTCTGATCGAACCGTCCTCCATCAAAATAGCGGCTTTTTGAACGCGTACGATTTCTTTGGGAAACGTATAAAAGCTGATAAAAGCGACGATCAGAATCAACCCGATCATCATACCGACTGTTTTTGTTTTCACGGCTGCCTCCGGATAAATGTTCTCTTCCGTCATTTACCCGCTGCGGCCGCCCCCGTCTCCCGTTCCCGCTTTTCCGCTCGCCATTCGTCGAACTGCCGCTGCACTTCGGCCTTGACCTCGTCGATCCCGGCCTGCTTCAGCTCGGCGTTGAATTTCGGCAGCTCGGTATCCACGTCGAGGCTGCCGGTCATCAGGCCCGGATAATATTTCTCCCAGACCATCGAGATATTTTCCCGCTGGATCGGCATATTCGACAGATCCGGCGTAAAGCCGAGCAGCGACGACTTGACCGCCAGCGCGTTCGATTCGCGGAACTGCTCCCATTTGTCGGCCGGTTCTCCGGCCATCGTATCCAAGATGAACCAGTTGCCCTGCGTATACTGGACTCCGGCGTAAGCGGGCGATCCCGCGTCTTTGCCGCTGTTCGAGACGATCGGGACGACTTGGCCGTTCGCGTCCAGCTCGTAATGCACGCCCTCGATCCCGTAATTGAACAGATTGCGGACTTCCGGATCGGTGTTGAGCAGATTGAGAAACTTCATGCATTCGACCGGATGCCGGGTATCGGCGTTGACGGCCATCAAGCCTCCGCGCACGGATTCGGTCGTGACGATCATCGGCGTGACCGCGTGGGCGACGACCGGATAACCGCGATCTTTGCTCCAACTGCTTTCCGACAACGGACCGCCTCCGGCCGCTTTCCAGAAGACGCGTACGCCGCGTTTCAAGCCTTGATTTTCCCGCAGCGCCGCGTCTTCGTTGATATAGCCCGCTTTGTAATACCGCCGAAGCGTGTCCAGCACTTTGCGCGCTTCCGGCGTTTCGAAGATGTTGACGATAGGCGCATCCGGGTTCCGGGACAATGCCATCAGCGGCAGCCGTTTGTCGGCCGCGTATTCGTATCCGTCGATCGCGAAAAAATTGTGCGAATCTTTGTTTAACTCCATCGGCTGATAAAAAGGTTCCCGCGTTCGGATCATCTTCAGCAGCGGCTCCAACGATTCAAGCGTGTTGTACCGGGAGATGTCGATGTCGTATTTGCGCACGAGTTCTTCCGGGTACATCCACTGTTCGCGCGTCGCCAGCTCTTTGTTCGTCGGAATCCCGTAGATGCCGCCGTCGCTCATGCGCGCGCCTTCCCAGAAGATCGGATCGACCGCGTCGAACGTTTCTTTGCCGACGCCCGAGAGGTAATCGTCCAGACGCAGCCAAGCTCCGCGCTGAATATAGGTCGTATACTCCGGCGCGAACGCGATATCGAAAGGCGTTCCCGCCGACACCATCGTATTCAGCCGGTTCTCGTACTCCTGCCAACCGATCTTGATATACGTAATCGTGATTCCGGCTTTTTTGCTCAACACTTCGTTGATCTTGTCGTTGACCTTCTTAAGATCTCGATCCGGTTCTCCGATCGTGTAATAGACGAGGTTCACGTTCGGCTTGCCCGATCCGCCGCCGCTCGCGCTCCCTCCCAGACCTAAGCATCCGCTCAAGATCAGCATCAACCCCGCGGCGAATCCCCGAACGAGCAGACGCCGAAACCTTGCGGAACGCTGCGGTGTTTGCGCCATCCTGCCGCCCTCCCCTCCACCGCTCATTTTCGGAGATCCGATGGCGACTTGCCGTAGAATCCGTGAAAATGCGTATAGAAATAACCCAGATTCGAATAGCCGACCGACTGCGCGATGCTGGCGATCTTCTCGTCCGTGGACAAGATCCGCTCTCTGGCGCGCTGCATCCGGTAAGCCATCAAGTATTCCGAGAATTTCATCTTCGTTTCTTTGAGAAAAATCTGACCCAAATACGTCCCGTTCATCCGAAATTGTTCGGCGACCAGCTTAAGCGTGATATTCTGCGCGTAATCGGCTTTGACCCGAAGCAGAATATGGTTGGTGAGCTTGGACATGCTGTCGTAGCGTACGCCCAGAACCGGGTCGAGATTGGCGTCGCTTGTGCCTTCGAGCGTGCCGTGAAGGTCTTCGACGATGATCTTCTCGACGACTTCCTGAAGCTTGGCGCGATTGACCGGCTTGAGCAGGTAGTCTTTGACCCCGCAGCGAATCGCTTCCCGGGCGTATTCGAATTCGTTGTAGCCGCTCATGATGATATATTTGGTCGGCAGCCCGAACGTGTTCAGTTTGCCGATCGCTTCGTACCCCAGATCTTTGCCGATGCAGATATCGAAGATCGCGATGTCCGGGTAGATCTCCACCGCTTTCGAGATGGCGCCTTCCGCCGTTTCGCTCGTCTCGATACGGCCGAAGCCGTATTTGGCCCAATCTAGCGTCCGCTTCATCCCTTCGAGAATTTGCGGTTCGTCATCCACAATCAGCAGTTTGTACATGGGATGCAGCCTCCTTCGGAATCAGAATGGACACTTTGACGCCGGCTTCTTCGTTGTTTTCCAGATCCAACGCGAACCCCTCGCCGTAGAAAAAATGCAGCCGCGTGTTGACGTTATGCAGACCGATGCTTCGGACCGGCGTATCTTCCCTATGCGACAGTGAGTTCCGAATCCCTTGCAAAAGTTCTTCGTCGATCCGGCGGCCGTTGTCGACGATCTCCAGATGGAAACTATTCTCCGAAGCCCATCCGCTGACCACGAGCAGATTGAACGGACTGGCCGAATCGAAGCCGTGCACGAAAAAGTTCTCCGCGAGCGGCTGCATCCAGAATTTCACCGTAGGCAGCTCCAGCAGCTCTTCGTCCACGTTGAACTGATGATAGAAACGGTCCGGATATTTGAACTCCATGATCTTCAGATACTCCCGCAGCAGCGCCAGTTCTTGGCCTAACGTGATGATATTGTCGTGCTTGACCATGTCCCGGTACAGCGCGCCCAGCGTGGCGATCGCGTCCGACGTCTCCACGTCGCTGTTGACCAACGCCCTCGCGCGGATCGCTTCCAGCGTATTGTAGAGGAAATGCGGATTGATCTGATTTTGTAGCGCTTTCATTTCCGTCTCCTGCTGTTTGAGCTTGAGCAAATATTCCGTACGGATATATTTGTCGAGCTGCCGGGCCATGTCTTCGAGTTCTCTCGCGATCATGCCGTATTCGTTGCGGCGGTAAGGCGCGGGCGTATCGGGCGTAAAGTCCGCGCTCTTCACCCGGCCGATCGAATGGATGATATGGTGCAGAAAACGCGCGTCGTCCCGCAGATTGTAGACGATCAGCGTCAATACGCTCGCCATGGCGGTCAAGACGATCAGAAATACCGCGAGCAGCGTGCCCAGACGTTCGCGGATCAGCGAGCCGAGATCGATCCAGCTGACGAAGCGGTAATCGAGCTTGGACGAAGCATAAGTCGAGAAAAAGACGCCGTTCAACCCGCCCGCAGACAGATAGCCTTGTTTGCGTCCGTCCGTAAGCACCCGCGCGACCAATCGGCGTTCGCCCTCGTCCGCGGAGAAGGCCGGATACGTGACGCCGGACGAATCCACGAGCGCCGCATGACGGATGCCGCCGCCGCGGAAGATCCGATCGCTGCCGACCAGAAACCGGAATTCGCCCAATTGGCGGGAAATGCGGTTGGGATCGGACAATTTTTTGCGGTAAACGAACCCTCGCTCGATCGATTCGCGGAACGCGGTATCGTTGTTGGGTAAGCCGAATTTGAAACTGGCGTTGCCGCTTTCGTCGAAACGGATCAGATTGCCGGTCTTGTCGGTATGCAGGCTGACCTGCACGATATCGCCTTGCCCGCCGCTGTACAGGAACGATTCCATATCGTCGGGAAAAGAAGCGAGCGGCTGATCGAACCGGCTGCGCTCCAACCGGCTCGACAGATAACCTTCGGCGCTGCTGCCGAGAAAACTCTGCACGTCGGTCATCAGTCCGTTGTTCGAATAGATCCGCTGCATGTAAGCTTCGATCCGGTCGGCGTCGTACTGTAAGCGGCTCTCCACGCCAGCAAAAGCGTTCGCCGACGCGCTCCGGGCGTTATCGACCCATTGATACAGCAGAATGGCGCAGGTCAGCAGGCCGATCGCCATGCCGATCAAGACGACGAATACCGTATACGCCATGAACTTGCCGCGATAAATCTTGATCTGCAAAAAGGACAACTCGGAAGACCCCCTCTGCCGCATTTTCTATAGCATCTCACGTCGACGGGAAATTACAATAGAAAAACTCGAACGGAAATCAAGTCCCGTTCGAGTCCCGAACCTTCGGTGGCCGTGCCGTTTCCGAAGATCCGTCATTGTCGCTTGTACGTCGGAAGCTGGGCCGGCCGCAGCGCTTATTTGAAATAAGCCGCGATCTGCTCCTGCGCCGCCTGCATGATCGCGTCCAGACCGGCCGCTTTCATCTCGGATTCGATCTTCGGCACGACCACTTCCGGATCGGAAGCGCCCGTTACCAATTCGGAGCGGTATTTATCCCATACGGCTTTGGTGTTGGCGACTTCCGTCGTCAGATTGCTGATATCGAGCGCGAAGCCCAACGTGGACGAAGGCGTCGCTTGTTCGTTCAGCTTGCGGACTTGTTCCCATTGATCTTCGGGAGCGCCTTTGGTCACGGCCAAGTTGAAGAACGTACCTTGCGTGTAAGCGGCGAGCGGCCAAGTATCGCTGGTGCGTTCGATGACTTTCTCGCCGTCCACGCTCTTGTAGTCGACGCCCAGTTCGCCGAAAGCGAGCATGTTGCGCAGCTTGGCGTCCGTGTTGACCAGTTGAAGATATTTGAGCGCTTCCGCCTTGTACTTCGAGTTCGCGGAGATCGCGTTCAGCGAGCCTTGAATGGTGCTCGTCGTATACAGCGGACCGAAGACCTGCTGCATATCGTATTTGGCGACGCCTTCGTTGATCTGATAGTTCGCTTCGGCTCCCGGGAAAGCTTGAGCGCTGAAGAACGGTCGCGCTTTCTCGGCTTCGCCGCGCGTAGGCGCATCCGGGTTGATAATGCCGTCTTTGTACCATTGATGAAGCTGCTTCAGATCGGCCATCATGTCCGGTTGATTCAACGTGAAGACCACTTTGCGCGATTGATCGTCGATCTTGACTCCGATCGGCGACAAGCCCAGCGTCAGGTCGTCGTAGCCGTTGAACAATCCGTTGAAGCCGTCGCTTTGCGTCAGGCCGAGCGGATAGAAGCTTTTGCCTTCGCCCGCTTTCATGTCGCGGAACGGTTTGTCCAGATCCGCCAGCTTCTTGATCGAGTTCAGATCGATCTTGTACTTCTGGACGTATTCGTCGTTGAAGACCCAATATTGCGTGAGCGACGAGTCTTTGTAGGTCGGAACGGAATAGATCTTGCCGCCGATCTTCGCGCCGTCCCAGACGGTCTCGGGAATCAGTTTATACAGGTCCGGCGTTTCGTTCTGAACCATGTCGGTCAGATCCGCGAAAGCGCCCATCGACACCTGCTGATTGTATTTGCCGCTGTTGGTGAACATGATGTCGAACGGTTCACCGGTATTGACGATCGTGTTGATCTTCGTGTCCCAATCCGCCCAGCTCGCGACTTTGAGATCGATCTTGACGCCGATCTTCTCGGCCGTGTACTCGTTCATCGCGGCGACCGCTTTGTCGAAGTTGTCGGGAATCTGCCCGCCGATCGTCCACCAGACCAGCGTCGGCACGTCGCCGGAAGCTTTGGTATCTTTGCTTGCCCCGTCCGTGGAAGCGGATTTCGAACCGTCCGTTCCTTGCGACGCGTTGTCGCCTCCGCCTCCGCAGGCCGCCAGCGAAGACGTCAGCATGACCGCCGCGCAGAGCGCGGACCACTTTTTCCAAGACTTTTGCATAACCTTCGTACCCCCTCGTTCATGTGTATGGAACGTAATCTATTCGTCGATGACCGAAAGCGCCCTCAGGAACGCGCGCGTTCGGGATCATCCTTTGATGGAACCTACCGTCAGTCCCGCGATAAAATACCGCTGGAAGAACGGGTAGGCGAAAGCGACCGGCACGACGATCAGGATCGCGACCGCCATGCGCGCCGTTTCTTTGGGCATCGTCGCAACCAGCGAAGCGTAGCTGATGCCCATGGTCGAAGCGTTTCTCGCCAGCGCGTCGACGTTGCTCATCAGATTGTTCAGCAGCGCTTGCAGCGAATAGAGATCTTGATCGTTGATATAGAGCATCGATTGGAACCAGTCGTTCCAATAGCCGAAGCAGAGGAACAATCCGATCGTCGCGAGAACCGGCAGCGAGATCGGCATGATGATCGAGAAGAAGATCCGCAGTTGGCTCGCGCCGTCGATCTCGGCCGATTCCACGATGCCGTCGGGAATCGTCGTACGGAAAAACGTTTTGCAGATGATGACGTTAAACGACGAGACCGCCAGCGGAAGGATCAGCGCCCAGACCGTGTCTTTGAGTCCGAGCAGATTCGCGTTGATGTAATAGCTGGACACCAGACCGCCGTTGAAGACCATCGGGATGAACACGACCCAAGTCAGAAAATTTTTGAGCTTGTAATTCGGCTGCGCCAGCACGTAGCCCATCGAAGCGGTGAGCAGCACTCCGATCACGGTTCCCAGCACGGTCACGAGGACCGAGACGCCGAAAGCCCGCAGAATGACGGTGCCCTGCTTCAGGATGAAGCCGTAAGCTTCGACCGAGAACATCGTCGGAAGCAGATGATAACCCGTCTCCCGGATCGAGTCTTCGCTGGAGAACGAGATGGACAAGATCACCACGATCGGAACGATGCAGACGAGCGCGAGCAGGATGAAGATCAGATGGAACAAGAGGTTCATGCCGGTGCTGATCCGGTTGTACCGGTCGAGACCGCTGCTCGTTTCGCTTTTTGCCGCTGCCATAGATTTCCCTCCTCTAGTGTTGACAAGGTACTACATCATCGCGCTCTCCGGATCGATGCGGCGCACGATCCAGTTCGCGAACAGAATGGTGATGCAGCCCATGACGGACTGGACGAAAGCGGCCGCGGAAGCCATGCCGACGGTAGCGGTCTTGAGCTGTTTGTACACCAGCACGTCCAGCGTCGTCGTGACGTTGAACAGCGAGTTCGAATCTCTCGGAACTTGATAGAATAACCCGAAGTCCGTATAGAAGATCCGTCCGACCGCCAGAATGAACATCATCACGATGACCAGTTTCATCATCGGCAGCGTGATATATTTGGTCTGCTGCCAGATCGAAGCCCCGTCGATGACGGCCGCTTCGTAATACGTGCTGTCGATGCCCGTGATGGTGGCGAGATACACGACCATGCCGTAGCCGATGCCTTTCCACACGTTCATGAAGATCAGGAAATACGGCCAATACTTCGGTTCCATGTACCAGTTGACCGATTCGGCACCCATCTGGTTGAGCATTTGGTTGGCGATCCCTTTGTCGAAACTCAGGAACGCCCAGATTACCGCCGACACGACGACCCATGAGAGGAAATAAGGCAGGAACATCATCGTTTGATACACTTTGCCGGCTCTGCGGTTATGCAGGCGTCCGATCATCAGCGCCAGCGTGACCGGGATCAGAATCCCCAGCAGGATGAAGACCAGATTGTACCCCAGCGTATTGCGGATCGTGACCCAAGCGTCGTTGGACTTGAACAGAAACTCGAAGTTCTTCCATCCGGCCCACGGACTGTTGAAGACGTTGCTCAAGAACCCGCCGGAGATCTTGAAGTTCTTGAACGCGATAATGATCCCGAACATCGGCAGGAAACAAAACAGGATGTACCAGACCGTGGTCGGCAGCGCCAGCAGCGTCAATTCGGTATCCTGCTTGTGCCAACGCGCGCTTCGCCGTTTCGGCTCCTCCTTTTTCATGTTCGCCCCGTCCCCCTTTGTATGATGTTTATCAGGCTGAATCCATCGTATTAGAAAACGCTTACATTTGAATAGATCAGAAACGTTAGACTTCAGTGCAGAAACGTTAGATCTCATCGCTTATCTCGCTTGAATAATAGGATTTCGCTTGGCGAAACCGTTCATTTCGGATTGGATCGGATCAATCGGATCGACCTTCGATTTCTAACGGAACGAGATGACGCTTAGCGGGCATTCGGAACGGTTTCCAGATTCTAACGGAACCAGATGACGCTTAGAAGGAAAAAAGGCTGATTTTCAGCTTGAAAGCCTCGGTCTTCCTACGAGGAAGACCGAGGCTTCTGAATAAGCTTATACGATTCGCGGACGTACATGCGCGAAGCTGCCGTCGGCGCCGGTTCAAGACGGCTGACGCCTTCCGGTCAGCAGCAGCAGCACGAACGAGATCGCCACGATCGCGATCGTCCATGCCCACGCCGCCTGCAGATGCCCGGAATCGACCGCGACGTAGATCGCGGTCGGGACGGTCTGGGTTCGGCCGGGAATATTCCCGGCGATCATCAGCGTCGCTCCGAATTCGCCCAAGCTGCGGGCGAAGCCCAGCACGTAGGCGGTCTTGAGCGACGGCAGGATCAGCGGCAGCGTGATATGCCGGAAGACCTGCCATTCGTCGGCGCCGATCGAGCGCCCCGCGTCTTCGAGATCGCGGTCGACGGCTTCGAAGCCGACCACCGTCGTCCGGTAGATCAGCGGGAACGCGACGACCACGGCCGCGACGACGGCGGCCCACCAAGAGAAGATGATCGGCGAATGAAAGATCCGCTCGATCAGAACGCCCAGCCAGCTGCGGCGGCCGAGCAGCATCAACAGCAGGAAGCCGACGACCGTCGGCGGCAGCACGAGCGGAAGCATGAAGATCGTTTCCAACACGGTCTTGCCGCGGAACGAAGCGCGCCGCGACATCAGCCAAGCGACGGCCGTGCCGAGCACGATCGCGATCACGCTTGCCAGCAGCGCGACTTGGAGCGAGAGGCGGATCGGCGGCCAATACTCGCTCCAACCGATATCCGCCAACGGAATCATGGGGTCTTCGCGGCGGAGAAGCCGTATCCGGTCAGGACTTTCAGGGCTTCCGGCGTTTGCAGGTAATCATAGAAAGCTTGGGCCGCCTCCTGATGTTGGGTCGCTTTGACGATGCCGATCGGGTAGTTGATCGCCGAGTAGCTTCCCGGATCGACGTCGAACGCGACTTTGACTTGATCCGACGTCATCGCGTCGGTCTTGTACACGAAGCCGGCGTCCGCATTGCCGGTTTCGGTGTATTGCAGGACCTGACGGACGTCTTTGCCCTGCACGAGTTTGCTTTGCAAAGAATCCCACAGACCGCTGTCCGTCAACGCTTCCTGCGCGTATTTCCCGGCCGGCACGCTCTCCGGAATCCCGACGGCGATATGTTTCACCTGATCGCCGGTCAGATCTTCCATCCTGCCGACCGAAGCGGAAGAATCGTTCGGCACGACCACGACGAGCGTATTGTTGAGCCAATTCCTCTCGTGCTTCGCTTCGATCAGGCCGCCGTCCAGCAGCGCCTGCATGTTCTTGGTCGACGCCGACAAGAACAGATCGGCCGGCGCGCCCTGCTCGATCTGCTGCTGAAGCGCGCCCGATGCGCCGAAATTGAATGCCAACGTTACGCCCGGATGGTCCGCTTCGTACGTTTTCTTGATGTCCGTCAGCGCATCCGTCAGACTCGCGGCGGCGGAGATCGTCAGCGTGACCGGCGTTTCTTCGGCCGAATCCGAGTTCGTGCCGTTCGCGGCCGGGTTCGTTTCTGCCGCATTTCGAGCCGCCTGTTCGGCCGGTTTGGCTCCGCAGGCCGACAAGATCAGGATCAGCGCGAGCAGCGGCAAGAGCAGAAAATTCGTTTTTTTCATGATCGTACTCCTTTTCTCTGCAATCCGATTTATCTACCATACACAATCTTCTTTCATTAGTCCACGCTCAGAAGTCGCGAAGAACGATCGGAAAATTCCCTGCGAAAGAAACGAAAACCGCTCAATCCGAGACGATCGCGCCGGGACACGTCCTTTCCCGAATGACGATGAGATAATAAACGGATTACGCGCGTAATCGTGCTCGGCGATGGCAGACTCATAAGGCAAAGCTCCTTTTTTCACAATCGAACGTTCACAAATAGGCGAGCAGGACGAACAGATACAGCATCACGGCGAATCCGATCTCGGCCACGCCGGTGTGTTTGACTGTCAGTTTCAGCTTCGGCAGCGCGATCGCGCGCAGCAGCAGCACGGCGAACGCGGCGGATAGCGGAACGCTCAGCCAAGCGGCGAACGGGATCAGCAGGACATGGTACGCGATCGAAGCTCGATAATAGCGAGGGTTCTTCTTCTCCCGGATGACCGTCTTCACGTACAGCGCGGTTCCGATAAAGTAAAGCCCCATCAGCAGAAACAGCCGCGTCGTCTGCGTCCAGTCGGCTTCTCTGCCCGCTCCGACGTATACGACCGGATAGATAAACGAGCAAAACAGCAAAATGGCGACGATATCGTTCAGCAGCGCGCGTTCGTTTTTGGCTTTGGCATACCGTGCCGGAATCGCGAATACGATCAGCAGCAGAGCACCGTAGCCGATCAGCTTCGGTTCGGACAGGGCGACGATCGCCGCGAGCGGAACGAGCATCAGGCCGTACAGCAGCGCTGGTTTGAGATAACGCTCCTTTTTGCCCGTCTTGATCCATTGCAGCACGGGAAAACTGAACAGATACATCGTGAGCCAACAGAGAAACAAAGGAATATGGACGAGCGCGGGTCCTACGGCGGACATCCCCAGCAAAAAAGGCAGCAGCAGCATAGCCCATGCGCCGTGCTGATTCGGAATATAGCGATTCATGGCAACTTCTCCTTCCGGCTGGCGCTCGCGCGCCGCTTTCCCTTACGGGTTTATTCTATAGAAGCCGTGAAGCGGCGACCAATCAGGGACTTCCCTGTTTCGCTTCGGGAAATGCCTAACCGGACCGCCGCGGTGACGGCTTCATGCTATACTGAACGCGCTTGGATCCCCATCCGAAAATTATTATTTTACCGAGAAAGGCGGAATTGATCATGGGAGGACCTTCTCTGCGTCAACTGCACGCGCATCATGCCATACACGAAGGCGGGCTGAGCGGCGCGATCGATAAAACGGAAGAATTGGAAGCTTTGCTAGAAGCCGGGGATACGGAAGAAGCACTTAAAGCGGCGGATCAACTGGTCGGCTACTGGGTAACCCGCATCTTGAGCCATGCCGATGCCGAAGAAGAAGGATTCTACGAAGAGATGGCCGGGGACGATCCGGATCGCCGCCTGTCGATCGTCAAGCTGACCCGCGACCACGACATTCTGCGCATGGTCGTCGCCGATATCGTCTCGAGACTGGCCGACGAAGGCCTAACGCCCGAAGTCATGCGGCGTTTCCAAGCGCTGATCGTCGTCAACGAGTTCCACAGCCGCGAAGAAGAACGGCTGCTGTTCGAGGAGCCGAAGAAATGAACGGTTCGTTTCCTTCTTTCTCGCGGCCCGTTTCCGCCACTCCGGGACGCAACGATCCGTGCTTCTGCGGCAGCGGCTTGAAATACAAAAAGTGCTGCGCCCGCCTCGACGAACAATCCCGTTCGGACGCGCAGCGGCGGCGCTTGCTGGAATCCGTGCTGCGCCGTTTCTTCGACAATCACCCCCGCCCCGGCGAACAGAAAGAGCTGTCCGCTTGGAAGAACCGCATCGCTCCTCGCCTACAGCCGGCTTACGGCGAAGAGAAGACCGGCTCCGTCGCCGGGGATACGTTCTACTTCGGGCAGCAGGTCCGCATCTGGAACGATTTTCTGACCGAGCAGGCGCTCGATTCGCGCCATGCGGCGGTCGCCGACGCGCTGCGCGGCTGGCTCGATCCTCGTTTCGCCGTGCTGCGGATCTCTTCCGCCTCCGCTCCCTTGGGCGCGGCACGGCCCGCGCAGGACGTCGTTCAGGCGTCGGAACTCCTGAACGGCGAGCAGCTGCGGCTGAGCACGGGCGCAGACTTCCGCCCCCGGCCGGGAAGCGTCGTGCTGGGGTATTGGATTCCGGGAGCGAATCCCGAAGATCCGCTGACGGCGCTGAACAGCCTCGTGCTGATCGAAGAACCCGAAGACGAAGCCGTGCTGCGCTTGGAGCGCCGGTTCCGGGAAGCCGGCGAGGCCGACGCGGCGGCTTTCTACCGCAGAGACCCTGCGGCCGCTTACGAAATCTTCGCGGAATCGGCCGCGGGAGCCGACCGGGCTTCCGGCGAGGAACTGCCGCAAGCCGTCGGCGAAGCGCTGGAACGGCTGGAAGCTTATTTGATCGAACGCGATCTCAAGTGCGATCGCCTGATGGACCTCGCTTTCCGGTTTCTCAAGCGCAAACGCGAGAAGCCCGCTCCGCCCGAAGCGGCTGCCGCGGCCGTACGTTTCGGTCAGCTTCAAGGCTGGCTGCCTGACGACGCGGCCCAAGACATTCCGTATCCGTCGAGCGATGTAAGGCAGCCTCCTTCCGCCATGACGGACGAACTCGATAGCGACCGGATCGAGCAACTCGCGACAGAGATGCTCGATTACCAACGCCGGACTTCCGTCTATCGCGAAGAAGAACCGCCGGTCGGCATCCGGGTCGGCACCGATCCGCTGCCGGGCGAGATGCGGCAGTGGAAGCTCTATATGCATCTCAAAGATCTGGATATTCAAGGCGAAGCCGCGCTGCGCCGCCAAATGGATTATTTCTCGGGCGTCCCTTATACGCCGGCTTCTCCCGAAGAAGAAGCGCAGCTTCGGGCTTACGAAGCTTATCTGGCGATCGAAGACGATGTCCGCGCGGAAAAACTGGCGGAAGCCCGCCGGCTTCATCCGAACGGCGCGGATACGCTGCTGCTCGCCGCCGACGGCGAAGCAGATCCCGACGAACGCTACCGTCTGTTGGAAGAAGCCGAAACCGCGGCGCTTCGGCGGTTCGAAGCCGATATCGAACCGGTCTGGCTGCATCTGCCGAACCGCCCGTATCTGCGCGCCCTTATGCTGCGGGCCGCGCACGATTGGCAGACCGGACGGCATGCGGAAGCTTTCGAACGCTTTTATCGCCTGCTGCGGCTGAACCCGGCCGACCATCAAGGCGCGCGGTATCCGGCGATCTCCGCCCTGATCGCAAGCGGCGACCACGAAGCGGCAGGCAGTCTGCTCGCCCATTATGCGGAAGGCGCGGGAGACAATGCCTTTTACCGCTGGCTCGAGTGGGCCTCCTCGTATAAGCGGGACCGTCCGAGCGCCGAGACCGGAGACTTCTATCGCAAAGCGGTCGAAGCCAACCCTTACGCCGAGAAATATATCCGCAGCCGCCCCGAAGCCGAGGCTTATCCGCGTTCGGCGATCATTACGCCGCGTTCTCCGGAAGAAGCGCGATTGATCTGGACGCTGATCCGCCCGACGCTGTAAGAAGCTTGCGCTGCCGGATCGAACACCCGCCTTCGCGCGCCGAATCCGAGTTCCGACAACGGCCTCGCCGAATCCGGAACTCTTTTTTGCATGTATCGGAATTTTAGACGCGCAGGCCGGCACGCGGCAGGACGTTTCCGGTTACTCTTCCCGGCTGTGCTATAATGTTCAAGATACTACGCCGTGTACGCAAACTCGCTGAAGCGTACCTTTGCCTGCCTTTTTGCCCTCTGCCCGGATTCGCTCCGGAAGCATGACCGAATCCGCAGTCTTCGGAGTTTGCGTACGCGGCCTGACGATTTTGACGAAAAGCGGGGATTTTCATGAACATAAACGTCCATATCATCGCACCGTATCCTTCCATGGCGACGATCATCGAAGAATGCGTCCCTCTTTTCCCCGACCTGAATATCGGATATTCGGTCGGGGACCTCGAAAACGGGGTCGAACTGGCGATCGAAGCGGAACGCGGCGGTGCCGATATCCTGATCAGCCGGGGCGGCACGGCGCGTTCGATCAAACGAGCGGTAACCGTGCCGGTGATCGACGTGCAGCTGTCCGGCTACGATATGATCCGTTCGCTGACGCTTGCCGGAAGCCTCAAGGAAAAAACGGCGATCGTCGGCTTCGCCAACCTGACCTCGGGCGCGCAGGCCATCATCGATCTGCTCGATCTGCCGCTGAAAGCTTTTACCGTCACGGATTCTTCGGAAGTCCCGGCCTTGATTCTGGATCTCAAAAGCCGCGATTATAAGCAAATCGTAGGCGACGTGATTACGCTTAAAACGGCGAACGAATACGGATTAAAAGGTTTCTTGATCCAATCGGGCAGAGAATCGATCCGAAACGCGCTGGAAGACGCCCGGCTCGTGTACGGCTATCTGCATCGGAACGACAGACTGGTCCGCGTGCTCGAACGCTTCCTCCAATCGTCTTATCCGAATCTGGTCGTCGCGGACGAACGCAGCCGCGTCGTCTATGCCCGAACCGCCGATTTCGATCGCAATCCGCTGACGGAAGAGCATCTCGCGGCGCTCGGTTCCAAACTGAATCCGGACGGGACGCCGACGTCGGAGAAGCTGACGCTCGACGGCCGGACGCTGATCGCGGAAGGCCGCAGGCTTGACGTCGACGGAGAAATCTATGCGCTGTACGTGCTGCGGCAGGGCGTCGGCCAAGAAACGGCGCGGCATACGGGCCTCTTCCCGATCCGAGCCGAAGATCCGGGACCGGTCGCCGAAGCTTCGCCCGCGATCCGGCGTCTCTACGAGCAGCTTCGGGCGCTCTATCGCGGAGGCGATTCGTTCTGTCTGTACGGCCCGAAAGGAAGCGGCAAAAACTTCGTCGTCGATCATGTCCATCGGGAAGCGTCGCCGGAGGGCGTGCTGCTGGCGATCGACGCGGAGCGCGCCGATCTGCGCAAAGCAGCCGGCGAAATTCCGGCGGACGCGACTTCGGTCAAACTGCTGAACGCCTCCCGAACGAACGACGAACGGCAGTTGGCGAATCTGGTCCGTGATTTGGCCGATCGCGGCATCCGGCTGATCTTGATCGAAGACGGCTCGCCGCCTCCGTCGCTGCTCGGGATCGCCGACGCCGTCAGACTGCCGATGCCGACGCTCGACCAACGCCGGGAAGACGTTCTTCCGTTGGCGCGGATCTTTTTGGCCGACTGCCATCATCGGCTCGGCACCGACGCCGTAAAGATTCAAACCGCGGCCGAAGAACTGCTGCTCGAGCAGGATTACCCGGATCAGATCAACGGTTTGAAGCGCCGGATCAAAGAACTGGCGATCGCCGAAACCGGTTATGTCATCCGCGCGGAAACGGTACGGAAAACGACTCCCGAACCGCTTTCCGTCGACGACTGGCGGGTGCCCGGCGGCACGCTCAAAGAAATCGAACAGCGGATCATCGAATCGGTGCTTCGCGAAGAAAATCATAATCAATCCCGGACGGCCGAACGCCTCGGCATCAACCGGGCGACGCTGTGGCGCAAGCTCAAAGAGTAATTCTCGAGCTTGCTTTTTTTTGCAACAATACTGTTGCAAAATTAAACGATATTCAAATAATTAAATGATTTTCTTCTCAAAATGTTGCTTTTATAAACAATCAGCGTTATATTACGGAAAGTAAACGCTTTAAAACACATCGAGAGGAGAACGAAAAGCATGAAAATCAAAGCGACGCTGGATCGCATCCCCGGAGGCATGATGGTGGTTCCGCTGCTTCTGGCGGCAACGATCAACACCTTCTTTCCGAACCTACTCCGCATCGGCGGATTTACGGAAGCGCTTTTCGTCAATAGTGCAAGCGCTTTAATCGCCTTGTTTCTGTTGATCGCCGGCACGCAGATCAATCTGCGCACGGCCAAAGCTTCGGTCGCCAAAGGCCTCACGCTGCTGTCGGTCAAATGGCTGCTCGGCGCGGCCGTCGGTCTGCTCGCCTTCTGGCTGGCCGATTCCAACGGCTTGTTCTTGGGATTGGCGCCGATCGCGATCATCGGAGCGATGACCAACTCGAACGGCGGATTGTATATCGCCTTCGCCGGACAATACGGCAAAGAAGAAGACAAAGCGGCTTACCCGTTCCTCGCGCTCAGCGACGGTCCGTTCCTGACGATGGTCGCCCTCTCCATCTTCGGCGCGATGGGCTTCGCCAACGGATTGTTCTCGCCGATGTCGTTCGTCGCGGTGCTGCTGCCGCTGGCCGTCGGCATCCTGCTGGGCAATCTGGACAAAGAAATGGGCGACTTCCTGTATAAAGGCAGCGACAAGCTGGTTCCTTTCTTCGCGTTCGCGCTCGGTATGGGCATCAACTTCAACGCGATCATCAAAGGCGGACTCAGCGGTATCCTGCTCGGCGTCATCACCGTGTTCCTGACCGGCGGCGGCTTGTACCTGCTGTTCAAGTTCCTCGGCTGGAATCCGATCGTCGGCGCGGCCGAAGGATCGACGGCGGGCAACGCGGTCGGCACGCCGGCGGCGATCGCCGCTGCCAACGTCGCCTTCGCCCCGATCGCGGAACTGGCTACCGTCCAGATCGCGGCCAGCGTAGTCACGACTTCCGTTCTGCTGCCGATCTTCATCGGCTTCCTGTCGAAGCGGTTGGAGAAAGAAAAAGGCGGATTGGCGAAATACAATCTGTCCGCCCGGGAACGGCGGGAACTCGAAGCGCAATGGAAGGAGAACCCTCAATGAAACTTGCCATCATCGCCGACGACTTGACGGGCGCCAACGACAGCGGCGTACAATTATCCCGTAACGGATTAAAAACGACCGTGCTGTTCGATATGGACGCCGAAGCCGTCGGAACTTACGAAGCGGTGGCGTTCGATACCGACAGCCGGGCGGCGGAGCCGCGGCAGGCTTACGACCGGGTCAGAGCCGCCGCCGAATTTCTGCTGGACTCGGGTTTCCCCGATATTTTCAAAAAGGTCGATTCCACCATGCGGGGCAATGTCGGAAGCGAAATCGATGCCGTCTATGATGCTTTGAAGCCCGATTTCGTCATGTTCGTTCCCGGTTATCCCAAAAACAACCGCACCGTCCTGAACTCGACCCTGTATCTGGACGGCGTCCCGATCGGCGAAACGGAGATCGCCAAAGATCCCAAAACGCCGGTCACGCTGTCGAATCTGATCGAGCTGCTCGAACTTCAGACTTCCCGACGGATCGGCAAGCTGACGCTGGACGATCTGGCGCTGGGCCGGGAGCATCTGCTCGCCGAATTGGGGCGCTACGCGCAAGAAGGCGCCGCCTACATCGTCGTCGATTCGACCGAAGAACGGCATCTGGAGCAGATTCTCGCCGATCTCAAAGATGCGCCTTACCGCCTGACCTGGGCCGGCTCGGCCGGATTGGCCCATTATCTGCCCGCTTATTACGGACTGCCTTCCCGGACGCAGACCCCGCGGATCGACGGCCAACCCGGTGCGGTCCTGACCGTGGTCGGCAGCGTCAACCGCAATTCGAGAGCGCAGCTTCGGCGGCTGCTGGAACGCCCGGACGTGCATGCCGTCGCGTTCGATTCGTGGAAAGCCGTCGCCTCGCCCGCCGAAAAAGAAGCGGAAATCCGCCGCGTGTTCGACGAGGCGCTGGCCGGAGCGGAGCGCGGGCTCGACGTGGCCGTGTATTCGACCGGAACCCCCGAGCATATCGAACAGGCGTGGCGGGTCGGCGAAGCGGCCGGATTCGAACGGACCGAGATCAGTAACGAGATCGTGAAGGCGCTCGCCGACGTCTGCGCTCCCCTGCTCGAGCGGGGATTGTTCAAAGGCGTATCGATGAGCGGGGGCGATACGGCCAAACAGGTCTGCCTGCGGTGGGGAATCAAAGGATTCGAACTGCTGGACGAGCTGGAAATCGGGGTGCCGATCTCCACGTTCCTCGGCAAAAAAGGATTGTACGTGATTACCAAAGCCGGAGGATTCGGCACGGAACGCGTATTCGAGCATGCGATCGACAAATTGAGAGGAGTGCAAGCTTAATGAAACCGACAATCGGAATCACGATGGGAGATGCCGCAGGCATCGGTCCCGAAATCATCGCCAAAGCGCTGCGGGAGGAGGAAATCTACCGGACCTGCCGACCGATCGTGATCGGGGACGCCAAGATGATGCGCCGAGCGATGGCGATCACCGGCGCCGGACTTGAAGTGAACGCCGTCGGTTCGGTATCCGACGCTAAGTTCGAGCACGGAACGGTCGACGTATTCGACCTCGACCTGCTGCCGGAAGATCTGCCGTTCGGCGAAGTGTCCGCCGCGGCGGGCGACGCCGCTTATCAATTTCTGGCCAAAGCGATCGAACTGGCCAAAAGCGGCGAGATCCAATCGATCTGCACCGCTCCGCTGAACAAAGAAGCGCTGCATCTCGGCGGCCATCTGTATCCGGGACATACCGAAATTCTGGCCGCGCTGACGGATACCGAAGACTTCTCCATGATGCTGACCACGCCGAACCTGCGCGTCATTCACCTGACGACCCATATGGGCCTGATCGCGGCGATCGAAAGCATCACGCCCGAAAGAACCTATACCGTGGTCAAGCTGGCTCACGACACGCTAAGCAAAGCCGGTTTCGACAAACCTCGCATCGCCGTCTGCGGCATCAACCCGCATGCCGGGGAGAACGGCTTGTTCGGCAACGGCGAAGAAGAAGAAAAACTCGCGCCCGGCATCGCGCGGGCAGCGGCGGAAGGCATCGACGTAACCGGCCCGTATCCGGCCGATACCCTCTTCTTCCGCGCCGGACGCGGCGATTTCGATATCGTGGTCGCCTGCTACCACGATCAGGGCCACGCCCCGATCAAGGTCATGGGCATCGAAGACGGCGTCAATATCACCGTCGGCCTCAAAGGCGGCGTGATCCGGACCTCCGTCGACCACGGCACCGCGTTCGATATCGCCGGCAAAAACATCGCCGGCGAAGCGAGCATGCTGGCCGCGATCCGCTCCGCGATCGAACTGGCTCCGAAACGCTGATCTTCCGAGCCCGCCTGCTCATTCGTTGATTCGGCAATATAAACTGTCGAATCAATCTTTATATATCCTCGCTAAAAAGCCTCGAACATTTCTGTTCGAGGCTTTTCCTTTTCACCGCAGCAAAGGAATCCGCTCCCGATACCGCTCCACCAGTTCCAGATTCCGCCGGTCCGCCCCGTCGATATTGCCGCTCAGAAACACCGGCGGTTCGAATCCGCGCTCGGCCATGATCACGGCCGAGCGGGCGAAGATCGCGTTCAGCATCGCGGCGCCGATTACCGTGGACGTCGGCGTGAACGGCACCGGAATCTCCGGATGGCGCAGCACGGCATCGCCGACGGCCGAATAATTGTCGAGCACCAGATCCACGGCGTCGAACAGATGGCTCCCGCTCGAGTGGCGCGACGGTTGGCTGTTCGAATACTCCAGCGACGTGATGCCGATCGCGAACGCGCCTTTTTCCCGGGCGATCCGCGCCGCGTCTACCGGAACGGGATTGCGTCCCGACGTCGACAAGACGAACGCCACTTCTCCGGGCCGGATATCCTGATCTCGCATGAACGTCTCCGCCAGCCCGTTCTCGCGTTCGAGCTCGGACGAGCGCAGCGCGCCTTCGTGCAGCATCAGCGGCTCGTAGAAAATCGGCCGGATCGGAACGAGACCGCCCGCGCGGTAGAATACTTCTTCGGTCAGGATATGCGAGTGCCCGCAGCCGAACAGGTGAACGATGCCGCCCGCGATCAGACTTTCCGCCGTATGCGCCGCGGCCAGCTCCAGACCGGCGGCTTGTCTCGCTTCGATCCGATCGAGCCGCTTTCGGATCTGGTCGAAATACGCTCCGATCATGACGCGCCTCCTTCTTTCGCTAGACCTGCGCGGCTTTTGGCGGCCAGCACCATCTCCGTCATCGCGCGCAGCGCGGTTTCGATAACCTTCTCCCCTTTTTCGCGGGTCGCCAGCGTCGCGTCGCCGAGCACCGCCGTTTCGGTGAACGTCTCCCAAGGCGTCGGCGTGCAGTCCGCTTCGATCCCGATGGTCGGAACGTCGCTTACGGCCCTGTTCATGTCGACGTGCTCTTCGGCCAGATAGAGCATGTAAGACGTCTCCAGCTCGCAGGCGTGGAAATAGGACGAATGCGCCGAAGGCGTCTCCCGCACTTCCGCCGCCGCGCCCGAAGTGCCGGGATAGAAAAAGTAATAGACTTTCAACTCCGGATACCGCTCGTACAGCTCGCGGGCCGCTTCCTTCAGCGCGACGGCGTTGCCCAGATGGCCGTTCAGCATGACATAGATCCGGAAGCCCTGCCGATACAGACTTTCGCCGATATCGGTCAGCATGCGGATCAGCGCCGCGTTCGAAACGCCGATGCTGCCGGGAAAGTTCTGAAGGCTCCATACCTGTCCATAAGGCAGCGTCGGCAGCACGAAGCTGTCGGTCCGCTCCGCCAGACGCGCGGCCAGCCGTTCGGCCAACAGATTGTCGGTCCCGAGCGGCAGATGCGCGCCGTGCGCTTCGACCGCGCCGATCGGCAGGATCGCGCAGCGCGTCCGTTCGATCTTCGCCGAGACGTCGGCGGCATTTTCGTTCTGGAAAATCATGCGCACCCTCCTTCCTTACCGCTTGAAAGCGAAGCATCTGGCCGGATTGTCGACGAAAAATTTGCGGATCAGCGCTTCGCCGTCCAGACCGGCTCGCCCGGCTTCGTCGATGAAGCGCGGTACCCATTTGCCGACGATATGCTCGAGTCCCGGGCCGTAATCGTAATGTTTGTAATACGTTTTGCGCGCCGTATCGCCGCTGACCAAGATCTGATCGGCATAGCCTTTGCGCACCAGATCCAAGATCAGCGCGATCCGCGTGCTTTCCGGCGCGTATTTGATCTTGGCGATTCCGTCGAACGACAGGAAAGCTCCGGTCGAAGCGATCTGCTCGTAATAGTACGGATCGGGATTGCGGTCCATATGGCCGAGACTCAGAAATTCCAGATCGACCTTTTCGCTGCGCAGCAGCTCGATTTGTTCCAGCGCCATCGTGCCGACTTCCGTATGCGAATGGACCGGCGCTTTCGTTTCGTGATGGGCACGCGCCACGGCGCGCAGCGTTTTTTCTTCGAGCGGCGTGATCCGGTTGTAGCCGGTGCCGAATTTGACCTGTCCGGCGCGGAACGGCGTGCCTTCCAGCCCTTCTTCCACTTCGCGGATCACGAAATCGGCGAGTTCGTTAATGCTCGAAGCGTCGATCCATTCGGCGTAAGTCCGATAATCGCCGATCAGGGGACGCAGTTCTTCCTTGATCGAAGCGTCCCAGAGAAAGCTTTTGTTAAAACCGGCCGTGCCGACGATCTTGACGCCGCTGCGCTGCATGATTCCGTAGACGGCAGGCACGTCGCGTCCGTAATCGACCGCCGTCGCGTCGACGATGGTCTGTCCGCCGAGGTTTTTGAAATCCATGACGTCCAGCAGCGATTTCTCCGGATCGTCCAGCAGCAGATCGTCTTCTCCGCGTTCCGACCAGTAGGCCGGACGACAAACGATATGTTCGTGCGAATAAGTAAATCCCAATTCTTGAGGCGAAATGTCGGCATCCAGCGTACGGATAAAGCTCATATGCAATCGCTCCTTTCGAAAAAACGGATCAGAGACTCAGAACAGCAGCTGCGCCAGCAGGCGAATGATCGGACCCAAGATGAACATGTCGGAATCGGCGGCCCACATGGCGGTATCCGGAATCGTCGAGGACAACAAGAACCGCACCATCACGAACTGACCCCAAGCGACGACCGTCGCGGTGACGAAACCGCCGATCAGCGCGCCCCGCACGCCGCCCGTCGAATTGCCGAATACGCCTGCCGTGGCTCCGTGGAAGAAGAGCACGATCATGGTCGGCACGAAAATGTAGGAAACGGTATTGCCGAGCACCACGAGCCAGATCAGCGCTCCGGCGAAAGCGCCCACGAAACCCAGAATGACCGCGTTCGGCGCGTACGTGTAGACGACGGGGGAATCCAGCGCCGGGCGCGCGCCCGGAACCAACTTGGTCGCGATGCCGTTAAAGGCCGGAACCAATTCCCCGATGAACATGCGCACGCCGAGCAGCACGATCGCGATGCCTCCGGCAAAGGTGAAGGATTGGATGATCGAATAGATGATGAAGTTCTGCTCGCCGGACAGCGCGATCAGTTCCTGCGCCGAAGGCGTGTTCTTGAGCGACAGCACGATCGCGCCGATCAGGAACAGCACGCCCATGCAGAGCGCCGTAATAACGTTGGAATCGCGCAGAAATTCCAGCCCTTTCGGCACTTTGATCTTCTCCGAGTCGTTCTCTTTATTGCCCAGCCACCTGCCGAGCAATGCCGACAGCAGGGCGACGGACGCCGAGGTGTGCCCGAGCGCGATATTGTCGTTTCCCGTCACCTTGCGCATGAACGGCTGCACGAGCGCCGGCTGGAACGTCCAGTAGATCCCGAGAATGACGGAGAGGAACAGCGTCAATTTCCAGATCGGAACGTCTCCCGCGGTATGGACGACGATGCCGGCGAACACCGTCGCCGTCCAGAACATCATATGTCCCGTCAGATAGATGTACTTGAACGGCGTGAAGCGGGCCAGCAGCATATTGATCAGAAATCCGACCAGCATCGCCAGCGTCACCGCGCTGCCGAACCGTCCGTTGAAAGCGTCCTGCCCTATGTACTGCCCCAGCGTTTCGCTTTGAAGGCCGAACACTTCTTTCCACATCGGTTCGAACACGCCCAGCGCGCCGGTGATGACCGAAGCGCCCGCGCCGATGATCAGGAAGCCGATAATGGCTTTGAACGTTCCGCTGACGATCTGGCTGAGCGATTTTTTCTGGAGCAGCAGCCCCAGCAGCACGATAAAGCCGAGCAGAATGGCAGGCGTGCCGAATACGTTGTTCGCGATCCACGACAGTGCGTTCATCCGCGTCCCCCCTTATGTTTGTCCGTCCCTTAAGACGGAAGAGCGCCCTGCAGGCTGCTTTTGATCTCGTCCAGATCGAAATAATTGTTGACCACGACGATCTTCGCCGCATGTCCCGGCAGGCTCTGCGCCAGCTCGTTGCTGGTCACGATAAAGTCCGCCGCCGTTCCCGATGCCGTCGAAACGTCCGTATGCTCGACATCCGCCTGCACGTTCAGATCCTTCAGCACGCTTTCCACGTTCATGCGCAAAATCAAGCTCGTTCCTTGTCCCAATCCGCATACGCATAACACTTTCAACATGTCCGTTCCTCCTATCGTGTTTTAAAAGTTCAAATCGAAGCTTGGCGCGCCAGTTTTTCTACGTCTTCCGCCGTTTTCGCCGTCCGGAGCGCTTCGGCGCTTCCGGGATCGTTCAGCAGCATCGTCAGTCTTTTGAGCAGCGCGATATGCTCCGATCCGGACGAAGAAGCGAGCGCGAACACCAGATCGACGGGATCGTTATCGGCATGCCCGAATACGATCGGCCGCTTCAATCTCGCGAACGATACCGCCGCTTTCGTCTCCTCGCTTTCCGCTTTGGCATGGGGAAGCGCGATACCGGGCGCGATCACGATATAAGGCCCTTTTTCCCGGTAAGCCGCCACCATCGCCTCGACGTATTCGCCGCCGGCCGCCTGTCGGCCGACCAGCAGTTTTCCGGCCGCCCGGATCGCGTCTTCCGCGGAATCCGGTTCGATATCGAGCGCGACCAGACCTTTCTCCAAAAACAGCATCTTTTTTTCCTCCTCGGATCTTGTTGTCGCGTTACGGGGGTCCGGTCCGATCTCTTCGGCCTAATCGGCCGAGTACCGGCGGACCAGCCGCAGGATGTCGGACAATCCCCCTTCTCCGCCCATCAGGCGCCGGTTTTCTTTGTCCGACAGCAGGCGGGACAATTGCGTCAGCGCCTTCAAATGCGAAGCGCCGTCGGAGCTGACCATCACGAACAGCGTGTGCACCAGATGTCTCGCTTCGCTGCCGAAAGGCGTCCCGCGCCGCAGGCAGAGCAGCGATACGGCGTCGCGAAGCGCTCCGTCTTCGGGTTTGGCGTGCGCGATCGCGATGCCGGGCGCAGTCACGATATAGGGGCCGTACGCCTCCACGCTCGCGATCATGGCCTGAACGTAAGACGGTTCGATGCAGCCTTCCTCCAGCAGAGGAGACGCGGCGAGCCGGATCGCGCTTCTCCAATCCTCCGCTTCGCCGAACGCGATGCGCGATTCCCGCAGCAGTTCGTCGAGTCCCGGCTTGTATTCGCGCGGAGGTTTTGTTTTTACCGCGTTCAGATACCGCTGGATTTCTTCGGTCAACCGCGCTTTGTCGGAAATATCGGCATGCCGGCCGACCAGTTCGACGATCGCCTGCGCGGAAGGGCCGGAGGCCGGCTCGGTCTGTCCGTCCAGATGCGGCAGCACCCGGTTGAGCAGATGGACTTTGTCGCTTTCGCCCAGAATGGCCGGCACGACGAACACCGGAACCGAGCTTTCGGGCAGCGGAATCGTGGAGAAGATGAAGTCGGCCGCCGCTCCGAACTTTTCGTATTCCCGCAGCGACAGGATGCCGAGCACGTCGATATCCGGAACGAGCTGCGCTAGCTGCGCTTTGAGCAGCCGCGACGACGAGACGCCGTTGACGCATACGATCGCCGCGGTTCGCCTCGGCGCGCGGATCGCCGAGGCGTCGCTTATCTGACCGCCGAAATGGGCGGCCAGATAAGCCGTCTCGTGATCGTCCGGTTCCCGGCCCAACAATCTGCGAAGCGGAAGCGCGGACCGGCGCGTCAGTTCGAAGATTTCTCCATAATCCTTCATCACGGTGTCCGTCAGCGGATTTTTGGAGAACACGCCGTATTTATTGCGGTAGAACAGAGCTTTGATATGAAAAAACAACTGCCGTTCCAGTTCTTCCCGGCTGCGGAAACGCACGCATCCGATCCGTTCGAAATCGTCGATCATTTTCAGCGCCGCATCGCGGACCTGCCGATCCGCCGAACCGTTCGATTCCGCTTCGAACTTGTTGACTTTGCCGGTGAGCAGAAGAATGGTCAAATAAGCGATTTCGTCTTCGGAAAAAGGGATTTTCCATTCGGCTTCCAGCTTGCTCGCGATCTCGGCGGCCGCCCGATACTGCGGCGCCGCTTTGAGCGCTTGTTTCTCCTGTTTGTCGACCTTCACGGCGCATCCGCGTCCGATCCGGCCCATCTGCAGGATCAGGAGCGCCGACAATTGGCCGATCGTCTCGTCCGTCAGCTCCATGCCGATTTTTCGTTCGCCCGATCCGATAATCTCGGATACTTCCAGCAGACGTTCTTTGTTCAGTCCGGGAAGCAGCGTGCGCCGCCACTCCTTTTTCATCCGGTCTTCGAACCGGGACATGAATCCGCCGCGTCCCGCCGAAGGGAACACTTCCGTCAGGAACCGGAAAAGCGCGCCGCGCAGGTCCTGCTCTTCGCCGACCGCGCGATAGCCTTCTTTTCGATCGAAAGCGATCTCCGAACGATGCGCGGACAGCCGCATTCCCAGACGTCCGAGTTCGGCATGCGCCGTTCCCCGGCTGATCTTCATCGCGGCTTCCATATGATGCAGGTATACGGGATGTCTGCGTTCGAGCAGGTACAACCCGAGCCATGCGGTCCGTTCGTGCCTCGAAGGATAATAATGCACCGGTTCTCTGCCCGTCACGTTGGCCGGAAGCGCGCAGCGCGATTCTTCCGGCAGCAGATAACCCGTTTCCCGCACGTATTCGATCGACGGAAGCCTGCGCAGATTGAGCCAGCCGTTTATTTTTTGCATGTCGTAATGAACGGTCCGCTTGGAGATGCCGAACGTCTCCATCAATTCGCCGACGGGCACGTAATCGTTCGTCCGTTGAAGAAGAGCCAGAATCGAAGCGCTGCGTTCGTCCAACGCCTTCTCCCTCCTTTCGTGAATGGATACCGGGCTTGCCAACGATTATAAGCAACAACCCGCGGGGAAAACAGCACAAAGCTCGTCGGGCTTTTTTTGCAAAATTGTACGGTAACGCTTTTTTCGGAGTCTCCGAAATCAAGTGATTGTCTTTTCAGGCTTGTTGCTGTTATACTTATTACTGATATTGAGAATCATTATCTATTGAAGTTCGTATCGATAAGGGAGGCCACGAAGGATGGAGAACCATGAAGTGTACGACGTAACGATTATAGGCGGAGGTCCGGCCGGGCTGTTCTCCGCTTTCTATAGCGGGCTGCGCGAGATGAAGACCAAGATCATCGAGTTCCAGCCTTTCTTGGGCGGCAAAGTTCACGTCTATCCGGAAAAGATGATCTGGGACGTCGGCGGCTTGACTCCGATGCCGGGCGCGAAGCTGATCGAACAGATGGTGGCGCAAGGCCTGACTTTCCAACCGGAAGTCGTCCTGAGCGAGAAAGTGACTTCGATTACGCGCGCCGAAGGCGCCGATCATTTCGTTCTACATACGCTGTCCGGAGAACCGCATTATTCCAAGACGATCATTCTCGCCGTCGGCGGCGGCATCTTGAAGCCGACGAAGCTCGATATCGAAGGCGCGGAACGTTTCGAAGTGACGAACCTGCATTATACCGTCAAATCGATCGCCCGTTTCAAAGACAAGACCGTGCTGATCTCCGGGGGCGGCCATTCCGCCGTCGACTGGGCTAACGAACTCGCGCCTTTCGCGAAGAAAGTCTATCTGACTTACCGCAAAGAAGAACTCAAAGGCCATGAAGCCGACGTGACCCGCATGAGAGAAAACGGCGTCGAGCTGCTGCTCAGCGCTTCGATCAAAACGTTGGTGGCGAACGAAGACCACTCGGCGATCGGGACGGTCGTATTCGAGAAAAACGAGTCCAAAGAAGCGTTCGAGCTGGCCGTGGACGACGTGATCATCAGCCACGGTTACGAACGCGACACGGAACTGCTGAAACAAAGCGAGATCAAGATCGACATGAACGAATACCAGATTCTCGGTTCGTCGTCGAGCGAAACGTCCGTTCCGGGCATTTTCGCGGCCGGAGACATTCTGCACCACGACGGCAAGCTGCATCTGATCGCCGGCGCGTTCCAAGACGCGGCCAACGCCGTCAACAAAGCGAAGCAGTTCGTCAAACCCGACGCGAACGGATACGGCATGGTCTCCTCCCACAACGAATTGTTCAAAGAAAAAAATCGCGAGATCTTGAAAGAAATGTACAGCAATTGATCAAGGCGCAAACGCGCTTTTGATTTCCTTCGGATCTTCTTCACGCAAAAGACCTCGAAACGCGCGCGCGTTTCGAGGTCTTTTATTTTTGCCGTCGAATCGTTCTTCGGTCCCCGTTCGGACGGCATTCGAACAGAAACCGGAGCGGTTAACCCGCTCCTTTGGATTTTTTGGCGGTTTTGTCGACCGTTCCGGGCGGTTTGCGCGCCGCGCCGGATGTTCCTTCCGCGCCTCGTTCGGTCTGCATCGAAGGCTTGAACAGTTCCAAGCTGCCGCGGAGCGCTTCCATCAGATCGTCCGGCTGCGTCTGCGTCTCGGCTGCCTGCGGCATTTCCGGCTGTTCTCCGTCGATCTTGCGGGCGATCGCGTCCATGAGTCTCTTGTACGATTCGTCTTCGAACTGCGCCGGATCGAAATCGGCCGTGAGCTGTCCGATCAACAATTTGGCCGTTTCGACTTCCGCGCGAACGGATTCGGGAACGCCGCTCAAGCCGGGAACGTCTTCGGCAGGCACGATTTCCTCTTCGTAATGAAGCGTAGTCAGCAGCAGACGGCCATGCGAGGCATGGATCAGAGCAGGACGCGTTTTGGTTCGGATCGTCGAGACGGCAAGTCCCGCTTTGCCCGTTTCTTCAAGCGCCTGCGCGAGCAGCGAATAAGCTCTGGCCCCGCCTTCTTCCGGCGACAAATAATACGTTCGATGCAGATCGATCGGATCGACCTCTTCGAGCCTCACGAATTCCCGAATACGAAAATCGCGGTTCAGGTCGGCCGTCAAGGCTTCGAGTTCCTCTTTCTCGAAAGTGACATATCGCCCTTCCTCGTATTCGTAACCGCGGACGATCTCGTCCCAACCGACTTCTTCTTGGCAGCTGTCGCAGGTTCGAACGTAGCGAATCGGCTCCAGCGTATTCCGGTGCAGCAGCCTCAGCGGGATTTCGTGCTCGCGCGAAGCCCGGTACATCTTGACCGGCACGCTGATGAGGCCGAATCCGACGACTCCTTTCCAAACGGCGTTCATGGGATATTCCTCTCCTTCGTTTTGGGTTGAAGTTTAGAATTGAAGTTTATGTTCGGCTTGACGGTTATTTAACCGGGAAGGCGAATAAGAATCGAAATCGGCCGTTTTCTCCCGCTTTTCTGCGCTTCTCGGCTTCTAATTAACCGATGTTAGATTTTCTTTCTCGCCGCGATCTTGTACAATGGAAACCATAGCGTTTATTTTAATGAAGCAAGTATCGAAACGGAGGCCTATCATGTCGGATTTTCAAACCAACCTTAACAAATACGCCGAACTCGCGGTAAAAGTCGGTGTGAACGTGCAGCCCGGACAGATTCTGATGATCGATGCCGGCATCGAATCGCTGGAATACGTACGTCTCGTCGTCAAGCACGCTTATGCGGCGGGCGCGAAACTGGTCAAAGTCAATTGGGCCGACGAAGCGATCACGCGCATGCGTTACGATCTCGCGCCGGACGACTCGTTCGAGATCGCACCGAAGTGGACCGCTGCCGAACGCGAAGAACTGGCCGAGAACGGCGGAGCCATGCTGGCCGTCGTCTCCAATAACCCGGACCTGCTCAAAGGCGTCGATTCTTCCCGGATCTCCACGCTGCAAAAAGTATCCGGCAAAGCGCTCAGCAAATACCGCGAATACGCGCAGTCCAATAAACTGGCTTGGTCGATCGTGGCCGTGCCTTCGGCTGCTTGGGCAGCCAAAGTATTCCCGAATCTGCCGGAGAACGAACAAGTGCCGGCGATGTGGGAAGCGATCTTCAAAGCGGTTCGCGTCGATCTGGCCGATCCGGTCGCGGCTTGGCAGGAGCATATCGATACGCTGAACGCCAAAGCCGTATATTTGAACGAAAAGAAATACAAAGCCCTCCATTACACCGCACCGGGAACCGATCTGACGATCGAACTGCCGAAAACGCATCTGTGGGTAGCGGCGGACAGCGAAAGCGAACGCGGCGTGGCTTTCGTAGCCAACATGCCGACGGAAGAAGTGTTCACGGCGGCGTTCAAGACCGGCGTCAGCGGTACCGTGTCCAGCACGAAGCCTCTGAGCTACGGCGGCACGATCATCGATAACTTCACGCTGACGTTCGAGAACGGACGCATCGTGGACGTCAAAGCCGAACAAGGCGAAGACACGCTGAAAAATCTCGTCGAGATGGACGAAGGTTCGCATTACATCGGCGAAGTGGCGCTCGTGCCGCATAAATCCCCGATTTCCGAGTCCGGCATCTTGTACTACAATACGCTGTTCGACGAGAACGCTTCGAACCATCTCGCGATCGGCAGCGCGTACGCGTTCAATATCGAAGGCGGCACGACGATGTCCCGCGAAGAGTTGGCCGAAGCCGGCATCAACCAGAGCCTCGCGCACGTCGATTTCATGATCGGTTCCGGCGAGATGAACATCGACGGCATCTCCGAAGACGGAACGGCCGAGCCGGTCTTCCGCAACGGAAGCTGGGCTTTCTAAGTTCGAACCGAACGGGTTTTCCGATCGGCGGCAGCGGTTTGTACGGATAAACAAAAGGACCTCCCTTCTCTCGAAGGCGAGGTCCTTTTCGCGTCGCGGCTGCCGTTTTACCGTTTAGCATCCGTGCTGCCGCGGCTTGCCGTAGTCGCTTGCGCGGTCACAGCTCGATCACGGCTTCAAAATAACCTTGATGCAGTCTTCTTTCTTGTTGTCGAAAATGTCGTACGCGTGCTCCGCTTCGTCGAGCGGCAGGCGATGCGTGATAATATCCGTCGGGTCGAGTTTGCCGGTCTTGATCTGAGCGAACAGTTCCGGCATGTAGTGAATGACCGGAGCTTGCCCCGTCTTGACGGTGACGTTGCGTTCGAAGATATGGCCGAACGGGAAATTGTTGTAGCGCAGGCCGTATACGCCGGTCACTTGAATCGTGCCGAACTTGCGTACGACGTTGGAAGCCATATGGAACGCGCCGAGTCCGCCGCCTTGAAGCTTGAGCGTCGTCTCCACTTTCTCCATGAACGTCTTCTCCGAGTCCAAGCCGACGCAGTCGATGACCACGTCCGCGCCGCCGCTCGTGATCTCCAGCAGATGGTTGTCCAGATCGTCGTTCTCCATAAAGTTGAACGTCTCGACCTTGTTCGTGCGGCGGGCGTGTTCCAGACGGTATTCGACATGGTCGACCGCGATCACGCGTTTGGCGCCTTTCTGCCACGCGAATTTCTGGACCATGAGGCCCACCGGTCCGCAGCCGAGCACGATGACCGTGTCGCCCTGCTTGACGCCGGCATTGTCCACGCTCCAATAAGCGGTCGGTATGACGTCGGACAGGAACAATACCTGCTCGTCCGTCACTTCGGCGTCGGGCGGAATGATCAGCGGTCCGAAGTTGCCGTAAGGAACTCTCAGCAGCTCCGCTTGACCGCCCGCGAATCCGCCGTAAGTATGGGAATAACCGAGCATCGCGCCCGTATCTTTGACCGGATTGTCGTTGGCGTTATCGCATTGGCTTTCCATTTGATTTTTGCAGAAAAAACATTCGCCGCAGGAAACGTTGAACGGAATGATGACGCGGTCGCCTTTTTTGACGTGCGTCACGTCCGGTCCGATCTCCTCGACGATGCCCATCGGTTCGTGTCCGATGATATAATCGTCGTTCATGCCGGGAATTTCGCCGTTAAACAAATGCAGATCGGAACCGCAGATCGAAGTGGACGTCACGCGGATCAGAATATCGTCGCGCTTTTCGAGTTTCGGCGTCGCCACGTCTTTGACTTTTACCTTACGCTTTCCCTGATAAGTGAGTGCTTTCATGTTGTCGATCGCTCCTTTTTAGGTAAAAGATTCTCGAACGGTTAGCTTGTCTCACTGTGTCTCCCTCCCCTATTAACCTTACCGGGAGCCGATGCCAACTGTCTGTCGAACGATCTCTCCGTCGGGCGTCCGCTTTTCGCGCCCGATTGGTTCCTCTGCCGTTCGGGTATAAAAGGAAAGAAGCGACGACAACGAATGGAGGCCTGCATCATGAAACATTTGAGCGATTCCCAAATCGATACGCTGAAAAACCTGCTGCTGGAGCGCAAAAGCGAATTGGAGCAGCACTTCGATAACAGCGAAGATACGCCGGAAGGCTTCGAGACTTCCATTCGAGATTCCACGGGCGAATTGACGGCCGTCGATAATCACCCTGCCGATCTGGGCACGGAAGAATTCGAACGCGCCCGCGACATGGCGATCGACGCCGACCTGTCGGAACGTCTGGAAGAAGTCGAGGCCGCGCTTAAACGCATCGAAGACGGCACGTACGGCATCGACGCCAAGACCGGCAAAGAGATTCCGTTCGAGCGGTTAGAAGCGGTTCCTTATACGTCTTACAATGTCGATACGACGCCGGAAAACGACCCGATTACGGATTACCGTCCGGTCGAAGAAGACGTGATGACCGCTCCTCCTTCGGGAGCCGGCGAGAATCGCCAACAGCATGCCGGCAAGTTCGACGACGCGGACGCTTGGCAGGCGGTCGAGAGCTACGGCAACGCCGATTCTCCCGCCATGTCGACGCAGCGCGACGTCGAGAGTTACGACCAACTGTCCAGCGAGAATAACGCGGACGAAGGAACGGTCGAAGACATCGAGCGTTTCGCCGCCAACGATATGGCCGAAGGCCATCGCAGCGTCGAGATGACGCGCGCGGAACGCGAATACGTCGAAGCCGGCGAAGGCGAACCGATCGCGGAGATCGACGAATCCGTCGACGACGAAGCCGAGCTTGTCCGCGTTTTGGAACAAGACGGCACTGAGCAAGGCAAGCGCAGCAGCGACGAATAAACGCGGAACGCGGCCATAGGTTTTCCGTTATCGAGCCCGAATCGTTTTTTTACGATTCGGGTTCTTGTTTTGTTTTCCGGCTTCCGTATACTGATAAGAGGTAACTCGATTACCGATGAATAGGAAGTATGAACAAGAAAAACGCCACCTTCTTCCTTTTTTCGTGTAGAATATGGAGAATAACAGATTATTTTCTTATCGCGCGTAATACTTGAATAGACGCGTTCGGTTCGCTATTTCGCGCCAATACGAAACGAGGAAGGAGTACATATGGCTCAGCATCTTCAAATGCTTCTGACCCATGACTTCGACGAACTTGACGAAGGCATGCAGGAGTTAATCTATAACGAATATTACGATCTCTCCTACGGAGCGATCTTCTATATCGTACGCGACCATGCGGCCGCCGAAGACGTGATTCAAGAAGCCTTCCTGAAATTGATCGGAAAAAGGCCCGAATTCGAAAACGAATCCAAGTTCTTCGCTTGGCTGAAGGTCGTGACGCGCAACTGCGCCATCAACGATTTAAGAAAAAATAAAAGACACCGTAACCATGTGGAAGCCGATAGCGTTCTTAATCATATAGAGGCAACGCAGGATAAGAATTCTTCGCCGGAGAAAACGGTCGAGGTCCAGATGATGGAAGAAGCGATCCTGCGGCATCTCGAAGGAATGAAGCCGGAATACCGGGCCATCATTCTTTACCGCTGGAAATACGGAATGTCGTATAGGGAAATCGCGGATGCGCTCGATACGAGCGAAGACATCATCCGGCAGCGATTGTTCAGGGCACGGGAAAACATGCGTAAGGCACTGCGCAAAGAATGGGAGGGCAGCGATGAACGACGAAAAATTTGACGAGCTGTTCGACGAGGCGTTCGAGCGGGCGGTAAGCTCCGCGTCTCCGGTCGACCCGGAGTCCCGCCGGGCCGCTTGGGAACGAGTACAAAATCGTCGGAAGCAGCTTTCCGGCAGCACGGAAGTTCGGACCGGCGAGAATATTGCGGAACATGCAGAAACGACGTCTTCGAAAGCACCGGCTTCCTTGCCGCAACAAGCCGGGCAGCAGCAGTCTTTCCGGAGACGCTACAGACGATCCATTCGCATGACCGGTATCGCGGCAGGATTGATTCTGTTCGGCTCGGTCGCTTTCTCGGATCCCGTTCGGACCGGCGCTTTGAATCCTTTGTATCAGAAGCTGTATACGTGGAGCACGGGAGAAGCGGTCGTGGTAAGCGGCCAGCAGAAGCCGCAGTCTACGGAAGGCGCCTTGACGCCCCCGCCGCCGGAAGGCATCGAAAAACCTACCTTCGAGAGTACGGAAGAGGCTCTTCCGGAACCGGAACCCGGCCAAATTATCAGTTCCGTCCATTACGAAGAACAGCCTGTCAGCCTTGAAGAAATCAAACAGCGCCTGGCTTACCCTATGCCCGAATTCCCGCGCGTGCCCGCCGACTTGGAGAGGTACGAAACTACGTTGTCCGTTCCCGACGACGGATCGGCCCCCGTCAGTTTCACGTTACGATACAAGGGCGAAAACGATCGTACGCTATCCATCTTTGTCGATTACTTGAACGAAGACGCGAATCGAACTTACAGTTTCGGAATCGGTAAAGTCACGGAAATCGAACTGGATAACGGTCTGGAAGGACAATTCGTGGATCGCGAGGAAGGCAGCGAAGATCTTGTGCACGTGATTCGCGGCCAGATCGACATCTTGATCAGCGGCAATCTGACGCGCGACGAACTGCTGCAAATTGCCGGGCATATCGTAGACGGAGAACCTCGGTAATCCGTATGCAAAGAAGACTTCTCCGAAGAAAAGTCTTCTTTGCGCGGGTCCTGAAGAGTACTGCGGCGAAAAGCAAAGATTACTTGGATACGAGCACGCTGCCGCTGTAGCTGGAATTGCTTTCGCGGTCGCTTCCGCTCGCTACCCAATGGTCCGATTTGACTCGGTAGTAATAACCTTTCGTAACCGTCGTCGTATAATTCACACTAGCCGAGAAAGTCGATTCGCTCGTGGACGGAGCGCCGAAGTTTACCCAAGCGCTGCCGTTCCAATATTGCAGGTAAGACGTAACGCCTGCCCGTAACGTCGAATTCGAGGTTCTGGTGATCGCCGTTACGCGTACGGAATTCGGACCGGCAAGCGAAAGTTCGCTGGACGAGGCTGTCAAATATTTATTGGCGACCAAACTTTGCATCAGATTATTCGCAGGCGATGCGGGCGGGGGCGGAGTCAGTGCGCCGGGAGCATTGGGAAAGACCGTCGAATCGGAATCGGGAAGGGACGGCAGCGCGAACTCCGTAACCTCCGCCGAGCCCTGTTCGTCCGTCGTCTCCGTTGCAGAAGCAAATCCGATTGTCGGCGAAAGAACGGAAGCGAGGACGAGCGCGGCGGCCGGAATCGCGAAAACTTTTAAAAACGAACGTTTTTTGTTTGTGTCCATTTTTATTCCCCTTTATTATGTAATAGCATTTCATATGAATAAGACGAAAAAGGAACCCAAAGGGTTCCTTTTTTTTTGAATTTCTAATTATTTTTTTGCTTCAAATTTCGTCCGATTCCTGTTGTTGTCGAATTTTAGTGCCTTATCAACAAAAATAAAAGATAAATTTTAGTTTTTGATTCATATTTTAAGGAAAATTTAATAAAAAGTTAATCGAGATCACTTTTTCCTTCTATACCATTCATAAATCTGCCCGGCGTCCGAATGCTTCAATCTGGCTACCGAGATCGACGAGCCTCCGGAACCGCCCAACAGATGCGCTTTGACGTTCAACATCTCGCCTTTGCGCTGCCAACGGCTGCCGCCGACATGCAAAGCCACGATATGGCGTTTGAGCGTACAATGGGTCTGCTTGGCGAACGTCCGATTGACGATCATGAGCCGATCGTCTTCCAGCGTCGCGCCGCTCGTTCGGTAACTCCAATAATCGATCCCCAAGCTGGCCGGAATCAGAAGCAGCGCCCAACGGCCCATATACGGGAAGAAATAGATCAATACGGCGGCGATGACTACGGTGACGACAAGTCCGATCCATGTATACCCCCACCAAGCACGCTTGGGCGGGCGGAATTCCGCTCCGGCGAACCGGAACTGCGGAATGGTGCCGCTCAGCAGTTCTTCGATCTTCGCGCGCGCGATAAACGGATGCAGCGCGGGCGTCTCTTTCTCTTCCGCAGACGAAACGACGTTGAGTTCGACATGCGCGTAACCGAGCGCTTGGCGCAGCCAACCTTCGCGAATCGTCACGGCTTGAACCCTGCCCGGATGGAACAAGAACTGTTTGCGTTCCAGCAGGCCGTAACGGATCGACAACCTCTCTCCTTCCCGGTACAACGAGAAGCCGGCATACTTGACGATGAACAGCACCAACGACAACAGCCAAGCCGCGATCAGCGCGACGGCGGCGATGATCAAGATCGCCCGGAAGCCGGTCAGATAAGCTTGGGCGTTCGTGACCAAGCGGTTCATCCACTCGTCCGGCAGCAGGTCGTCCGCGAAGGAGAATATGCCGGCCACGAAGGCGACGGCCAGACCGAGGTTCATCTCGGTGAGCGCCGCCAGGAACAGGCGGCCCGGTCCGAGCCGGTAAAGCAGCTCCGGCTCGGGCGCGCGCGCCGCGCGGGACCGCCCTGCGGCGGCGGTCCCCGCTTCTTGCGGGAGAGCCCCGCCTTCGGCGCGGCGGGACTCTCCCGCCTGCGCGTCCGGCGGGGCGAAGCTGCCCGCCGCGCCGGACGCGCCCTGCTCCGGCCCCGCGAAGCCGGCCGGAGGCTCTTGGCCTTCGGCCCCTCCGGCCGGGCCGAAGAACGGCTCTGCCGCCGCCGGTTCCGCGGCGGCGCCGTGGTCCGCAGCGCGCTCGTTCAGCGCGCGCTGGAGCCGCTCCGCCTCGCGGCGCGGCAGCACGGGGAGCACGGCATCCCCGTCGCCCGAGCCGCCGGGCGTCTCGATCTTGAGCTGCACGACGCCCAGAATCCGCTGGATCAGCGGCTGCTCCTGACTGACGGAGTGAATGCGCGAGTAATAGATGATCTTCTCGCTGCGCTGAATCAGCCCTTTGCGGATCGTGATCCGATCGCCTTCTTCTTCGTAGGTGAACTTCTTCCAACCGAGAATTTCGACCAATCCGGTCAGGACGACCAATAACACGCCGACGCCCAGAATCCATAGAGCGAAGCCGGGCGCGCGGTTGCCGGCAATGAACTGCACCGCGAACAGCACCGCGACCGGCACCAGCGTCCGCAGCATGCGAAGCATCGCGAAGACGATATACAGCGGCGACATCCGTTTCGGGCCGCTCATTCTTCCGTCCTCCGCGCCAATTCTCCGATCATGCGTTTGAAGTTCTCCGCTTCGTCCGATTTCAATCCGGCGATCGAATGCGTCGTGGCCGCCGTCACGATCTTGATCTCGGCGAGACCGTATTTGCGCAGAATCGGTCCGCTCTCGAGCTTGACGTGCTGCACTTTGGTCATCGGGATCAAGGTCTCGCTGATAAAGAACAGCCCTTTGCGGATCTCCACTTCTTCTTCGAAGACGGCGAATCCGAAGCGGTTGTACCGAATGATCGGCACGCGGAACACCGCGAACGCGAACAGCAGCGCGCAGACGAACGTTACCGCCGCGCCGACCCACAGAGGCGGCCAATCCCATTCGAATACGACGCTGAGCACCGTTAACGCGGCCGCCGCCAGAAGCGGAATCGCGTAGAAGATCGCGCTGCCGACGCGCGAAGCCGCAATCCAGTCGGCGTGCAGACGCCTGAAACGATCCGGGCCGCGATGATCTTGCTCTTCATTCCATTCCATGTCTTCCCCTCCATGCTGTAAAGCGTAGCGGTATTTTTCGTCCAAGTCAATCGGACGAGGACGCCGGCTAGGCCTTGTATCTCGCCTAGCACTTTACGCACGCGAAGCGTATTCGGTTGCCGATTCGCCGGAAATCGTCGGCTGGACGCAAAAAGACCGCCGGAGCAGACTCCGGCGGTCGATCTCAGGATTGCAAGGCATCAATGGAACGGTCGCTACGACGGTCGGCCGCTTGACGGACTTTCCGGCGTTTCTTAAGCGCCGGCTTCGGCCCGTTTGGCCGACAAAGCGACGACCGTGTCGTCCTCTTCCTCCGGCATCTCCGGTTCGTCCTCTTCGTTACGAGGTTCCGGGAACTGTTCTTCTTCGGGGAGCGGCTTCAGAATGCGCACGCGGGAGATCCGCTTCTGTTCCGTCTCGTCGACGATGAACGTGCTGCCTTCGTAGTCGACCGACTGGCCTTTGCGCGGCGGCAGCGCGTCGATATGCGCGTACAGCCAACCTCCGATCGTATCGTAGTCGTCGTAATCCAACTCGAAACCGAATTGATCGTTAACGTCCTGAATCAGCATCATGCCGTCGATCGAATAACTGAATTCGCCGGCTTGTTCGAGTTCTGGCCGTTCTTCTTCGTCGAATTCGTCCTGAATTTCGCCGACGATCTCTTCCATGATGTCTTCGAGCGTCACCAGACCGGCCGTACCGCCGTATTCGTCGACCAACATCGCGATCTGCGTGCGGCTGCGCTGCATCAGCTTCATCAATTCGCTGATCCGGATCGATTCCGGAACCGCGATGATCGGACGGATCAGGCGATCGTAATCCGCATCCGGGTAACGCATCAAGTCTTTGATATGAACGAAGCCGATAATATGGTCTTTGTCCTGTTCGCAGACCGGGTAGCGCGTCCGCATGCCGTCATACGCGATCTCCAGATTTTCTTCGCGCGGCAGATTCTTGTACAGACAGATCATTTCCGTCCGCGGAATCATGACTTCGCGCGCCGTCGTGTCGGCAAATTCGAAGATGTTGTCGACAAGCGCCATCTCGGTATTGTCGATCAGCCCGTTTTTATTGCTTTCCTTCACCAGGATTCGGATTTCTTCTTCGGTATGCGCCGATTCGAGTTCGGTCGCCGGTTCGATCCGGAGCAAGCGGAGCAGCGCGTTCGCCATTCCGTTAAGCGCCCAGATGAACGGATACATGGTCTTGTAGAATAAGACCATCGGAGCGGCCGCCGTCAGCGCCACCGCTTCCGTCTTGCGGATCGCCATCGATTTCGGGGCGAGTTCCCCGATCACGATATGCAGCATGGTAATGATGACGAATCCGATCGCCACGGACGTGCCGTGAATCGCGGCCTCGTTGTTCCAGCCGAAGCCGTGGAACATCGGACGCAGGAACGACGCGACCGCGGGTTCCCCGATCCAGCCGAGTCCGAGCGAGGCCAGCGTAATGCCGAGCTGGCAGGCCGACAGATAAGCGTCGAGATTGTTTACCATGCTTCGGGCGAAGCCGGCGCGTTTGCTGCCGCTCTCCGCCATCGTCGCGAGCCGGCTCTCGCGGAGCCGAACCATCGCGAATTCCGCCGCCACGAAAAATCCGTTCAAACCGACAAGCAGCACAACCAATAAAATACTTAACCAACCGGGCAAGGGGTCACTGGTCAATAGAAATCCCGTTTTCCGAACCGCTTAACGCATTGCGGCATTACCCGAAAAACGGGTCCACCTCCTTCGTTTCGTTGAATGATTTTGACTAACCGTCGTTGTTCTCTTGCTTGTTTTCGGCGCCATCGCCCAAGCTAGCAACTTCCCAATTTCGTTCACTCCGTTTCTTTTTTAGCTATAATTACAATTATAAAGCTAAAAACGATCTTAGCAAAATAGGAACGGAAGGCCAAAAACGGCAAAAAACCGCCGTAAAGGCGGTTAAAAGCCCATATGATCAACCGATTCTTATCTAGAGCGTCGTCCATCGGCTTTTGCCGCGCTTTTCCGGCGAATACTCTTAATTTTTATGGCAAATCAGCGTGAACGTCTTGGGGATTCCCCGGTCGAAACTGTCGCCGGACAGATTGGGTTCTTCGCGCAAAACGGCTAAGGTCAATCCGCTTTGCGCCACTGCCGTCACGATCTCGCCGAGATTCCATTTGCGAAGCAGCACTCTCGGCGATTCGCCTTCGGCGTATTTGGCGAAAGACGCTTCCTGCTCTTCGAGCGACGTGTCGAAGTAATCGCCGTCCACTTTATGCTTGCGGATCTTGGCCGTCGTCCCCCGGGAAGAGATCAGTTTGGTCGAGACCGGATGGAAATCGCGCAGCACGAATCGTCCGCCCGGCGCGAGCAGCGTCTCGGCCAACCGCATAAACGGAGTCAGATCCGTAAAATAATGCAGGATGCCCATTTCCGCGAATACGACGTCGTAAGTTCCCGCCAGCTTGTCCGTATCCAACTTCAAGACGTCGGAAACCGTATAGTCGAGCGAAACTCCGGCGGCTTCGGCCAGCTCCAGCGCGTAACGCCGATTTCCCGGCGAGAAATCCACGACGGCGACCGAAGCCCCGAGCAGCGCTAATGCGACAGCTTTGCTTCCGTTGGAGCCCATCAGGTTCATGATGCGTTTGCCGTCAGGCTCGCCGATCGCTTCTCCCAACACCGATAACGATTTGCTCGGCTGCTTGGCGATTCGCGCCGCCGCTTCTTCGGGCGTTCCGAAACGCCGAACCCACGCGTCGTAAGTCTCCCGGTTCCAAGCTTCTTCGTTAAAAAGTTGAGTAGGTTCGCTTTCCGGTCTTTCTGCGGAATCGTTCCTCTTATCGTTTGGTTGTGCATCGTTCATGACGTATATCCTCTCCGGCGCATCGCTTCGTGCTGGTGCCGATGCGCCTTCCCTTTTCTAAATTCTGACCCATATCAGGTCGTTTTCGTTCGAAGGCGGAAGATCCGCTTTGAGCAGATCGCCGGCTTGCATGACGCTCAGATTCGGCAGATGCCGCAAGTCTTCGAGCGAATGCACGTCGAAATAACCGTCTTCTCCGTTCCAGAACGGAATGATTTGCTGCTGAACTTGCTGCCCGGTCCCGATCACCAGTTTGGTGACAAGGGAGAGATCCTGTTCCGTCAGCGCGAGACGCTCGAAATATTCGCGAACTTCCGGAATCGGACGATCGCCTTCTTCGGCAATCGAGATCCTGCGCATCGCGTATTCTTGAATAAACACGCCGATATCGAATTGCGGCCGAAGCACCTGCTGTTTATACATCAACTCTTCGATCACGGCAAGCTTGAAATTGAAGTCCGCAAAAGCTACTCCGCCTTCCCGGCAGGGCATGCCGTCGGCTTGGATTCGGGCGATCATCGCATTGGCTTCGCACAACGTATCGACGACTTTGACGGCGCGCGGAGTATGGCGCTTCTGCGCCGCGACCAGCTCCAGAACAAGCCTCCGATCCGTCGATCTCGCGAACTGAAGCAGCGGCTGCCGAAGCAGCGGATAGTAGACGAACACGTCGACGAATTCGTCGAACTGCGAGTCGGACCAGTTGGGCATCCGCTGCTCTAGAAGCTCCAGCACGGGAGCGATTCCGCGTTCGAGCACCGGCGAACCTTCTCCGAAGAACGAAGAAGCCAGATTGTAATAAGCTTTTCCTTTGGCGTCCTTCGTCAGATCCAAGCTTAGATAGAAATCGATCAGCCCCGCGACTTCGGCCAGATAATCGGGATGATAACCGAGCATGTAGACATGCACGGGCGTACAAGCCGGATAGAAGGTTCGAATCAATCGCGGAAGAAGCATCGAGGCTTCGACCCGAAGATCGTCGTCGTCCATATAGTGAGGATGATTGAAATAAACTTCGAACAGCGACGCGGCAGAGCACGACAGCCCGCGAAAAACCGGATCCTCCGGCGAGAGCAGCGCTCCTTTCGTATTCCATGCGGCAAGCAGTTTAAGCACTCGGGCATGGCGAGAACGAAGTTCTTCCCTCAATGCATAAGAGCTTTCGAGAGACGCTTTTCTCAGCGCGAATAATTCCGCCAGCTTGGCCGTTCGGCGTGCCGATCGCGGATCGACGAACTTTTCTTGTTCCAAGGCGTCAAGCATCACATCGTAAAACCATGCGCGTTCCTCGGCGGTTAACAGGACAAACATCGACCAGGCCTCGTTTATTCGTTCGTCCACGCGCTTTTGGATCTCTTGCACAAGCTCGAAATCGTCCACCCATTCGATCGAAGCCTCGATCAAAGCACGGCCCTCCGATTCGGGGGTAAATCCCTGAAGCCGGTTCAACAGCTTTTGCGAGAGTTCCGGCGGCTCCTCGTCGGGCTGAGCCCGAAGCAGGGTATGGAGCTTGGTCATGATATTTCCTCCCCGTACATAATGCGTTGACCGAGCGATCTAGGTCCACTACTATAAATTTTGTACCTATTATATTATCATTTTGTTCATGTGCTGTACCAGTCCAGCTTTTTGGAATCTATTCAAATTTTGACGATTCGCCTCGATTCGCGTTTCTCCCGATTCCCGCTCCGACCGATCGGTTGTATAATGAAAGCGGAACCATACGAGGTACCATTCGAAGGAGGATGACGATGGCAAACAACGGGCAGCCTGAGCTGCGCGATCCGGTTACGGTCGATGTGTCTCCGTACGCGCGCGCCCAGACTTTCGAAGGTTGGGGAACGTCGCTGGCATGGTGGGCCAACGTGTTGGGAGGTTGGAGCGAAGAACGGCAGCAGGAAATCGTGGACAAGCTGTATTCCGCGGAGCAAGGGTTAGGCATGACGATCGCGCGGTATAACATCGGCGGAACGAAAGACGCGAATGACCCTTATTTGGATTACGGCAAAGCGATTCTGTCTTATCAAAGCGAAGACGGCTCTTGGGACTGGTCTCGCGACGCCAATCAACGGGCTATTTTGCAGAAAATCCAAACGACCGCGGATTCTCCGATCTTCGAAGCGTTCTCCAACTGCCCGCCTTGGTGGATGACCTGTTCTTACGATCCTTCCTCGCCTGACGGCGCGGCCGGCTGCACTACGGGCGGACCGAACGGCGGCGATAATCTTCGAGACGGATCGGAAGGCGACTTTGCCCGTTATCTGGTCGATGTGCTGCGTCATTTCCGCGACGAATGGAATATCGTTTTCCGCACGTTGGCTCCTTTTAACGAACCGGTAGCGGGTTGGTGGAAATATCGAATCACCAAACAAGAAGGCGCTCAGATTCTGGCTCGTCAACAGGAGTTAGTGCTTCGCGAAGCTTTCGACGCGCTGCGAAATGCCGGCCTGCACGAGACGAGCCTCAGCGCATCCGACGAATCGTTCGTGGAGATGGCGCGCGCCACATGGGAAGCGTTCTCGGACGAAACCAAAGCGCGAATTCCTCAGGTCAACACGCATACTTACAACGATTTTTCTTATGACCCGACTGCTTTCAGGCAGGCCGTGCACGCCGACGGAAAAAAACTCTGGATGTCCGAAGTCGGATTCGAGAACGGCGAGCATCCCGTTCCGGACTCCCGCTCGATGAGCGGCGCTCTTAAGCTGGCTCGCGGCGTCGCCAAAGATTTAAAAACGATGCAGGCCGAAGCTTGGGTCTATTGGCAGGCGGTAGAAAGCGATGTCAGCACATGGGGATTGATCTTCGCTCCGTTCGAACATAACGAAAAAGAATCGTATCGGATGTATAAGCAGTATTACGCGCTCGCCAACTACAGCCGATTCATCCGACCGGGCAGCGCCGTGGTAGACGTTCAAGGCGAATGTTCGCTTGCCGCCGTATCCGCGGACGCCGACCGTCTCGTAATCGTGACCTACAACGAAAGCGAGACCGAACCCGCGATGCATCGTTACCGGCTGCGGGATCTGCCAGACCCGGCGTTTTGCGGAAAAGTTCGCGTTTACCGCACCTCGGCCGACGAGAATCTAGCGAAACTCGAGCCGATCGCGCTGCAAGACGGCACGTTTACGGCCGAAGTCCCTCCCGCTTCCGTCACCACTTACGTCATCGAAGGCTTACCTCGCTGAGCGATCGCCGTTTCCAATCGAAAAGCCCCTTCTCCTGTCGTCAGGTCGAAGGGGCTTTCATATGGAAGTATCCATCAGGAATCGAAACCTCGCTTTGTTTAGAGTCCGTTCATCGTCGACGAATTCTGTTACTGACCGGCGAAGAAGGCTTCGTTGCCGGAATAGAAATAACCGGTCGTATCGCTGAACACGACATAATCGATGCAATTGAGCGGAACGACGGTCCGTTGACCGTATTCGGCGCTGAGTACGATATGATCGCTGCCCGCCGCCTCGAGCCGGCCTTCGATCGAAGCCTGGGAGAATCCCGCGTTCATGCCCGGAATCATGTAGAAAATTCCGCTGCGGCCCAGATTGTTCTGCAGCGTGGAAATCACGTTCGGCTGTTCGTAGTTGGTCTGCGGAATGGAAGCTTCGATCATCGGCGCTCCCGATCTCGCCATCGAATTGCGGAATCCCGCACTGCTTCTGCCGGCCAGCCCGCTGCCGATCCGATAAGTCACGGGCGAATAAGAGTATTCCATATCAATCCCTCCTCGTATTTTGCGCGGAAGTCCGCGATGGATGAAGACGCGTTCACGTCCGGCCGTCCGTACAGGCAATTTGTGAGAAGGCAAAATTGCGATTAGGGCACAACGTATGCTTCATATCCTTTCTATTACCCTTGAAAAGGAAGATCAAACCTTATTTTTACATCGAATATGGCAAAATAACGAAAAAACCTGTTTCCATGTCAAAAAAGCGAACAGCAGAAGTACCGCCGTTCGCTTTATTCGACCTAAAATCGCGAAAAATAGAAGTTAACCTGCCACCGACCGAAACCTGCTTCGAATCTTGAATTTCGGAGATCCGGTTCGATTTCCGGCTTCATTCGGCATAAATCATCTTGCGCGTCATGCCGCCGTCCAGAACCAATTCCGTTCCCGTGAGGAACGTATTTTCCGGGTCGGTCAAATACAAGCAGGCGCGCGCTACATCTTCCGGTCTGCCGACTCTGCCCGCAGGATGCTGCCGGTGATCTTCTTCCCGAAGCTGCTCGTACTCGCCCGTGTCGATCCAGCCGGGACTGATGCAGTTGACCCGAATGCCGTCGCCGCCCAGAGAGATCGCCAGAGAATGGGTAAGCGCAAGCACGGCCCCTTTGGATGCGGCATAAGCTTCGAAGTTCGGCTCCGACATATGCGCGCGGGTCGAGCACAGATTCACGACGCAGCCGCTGCCGTTCTTGCGCATATGCAGAGCCGCTTCGCGCGTCGCCAGAAAAGTTCCGCGCACATTGGTATTCAGCACGTCGTCCCATTCTTTGACCGTCAATTCGTAAGGAGATTTCCAGATGCCGAACCCGGCATTATTGATCAGAATATCGATTCGTTCGTATGTCCCGATCGCTTCGCGCATCAGATGCGCGATATCCGCTTCTTTCGACACGTCGCAAGGCACGAAGATCGCTTCGCCTCCGGAATTCCGAATTTCAGCCGCCGCCGCCGCGCCTTCGGCTTCGAGTTTATCGGCAAGCACGACGCGTGCTCCCCGCTGCGCGTAGCTCTGAGCAATCGCCTTCCCGATGCCTTGCGCGGCGCCGGTGACGATCACGGTCATCGATTCAACATTCATGTCGCGCACTCCTTCCTTTCTGATATCATTGTATGATTAACCGAAGTTGCGGCCGTGCAAAACGTTCTCGATCTCCTGCCGGATCGCCGCACGGCAAAAAAGTCCTTCGCGGAGGTGAGAGGCGAAAGACTTCTGAACCGATCTTTATATTATTGTGAATTAATTCACTTGAAAAGCTGCACGGGATGATCGGGTTCCGAAAACGGGAGTCTTGCGTTACGCGTAATACAGATTCAGCAATTTGTTTGTTTCGGCAGCTTCTGTTTCTTCTTCCAACACGCCTTGTTCGGCCCAGCAAGCCAAGCATTGTTCTTCGCTTTCGCAGAGGTGAGCGTCTTGGCAGTTATAGCAAAGATTCAAGTAGTTGCGAGTCAGTTGGTTGGTTGCGGTTGTCATTTGGAATCACTCCTCGATTAGTTTAAAAGGTCGGGATGCTCGTTGTAGGTGGACGAAGCGCTCGTCTGTCGTTTTGTTTTGTTGCATTCTTTATATTTAAAAAATAACAGATTTTTTCGCTCGCGTATGTGATTTATTTCACATTAATGATAAAAAAGAAAAACGTCCTCCTTTTCGGGAACACGTCTTTTCGTCGTCTTTGCTTCTTGCTGCTACAATACATGCCAAGTCAATCCGCCGTCCAACGTTTGCATCAATAGAGATCGACGAAGCTCCGTTTTGCCGATCAAAATCCAGCCGACTCGGTCCGAGACGAAGTCGAGCTGGAAGATCTCCGGATACTTCTCCATGTTCTCGGCGAGTTTCTCGCTCTCCGGCAGCAGGTTCCAGTTCGCTCCGCCGTCTTTGGTGCGATAGATCTGGGAGCCGCGAGCCATCCACCCGTTCGAACGATCGTAAAAAACAGGCGAGACGGACGGATTAAGCGCGGTCTGCGCAGGCAGCTTGAACGCGACGCGGTTCCAAGCGATTCCGTTGTTCGCCGTGAAATAGCCGCTGTACTGCACCGTATCGCGCTGCTTGCATCCCACGGGTACCCAAGATCCTTTTTGCTCGGCATACGATTGCGGCTTGCCGTTTACGGCGGCATCGCAGGTCTCCATCTTCTCGTCGCTCGAAGTGAAGAACGCCTTCGATTTGGTCCAGTTTTTGCCTCCGTCCTTCGTTCGGTAGACCGAAGGACGGCCCAGTTCCGACATCGTCGCATAGCCGCTTCCGTCCGATTCGAAATGCATGCCCGAGACATAGCCGAGTTCCGGCAGCGGGGTCAACGATCCGCCCGGCTGCGCCCCGCTTACCGTACGCATCACCGTCAACCAGCTCTCGCCGCCGTCCAGCGTCCGGTATAACGTCTTGTCTTCTCTTCCGACCGTCGCCGAAGTCTTGCTGGTGAGCAGCCATCCTTTTTTCTTGTCGGTAAAATAGAACGAAACCGGAAGCTCGTCCACGCGCCCCAATGTCGCCAAAGCCCAATTCTCTCCGCCGTCCGTCGTGCGCAGCACCAACGTATCTTCCGTGCTTCCCGCGCTGCGTACGACCCAGCCGTGTTTCGGGTCGGTGAAGAATACGTCTTTGCCGTATTCGGGTACCGCCGAAAACGCGACCTGCTCGGACGGCGACAAAGGCGTCCAATTCTTCCCGTTGTTCTGCGTCAAATACATGCGCAGCGCGCTGCGCGTAAGTCCCCAAGCCATCCCCGTCTTATCGTCGAATAGATGCATCTCCGTCAACCGGGTCTGCACCACGTATTCTTCATGTTGATTTTGGGCGTTTCCGCTCGTTTCCGGCTCGACCAACGTGATCTCTTGACCTCCGACATCGTCGGCCGTCGCATTCTGAACCGTCGGTTCGGATGCCGTCTCGCCCTCCGAAGATTCCCCGTTGCATGCGCTTAATACGATCGACGCCAACAGCAATATAGCCAGCACGGGCAGCAGCGCCCTCCGCTCGATTCGCAATGCAGCCGCCCCCTCATGATTCCGGATAATTGGATATGGAGCACAAATCCTTCGTCATTATAGCATAAAAGGCCCGGAGCGCACCAAGTACGGATCTGGAAGCCGATCAGCGGCCGAGCCAGATGTAGATCGGCACGAACAGCAGCGAAGTGACGATGCCCGACAGACCCATCGCGAGCGCGCTGAAGCTTCCGGCCGTCTCGGACTCCTGCAAACTGCGAGCGGTGCCGAAACCGTGCGCGGCGCTGCCCATCGCCAGGCCCATCGCCACCGGATCTCGCAGCCCCGTTTTGTAGAGAAAAGCCGGACCGAACACGCCCCCGAGCACGCCGGTAATCACGCTGAACATGACCGACAGCTCCGGCGCGCCGCCGAGCGCTTTGGAGATCTCGATCCCGATCGGCGAGCTGACCGACTTCGGCAGCATGCTGAGCAGCACTTCGTGCGACCCGCGCGCGAGAAAGACCAACAATCCGGCGCTGACGATGCCCGTGACCGAACCGGCCAACACGGATACCGTGACCGTCGCGAGCCGTTCGCGAATCAACGCGCGATGCTTATAGATCGGAACGCCGAGCGCGACGGTCGCCGGACCGAGCAGCGTCGTGAGCATGCCGACCTCGCCTTGGAAGTCGCGGACCGGAAAGCCCAGAACGACAAGGACGACCAGAATGATCGCGCTGCTGCCCAGAATCGGGTGGAGCCAACGCAGACGCTTATGAATAGCTTTCGCCGAGACGTAGGCCGCGATCGTCAAAGTCAAACCGAAAAGAGGATCATGCAGAAAACTTTGCACGTTGTTCGTCCTCCTTTTGTTCGGGCGTCGTCTTCTTCGCGACCGTCCCGGTTATCCAGAGCACGGCGAACGTGCTTCCGACGACGCCGACGCCGATCGCCACGGCATCATGACCGATAAACGGAATCAGGGCAGCGGCCCCGATGACATAAGGAATAAAAAAGAGCAGCAGATGGCCCGTCAACAAATTGGCCGAATCTTCTACCCATTCCAGCTTCACGACTTTACCGAACAATGCGGCCACGAACAGCATCAGGCCGATGACATTGCCCGGAAGCGGCAAATGAAGCGTATCGTGCAGAAGCACTCCGGCCAGACTGAATCCCAGCAGAATCGCAAACCCCCGCATGACTGTCAACCTCTTTTCCGCCGGGAATTGCCCCGGATACTTGTTCAAACATTTTTCCATTATAACAAAAGCGTGCGGGATACGCGCAAAGACTTTTGACACAATTTCGTGACAGGTGGCTTTTTACCGTGTAAACTGGTTACAAAGTTGAGAGGCCCTTTTTTGCGCCTTCCAACCCTATAAGTCGAAGAAATGGAGTGAATTGGATATGACTACCACATCCTCGCGTTCCCGCCGCGTCGTCGTGATCGGCACGGGCGACGTAGGAGCCACGACCGCTTACACCCTGCTGCTCAGGCAGCGCATGACCGAACTCGTTCTGATCGACGTCAACAAAGAGTTGGCGCTCGGCCAAGCGCTCGACATGAACCACGGCCTGCCGTTCGTAGGCGGGGTCAAGGTATGGGCAGGCGATTACTCGGACTGCAAAGACGCGGCCGTCATCATCATCGCGGCAGGCGCGGCGCAGCGTCCGGGCGAGACCCGGATCGATCTGCTCAACCGCAACGCGGGCATTTTCGACCAGATCATCGGCAATATCGTGAAATACAACGATAACGGCATTATCCTCGTCGCGACGAATCCGGTCGATATTCTCTCGTACGTCTCGTACAAGAAAAGCGGCTGGCCGGCTCACCGCGTCATCGGTTCGGGCACGCTGCTCGACAGCGCGCGCTTCCGTTATCTGATCGGCCAACAGAAACATCTCGATCCGCGCAGCATTCACGCGCACATCATCGGCGAACACGGCGATTCCGAACTGCCGGTATGGAGCATGGCGAACGTCGCCGGCGCCGCGCTGAACCTGCCGGAAAACGTGCAGGACGAAATCTTCGACAATACGAAGAACGCGGCTTACGCGATCATCAACGCCAAAGGTTCGACGTATTACGCGATCGCGCTTGCGCTGGACCGGATCGTGACGGCGATCCTTCAGAACGAAAGTTCGGTGCTCAACGTCTCGACGCTGCTGGACAACTATCACGGCATCTCCGACGTCTATCTCGGTCTGCCTTGCGTCGTGGACAGCACCGGCGTGCGCGAACATCTGGAGATCCCGATGAACGACAAAGAGTTGGAACTGCTGAACGCTTCGGCGGAAAAGCTCAAATCGGAAATCGCGAAAGTGAATCTGTAATCGCGCTTGCGGTCTTCGGTTTCGCTCTGCGCGTGAATTCGAATCCGATTGCAGCCTAAAAAGCCCCTTAACTCTCTTCGCGGAGTTAAGGGGTTTTCGTCGTTTACGACGATCTTAGGCGCGGTCATACCCGCACGATTTCCGCGCGGACCAGTTTCCCCGAAGACGCGTCGCAAACGAACTCGCTTTCTTCGATCCACATCAACGCGGCTTGAGCGATGCCCTGCGCGTCCGTACCCGTGACCACGTAATACGGCATGACGCGAATCTGGCCGCGCAGCTTTGCCCAAGCTTCCGCGGGATTCAGAACCGGTTTGGCCATCGCTTCGGCGAAGCGCTCGGGACGCACGCGGCGGAAATGCAATTCGTCGGAAGCCGCCGCGAGACGTCCGCTGCGGCGTTCGACATAGAGATCGAGGCAGGCGCCGAGCACGGGAAGTCCGTGCACCAACCGGTAGACGCGAATCTGCACGAAGCCGCCGCCTCGGGCCCGGAAAGACGATCGCTCCTTGCCCGCAAGAAAAGCCCAGCGGTACGCTTTGGGCTTGGCGCTGCGAAGCAGGTAATCGAGCGAAGCCGCGCGCGCCCTTCTTAATTCTTCGCGATCCAGCGGCTCCGATCGCCGGGAATCGGCCGCCGGAATCCTGCCGTGCAAAGTCCGGATCGGGGCGGAAGCGCTTCGTTTGGCCGATGCGCCGCCCCGCAGGTCGATCCATTCCCACGGACCCAACTTCTCGCCGCTGGGCATCTGTTTTCCTGTCCGATCGAACAAGCGCGGCGGGCACAAATAGAACGGCAGAACGCCCGATACGTCCAGCGCGTACGTTCCGCGGACGCAAGAAGCGTCTTCCGGCGGCCGTATGGCCGCGGGCGGCCCGTATTCGTCCGGCGGAGCGTCGAACCGGCAGGCGTTCCAATCGGTACGCAGATCTTGAAGTCCTCCGGAAGCTTTCATCCGAATGAATAATCGAGGTCCCCGGTACAGGGGAATTCCGGCATGATGGCGCGCGTATTCCAACAGCATCTCGTCGTTATCCAGCTCCACCGCTCGAATCGGCAGCAGCTCCGCCGGATCGATATCCGGCCGTTCGCTCGCGATATGCTCCAGCGCGAGCGAAGCGTAATGCGCGCTTTCTTCATGCGACAAAGCGCGCACGCCGCCGGCAGGGCCGCTTCGGATACCCGACAGCGAATCCGGTTTTCCGCGTTTGTTCAAGGGGCTCTCCTCCCTTGTATCCCAGTTGGACTTGGCTTCTTGCCGTCGACGCGATCAGTAAGGCAGCCCGTCGTCATCGCGTTCTTCCCGCCGTTCCAGCAGCCGTTCGGCCACGGTGCGGAAATCTTCGGGTTGAAGCAGCTCGATCGGGGAATGGCCTTTGTCGAACACGAACGATTCGCCTTCCAGAATGACCGCGTAACGACCGTTCAAGCGCGTGATATGCACCCCGTAGCCGAAGTCGGCCAACAGTCCTTTGACCTGCGTGTTGCCGAGCTTGAACTTGACTTCGATGTCCGGTTGGAACTCCGTGATCCGCTCGGCCGCTTCCATCACCTGTTCCGGCTCCCACTTTTGCTGAAGATCGCGTTTGTCGCTCGCCGTCCACAGTTCCAAGTCATGCTCTTCGCGCTGACGTTCTTCGCTGGATTCGTCGGGCCATTTCTCTTCGACGTAGCTGTGCACGAACTCCATCACCCGCTCGGTCACGATCTCCGGGACCGACTGCTCGTAGACGACGAATTTCAGGAAATCTTCGAAGTAACGGGCATGGGAAGGCTGGTGAATCTTCAGTTCCCATTCTTCGGTCATGCCCGCTTCCGGCATATGCGGATACATGATCGACTTGATGCTTTTGGTGCTGATCGCCATCTCGACTTCGTCGATCAGATTGCGCTCGTCGGAGATGCGCGCGATCTTGTTCTCGAAGTCGCATTTCATGACGAAAATAAACGGATCGTCGGAATGGGTGGTCATTTTCGCCCGGGAGAGAATCAACGCTCCGCCGCGCACGGAACCGGTGTCCAGATAATTGCGGACCAGATCGTCGCAGGCGTTCTTGAAATCTTCTTTGCCGTCCGCCGTGCGCATGCGGTTGAACATATTGAAGTTCGGATTGCTGTCCAGCTCGTATCCCGGCTCCACAATAAAGGTTCCGATCTTGGTCGGCGCCTGCTCGGTCAGCGGGTTTTTCTCGACTTTGCGTTTGGCGATCCTGGAAAATTCCCCGTCCAGAAACTTTTTCACCGGACTATCTTCGTAATCGTAATCATCCATGGTCTGGTAATGCTTGTATCCTCTTGCGCCTTGCCCTTCGCGTCCTTCGACTTGAATGACGAAGAACGACAAATATTCGATATCGAAACGCATAATTCCTTAATCCCCTTCTGCTTCCGCCTTATGGAACGATCGTAGGCGGAGAAGCCTTGATAACGTCCGCGCGCCGTCTTCAAAGCGCGAACGTCTGTCTGCCTACGATAGCACGAGCACCGCGTTTGAACAATCCGCTAACGCAAAAAACCGCGGCTTTTCGCCGCACGCCGAAAAGCGGCTTGTCGCAATCGACAAAGCCGCGCCAATCGGTTTCTTGCTGCTGCCGTCTTCCCGTTCCCGAAACGCCGTCGCCCCGATTCCGAAGCGGTCTCCGCTTGCGGAACGTTTACTTGCCTTGACGCTGCTGCATGAACTCCAAGCCTTTTTGCAGCAGTTCCTGCATCGAGCCGAACTGCGTATTGGCATTGACTTTCTCGTCCAGCTCTTGCGGAGGCACGCTTTGAAGCGCGTTCGGATCGCTTCCGCCGATGCCGAATTTCTGAAGCATCTCCGCAGCGGACTTGAACGGCGTATACTTTTGCAGGAATTCCGAATTCAGCAGTTGGTCCAGAGGAAGCTTCTGGAGAATCTCGTTCAGCGGGAGCTTGCTGACCATCTCGCTTAAGCCGCCCAGATCTCCCTGCTTCAATTTGTTGAATGCGTCGCCCAATCCTCCGAGGTTAAATCCCATTCTAACCGCCTCCTTCTAAAATATGCGTCAAACGTTCTTACCCGGATCGCCCGGCAGCTTAACATCCAGCCGGCTCATCGCTTCTTCCTTCTGCCGGTCGGAAACGTGCGTATACACGGTCGTCGTCTGGATCGAAGAGTGGCCGAGCATTTCCTGCACCGTGCGCAGATCGGCTCCCCGCCGCAGCAGCATGGTGGCGAACGAATGGCGGAGTTTGTGGCTGGAGTACGGAATGCGTTGATGCGGTTCCAGATCCTGCTGGAACCGGTCGAACGTGTCGGCGGCGAGCTGCTGAATCGCGCGAATGGACATCCGTCTTCCTTTTTGCGAAACGAACAGCGCTTCCTCCCGATCCGTCCACGGAGACAGACGCTGCCCGATCGCTTCTTCCAGCATGTTCGCGACGGCTTCCGGCACGGGCAGCGTGCGCCATTTGCGTCCTTTGCCGAACACCTGAAGCGATCTGCGTTCCGCGTTGTAATGGGAGACGTTCAGCGCATGCACCTCGCCGACCCGAAGACCCATATAGGCCATCAGCAGGAAAATCGCCAAGTTGCGTTCCCGGTATTTGCCGTCGACCGCTTGAAGAAACTCCCCGATCTGCCGTTCGTCCATGTAGACGGGGGCCCGATTCTTCTCGGTCTTGGCTTTTTTGATCCCGACCGCCGGGTTATGTTCCAGCAGTTCGAGTTCGATCAGCGCTTTGTAGAAACAGTGTACGGCGGCATGCTTGCGGTTCCGCGTCGCGTCTCCTGCTCCCGCGCGTCTGGCGTTCGACAGGAACGACATGACGTGAATCTTCTTCGCGTCTTCCAACTGTCGTCCGCCGAGTCCGAGCAGGAACTGCTTCACGTCGCTCAAGTAATTTTTCTGCGTGTAATCCGTGTATCCCGCGTCCTGCATCCACATCAGAAACGCTTCCAGATATTCGGCGTAAACTTCGAATTCTTCGTCGTCCGGTATCCGGATCGTAGCCATGATCATCGCGCTCCGTTCTGTGCCGGCAGATTTCTCTCCCGAGTTTCTTCCTACATATTGTGGACTATGAGAGCGGTCGGACGCAAGATTCTTGAATGGAATAAGCAACATTCGAGAGTCGAGAAGCGTTGAATAATCGAAGAGGCCATAACGAAAAGCGAGGTGAAGCCTGTGGTAGCGGATCAGAACCCGTGGTCGTCCCTGATCTTATTTTTTATTTCTTTGCTCGGCATTTTCATGAAATGATACGAAGAATTCGGTTTATGGTTACATAACAAAAATTAAGTTAACTAAAATGATTTTAAATGTTGAAAGGAGCTTCATACCATGAAAAAAACGAAACGAACCTTCACTCTTCTACTCTCCGCGAGTTTGGCTTTGTCTCTGATGCCTGCCGCTTCGGCCGCGCCGCTTACGTCTTATTCCAACCCGTGGATTTCTTCCGCTTCCAACGATGTCGTAAAACCGTTAAAAAAGGCTTGGACGCTGCAAACGGATTCTTCCGACGCGATCGCGATGGGCAATCTGATCGTCTATTCGGCAAAAGGCAAACTGCGCGCCGTCAACGCCGCGACAGGACGCGAACAATGGAACGCCGCTTATACGAAAGCTTCCGAGCTGGCGGTCGGCGAGAACGCTCTGTATTTCGTCGACGCCAAAGGCCAATTGGTCGGCTTGAACGCCAAGACCGGCAAGAGCTTGTGGAAAACGAAAACGGGCATCGATCCGAAAAACGGGCAGGCTTCTTTGACGCTGGCAAACGGCATGCTGTATGCGGGCGGCTCGCACGTGCTGAAGGCTTACAGTCCGAGCAGCGGCAAGCAGGTTTGGAAACAGGAGACTCAAAGCGATTGGGCCGCTTGGGTGTCAGGCGTATACGACGGCGTGTTGGTCGTCTCCGCTACCGTCAGCGGAGCGCTGACTGCCGAGCACTATTACGGCTACGACCCGAAGACCGGCAAACCGCTATGGGAACTCGGCGGCAGCCACGGCATGGTGCTGGATCACCGCAAAGGCCATGTCTATATGCGCGACACCTGGCCGATGCCGGATACGACATATGCGGCCCGACTGGACAAAGTCAACGTCAAAACGGGCAAAATCGCGGCTTCTTATGATTATGTGACGGTATTGGACGGCATGTATCAACAGGCGGAAGAAGTGATCGTCGACGGCGACTCCGTCTATATCGCGATGGAAAAGTATCCGAAAGATTCAATCGACGGCTATTCTTCGGTGCTTTACCGGTATGCGATCGATCAAGATCCTGCGAAGCAGAAACCGAAGACTTACGAAGACCGGGGGATTTTCTTGGCCGGACCTTATATGGATCGCTTCTTCGTGCAGAACGGACTTGAACTTCAAGCGGTAAGGTTCGACGGCAAAATGACCCGAACTTACGATATGCCGGACAATCCGGTGTCCCGCCTCGATCTGATCGGAACGGGCGCTTACGTCGGACTCAGCGACGGGAAGTTCTATCTGGTCGATATTCCTTCCGGCAAAACGCTGGGCTCGATCGATGCCGGCGGCCGGGTCTACGGGCAAACGTTGTCGGCGGGCGGAATGATTATCGTGCAATCGGAAGGTCGAATGATCGCGGTCAAACGCCCGGCGACGCTTAAGCCGTAAACGACATGCAGAGGCTTCGGAGGATGCGAATACCCGAACTATGTTTCAGACAATTAAATTTTGCGGTATATATTCAGGGAGCCAAGCATCGCCAATCTGCCGAGGTGCGCCAAGCACCCGAAAGGAGTCTCGACCCATGACAGATTCTAAGAAACCCGTACTCGAGCCTGCAGCCCAGAAATTCGCCGACGACAACGCCAAGCCGCCTTTCCTGTCCGATCTCGGACCCGAAAAAGGCCGCGAGACGGTCGACGAAGTGCAGTCCGGCGAAATCGCCAAGCCCGACGTCGATCTGGAAGACAAAACGATCTCCGGCGGTCCGAAAGGCGAAGTATCGATCCGGATTCTTCGTCCGAAAGGCTCGACCGGTCCTCTGCCCGTTCTGCTCTATATCCACGGTGCCGGCTGGGTATTCGGCGACGCCCATACGCATGACCGCCTGATCCGCGAACTTACGGTCGGCGCGGAAGTCGCGGTCGTGTTCCCGAATTACAGCCGATCTCCGGAGAGCAAATATCCGGTCGCGATCGAAGAAATCTACGCGACGCTGGAATGGATCGCGGCGCAGGGAGAGCAAGGCGGTTTCGATCTGTCGAAACTCTACGTGGGCGGCGACAGCGTCGGCGGCAACATGACCGCGGCGATCACGCTGATGGCCAAAGAACGCGGCGGTCCGAAGATCGCCAAGCAGCTGCTGTTCTACCCGGTAACCGACGCTTCGTTCGATACGGATTCGTATAACCAATTCGCGGAAGGCTACTTCCTGATGAAGGAAGGCATGAAGTGGTTCTGGGATCAGTATACGACCGATCCGGAAGAACGCGCTCAGATCACGGCTTCGCCGCTGCGCGCGACGACCGAGCAGCTTCAAGGCCTGCCGGAAGCGCTGGTCATCACCGGCGAAGCGGACGTGCTGCGCGACGAAGGCGAAGCCTACGCGAACAAGCTGCGCGAAGCCGGCGTTCCGGTGACGGCGGCCCGTTTCCAAGGCATCATTCACGATTTCGTGATGCTGAACGCGCTGGCCGAGACCAACGCCAAGAAAGGCGCGCTGCTGCTGGCGAACGCTTGGCTGAAAGGTTGATTTTCAAAAGCAAGAGCCGCCCCTTTAAGGGAACGGCTCTTTTTTGCGATCCGTAGTCGTCTCGCTTTCGTCTTTTTGATTATTGCGTACCGACTTCGCTTTTGGACCAATCGAGCGGGATTTTTACGGTCGTCTCCGGCGCTTCCTCCTTGCTTCGATCCTCCATCGTAACCGAGATTTGTCGCAAGCTGTCCGGACTGATCGGCGCGAACTCCATTTCGAAAGTCCATTTGTCTGCCGAAGTCCGATAACCGAGCGTCGCCGACAGATAAACTTGTCCGCTCGCGTCCGTCAACGAAGGCGTGAGCATCTGAAGCTTCGGGTCATTGATTTCATAGCGCATGACGGTTCGATCTTTCAAAAAGTCGATGCCGGTAACGGTCATTTTGTCTTCGCCGTAACCTTGCAGCACGACAGGCGTTTTCCCTGTCCATTCCGCGTCGACCTGTTTACGGTTTTCGGGAATCATTTTCGTAACCCGGTTAGCTACAAGAGTTAAATATTTTGGCTGCGGGTTCGACGTTGTAAAAGGCTCATATTGTCTCGTAGGCTCCCACTTCGACATGAGCCAATTCTCTTTGTCGTCGTAAAGTTGGAAAACGAATTCTTCTTGAAGCGCTGGATCCGAACTTTCGACAGGGTTTACGGTCAACCACGTCGTGATCGGTCCGGCCACCACTTTCTCTACCTTGTATTTTCGGCCTTGCAGTTCGAATTCCGTATTGGGATAAAGCGTTCGAGTCACTGCTTCCGCCTTTTTCGTCGAGAGCGGAATGTCCGCTTTCCAACTTCCGTCTTTGGTCGCCAGACGCGTCAGGTTCAAGCGAACGGTAGTTTCCGACGGATGGTAGTCTTGCTGGAAATCGAAACGGATCACGCCGGCAAAGCGATGATCGTCCAGAAACGTCTTCGATCGCGACGGTTCGGTCATATCGTTTTCGCCCGCGCCGTCGACCGTCAAGGTGTAATTGAAAGAAGCATTGGCTTCGTTCAAGGCCGGATCCGACTTTTTGTTTTCGGCCACGTAATTGATTCGTGCCTCCGTCCCGTCATAAAAAACGTCCAGCAGCGTCAAAGTCACGCCTTGATCTTCGATCGTCAAATTCAGCGGCGTGCTTAGCTTCTGCTGTTCGATCTGTTCGTAACCTCGGGTCCATGCGACGCCGACCCCCTGCTGATAAGTGAGATCGGTCGTGGAGATGCCCGACAGATCCGGACCGGCCGTCTCCCGATTCAGATACCCGTTCGCCCCTGCCGCAACGCCGGCGGCAATCACGAGCGCGGCCGCCGCTTTGACCCATACGGCCGGACGCGCTCTTTTTTTCGGAATCGGCGTCGGTTTCATGCGGTTTTCTTGTTCCCACACGTTATCGAACGATACCGACGTCCGAAGCTCCGCGATCGCTTCCGGCGCTTCGCGTTCCAACCGATGTTCGAGAGCCGCGAGAGGAAGCTTCTCGCCGCCGGTTTTATGCAATTTCGTCATTTCGAACCCCTCCTTGCTTGAAGCTGACCGTATCCGCCTTCGTTTGCCGGGTTAAGCTCCGGAAATCTTCGCAGCTTTTCGAGCCCCGCAGCTAATCGGGATTTGCACGTCCCGAGCGGGATCGAAAGCGTCTCTGCCGCTTCTTTGAGCGGAAGTTCCGCGTAATAATGCAGCAGAATCACTTCCCGGTTCTTATGCGGAAGCTTGCACACGGCCTGCCAGAGTTCCTGCTGCCGTTCGCTGCGCAGCGTCATCGTTTCGGCCGTAGCATCTGCAGCGCGTTCGGGAACCTGCCCGAATAATGTCTGCCACTTTAGTTTGCGATAATGGCTGCGGGCCAAGTTCACGGCGATCCGAGCCAGCCAAGGGCGAATCGGTCCGTCCTGACGATATTGCTCGTATTTGCTGAACGCCCGTATAAACGTTTCCTGCGTCAGATCGTCCGCCAGCGTTTTGGACTTGGTCAAAGCCAGCAGGACGCCGAATACGGCGTTCGAATGATTCTTGAACAATTGCTCCGCCTCCTCCCGGGTCAATGCGTCGTTCATATCGGTACCCCTCCTTCTTTTCTGCCCGATATACGCTTTGAGCCGGGATCGAGTTCGGACTTTTTCGAAAAAAGAACATAAAATCTTTTTTAGTTTACCATAATAAAGTTACGTAAACTAATTCTCGGTTTGTCGCTCGTTTAATCGAATGTGACGAATCCCATCGCCTTTTTGGCCGCGTTCAGCGTGAGATTCGCTTCTTCCGCAGCCCGCCGCGCGCCGCGATTCAAGATCTCGTCCAGCTCGGCCGAATCGACGATTTCATGGAAACGCCGCTGAATCGGCGCGAGCTTCTCCACGATCACTTCCGCCAACTCTTTTTTGAACGCGCCGTAGCCCTGTCCTTCGAATCTTCGTTCGATCTCTTCCGTCGTCTGACCGCCGAATACCGAATAGATCTCGATCAGATTGCTGACGGCGGGCTTATTCTCCCAATCGTAACGGACCTGTCCTTCGGAATCGGTGACGGCGCGAGACAGCTTTTTGCGAATCACGTCCGGCTCGTCGAGCATCAGGATATAACTGCCTTTGTTCGGATTGCTTTTGCTCATCTTCTTCTGCGGATCGTCCAGACCCATTAAGCGGCAGCCGATCTCTTGAACGACCGCTTCCGGAACGGTAAAGGTCCGGCCGAATCGATTATTGAAACGCTGCGCCAGATCTCGCGTCAGTTCCAAATGCTGCGTCTGATCTTCGCCTACCGGAACATGCGTCGCTTGGTACAACAGAATATCCGACGCCATCAACGCGGGATACGTGAACAGCGCCGAACTGACGCCTTCTTTGCCGTCGGACTTTTCTTTGAACTGCGTCATGCGGCTCAGTTCGCCGAAGTAAGCCTGAGTCTCCATGATCCAACCCAATTCCGCGTGCGCCGGGACCTGGGATTGCAGGAAAATGACCGATTTTTCCGGATCGATTCCGGCTGCTACGTAATAAGCCGCGATCTCGCGCGAACGACGGTGCAGTTCTGCGGGGTCCTGCGCGACGGTGATCGCATGCAGATCCGGCACGAAAAAGAAACTTTCGTATTCGTGCTGATACTCGACGAATTGGCGCAGCGCTCCCGCATAGCCGCCGATATTCAATTCTCCGCTCGGTTTGATGCCGGACAAAATCCGTTTCTTGGCGCTTTCCGTACTCTTTTGTGTCATGTTTTTCTCTTCCTCTCTTTTTTTCAACCTTACGCATTTCTCTTCGCTCGCCGCCGAACGACGCAAAAAAAGACACTCCATCCCTAATAAGGGACGAAGTGTCTGCATACGCTCCGCGGTACCACCCGAAATTCGGCCGCAAGGCCGCTCTTGGACCCGTCAAAACGACTAACGGGGTTCCCGGGATAACGGAGGGATGCCGTCGACGCCTACTGATCGCCTACGCGACGTTCGGGCCGAAGCGAACGGACCCATTCGCGGAACCTTGTCATGCCGGACCTTGCACCGATCGCCGGCTCGCTGAGATGACGCTGATTTCCGCTACTCTTTCCGTTCTTGGCTTATGAGTATGGATGGTTGTTGTAGGCCAGTGTACGGCATTTATGATCAAAAATCAACCTTAGCATGCCCGAACTATTCGATGCGGCCCGAAACCTTTGCACAGAATCGCGTGTCTATAGAAATAAGGAAGAAAAACCGAAGCCTTTTTTAGGAGGAATTCCCTATGAATATCTCGAGTTCTCGGTCGGCTTCCGGATTTCGCAGATTCGTGGTTCCCGTAGTCGTTCTGCTGCTGATCGGCAGTACGCTAACGAGCGGCGCGGTAAACGTATCCGCTCAAGCCGCGCCCGCGGGTATCGCTCGACAAACCGCTCCGGCGACTTCGTCTTCTTCGAAGATCGCCGCGCCGACATGGAGCCGCACGGCCGAAGACATTCAAGCCGTTATCAAAGAAAATCGAATCTATTACCAATCAGGGTCGGGATTGACAGCCGCCGACGCTTCGACCGGCAAAACGTTGTGGACTTATCCGAAGGATTCGGTCGTTCCGGTTCTCTTGATCAACCGCTCGCTGTATACCGCCACCAAAAGCGGAAAGATCGTCAAATTAAATGCCGCCGACGGCAAGGCCATCTGGTCGATAAAGGCTCCGGCGCGCAAAATCCAATCTTCGTCCGAAGATTATGTGTTAAACGAGCTTCATGCGGTAGGTAACGTGATTTATATCTCCGACGACGCGGGGGTTGCGCAGATTGACGCTTCCTCCGGAAAAACGATTCGCAATTTCCCGAACCTGCGCGGTAAATTGATCGGCGTTTATCAGAATCGAATGATCGTCTCCACCTTCGTATCAGGCGCTTATATGCGCGGCATTCTCACGGCCTACGACGCCAAGACCGGGAAGATGATTCGCGAGTTCGACGGGGATTATTACGAGATTGTCGGCTATCGGGATCATTACGCGTATGCGCATCATATTCCGCTCGGAATCGATAACGGATACGGAGCGATTATCGACAAGATCGATCTGAAGACCGGCAGAACGGTTAAACGCTTCAACTATCTTCCGGTCGAATATCTGGATCGCTCTTCGTCGCAGAAGATCATCATGTTCGGCAATGATTTCTATATCGTGCAGTACGGAGAAAATTCCGATCGTATCCAACGTATCCCTCTGGACGCTCCTTCCGAAAGCAAACCGGAGTCGATCTATCAAGCGAGCGACATGATCAACGATTTTTCCATAACCGGCTCGACGATCGCGGTACTGTTGAATAACAATACGACGGTCGTATCGGATCGCAAAAAGGGAACGACCCTCGCATCCGCCAGAACGCCATCCGACCATTCGGTCTATGCCTTTTCCCGGTTAACGATCGAAAAAGGAAAAGTGTTTGTTCAGGCCAAAGAAAAAATTCATGCCGTTTCGATTTCGAAATGAATTTTTCAGCATGATAAACATAATAATAATTATGTAAATAAAAGATTTAAATAGTCTTTGATCGAAGCGGAATATCCTTTTTATGTATATTTTTTTGACAGGAAAGTGGGCGTCTCGACTAAAACTAATCGATTTCAGAGTAAACAGCGTATAATTTATATTATACGCTGTTTTTAAAGCGTGTTTTCGTTCCCTCATAAGACCGTTTTTAAAAGCAGAACCCCTTCTTCAAACACCTTTTTTAGCTGCTTTTTATCGGCTTTTGTCCATGCAGGAACGAAATACTCTCCGTCTCCCCTCAATGCAGGAGGGTTCGTACCATAGAAAACGCGATCATAAATCGGCGTTAGCCGGTCTTGATCTCCGTAAAAGATTTTCGCGCAGGTATGCGCGGCATCGCTTACGCAATTCCAAAAATTCAAAAATTCATGACAATCCAGTGCTCCGCCGTGATCGAGCTGATCGAATTGTCCGCGCAGCCGATCGATGGAAATCGTCGAAGATTCTTCCGTTACGATATTCAAACCTTGCTGTTTATCGTAAGCGACCAAGTCTTCCCGAGAGTCGAATAGCTTCAATCGATTCCCTTCGCTCAGAAACCCGTCACGTTCTTCCGTGTACCATACGCATCGATACAGATGATCGTCAATCTCGAATGTTACCGGATAATAAGATCTCAAGTTATCACTCCTTTCAAATTACCATAATTATAATTATGTAAACTCAAATCGAGCTTGAATCAAATCAGTTGGAAATTTCGAAGCACACTTATATAACCACCCTCGCGGATTTCGATTCAATTGCCCGAAAGGCCCAGAGCAATCGCTCTGGGCCTTTCTCGAAACCTTATTTATTTCGTTCGGAATTCATTTTACAGACTTCTGCCGATCAACCTCTCAAAAATCCCGGTTCCCGATAGCTCGGATTCGGATACGTGTAGAACCCCTCGCCCGTCGCTTTTCCGAGCTTGCCTTTATCGATGTATTCGGTCTTCAGCAGATCCGCCACGGCTTTATAATCCGCGTCGTCCGTCTGATCGGCTCTCGTCTTGGCGACATGATAAGCCGTATTGAGACCGACGATATCGAGCATGCCGAACGGTCCGACCGGAGCGCCCGTTCCGACCATCCATGTTTTGTCGATCGTTTCCACGTCCGCAATACCGGTGACCAGCAGCTTCTGCGCCGAACTGAGCAGCGGAACGAGCAGCGAGTTGACGATATAGCCGGGCTGCTCTTTTTGCAAAGGAAGAGCGACCATGCCGATCTGTTTGGCGAATTCGACCACGTCGTCGAACACCTGATCATCCGTCCGCTCGTGTCTCATGATTTCGCCGGTATTGTTCTTCCAAATTTCGTTCGCGAAATGCAGAGCCAAGAACTTCTCCGGACGGCCTGTCGCTTCGACGAATTGACTCGGCAGCAGCGTGGACGAATTGGTGGCGAATACGGTATGCGCGGGAGCGACCTGCGCCAGCTTGCGATAAAACTCGTTTTTGACCGGAACGGATTCCGGTACTGATTCGATGACCAGGTCGGCATTTTGCGCAGCCTCGGCCAGATCGCTTCGGAACGTCAGACGCCCCCAAGCCGCTTCCAACTCTTCCGCCGACGTGCCCAGATCTTCCGCATAACGCGGTTTAAGCTGTTCGATTCGGCTTTTCGCTTTTTCCAAAGCTTCGTCGTTGATATCGTATACCGTTACCGCGAACCCGTGGAGGGCAGTTTGAAAAGCGATTTGGCTGCCCAATACTCCGCTGCCGGCAATCAGAATATTCGTAAAGCTCATCCTCAAACATCCCTTTCAATTTCAAGTTAGTATATATATAAAAGTTTGCATATCACTCTTTTATCTTAACGCTTAATTTAATTTTAAGCAACTTAAATCGAGAATAATCGAAAAAACGCTTCGCTTCCGGAGCCTGTTAAGGTCGCAGAAACGAAGCGCTTTTCTTTTTTTATCGAAAATGATTTTTCCGAAAATCAGACTTTGAATTTGTCGATCTGACCGCGCAGTTCTTCGGCGATGACGGCCAAGCTTTCTCCGGAAGTGGCGATTTCTTCGATCATGCGCAGCTGTTCCGCCGTTCCGGCAGCCGCTTCTTCGGTGCCTGCGGCATTTTCTTCGGAGATTGCCGCCAGATTCTGGCTCAAGTCCATGATCTTGTTCTTGTTGGCGGTCATCGCGAGGGACGAATCGTTCAGCTTGTCGATAATCGATTTGATGATCTCGATCGCGCCCGCAATGGATTTAAAGTGATGTTCGGTCGTGTTGACGCTCTCCGATTGTTCTTCCACGACGACTTTCATCTTCTGCATCAGAACGACCGCATCCTGCGATTGGTCTTTCAGCTCGTTGATCACGCTTTTGATATCGTTGGTGAAGGTATTGGATTGTTCGGCCAGCTTGCGGATTTCGTCTGCCACGACTCCAAACCCGCGTCCGGCTTCTCCGGCTCTGGCCGCTTCGATCGCCGCGTTCAGCGCGAGCAGATTGGTTTGATCCGCGATATTCTGAATCATGCTGCTGGCGCTTTCGATTTTCTCGGCGCTGGCGCTGTTGTTCAGAATGATCTGCTGCACGGCGTGCGAGGCTTCGTTGTTCTCCTGATTTTTGTCGATCAAAGTCTTCAACACGGCGAATCCGGCTTCTTTTTCTTGATCGATCCGGAGGGTCGCGTTGTTCAATTCCTGACGGAAAATCGAGTCCTCTTCGATGCCTTGACCGACGTGTTCGATGCTCGTCACGACATGTTCCGTATCCTGGGCTTGGTCGGTCGCGCCTCTGGCAATCTCGTCGATCGCTTTCGTAATCTCTTCGGAGGCGATCAGAACCTGCTGGGAAGTGGCGGATAACTGTTCGGACGAAGCGGCGACTTGTTCGGAGACTTCGGCCGTTTTGGATACGAAATTAGCCACGTTTTCTCTCATTTCTTCCAGCGCGCGCACGATCTGGCCGGTCTCGTCTTTTTTGTTCTTGTAACGGTCTAAAGGCGATGCCTGCGCGGTCGTGAAGTCGAGCGCGGAGAAGTCTTTCATCTTGCGGGCTACGGCGATGATCGGTTTGGTGATGCTCGAAGCCAAGAGGCTGAAGAATCCGATGGTCAGCAGCAGGATGATCACGGCGGAGACGATCACGCCTTGGATCAGATCCCACGATTTGGAGCCGAGTTCCGCTTTGGTGATCGCGGATGCGACGACCCAGCCCGTATCTCCGGCTTTCTGAGGATTGATCTCGTAGACTTCTCCGTCGATCGTCACGCTGAACGGCTTCGGCGAAGCCGCCATGACTTTTTCCAAGCCCGGAATATTCACGTCTTGAATCATCTTGAAATTGTTTGCCGGATTTTTCCCGTCCGCGATGATCATGCCGGAGGAATGAATCAGCATCGCATAACCGGTATCGCCCAATTTCATGTTCTTCAGGATATCGCTGATCACGTTCTGTTGAACGTCCATCGCGATCGCGCCGATGACTTTGCCCGAGGAATCGGTGACGGTCTTCGCGCTGCTGATCAGCAGTTGGGAGTCGTATTCGTAAGGGTCGGTGCGGATGATGTCTCCCGGCGTTTTCATCGCTTTTTCGTACCAAGGTCTTTTGCTCGGATTGTAACCGGCGGTAATCTTGGATTCCGGCCATTGGACATAACCGCCGTCGGGCAGCCCCATATAGACGTACTGCGTACCCGGATGATTATCCGCATATTGTTGGAAGACTCGGAAAATGTCGCGTTCGCTTCCGCCGTTCTGAAGCGGCGTCATCGCGGTATCGACGGTGGTATTCTCGTAATTTTTCATATTCTTGGCGCTCATCACCTGCGGATTAACGGCAAGCGTCGATAAATTATTGTCGAGTTCTTTGTAATAGAGGTCGATCGTCTGCGCGATAATGTCCAATTGCTCGTTGGAATTGGAGTAATAATCCTCGTAGGATCTGGCGTTGAGCGTATAGGAGATGTAAGCGCTCAAGATTCCGAAAGCCAGAACGATGGCCAAACTGGACGATAATAACAGTCTCAAGCGGATTCCGGAAAGGTTAAACTTCATAGGATTTCCTCCTTGTAGAGTAGGTTTCGATGTCAAAGCCAAGGACTGTTCATCCTTATGCTACGGTTCTCTTCGCTTCAAGTTTACATAACATTTAATATGTTACCATTAATTTTTTCGGGATTTTTTAAAAATTCCGTCTCCTCAAGTCGCAGTCTTTTCCGGATTAACCGGCTTATCTTATTTATTCGGTCTGGCGAGTTCGGTAGTGAAGGCTTGGATCTCGGCTTGCGAACGAATACGCAAAAAAAGACGAAGTTCGATCCTTCGCCTTTTTTCTTACTGATTATTCATCGAATATTTTCTTGACCGCGTACGCTGCAAACGACGCATATTCTTTGATAAGCGCGGGCTGCGGTTGATCGCCCGGCACATTTCCGTCGATCGATTCGCTTAGGCTTGAGCCGTAGGCCGAATCACGATCTCGCCCACGTCGACCTCGTCGGGCTGATCGATCGCGAACGCGATCGCCTTCGCCACGGCTTCCGGCGGCATCGCGATCCGGTCCCGCAATTCTTCCAGCTCCGCTTTCGTCCCGTCATCCGATATCGTATCGGAAAAATTCGTGCGCGTCATGCCCGGAGAGATCACGGTGACCCGCAGCTTATCGCCGGCCTCCTGCCGCAGTCCTTCCGAAATGGCGCGAACGGCGAATTTGGTGCCCGCGTACACGGCCTGTTTAGGAACGACTTTGTGCCCGGAGGTCGAAGCGACGTTCACGAAATGCCCGAAGCCCTGCCGCCGAAAAATCGGAAGCGCTTCGGCGATGCCGTACAGAAAACCTTTGAGATTCACGTCGATCATCGCTTCCCATTCGTCTACGCGAAGTTCTTCGAGACGGGAGATCGGCATGACGCCGGCATTGCCGACATAGACGTCCAACTTGCCGTAACGCTGCATCGCCAGATCCACCAAAGCGGAGACTTCTTCGCGGCGGCTTACGTCCGTACTGACGGATACGGCTTCGCCGCCCGCTTCGGCAATTCGCGATACCAGATCTTCGAGCGCTTCCGGCCTTCTCGCGCCGAGCACCAGTTTGGCTCCTTGCGCCGCCAGCAGAAGCGCCGTCGCTTCGCCGATCCCGCTGCTGGCTCCCGTTACGATCACTACTTTGCGTTCGATGCTCATTCGAAGTTCCCTGCTTTCCGTTGGCTGTATTCGGCCGCGGTCTGTCGCGACCCGTTTCCAGCATAGCCCCGAATCGAACAGGAACGGTATCCGATTCGAAAACGATTCTTGCCTATTCCTCTTCGGAGCGATTATAGTAAGGGAGCCAAGTCAAGTCATTCTGAAAAGAAGGGGTTTCCATGCTTACGAATTCCGGCAATACGGAACAGCTTGCGGAACTTGCGTCGCTGATCGCGCTTCGGACTCCCTCAGACGGCGTATTTCCTTCAGGCGTGCCGTCGCTTTGTTTTCGCCGCGTATCCAGACCGATCAAGCCGGAGCCGTCTTTCGCTCATGCTTCGTTGTATCTCATCGTTCAAGGTTCCAAAACGATCACGTTAAAAGGAGAACAGGTTCGCTTCGGGCCGCTCCATTATCTGATCAATCCGATTCATCTGCCGGTAACCGCGGAGATCGACGAAGCGAGCGCGGAACGGCCTTATCTCAGCTTGCAGTTGGAATTTTCCGTCGAAGAGATCCGCGAAGCGCTCGGAGAATCGCCGCCGATCTCGGACGCCGATCCCCTTTCCGCGATGTTCGCGAATCCGACGACGCCCGAAATTCTGGATGCGGCGCTGCGCTTGGTTCGTTTATCGCAGCGGCCCGAAGATGTTCGCTTTCTGGCTCCGCTTGCGACCCGCGAAATCTTATATCATGCGCTTCGGAGCGAACAAGGGGCTTGGATCGCGCGCTTCGCGCTGCCGTCCAGCTTGCCTCATCGCATCGCGAGAATCGCGGACCGCATCAAACGCGAATACGACCGTTCGCTTCCCGTAAGCGAGTTGGCCGAAGAAGCTCATTTAAGTCCCGCTTCGCTGCACAAACATTTTAAAGCGCTGACCGGCATGAGTCCGATTCAGTACCAGAAAACGATCAGATTGCAGACCGCGCGCCAGCTGATGTTTTTCTCGGGATTGGCCGCCGCGGAAGCGGCTTTTCGGGTCGGCTACGAAAGTCCTTCGCAATTCAGCCGAGAGTATGCCCGAATGTTCGGGCTGCCGCCGAAAAAAGAAACGGAGCGCCGATTAGCGGAAAAGTCGCGTTAATGCGTCAAACCGTCTCGAAATCCTCTCGCGAAAAACGGAATCCGAAAAGCCGCAAGCTTCCGCCTGCGGCTTTTTGCGTATATTCGATCGATTCGAGGTTCCGATTCCTGCTTCGTTTAAGCCATCCCGGCATTGAATCCTTCGATCGCGGCCGATACTTCTCTCGGGTAAAGAGCCGTGAAATCGGGCGAAAAACGCTTCATCAGTTCGGACGAATCGTATCCCCAACCCGCCGCGATCATCTTGATGCCCGAACGCTGACCGGCTTGAATGTCGCGCAGTTCGTCGCCGATATAGAGCGCTTCGTTCGGCTTAAGCTTATTGTCCCGCAGGAACGAATGAATCGCGCGATGTTTGCCGAATAAGCTGAAACAAGAACGGACTTGGATGAATTGATGAATCTCGTGATGGCGGAGGAACGAACGGATATTGCTCTCCAAGTTGGACGAGATGATGCTTAACTGATAACCTTGTTCGTTCAAGTCCCGGATCAGATCGCCTACGCCGTCTTTGAGTTCGAGCGTCTTGATCTTGCGGCGATATTGCGAGAATAACTGAATGCCGAGAAAAGGCAGCCGATACAGCGGAATCCCCAACGTCTTCGAGCGTTCGCGTACGGACTGACCGGCAAACGGTTCTGTCTCGTCGTCGCTGATCGCCCGGTATCCGTGCTTGGCAGCCAAGCCGTTGTACAGCTCGACGATAAGCGGGCGGGAATTGACAATCGTTCCGTCGAAATCGAAGATCACGTGCCGAATCATAGTCCATACCTCCTTCAGAAATGGGGTCCTGCTTTTTAAGCGTTTTCATGATATATGATTATTATAACGGATTTCGTCGTCGAAAAATAAAGATTTCTTATCATTTTGCAAAATTTAAACGGAATTTAAACAAAAAACGAACGAATAGACGCTCCGAAAGCTCGGATGGCCTATTCGTTCGTTTGCGTCAACGCTCTTATTCAAGGCCACAATAAACCGTGTTCCCATTCTCCTTCGCCGCCGCGTCGATATTGGACGCGAGCGTGTTTGCGTCCCGGATCGGCCTGCCAGAACTCCGCTTCGTCGATCTCGAGCGCGTAGAGTCTCCAAGAAGGCGAAGCCAGATTCGGATCTTCTTTCAATTTCTCCCGGCATTCGGCCAATTCCGTCTCCAGTTCTTCTTCGCTGCCGAGCGGCCGACTCTGCTTGCCGGTAAGGGCGACCGCTCGGGCTTCGAGCGAACGTCTGCGGAAATCTTCGGCGCCTTCGTCCGCTCCCGTATCGGCGACCGTTCCGCGCAGCCGGATCTGCCGTCCGAGCGCCGGCCAATAGAGATTCATCGCCGCGCCCCGATGATGCCGAAGCTGAAGGCCTTTGCGGCTCTCCGTGCCGGAAGCGAAAAAGAACGTTTCGCCCTGAACGTCCTTAAGGATCAGCGTCCGGGAATCCGGTCGCCCTTCTTCGTCTACGGTGGAGAGCGTGACCGCATGCGGCTCCGTAATCTCTTCGCGCAGCGCTTCGGCGAACCAGTCGAGGAACAGCTCGCCCGGTTTCTCCGGAAGCTTCAACGTGTCGAAACTTCCGAACGGTCCTTCCAGCGATTTCAGCCCTTTGAACAGCGGGTTGCGGTTATCTTTCTTCGCTTCGCTCATCCGCTACACCAGATTGCTGAGCGTTTCGTAGTCTTCGTCGCTCAAGGTCAATCCGGCCGCGGCGACGTTTTCCTCCAGATGAGACAGCGTCGACGTGCCCGGAATCGGAAGCATGACCGGCGAACGGCGCAGCAGCCAAGCCAGCGCGACTTGAGCGGGTTTGGCGTTCAGTTTCTTGGCGATTTCGTCGAGCGGACCGCCTTCTTTGGCCAATTGGCCGGTCGCCAGCGGGAACCACGGAATAAACGCGATGCCGCCGGATTCCGCTTCTTCCAGCACGTCTTCCGCTTTGCGGTTGGAGAGGTTATAGAGATTCTGCACCGAGACGATATCCGTGATCTCGCGCGCTTCGCGAAGCTCCTCGACGCTGACTTCGCTCAGACCGATATGCCGGATCTTGCCTTCTTTGCGCAGCAGCTCCAGTTCGCCGAGCTGTTCGGCCAGCGGCACTTTCGGGTCGATCCGGTGCAGTTGGAACAGATCGATCCGTTCGACGCCCAAGAATCGGAGACTCATCTCCGCCTGCTGCCGCAGATATTCGGGTCGTCCGACCGGACGCCAATCGTTGGGACCCGAACGGGTCAAGCCCGCTTTGGTCGCGATCACGAGATCGTCCGAATACGGATGAAGCGCTTTGCGGATCAGCGGCTCGGCCACGACCGGACCGTAAGAATCCGCCGTATCGATAAAGTTCACGCCCAGTTCGACCGAACGCCGAAGAACGCGCACCGCTTCTTCGGGATCTTTCGGATCGCCCCAGACTCCGGGTCCGGTCAATTGCATCGTGCCGTAACCGAGCCGGTTGACCGTCATGTCGCCTCCGATCGTGAAAGTACCGGAATCGGCGGCCGTAACGTTGGTATTCGTCATCATGCATGCTCCTCTCGTAATGAAAGCTGTCCTTTTCTCATTACCCTCGGCAAGCTGACGACAATCGGACTTCGGATGAAAGGCCTACGGTTCGGTCCCGCATTCCTTTTGCCGGAGCGTCTTAACCCGAGATCAGACCGTACCTGACAAAGCTCGTATACAGTCCGTCTTCTTCGAGCGTGCCGGTCACGTGATCGGCGACCGCTTTCAGTTCTTCGCGGGCATTGCCCATCGCGATGCCGACCGCGCAGTAGCGGAGCATCTCCAGATCGTTGAGTCCGTCTCCGATCGCTACGGTGTCGCGGACGTCCCGGCCCAGATGAGCCAATACGTCGGCGATCGCGACCGCTTTATGCACGCCCGGTACGGTCAGCTCGCCGCTGTCTTTGCCGAAGATCGGCACCGTGCACTGCAGCACCTCGAATTTCCCGCCGAACTCTTCCCGAATGCGCTCGAACGGAACCCGGCTTTCCAGAAAACACACTTTGTTGACGTCGCTCTTGTACAAATCCGTCTCGTGATAAGTCAGCGTATCCAAGAACGGGTGCGGCGCGATCTCGAACTGCTGCTTGGCCCGCGGATCGTTATGGATATCTCCGTGGATCAAAAGGATCAAACGATCGCGCAGATTGCGGCTGGCATAGAGCCCGGCGTTGGACTCCAAGTAGAAGTCGATCCCGTTCGCTTCGAAAAAGTCGACCATATCCCGCACGTGTTCCGGCGACACCTGCTTATGGTACAGAACGTCGCTTCCCGATTCGACATAGCCTCCGCCCGCTCCGATCAGTCCGTCGAATCCGATCTCCCAGATAAAGTCGTAGATCTCCGGTTTGGACCTTCCGGTGCAAAGATAGAGCAGATGCCCGTTGCTTCGGGCTTCCCGGCAGGCGCGAACCGCCGATTCCGGCACCTTCCCGTCGTCGCCGACGAGCGTCCCGTCGATATCGATAAAAACGATCTTGGAAAAAGCATTCATGCGCATACAACCTTCCGGTGATGAAATCGGATCGTTCGATAGCTTGCTCGACTCCGTATTTCTACCGTACAGGCTGAAACGCGTTCCACGTCAAGCTTGATCGTTCACAGCAGCAAAGCCGTGCCGACCGCCAAAAAAGCGACGCCGAGCGCGATCGGGATACTCTGCCGCTTCAGCGTTTCCTTGCCGCTTAACAGTTCGAACCGCGCCGGATCTTCCGGGTCGTAATGAACCTGCACGTTCGCTCCGACCTCTTCGCCGCGCGCGGAAGTCCCGATACGCGACACTTCCTGTACTCGGCCTGTCGGCGTCTCGAACCGGACGACGGGATAATATTTGATGCCCGTGCTGCCTCGTTCTACCCCCATGTCCGATAATTCTTCGTAATCGACGATCGTGCCGTGCACCGTGTATTCGCTTTGCGAAAGTCTGCGCAGGCGCACGCGGGAGTAGATCCCGAACATGATAAAAGCCGCGCCGAGCGCCCAGAAGATCCATTCGCTTCCCGCTGTGTTCATTCGTTTCTCTCCTTCGACATTCGTTTTCGCTTATTTACCCGCCGTCACCGACCTTCCAACCACGAACCTTTTTTCCCGCAGCTTGATCCTCCTATCCGTAAAAGAACAAGAAAAGCCGGCCGAGAACGCCTCCTTAGGCGTTCTCGGCCGGTTTCGCGAAATTCAGGACTGCGGATTGCCTGCTTCGTTCCGCGCCCGTACACGGCCGGACAAGAGCGTTTGAAGATCGGCGTTCGGCAGCCGATCCGAGGGCAAGCGCTTCGAAGTTCAGTCGAATCGGCGCACAGCCGGCCAAGCTTGCTGCATCTTGGCGAGCTGCACGATCTGTCCGATATGATAAGCATCGTGCATCGCAAGCATCCGAAAATCCTCGCTCAGCGTATCGCCGCCTTTTTCCGACGGACGAAGAAGCGCCTCTTCGTCCGAGCTTTCCAGCAGAGCGCCGAGTTCCCGGTGCAGCCGATACAGCTCTGTTCGGGAAGCCTCCCATCCCGCTTCGGAAAGATCGTCGATCCCGAAGGTGGCCGTATTGTTTTCGACTTCGGGGTAATCGTCGGACTCTTTTTCTCCGCGCGCTTCCATCAACAGCCTTTTTTTGTAGAAAATCAGATGCCGCACCGTCTGGTGAATGGAATTCGCCGGTCCTTCCGACGGTTTCCATGCCGCCTGCTCCGCCGTAACGTCTTTGAGCGCGTGTTCGAGCGGGGGGAACCATTCTTCTTGATCCAGACAACTTTTCCAGAGTGCCGTCAGTATCCGATGCGAAAGATCTTGGTTTGCCATCGTCGCCGCCTCCTCGGGGTTCCAGTTCTCGGATGATTCTTCCTCTACGAACTGTTCACCCCGACGCGGCGTATTCAATCAAAAGGCGTTCGATCCGATCATAAGTATTCTCCGAGAATGACGTCCGTTTGATACGGCGTGACGCCTTCTTCCATGCCGAAAACGGTATCCGCTTCTTCTTCCCGGTAAGTCCGCGTGCCCCGTGCTTCGGCATGCAGGGCATAGAGTTCGGCAAGACTGGTCTTGCGCACATCGGAGAACGCGCGTCCGAGCAGTTCCAGTCCGGTCATGTTATGGTGCGCCGTGATCCAGAATCCGCGATTCTTCACGACGGCATCCATCCAGATCAATCGACGTTCCCGAAGATCGACGGCGAACGGTACGGCTTGCTGGGCATCGACCGTCAGATCGAAGCGGGATTCGACGGTACGCGGATCGTACGCTTCCCCGGAACGCCCGTCATAACGAATCATGAATCCGGCGAAACATTCCGGAAGCGCCGAGAACGGTTGGCCGGTGAAGCAGGCGATCTGCACCATCGCGTAACGCGCTTTGGTTTTTTGAAGTACCGCCGGGATATTCAAGTCTATGAATTCCGAAGCGCCTTTCGGCGCGTTCGTGATATCTCCGCTGTGCGCGCCGAAGTCTTCTCGCAAGTTATAGAAAGCCAACGTCTCGACATGGCCCCAGTTGTCGTCCAACAGCACGAGCGAAAGGTCGATATCCACGCGTCTGTCATGCGCCGCGCCGCTTCGCAAATTGGTCCACCAACAGAACAAGCGCAGAATGTCGCCTTCCGGAACGGCGACCCGGCTGCCGCGTGGCAGCGGCCGCAGCGCCGCGCTGGCCGAGCGGCCCGAGAACGGCACCGGAATATCCGCCAGGCGCGGGTCGATATAGACCCGGCCGAGCGGTTCCCGCTGCGCGAAGCGGGCGACCAGCTCCCGCTCGATGGAGCGGACAAGCCGCTCCGGCGCGGCCGGATCGAGCCGCGGCAGATTGTTATAGACGGCGACCACCTTGCCGATACTCCCCTTCGGGAAGAACACGCGATATTTCCGCGGCTCTGCGCGATGCTTGAAGTGGGCCAGCAGCTGAAGCAGCAGCGCAGCGGCCGGTTGATCCAAGGCGCGTTCGAACGCCGCCAAGATCTCTTCGGTTTGCTGCGGCTGCGTGCGCAGCAGGAAGTCCAGCCGGCGCGCCAGCTCGCCGGGGCGTTTCGCCAGCAGGGCGATCACCTCGGGATCGCGGAGGCGCAGCCCTTCTTCGGCCTTGCGCCGGAAGGTCGGGATCGACTTCTCGCGCCGCAGCCGCGAGAAAGCTTCGAAGCAGGCGGGATAACGGCCGCGCATCTCGCCCGGATGCAGGATCTCGCCGAGCCGTTTCCACAGCTCGCGGTAGAGCAGCATGTCTTCGAGCGAAGCTCCGCTTTTCTCCAGCAGACCCAAGAGCAGACGGCGTTCCGCGCGTTTGAACTTGCGGAAGCGGTAGAGCGGGACCGGCTTGCCCGTCTCCGGTTCGATCTCGTGCTGCATACCCTGCATGAGATTATAAGGATTGGCGGCCGGGCGGCTGAGTTTGGCCGTTTTCTTGGCCCATGACAAGCTGGTATCGAGACCGGACAATCCCGCCGCCAGACGAAGAACGTCCGTAGCGGTCGAGAAATAGGCAGACAGCCGGTAAACGTCGGCCAGTCCTTCTTCCAACAGGATCGAAGCGACGTAAGCCGCGTTTTCTTTGAACGGGATCGAATCGGGCAGCAGCCGATCGAGTTCGATGCCCGAACGGAGCGAGTCGGATACGTCCGCCTTGTCTTCGTCGGACAACGAACCGCCAGAGCCGATCAGATTGCGGATCATGCGCACGAATTCTTCTTCGGTTCCCGGTTCGATCGGTTTGGTTTTCTTGCGTACTTTCAATTCGGGTCTTGTTTCTTTCGGCGTCTCCGGCAGAATGCCGAGCGCGTAATGCAGTACCGCGCGCAGATACAGCTCCGCGTCACTGGCTTCCATCACCTGCTCGGGGAAGTTCGGATACATCGGCGCGTACTTCACGTGATCGCCGGCCATCCGTCGCAGCGTAGAGACGATCAGATCATGCAGTTCGGTCAGCGATTCCCGGTTCATCACCGAGGCCGCTTCCAACAGCTCGGGCGAGAACGAATAGCCGAGCCGTTCGATATTTTTGTGCAGCGCCGCCAACAGCCCGGGTTCGGACGCCGGCGTATCCGTCACCGGCAGAACCAGCTTCTGCGAGCGCCGCAGAAAGATTCGGTTAAGGGTTTGACGCGCCTGACGCGCATCGGTACGGATTCCGTTCATCATGACGCCTCCCTGCAAATCGAATATTCGCGAATAAGAAAAGCCGCAGGAGAGCCGGAATGCTGGGATCATTTTGGAGGATAGAAGGAAGCGTTCCGATAGCCTGCGGCTTTGCGATGACTTTAGCTTACCGGATCTCGCGAAGTTCCAACATGGCGAAAGTATGGCGAAACGCGGTTTAAGATCAAAAAAACAAGCCTCCTGAAGGAAGCTTGCGCGCAAAGCCGTAAATCACGAAGTCAACGTTTTGATTCGGTGTACCATTTTGCTGCGGCGGCCCAACATCAATTCGACCGGTTCTCCGGCGGCGAAGTGTTCCGGCTTCTGATCTGCGGAGATGACGCAGCTCTGGTGTTTGCCGTTATCGAGCTTGACCCAGACCTGATTCCGATGACGGCTCGCGACCGTGCCGCGCGCGGTGCGGAAATCTTTGCGGATCAAGTCCATGATCAGCATGAAGAGAACGACGGCCGCAGCGATTCCGGTAATGCCGAAGACGATCACCAGCACCTGATAACGGTCGTCTCCCCAGCGTCCGAATACTTGTCCCGCCGCTACGGCCATGAGCATTGCGGACAACAACAGCGAAGTTTTCATTTGCATCTGATACAGCTCCTTTTCCGGACTGCTCGTTACGCCTCACGCGAACATATCGCTCATATCCCGTTTGGCGAAGGAAAGCGGGACATCGCGGGTATCCAAGAAAGCAAAGAACAGCGTCGCGGCTTCTTCCGCATCGAACCGTTCATTCTCTGCTTGTTCCTGTTCGGTCCAGTCGGTCCGCGACGGTTCGTGCCCGATCGCGTAATGCCGGAATCCGTTTTCGTGCGGCACGCGAATCTCGACGATCAGCGATTCGTACGAACCCGCGCACTGGATATCGTTGTTTCTTATGTATTCGACAGCAAAACGGTTGAACAGAAAAAACCGCAGGAGAGCCGAAACGCTGAATTTAACCGGCCCGTCGGGCTTGCGCCCCCGGTTTCCGGTTCCCCAAGTAGAAGGAAGCATTTCGATAGCCTGCGGTTTGATCACTTCTTTGATTTTACACCATTTCCCAATCGGCTTCAAGCAGTTCGGAGTTCAGCATGGCCGCGGTCATCGATCCGGCCGCGACCGCCGCAGCCACTTGATATTTCTGCGACGCTCCGTCGCCCGCGCCGAAGACTCCCGCCGTATTGGAACGACCGAACTCGTCGACGATCATCGCGCCGGAATCCGCCGTATCGCATCCCAAGACGGTCGGCAGATCGGACCCGGGTTCCAGCTTGGGAGCGAAAAAGATTGCCGTGCGTTCGATTTCCGTGCCGTCTTCGAGCACGATCGAGCGCGTCTCTCCCTCTTCCGACTCGATTCGGCGAATCGCCGTTTCGAATACGGGAATGCTTCGACGCGCCAGTTGTTCTTTGTCGTCGTCCGTCAGTGCCTCTCCGTTCGTGAACAGCGCCAGATCGTTTGTCCAACCGGAAACGGTCCGCGTCAGATGCATGCCGAACGCGCTGCCCGCGATAATGGCGATTCGCCGATCTTGCATTTCCCAACCGTCGCAATACGGACAGACGTAAGCGCTCTTGCCGTACACTTCGTCCAATCCTTCGATCCCGAGCGGAAGATCTTTCATACCCGTAGCAAACAATAATTTGCGGGCTCTGTAGGATTCGCCGCTGTTCGTGCCGATCACGAATTCGCCGTCGCTCCCTTCTGCGCGAACCGCCTTTTCTTGAATAAAATGTACGGTCGGATACGCGGCAATCTGTTCGCGCGCCACCTTTCTCAGGTCGGACGGCGAGACGCCGTCCCGAGTCAAGAACCCGTGCGATTCGCGCGTGACCAGGTGCCGGGGCATCGCTTCGTCGATCACGAGCACGCTGCGCCGCGCCCGGCCGAGTACCAGAGCCGCGCTCATGCCTGCCGGCCCTCCTCCGATAATGATGACATCGACTGGCTTGGAATCGGACATCAGCTATTTCCCCTTTCTTTAATGACCATAATAGATATTTTATATCCTTGATTGATCCAAAAAAATTGCTTCTCTCGCCGATCTGCCCGTTTTCTCGGGTTTACGACCTTGCGAGAAGAAGCGAGATTGTTCCTATCAAGGACTTTACATATCTATAATATTCGTAATGATTCCGATTTGTCAACCGCTCTTTTTTTCGATGACCGGTTGTTTGGTCTGTATCCGGTGTTTCGGATCGGTTTCGACGGTTTTAGTGTTTGTTTTTCTGCTTTTTTGGTTTTATTATTGTGAATTTTTCATATGATGAATTTATTTTTAATCGCATAAAAAGTTAAACTTTCGCTGTCCAATCGGACCGCTTTGCCCTCGCGTTCGATTTCGAACGTTAGCGGTTTGGCGGCCGACGTTCGGATCTTCCATGCTTTTCCGTAAACGGACGTTAATATAGTTTTCGCTTCTTCCGTCGTCAGATTCAGTTCAAGCGTCGGCTCCAGAATCTCCCCGGCTCGAACAATCCGTTTCGTTCGTAGCAGCGTTCATGGTATTCCTGTTCCGAGCGCCGAATCCGTTTCAATCGCTCGGTTTCGGACGTCGTTTGATCTCCGCGCTGCATTGTCGATCCCCTTCCGTTTCTCCGGAACGTCTAAGCGATCCTATTTCAGATAAAAATCGTAACGTACCGTTTCGTGCGCCCGGGAGAACTTGCTGAATACGAACGCTTTGTCCGATCCGTCATAATGCGCGAATACGGATACCGGCCGCAGATGAGGCACTTTGCATTCTACCAGAGCTTTGAGATCTTCCGGGCGGTCCATATAGACTTGGAAATACGATTGCACGAGCTCGAAGCCCATCTTGTCATACCAATCCCGTACCCACCGATCGTCGCGCGTCCACGCTTCGAGATACTGCATGCCTGCGACTCTGGCTTTCTCCATTGCTTCGAATAACAGCTCGCGGCCGATTCCCTGCCTGCGGTAATCCGGATGGACGGCCAGATGCCAGATCATGGCGCCTCGCATGTCCGGGTTCGAACAGACTTCGGAAGGCTGCGTGTCCAGCTCCAGATCGATCAGTCCGACGACCGCTCCGTTCTCTACCGCTACCAGCTCGACCGAGGGGCGCGCGTAATGCTCTTTTTCTTTTAAAACATTGTCGTAATAAGCCGTATCCAGAAAAGCTAACACCCGGCATCTCAGCCAACCGGTCTCGTCTGCGGGTTCATAAGGTCTGATGATCATAAGAAACTCTCCTTTGCTATAAGGTCGCTTGCCTTAACTGTATCATAACAAGACAGGCTTTTGCCGCGTGATTTCGAGCAGGTTTCGCAAAAAAAGAGGCATCTTCCGCTGCGGGAGGATACCTCTTTTCTCGAACATCGCACTATGCTTCGACGCACGGTTCGCGATGTTTATTTGGCGGACAACAGACTCTCGGTAATAAATTTCAGCTCGCCTTCCAGCGACATCGGATCGTTGTACGTGTCCGAAGTCGCGTCCAATTGGAACACATGTCCCGCTTTGACGGCCGGAAGGTTCTTCCAGATGCTGTTGCCGTACACGATCTGCGGATCGGTATCGTCGCCCGACCAAGGGCTGGTGAAGATGATGTCGCCCGCGTATTCCGGCAGCAATTCCAGCGAGATCGAAGCAAAGCCCGTTCCGCTGTCGATCGCTTCCGCCTGAGCTTTGGCAGGAGCTTTCAGACCGAATTCGCCGTACAGGATCTCTCCGCCGCGTCCGTAGTTATGCCCGAAGACGTATACGCCTTTCGCGTAAGGATTGAGAATGGATACGGTGCGGTCGCCGACGGCCGCTTCCACCTGCGGTTTCAATTCGGCGATTTTCTTGTCCCACTGCGCGACCCAGTCTTTGGCCGCGTCTTCGCGGTTCGTCAGTTGGCCGAGCAGCAGCATCAGATCTTTGTAATTATGTTTGCCGTATTCGAGTTGGACCACGGGAGCGATCGTCGACAGTTGGTCGATGCCTTCTGTCCCTTTGTAGACGATGATCAAGTCCGGTTTGAGGCTCAAGATCGGCTCTGCCGTCGGCGTGTCGCCCAGATCGGTCGTCCCTTCGGCTTGCAGCTGTTCCTTGATGTATTTGTTGTTCATCGCTCCGGAGAGCGCGCCGACCACCGGCGCGTCGAGAGCGACGAAATAGCCGGTCGTGAAACTGGTCAAATCGACGATCCGTTTCGGATCTTTCGGGACCTGTACGTCGCCGGCGTCCGACTTGTAAGTGACCGTTTCGCCTTCCGCGGCGGTTGCGTTTTCGGCCGGCGTTTCCGACGTTTTGTCCGTTTCTTCGGACGCGTTTGCCGCTTTATCGCTCGAAGCTTGCGTCTCGGCAGCCGCCGCGCCGGTCTTCGCCGACTCGTTCGTCGCGGTCTGGCCGCAGGCGCTCAGCACGAGCATGACCGCCAATGCAAGCATCAGCAGGATTGAACCGGATTTCTTAAACAAGATGAACCCACCTTTTTTCTTTGATATTGAGAATCGTTATCCTTGATGGGGCTTCGTACGTCGTCGCTCGTAATCGTTTGGGCGACCATAACGCTGTCATATCAGTAAACCTCAAAATTGCATCAACGCTAGAAAACGCCGCTCGTCGGTGAATTTGTGATATTTGATGTGACACTTCTTAGCTCCAAATGAGATTGATTATCATTATTATAACAGGCAAGGGATTTACCGTCTACAAAAAAATAAGCCCGCCGATGTTTTCGACGGGGACCAGTGCTTCTGGATCTCTTTTATTGTACCAAGCAAACAAGCGTCTAGTCGAGTTTGGGCTTTTCTGGTATTGTTGAGGAAAATGGACTAGGGGGAAGAAGTTTGAATTGGGATTTGTTTCATTTGATCTATTTTCTGGCGATGAATTTTATGATTTTAAAACTACTCACAAAGGTTTTTCTAATGATTGGCTCTATAGCATCATTCATACTACCATTTCGAATCAGAGGATACTTGACTATATCGCTGCTCGCCGTAACTTACTACGTTATAACCAGCTTCACTGCGATCATAAACAAAAACGTTGGAGACGGATCTCTTTATTTCACTATAGTAGCGCTCGTTTTCCTGCTCATAGAAATCGGATCTGAAGCTCTCATTACTGGGGTTAAAGCGCAAAAAGAGAATGACTTCGATTTATATCGAATGTTTAAGGTTCGATCTTGGTTCGTCTTCCTGAGCGCGCTTTATTTCATTTATCTTCAATTTGACCTAGCACCTGCACAAAACAACGATATTGCGCTTTATTTTGTAGAATTCCTAACTATGATGAATTCAATTCCAATTTTCAGCTTGATTCTGGTTATATCAGCTCCTATTTATACGGCTTGGATGATAATCCGGGCTTTCAATGCCTTAAGGTTTTTCAGCGCAAGAAGAGCATAAGCAAAAACAAGCCCTGCCTTAACCGGCAGGGCTATTTGTTTATTCAATCGGCATGCCAGCAGCCGCGCGAAGGTGATTGGCTATAGCGTTATAGTGCTTGGCCTGATCTGGATCACCAGCGTCGCGTGCGGCGTACCATGCTGGCGAGAGCCAACGGAAAACGATCTCTTGCACGTTCGACTTATGCAGCTTAACGGCTGCCACCAGCGGCCGCAGTTGATTGTCTACGCCGCCTGCCGATCGTAGGTTCACGGCGAGCCGGTGGAAGTGGTCCGCCTCCGGCTGTTGCTTGGCTGCACGCGCCGCAGACCAAGCGGGCCGAACGTATTTATCTATCAACTCAGTCGCTACAGCGACCGGCAGCGTCGCAAAGTCCGATTCTGCTGGCTTCGGTGCCGGCGCTGGCGAAGGCACTACGCTGACAGCTATCTCAGCGACGACGTCCACGATCAGATCCTTGAGCGTTCGCCCGCCGATCTTGAGCGCATTGTCGCAGTCAATTTTGCGCGCGGGGTCCAATTGTTTGTGGCTTGGGATGAACAGGCGCGGAGCTTTGTTCCATTTCGTGCAGCAGAAGGCCAGATACCAGACAAACCTTTTATAGGCCGCCTCGAAATCGATCCCGCCGCCGTAGCAAAGCTCTACGCCGATCGCCGCGTCATTGGCGTTATAACCGAAACGTTCGTTGTCGGTCGTTACGTTATAGAGCACGTGCCATGCCTTTTCGCCGGGATCGGGTCCGGTACCGGTCGGGATGATCTCCAAAATCTGCTTGTCGTCGATGAAGGTATGTGCGGAAGCCGAACGTCCCGTCAATGTGTTGAAGTAGCGATAGTGATTCTCCGCGTCTGCGCCGGGATTGCCGGTATCGTGCGCGACAAAAAAAGCCGGCACTCCGATGGTTAACCGGAGGCCGGGCCTGGTGTTGGAGCGCTTGGCGATGTAGCAGCGCTCGATATTGTATTTGCTCAGGTTCAAGGTGTTTCCTCCATCTCGGCCATCTAGACCGTCTTGTTGTCTTCTGGGTCCGCTGCGGCTGTTTCCTCGGCTACCTTTTCCTGCTTGACGATATCCGGTTGTGCTTCCGGAATCAGTTGCGGATTCTCCTCCACCTTGCTTTTGCTCTGAAAGATGTGAACAGCATTGAGCAGAAAGTCTGGCATAGGCACGCCGATCTTACCCATATTTTCGATGACGGAGAGCAATTCGTTCGCGAGGTAAAAGAAGACGACGGCATCCCAGAACATGTGCAGCTCGCCCAATACGCCGTCGATCAAGTGAGCGATCGCAATTACAGCAAACAAAGCCACCTTGCGCGCAATCCCGATGTATCCGACCCGGCTCTTCAGCTCGCCTCTCGTCCACGCCGCCGCCCAACCGGTTGCAAAATCTACGATGACAAGCACAAGCAGTAGTACCAACATTGCGTTCAGCCCTCCAAAGAAGAAGCCCGCTACCGCTCCCATTCCCGCAGCGACCGCCTTCGGTATAATTTGTTCCCCCATATATCTATCTCCCGTCACATAAAATGAGCCCCCGGATCGCTCCGAGGGCATAAAAATAGCCGCAATCCGTGAGGATGCGGCTTACTCGGCGGCCAGAATCTCATCAACATAGATACGAATTTTCGGCGAGACGTCTTCCAACGCCAAGCGATCGGCAATAATCAGGATCGCCGCGTTTCCGGCGAGCTGCCGGAGAAGTTTTTCGGACATAAGTAGTTCACCTCCCTTCAATGCGAGCCAGACGCCGAAGCGGTAGACCGCCGTGTAGATACGCGCGCGCATCGCTACATGCCGCCGAGTATGATTTCGGCCAGACCGTTGATCAACTTTTTATTGTCAAGATCAGCCTTTTCGAGCTCTGCAATACGCTCTTGCGCTTTCGAAAGTTGCTCATTTGGCGTAAAGAAATCCTTCGGAACAAACGAGACAAAGTTCCCTGAATCGATGTTCTGAACCGATACCAAGCGAAGGCCTTTGTCAGCTTGTTCATTGATAAGCTCCACCAACTGCTCCGATGACCCATCGTACGGCAACGTTTCTACGATCATGTTTAACCCTTCCTCTCATCAAGTAGCCGTTATATACGTTCTTGTAGCGTTCGCGATACCGATTGAGAAATCTTTATAATACGCTGCATAGGACAGGTTCGAAATATTGGACCACATCTCAAGCGTGTCGCCTACTGCGCAATCTACAGTAAGATCATACGAGAATACGCTGTAAGAGGTGGAACTCGTAAATGATGTACTGCCCGATGGAAGCGTAGCCCCATTTTTTCGAAATTGTGCATATCCCAAAGCTGCGGAATTAGATACAGCATAGCTAATAGATAGCCGGTATCGGCCCGCAATTCGGACGACGCATGAATAGAGTTTAGCGTAAGCCGTTCCGGTGGCATTTCTTTGTTGGGCTTCAGCATAGACTTGGTTCGATCCCGGCGTAGGGGGATAGCCTACCCACGTCCCAGATACCCCGAATATTGTCTTTCCATTTACAATATTTGTTGGAAGTAAATTCGCGTCACCTTTGACTGTGATGCTGCCGTCATAGATCCCTGAACCTAAGACTTGATCCGTCGTGCCCGGCGTTACCGTCTGCGCTACCGTGGCCTGTACTGGCTTAGTGCCAGTCATCAACGCTCCGCCACTCCGCATCGTCTTCCCCGCGCGCAGATCGGCGGCCGTGGCCGTCGTGCCGATGCTCGGGTCAGGCACTGCTACCGTCACATCATTGTCGTAGATGCCGGACGGCAGCGTGCCGTTTGCCGTCACGGACGTCGTGGCGCGGACCGGTACGGTGCCGGTAACCAATCCACTGTCCGTGCCGACCTTTTTCCCCGCACGCACGTCACCCGCGCCTGCATCTCCGTACTCCCCCCTTCACCCTGTAAGATAAAAGCCGATCCCGAATACGCTAGCGAATAGATACCGCCTGCCTTGAGATTTGTCACGGCCACCGCGCCGGCTCCGGTCATCTTCCGGATCGGAAGCGCGCTGCCGCCGTTGTAAGATAATGTCGCCGCGCCGGTGCTATCCGCGTTGATCTCGACCGTAATCTTTCGAAACTTTCCCAGAACTGGCCCGTTTGCGATCGTCAGAGCGTAGGCGTTTCCCGTGTTGGTCGTCGTGCCGTAGAGCCGAGATGCGTCCGTATAGTCCTTAGCAGCTTGAAGTTTGGAAGCAGCATCTGTCTTAGATTCTGCTGCTGCCAACGCTGTTGCCTGCGCCGCACTCATTAATCCGGGCTGCTCGGTTGTCGCGGTTTGGATAGGATCAGCTCCGCCTGGCAAATGTGTTGCTGCATGCGCGCCGGGCGTCGATTGTCCGGTCGCGGTCAAGATGATCTTTTTGCGATCTTTGGTTACAGAGATGCCGGTCGCTCCTTCGATAGTTAGGCCATCTGTGGTCGTCTCAGCCGCGATTCCGTTAACGCTACCGAATGCCTTCTGATTCTTCTGCGCGCCGGATTCGATGTTGGTCAACTTCTCATGTTCAGTCTGCGTGAGATGAGCGACTGTGTCCTGCTTGTGGGCGTTCAAACCGCTCTGTACGTCGTCGACTTCCTTCTTGCGCGCGATGTCTGCGTCTGCCGCTGGCGCGGCTACCTGAGCGCGGCCGGAGGCGTCACGCTGCATCAGCACGCTGGCCGTAGCAGCGGATGCGCTCGCGTCGAGCTTCTTTTTATCGGCTGCCGACATAAAGCCGGCTGCATTCGCCGCTGCGGCCGGATGCTCATCTGCTCCACGCTGCTTGTGCGCCGTTAACGTGTCGGCTGCTTCCTTGATGGCATCAGCCTTGGCCTGATCGATCTTCTCCTGTGCGCCTTCCGGCGTTTCCTTCGCATGCATCTCTTCCTGAACCTTGTCAAAGCCGATGTTAATCTGGTCATACGTCTCGCTGATCCGCCGTGCTCCGTCCAGATTCGTGTACCGATTGGTCAAACGCTCCCACTCCCTTCAACAGCGTCTCTACATCCGCGCGGACGGCCAGCAGAAGTTCTATTTGCTGTTCCCTCGGTAACGTCGACAAGATCGCGCGGATCGTGCCGGACGTCTCGCGGACTACATCGTCTTCGATGTCGACCTCCATACGGAGGATCTTTTGTATTTTCATAAATAACCTCCTCAATCTTCATTCTTAAAGAGGAAAATCCTCTCTTTCGACGAATTTCAAAGTAGATGCTATCTACCAATTCTGAAAGAGAGGATTATATATGGATCCTAATGATATTAAAACCGGATTGGAAGCAGCCAAAGATCTTGGCGTTCCTATTGAAAAATTATCAGAGAACGCGTTGGGCAAACCCACAACTGAGCTTGGTGAAGGATTAGGTAATTTGTTTTGGTTGGTTTTTTCACCTATTCATACTGCTCGAGCTGTCTTAGAACCGCGTATTAAAGGATTCCAAAAACGTATTGAAGAAAGGCTCTCTCAAATTCCAGAAGAACAAAGAGTAGAACCTCCACTAAACATAGTTGGCCCCACATTAGAAGCTGCAAAGTTTCATATTGAAGATGAAGAAATCAGAAACATGTTCGCTGAGTTGATTGCATCCTCAATGAACGTGAAATCACAGGACAAGGTTCATCCATCTTTTGTAGAAGTAATTAAACAGCTTTCATCTTTCGATGTCAAAGTATTAAATATTCTACTAAAAAATAAACATTGGCCGATAGCTGAAATTGTGATATTTGAGGGAGCAGAAGAACTTACTTCTGCTGGAAGTTATCAAGTAATAATAGATAATATGATGCCCTTTCCTGAAATGGACTTTTCAAATTCTGATCATTATAGTGCTGCAATTCAGAACTTATGCCGACTTTCCATAATCAGTATAGACAGCGAAAAGTATTATATAGATTTGAAACGGTATAACCAACTTTATGAACATGTAGTATTAGAACAAGCTAAGGTTGCAGCTTCAATCGATTCAAAATTTGACAATTGCAAGATTGACTTAAAAAAGGGATCTTGGAGTTTTACATCTTTTGGAAACATGTTCGTTGATTGTTGTTTTAAGAATGATCCTGTAGAGTAAGATACTCTTAAATAACCAATCGGAACAAAAAGCTTCGTCATTGGCGAAGCTTTTTGTATTAATGAGTATCAATTTGTCTTAAACCAAACTCCGCCAGTTCCGTCATAATTCCGCTCGAAAGCAATTACTGGAGACTCATCGTTCTTTTTTACTTGGAAGACGATCCAACCTTCATGAGAAGATCCTTCATAAAGGCTGGTATCAATATCCGGTTCTGGCGATACACCCATTGACATGTCGTAAGCCGTTCCAGTGGTTGAAACCAGTGTAAAGCTAACCCGTGAAAAGTCCACCGCTGCATCTTCCTGAGCATTTCTACTTATACTAACCGTGGCTTTGGCAAGCAAATACTCATATCCAGCTTTGGGCTCACTATTAAATGGATTAGCTTCATGAAGCATATGCCAAGCCTGCGCTCCACGGACAACTTGAGTCACGCTCACGTTACCGCCGTAGTCATCAGAGAAGCTCTTGACTGTAAACGGAAGTGCTGAACCGAGCGCAGCCGGATTCGTGCGGCTGTTCTTACTTGTAGCGGTTCCAGTCGATCCGGTGTTTGGAGTGCTGCTCGGAGCAGGAGATCCACTGCTATTGATCATGATCGTTTCGGCTGAGTTATCGTAATTAACACTTGCGCCAAGCATTTCCGAAACAGCACGCAGTGGCACATAGGTCGTACCTTTTATGATCTGCACATCAGCCGAAGCAGTCTGTCCATTAACGATCAGTTTCAACTTTCCAGATGCATATGTCCCGGCAGAGAATGACGAAACTACCAGCGCTACCGCAGCTCCAGCGATCATAAACTTTTTCTTTTTCATCAGCAATCCCTCTTCTCTTATGTAATCATCCAAATTATCCCACGATTACATAGAGCGAGCAAGCAGGAATGAAAATCGTAACAATTATTTTTGTTGTAATGCTGCGATTTCAGCTTGGAGCTGTGCGATTTCGGCTTCGGCGGCGGCGATCCGCTCGTCGCACTCAGCCATTCTTTTGCGAACTTGATTTGCATTCGGCGAATCCGGATCTACGGCACCGCCAGGCTCTAGCATATCTGCCCAAGCTTGTTTGCCTCTTTTCGCTGATTCAATGTCACGATTCAAAGCATCAATCTTATTTTGTTTCGCCATAATTTGAATGTTCACTGGAGTTTCATCATTAGACACCGTCGTAGATGCGGTTGCTTTATCTTTATCCGACATCGTAATTGTCTTCCCTTCCACCTTTAGGCTTGTGCCGGTTGCCTCAGCGATTGCTCGCACAGGAGCATACGTTGCCCCATTGATCGCTACTGCTTCAGCGATTTTCTTGCCGTCCTTTTCGAGCGAGAATACGCTTTGAACCTTTTGCCCGATCAATCCCGGTTGAGCAGCAATAGCGGCTGTACCACCGAAGAGCAGCGCACCTACTACGAAGCCAGAAATAAATTTTTTCGTGCTTAAGTCCCCCTGTGAACATTTTCCTTAGAATACCATATTGCAGGTTATTTAGGTATGTTCACTTGAGAGATGAGACTTCCATTAGCGTCATAAAGTTTCAAATTCCTTGTTGTGTTGTCGAAGGCCATATTTACAGCTTTAGAGTCAAGAGTACTTTTTAAACCATTCACACTTGAAATGTGTAGCCCACTTACCTCATCTCCATCAGCAAAGTAGAACGCCCCTGTCATAAGCACACGATCGTAAAAAGAAAAGATCTGTAACTGATTTTGCGTTTGCAAAATCGCGCTATTCCCTCGTCCATAGAACCCGCCCAGCTTTTGCCCCGAACCGAATACCGTAAATCCAGATTCGTCGGATGGACCTTCATGCGAGATCGCGACCTTCCGCTCACCGAAGGAATCATAAGAGTAAATGCCGGTCTCTGTCACTTCCGTGCGAGCACCAGACGTCGCCGTCCGGATCAGCGTGCCCGTGATCTTCCCTCCTTCAATCTCGGAAGCCGTGATCTTCCCGGAAAACGATCCAGTGGCCGCCTTCAGCTCACCTGTGAAAGTGCCACTGGCGGCTTGTAGCGCGCTGGCAAATGTACCAGTGGCGCCTCAAGCTTTCCGGTGAACGTACCTGAAGCAGCTTGAAGCGCGCCCTTGAACGTACCGCCGGCGGCCTGCAAGTTGCCCGCGAAGGTTCCGCTCGCAGCCTTCAGTTGACCCGAAAACGTTCCTTTCGCAGCTTGAAGAGCACCCGCAAATGTCCCGGTGGCCGCATCTAGGTCACCACTGAAGACGAACTTCCTCTTCGGTAGGTCAAACCACAGCGCGTGGTCGCCGTCAGCGTAGAAGCTCAACTCATCGGCATTGAAAACCGCCTTGGCCAGTTCGTCGTCCCGATCAATGACGAGGCCCTGTGACCGCGTGAGCGAAGCGCCGTAGTAGCGCTTGCCCTCCTTGACGGCAGTCTTGTTCAGCACTTTGACTGCGCTGGACAACGTGCCATCAGTAGGGAATTCGCTCTGCTGCTCCGACGTTGCCGGCGCCTCGATCGTCATTCGGAGGCCGCCCTTGTAGTTCAGCACCTGATGGAGCATCATCGTGCGGTAATTGTGTTATTATCAATTTGGGTGATGTTATGGCTACTTTCGGAAGCAGACTTAAGCTCCTCCGATCCGAGAAAAGGTTGACTCAAAAAGACTTTGCAAAACTCATGAACATCAGCGAAAGCGCGGTTGGCATGTACGAGAGAGATGAGAGAGAACCCTCTTTCAAAATCCTGAATCAGATAGCCGATTACTTTGGAGTTTCTTACGACTATCTGCTAGGAAGTTCAATTGCTCGAACTCCCGAAGAAGGCATGGCATTCAGCGACGGCGGTCGCAACTGGACCGAAGAGGAAATGCAGATCGCGGAATCGATCATCGAGACACTGCGCAAACAGCAAGGCAAATAAGCATGCGGCCCTTGATGCCGGAGGGCCGTTTCTTTTACACTGAAACAGAACATATGTTCCCATTAGGGGGAAAAGATATGCTTCAGGGATACCAGCCAACAGCCGCGGACATTTGGCTTCGCGATCTGTATTCGGAGCACCATATTCATTTAGGGATGCACTTGAACTTCCATTTGATCGCGTCGATCTGGGGTATTCAAGTGATTTACAACGCCGTGCCAGCATTTTCGTTCTGGGCCTCAGGCCTGAGGATCATCTCGCTCGATAACCGGACGGCGCCGGAGCGGCAGCGTGCAGACTTTTATCACGAGCTTGGCCACATCGCCTTGCACGACGGCCGACAACACGGCCTCCATCCGCTCATGGTGCAATTACAAGAGTGGCAGGCTCGTCGCTTTCAGCTCGTCGCAGCGATGCCCTACGCGTTGCTTCCGCCGCTGGCGCGCACATGGATGGAATACGCCTTGTTACTGGCCGAGATTTTTGCGGTACCGCTCGACGTCGCTATTCGTCGGGTTGAGATGATCCGGTCGAGACAGATCTATGAAGGGAGGGATTATCGTGGCATTTAAGAAAGTATCTGCAAAGAATAAGCAGGGTTATAAGTGGGAGTGCGTGAAGGACGGCCCCATCGATCCAGCGACAGGCAAGCGGAATCAGATCCGGCGCCGCGCCGATACGAAGAAGGCTGCGGAAGATGCTGTAGACGAAGTAGTCCGGCGGCTTATGAACGGCATAGATGAAAAAGAAGCCAAGCGCATGACTTTTGAAGAAGGTGCGGCTTCATGGATGGACGTATATCGGCGGTCCGGAAAGAAGCCCAGTACCGTTGACCGTATGATGGCAGACATAAAATTCCTTTGCCGGTTCTATGGGAAAGCCCCGATCGCTCGAATCAGCCACAAAAACCATCAGGATATGCTGAACGAGTTGGACAATCAGGGGTACGCTCTAAAAACAATCATCACGGCACACACTACGGCCGGCATGATCTTTAAGCACGCCATCAAAAACAAGTGGCGACTGGACAATCCGACAAAAGATGCGGTGATCCCGCGAAAAATAATGACGGTTGAAGAGTTGGAAAATCGAAGTATTGAAGAAAAGTATTTGAAGGTTGAAGAACTTGAAGAGTTTCTGAGAGCTGCCATTGAGTTCGGTGAGGATGGCGATCCCGAGGCCTTCTACCTTCTGGCCTTTAGCGGGATGCGTCCAGGCGAGCTTCTAGCGCTTAAACGTCCAGACTTTAGATTCCTAGAGCGGCTATTACGGATCTCAAAGACGCTGTATATGCCGGCCGCAGAGAAAGAATATCAGCTCCTTCCGCCAAAGACCGCATCCAGCTTTCGCGAATTTACGATCGACCTTAAGGTGTGTCTTATGCTACAGTCTTACATAGAACGCAGGCAGGAGTTTTTCAAGCGGAATCCGCCTGTACACGATGGAGGATTTATTTTTTGTAGCGACAACGGATACCCAATATATCTTGCTCGGTTTACCAGAAGACTGAATCGCCTCTTAAAAAGGACTTCAATCAAGAAAAGAGTGACCCCCCATATCTTCCGTCATACCTTTATCTCGCTCTTGGCGGAAGCGAACGTGCCTCTCCAAACGATCATGAAACGCGTCGGACACGATGATGCGAAGACCACTCTAAAAATCTACACGCATGTGACATCCAAGATGCAAATCGACGCGGACCAGAAGATCAGCGAGATGTATTCTGACCTGCTGGATATCCCGTTTAATAACGATTTTGCAGAGAATGTGATAAAAAAGTGATATAAAAACAAAGAAAGCGACCAGAAACCTCATTAGATCAAGGTTTATCGGTCGCTTTTTCTTCATTAACTTTGATAATCGTTATCAAAAGATATCATGTTCATCGCGACTTGACAAGCAAATCCTTGTTGTTTATTCATCACCCGGTCAGAAATGATCTTAGGGCGCTTCTGTCAGCGGTTTACGGCTCGCCGATTTTCACGGACAACGCGTAATTCGCGTAATCTTCGTTTTTCCAGACGGCCAAGACGTTTAACGCGTAATATCCCGGTTCTTTGGTCAGCTTCAGCTTTGTTCCGTCGAACGCGGCAGCGATTCCCGCCCCCTGCGGATTCTCCATATCGATCAGCCTGGCTTCGACGCGAGCAGGTTCATCGCCGTCGAAAATCAGCTTGACTTCTCCTTCGGGCGAAAAATCATACACCGTTTCCTGCCGAATCAATTCCGGCGGTGCCGGAGAATCGGATTCGACGCCCTGCCAAGCATACGAACCGCCGACCATCGTCATCTGTTCCCCGTCCATATTCTCCGCTGTCAGCGCAGGCGGCTGACTTACCTTTCCGCAGCCGATCAAAGCCAATATCATCAAAAGCGCAAACAGGCATGCCGCCGAAAAAAGGGGGTTCTTGTTTTTCATCTCTATCGCTCCTCTCTTTTTTATCGGTCAAGATACCCGATAGACGCTTGAAGCGGACTCAAAGTTCGCCGTCTTTGATTCGAAGCAGCGCTCGCGACAAAAAGGACCGTCCGATTGTCTCGGAGGTCCTGATTGACGAGGCCTTAGTCCCCGCCCCGATCGACATCGTAAACGAGAAATCGCCGATGTCCGTCTATCTCGCTTCTTCGCGTTTCGACTGACCCGGTTCGCGCAGCGATTCGGGCTGCGTACCGGATTCGCGGGTCCGCCGGGTTCTTCTTTCCGCCAGCAGTTCCGCCGCGCCGTACGCTTTGTCGCGTTCGAAGATCAGTTCCAGTTCCAACAAACGGTCCGCCAAACGGACCGGAATGGCGTCTTTCAACTGCCGCCAAGAAAGGAATTGTTCCGGCAGCAGACGGCATTCCGTGTACTCCAATGCCGGTCTGAACGCGAACGACCGCAGATAGCGGCGCACGCGATCATGAATCTCTTCCGTTTCTCCTCCGGGCGGAAGCAGACAGGCGATCTCGCCGCCCGCGTACAATCCTTCCGAACCGGCATGCGGCCCCGTCGCCGAATAAAGATCGGGCAGCAGTTCGAACACTTCCGGCATCGGAGACAAAGCATGTTTGCCCGGCTGCGCGAACAAACGCACATGCGTGCCGTCGCTCAGATTGCCGCGATTCTTCAGTAGCCCTTTCAAGACCCTGCCGTGGAACGTCGCTTCGCAATCGAGCACTTCCCCGTTAGGTCCGACATAGATCCAGATCTGTTCCAATTGATACAGATGGCCGATCTCGTAATCCCACCAGATCGCGTACTCCAAAATGAATTCGGTACGCGGATCGACCTCCGCGAACGTTCTCGGGAACGAAGGCGATTCGTCTCCCGCTTCGAGCAGCGTGAATCCGACCAAATTCGGCAGGAACGGTTCCCGCAGGTCGAACATGAGGTAAGGGGCATACCGTTCGCACAAAGTGCGGTCTTCTCCGGCGCTCCTCGATGGTTCTTCCATCCTTTCCCAACCGTGCGCCGTCGGCTCGTCCATGTTCTCCACTCCTTAACATTAGGCTGCATCCGGCGAACAAATCTTCGTTCGAATGCGGATTCATTTTTCCCTTACGTCTATTTTGCGGGAAAAATGTTCGGTGAATGTTAAGGCGGGTGGACGGAAGCGTTAAGTTTGACCCGAGCAGCGGCCGGTTTCGCGCTCGTACGCTTCCAAGCCGTAATTCAGCGTCTCGTCGTCTCCCGTATCGAGACCGTACAGCGCTTCTTGCAGCGGCATCAGCCGCGCGTACAGACGCGCTCGCTTGTCCAATGCTTCGTCGCCCGCATACAAGGCGATACAGCGTTCATAGAAGGCCGTTCCGTACACGGCCGACAAGCTGCCCAGATCGCGCGCGGGATCGCCCGTACGGGCCGAACCGAACCCGATCGCGCCGCAGACCGACGCTTCGACGGCGTCCCACAGCAGGTGCGCGGGACCCAGCGCCCCGTGAATCAACGCCTGCCGGCCCGCTCTTTCCGATTCGCTCGCCAGCGCCTCCAGATCGCGCGCCGCAGCCTCGCGCGCGCCTGCGCTCAGTCTCGGGAACAGTTCTTCCCTCGCCCTCGCGGCCAGCTCCTCCGGCGCGAGCCTGTCGGCATGCGCGTCCTCCCGCCGCCCCTGCTCCGCCCGCGGCGGCTCCGCGGCATGCAGTTCGCGCAGGAAACGCGACACCGATTGCGCCGCCCGCTCCCAAGCTTCCGTTCCCGCTTGTTCTTCCAGCGTTTCCGGCCACAGCGGTTCGCCGTCGATCCGCGCGTATCCGAGAAACGCGTACCCCGGTTCGAGACGTTCCAGCGACTCGTACAGAGGCTCGGGGGTAGGCAGCGCGACCGCCCGTGCGATCGCGGGCAGCAGCGAACGCGCTTCGAATAACAGCGATCTTGCGCTCTCCGCGTCGCGAGCGAAGCGGAATACCGCCGAATGATTGACGGTAAAAACAAAATAATGCTGCGCCGACCGTTCGGTCTGCACGTCCGCGATGATCATTTGCGGATAAGCATCCTGAAGACGCTGCATAAACGGATTGCTCATTTGACGAACTTCCTCCTTATTTGCGCACGCTTGCGAACCGCTTCTTTTTCTCCTTTGATAACGTACCATAATTTTTTCGAAAATAATTCTTTACCGATCGTTCTCAATATGCTATATTTAGTCCGCGAAAGCGAACGGCCCGCTTTTACCATTGTAGAACGATGATTCTCCTAAAGGCCGAATTCATATTCAGGAGGAATTCGCATGAAAACGCTCGTGATCGTCGCCCACCCCGATTTGAACGCTTCGCGCATCAATCGGGCCTGGATCGAAGCTCTTCGAGATCGTCCCGATACGGACGTTCATTCGATCTACGATGCTTATCCCGACTGGAAGATCGACGTCCGCCGCGAACAACGACTGCTCGAACGGTACGACCGCATTATTTTCCAATACCCGCTGTACTGGTACAGCACCCCGCCGCTGCTCAAGAAATGGTTCGACGAAGTGCTGGAGCGAGGTTGGGCTTTCGGACCGGGCGGAGACAAGCTGACCGGCAAGCAGATCGGCATCTCCTTCTCGACGGTGGGAACGGCGGACACTTACTTGCGCGGCGGCAAGAACCTGTTTACGATCCGCGAAGTCGCGGCGCCGATGGAAGCGTTGGCCCGTTACGTCCATGCGGATTACCTGCCGCCGTTCGCCGTTCACGACGCCATGCATATGACGGACGAACGTCTGGAAGAGAGCAAGGCCGCTTATCTGGAACATCTGGCGCGAGCGATGCCGAGCGAGCCGGCCGCCGCCGGATAATCCGCCGCTTCGCGCGCCCTTTCTTTACCATTCGTTCTCGTAATGCTATGATGAGACCGGGAGGTTGGGAATATGGCCAGAAACAAAGAATTCGACGAAAAAGAAGTCTTGGAAAAAGCGATGGGGTTATTTCTCGCGCAAGGCTACGAAAAAACGTCCATGCAAGAGCTCGTCGAACATATGGGCATTCACCGACGCAGTCTTTACGACACGTTCGGTGACAAACACGCGCTGTTCATGCAAGCCCTGACGCTCTATCAACACCAGATGGACGATCGCCTCGCCAAAGCGGCGCTGAAGTCGTCTTCCGCTTTGGCGGGAATCGCTTTGATCTTCAACGCCATGATCGACAAAGATCCCGAAGAACCGAAAGGCTGCTTGTTCGTCAACACCGCCGTGGAACTCGGTCCGAGAGATACCGAAGCGGAACAAGCGGCGGGAAAAGGTTTCGGCTCTCTGGAAACGAGGCTGCGAGAGCTGATCATCAAAGGTCAACAGCAAGGCGAAATTCCCGACGGACTGGATGCTTCGATCGCCGCGGAGAATCTGCATAACTCGCTGCTCGGCATTCGCGTGCTGGCCCGAACTTCGGCTTCGCGCGACAAATTGCGAAGAATCAAGGAAGCTTCTCTCGCCGCGCTCCGCTGATATTCGACGGAAAAGGCCGGAAACGTTCCTTCGGTCTTCCTTTTCCGCACGCTTTTTAGAATGATCATTCTCATATCAAACAAAAGGAGTGTTCTCATATGTCCCATACCGCTCAATTAAAAGGCAAAGTCGCCCTGATCACCGGAGGGAGCAGCGGAATCGGCTTAACGACCGCACGCTTGTTCATCGAACAAGGCGCCAAAGTGGTCATTACCGGCCGCAATCTCGACAAACTGCAAGCCGTACAGCAGGAACTCGGCGAAAACGCGCTGGCGCTTCAAGCCGATTCGGTCGATGCCGAAGCGCTCGAACGGGCGGCATCCGCGGCGGTCGACAAGTTCGGCGGACTCGATATCGTCTTCGCCAACGCCGGCATTTCCGATTCCACGCCGGTCGGAAGCACGACGGCCGAACGTTTCGAGAACGTGCTGCGGATCAACGTGACCGGGCCTTTTCTGACCGTGCAGGCGGCGCTTCCTCATCTCAAAGCCGGCGCTTCCGTCATCCTCGTCGGCTCGGTCATCGCCAACTCCGGGCGTCCGGGCGCTTCGGCTTACGCCGCCAGCAAAGGCGCGGTCACCGCGATGGCGCGCTCGCTGGTCGGCGAACTGTCGCCGCGAGGCATCCGCGTCAATACGGTAATTCCCGGCCCGATCCGCACGCCGATCTGGGGTCAATCCACCGCCGAAGGACTGGATAAGCTCGATGCCGGATTCTCGATGAGCGTGCCGCTCCAACGGATGGGCGAACCGGAAGAGATCGCCGCGGCGGTGCTGTTCCTCGCTTCGGACGCCGCTTCTTACGTACAAGGCGCGGAGCTTGGCGTGGACGGCGGGGTCGAGTCGGCTCCGATGGGAGCGCCGGTGTATCTGCAAGGCCGGTAATTCGAACGTGCGCGCTTCCTCAGGCCGCGCAGAAGCGATCTATGGAGCGCGCAGCCGAAAAAGCCGATGAAGGAATATTCCTTCATCGGCTTTTTGCCGTCGCGTTATCGGACTTGATCTTCGTCGTCAAGATCTTCGTAACGGCTCGAGACCCAGCTCATTTCTTCGATGCCCAGGATCTTTTTGAAGCGCTCGACATGCTCGAAAACACTATCTTCTTCGGCAAACGTTTCCGGACGGAATAAGCGTTCCAGCTCCGCCGACTGCTCGGCAGAGATGCCGAATTCGGCAAAAGCGTTCAAATCGAAATCCGCAAACAGCTCTTCCAATCTCGCCTGTTTGCTTTTTTCGGCGTACAACTTCTCCAACATTTCCGCGCGGTATTGATCCGATTCTTCGTTCATGAACAGATCTTCGAACGGATCCGCATCCGGGTCCAGTCTCTCGACCAATTCGACCAAATCCATCGTTTCCTGCTCGTACAAGAACCCGAATCGGGATAATACTTTTCCAGACTTTACGATCGCGAACTCCCAGCCGTGGTCTTCCGCATTATCGAAACGCATCACCGGAACGTCCGATTTCGCGTCCAGCACTTCGTTCGGCTCTTCGAACCGATTTTCGGTGCGCGAGGTGAAAAATACGCTCCATTCGTCGTTTAGCGTCTTGACTTTCGTAGGCCGAAACGCCTCGACCGCTTCGAGATTCCGATTCAGAATCAGATTGCCGCTCGTGAATTCGCTCATCGTCGCTCGCTCCTGTTCTTTTGCGTCTTTTTCGTCCGATGGACCGATCATCGATCTTCAGAGTTTCTTCAGCGCATCGAACAACAAATCGTAATACGTTTCGGTATTGTCCGTGAAATCGCTCAAAGCGACGCTGCGCCGTTCGCGTACCGGATGCTGCTTTTCGTCGTACACGACGCCTTCGGCCGGTATCGCGTCCTGTTCGCCTTGCAGCAATTTGCGAAAATCTTCCGCTTTCACCCGGAACAGTCCGGATACTTCGCTCTGCTGCACCCGATATTCTTCCGGCGGAAGCTCGCACCGCTGCAGATGGACATGCGTGAACTCGCGGTCCATATAGTCGTCGGCGACCCGATATTCTTCCCGATGCAGCCCGCAGTAGATCAAATCTTCGTAACGCGCGGACAAACCCAGTTCTTCTTCCAATTCGCGCAGTCCGTCTTCCGGCGTTTCGCCCGCCAGCAGATGGCCCGCGCAGGAAGTATCGAGACAGTTCGGGAACGTCTCTTTGTCGGGATGCCTCAGTTGGAACAGCAGCTCCCATCCTTGCTCGGCCGACCCGGACACGATCCAGCAGTGAAACACCTGATGCCAGAGTCCGAGACGGTGGACGTCTTCGCGGGAAGCCGTGCCGATCCGTTCCCAATGTTCGTCAAAAATATCCAGTATTTCCGTAACGGCCATTCCGACCCTCACTCCTTTTTTGCGTTTGCCGGCAAAAGAAGCCGCTTTACGGCATGCAGCGCCCGCCGCTGCGCATCGTCAATCCGCCGCCTTGTTCGTCGGCCAGAAGTTCGAGCGTCATGGACTCCATGAAACTCGCCGCATGAGGTTCGTAGAACACGTCCAGACCGTTTACCGTACATCTGCGGTCGTTCATTTCTTCGGCTCCGAGCTTCACCAGAAACCCGGGACCGCAGCAGCTGCAGCTCCGGCCGCTGGAGAGCACGCGAAGAGCGCGAATCCCCGTTTTTTCCATTTCCCGTTCGATAAAAACTTTGGCTTCGTCGCTAATGATCATTCGTCCTTTTCCTCTCCCCCGCTGCCGTACAATCGTTCTTCTTCCGCCAGATCTTTCGGATTGATGACGGCCAGCAGCACATGGTCCCGCCAACGCCCGTCGATCTTCACGTTGCGCCGCGACAAGCCTTCCCGCTCGAATCCTGCTTTTTCCAATACGCGCAGCGAAGCCGCGTTATGAGGCATCACTCCCGCTTCGATCCGATGCAGCGCCAGAATCTCGAACGCGTGCCGCACCACGAAACGAACGGCCTCGGTCATGTAGCCGCGTCCGTTATAATCTTGATCGAGCGAATAGCCGATCCAAGCGCTTTGCAAGCTTCCCCGAGCCACGCCCATCAGATCGACGCCTCCGATCAGCAGGCCCGTTTCCCGATCGCGTACCAAGAACTGATAACGTTGATCCGCAGCCGCCGCCGTCATCGCTCGCCGAACGCGGGCGGCTTGCTCTTCCCGCGTATAGAACGTTTCTTCGCGCGTAGCCGCGTAACGACGGAAAAACGCTTTGTTTTTGATCTCGTGCGCCAGCAGATCGTCGATATCGTCTTCTTTCACCGATTCGATACGCAGACGCTCGGTTCCGTCCTCGTACAGCCGAGAAGGCATCGGCGCGGCCGAATCGATCGGAATCGCCTCTGCCGCTTTCTCGCTCTTTTCGTCTTCCCCGTTCCTCGATTCCTTATGAACGATCGTCTCTTCCACGTGCTCTTCCTCCGTTCGGTTCGGTTCCGGTTTCCGGCTGCGCGGCGGAATCGCCGAATGCTCCAGAAACCAGCGGTATAACGCGTCGTTGGCGTATACCTTTTTCCAGCAGTCGTGCCCCGCTTCCGGGTATATCGTCAACTCCACCTCGGCTCCGGCTTCGCGCATCGCTTCGGCGATCTTCTCCGATTCGGAGACGCGAATGACCCGATCTTCTTTGCCGTGAAAAATCCAAGCGGGCATATCCCGAAGCCTGCGCGCGTACGCGGGATCGCCGCCGCCGGATACGGGAGCGATCGCGGCGAACCGATACGAATGGTGCGAAGCCATCTGCCAGACGCCGTAAGCGCCCATGCTGAACCCGGTCAAGTAGACGCGCGAGGGATCGATGTTTCGGTTATCGGCCACTTCGTCCAGAATCGCCAGCACTTCGTCTTCGCGCGTGTTCCAGAACACGCCGAGCGGACATTGGGGCGCGACGACGACGAAAGGAAGGCCGGCTCCGCTTTCCATGCGCGCCGGCAGACCTTCTTTGCGAACCGCGTCCAGCATCGTGCCGCTCCCGCCGGCGCCGTGCAGATAGAGGATCAACGGCCATTTTTTATCGGATTCCGCTTGGTAGCCGGGAGGAAGATAGAGCAGGTAGTTCATGCGAATCCTTTTGAGAATCTGGGTGTCGATCCGAAGTTCCTCGCCTTTCACGCGTTCCCGCCTTTCTACAGACGCGCCGGAGTGGGTTCCGCGCTCCGTCCATGGTAATCATTACGCCATTCGGAGCTTCGTTAATCCGGCAAGACAGGAAATTCTTTCCGCGAAGCGGACGTTCAGCGAATAGAGCCCAGCACTTCGAGCAGCATCGCTTTGAAGCGGGGACGGTCGATCCCTTCGCAGACCCGCACGTTCGGCTTGCGGCCGAGACGTCCGTTGATATCGACGACGCTGTACCCTCTCGTCCACTCGCCTTTGGTCTCCACGTCGACGAAATAGTCGTGGCTTTCGGTCATCACGGATTCGTCCGCGGCGACGGCCATCAACAGCGTATCGGGATGCGTCGTTCCGCTGAGACGGTGTACCTTTTTGTTGAACTGCATCACGACTTTGTTGACCGCGATAAAAAATTCGGCTCCCGATGTTCCCAGCGCCGCGATCTCCGCATGATCGTCGTCGTCCATCAGCGAGAAATCGGTGCACATCTCCCAACCCACCATCGTGGTCGGAATGCCCGAATTCAGTACGAGGCTCGCCGCTTCCGGATCGGTATAGAAATTGTATTCCGCCGCCGGCGTGATATTGCCCAGCGCGTTGTTGGTACCGCCCATCACGTACAGATGCGCGATCAGCGGAACGATCGTCGGATCTTTCTGGATCGCCATCGCGATATTCGTCAGCGGAGCGATCGCGAGCAGCGTGATTTCGCCCGGGTGCTTATGCACGGTTTCGATCAGAAAATCGACCGCGTGGCCCGAAGCGGGACGCTGCTCGGCCGGCGGGAAGTTCGCGCCGCCCATGCCGTCGCTGCCGTGCACGTCTTCCACCGTCAGATGGGAAGGCGAATTCCACGGCGCGAGCAGCGGCCGTTCGCAGCCTTTGAAGACCGGAATCTTGCCGTCCGCTCCGCCTTTGCCCGCGACTTGGATCGTATACAGCGCGTTCTCCACTTCCTGATCGAACTGCACGTTGCCGCCCGTCATCATGATGCCCAATACGTCAAAATGATGCAGCGCGGTCAAGATCGCGATCGTATCGTCCCCCGCCGTATCCGTGTCGATGATGACTTTGCGGCGCTTGCCTGCTTCTTGTTCGTGATGGTTCATTTCTTTGACCCGCCTCTCTTTCGCTTGCGCGGCCTAGGCCGCGTTCCTCTATAAGTATAAAATCGAATATCCGCCCGTTCAATGCCTGCTTGGCGTTTCGCACCCGCAGTCTTCTCCCCTGACCCAGAGTTTGGACAGGTTCGGGAAGCCGAGCGAGCCCATGCGCAGCCCGTACAAGCTTCGGTTGAAATAAGCGCGGTGGCTCGTGTGCGAGCCGTAGAGCAGCCAATCGTTCCGTTCCAGCAAACGCTGCGCGCGGGCGAAAATGTCGAAACGTCCTTCCGCGTCCTTCGTCATGAAATCTTCGAACAGCCCGTGCAGTTCTTCCAGTTGACCGTCCGTCATCATCCGGTTCAGATAGTTGGCGTCGTTCAGGAAAAAGTTCAGCAGATCCAGTTCCCAATCGTCCTCGAGTACTTCCGAAGCGAGCGTCAGTTCTCCTTCTTCGGCCTGCGGATAACCCCGGGAAGGTTTCTGCGGACGAAGTTCGAGACGCAGCCCGACCGCTTCCGCGCGGCGGCGCAGCCAGTTGGCTTCGATCCATTCCTCCTTCTTGTCGGTGAACACGAGGCGCACCGGTTCGCCGCCGTAGCCGCAGGCGCGCAGAAGATCTTCGGCTTCGGCAAGCGTGCCCGAACGGATCGGCACCGAAGCGCTGAATTTGGGCAGGATTCCCGCCGCGGGTGCCAGACGATCTCCGCCCAGCTCCGTGACCAGCAGTTCGCGATCGTAGAGAATCCGCATGGCTTTGCGGAAATCCGCATGATGGTGAACGCCTTCGCGGCGGAAATTGAAAAGCAAATACCGGCAGCCCTGAGCGGGCGAATCGACCCGTCGGCTGCCTTCGAGTTCGTCGTCTTCCGACAGATGGTACGTATGGGGACCGCCCGTATCGGCGTTCGGCATAAACCATACGTCGACGCGATCCAGCAGCGGGCGATGGCCGAAATAGCCGTCGAACGCGCTCAGCGACAGCCGATGTTCGCTCAGCTCCGAGACCCGGAACGGGCCGCTCCCGATCGGCAGCTCGCTCTCGTCGGATTCCGGCGGCACGACCGCCAAGTAGAGGCTGCCCGCAAGGTGCAGGAAAAAAGGATTGGGCCGGGACAACCGGAACGTAACGGCGTAATCGCCGGCCGTTTCGGCTTCTTCGATTTCTCCGAGCAGACGCAGAGCGGGCGAATTTTTCCTTTTCAATCGCAGCAGCGAACCGCGAACCTCCGCCGAAGTCAGCAGTCTTCCGTTATGGAAACGCACGCCTTTGCGCAGATAGAACGTCCAACGGTCCTGCTGTTCGTTGCTCTCCCAACGATGCGCGAGTTTGGGCAGAAATTTGCCCGAAGCCGCTTCGTAAGACACCAACGTATCATAGATCTGCCCCAAAATATGCACTTCGAACGCCGTATAGACATTCGCCGTATCCAGCTTCTCGAGTTTCCGATAACGGATCATGCGCAGGACGTCGCAAGCGGTGCTCTCGGCCGGTTCGCTGTGCAGGCCCAGATGAACGTTGAACTGCGACCAGAGGCGCGCTTTGTGCAGTTCGTCCACGCCGGATTGCGCGATCAGATCGAGCGCGTCGCTGGTCCGTCCGTCTTCCAGCAGGCTGCGTATGCGAAGTTCCAACACTTCCTCGGCCGATTTGAGGAACCGAAGTTTCGATCCGTTGCCCCGTCCTCGGCCCGGCATCCATTGAATCCATTCGGATTCTTCCAACTTACGCAGCACGAACTTCACGTTGCGCGGCGTGCAGTAGAGCAGTTCCGCCAGCCGGGCGACCGTCACGCAGACCGTCTGTCCGCTCTCCGAACGTTCGTCGCGCAGCTGCTCGTAAATCCGCAAATATTGCATCATTCCGTTATCCATGCTTAAGCTCCTTTCTCGGCTTGTCCGTTCAAGCTCTCCGATACCTTGAAGATCCTTCATCTCCCGTTTATTGCATCACATAAAAGGGGAAAAAAGCAACCGAATTCTTGCCCTTTTTCTTCCCCTTTTATCGGCGTTACAATAACGGAAGCTGTTAACAAGGAGTGTAAGGCCATGATCCCAAAAGCGCTTAAAACGATTCACCCGCTCGCTTGGACGATTATCGTCGGCACGATGTTCGGCCGTCTCGTCACCTCGATGAGCATCCCGTTCCTCGCGATCTATCTCACCTCGACGCTGGGCGTATCGGCCACGTCGACCGGCTTTATCGTCGCCGCGAGTTCGCTCGCCGGCGTGTCGATCAGCTTCTACGGCGGCTACATCTCCGACCGGATCGGCCGCAAGAAGGTCATGCTCGTTTCGGTATTCTGCTGGGCGGCCGTTTTCTTCGGCTTCGCGGCGGCAAACGAAATCTGGGTATTCTTCGTCGTCAACGTGCTGAACGGGCTGTGCCGCTCGGTGTTCGAGCCGGCGTCCCGCGCCCTGCTCTCGGACGTGACGCCGCCGGAGCATAAGCTGCTCGTGTTCAATCTGCGGTACGCGGCCATCAATATCGGCGTCGTGTTCGGCCCGATCGTCGGTCTGAAGCTCGGTTCGGCGGAATCGCTGTTTCCTTTCGTCGTGGCCGGCGTCGTCTACGTGATCTACGGACTGGTCCTCGTGATGCAGTTCGCCGTTCACCGCGGCGCGCTGAACGTTCGATCCGACGCGCAGCCGCCGAAGATTCGCGAAGCGTTGGCCGTCACCGGCCGCGACCGCATCTTCCTCCCCGTACTGATCGGCACCACCTTCTGCGTGCTCGGCTACGGCCATTTCAGTTCCACGCTGGCGCAGTATCTGTCGATCGCTCCGGGCCTTAGCAACGGCAAAGAGCTGTTCTCGTACATGCTGGCGACGAACGCCGCGGTCGTCTTGATCGTCCAATATCCGATCGTCAAGACGGTCAGCCGTTTCCGCCCAGTAGTGCCGCTGATTCTCGGCAACGCTTTGGTCGCGCTCTCGCTGCTGATGTTCGGCATGGGCCACAGCTTGATCCTGCTGCTCGCCGGCGTATTCGTCTTCACGGTAGGCGAAGTGCTGATGTTCACCATGATGGACATGCTGATCGACCGGATCGCCAAGCCCGAATGGAAAGGGACTTACTTCGGGACGATCGGCTTCAACAACATCGGCAGCGTCGCCGCTCCGATCGTCGGCGGACTGCTGCTCGACCGCTTCGCCATGCAGAGCGGATTGGCCGTGTTCGCGCCGCTCGCCCTGCTGACGGCGCTCGGTCTGCCGTTCCTGCTGGCGGCGCACAAGCGTCTGACGGCCAGAGAAGCGGCGGAAGGACTTTCGAACGCTCCGCGGACGGAAAAGCCGGCTTGAGTCGAAAAAACGTCGATATTCGCAGGACAAACGCAAAAAAACTGTGCGGTGCCTTAAGGCATTCGCACAGTTTTTTATGTATTCTCGTGCTGCGGTACGACAGCTCAACCGAAGATCGTTGTCCATAGCTGCATGAGCAAATGCCACAGCACCAGCAGGAATCCGAACACCCATGACAACAGCAGCAGTCCGATCATGCCGACAGCGGTCGAGACTATCAAGACCCGTCGAAAAGCCGCGCTTTCCGGCTTTCGCATGTCTTCTTCCGGATACCACTCCTGCCAGCCATCGTTCGCCGCGCCGTCGATTTCTTTTTCCCGCGGTTTATCGGATCGTTCCATCGACTCCTCCTTGAAGTCGGGATCTTAACGGCAGCCCGGCGCGCTGTCCCAAGCCGTCGCGATCTCCGCTTTGCGTTCTTCGAGCAATTGTTCCTTATCGTCGCGATAGAACATGTTGTACGTATCGAACGGAATGATGCGGCCGTCCGGATGCGCGATATGTACGCAGGATTTCTTGACCGAACGCACGTCGAAATTGTAAGCGTCCAAGAACTGCATAATGATCACCCGAAAGACGTTATCGTACACGATTTCTTCCGGCACGGCGGCCAGCGGCAGGCAGCAGAGCAGGCTTTTGAGAGAAAGCGCGGAAGAAATCGGCGAATGGCCGGTAGACAGCAGCTCGAACAGCTTGCCTTTGATCACAGGGTCGTGTTCGAACACGATCGTGTTGCTGTCGCCTTCGAGCAGCGTCTCCTTGTCGATCATTCGGGTAAGCGGCAGCACTTCTCCGCCGAGCTTCAGCGCGTAGCCCATCGCCAGACAGTCGGGATGGCAAGGAACCGGCAGGATATCTTCCGGCGCGAATACGCCCGATTGATCGATAATCATCTGACGCACTTCGCTGACGGTCAAACGGTCGGTCGAAGGATCGTAGCCTTGCAGGCGGCCCGCCGCCTGAATCGGCTGAATCGTCACGCCGCGCACGGCCCGCTGCTGCAGTCCGTACTGAATGATCTTGCCCACCTCGTTATCGTTCAGCCCTTTTTTGAGCGTAACCACGAGCGTAGTCGAGAGGTTGAATTCGTTCAGATGCCGGATCGCGTCTTCGCGAATGCGCCGCACGTCGGCTCCCCGCAGTTCTTTGAGCACATGCGGCTCGAAGCTGTCGAACTGCAAATAAATCTCGAACCCCGGCATATAGGAAGCCAGACGTTCGACGAACGCCCGGTCCTGCGCGATGCGCACGCCGTTCGTATTGACCATGATATGTTTGATCGGACGGGTGCGGCACAAATCGAGAATCTCGAAAAACTGCGGATGCGTCGTCGGTTCGCCTCCGCTGATCTGCACGATATCGGCTTCCCCTTCGTTCTCGATGATCCGGTCGAGCATGAACTCGATCTGCTCCATCGACCGATGCGTCGTGCGATGCGGCGAAGATTCCGCGAAGCAGATCGGACACTGCATGTTGCAATGATCCGTGATCTCCAGCAGCGTCAGGCAGCTGTGCTGCTCGTGGTCCGGGCAGAGTCCGCAGTCGTACGGACAGCCGTATTTGATCGGCGTATTCCATTTGAGCGGCATCTCGGACGCTTTGACGAATTCGCGCGTCTTCTTGTAATAATCGACGTCCGTCGAAATCAAGACTTTCTCGGGCCCGTGGATCAAGCAGCGTTTCACCATGTACATCCGCCCGTTTTCTTCGATGATCTTGGCTTCCACTTTGCGGTAGCAGGTCGAACAGATGCTGTTGGTCAACTCGTGATAGAGATAAGGACGATTGGGCATGCGGAAAGTCCCTCCTTGTGGAATAAAAAGCTTCATGGCGCCAAGATGCGCCGGACGAGCGGTTCGGAAGCCTTCACCCCGCGGTCCGGATTTCCGAACGCGCGCGGCTGCCGCCGCGTCCTCTGCGGACCAAAAGCCAGCCGTAGTAGACAAGACCCGCGATGCAGGCCAATTGAATGTTGTTGAGCCCCAGATACGGATGAGGCGTAGGTTTGATAAATTCGACGGCCAGGCGGAACAGCAAATATCCCGCCATGAACCACTGGAACATGCGACCCGACAGATACGGTTCGTCGGCCGATATCGGCTGCCGGCTTCGTCGATACAAAGGGTACAGCAGCATCGCCAGCGCCAACAGGAATCCGATCTCGTACAACTGCGCCGGATGACGCATGATGCCGTCGCCGAAATCCACGCCGGTGATCCAAGTCGTGGCGGTCCCGTAAGTATGGTCGTCCAGACCGGTCAGGAAACAGCCGATACGTCCCAGCACCATCCCGACGATCAACGGGTACACGAAATCGTCTCCCGTCGACGAAGTCCATCCGGTCCACTTCTTCGCCAATTCCACGCCGATCAAGCCGCCGAGCAATCCGCCTACGATCGTCTTTCCTCCCCAGAGAAAATGGCCTTGACGCAGCTGCTCCCAAGTCGCCGCAGGATCTTCCAACCAATACAACAGCTTCGCGCCGATCGCCGCGCCCAGAATGGTGCCCGCCAAGATCTGCAGACTGGTCAGCTTCGGCATATCGCTGGAGCGGCGCGTCCACAGATAGACCCGGAATCCGATAAAATAAGACAATGCTTCGAATAAGACATGGGGATGAATCTTCCAAGGCCCTATCGGAACGTAGACGGGAAAATCCACGTGACTCCTCCTCTGCCGGTTAGTAATTCAGGAATAGCATGCCGCCGCAGATCGCGAGCAGCAGCAGGAAGATGCCGCCGATGATCGCCAAGATCGCAACGACGATCCGACAGCCCGTATTCATGCCGGATTGCCCTCCGCGCGGGTCCGGCGGCCGATCTGCGCGGCGTCCTTCGTTTGCCCGGTAAGCGGCTTCGTCAGGCTTGCAGTTCCCGTACTTGCACGCTCTAAGCTCCGGGTCGTAACATTCGTCGCACAGCATTCGCCCGCAGCGCAGGCACTGATGGCGCGCGTCTCGGTCGGGATGATAAGCACAGCTCGGTGGCCTCATTTCTTCACCTCCGTAAGGAATGGAAACGCATCGTTCGTAATAAAGCGGTTACTTTATCGTTTACCCGAAAACAGAATCCGATGAAAAGAAAAACCGCCGACCGGGCGGTTTCACCTTCGGGCCTGATTAAACAGATACCCTATAATTTCTCTGAATACCGACATTTTACCTGCTTGATCGAAAATAATCCAGTACCTTGTCAATACTAAAGGCAGGAATGCGCCTCCACGGCATCGTTATTTCGGCGAAACGTAAACCCGTGATCAGGAGCTGAAAGGGTACGCGCTTGCGTTCTTCCCGCAGCGTTCCGGCAGTACCGAAAACATGCCGAAAAGCCGCGTTGCACCCGAAGGCGCGCGCGGCTTTTCGATCCGTTCGAAATCGATTTTAAACGCCTACCATCGGCGTCGAAGGCTGCGACCGGCCGCCGGCTTCCGGTTTGGACGGCGTCCGCAGCACGCGCATCGCGTTCAAGACCGCGATCAGCGTGACGCCGACATCCGAGAATACCGCTTCCCACATGGTCGCGATCCCGAAAGCGCCCAGAATCAGAAAGACCGCTTTGACGCCGAGCGCGAACACGATATTTTGCCAGACGATCCGCCGCGTTCGTTTGGCGATGCCGATCGCCGTCACCAGTTTGGAAGGCTCGTCGGTCATGATCACCACGTCCGCCGCTTCGATCGCGGCGTCCGAACCCAAACCGCCCATCGCCACGCCGACGTCGGCGCGGGCCAATACAGGCGTGTCGTTGATCCCGTCGCCGACGAACAGGATTTTCTCTTTCGCGCTTTTTGCGCGGTCCAGCTTCTCGATCTGTTCGACTTTGTTTTCCGGCAGCAGTTCGGCATGCACTTCGTCGATGCCGAGCCGGCTGCCGACGGCTTCGCCGACGCTTCGGGCATCGCCGGTCAGCATGACGGTCTTGCGAATGCCCAGCCGTTTCAAACCGCGAATCGCTTCCGCCGAATCCGCTTTGATCTCGTCCGCGATGACCAGATAGCCGGCGTACGTCCCGTCTACGGCGACATGCACGACGGTTCCGGCCTGCGCGTTCCCGGCAAACGCGATATTCTCCGCGGCCATCAGCTTCGCGTTGCCCGCGAGTACCGTCCGGCCGTCGATCTTCGCCCGGATCCCGTGTCCGGATACTTCTTCGTAATCGTCCAATCTCCGCTCGCTCAACTCGCCGCCGAACGCTTCGCGGATCGAATCGGCGATCGGATGATTCGAATGAAGTTCCGCATAAGCGGTCAGTTCCAGCAGCTCGTCTTGCGCGAAAGCTTCGGCCGGCTCGATCTCGGTAACTTTGAAGCTGCCTTTGGTCAACGTTCCCGTCTTGTCGAACACGACGACCTGCACGGCGTTCAACGCTTCCAGATAGTTGCCGCCTTTGACCAACACGCCCTGCTTCGAAGCCGCACCGATCCCGCCGAAGAATCCGAGCGGAATCGAGACGACCAGCGCGCAGGGACACGAGATGACGAGGAAGATCAACGCTCGGTAGATCCAGTCCGAGAACTGCGCGCCCGGGACGAGAAGCGGCGGAACCACGGCCAGCAGCAGAGCCGCGAACACGACGAACGGCGTATATACCCGGGCGAACTTGTTGATGAACGTTTCGGTCGGCGCTTTGCGTCCGGCCGCGTTCTCGACAAGCTCCAGAATTTTCGCGACCGACGATTCGCCGAACGTGCGCGTCACTTCGACGGTCAGCACGCCGTTTTTGTTGATAAAGCCGCCCAGTACTTCGTCGCCGCCTTTGACGCCGCGAGGCACCGATTCGCCGGTGAGCGCCGACGTGTCGACCATCGAGGAACCTTCGACGACTTTGCCGTCGAGCGGTACCTTCTCGCCCGGACGCACCAGAATGAGCGACCCGACCGCGACGGATTCGGGGCTGACCCGTTTCGTTTCGCCATCCGTTTGCAAGTTGGCGTAATCGGGACGCACGTTCAGCAGCGAAGTGATCGAACGGCGCGAACGGTTGACGGCGAGGCTCTGGAAGAGTTCGCCGACTTGATAGAACAGCATGACCGCGACGCCTTCCGGGTATTGGCCCACGGCGAATGCCCCGATCGTGGCGACCGACATCAAGAAATATTCGTCGAAGACTTGTCCGCGCAGAATGTTTTTGACCGCTTGCAGCACGATATCGCCGCCGACCGTCAGGTACGCCAGCAAGAATAACGCCAACTCGCCTATGCCGCCGAGCGGCGCGAGCAGGGCGACCGCCGTCAATGCCGCTCCGATCGCCAGACGGGCGATGAGCGTCTTCTGACTTCCGCCGTGATCGTGCGAATGACCCGCATGATCGTGGCCGGAGTGATCGTGTCCCGCATGATCGTGACCCGCGTGGTCGTGTTCCGAATGATCATGCTGCGCGGATTCGCCGGCCGCGTGCGAATGGCCGCGAACGGCCGAAACGCTCGACGCCGTCGCCGCAGCAGGCTCAGCCGCGCGCCCCGAAGCGTCGACGGCCTGCCGGGTTCCTTTGACCATGATGCGCACGTGAGGTTCCAGTTTCTTGATGGTCCCCGCCGCTCCGGCTGCCGCCGCTTCCGCTTGATTCTCTTCGGTCTCGAAGGTCAGCGTTTTGTTGACGAAGTTCAGCGAACAAGCCGACACGCCCGGCATCTTCTGGACGCCGTTCTCGATCTTGAGCGCGCAGTTCGCGCAATCCAATCCTTCCAATACCCATTCCCGCTTCACGGTTCCCGTCGCGTTTCCCATGACGATCCCTCCCGATCCTTTTTCGCTTTCCGATCGACCTTCCGCTATTCAAAAGAATTACGAATAATATATGAGCATATGTTCATGTGTTAACTCGATTATAGTCCCCTCTTTCTGCCAAGTCAAAGGGTTCGCGCAAAATTCGCTATTCGTAATCTCAACGATTTTTGGTATAATGGAAGCATGACGCACATGGAAGGTGATGAAGCGTGAAGCAGGAAGCGCTACGCGAAGACATGACGGACGAATGCGGCCATGACGGTGCGGACAGCTCCGCGCCCCGCGATACTCTGGTTCGGATCAAGGAAGAATTTGTGGACGACTCCACCGCGATCGATATGGCAGAAATGTTCAAAGCTCTCGGCGACCCGACTCGGGTGAGGCTGATCTATGCCCTGCTGCAAAAAGAACTTTGCGTGCATGATCTCTGCATCGTGCTGGACATGACGCAATCGGCGGTCTCGCATCAACTGCGGTATCTTCGCAATACCCGGATCGTCAAACGGCGCAAAGTCGGCAAAACGGTGTTCTATTCGCTCGATGATCGACATGTGGAAGAAATCTTCGCCCAAACGCTTCAGCATCTGAAGCACGGCTGAAGGCCGGAAACGGGCATAACGCAGCATAAGGAAGCTCCCGCGAAGGAGCTTCCTTTTTTTTGCGGCCCGATTTTCGAAACGGAAACGTCAAGCCCGCGCGCAACCCTCTTCGCCTACTCCGCAGGCAAAGCCGGGCGGGTCGAGCTGAAGCGTGATATGTTCGATGCCGTAGTGCTCGCTTAGCAGATGCTGCGCCCGTTTCATGACTTCGGGACCGTCCGCCGGATCGTTCAAAACCAGATGGCCGCTGAGCAGCGGAAGATCGGACGAGAGCGACCAGATATGCAGATCATGTACTCCGCTCACGCCCGGAATCTTCGCCAGTTCTTCGCGGATCTCGTCGGCGTCGAACCCCGCAGGCGTGCCTTCCATCAGAATATGCACCGAATCCCGAGTCACCCGGTAAGCGCTGATCAGTACCAAGATCGCCACGACGACGCTGGCAATGGGGTCGGCCAGATTCCAACCGAACGCCATGATGAGCAGCGCGGCCGCGATCACTCCGACGGAACCGAGCAGATCGCCGATCACGTGCAGAAAAGCGCTGCGGATATTCAGGTTCTCCGAAGTATCCCCCTTCATCAGTATATAAGCCGTAACCACGTTAACCAACAGACCGATAACGGCAATGGTCAGCATGCCCGAACTCATGACGGCCGGCGGCTCCGAGAAACGCCGGAACGCTTCATAGAAGATGTAGAGCGAAATGCCGAGCAGCGCGATCCCGTTCAGGAAAGCGGCCAAGACTTCGAACCGCTTATATCCGTAAGTCTTCGTGCTGTTCGCGCGGCGTTCTCCCCAGATCATCGCCAGCAGGCTCAGTCCGAGCGCGACCGCGTCGCTGAGCATATGCCCGGCGTCCGACAGCAGCGCCAGACTGTTGGTGATCAGTCCTCCGGCGACTTCGACGATCATGTAGGCAGCGATCAGGAAAAAAGACCATTTCAGCGCTTTCTTGTTCGCTCCGTGCGCGTGCGAGTGTCCGCCGAGGCCGTGTTGATGCCCGCCGTGCGAATGACCGGCGCTTGCGTGCGAATGCGCGGCGCCGGGCGCGCGGCCGTGACGATGTCCGGCATGATCTTCCGGCCCGTGATCGTGTTTCGATTCCGAATCGTGATGATGACTCATTAGATTCTCCCTCTTTCGTAAACATATGAGCAACTGTTCATATGTTTATTCTAATCCTCTTTCCGAGGGATGGCAAGCGTTTTTCGCTCCTGCGGAAAAGTTCTCGGCCTTATTCGCGCGCGGGCTTCGAGAGCTTCTTGCCGTCTTTCAAAGATACGATCAGATTGAATACCGGCTTGCCGGCAGTTTCCGTATCGGGATCGACCGCGTAGTAACCGTGCCGGACGAATTGGAATCGTTCTCCCGGCTCCGCGGAAACGGCGGAAAGCTCCAAACGGGCGCGATCCCGAACGATCCGCGATTCGGGATCGACGAGCGATGCCCAATCGTTGCCGGATTCCGCCAGCTTGGCCTCCGGTCTCAGCAGCGCGCCGTAATGCCGGACTTCCGCTTCGACCGCATGCTTCGCCGACACCCAGTGCAGCGTCGCTTTGACTTTGCGCGCGTCGAATCCGCTTCCGCTTTTCGTCGCCGGATCGTACGTGCATCGCAGCTCCGCGATCTCCCCGGTTGCCGGATCTTTGACCGCTTCCGTGCAGGTCACGAAATACGCGCCTTTCAACCGCACTTCGACGCCCGGCGACAGACGGCGGAAACCTTTGACCGGCTCTTCCATAAAATCTTCCCGTTCGATGTACAGCTCGCGTCCGAACGGAACGCGGCGGCGTCCCATGCTTTCGTTTTCCGGGTTGTTTTCGATCTCCAGCCATTCCGTTTCGCTTTCCGGATAATTGTCGATAATCAGCTTGATCGGATCGAGCACGGCCATCAGATTGCGCGCGGCAGGCTTGAGATCCTGACGCACGGCATGGTCGAGCAGCGCGATATCGACCGTGCTCGAAGTGCGGATCATGCCGATATCTCCGATAAAACGGCGGATGCTCTCGGGCGTTACGCCGCGGCGGCGAAGTCCCATCAGCGTCGGCAGACGCGGATCGTCCCATCCGGAGACGTAACCGCCTTCCACCAGTTCGCGCAGGTAACGTTTGCTGGTCACGACTCCGGTAATATTCAAGCGGCCGAATTCTCTTTGTTTCGGCGCTTCCGGAATATCCAATTCGCGCATGACCCATTCGTAGAGCGGCCGATGGTCTTTGAATTCGATCGAACACAGCGAATGCGTGATGCCTTCGATCGCGTCTTGGATCGGATGCGCGAAATCGTACATCGGATAGATGCACCAAGCGCTGCCGGTTCGGTAATGCGGCGCATGGATGATTCGGTAGAGAGCCGGATCGCGCAGCGTCGGGTTCGGCGACGCCATATCGATCTTGGCGCGCAGCACTCTGGAACCCGCGGCGAATTCGCCGGCGCGCATACGCCGGAACAGATCCAGATTCAGCTCGGGCGAGCGTTCGCGATAAGGACTGTCGATGCCCGGTTCCGTCAGCGTGCCGCGATACGCGTTCATCTCGTCGGGACTCAGATCGCAGACGTAAGCTTTGCCTTTGCGGATCAGATATTCGGCCGACTCGTAGATGCGCTCGGCATAATCGGACCCGAAGAACACTTCCGGTTCCAAGCCCAGCCAGCGGATATCCGTTTCGATCGCCCGCACGTATTTCATGTCTTCTTTGAGCGGATTGGTATCGTCGAAACGCAGATTGAATCGGCCGCCGAATCGTTCGGCAAGTCCCGCGTTCGTCAATATGGCGAAGGCGCTCCCGATATGCAGATACCCGTTAGGCTCCGGCGGGAAACGGGTAGCGATCGGGCGGGAATACGCGGCTTGTTCCAGGTCTTCCCGAATGATGCGGGCGATGAAATGTTCGTCGCGGGACCGATCCGGCAGATCCGCCATACGAGGATCCGCGTGAAGTTCGAATGAATGCATGAATGCAGCCTCCTTCATTTCGTTTTATTTCTTACTTTCCGATTTCGGCGCCTTGAACGAATCGGCGCATAACAAAAAATCCCACCTCCAAGACTCATCGTCTCGGAGGCGGGATAAGATTCGCGGTGCCACTCCGGATTCGCCGTCGCCTCGCGGCGAAACGGCCTCGTCGGGTACGTCGCGAAGTTCGGGTTCCGGCAGCGGCCGGCCGTTCTTCGGCGGTTATACCCCAGCTCTGTAACAGGAGCGCCTGTCGTCCCATCCTGCTTCTCTGCGTTCTCCGTGCGGAGAAACCGGCGAAAAGATTCCGGGACGCTGCGGACCTGCGCCGAAAACGAGCCGGCGCAGGTCGGCGAGGTTTGGTTCGGGCCGTCTTCCGTCATCCCTTCTCAGCTTCCGGGACTCTCTGTAGACGCGGTTCGGCCTTACTCTTCTCGCCGTCGCATGTTATAATGCTTGAAATTGTTTCACATCTTAACACGCTTCTTCCGATTTGACAATGATCCGATTCAGGCTGCGCACGCTGCCGCAGAAATGCGCATCTTAGCTTCCCGCCATTGACAATCCGCCCGCCGACCCGGTATGATTTGCGGTAAGTCCGGAGAGCCGGGCGCCCCCGCGGAGGAGTCCGCAAGATTCGAACGAGCATGTTCGAGACGAACCGCACGATAAGCAGAGCCAGTACAGAGACTAGAGCAGAGACAAGTTGAGCGGAGCCGAGTCCCCTTTTTACGACATTTCCATCACTTTCTTTCTCTTTTCTCTCCGAACCTGTCCCTAACCGAAGGAGGAGAAAAAGTGAAATTCAAATCTACCCTATCCCCCCAGCAGGCGACTTACGCCACGCGGGGCAAACTTCAAGTAACCCGTACCTTGACCCCTCTCGATTCGTCGGAGGCGGTATCTTCCTTGCTTGCCCACATCGACGACAAAAGAGGCGCCTTGTTCACGAGCGGCTACGAATATCCCGGCCGTTATTCGAGATGGGACGTCGGATTCCTGAATCCGCCGATCGAGCTGCGTTCTTCGCGCGGCCGTTTCGAGATCCGCGCGCTTAATGATCGGGGCGATCTTCTGCTCGATTTCCTGTTGGAGCGCTTGTCTTCCGATCCGGTATTCCAATTGAATCACGAGTCCGGCAGCCGCCTGATCGAAGGCACCGTGCTTCGCCGCGAAGACGAAGAAGAGCTGCTGTCCGAAGAAGACCGCACTCGCCGTCCTTCCATCTTCACGCTGATCCGCAGCGTGAAGGAAGCGCTCGAAGCGCCGGAAGACTCGCAGCTCGGCCTCTACGGGGCGTTCGGCTACGATCTGGTCTTCCAATTCGAACCGATGCCGCTTAAGCACGAGCGGACGCTGGAGCGGCCCGATATCGTGCTGTATCTGCCCGACGAGATCGTGATGGTCGACCGCCAGCAGGATCAGGCGTATAAGCTGAGCTACGATTTCGCGCTGGGCAGCCGCTCGACGGCGGGACTCGACCGGCTGACGCCGTCTACCGCTTCTTCGAACGCGGGCGCGGATTCGGCCGAAATCCCGGACTACGTGCCGGGCCGCTACGCGAAGCTCGTCGATACGGCGATCGAAGAATTCAAGGTCGGCAATCTGTTCGAAGTCGTCCCGACGCAGACGTTATACGAACCTTGCCCGGACGCGCCTTCCGACGTATTCCGCCGTCTGAGCGCCATCAATCCGAGCCCTTACGGATTTATCGTCAATCTCGGCGGCGAGCATCTGGTCGGTTCTTCGCCGGAGATGTACGTGCGCGTCGAAGGCAAACGCATGGAGACCTGCCCGATCTCGGGCACGATCAAACGCGGCGCTTCGCCGATCGAAGACGCCGAGCAGATCCGCACGCTGCTCAACTCCCGCAAAGACGAGGCCGAACTGAATATGTGCACGGACGTGGACCGCAACGACAAATCGCGCGTCTGCGAGCCGGGCTCGGTCAACGTGATCGGCCATCGGCAGATCGAAACGTATTCGCATCTGTTCCACACGGTCGACCATGTGGAAGGCACGCTGCGCGACGGGTACGACGCGCTTGACGCGTTCATGACGCATATGTGGGCGGTTACCGTCACCGGCGCTCCCAAAAAAGCCGCGATCCGTTGGATCGAAGATCACGAAGATTCTCCGCGCGACTGGTACGGAGGCGCCGTCGGCTTCTACAGCTTCGACGGCGGGCTGAACACGGGACTTACGCTGCGCACGATCCGCATCCGCGAGAGCGTCGCCGAGATTCGCGTCGGAGCCACGCTGCTCTATGATTCGATTCCGGCCGACGAGGAAGAAGAAACGCTGACCAAAGGCGCGGCGCTGGTCAAAGCCGTACGCGGCACGAATGCGGCCGCTGCGGCGGCTGCGGCTGCCGAGTCGTTCTCCGCGATCGCCGACAAACCCGGCAGCGGCAAACGCCTGCTGTTCGTCGATCACGAAGATTCGTTCGTGCATACCCTCGCCGGTTATTTCAAAGAAACGGGCGCCCAGGTGCTGGTCCTGCGAACGCCTGCCGCGCTGCACGCTCTGCGCGGCGGCGAGGCTTTCGACGGCGTCGTGCTGTCGCCGGGCCCCGGACGCCCCGACGATTTCCGGATGCGCGAAGTTCTCGATCTCGCGATGGGACGCGGCGTGCCGCTGTTCGGCGTCTGCCTCGGCCTTCAAGGGATCGTCGAGTATTACGGCGGCCGATTGGGCGTGCTGAACGTGCCTCAGCACGGCAAGCCGGCTCTGGTCAGCGCGACCTCCGACTGCCCGCTGTTCGAGAGCATCGACGGACCGTTCAAAGTAGGGCGTTACCATTCGCTCTATGCCGAGCAGATGCCGGACTGCCTCGAAGTAACGGCCCGTTCCGAAGACGGCGTCGTCATGGGCATCCGCCACCGCGAACTGCCGGTCTACGCGGTTCAGTTCCATCCCGAGTCCCTGCTGACCGCAGGCGGCCGAATCGGGCATCGCATCATCGACAATTTCATGCGTACGGCAAACTTAAGCCAATCGGCCGCCAGATAAAAAAGAAAGACGTCCCGCCTCATCCTTTCGGAATGGGGCGGGACGTCTTTTTGATTATTCGCTATTCGAACGCGATTCCGCGCATCAGGTCGTTCAATGCGAGAGCGGCATTTCGCGATGACCGAAGCGTTTAAACTTTCGCCGGTTTTTTGTTTCCTTTGCCGCCGGACTTGTTAGCGTTGGAGCCTTTTTTGTTTGCCGAAGCAGGACCGGACGTTTTCGGGTCCGCCGTGTTTTTGGCCGAATTCTTGTTTTTCCCGCCGCTCGGAGTCGAATCGGCCAATTGAAGTATTTTCCCCGCAAGAGTGCCTTTGTTTCCGGAATCGTCGCTGCCCGGTTTGTCCGAACGCGAAGCTTCCATGGCCGCGATCGAGGCCGGATCGGTCGGATACATTTTGCGGAACAAGAGCGTTTGCAGCAGCAGGAACGAACCGCTCGCCATCCAGTACAGCGGCATGGCCGCCGGAGCGCTGAACGAGAAGAACAACATCATCAGCGGCGAGATATAGCTCATGATCGCCATCTGTTTGCGCTGCTCTTCGGTCATGTTGTACTGCGCGATCTTGGCTTGCGCCAGATAGAGGACCGCGACCAGAACCGCCATGATCCAATCCGGCTTGCCGAGTTGGAACCACCAGAACGAATGCGTCGACAATTCCGGCGTCAAGCGAATCGCGGTGTACAGACCCGACAGAATCGGAAGCTGAATCAAGATCGGCAGACACCCGATATTCAGCGGGTTGAAGCTGTGCTTCTGATAGAGCGCCATCATCTCCTGCTGCATCAGCTTCTGCTGTTCGGCGTCCTTCTTGTTGTCGTATTTCTTCTTCAGCGCGTCGAGTTCCGGCTGCATCGCGCTCATCTTGATCTTCATCTGCTGCTGCGAGCGCGCTTGACGCATCATCAGCGGGAACAACACGGCCCGGACGATCAACGTAATGCCGATGATGCCGATTCCGTAACTGCCGCCGAACCAACCGGCCAGATGTTGAATCAGGTACGAGATCGGGAAAACGATGTAATGATTGAAAAATCCCGGCGTCGAGCTGGTGATTTCCCCGCTTTGCGCGCCGCACCCGGATAATAAAGTCACAAGAGCGAGCAAAGCGATTATCGCGAGAAACTTACCTTTTTTGGAACCGAAAATGAATCCTTTGGACTGTTGATGCTGCATGCTGTTGTTCCTCCTCGTTGATGGAAATAGACGTCATCCATCGAGGAGGCGCAATCGCCGCCGTCGTCGTCGGGCGCTTCGCGCCGTCTGACCATCCGGCTTAACCGGGTCGGGGCATCGCAGCCGTGCGGCGCGGGAATCAGCGCGAAGTAATTCCGGTAATCGTAATTGCCGGTCCAGATCCACGTGATCCGCAATCCGCCGTACAAGAACAACAAATAGAAATAGCGCAGAACGAGCAGCAAGCTGATCGAAAGTAAATAAGGGAGCAAATCCTGAAGATCGAGCAAAGGATTCACCTCCTTTCGCCGTTCAAATTATTGAATCTTTAATTGTGAATAGTATAACATTCTGCGGAACAAAGGTAAACAACCGTGATTGAAAACGGTGTGATTATGGGGTGTTGATTGTGTTGCTTCTATTTTCCAGCGACCTGTATTTTCACAATAAAAATGCCCGCTGTCAGAATCTTTCCTGAGCGGGCTCTATGTTTTTTGCTCATAATTTTTCACTTAATTTTAATTGCAGATCCAACTCTTTAACGATTTCATCATAGACTTTCGATGTCGTGTTTTGCCAAATAATTGAATCTTGGCGCAAAAAGCTCAGTACTCGTCTGCTGCTTTGTTCGAAGGCGATCCGTATGCTGCTGTCCACCTTCAAATGCGTGGTGTCGCTCACAATTTTTTCGTACTGTTCGCAAATATCTTTTTGCTCGATTTTTTGCCCCGGATTCAAGGGAAGCCACTCGTAAGCCCCGTTTTCTACGATATCCAAAGATCCGGCAATATATAGCATTGAAGAATCTTTCAAAAAAGCTTTAATCAGAACTGAAATTGCAAGGAGTTTCTTCCTCAAAACTTCTGTTTCATCCATCGTGCTGTCTCCCCTAACATTCCAGTTTAACTCGGAACATCCAGTAATTTCACCTTTTCGCGGCATCTTATTTTATCATCGAATCATTTATCAATTCAATAGTGAACAATTGGAATAATTGATCGGGCTTTCACACTCCTGCTTCAATTGCTTCCTAATAAGGTAAAAAGTTGTATGATCATCCAACAAATCGAACCCGGAAAGCAGGAAGTTCCATGATGAGCTACCGAAAAAGACAACTGCTCGGCTTCGGCGCGATTTTGTTCGCTTTGATGATTCTGCTGATCGCGCTGGCCGCCATGCTGGACGGGGTCAGGCAGAATCTATCCGAGATCATGGACGAACGTTACGACAAGGTCAGCCGTTCGGCGGCTTTTCGCAACAACTTTTCGTATCTCGACAGCGAGGTCGGCTACCTGATCAACGAGACGGACTCTACCAAAGCCGCCGCCCATATCGCGCAGATCGATCGCCGTAGCCAAGACGCCTACTCCCACCTCTCTTATCTGCAAATGCATATCGGCAGCGATGCCAACGCCCGCCTGCTGGATTCGATTCAGCAAGGGATGGATCGTTACATGAACGTGCTGGACCGAATCAATACGGCGCTGGACGCCGGAGATTCCGACGCAGCCGCCGCTTTGTTCGTCGAAGAAGCTCAAGGCGTCCGCACCAACCTGCTCCGCAATCTCGGCGAATACACGATGCTTCAAGAAGAAAAGATGCAGCGGGCCAACCGTGAAGCGGATGCCCGATTCGTCGATATTTTGAATGTCAGCGCAGCCTCCGCTCTGTTGATCGTGCTGATCGGCGTCGCTTCGGCGATGTGGGTCATTCGGGGCACCGGCAAAAACCTGCGCAGGATTACCGACGTCATGGATCGTTTCGATCCGGGCGCGGTCGAGCGAATGTCTCGTTTGGAGATCGGAACGAACGACGAAATCGGCAATATCGCGCGCGGCTACAATCACATGCTGAACGCTTTGGAAGAACACAACGCGCGCGTACGGGAATTCAATCGACGCAACGAAGACGATAATTGGCTGCAAACCCGGCTGAACGAGTTGGTTCTTCTGTACCATCAGGTTCCCAGCCCGAGCGAATTGGCGCGCAGTTTCCTGTCTATCGTCGCTCCGGCCGTCCGCGCGTCTTCCGGCCTGTTCTATATTCGCGAGACGCAAGGCGGCGAGACGATGTTCGTCCGCCTCTCCGCTTACGCCGACGAAGGACCGACGGACACCGCGCAGAAATTTCGCCTCGGCGAAGGTCTGGTCGGTCAGGCTGCCGCCGATCGCCGGGAGATCCTGATCGACGTTCCTGACGATTACCCCGGCTTAATACGCTCGGGCGGGGGGAGTTACAAGCCCAAGCAGGTCTGGATCGTGCCGATCGAAACGGACGATCGCGTAGAAGCCGTCGTCGAGTTGTCGTCTCTCCAGCCGTTTTCTCCGCTGCATCGACGGCTGATCGAACAGATGCGTTCTACGCTGGGCATCGCGCTGCAAAGCGTGTCCGGCCGCGCCGAGGTAGAACGGCTGTTGTCGGAAGCGCAGACATTGACCGAAGAACTGCGTCTTCAACAAGAAGAACTCCAATCCGTCAACGTGCAGCTTAAGCAGCAGTACGGACAAGCCGAAGAAAGCCGGCGCGAACTGCTCGAAGCGCAGCGCGAACTGGAATCGACGGCCGAAGAACTCCGGCAGTCTTCTCAATATAAATCCGAATTCCTCGCGAATATGTCCCATGAGCTTCGCACGCCGCTGAACAGCATCCTGATCCTGTCCCAATTGATTGCCGAAAATCCCGACACCGGCGACAGCGAAAAAGAAAACTACGCGGAAATCATCCATCGTTCCGGACAAGATCTGCTGGAGATCGTCAACGACGTGCTGGATCTGTCCAAAGTCGAAGCCGGGATGCTGGACGTTACTCGGGAAACGGTTTCTCTGCGGGATTTCCCCGAGCTCGTTCATTACGGCTTCGAAGCGCTGGCCCGGCAAAAAAATCTCGAATTCGAAGTTTCCGTCGCCGAAGACGTGCCCGACTTTTTCTATACGGACGGCAAAAGATTTCAGCAGATCGTCAAGAATCTGTTGTCCAATGCCTTCAAATTCACTCCGGCGGGCAAAGTCACCTGCACGATCGAAAAAACGGACGTCCGAAATCTGCCGTGCTCCGCGACGGGCGCTCCAGCCGCCGAATCGGCGATCGCCGTTACGGTAAGCGATACGGGCATCGGAATCGCCGAAGACAAGCGCGAGATGATCTTCGAAGCCTTCCGCCAAGCGGACGGCAGCACGGAGCGCATGTACGGCGGTACCGGTCTGGGATTATCGATCTGCCGGGAACTCTCGAAACTGCTGGGCGGCTGCATGACGCTGGAGAGCACGGTGGGCCGAGGCAGCACGTTTACTTTGTTTCTGCCGGAGATGCCCGAACCGTCACCGGAATGAAAGCTTCCCGATCCGATCGCGCGAGTCGACGATCGGCAGCACGTCCAAGCCTCTTGATCGAATCGGGCATAAAAAAGACCTTCGAACCGTAACGGTTCGAAGGTCTTTACTTCTATTGGACGAGCGGAAGACCGCTTTACTGCCCGATCTTGCGTTCGCCGTCGTACGTCGCCAATACGCCGTACAGTTCCGGTCTGCGGTCGCGGAACACGCCCCATTCGATGCGGTCGATCTCCAGCTGATCCAGATCGAATTCGGCCGTCAGGACTTCTTCTTGATCGCGGCTCGCTTCGACGATCTTGTTGCCGCGAGGTCCCGCGATAAACGAAGAACCGTAGAAGTTGATCGACGAGTCTTCGTCGCTCTCCGGTCCGATCCGGTTCGACGCGATGACCGGAATCAGGTTGGATCCGGCATGACCGATCATGCAGGCCTGCCAGTGGTCTTTGGAATCGATCGAGCTGTCCTGCGGTTCCGAACCGATCGCGGTCGGGTACAGCAGGATCTCGGCGCCCATCAGCGCCATCGCGCGAGCGGCTTCCGGATACCATTGGTCCCAGCAGATGCCGACGCCGATCTTGCCGTAACGGGTATTCCAGACTTTGAAGCCGGTATCGCCCGGATTGAAGTAGAACTTCTCTTCGTAGCCCGGTCCGTCCGGAATATGGCTTTTGCGATACGTGCCGAGCACTTGGCCGTCCGCGTCGATCATCGCGAGCGCGTTGTAGCGCGCATAGTTTTTCTTTTCGTAAAAGCTGATCGGCAGCACGACTTGCAGTTCTTCGGCGATCTGCTTGAAATGGCGGATCGCTTTGTTGTTCTCCAACTCCGTCGCGTATTGATAATACTCCGCTTTTTCTTTCTGACAGAAATACGGCGTCTCGAACAGCTCTTGCAGCAGGATGACCTGCGCGCCTTCCGCGGCCGCTTTGCGCACGAGCGCTTCGGCTTTGCGAATATTATCGTCGATATCCCAAGTACAGCTCATCTGGGTTGCGGCTACTTTCACTTTTCTCATGGTAAAATATCCAGCTCCTCTCGATTGCGCATCTGCGGTATTCAAACTTCTATACGAATTACCCGTTCGCGGATCAACGACCCGCTGGGATCTGCTGCGTGGTACAATGCACGTTGCCGCCTTCGCGGATCACGGCCATGCCGTCGACGGTACGGATGCGGTAGTCGGGGAACGTTTCTTGCAGGACCTGCTCGGCCAGACGGTCCGTCTCCGCCGCCGCTCCACCGAATACCGGCAGAATGATGCCTCCGTTGACGAAATAGAAGTTCAAGTAGCTCAGCGTCAAACGGCTGCCTTCGTATTCGAGATACGGCGGCTGCTGGATCTTGACAATCTCCAATTTGCGTCCTCGGGCATCCGTCGCTTCTTCCAGAATCCGCAGGTTCTCCTGCGTGATGGCATAGTTCTCGTCGGCCGGGTCGTCGCAGACTTGAATGATCACTTTGCCCGGCGCCGCGAAGCAGGCCGCGTTGTCGACGTGACCGTCCGTCTCGTCGCCGGCGAGTCCGCGGTTCAGCCAGATGATCTTCTCGACGTTCGTGAAGTTCTTGACGTGTTCTTCGATCTCTTCGCGGCTCAGCGAAGGATTGCGGTTCTCGTTGAGCAGGCATTCTTCGGTCGTCAGCAGGGTGCCTTCGCCGTCGACATGGATCGAACCGCCTTCGAGTACCAGCTGCGCGTCGAAACGGCGCAGTCCGAGATGTTCCAGCACAGCAGGCGCGACCGCGTCGTCCAGATCCCAAGGAGAGTATTTGCCGCCCCAAGCGTTGAAGCCCCAATTGATGCCGGCGCGTTCGCCTTCTTCGTTCACGACGATCGTCGGACCGTTGTCGCGCAGCCAAGCATCGTTATGCGGGATCACGAGCAACTCGACCGAATGGCCGGCGAAGACCGGATGCAGACGCTCTACGTCTTCCGGATTCACGACGAGCGTGACCGGTTCGAATTCGGCGATCGCTTTGACCAGTTCGGCGTATCCGCCGCAAACTTCCTCGAAGTTGTTCGGGTAGACCATCGAAGCCTGAACCGGCCAAGACAGCATCGTTCGTTCGTGCGGCGCCCATTCGGCGGGCATTTTATAATGAAGATTTTTCGGATTCATGGTCAGTCGTCCCCTTGCTTGAAAAATAGAGTGCGGCATTCATAAAACTTCATGCGAAAGCGGCGAAAAAGCCCGGCAATCGTTCGCGAACACCATCATACAATAAGTTATACTACCCTTTCAACTCTTAATCAGAGGATTACGCTTTCCTGAAACGCACGCGCCTTAGATGCGGTTCCACCGGAGACTTCGTACATGCTTTAGGTACGAAATCTCAAGGAGCGTAACCTTACCTTTAGTGTTGACAAGGTACTAAGTTAATTCAAAGGTCGTTTGCGCGCGCCCGGGATCGACGGCGAACCGGCAGGACCAACAGCAGGTACGAGCTTAATGCGAGCAGCTCCGCGCAGCCGATCACGAGCCCCATCGGGAAAGCGGTCGTTCCGCTTCCGAGTCCGACCAGCGGACTGGCCGCCGCGCCGAGCAGCAGCGGCATCAAGCCGATCAAGGCCGACGCGCTCCCTGCCGTGCGAGGTTCTTGACTTTGCATCGCCAGCGAAGTGGTTGTCGCGGCAACCATTCCGACGCTCGCCACGATCAAGAACAACAGCGGAGCGATCGCCGGAAGTCCTCCGCCCGATCCGGTCACGACGGTCAGCGAGACGCCTGCTCCGAAAGCGATCAGCAGCCCGGTCACAAGAAGTCTGCTTTCGCCCGCGCGCTGCACCAGCCGCCCGGTGATCTGCGAGAACAGCACGATCCCGAGTCCGTTGACGGCGAAAAACAAACTGTAACCTTGCGGCGACACGCCGAACAGATCTTGAATAACGAACGGCGAACCCGCGATATACGCGAACATTCCGGCCATAACGAAAGCTTGGGACAGCGCGTATCCGACAAAAGCCCGATTGCCCAGCAGCTGTCCGAACGTGCGCAGCGTATCGCTTAACCCTCCCGACGAACGCCGTTCGCGCTCCAAAGTCTCGGGCAGACCCAGCATGACCGCGAGCAGCATCAGGCCGCCTATGGCGCACAGCACCGAGAATACGCCGCGCCAAGACACGACATTCAAGATCAAGCCGCCGAAGATCGGGGCAAGAATCGGCGCCAAGCCGTTCACCAGCATCAGCAGGGTGAAAAACTTGGTCAATTCGGTTCCGGCATACAGATCGCGAACGACGGCTCGCGAGATGACGATTCCGGCGGCCCCGGCCGCGCCTTGAATCAGTCTTAACGCGATCAGCAGCCAGATCGACGACGCGAACGCGCAGGCCAGAGAAGCAAGGGTGTACAAACAGAGCGCCACGATTAGCGGACCGCGACGTCCTCGAATATCGCTCAGCGGACCTGCGATCAATTGGCCGAGCGCCAAACCCAACAGGCAGGCGGTCAAACTGAGCTGCGCAAGAGAAGCGGTCGTTTCGAGATTCTGCGCGAGCGTAGGCAGCGCAGGCAGATACATGTCGATCGACAGCGGGCCGAACGCGGACAGCGAACCCAGAATCAGCACGAATTTCAGGCGTTCCCCGCGGCCGATCGGCGATCTGCCGGAGACGGATTGGGACATAGGGATTGCAGCTTCCTTTCTCGGACGAATAATCGAAATCCGGCGCGCGAACGCGCCGCAAGACACTAATCTTCGATTATCGGTCTTTCCCGCCCGAACGTCAATGGCGGCGCTCCCTTTTTTCGGTTCTTTGATTTTTTTGGTTTTCTATTGTGAATTTTTCATCATATAATTTATTTTCTGATTATCGATCCGGTTTTTTCTGCGCGGAGCGAACCTCTTCCACCAATCCTGCCCAAGCCGGAGCCGATCGCCCTGAAGGGTGCTTCCATTCTTGAAAAACGCGATCCAACGCTTCGATCTCCGCAAGCGATCCGTCGACCCACTGCGCGATCGGCATTCGATGATACAATCCGAGCAGTACGCGAAGCGTTTTTTGATAACGTCGGATCAGCTTCGCCTGCGCGGACGGCACAAGCGGGATCGAAGCGGCTTCCAGCCGATCGAATCCTTCTTCCATCGCTTCGATTACACGCCGAAGCAGTTTCTTGTCGCCGGCGAGCGCCCGAGCATTCCTGCCTCGGATCATGACGGCGGCGCTCAGCGGAACGATCGGAACGATATGGTTTTTCAGCCAAGCTTCGATATCGCCTTCTTCCGAGACCTTGTAGCGCGTTCCGGCAAAAGCTTCCCGAAGCAGCGGCATGAACGGAATCGTGCCTTCCGTCATTCCGGCGACCATCCGTCCGCCTCCGGTCAGAATCGAGACGATCCGCCCCTCTTCCTGACGGGTTCCCGCGCTGATCTGAAAAGCGAATGCCGTTTGCTGCTCGGGCCTGCCCAGCCGCCGAAACTCCGCCTGCGTTTGCCGGATATCCGGATTGTTGCCGACCATCACGAGATGTTCGCTGATATTGGCGGCCAACGCCGGCAGTATGGCCTCGATATCCGAATATTTCATCACGGTAAAGATCAGGTCGTAACGATCGCCCGGTTCCAGACTTCGAACCACGGCCGGCCGATCGACGGTCGTTCGCCGCTGCACGTAATGTCGGATGACCAGACCGTCCTGTTCAAGCTGCTCCGCTCGTCTGCCTCTCGCCAATATCGTCACTTCGTTTCCCGCTTGGATCAAGATGTGCGCTAACGCGCCGCCCAATACGCCTGCTCCGTATACCAGAATTTTCATCCTATCCGCTCCCTTTTTTCTTCTTGAAGTCTGCCTTTTATCAACGGGTGTTGATTCCTTGACAGTTGTTCAGTAACATAAAAATAGCAAGGAGATTTCGAAGCGGCAATCGCCGATATGCGCGCGGTTGTGGAGTTCTCGACATTTTCGACGAAATTGTTCAGCAAAGGAGAAGAAACCGATGGACCGACGCGTACGTAAAACGAGGGAGACCTTATTCGATACCTTGATTCAGCTGTTAAGGGAAAAAGAATTCGAGCGGATCACCATTCAGGAGATCGCGGATCGCGCGGACGTGAATCGCGGCACCGTCTATCTGCATTTCGAAGACAAATATGATCTGCTGAACCGATGCATCGACAGTTATCTCGTCCGGTTGAACGACAGCTGCCTGCCGATCGAACCTTCCGAGTCTCCGGAAGTCTCTCTGCTTCGGACGTTTCGCTATTTGGAAAACAGCGCGGATGTTTACAGCGTGCTGCTTCGCAGCGAAGGCGTGGCGGCTTTTCGCCTGCGGCTGTCCGAACTGCTGCGTCAAGGCGTGGAGGAACAGTTCGACCGGCTCGTCTCCGACGATCGCTTGAACAAAGAAATTTCGATTCAGTTCGTCACGACGGCGATCGTGGGACTGCTTGAATGGTGGGTCGCCCGTTCCATGCCTTATTCGGCGGAAGAGATGGTGCGGCAGCTGATGCTTCTGCTTGGGCCTTACGGGCTTGCGCAAGCCTCGCCGAACGCGGAAGCAGACTCCGCGGTCGCCGCGCGTCCGCTCTGATCGAAACCGCTCCGCCGCAAAAGAAGCGTACCGGCGGCTTGCTTTCGTTTTCCCGATTTCGGTATGCTTGAATTCAAGGTTCGCAGACAAGACTAAGACAAGAATGGAGAAGTGCAGAATGAACCAACCGAGATCCTGGTCAGGACGATTCCGAAGATTGTTCCTGAACAACAAATTTGTGCTATTTTTGTTCGTCGCGCTGCTTGTCGGCATCAACATTCTCGTCTTTTCCAAGATCACGTTCATCTTCCACCCGCTTCTGGTGCTGCTGAAGACGATCGTCCTGCCGATCATCCTGACCGGCGTGGTGTATTACCTGCTTAATCCGATCGTCGACTTCATGGAAAAGAAAAAGGTCAAGCGCGTGTATACCATTCTGGCGCTGTACATCCTGATTATCGGCATTCTGACGACGGTGATCACGCTGATCGTGCCGGTGATCCGCGAGCAGTTGCTCGGCTTTTTCGAGAATTTCCCGGCGTACAGCGAAACGATCCAGCGCGAATTCGAGAAATGGATCGGCAGCGACTTGGTCGCGCAGTTCCAATCGGCGACCAACCTGAACACGCAGGAAATCGTCAGCAAGATCTCCGAGCGGGCCACCACCATCCTCAACCATACGTGGTCGGGCATCGGCGGCGTGATCGGAGTCGTCAAAGAATTGGTATTGGCGATCGTCACCCTGCCGTTCATTCTGTTCTACCTGCTCAAAGACGGACACAAACTGCCGAAATACATTTTGAGCTTCATTCCGACGAAGCTGCGTCCGGGCACGTTGACCGTTCTGCAAGAAACGAACCACCAGATCAGCTCGTACATTCGCGGACAGATCATCGTCAGCATGTGCATCGGCGTGCTGCTCTATATCGGCTACCGGATCATCGGTCTGGAATATTCGCTCGTGCTCGCCATCGTGGCCGCATGTACGGCGATCGTACCGTATCTGGGACCCGCGATCGCGATTACGCCGGCGATCATCGTCGCTGCCGTCACTTCGCCGATCATGCTGCTCAAGATGGTCGTCGTCTGGACGGTGGTCCAGTTGGTCGAAGGCAAATTCATCTCGCCGCAGATCATGGGCAAATCGCTTAAGATCCATCCGATTACCATCATCTTCGTCATTCTGACGGCGGGCAATCTGTTCGGCGTCGCGGGCATTCTGCTTGCCGTGCCGGGTTACGCCGTGCTGAAAGTATTGGCCACGCATTTGTTCGATTGGTTCAAGATGCGTTCCCAGATGTACCTGTAACGATTGCGGATAGACCCGTACCGACGAACGATACGCAAAAAAAACCTCTGTTTCCGCGGATTGCGGCGACAGAGGTTTTTGCTATATCGCGACGAATCAGGTACGTCCCGTCCAATCGGCAGGCGCGATCTCGCGCCAACGGCGGCGGATCTCTTCGTAACGTTCTTGGTCGAGCGGTCCCGCTTCGAGCAGTTTGGCGTTCTGATGCCAACGATCCGGTTTCTGCGTGCCGACGATCGCCGTATGCACGCCCGGCGTCGACAACGTGAACCGCAGCGCCGTACCGATTGAATCGTCTTCGGACAAGAAGCCGTAAGCCAGATCGCGCAGCCGATTCCAATACGCGTAAGCGTATTCTTCCGGCTGCATCGTATCGAACAGCCATGCGGCATTGGCGATCGGCCGCTTGACCGTCACGCCCATTTCGCGTTTGATCGCTTCCGGCAGCGTCAGGTCGATCGCTTCCTGATCGGCGACATTGAGCGAAGTCTCGAGACTGTCGAACGCATCCGTGCGAATCGCGTAGAGCGCGTCCGTCGTATCGCCGCTGTAGCCGATAAAACGGGTCTTGCCTTCCTGTTTGGCACGCTGAAGGACCTCGATGACTTCGCCTCGGCGAAGCACCTCTTCCGAGCAGCTGTGCAGATGGATCATATCGACGTGATCGACTTTCAACCGTTGAAGACTGCGTTCGATCGTCGCCGTCAACGTACGCGGGTCCCAATCGGGTCCGTCGATCCCGGCGGCATGCCCGCATTTGGTGAACAGATAGAAATCGTCGCGCCGATGCGCGATCGACTTGCCGATCAGCTCTTCGCTGTCTCCGTAACATTCGGCCGTATCGATCACGTTCAAGCCTTCGTCGATCGCGCTGCCGAGCAGCTTGTCGACTTCCGCCTGCGAGACGCCGCTCCCGATCTCCGAACCTCCGAATCCGAGCACGCTGACTTCCATACCGGTCTTGCCATAGGTTCTTTTCTCCACTATAGATCCTCCTGTCGCAGCATTAAGTTCATGCATCCACTGACCCATTACCCGTTACGCGCGTCGAATCCATCAGAACAGGCGCTTTTTTTGTAAACGGATTCTTTTGTTTCGGCTCCGCTCCGTCAATTTTCGAAATATTGGCTCGGGTGGCCGTTGAACGGATGATGACGCTCCTTGTACGCGCCTACCGTATAAATGCCGATCGTCTGCCTCCAGAAACGCTGCGCCGGTTCGTTGTTTTTGAGCTGCGTCACTTTCCAACGTCCGCGGAAGCGTTCGAACAGCATGACCGCCGCTTTTCCGCCTACGCCGCGACGCCGAAACTTCTGAAGCACGAAAAATTCGACCATGTAATACGAAGGTTTGCGTCCGCCGTCGTCGGTCCGTTCGACCAGCGCCATACCGGCCGGCTCGCCGTCCGCGCGGATCAGAAACGGAAACTTTTGCTCGGGTTTGCTCCAAAATTCGTCCAAATCGGGGTAATCGGGAAAACGTCCGTTTTCGTCGGCGGCAATATCCAGGTAACGCGTAAAATCGTACAAGTAAAACTGAAGCAGATTCTCGATCACCGCCCGGCGCTGCACCGGTACAAGCTCTAATTCCACATTCGGCTCCATATTCTTCGGCTCCTTTTTCCGGCGCAACCTCGCTCCATATCGTGATGCCTATTCTCTTTATATGGTAATCCACCCAAGCCGCCTCGGCAACTTCCCTTTTCCGATTCGAATTCGGCCGCTTGCCTGCCTTGCCCGGCATTATGGTAAACTGGAACAAGAAAGCGTCGTGCCTCGGCTGCGGCGCATCAAGCAACCCAAAGGAGGATCGGCATGAGCATCCAAAAAACGATCGACCGCGCGCGTCTCGGCGAGAAACTTCCGGAGATGCCCGCTTACGTGCAGCAGTTCATCGATTACAAGCTGCCGGACCTTTCTCCGTCCACGCTGCTGGAGTATGTCCGGGATTACGAATCGTTCTTCAAGTGGCTGCTTGCCGAAGGTCTGTCCGACGGACCTGCGCTCAAAGACGTCACGCTGCAAGAACTGGAATCGCTGCGAATGGACAATATTACGGGCTATCGGCTCTATTTGACGACGCGCACGGAAGGGACCAACTCGCGCATCAGCGTTACCCGCAAGCTGTCCGCGCTCCGCTCTTTGTTCCATTATCTGAGCCAAATTGCCGAAGACGAACATTTCTACCCGCTGCTCAAGCGCAACGTCATGGCCAAAGTGGAGATCAAACGCACGAACAAACCCAAAGACACGGCCGCCAAGTTAAAAGGCAAAATTCTCGAAGAAGACGAGCTGACGGCGTTTATCGACTATATCCGCGAAGGATACGCTGCCGATATCGCAGGCAACAAACAGGCGCTCTACTCTCATGCCCGCAACAAGGAAAGAGACGCTTCGATCGCCAGTCTGATCCTGAATTCCGGCCTGCGCGTATCGGAAGTCGTGAATCTGAACCTCTCGGACCTCGACCTCGGCAACAAACTGCTGCATGTCATGCGCAAAGGCAATAACGACGAGACGTTCAAAACGCCCGTCTATTTCCGCGATCAGGCGCGTTTCGATCTGGAACGTTATCTGGCGCTGCGAGACAGCGGCTATGCCGCGCCCAAACGCGAGAAAGCTTTGTTCCTGACCGTTCCCAACGGGCAAAAAGAAGGCAAACGGATGACCAAGCGCGCGATTCAGGAAATGATCATCAAATACGCCAAACATTTCGGCAAACCGTATCTGACCGTTCATAAGCTGCGCCATTCGTTCGCTACCGATTATTATTTGCAAAACGACATCTATAAGACCAAAGAACAGCTCGGTCACGCGTCGACGGAAACGACCGAGATTTACGCCCATCTGACCGACAAGACCATGTCCGAAGCGATCGAACGACGAAACGGCGAAGAATGAACGTCCGGGTTCGCGTTTGCATGCCGTTCGCGCTTGAATGACGAAAAAAGGGAGAAACGGCCGTTTGCCGCTTCTCCCTTTTCTTGCACGATCGCCCGGTTCCGCTTCGCGCGGCCGGATCTGCCGCCGATCAGATCGACAAAGCCGCCGTAATGATCAACGCGCCCACGACATGCAGCGTACCCGCGAACAACCCGTGCGCCACGTTGCCGCGTTCCGTTCCTTCGTTGAGATTCAGACCGCCCCAACGGCGCAGCACGAATTCCACGGCGCTCTCCAGTACCAACAAGATCACGAACGATATAAAAGAAATGATCCACGCGTTGACGATGCTCGAAGAGCCTTCGAGCACATAGGTCAAGATGAAGCCTTGCGCGAATATTTTCATGACCAGTCGGATCGTAACGGCCAGATTGCCTTTTTTCAATTCCTGAAAATCTTTGTATTTCGTAAACAGCGAATCGATAAACATGAGCAGGGTCAGCAGTACCGCTCCGGAAAGCGTCCATACCGCGAGTCTTGCCAAATCCGAAAATTCCACTTTCCGTCCTCCTTATGCGCCGATTATGTAGGGGCCCGACCGCCTTTGCGCAGACGGCAGGCCGTAAAACCATGAAAAAGCGAAGGGAGCCGCCGCGTACACGCGTTCCCCTTCGCCCGGCTTCGTTCGCCGATTCGGCGCTTAAGCCTTAATCTTTTTTCTCGTACTGCTGCATGAGTGCGGCCAATTCGCTCTCGAGCGATTTGGCGGGTGCTACTCTTTCTTCTCGTACTGCTGCATGAGTGCGGCCAATTCGCTCTTGAGCGATTCGGCGGGTGTTACTCTTTCTTCTCGTACTGCTGCATGAGTGCGGCCAATTCGCTCTCGAGCGATTCGGCGGGTGTTACTCTTTCTTCTCGTACTGCTGCATGAGTGCGGCCAATTCGCTCTCAACCGCGCTGTTTTTGCCCAGTTCCGCGAATTCGTCGTCGAGCGATTTGCCTTTGGAAGACATCTCGTTGCTCGCTTCGGCTTGAGCTTCCATGTTGAGCATCTTCTCTTCCATGCGTTTGAGACCGGAAGTCGCGCTGTCGGAGTTGAAGCCGGACATCGTTTTGTTGATTTCCGTTTGCGCTTTGGCCGCGCTGTAGCGGGCAACCAGCGTATCGCGCTTGTTCTTCATCTCGGTGAGCTGCTTACGCATTTCTTCCAGTTTGCCGCGCAGGTTATCGGCAGCCGCTTTGTTCTGATCGAAGCTGTTTTTGTATTCGGTCATCTTCTGCTCGGCGGCGTTCTTCTCTTCGAGCGCGCGGCGGGCGAGATCGACGTTCTGGGCTTTCGCGGCCATATGCGCCTGCTCCGTGCGGCGGTTCACCAGCTCTTGCTGCTCTTCGTAGAGCTGTTTGAATTTTTTCTCGATCGCGATCTGCGCGGCGACGGCTTTCTCGGCGTCCGCCAGATCTTCCTGCATGTCGCGAATGTATTGATCGGTCAGCTTAACCGGATCTTCGGCCTTCTCGATCAGTGCATAAACGTTGGAAAGGGTCAGGTCTCGCAGTCTTTTGAAAACAGACATTCCGTTTGCCTCCTTGAGTGGATTATAAAATCTTGATGTCAACCATTACCCTATCTTTTACGGAAGTCGACAAGAAGGGTTTCATTCGGTCGGATAATTTATGAAAATTAATTCGCACTCGATGCGCGCAAAGCTTCTTCGAGCCGCTTCGACGCGATGGCGGAGACTTCGGCGATCTGTTCCGCCGTGATGCCGTCGTAATGGATGCCCATCACGACGGTCACGGTCCGGCGCAGAGACTCGGCGGCCCTGCGCGCGGCAGGTTCGCTCAACAGAGCCTCTTTATGGCCGGGCAGCGAGGTCGTTTCGACGACGATCGCGCCGTCTTCGAAGTAAGCCGTGGATACCGCGCCGATATGCGCTTCTCCGCCCCGCACGACGAACAACGTGTCCTTTCCGATCTCTTGGCGCTCTACCGTAAGGTCTTCGGGCGTAAACGGATAAGCCGGCCGTTCGAATCCGACAGGTTCGACCCGATTGTCGAAGATCGATTCGCGAGAAGTCATAAGCCGCGTCCTCCTTACAAAATGCCGCGAATTTCGTTCAAATCGGCAATGCCTTCTTCGATCATGAAGCGTTCGACGCCTTCGACCAAATCGGCTCCGGCCTGCCAATTGACGAAATTGTAAGTGCCGATCTGCACGGCTTCCGCTCCGGCCATGATGAATTCGATGAGGTCTTCCGCGCTGGAGACGCCTCCCATGCCGACGACCGGAATCGTTACCCGTTTGCAGACTTGATGCACCATTCTCAACGCGACCGGCTTCACGGCGGGACCGGACAATCCGGCATAGAGATTGTCGAACACGCTGCGGCGCTTGCGCGCATCGATCTTCATGCCGGACAGCGTGTTGATCAGCGAGACGGCTTCCGCGCCTTCTTCTTCGCACATCTGCGCCATATCGGCGATATCTTCCGCGTTCGGTGACAGCTTGACCATCAGCGGCAGCGTCGTGGCGGCACGTACTTCCCGTACCACTTCGCGCGCCACGCACGTCTTGATGCCGTAGGCCATGCCGCCGGCTTTGACGTTCGGGCAGGAGATGTTCAGCTCGATCATGTCGACCGCGCGGCGTCCCCGAGCTTGGCGGCGGTTCGAGTCTTCGTCGATCAGACGCGCGCCTTCTACGTAATCCTGTACCGTCCCCCCGCCCAGATTGACGATCCGCACCGTGTCCAGCGTTTCCCAGAACGCGCATTCTTCTTCCAGGAAAGCCGGAATTCCGGGATTCTCCAATCCGACGCTGTTGAGCATGCCCGAAGGCGTCTCGTAGACGCGAATGCCGGGATTGCCCGGACGGGGATGCAGCGTGACGCCTTTGCCCGAGATGCCTCCGAGTCTGGACAGATCGTACAGCTTGCCGTACTCTTTGCCGAAGCCGAACGTGCCCGAAGCCATCACTACCGGATTTTTGAACGTAACGCCGCCGATGCGGCAAGTTGTATTCAAATGGGTCTCGATCATGCCAGCACCACCTCTTCCGCGCGAAAAACGGGACCGTCGCTGCACGCTTTTTTGCGTCCGTTCTCGCAGCCTACGCTGCATACGAGGCAGGCTCCGATTCCGCAGGCCATCCGGTTCTCAAGCGACACGTAGACGGCCGCTTTTCCCGCAGACATCGCGCTTTTGATCTGCGCCGCGCGCAGCATCGGCTCCGGTCCGCAGACAAATACGGTATCGTAAGCGTCGAAATCGACCAGATCGAGCACTCTGCCGCCGCAATCGATCGTCACCGGATGCCCGATCGAACGGAATTCGTATTCTTCGTAAACTTCGACGCTGTATCCCAGATACAGATCGGCCTGTTCCAGATGTCTCGCGGCATAAAAAAGAGGCGCAACGCCGATGCCGCCTCCCACGAGCGCGGTGCGGCCTGCCGCCGCCGGGAATCCGTTGCCGAGCGGACCGAGCAGCGTCACGTCTTCGCCCGCCTGCATCCGCGACAGCAGCTCCGTTCCTTCGCCCGCCACTTTATATAGAAACTTCACGCCTTGTTCGTCCTGATCGTAAACGCTTAGAGGACGCGACAACAGCGGATAACTTTCCCAACCCCGCACCATAAAAAACTGACCCGCCTTCGCTTCGAAACGACCTGCCGCATGCATCACGTAAATCCCTTCGGCCACACGCCGATTAGAAATGATTGTCGCCATTCGATCCTCCCCATAGTCCTGACTTGCGCATATCTTGTCCATGATGCCTCGAGGCAAGATCATGCGCTATGACATGAGTCACGAAGAGCACGAATCATCCGGAATCGCGAAAGAAAAAGTCCGCCTGCCGCGCTGCTTGAGCGCGGAGGCGGGCCGAATTTCGAAGCCGGGCATCCTACCGGCTCGAATGCGTTCGCGGGATCAAGACGCGATCCGCGCGAACGGCGAAGTCTTCATGAAGTCTTTATTTCGAAGCGCGATAGCCTCGGCGATACGGCTCGATCACCGGCAAGCTTCCGTTCAATTCGCGGGAAGCGTGCACGGCCCAATACGGATCGCGCAGCATGGCGCGGCCGATCGCGACCAGCTCGGCGCGGCCTTCGGCCACGACGCGCTGCGCGTCTTCGTATTCGTCGAGCATGCCGACGGCGATTACCGGCACGCCCAACGCTTCGCGCACCTGCTCCGCGATGCCGACCTGATAGCCGGGACCGGCTCCCGGCCCGCCTCCGGAGCCTACCGGGCCTTCGCCGCCCGTCGAGACGTGGAAGATCTCCGCTCCGGCGTCGCGATAGCGGCGGAACACGTCCGCGATGCTGTCGACGTCGTAGCCTCCGTCCACGTATTCCGCCGCCGAGACGCGGATCAGCACCGGCATATCCGCCGGGACTTCGGCGCGTACGGCGCGGATGACTTCCTCGCCGAACAAGGCGAGATCCTGTCCGTACCGGTCTTCGCGTTTGTTGGTCAGCGGCGAATGGAACTGATGGATCAGATAACCGTGCGCGCCGTGGATCTCGACGGTATCGAAACCGGCCGCGATCGCCCGGCGCGCGGCTTCGCCGTACAAGCGAACCGTTTCTTCGACTTCTTCGGTCGTCAGCGCTCTCGGCGTCCGGTAATTCTCGTCGAACGCGATCGCCGACGGAGCGACCGGCGGCTGCGCGTCCTGCGCTTTGCGGCCGGCATGGCCGAGTTGAATCGCGGCTTTGGCTCCGTAGCGGTGAATGCCGTCCACGATCTTTTTCCAAGCCGGAATCATGTCGTCGCTCCAGATCCCCGTGTCGCGGTTGGTGATCCGGCCGTCGGGATGGATGCCCGACATCTCGACGATGATGAATCCGGTTCCGCCGACCGCGCGGCTGACGTAATGCACGTCATGCCATTCGTTCGGCACGCCGTCTTCCGCGTCCACCGAATATTGGCACATCGGCGGCATCACGATCCGGTTCGGCAGCTTCAACCCTTTATATTCGAAGGGAGTAAACAAATCGGTCATTTTTCTCATTCTCCTTCCGTTTCCCAACAATCTATCCTTTCGTAACCGCAAGCGTTTTTTATTATACACGGTTTTGCGCGTTCGCAAAATCGCAAAAGACCCGCGCAGCCGGCTCGGAGCCGATTGCGCGGGTCTTGAGATCGTTTAGTCCTGATCGCTGCGCGGTTCGCGTTCGTCGAACGGATAACCGAAAAACGTGAATCTGCGGCGCCCGCCCCACTCGCGTCCGTGTCCGTCGTGAGGCCCTTTCATGCCGTCTTGACGGAAACGGCCGCCGGGACCGAATCCGCGGCGCCCGCCCGGTCCGCCGGGGCCGAACGGAGGACGCGGGCCGCCCATGCGTTCCCAGAATTCCCGAGGATCGCGTCCGCGGAAGTCGTCGCCTTCCGTCTGTTTGCGAAGTTCGGCGATCAGACGGTTCAGGTATTCGCCGAACTGCGCCCGTTCTTCTTCCGTGAAGCCGTCGAACAGCTTGTCGCCTTCCTGCTGCCGTTCTTCGGCCTGCTGCGCGGCCTCGGCTCCGGCCGGAGTCAGCTTGACGTTCATGACGCGGCGATCGTTCTCCGACGGTTCGCGTTCGATAAAGCCGCTGCGTTCCAGCTTCACGAGCAGTTCGCCCAACGACTGATTCCGCATATTCAGCAGGAACGTCAATTCTTTCTGCGTGATCTCCGGTTTGAGTTTCAGCAGAGCCAGCACGCGTCCTTGTCCGCGATGCGGATCGCCCCAATGCTCCTGATTCCTGCGGATATGATGTTGGTATCTATGCATCAGCGCCATGACCTGAAACAGCTGTCTCGTCAGACCTTCGCCCGGCAGTTCGTCTTCTTGTTCTTCGCGATCGTAAGGTCGCTCTCCGCCCGAGAATTGTCGCTCTTGATCAGATCCTTGATCGGATGGTTGATTTTCTTCCCGGCCTGCTTGATCGACTCTCTCTTGTTCGCTGCCTTCGTACTCCGAATGTTCGTTCATCGTCAAAGCCTCCTTTTATTCAGGCGCCTTACTATCAGGTACCTTGTTTCCTATCATAAAGGTACCTGATCATTTTTGCAACTCCTTTTTTTAGGCATGCAAAAAACCTCGGACCGAAAGGTCCGAGGTTCGTTCGAAGCTTATAACACTTTGCCCAGAAAATCTTGGGTGCGCGCGTTTTTCGGCGCTCCGAATACTTGATCCGGCGTGCCTTCTTCCACGATCACGCCGCCGTCCATGAAGATGATGCGGTCGCCGACTTCGCGAGCGAAGCCCATTTCGTGGGTGACGATCACCATCGTCATGCCGTCTTCCGCCAGCTTTTTCATGACGTCGAGCACTTCGCCGACCATCTCCGGGTCCAGCGCCGAAGTCGGTTCGTCGAACAGCATCACGTGGGGCTGCATCGCCAAAGCACGCACGATCGCGATCCGCTGCTTCTGGCCGCCCGACAATTGGGCCGGATAGGCATTTTTCTTATCGGCCAGGCCGACCGATTGCAGCAGCGTTTCGGCGCGCTTGTCCGCTTCCGATCTGGAAACGTTCTGGAGCTTGATCGGCGCGAGCGTGATATTTTCCAGCACCGTCTTATGCGGGAACAGATTGAACTGTTGGAAGACCATGCCCATCTTCTCGCGGGTCTTGTCGATATTGTGTTTCTTGTCCGTGATCGGCTGGCCTTCGAACAGGATTTCCCCGCCCGTCACGTCTTCCAGCCGGTTCAAGCAGCGCAGGAACGTACTTTTGCCCGAGCCGCTCGGCCCGATGACGACCACGACTTCGCCCTGCTTGATTTCGGCATCGATCCCGCGCAGGACCTGATTTTTGCCGAACGATTTTTGCAGATTTTTAACGGTTATCACCGGCGCTCAACCTCCGTTCGAATACATTCAGCAGCTTGGACAGAATCAACGTCATGATCAGATAGATGCCGGCCGCGATCACCAGCGGATACAGACCGGAATAGGTCAGCGTACGCACGGCGTTGGCTTGGAACATCAGATCGGCGACCCCGATAAACGAAACGATCGACGATTCTTTGATAATGACGACGAATTCGTTGCCGATCGCCGGCAGGACGCTTTTGATCGCCTGCGGAATGATGATGGTGCGCATCGCCATGCCGCGCGGCATGCCGAGCGAACGCGCCGCTTCCATTTGTCCTTTGTCGACGCCCTGAATGCCCGCGCGGAAGATCTCCGCCAGATAAGCCGAGCTGTTGATCGACAAGGTGATGATACCGGATTGCAGCACCGTGAACTTGATATCGAACGCGGTCGCGATGCCGTAATGAATAATGAGGAGCTGTACCAGCATCGGCGTGCCGCGCAGCACTTCGGTGTACGCGACGGCGATCCATTTGAGGATCTTGACGCCCGACAATCTCAGCAGCGCGATCAGCAGTCCGATCAGGAAACCGAACAACACGCCCAGAGCGGACAGCAGCAGCGTGTACTTCACGCCGTCGGCGTAGAAGCCGCGGTATTTCCAGAAGAACGAGAAAATGTTGCTCGGCGCGGTCTCGCCGCTGTTCATCTCGTTCGCCTGCTGGATATAGCCGTCGACGGCTTTTTCGGCGTTCAGGCGAGTCAGCGTCTTATTGATCTCGGCGACCAATTCCGTATTGCCTTTGGCGACGGCGATCGCCATCGGCGTATCGCTGTCTTCCGGCACGGCGTCGGCGATGGCCAGACCTTTGCGGTTCTTGACCTGCGCTTCGGCTACCGGTCCTTCGAACACGGCCACGTTGACGCGTCCCGAAGTCAGTTGGCTGACGACGTCGGAGATGCTTTTGACCGACGTGACTTTGGCGTTCGGAATGCCGTTGGCGATCTCTTCTTGGATCGATCCGCTCTGCACGCCGATCGTTTCGCCGTCGAGAGCCGCCATCGTTTTGTATTTATCGGCGTCTTCGGCACGGGTGAGAATAACCTGTCTCGACGTATAATACAGATCCGAGAAATCGACGTTCTGGCGACGTTCGTCGGTCGGGGTCATCCCCGAGATGATCATGTCGATCCGTCCGCTTTGCAGCGCCGGGATCAAACTGTCGAACGCGATATCTTCGATCTTCAATTGCGCGCCCATATCGGCCGCGATTTGTTCGGCGATCATGACGTCGGAACCGACGATCTTGCTCTTGCCGTCTACCGTGATCCGGAATTCGTAAGGCGCGAAGTCCGCACTCAGTCCGACGGTGATCGTTTTCTGCCCGTCCGTGCCCGATGCACTCTCGGCGGATGCCTGTCCGTAACCCGGATGGATCGCCAGCAGCAGCATGAGCAGGGCCAGCATCGTGAATGCGATTTTTTTCAGTCTAAACAATGCCCTCTCTCCACTTCTCCAATAAAATGACAAGTCATCATTATAAAACGATACTCATATTTATACAACACAATTGTCCGTTTGTCGCGTACTTTTTTCAAGTTCACAAAGTTGTTCCAATCGTCACAAACCCGCGCCCGCATTGAAAACGTTTCGCTTGCATGATAGACTTTGTCTCGAAATGACAAGAAGCAAGGAGCGTTCGCAACCATGAATAATAAACAACGCCTGATCGCGGAGATCGAGGCCAATGCCGCGGAATTGAAAGAAATCGCGATCTATATCGCGCAAAATCCGGAACTGGGCAACGAAGAATTCAAAGCTTCCGCCCGCCTCAAACGTTCGCTGGCCGAACACGGATTCGAAGTCGAAGCGCCCGTCCTCGGCATAGAGACAGCGTTTATCGGAACGTTCCGCTCGGACAAACCCGGCCCTACGATCGCTCTGCTGTGCGAATACGACGCGCTTCCCGAGATCGGTCACGCCTGCGGGCATCATCTGATCTGCACGATGAGCTTGGGCGCGGCGATCGGACTCCAAGAGACCGTCCGCGAGCTCGGCGGCACGCTGCGCGTCTACGGCACGCCGGCCGAAGAAACGCGCGGCGCCAAAGTCACGATGGCCGATGCCGGCTTGTTCGACGATTGCGACTTCGCGCTGATGGCCCATCCTTATTACGCGTTCCAGAAATCGGGCAGCGCGCTGGCGATGGACGCGGTTCAATACGAATTCTACGGCAAGGCGTCCCATGCGGCGGCCAGCCCCGAATCCGGAGTCAACGCGCTCGACGCCGTGCTGATGCTGTTTAACGGAATCAACGCGCTGCGGCAGCAGACGCGCATGGACGCGCGCCTTCACGGCATCGTTAACCACGGCGGAGTAGCGGCGAACATCATTCCCGACTATGCTTCCGCGCAGTTCTATATCCGCTCGGCGGATCGCCCTTACACGGACGAATTGGTCGGCAAAGTGCGCCGGATCGCCGAAGGCGCCGCGCTGCAGACCGGCTGCGAAGTCAAGATCTCGAATTACGAGTATTCGTACGACGAACTGATCACCAACGAAACGCTGTCCGAGACGTTCACCCGCAATTTGATCGAAGCCGGCATCGATCCTGCGGCGATTCAAGCGCCGGAAAACGGCGGTTCCGCCGACGTCGGGAACGTGTCGACCCGCTGCCCGGCGATCCATCCTTACGTGCAGGTCGTTTACGAACGCCATGAACTGCACAGCGTAGGGTTCCGCGATCTCGCCCAACAAGACGCCGCGTACGACGCGATGGTCTTCGGAGCGAAAATACTGGCGGGTACCGCTTACGATACGCTGACCGTGCCCGGACTCCTCGAACAGGTACGCGAGGAATTCATGCGAAACGCTTATCGTCTTCCCGCCGCCGCTTCTGCTCCGCGAACGTAAACGCAATCGATTCGTTCCAGCCCGTCCCCGCCTTCCGCGAGGACGGGTTTCTTGTCGAAGCAAGGGTTTCAGCAATCGCTTTTAAAGGGTAATAACGTCCATCTTTTTCGCGGCTGGGTAACTTTGCAAGATCTGGATCGGTCATGCCGATCTGTTGAAAAGGGGCGATTCGTCATGTTTCGGGAAGCCATGTATCACGTGCCGCGCGACAAGTGGGCCTACTCCTACGACCTTCACACCATCCATCTTCGTTTCCGCACGAAAAAAAACGACGTCGACCGGGTCACGGCATTGACCGGCGATAAATACGATTGGAGCCGCACTTATTTCGAGGTGGAATTGGAGAAAGCCGCCACCGACGAATATTTCGACTATTGGGAAGGTCCGGTACGTCCCAAATTCAAACGCGTGGCTTACGTGTTCCGTCTGACTTCGGGCAGCGAGACGCTGTTCAAAGCCGACAACGAATTCCATGACGGGTTTCCGACGCCTACCGGCGGATTCTACGAGTTCCCTTATATCCATGCCGTCGATTTGTTCGCGGCTCCGGATTGGGCCAAAAAGGCGATCTTCTATCAGATCATGCCCGACCGTTTCGCCAACGGCGATCCGTCGAACGATCCGCCGGGCGCGCTTCCTTGGGGCGGACAGCCGACTCTGACCGACTATTTCGGCGGCGATCTTCAAGGCGTGCTCGACCGTCTGGGTTATCTCTCGGATCTCGGGATCAACGCCATCTATTTCACGCCGATCTTCACCGCCAACTCTTACCATAAATACGATACGGTCGATTACAAAACGATCGATCCGCATCTGGGCGACGGCGTCCTGCTCAAACGGCTCGTCGAAGCCTGCCACGAAAAAGGCATTCGCGTCATTCTCGATGCGGTATTCAATCATTGCAGCGACCAGTTTCCTCCGTTCCGCGACGTCGTCGCGAAAGGGCCTTATTCGCTTTACGCGGATTGGTTCCATGTTAACGAATTTCCGCTCGCTATCCAAGACGGCATCCCTACCTACGACACCTTCGGCTTCTATGCCAATATGCCGAAATTCAATACCGCCAACGAAGAAGTCCGCAAATATCTGCTCGGCGTGGCGCAGTATTGGATCAAAGAAATCGGCGTCGACGGATGGAGATTGGACGTCGCGGACGAAGTCGATCACCATTTCTGGCGCGAATTCCGCAGCGTGGTCAAAAAAGCCAAGCCCGACGCGTATCTGGTCGGCGAAGTCTGGAGCGATTCGTTGTCTTGGCTGATGGGCGACCAATTCGATTCGGTGATGAATTACCCGTTCTCCGACAAAGTACTGGCGTTCTTCGGCGGCGGCATGGACGGCTATCAATTCTCCAGCCATATGAGCAGCCTGCTGATGCGCTACCCGCAGCAGACGAACGAAGTGGTATTCAACATGCTGTGCAGCCACGATACGCCCCGCCTGCTCACGAGGCTCGGCGGAGACAAACGCAAGCTGAAGCTTGCGATCGTGTTCCTGTTCACTTATATGGGCACGCCCTGCATTTTCTACGGCGACGAAGTCGGCCTGCAAGGCGGCGCCGATCCCGACTGCCGCAAATGCATGGAATGGGACGAAGAACGGCAGGATCGGGATCTGTACGATTTCTATCGTCTGATGATCTCGCTTCGCAAAAGCAATCCGGCGCTGCGCGGCGGCCGCTTCCGTTTCCTGATGGCGGAACCGGGCACGCCCTGTATTATCTACGAACGAATCGACGAGCTGATCCACTATACGATCTGGATGAACAACACGGATCGCCCGATTATTTTGTCCCATCCGATGGAGACCGACGACTGGCGGGACACGATGACCAAGCAGCAGATCCCCACTTCCGGAGGACTGCTTTCTATTCCGCTCGATGCCTACGGTTATCGAATCCTTTACCGGAATCTCCAAAAATGAAGCGCTTTCTTACAAGTATATTACAGCCGTTTTCGCCTGCCGCAATCCGGTTATTTCTCCTTAGGCATTCAAGCAAATAACCGCGAGGCGGAAGGAGGCGGACCGACATGTTCTTTGTGGTCTCGATGTCGGCCATCGTGCTGTCGGTACTGGCGACGTTAAGATGGATCGACCGGGGTTCGGTCAAAACCGGCTTGAAAACGGCGTTGTTTATGTTGGTGTATTATTTCAGTCCGTTCTGAGCGGTGGCTTCCTCGGAAGAATGGACTCGGGCGCTGCGGGGCGGAAAGGGGTTCCGATCGCGTGTTGAAATCCGATTTCTTGATTATAACGCTGGGCTGCGGTAGAAATCGGATTTCAAAGGCGAACGCTTCGCTTCTTCACTCCCTTTCCGCCCCTCCGCTGTGTCCATCGAGGGCAGGGCGCCCAAACTGAAATAAGTTCGGGTGGGTGAAGAGCGGAACAAGAAGGACGGCTGCTCCTGCGGGAGCGGCCGTCCTTTTGGCGCAAGGGTTGAGTGCGGCTTTGCCGGCACTGGGTAGAGCGCGAGCGCGGCTTCGCCGACGCTGGGTAGAGCGTGAGTGCGGCTTCGCCGGCACTGGGTAGAGCGTGAGCGCGGCTTCGCCGACGCTGAAGGTCAAAGGCTGAACACTTACCGATTCGGGCAGCGGGTTATTTTCGCCAAAAAGTCGTGCACTCCGCTTTATCGGCGATATTGAATTCGATGATTTCTTTCAATAGCTCGTAATCGACGGGTACTTTCCACGGAATCCGGAACAATTGATTGGTATGCGTATAACCGGCCTGCACGACCTTGCTGGCGAAACGTTCGATCACGGGCATCTCGGGGGCTACCGACATATGCGCTTTAGCCGTGCTGAACGCGATGATGAAGGTCTCGTGATCGGTGAACATCGGCTGATTCCAAGCGATTCGCATCCCCAGATTCGGGAATGTGTCGTGCACCCAATTCAAGATATTCTCCAGACGTTCTTTTTGCAGCGGATCGTCGATCTTCTCCAAATACTCGGCAAACGCTTCGGTCGGCTTGGTCGCCATACGTTTCGTCCTCCTCCGGAAATTCGAATTTTCGCGAACTTTTGTTCCCTTTCCATTTTGAAGGCTGAATCCTTTTTTGACAAGCTTTTTCGACGAGAAAAAGACCGGCAGCGCAAGGCTGCCGGTCTTTCTGTGCGGCTGCGCCGCTTTTAAGATCAAGCGCGAAGCTGCTCGTAGATTTGCAGATATTCTTTGGCCGAAGCGAGCCAACTGAAATCTTCGCTCATGCCGTTCTGCACGATCTTTTTCCAATGCGCGTCTTCGTTGTAGAAGGCCAGCGCCCGGCGAATCGTATGCAGCATATCGTGCGCGTTATACGAAGCGAAGCTGAAGCCGTTGCCTTCTCCGGTATATTCGTTGTACGCGTGAACGGTATCGTTCAGTCCCCCCGTCTCGCGCACGATCGGCACGCTGCCGTAACGCATGGCGAGCAGTTGGCTGATGCCGCACGGTTCGAACATCGAAGGCATCAGGAACATATCGCTGGCCGCATAGATATTGCGCGACAGCGCTTCGCTGAAGCGGATCTGCACCGACAATTGGTTCGAATGGCGGTAAGCCGCTTGACGGAACCATTCTTCGTACGAAGCTTCTCCGGTTCCGAGCACCACGACCTGAACGTCGTTGCCGTAGAGCAGCTCGTCCAGCACGCGAACCACGAGATCCAAGCCTTTGGGTTCCACGAGACGCGAGACGATGCCGATCATCGGCGTTTTGACGTTGACGGGCAGACCGAGTTCCGCTTGAAGCGCCGTTTTGTTTTCGCGTTTTTTGGCGATGCTGCTCTTATAACGCGTAGCCAGCGATTTATCCGTGTTCGGATTATAGCTCTTGGTGTCGATACCGTTGACGATGCCGGTCAGTTTGTCGCCGATCGAAGACAGCAGTCCGTCGAGTCCGTAGCCGTAGTAAGCCGTACGGATCTCGTGGGCATAAGTCGGGCTGACGGTGGTGACTTTGCCGGAATAGACGATGCCCGCTTTCATGAAGTTGACGTTGCCGTAATACTCGGCGCCGCCATCCGTGAAATGCCGATTGTCCAGACCGAGCAGCTCGCCGAACACGGCATACGGAAATACGCCTTGATAGAGCAGGTTATGGATCGTGTAGACCGTCTGGATATTATCGTAAAAAGGATCGTGCGCGTATTTGTCTTGAAGCAGCAGCGGAATCATCCCCGTATGCCAATCGTGGCAGTGGATAACGTCCGGTTTGAATCCGATCTCCGGCAGGATCTCGAGCACGGCTTTGTTGAAGAACGCGAAACGTTCGCCGTCGTCCCCGTAACCGTACACGCCGTCGCGACCGAAATAGAACTCGTTGTCGACGAAATAGACCGGAATGCCGTCGTCGTCGTATTCTTCGATCCCGCAGTACTGGCTGCGCCAGCCGAGCTGTACATGGGTTACGCCTTTATGGGTCATTTTTTCTTTGTAGGCATCCGGGATGCCTTTGTATTTCGGCATGACGACGCGGATATCCGCCCCTGCTTGCTTAAGCGCTCTGGGCAAAGCTCCGATCACATCGGCCAGACCGCCCGTTTTCATGAATGGCGCCGCTTCCGCGGCCGCGAACAGTAATTTCATTTCGCTTTCCCCTTTCGTACGGCTTTCGGAGCTTCGGCTTCCGGCTGCTGAGCAGCTTCGGCTTTGCCGACCGATTTGGCCGCCGCTTTCTTTTTGGCTTTGGGCAGTTCCTGCCCGATCGGTTCTGCTTGAATCTCGGCTTTCTTTTTCGCTTTAGGCGCGGATTTGGCCGTTTTGGCTTGTGCGGTCACGCCCAGCGTTTCGGCGGAACGGCCGCTTTTTTTCAAGATGATCATGCCGAGCGCCGGCAGTTTCAAGGACAAGTTGTAATCCCGTCCGTGCCATTGGCCTTTTTCGGCGCGAAGCGGACCTTCGTTGAGTCGTCCTTCGCCGCCGAAGCGCGAATCGTCGCTGTTGAACGCTTCCCGATAAGCCCCCGGCTTATCCACGCCGATCCGGTAATCTTCGTAAGCGATCGGCCGGAAGTTGATCAGGATCATCAGCGTATCGCCGGACTTTTTGCCTTTTCTCATGAACGAAATCACGCTCTGATCGGAATCGGACGCGCTGATCCACTCGTACCCGTCCCAATCGTGATCGATCTCCCAAAGCGCTTTTTCTTGCAGGTAGAAATGGTTGAGCGCCGCGGTATACGCCTGCATCTTCCGGTGCGCCTCGTAATCCAGCAGAAGCCAATCGAGCTGTTCCTCGTCTTTCCATTCGATGAACTGGCCGAACTCTCCTCCCATGAAGAGCAATTTTTTGCCCGGATGCGTGATCTGGTACCCGAGCAGCAGGCGAAGACCCGCAAACTTCTCTTCGTACGTTCCCGGCATCTTGTCGAGCAGCGACTTCTTCCCGTGAACGACTTCGTCATGCGACAGCGGCAGAACGAAATTCTCCGAATGGGCGTACATGAGCGGGAAAGTCAGCAGATTATGCAGACTCGGCCGTTCGTCGAACCAAGTTTCCACGTATTTGAGCGTATCGTTCATCCATCCCATATTCCATTTGTAGTTGAACCCGAGTCCGCCTTCATGGGCCGGAGCCGTGACCATGGGCCAAGCGCTCGACTCTTCCGCCGCCATGATCGCGTTCGGATGGTACCGGAACACGGTGCTGTTCAGTTTGCGCAAAAATTCGATGGCATCGACGTTCTCGACGCCGCCGTGACGGTTAGGCCGCCATTGATGGCGCTGTTTCTCGAAATCGAGGCGCAGCATGCTGGTAACCGCATCGATCCGCAGTCCGTCGAAATGGAACTCCTCCAACCAATAGAGAGCGCTGGAGATCAGGAACGATTGCACTTCCGGTTTGCCGAAATCGAACGAGAGCGTTCCCCAGCCCGGCTTCTCGGCCAACATCGGATCGGCATACTCGTAAAGCGGCGTTCCGTCGAATTGGCGAAGGCCGTGCGCGTCTTTGGCGAAATGTCCGGGCACCCAATCGAGCAGCACGCCAATGTCAGCTTGGTGGCAGCGATCGATCAAATACATGAGATCTTTCGCTTCGCCGTAGCGGCTGGTAGGGGCGAAATATCCCGTTGCTTGGTAGCCCCATGACAGATCGTAAGGGTATTCCGTCAAAGGCATAAATTCCAAATGCGTATAGCCCATTTCTTTGGCATAAGGGATCAGCAGGTCCGCCAATTCCCGATATGTATAAAAAGATCCGTCTTCTTTCTGTCTCCATGTCCCGATCTGAAGCTCGTAAATGTTGACCGGCTTCGCATAAGGCGCGCGGCGTTTTCTTCGCCAAGCCTGATCGCCCCATTCGTACCCTTCGATCGAGCCGACGCGCGAAGCGGTGTCCGGTCTGACTTCCGCGTACACGCCGTACGGATCGGCTTTGAGCAGCCGTTCGCCGCCCGAAGATTCGATCGCGTATTTATAGAGATCGCCGTAAGAGACGCCTTCGACGAAAGCGCTCCATACGCCGCCCGAATCCGGTATAAGCTCAAGCGGGTCGCGGGTTCCGTCCCAATGATTCCGATCCATCGCCACGCCGACCGAGACCGCTTGGGGCGCCCATACCGTAAATCTGACGCCTTCTCGCCCGTTCTCGGTTGCCAAGTGAGCGCCGAACATGCGATAGCTGTGAAAAAAAGTACCTTCGTGGAACAAATAAATGTCTTCCTTCGACAAAGACGTTGTCCCCATCTTCGGCTGTTTGGCCATTCCCTTCACTCTCCCTTTACGCGCTCTTGCTCGCTAATTCTCTTTATTTACACGCATCAATATGCTTATTACCCGCAAGCAAGGGACGTGAATAACGCCAGTCTAAAAATATTCACAAAAATTGCAACTCATTTCCTTTTTTCATGGTTTCAAAGCTTGCTTCTTCCGTTTAATCATATATCATGTTGAATTAAAACTGGGGGAGGAAAATTAACATGATTATGAAAGATTGCCTTGCTATGCTTCTTGCCGGTGGAGAGGGTCGCAGACTTTCGCCGCTCACGTCTACGCTTGCCAAGCCTGCCGTACCTTTCGGGGGACACTACCGGATCATCGATTTTCCTCTTAGCAACTGCCTGAACTCGGGCATCCATACCGTGGGCGTATTGACTCAATATGCCGCCGAGTCTCTCCACGGACATATCGGAGAAGGCAGCCCTTGGCTTAACCGATCCGAGAACGGAGAGATCGCTTTGCTCCCTCCCGGCGAACACGGCGAATACCGCGGAACGGCCGATGCCATTACCAAAAATATCGAGTTTATCGATCGCCACGCTCCGGAACATGTTTTGATTCTGTCCGGCGATCATATCTACCATATGGATTACGCCAAGATGTTGGAAGCCCACAAATCTGCGGGAGCCGACGTGACGCTTTCCGTCATGCAGGTTCCGCTGAACGAAGCCCACCGTTTCGGCATCGTTACGACCGACGCCGCTCTGCGGGTCACGGATTTCGTGGAAAAGCCGGCCAAACCGATGAGCAGCTTGGCTTCTATGGGCATTTATCTGTTCAAATGGTCTTATCTGCGCCGTTATCTGCTGAACGATCTGCATAATAGCGCGTCCGGCCATGACTTCGGCAAAGACCTGCTCCCGATGATGATCCGAGACGGCTCTCAGGTCAGCGCTTATCCGTTTGCCGGTTATTGGAGAGACGTCGGCACGGTTAAAAGCTTGTGGGATGCGCATATGGATCTGCTCGGCGACGAAAGCGAATTCCGCTTGAACAAATCGGAATGGCCGATGTACACCAACCGCCAAGCGAGCCGTCCCGCCTTGTTCCGCCGCGGCCTATCCGTGTCCCCGATCGCTTCGATGGTCCACGAGACTTGCTCGAACGAAGGTTCGGTCAAACATTCCGTCATCTTCCGAGGCGTGCAGATCGGCAAAGGTTCGTCGGTCACCGACAGCGTGATCATGCCGAATGCCCACATCGGCCGCAACGCGAAGATCGAATATGCCATCATCGGCGAAGACGCCGTATTGAAAGACGGCGCCGTCGTCAAAGGAACGCCGGACGAGATCGTCGTGGTCGGACCTCAAGAGACGGTCTACGCCAAACCGGCTATCTTCGCCCAACCTGCCAAGGCCCGTTCGGACGCTTACGACTCGTCAGCCTTGCAGCGCGTCGGCGGAATGTCTTCGTAAACCGCCGTGTCTCTCAAAAAAGCCGTTCCCGCGATCTTTCGGGAACGGCTTTTTCGTGCGGCTCGGCTTAAAGACCGTCCGACACTAGCTTCTGGTACAAATTCACGTAACGGCCGCCGACCTCGCGCTTCAAGTCGCGTTCGGCGACGAAACGAAATCCGCCGCGAACGTAATAGGCGTTCAGGCTCGGCAGATGCGCTACGCAATCGAGACGCAGGCCCAGCTTGCCTCTTCTCGCTGCTTCTTTCTCGGCGAAACGCAGCATGAACCCGCCGTAATCGAGTCCCCGATATTCGGGCCGGACCGTCAATCGATGCAAATAAAGATACCGGTCGTCGTCGGCGTCCGCCCAGTAGGCCGGGTCGCTCTCCTGCAAGGTGAACAATCCCGCAGGGCGATCTTCCGCCGTAAGCAGAAAGACGCGGCGCGTATCGAAATAGCTCAGCACCGTTTGGGCATTGAACATTTCCGGTTTCCACTGCTCGACGCCGTTATCCACCATCACCTGCGCGGCTTCGCGCATCAGATTCGCCAGCAGTTCGGCTTCTTCGCGCTTCGCTTCGCGGATCCGCAGCCCGGCTTCGCTTCCGTTCGCGCGGACGGCTTCGTCCGTCTTTTCGTTTCTGTCAGGCGGCATGTTCCGCACCCGCTTTCTTGATCTTGGATTCCGATCAGTTCTGTTCTTCAGGCGTTTTCGGTTCTTCGCCGCCCGCGCTCGCCGCAGTTTCGCCTTCAGGCAGAACGGACATTGCTCCGTCTTCCAGCAGAGGAAGCTTAACGCTTACGGTCGTACCCACTCCGAGTTCGCTCGTAATATCCAGTTCCCCTTCATGCAGTTCGACCAGCTGCTGGGTGATCGCGAGTCCCAGACCGGTTCCGCCGCCCTGCGTGTTGACTTGGAAGAATCGATCTTTGACCCGCTTCAAGTTTTCGGCATCGATCCCGATCCCGCTATCTTGCACGGCCGTGCGCACCCAACCGTCTTCATGAACTAGATGCAGCACGATCACCGAATTTTCGTGCGAAAACTTGATGGCGTTATCCACGATGTTCAAGAAGACCTGCTTGAGCCGGTTGGCATCGCCGTACACCGGGAACGCCTCGCCTTCGGAATCGATTCGCAGCTTCACCTGTTTGAGCTCCGCTTTCGCCCAGACGTTCAGGACGATCTCTTTGAGCAGATCTTTCAGTTCGATCCGCCCCATGGTCAGCTTCATCTCGTTCTGTTGGAGCTTCGAGAAATCGAGCAGCTCTTCGACCAGCCCGATCAACCGTTCCGTTTCTTTGGCGATGATTCCCATGCCGATTCGCGTCTCGTCCGGGTCGTAGCCGCCGGAGTCCAACGTTTCGCTCCACCCTTTGATCGAAGTCAGCGGCGTTCTCAATTCATGCGAGATGGACGAAATAAAGTCGTCTTTGATCTGGTTGCTCCGGACGATCTCTTCCGCCATATAATTGAGCGTCGAACCCATCTCGCCCAATTCGTAGCGATAATCGCCTTCGACCCTGACGTCGAACCGGCCTTTCGCCATCTGAGCCGACACGGCGATAATATTGTTGATCGGACGCACGATCGAATTGGCGAGTCCGATACTGACGATCAGCACGATGATCAGAATTCCCGCGATGATCGACATCGAGACGAGCGTAATCTCGGTCAGGCGTTGATTGACCTTTTCGATCGAAGTGACGAAACGAGCCAGATAGACTTGCCCTCCGCCCTGCTGCAGCGTCGTCGTGACCGCCATGACCGGTTCTCCGGTGGTCGCTTGGCGCCCGATCCATTTGGCCGTGCCGCCGGAAGCCAGCGCCTGCGGAATATCGCTGGTCTGCACCGGTTTGTCCGAAGCGAAGCCCGAAGAACTGATCCGCACGTCGCCTTTGCCGTCGAGAATCTGAAGTTCGGCTTCCGGCAGCTTCAGCAGGCCGAGCAGTTGGCTCAGATATTCCATCTCGCTGTAATCGGCCGCATTGGTCGAGATCAGCGCGCTTCGCACCGTCGCGTCGATATGGCTGGATATCGTATTATAGATTGTATCGTAATAGTAGGCCCGGATCGCGAACAGAAAGACCACTTCTACCAGCATCAGCGCCAAGAAGATGACGATAAAATAGTGCAGGACGATCTGTCTGCCGATCCCTTTCTTAATCATTGCCCCTGGCCCTTCCATTTATAGCCGTGCCCCCATACCGTCTGCAAATATTCCGGTTCCGACGGATTGTCTTCGATCTTCTGGCGCAGTCTTCGAATATTGACGTCCACGATTTTCGGATCGCCCATGTATTCTTTGCCCCAGACATGGTCGAGCAGCACGTCGCGGCTGAGCGGCGTATTTTCTTTTTCCAAGAAAAATTGAATCAGCGAAAACTCCGTCGGCGTCAGCTCGATCGCCTGCCCGTTTTTCTTGAATTGTTTCGAAATCAGGTCCAGTTTGAACGGTCCCGAATCGAAAGTGACTTTGGCGGCCGTCTCGCGGTGCACGTTCACCCGCCGCAGCAGCGACTGGATGCGCGCGATCAATTCGGTCGGGCTGAACGGTTTGCTGACGTGATCGTCGGCTCCGACGGACAGCGCATAGACTTTATCCTGCTCTTGAACTTTGGCCGTCAGGAAAATGATGCCCATCCGTTCGTTCGTTTCCCGGATTCTGCGGCACACTTCGAACCCGTCGATGCCCGGCACCATAACGTCGAGCAGCGCGATGTCGATGCCCGGTTCCGTCTGCAGAATATGCAGCGCTTCGACGCCGTCTCCCGCTTCCAACACCTCGAAACCGTTGCGTCTGAGGTTGATGACGATAAAACTGCGAATGGACTCTTCGTCCTCCAATATCAATACTTTGCTCATGAGACTCCCCTTTCCGGACTATCAAACCGTCTGTTCATGAATGCTGCGATCAATTCGTCGGAATCCCGGTCTTGCTCGCGGCCAGATCTCCCTCGGGATTCACCCGGTACGCAATAACTTGGCTGCTCGCGCTGTACAGCTTGATCCAGCCTTTGCTTTCCGGTTCGTTCTGCCACTGGGCCGGCGTGAAGAAGCGAACTTCTTCGATCCATTCCCGATTGTCGATCCGCACGAACTGAAGATATTTGTCGACGATGGATACGGTATTCAGCGTGACCTTGCCGAGCAGTTCCTCCGGGAACGGCGGCAGCACGAAACGTCCGCCCGCGTCGCGATATTGTTCCTGAATCGGCGTTAAGCCTTTCTTTCCGTCCCACTGGCTGTAGACGGTAAGCATCGGAATGTCTTCGCTGTTCTGGAAATAACTCCAGCCGTCCGGGGTCTTCAAGGTACCGATCTCGATGATGCCGTCTCCGTTGACGTCTTCGCTTTTAAGCATGCCGTCTTTGAAAGCGGTCGTCTCGTCGATGACCGATTCGAGCACGCCGTTTTTCATCGTTATGATTTGCGTATACGTACTGGAACCGATCATGATGTCGAGCACCAGACCGTTCTGATCCGCCGAGATTTTGCCCGATGTCACGTGATAATACCCGGTTACCGTTTTATTGGGCAGATCGAGCGAAGCTATTTCTTGGAAATTCTTGTCTTGGTATTGATAGACGCGAATATCCGTGCCGATGTTCGGCTTCAAGTTAATGATCGCCAACTCTTCGCGTCCGGCGCCGTTCAAGTCTACCAGAGCAAAATCGGCATACGCCAATTTATTGCCCAGAATCTCCAGAGCTTGGCCGGTATAGGAATAGACCATCAGCAAGTTGCCGGCGCCGTTCGCGGCGTCTTCCCCGTCCACGCCGAACCCGGCCAGAATATCGACGTACCCGTCTCCGGAGATGTCCACGAATTCGAGTTTGTCCAGAACTTGGCCTTCGCCTTCGAAGTCCAGCATCTTGACCCACGTTCCTTCTTGTTCCTGCAAGATCATCAAGTGAAGATTCTCCGTGCTGTCCGCCGGCTTGTAAAATACGATGGCTTCCCTTACTCCGTCTCCGTCGAGATCCGAGTAATGGATCGCGCTCGTATCTTCGGAGTCGCGCGTTCGCACCTCCGTAGCCCCGACCGGAAGCTGTCTGTCGATCACGCTTTTGAGCGCTTCTTTGTCGGCCGGAAGACGCGGCGGCCGAATCAGCGACGTCGGGTCCGGCAGGGACAGCGTATCGCTGCATCCCGACAGAAGCAGCATTCCCGCCGCGCAGGCGGCGCTCAACCACATTTTTCTCATTCCAACGCTCACTCTCTTCCACCTAGGCCTGCCCGTTCGTCGGCGGCTGTTCATGCTCCGCTTACGACGAGGCGGCTCGGCGCGTTATAACCGAATTTTCTCGGCCGTCGTCAAACGGCGTCCCCGGACATCCAAAATGATCTTTCCGTCCTGCATGCCCCAGATCCGATGCGCATGCCGTTCGGCAAGCTCGATCGGGAGCACCGCGACGACCGTCGTCTCCTGTTTCTCGCACAGTTCTTTGAGCATACCCAGTACGTTGTCGGCCGTGTGCGGGTCCAGCCCGATCACCGGTTCGTCCGCGAGCAGCACGTTCGCGCCGTGCGCCAACGCGCGCGCCGTCGCGATCCGCTGCTTCTCGCCGCCGCTCAAGCTGCCCGCTTTCATCTTCGCTTTATCCAACAGGCCGAACGATTCGATCGTATCCATCGCGCCCATATAATCGTCCGTCCGCACCATGCCCGTCAACCTGCGCCACGCCGGCGTCTGGCCGACTTGGCCGATCAACACGTTCTTGAGCGCGGTGCGATTGGGATCCAGATCCGGGTTCTGCTGCAAATAAGCCCATTCTTTGCGGATTCGGCGTTTGCCGGACCATCCGGCTTTGAATACGTCCAAGTCGTCCACGACGAAGCTGCCGCCGTCCCAGTTCTCGCGCAGCGCCAGACAGCGCAGCAGCATGCTTTTGCCGCTGCCGCTCGGACCGACGATCGCCACGAATTCGCCGCGAACCAGATCGAAGTCTATGCCTTTAAGTACCGGTACTTTGTCGCTGCCTACGGTCTTTCTCAAGCCTCTAACCTTGATCATTCGCCATCCGACTCCCCTGACTTGGTAAACTTCACTTCTCTAGTGTACCCTGAAACGATTGCGGATTGCCACGTCAGGCCGTGTTTTTCTCGAAGTTTTTGCCTGCTTGTCCCCGGAAAAAGAACCCCAGCAGGCCGAACAGCGCATAAGCGCCGCCCATCAGCCAGAACAACAGGAACGGCGAACCGTGCTGCATGCCGTACCCGCCGATTCCCGGCCCGGCCATGCTCCCGATGCTGAAATGAAACGAAGCGACCACGTTCGCCGACGGTATCAATCCTTTCGGCAGCAGATCGGCGGCGTAGGCCATCCCCAGCGAGTAGAACGAGCCGACCAACCCGCCCGCCGAAGCGAACAGCAGGATATTGCTCCAGAGATGCGTGCCGGCCAGCGGGACGAGCGCAAACAGCAGACCGCCGCAGATGCCGGCCGTGATCAAGATCGGACGGCGGCCGAACTTGTCGCTGAGCATGCCGAGCGGCAGCTGCAAGATCAAGCCGCCGATCCCGACGCAGAGCAGCAGCAGCGCGATGTCTTCTTTGGCCAATCCGATGCGCAGTCCGTAGACCGGGAAATTCCCGTTCAGCGAAGCTTCCATGTATCCGTACAAGAAAGCGGGAACCAGAGCGAACCACGCATACCGGTAAATTTTCGGAAAACGCGAAAACCCGGCGGAATGATGCGCTTCCCGTTCCGGCCGGTATTCCGGAAGGAAACGCATGACGAGCAGCAGCACCAGCAGGAACAAGAATGCCAGCGCGACGAACGGAATGTAATGCCCGTAATCGACCAACCCGATGCCGAGCGGTCCGACGCTGAAGCCGATGCCGTAAGACATGCCGTACAAAGACAGATTGCGCCCCCGGTTTTCGGCGGGCGTGACCAGCAGCACCCACAATTGGGCCACGTAATTCAATGCGCTGTCGCCGGCTCCGACGATCAAGCGCAGCACGAACCAGACGCCGATTCCCGGAATCAGCGGGAACAGAGGCAGCGCGATCATGACCATCAACAGGCCGCCGATCAGCAGCTTTTTGAAGCCGACTACGCCGACGAGGCGTTCGGCCGCCAGCGTCATGGCAAAAGATCCGATGTACAGCGCCGCCGAGTTCAAACCGTTGACCGAAGCGGAAATCCCCTGCTGTTCGAGCAAGATGGAGAGCAAAGGAAGCAGCAGCCCTTGACTCAGCCCCGCCATGACGACGACGCCGAGCAGAATGTAGTACGAATATTTGGAATGTGAAGACAACGGCATTTCCTTCCTTTCGATGCGAATCAAGAGTTGACAAAGCAGTAGCAGACAAGGTAGTAGTGGACAAGTTCATGCGTTAACCTACATAATAGGTTCAAACGGCAGACGATGTTCGGCATAGGAGGTTATGGTTTGAATAATTACGAAGTCAAGATCGACGTATCCGAGATTTACGAACTTCTCGGCAGCTTTATGGTACATATCACGAAAAAGTGGCTCCCGAACCTCGATATCGGCGCGCAGTGGTCCGCCGATGCCGAAGCCGGGATGCCGCCCGATATGCAGCAGCGCTTCCTCGAAGCTGCCGAGTGGCCGTTCCTCGACTTTGACGCCCTGTACGCGCTGGTGATCGAACGCGAAGCGGACGAAGACATTCCCGCTTTCCTCGACCGTCTGCTGACCGAACCGGCGGAACGTCTGTTGGAGCGGATCTCCCCTCAGCTTCCGCTGTTGACGCAGGGCGACATGAGCCGAATCCAGAGGGATTACACGCCGCTGCTTAAATCGTGGTATACTTATTACTTTAAAAATATTCGCGAAGCTCTTTTGCCCTTGATCGAAGAAGATGCCGCGGAAAAGCTCGAACTGCTGCAAAAAATGGACGCGAGCGCTCTGGTCGAATACGCGTCGGGCGGTCTTGTCGTCGAAACGCCGCTCGATCTGAAAACGGTGATCCTGTTCCCGACCGTGCACAACCGGCCGATGAACACGTACTGTTTCTATCAGAACGTGCTGTTGATTCAATATCCGGTCGATGTGCCTGAGCCGGACGAAGACGAACCGCCTACCGTTCTGCTGCGCATGACCCGCGCGCTTGCCATGCCCGACCGGCTCAAGCTTCTGCGTTATGTCGCCGACCAACCTCGTTCCCTGCTTGAGATGGAACGCGATCTGGGGCAGCCTGCGGAGGCGCTGAAGCATCATATGGTGCTGCTGCGAACCGCCGGACTGCTGCGCACCTATATCGGAGAACAATCCAACGAAAAATTCAGCATACGTCCCGACGGGGCATCGGAATTGCAAATGTTTCTGGAATCGTATCTGCGCTTGTAATCGAATTCTCTGAAGCGCCTCGCGCCGAAGCCCCGCCGGGATCTCAGAAGGAGTGACATCCCATGACGGGCCCATACAAACAACATCTGATTTTCGATCTCGACGATACGCTCGTCTACTGCAACAAATATTTCGACCTGATACTGGACGAATTCTTCGCTCTCATGACCGACTGGTTCGCCGATTACGGGCTGAACGTCGAACAAGTCCGCGAGAAGCAGCTCGAGCTGGATATCGCCGGCGTTCATGTCGTCGGTTTCGCCAGCCATCATTTTCCCGAATCGCTGATCGCGACGTATCGCTATTTCGCCCAAGTCTACGGACGGATCGGCAGCGCTTCGGAAGAAGCCAAACTGATGAAGCTCGGACTCAGCGTATACGATCAGGAGGTCGAAGCGTATCCCGGCATGGTCGAGACGCTCGAACGGCTGCGCGGCGAAGGCCACGGCTTGTATCTCTACACCGGCGGCGAAGACAAGATCCAGCAGCGCAAGATCGATCAGATGAAGCTCGGCACCTACTTCGGCGGCGATATCTTTATCCGTCAGCACAAGAACGTGCAGGCGCTGGAAGGCATACTGCAAGCCAAGTCCCTGCCTCGCTCCGCCACTTGGATGATCGGCAATTCGCTGCGGACGGATATCGCGCCCGCGCTGACGGCCGATCTCAACGCGATTTATTTGAAGCAGGAACGCGAATGGGCGTATAACCTCGTCGATCTGGATCATTCGTCCAAAGGCACGCTGCATACGGTATCGAAGCTGCCCGAAGTTCCGGAGCTGATCGACCGTCACGTACGCGCTTCTTTCCAAAAACGGACCCTTTAAACAGGGCCCGTTTTTTTCTTGTCCGCCGGTCGGTCCGGTCGCTGCTGCGTCCGGTTGTCCGAACGATCGGGGAACAAGAAATCCAGCTTTTTGCGCTCGCCGTTCCAAGACAGCGCCGCGTCGAACGTTTTATCGCCTTTCGCGAATCCTTTGAGCACCAGCGTCTGTCCTTTGTCGAGCAGCCGCTTGACCTGCGTTTCGGAGATCGATTTGCCCAGAATCTTTTTGGAAATCGTGAACAGGCAGGACGGATAACCGGTACAGCCGTACAGCTTTTTCTTATCGACGACCGGTTTGCCGCAGATCGGACAGGCTCCGAGTTCCGGAGATCCGCCGCCTTCCTTCGCTCCGGGAGCTCCGTTCCCTTTGCCTCCGCCGGAACGATTGTAAGCGGGACGTTCTTCGCCGCTCGGCAGTTCGACCGTAAACGACCAGCCTTTCTCCGCGGCGATCGCATCGGATACGATCTTCTGCGCCAGACGCTGAGCCTGCTCCATGAACGCTTTCGGCGATTCCTGGCCTTGACCGATCTCGCCCAGACGCTGCTCCCATTTGGCCGTCATTTCCGCCGAAGCCAGAACGCTTTCGCCGAGCGCTTCGATCAGCACCGTGCCTTTGTTGGTCGCGTACACCATATTTTTGCGGACGTCGATATACTGGCGGTCTTTCAATCCGCCGATGATGCCCGCCCGCGTCGCTTCCGTCCCTAACCCCTCCGTGCGCTGAAGCACTTTTTCGAGTTCGGCGTTGTCGAGATGTTTGCCGGCCGTTTTCATCAGCGTGATCAATTGGCCTTCGGTGTAGCGTTTCGGCGGCTGCGTTTTGCCTTCTTTGACCTGAATATCCGCAACGGTTCCGGCATCGCCTTCTTTGACGGGCGGCAGCACGGACAGATCTTCGTCGTCTTCTTCTTTGTCGCTTTTGTCTTCCTCTTTGCCCGGCTTGGCTTTTTTCTTGGGCGTATTGTCGTACAGCACTTTGCGCCAGCCTTCCTGCACGATCACTTTGCCTTTGGTCATAAAAGGATCGCGGCCGTCCACCAACGTAACGAGGTTCGTATAATCGATGATCGCTTTCTCTTCGTGAGCGGCGATCAGGCGTTTGGCGATCAAGAGATATAAATTCAGATGCATGCCTTGAAGTTTGCCGGGCGTCGGCACTTGCTCGGTCGGGATGATCGCGTAGTGGTCTCCGACTTTGGCGGCGTTCACGTACCGTTTATTGCCGATCAGCGTCGGTTTCGGCGCGGGCAGGAACGGTTTGAGTTCGTTGAATCCGGCGAGTTTTTGCAAAATATCGGGAAACTGCTTGGCTTCTTCGTCCGTCACGTACGACGAATCGGAACGCGGGTACGAAATATAGCCGTCCAGATACAACTGCTGCAAACCGCTCAGCGTGTCCTGCGGCGAATATTTGAAGATCTGGTTGGCGGACGCTTGCAGCGACGACAAGGAAAACAACTGAGGCGGCTGGAACTCTTTGCGCTCCGTTTCGATCGAATCCACGACCGCGTTTTTGCCTTCGCAGCGGGCGCGAATCTCTTCCGCTTCTTCCGGCGTCTTCAGCCGCGTTTCTTCGCCTTTGAACCAAGTGCCTTCGTACTCCGCGCCGTTGATCTCGAATTTCGCTTTGACTTCCCAGAACGGTTCCGGTTTGAAATTGGCGATTTCTTTCTCCCGGGCGACGATCAGCGCAAGCGTCGGACTCTGCACCCGTCCCGTGGAGAAAACGCCCTGTACGCCGCGGCGTTGGAACAGCAGCGAATACACGCGCGAGCCGTTCATGCCGACCAGCCAGTCCGCGCAGGAGCGGCTGACCGCTTCGTAATACAGATTGCGCGTTTCGCCTTCGTCTTTGAGATTAGCGAATCCCTGCTCGACCGCCCGGGGCGTCAGCGACGAGATCCACAGCCGCTTCATCGGTTTCTTGATCCCGCTGAGCTGAATAATGATCCGTACGATATATTCCCCTTCCCGCCCGGCGTCGCTCGCGATGATGATCCCGTCCACTTCGGGGCGCTTCAGCAGGTCTTTCAGCAGATTGAACTGTTTGGCTTTCGACGGGGTGATGCGATGTTTGAATTTGCCCGGCAGAATCGGCAGGCTGTCGAGACTCCAACGCTTGTAGGCCGGATCGTACTCCTCCGGCGGCACAAGCTCGCAAATATGCCCGACCGCCCAACTGACATAAGCGCCGTCCGGAAACGCGGGGCAGCGGGCGATCTCGATATATCCTTGTGTTTTTTTGTGTGGAAACGGTGCGGCCAGCTTCGCTCCCTGGTCGGGTTTCTCCGCAATGATAAGCTGCAAGTTGATCTCCTCCTGTGGGTTCAAGCAAGCAAAAGGCCGAGAGGACCCCTCCCGGCCCGCTTGGCCACGTGTCTTCGAACCTATATCCGAATATTTATTTTAGCATGCAGGAACGGTTTGTGCCAGCAGCAGACAGAAAATACGAAGTGCATACACGTGTGATGTGAATGTTATTTTATATGACTCAATTCTTGCCATTCGTTAAAAAAATCTTTATTTATCGTTTTTGGTGTTATATAATATCACCAATAGTTACTTGTTAAGCATAAAAAAAGGCCGTGCCCGAGGCACGACCTTTCCGATCCGTTCGCGAACGGATCGAATCTATTGCTAATCATCGAGATTAAGCGAGAACGCTGGCTCCCATCAAGAACTTATCGACTTCGCGCGCGGCTTCGCGACCTTCGTTGATCGCCCAGACCACCAAGCTCTGACCGCGACGCATGTCTCCGGCCGCGAATACTTTGTCCACGTTCGTTTTGTAGTCGCCGTATTTGGCTTTGACGTTCGTCCAACGGTCCGTCGCAAGTCCGAGCTGCTGCGCCAAGGTTTGTTCCGGTCCGTCGAAACCGATCGCGATCAGCGCCATCTGCGCCGGGAATACGCGTTCCGTGCCTTCGATCGGAGCATAAATCTTACGACCGGTCTCCGGGTCTACGGTACGTTGGATTTGAATGGTATGCAGCTCTTTCAAGTTGCCTTCTTCGTCGCCGACGAATTTGGTCGTCATGATCGAGAATTCGCGCGGATCGTCGCCGAAGATCGCTTTGGCTTCTTCCTGCGCATAATCCAGCGTATAGACATTCGGGAATTGCGGCCACGGATTGGACGCCATATCGCGTTCAAGCGGGGCTTTTTGGTGCGTGCCGAACTGCGTGATGCTGCTGCAGCCGTGACGCAGGGAAGTCGCCACGCAGTCGGAACCGGTATCCCCGCCGCCGATCACGATCACGTCTTTGCCGGCTGCCGAGATATAATTGCCGTCTTCGAGACCGGAATCCAGATAGCTTTTGATCGTGCCGTTCAAGAAATCCATCGCGTAAGTGACGCCTTTGAGATTGCTGCCTTCAATGTTGAATTCTCGCGGCTTCGTTGCACCGCCGCAAAGCACGACAGCGTCATAGTCGTCCATCAACTGCTGTGCCGGGATATCTTTGCCGATCTCCGTCGAAGTGACGAACGTGATGCCTTCCGCGGCCAACAGATCGACCCGGCGCTGCACGACGCTTTTTTCGAGTTTCATCGACGGAATGCCGTAAGTCAGCAGACCTCCGACACGGTCGGAACGCTCGTACACCGTCACATAATGGCCGGCCTTGTTCAGCTGAGCCGCGCAAGCCAGACCTGCCGGACCGGAGCCGATAACCGCTACTTTATGACCCGTACGGTGCTTCGGAGGCTCGGGCTGCACCCAACCTTCCGCGAAGCCTTTCTCGATAATCGCTTCTTCGATCGTCTTGATCGTCACCGGCTGCCCGATCAGGCCTACCGTACAAGAACCTTCGCACGGCGCCGGACAGATTCTGCCGGTAAATTCGGGGAAGTTGTTGGTCTTATGCAGACGGTCCAACGCTTCTCTCCACTGCCCGCGGTAGACGAGGTTATTCCACTCCGGAATCAGGTTATGCACCGGACAACCGGAAGTGCCTCCGCTCATGTTGACGCCCACATGACAATATGGCGTGCCGCAGTCCATACATCTGGCTCCCTGCGTACGCAGTTCTTCTTCCGACATATGTTTATGGAACTCTTCCCAATCTTTGACGCGCTCAAGCGGACTACGGTCCGCAGGAATCTGCCGTTTGTATTCCATAAATCCAGTAGGTGTAGACATCGAACGTTTCCCCCATCCCGCATAGTCCCTTGTCAACACTATTCGATCAAGAGTTGAAAGGGCCATAGTTTCTCGATATTGGCCTGCTGCTCTGCTCTCTAAGCAATCTGCTGGCAAGCGATATATTTCAACTATAATACCATCTTTCATTCTGAATTTGAAATAGATTATACGGAAATTAATTTGTATTTTCTGAAGAACGTTCGTAAATTTCAAAAACGTACACATACTTATTCTTTTCGTCGCGCGGACCTTCCGTCGACTGCGTCAGCTTCCAACCGTTCCAATCGACCTTCGGGAAAAAGGCGTCGCCTTCGAATTCGCCGTGCACGCGGGTGACGCGCAGACGGTCGGCCAGCGGAAGGAACAGCTCATAAATCTGCGAACCTCCGATGATCATGACCTCTTCGCCTTCGGAAGCCGCCAGTGCTTCTTCGGCCGTATGGACGACGTGCGCGCCTTCCGCGGTCCAAGAAACGTCGCGCGTCAGTACGATATTCTGCCGGTCTTTCAGAGGCTTCCCGCCGAACGACTCCCATGTCCTGCGTCCCATCACGACCGGCTTGCCGAGCGTTTGCTGTTTGAAATAAGCCATATCGGCCGGAATGCGCCAAGGAAGCGCATTATCCCGGCCGATCAGACCGTTCGCGTCCTGTGCCCATATCATCGTAATCATCGGCATCCTTCTCCTTTATACGGCGATCGGCGCTTTGATGCCCGGCTGCGGATGGTAGTCGACGAATTCGAAGTCTTCGTAGCGGTAATCGAAGATCGAGTCGGGCTTGCGCAAAATGCGCAGCTGAGGCAGCTTGCCGGGTTCGCGTCCCAATTGTTCTTTGACTTGTTCGATATGGTTGGAATAGATATGCACGTCGCCTCCGGACCACACGAACTCGCCTACTTCCAATCCGCACTGCTGCGCGATCATATGGGTGAGCAGCGCATAACTGGCGATATTGAAAGGAAGGCCGAGGAACGTATCGACCGAACGCATGGTCAACATGCACGACAATTTGCCGTCCGCCACGTAGAACTGGAACAGCAAATGGCACGGAGGCAGCTTCATATTGTCGATCTCCGCCACGTTCCAAGCGCTCACGATATGCCGGCGGGAATCGGGGTTATTGCGGATCGATTCGATCACCTGGGCGATCTGGTCGAATTTGCGGCCGTCCGGACCTTCCCAAGCGCGCCACTGCGAACCGTAGACCGGTCCCAATTCTCCGTTTTCGTCCGCCCATTCGTTCCAGATGCGCACGCCGTTCTCCTGCAAATAATGAACGTTGGTGTCGCCTTTGAGGAACCAGAGCAGTTCGTGCACGATCGATTTCAGATGCAGCTTTTTGGTCGTGAGCAGAGGAAAGCCTTCGTTCAGATCAAAATGAAGCTGCCGGCCGAATACCGATACCGTTCCGGTTCCTGTCCGATCTCCTTTTTCCGTTCCGTTATCCAAAATGTCTTGCAGCAAGTCCAAATATTTACGCAAAAAAGTCACCTCTCTATGGGAACGTTCGAACGTTTCCCGCTCCTATTTTCGATCCTTTACCCAATCCACAATCAAGCTCGTTCCTCTAGTTTATCATGCCCGGCTCTGTAATGAACAGGCTTGACAGAAGTCGAAAAATCGATATGCACGCAAAAAAAACGGATGCCAGAAGGCATCCGTCGGCTCGGAAAACGGCCCGGTTCGCGCGCAGCGAAACCGGCATTCCGAATTCCTTATCGTTCGATTAACGCTTTTTAGGAGCCAGAGCGTGGATCGGGTTGCCCAGAACCAGCTCGGCCGCTTCCATCACGATCTCGCCCAGCGTCGGGTGAGCGTGAATCGTCAGCGCCAGATCTTCCAGAGTCGCGCCCATTTCCACGGCCAGACCCATTTCGGCGATCATGTTGGTCGCTTCAAGACCGACGATTTGGCTGCCCAGTACGGTACCGGTGCCTTCTTCGGCTACGATCTTGACGAAACCTTCCGGATGGTTCAGCGATACGGCACGGCCGTTGCCGCCGTAGCTGAATTTGCCGGCTGCGACTTTGAAGCCTTTTTCTTTGGCTTCTTTTTCGGTCAGGCCTACGCTTGCGCATTCCGGATCCGTGAAGACCACGGCAGGCATGCACTTGTAGTCGACGACGGACGGATGTCCGGCAATCGCTTCGGCAGCGACTTTACCTTCGTACGACGCTTTGTGAGCCAGCGCCAGACCCGGTACGATATCGCCGATCGCGAAGATGTGCGGGATGTTGGTACGGCCTTGTTCATCGACTTTGATCAGACCGCGCTCGGTCAGTTCGATGCCGATCAGGTCCAGACCCAGTTCGCCGTCGGTGTTCGGACGACGTCCGACCGTTACGAGCAAGTAATCGGCCGTGATTTCTTTGTCTTCGCCGTTGACGGAGAATTTAACCGTAACGTCTTTGTCCGTTTGCGTAGCGCTCTCGGCTTTGGCGTTCGCGAAGATTTCGATGCCGTCTTTTTTCATCGTTTTGGACACGAGGTTGGTCATGTCTTTGTCGAATCCAGGCAGAACGGTATCCAGACCTTCGATGATCGTCACTTTCGTGCCGAATTTCGCGTACATTTGACCCAGCTCGGCACCGATGTAGCCGCCGCCGATCACGACGAGGCTTTTCGGAATCTCAGGCAGGTTCAGCGCTTCCGTGGAAGACAGAATGCGTCCGCCGAACGGGAACGGCTTCAACTCGATCGGGCGGGAACCCGTCGCGATGATGCAGTTCTTGAAACGGTAGCGAGGCGATTCGTGGTCGTTGAACACGCGCGCTTCATGTTCGTTGATGAACATGCATTCGCCGTTGAATACTTCCACGTTGTTGCCTTTGAGCAGGCCGGTTACGCCGCTCGTCATTTTTTTGACGACGCCGTTTTTGAATTCTTGAGTCTTGGCGAAGTCGACTTTAACGTCGCTCGCCGAGATGCCGAAAGCCTCGCCGTGTTTGGCGTTCTCGTAGCTGTGAGCTGCCGAGATCAGGGCTTTGGACGGGATGCAACCGCGGTTCAGGCAGACGCCGCCGAGTTCGGCTTTGTCTACGATCAGAACTTTTTGTCCCAGCTGCGCGGCGCGGATGGCGGCTACATAGCCGCCGGGTCCCGCACCGATTACCAATGTGTCAATATCCAGGGAAGCGTCTCCTACTACCATTGTTTATACCTCCATTACCATCAGCTCGGGATTAGCGAGCAGGGATTTAAGATAGTTCATGCAATTTTGTGCAGTAGCGCCGTCGATCAGACGGTGGTCGAAGCTCAGAGACAGAGCCATCATCGGAGCAGCTACGATTTCGCCGTTTCTTACGATGGCTTTTTCGCTGATGCGGCCCGTTCCGAGGATTGCCACTTCCGGATAGTTAATGATCGGAGTGAAGAACATACCGCCTGCGGAACCGATGTTCGTGATGGAGATCGTGCTGCCTCTCATCTCGTTCGGCGCAAGCTTGCCGTCGCGGCCGCGTTTTGCCAGATCGCTGATCGATTCCGCGATCTTGAACACGCTCTTGCGGTCGGCGTCTTTGATTACCGGTACGATCAGACCGTTTTCCGTGTCCGTCGCGATACCGATATCATAGTGTTTCTTGTAGACGATCTCGTTCGCTTCTTCGTCGATCGAAGCGTTCAGAGCCGGGAATTCGCGTACGGCGGCAACCAGGGCTTTGACGATGAACGGCAGGTAAGTAACCTTGATGCCTTTCTTCTCGGCCAGAGGTTTCATGCGAGTACGGAAAGCAACCAGTTCGGTTACGTCGACTTCGTCCATGATGGTAACGTGCGGAGCCGTATAAGCCGATTTGACCATCGCGTTCGAGATGGCTTTGCGGATGCCCTTGAACGGTACGCGCTCTTCGTCGGCAGCTGCAGCCGATGCGGCAGGAGCCGATGCGGCTTTCGCAGGAGCTTCCGATTTGGCGGCAGCCGGAGCCGTCGTTGCGGCTGCGGCAGGAGCCGATGCCGCGGCAGCCGGAGCTTGCCCGCCGTTTTTCTTGAAGTTCTCTACGTCTTCGCGAGTGATCTTGCCGTTTTTGCCGGAACCTTGAATTTGTCCGATTTCCACGCCTTCTTCGCGAGCGAATTTGCGTACGCTCGGCGTTGCCAGAACTTCGCGGTTCGGTGCTGCGGCAGTCGAAGCAGCTGCAGGAGCCGATACCGGAGCGTTGGCTTCGGCCGCAGGAGCGGACTCTTCGATCGTTTCCGAGCCTTCCGGCAGTTCGCCTTCGACTTCGATGATCGCTACGATGTCGCCTACATGGTGAGTCTCTCCGTCGGCAACGCGAACTTCGACGACCGTGCCGTTAACCGGGCAAGGCACTTCGACGACCGCTTTGTCGTTTTGGACTTCCATGATGATATCGTCGTCGGTGACTTTGTCTCCGACTTTGATGTGCATCTTGACGATTTCGCCTTCGTGCAGGCCTTCGCCCAGTTCAGGGAACTTGTAAGCGAATTTGTTGCTGCCCGATGCGGAACCTTGCGATGCCGAAGGATCTGCCGTCGCAGGAGAAGAAGCAGCGCTTGTGTCCGCTCCGCCGACTGCGGCGCTCGATTCTTGAGCCGCGTCCGCTTCCGGAGCGCTCTCCGAACCTTCCGGCAGTTCGCCTTCCGCTTCGATGATCGCCACGATGTCGCCGACATGGCGAGTCTCGCCGTCCGCGGCGCGGACTTCGAGTACCGTACCGTTGACCGGGCAAGGCACTTCGACGACGGCTTTGTCGTTTTGCACTTCCATGATGATATCGTCGTCGGTGACTTTGTCTCCGACTTTGATGTGCATCTTGACGATTTCGCCTTCATGCAGGCCTTCGCCAAGCTCTGGGAATTTATATTCAAACTTTGCCACGTTGCACTACCTCCTTCTGGATATTACGAATTAAAATTCAAGAACCTTTTTCACGCTCGTGATGATGCGCTCAGGCGTCGGCAGCCATGCGTCCTCGATTTGCGCGAACGCGTAAACCGTATCCGGAGGAGTCACGCGCAGAACAGGAGCTTCCAGGTGAAGAATGGCTTTTTCGTTGATTTGCGCAATCACTTCGGCGGCTACGCCGGAAGTTTTTTGAGCTTCTTGAACCACGATCGCGCGGTTCGTTTTCTTGATCGAAGTCACGATCGTATCGATATCGAGCGGGTTGAGCGTGCGCAGGTCGATGACTTCGGCTTTGATGCCTTCTTTTTCGAGTTGATCGGCTGCTTTTACGGAAGTGTGCACGCACATGCCGTAAGTCAGGATCGTCACGTCGGAACCTTCGCGCACGACGTTCGCTTTGCCCAACTCGACCGTGTATTCGCCTTCCGGCACTTCGGCGCGGAATGCATGGTACAGGTTCAAGTGTTCCATGAAGAAGACCGGATCGTTATCGCGGATCGCGGAGATCAGCAGGCCTTTGGCGTCGTAAGGGTTCGAAGGAACGACCACTTTGATGCCCGGGCTTTGAACCAGCAGACCTTCAAGCGCGTCGGTATGCAGTTCCGCCGCTTTTACGCCGCCGCCGAAAGGCGTACGGAATACGATCGGGGAATTGTAACGGCCGCCCGAACGGTAACGCATGCGCGCCGCTTGAACGATCATTTGGTCGAGTGCTTCGAAGATGAAGCCGACGAATTGGATCTCGGCGATCGGACGGAAACCTTGCACGCCCAGACCGACCGCCATGCCGCCGATTGCCGACTCGGCCAGCGGCGTATCGAATACGCGCTCTTCGCCGAACTCTTTTTGCAGGCCTTCCGTTACGCGGAATACGCCGCCCACGTTACCTACGTCTTCGCCGAAGATAAGCACGTTCGGATCGCGTTTCAGTTCCACGCGCATTGCGTCGCGGATTGCTTCTTTCATATTCATTTGTGCCATTGCTACATTTCCTCCTTAACGTTACGTTCAATGGATAATGCCGAATCTATATGTGTTTCCTGTTCGTTTATGCGCAAGTAAAGATGTCCGGAAGAACGCCGTGCCGCAGCGCGGCGTCCCGCCGAAACCCTCGTTCTTATTGGAAGTCCGCTTTTTGCTCTTCCAGATGTTTAGGCGTAACTTCGAACATCGAATCGATCAGGCCGGAAACCGTCATTTTCTCGGTTTTTTCGGCTTTTTTGATTTGTTCGGCTACGGTTTCTTTGGCTTCCGCTCTTACGCGTTCCGTGTCTTCGGCAGTCCAAAGGCCTTTTTTCTCCAGATATTTCGCAAGGCGAGTGATCGGATCTTTCTCGCTCCATTGTCCTTCTTCTTCTTTCGTACGGTACTTGGAAGTATCGTCGGACAGGGAGTGCGGTTTGAAGCGGTAAGTCACGGCTTCGATCAAAGTCGCGCCTTCGCCGTTGCGTCCGCGCTCGGCAGCGTCTTGAACCGCTTTGATGACGGCGAATACGTCCATGCCGTCGATCTTAACGCCTTTGATGCCTGCCGCAACCGCTTTGTGAGCGATGGACAGCGCAGCGGTTTGCTTCGCGAACGGAGTCGTGATCGCGTAACCGTTGTTTTGCACGAAGAAGATTACAGGCAGTTTGTATACGCCCGCGTAGTTCAGGCCTTCGTAGAAGTCGCCTTCCGACGAACCGCCGTCACCCGTATAAGTGATCGCGACTTGTTTTTGTTTTTTCAGTTTGAAGCCCATTGCGATCCCCATCGCGTGCAGGATCTGCGCGCCGATGATGATTTGCGGCATCAGAACGTTTACGCCTTCCGGAATCTGTCCGCCGTGTTGATGACCGCGGGAATACAGGAATGCTTGGTACAAAGGAAGACCGTGCCATACGAGCTGCGGAATATCGCGGTAGCCCGGGCAAACGAAGTCTTCTTTTTGCAGAGCGAACTCGCTGCCGACCATCGTCGCTTCTTGGCCGGATACCGGCGCGTAGAAACCGAGACGGCCTTGACGGCCCAAGTTGATCGCTCTTTCGTCCCAAGTACGGGTAAATACCATGCGACGCATAACTTCTTTCAGTTGATCGTCGGTCAGTTCCGGCATCAACGCTTCGTTAACAATTTCGCCATCTGGCGAAAGAACGGAAAGAGCCTCGACTTCTTCCGTGTATACTTCATAAGGAACCTTGCTCATTATTTTCACCTCAATAAAAAATTTGAATATCATGTCCCTCTGTTATATCATTATTATACACCTGTTTCATAAGTTCGTCAAAGGAATTGAGCATTTTTATTAAGAAATACCTTTGATTGTATATATAACAGGTTTATATTTATGGTATAACAACAAGAATAGATTCGAACATTTCGCGTCTTTTTCGTCCGCACAAGCTCAATCTTACCGTATTCGCGCCTTCCATGTAAAGCGTATGCAAAACAGAGTACTTTACCTGAAAAAGGAGAGAATTTTCGTGACAGATTCCCGCTACTTGAAACGCACGATTGTGAAAGAAGTCATTGAAAGCCGATTTCTGAAAGAAGAAAGATCCCTTAGAATTTATCTGCCTCCAGGTTATAACGAAGTGCTCAGCTATCCGGTCGTATACTGCCAAGACGGGGAAGAGTTTTTCAATTTCGGACGCATCGCGACGTATGCCAACCAACTGATTCTCGACGAAGGCGTCGAACCGTTCATCGTGGTCGGAATCGAAGTCGACGTCAAAAAAAGAACAGCCGAATACGCGCCGTTCGGAGATCGGCATGAAGCGTACGTGCGCTGCATTATGGAAGAAATCATCCCGTTCGTCGAACAGAAATACCGTGCCCGCTCCGACGACCGCGTACTGGCCGGCGATTCGCTGGGCGGTTCGATGTCGCTCCACCTCTCCCTTCTTTATCCGGGCGAATTCCCTCGAATCATCAGTCTGTCGGGGGCTTATTACGAAGAATCCCAGAAGATCATCGCCCGCGAATCGGATCTCGGCTGGCTCGACGTATTTATGATCGTAGGGCTGCAGGAAAACGAGTACCAGACCGATCACGGCATCTTCGATTTCGTCGATCTTAATCGCCGGACGCGCGATCTTCTGTCGGAACGCGGAGCGACCGTTCGTTACGCGGAGAAAGAAGGCAAGCATCTATGGGGATTCTGGCAAAAAGAGCTTCCGGACGCACTCAAGTATTTTTTAACCCGTTGACGGGGACGTAAAGCGCTTAATTTTGTCGAAAAATCGAATTGCAACTTAGCAACCTCTCCGATCGCCGCGGCTCATGCATTGTTTTGTGCTCCCGGCGTCCGGTATACTGAGTTCGAAACCGATGGAAAGGAGGCTGATCGCTTGAGCGACAAACGCGTGATCATTATTTCGGGAGGAGACTGGGCGGACGAGTATCTGGATCATATCCGGCCCGGCGACCTGCTGATCGGAGCCGATCGCGGCGCCCTGATGCTGATCGAGCACGGTCTTCGTCCGGACATCGCCGTGGGCGACTTCGATTCCGTGTCCGACCTCGACGCCGAACGAATTCGCGATTTGAGCGGACGGATCGATTCTTGCGATCCGGTCGACAAGAATTATACCGATACGGATCTCGCTTTCGAGTTGGCCTTGAACGAACGTCCTTCGGAGATCGTGCTCCTCGGGGCGACCGGCGGCCGCATGGACCATACGCTCGCCAACGTGCAGCTGCTGATTCGCGCTTTGCATCATCAAGTCGCTTGCAGCATTCGGGACCGCAACAACTATATTCAGCTCACGGGAAGCCGATTGGTCGTCGAAGATCTCGGGTTTACTTACGTATCTTTGATTCCGGCCACGATGGAAGTGAGCGGCGTGACCTTGGAAGGATTCGCTTATCCGCTCGAGAACGCCACGCTGCGCCAGGGCCAATCGCTGGCGGTCAGCAATCAGCTCGCGGCGCCGAGCGGCACGGTCTCGATCGAAAGCGGATTATTGTTCGTGATTCAGAGCCGCGACTGACTTCTCGGCGCGGAAAAGAAAAAGAGCACGGATTCCCGAGATTTCAAGCGTTCGGGAGCCCGTGCTCTTTTTTTCGCAAATAATCCGTAGACCTCAGCAGCTTCTTCGGTATATAGTCAAGCTATAGACGGTCTTTGCGTCTGCTCGTAAAGACCGTTCGGCTTTACCGGCACTTACTTTCTGTAAAAGAAAGGCGGATCTTATGGACATCGGAAGCAAACTTCGTTATTTGCGCAAAGCGCGCCATCTATCTTCGATCGAATTGGCTCAACGGGCCAACGTCTCTCAATCCTCCATCAGCGACATCGAATGCAATCGGCGTTCGCCGAGGCTGAATACGCTTACCAGCCTCAGCCGCGCGCTGGGACTTCCTCTTTCCGAACTTCTTCCCGTCGACGACCTGCTCGAACACCCGCTCAAAGACAACGAACGCGAACTGCTCGACTTGTTCGCAAGGCTCGACGATGCGCAGCAGCGGCATCTGATCGATTTGATTCGGAGCTTCGCGGTACAGCGAGAACCTTATAAGGCGGAACGAACCGTTCGTTCGTAAAAGGCCGGCATGCGGTCGAACGGTTTCCGACAAGCGTCTTCCGGCCGCTTGTTTACCGAATCGGGAAATACCCGGATCGGGCCGCGTCCTTCTCGCTGTCGAACGTCTCCTCGATCTTCGCGGGCAGATCTTCCGCGCGGCGAGAATAATAGCGAATCCCGCTCGCCGGATCGATCGATCCGTACACCGCTTTTTTCCGAACCAAACGCCCTCCTCCGAAGGAATAATTGTTATACGCTTGATCGCCGACCGGAATGCCTTGCAGAAACGCCACGATCCCGATGTCGTCGATCCCGTTATTCCACTCTTCCCGAGAAATTTGCGGCAACGTGAATCGGTAATCGATTCCGTAACGCGAAGCGTATGCGTTATGACGATTGATCGCGGAAGCGAGATCGTCTTGAATCGACTGAACGATCGCGCGCCTGCGAACGTTCTCGAACGTATCCGCATCTTGAAGCAGCGCGATATTCAGATTGCCCGCGATTTCTTTACGGAACCCTTGCACCCAAGAAGACGATTTGCGGTCGTACGCTTTGACGAAGCTGTCGAGCGTAAACTGCACCGCATTGCCCGAAGCATCCGAATACGCATAGGGCTTTTTGGGCGACCAGACCGCCCTCATTCGAGAGTGACCCGAAGAATCCACGAAGTCTTCGACCGAATAAATAAAGTAGCCGTCGTAATCGATGATCGCGATCGCCGGAACGTAGCCGGTCAATGCGCCTAGAGCCGCGGCATCGTCTTGCACGCCGAAGTTCAACGAGAGCGTCCGGTAGAAAGCATCCACGGCCCGCTCCTTATCGGCGCGAAAAAACTTGCTTGATCCGTAGCCCGGTTCATGGTCTTGATCGGAAGTATCGTTCAGCAGCGCGGCCGCGTCCTGCACGGCCGTTCGCATCGCCGCGTTGTATCGGTACGTCAGCTGCCGCGCTTCTTCCTGATCGTCCAGATGCATGGCGGCGATCCGAAAAAACGGAAAGAAGATCATCGCGAACACGAGCGCAAAACTAATAGTCTTCATTCACAACCATTCCTTCATAGTTTACCGTGATCGAGGCTTGACCGTCCGTATTGTCGTTCAGCAGAAAATCCCAAAGCTGCGCCGCAGGCGTACGGTTGACGTTGCGCAAAGAAATGCCGATATAATCGCCGACCTGCATCTTGTAGCGTCGAGAATCGTCGTCTGCGGCTTTGCCGTTATCCGGGAACAAGACCGAGAGAATCTGCGTATCGTAAAATCCGTCGTAGTACGTCGTAAAGCTTCCTTTAAAAGTATCCGGATCGGCGGAATCGCTGTAATCCGGGCCGTAACGTTTATGAAGATGCTGCAGCTTAACTTCGTACGGGTTGCCTGTCGCGGCAAGCTTGGCGTTAAAGTCTTGATAAACCTGCGGAGTCAGATACCCTTTGGTCCGTGCGCTGTCGATCAACCGAACAGCCGCCTCCTGCACCGTCGCGGCGGCCAATTTGTCTTGGCTTCTGGCCTGTTCGTACATCGGGTACATGAAGAGCAGCAGCACCGCGAGCAAAGCGGCGAAAATACCGGTGACGTATTTCATGCCTCAGCTCCTGAACGCGATCTTGATCAAATTGCCGCTCGGATCCCGAAGATAGTCGGCGCTGTACGCATGACCCATCGCGATTCCCGAGGGGTTCAGCTCCGTATAGTCGTTTCCGGCCGCATACGGAACGCCGTCGACCTCGATATTCGCGTCGCCGGCATCGCCGTTTCGGATCATGAACAAGATTTGCGCCCCGGAATACGTCTGCCGATCTTCGGCTTCCAGAGTAGTCTGAATCTTGCCGCCGCCGCTCGCGTTCAGGCCGTATACCAACCGCGATGCGTTTTCGATCGATTGAACCGTCTGCGCCGCGTACGTGCAAGCCCCGATAAACAAAAAGAAAATCGCGGCCAACATCATAAAACTTCTTGCGTTCTCCATCTCGTCCCTCCGTTCGAAAGCGGCCCTCCGCGCGGTTTGAGGGCCTGCTTCCGCCTGCTCTTTGGTTTGACTTTTTCGCTGTTTTTATTTTGCCTGCGTGAACACGATCCCGCGCACCATATTGTTGGCGTCGCGCACGATCGAAGATTTGAATTTGCCCGAAGGATTGATGAAATTGTTATCCGCTTCGTTCATCGCCGGCACCAGATTCGCGTTTTTGGTCTCGCCCGTAATGACGCCCGTCGTCTGATTGAATTGGCTGCCGTAATAAGTCGTGCCCCCTTTGCCGGTCTGCACGTATACGCCGAACTGATCTTCGCCGCTGTATTGGCGCACGGCGTTCATGACCTGGCTGCCGGAAAGGGTCGTATTCTCGTAAATATTGAAGCGGGTCTGCGAGAGCTGCGTCTGGATCGAAGAGAACTGCGTCTGTCCTTCTTTGGCCGCATCCTGCGAAGAGATGAAAATAATGACGACCGTCGTGATCAGCGCGAGCGTCAGAAAAATACCTGCGGCGAGTTTCAAACCCGAAGTTGCATTGCTTCCCATATGAATAGTCCTCTTTTCGTTTTAAATTTGTCCCAGTTGGGCGATCAAATCTTTCATCTGCATAAACGATACGTACAAGAACGGCACGATAATATAGGCGCCGAGCATGAACATGATCGGCGCGAATCCGATATCGCGTCCCCAATTGGCTTTGCTTTCGATCAAACGATCCATCGTTTCTTTTTTCTGTTCGCGATAATACTCCTGTTCCGCTTCCAGATCGTCGAACGCTTCGCGGATCGAGATCCGCTCCAACGCGTTTTCGAATCGTTCGATCAAGCGCACGAACGGCGGAAAAGGCGCTTCGCGTTTCAGTTCTTCGAGAGCTTTGGCCGATCCGCCGTCGAAGCCGAGCAGGCAGCGTTGAAGCGCCGGCTTAAATAAGATCGCGAATCTCTCGAGCCATTCCAGCATCGTCTCCACGTTCATGCGGTCGAACTGGCTTAAGATCGAGATCAGCATACGAAATTGATCGACTTCGCTTTGCATTTCCATTCCTCGCATTTTGCGCTGGAAAAGCATGATGCCGACAGGCAAGTGATAAGCGGCGGCTCCGGCAGCCACGGCGATCAGCAGCTCCCACCATTTCAAGTATTCGCCGTCCAGTTTGCGCAGCTTTTCCGTAATGCGCATGCCGGCTTCGTTCCGTTTGATGTCGTTCCATCCCGCTTCGGCCTTTTCCGCGACAAGTCCTTGCACTTGTTCTTCCCAACGACCGCTTCGGACATCGACTTCGTTCATGATTTTTCGGTCGAATTCCGTACGCAGACGCGCTTCTTGTTGGTCTTTGTCGTTCACCCTGCCGAGCATCAGCCCGCCTTGCTCATAAGTCGGCGCATTCTTGATCCGCTGGATCTGCCCCGTATGAACGGCGGCGAACATGCCCAACATCAGAAGTCCCGACAACAAGGCGACCGTCAAGCGGCGAACCGTCAACCACTCGACCGTAAGCGGAGAATTCGATTCCCCGATCAGTTTGGACAACCGGTAGCGCGATTTGGTGTACGGGCCGGGAACGAACGGAGCGACCGGATAGCGGACCCCCCGATATTCGTACAGCTTTTTCTCCCAGCGAAACCCGCTCGGCTTAGGCGCATATCGGGATTCCTCCGTCTCGGCCAGCTTGCGGATCAGCACGTAGGCCAGAACCGCGATCGCGTAAAGCAGCAGCTTGGCGGCGCTCCCCAGCCGACTTCCGTAGAATTCCGCCATGACCGGAAAATACTTCTCGGCCCAACGCTGAAGCGGAAACGAGAGCAGGATCGGGGCCAGCGCGATGATCGTCAAGCTGCTCAATTGGTAGCTCAACCGCTGCCGGCGCAGCAGGTCGAAATTGATATCCTGAATAAAACGGCTGACGGCATTCAGATACAGCGAGCCTTTGGCCGTCGCTTTGTCTCCGTATTCCGTAATCAGACGGGCGATGCCGGTAAAAATCTTCAGATAACGGTTAGGCGCGACTTCGTAATAAGCGGCAAGACTGCGATCCGGATCGCGCGCGGTGAGCACTTCATGAATCCGTTCCCCGTGCAGTTTCATATCGTGACCGGCAAGCTGCGCGGCTTCGTAGATCGCTTCGTCCGCCATTCGAGTCGCTTGAAATTGATGTCGGTTGTCTTCCAGAAAATCGCGGAAGTCTTTCAGCAATCGATTCTCTATGCGATGAACGAAGAAATCGATCATCATGCCGTTAAGCACAAGGCAGCCCATGATCCCGAGCAGCAGCGCCGGCAGGCTTCTTCCGATCAACGCAAGCGCCAGCAGCAGTCCGATCGCGATCAACAGAACCGCATAAGTGATTTTCATCGTTTCCCGTCTGAGCGTCAGTTCGTCGTACGGACCGATGACCGCCAGACGCTGACGGATTCGCCGGATCTGTCCGCCGAGGACCGGAATAGGCGCGAAACGAACGTAAGAGCGTTGATAGAACGGATTCAGCGAAGAACTCTCCCAAGCTCTGCCGCTTTGCCGACCCATCCAGCTTGCCGCAGGGTCGTTGCGGAGTTCGCCGGACTTCTTGCGCCGTCTCCATACGAACCATAACGCGAGAGGAACCAGATACAGCAGCAGCGCCAGCCCGATCAACAGCTTAAGATTCATGCGGGCTCACTCCCCCAATGCCGATCCAGAAACTCCAAGAATTCCGCCGCGTCCTCGCGCGACATGTTGACGGCCATACGTTCTACCGTTCCCGAGGTAGGCCGCCGGACCGGAACGTAAGCCCCGTCGCGAAATTCGATGATGTTCCGGGCTTCGAACGATCTTCCGGTCAATCGCCGATAATAATCGAGATTGGCGCGAGCCCATATTTTAAGAACCGAGGTCTCGTCCTGCTCGACGTCCAAACGGCGGACGAGTTCGGCAAAAGCTTCCTGATCCGCTTCAAGCGTCACGCATTCCGTCAGACGTTCGATATAACGGGTACCGTCCCGCTGCTTCTCCAAATGCACGTCGAACGCGATGACGCTGGCGACCTGCTCTTCCGCGATCCGTTCGTTCTGGAACGTGCCGGTCTTCAGCAGCGAGTTGCGCAGCGACCAGATCAGGTCTTTCAGCGTTTTGGCATGATGGCTGAATACCGTAAACTTGCTCGCGACCTGCGACATCTGCACCGCCCAGGCGGCTACCGGATCGGTCGCGACTTCGCCGAGGATATTGACGGTTCCGTCCGTTTTCTTCTGAAGATCCAACCCTTCTTGGCCGCCGATCTTCTCCGTCTCGCGAAAAGCCAACGTGTTACGCTCCGGATATAATCTGCGCAGATGGAGTTCGAACGCAAGCTCTTGGATCCGCAGATTGAACGTGCCGTAGATGGATTTGACCATCGCCATCAGCAGCGTCGTTTTGCCCGATCCTTGTTCGCCGGTTACGGCCGTGACCTGCGCGCCTTTCATCAGATAATCCAGCATCTTCATCGGCAGTTCCGCTCCGCTGATCCGGTCGGCGTTCAACAGACGTTCCAGACTCAAGTTCGGCAGATCGAATTTGCGAACGAAAAAAGCCCAGTTTTCCGCAAACGGAGGACGCACGACGACCACCCGCGAACCGTCCTGCATTTCGTTGACCATGTACGCTCTGGCTTCCGACAGCTGACCCGGACTGCCGAATCGGTAAATGTTCTGGCAGACCCTTTTCAATTCGAGTTCGCTGCCGAAACCGAGAAACGCCAGCCGAATCGATTTGCCGCGGTAGAAAATCCAGATGCTGTCGCAGCTTCGGTGACCCGAATCGGAGTCCTTATCGCGCATGGTTCGCATCAATTCGACTTCGTGATCCAATTCTCTCATTTCCGCCGGCAGGCCCGATACGCCTCCCGATACGCCGTCGATCGTTTGATCGCGCAGCTCGTCGATCGGACCGAACCCTTTGTACTGCTGGTAGACGCGCTGGACCACGATCTGCAGCTTGTCTTCGAAAGACAGGCGCGGCGCTTCGCGGCCGTAGATATCGCGAATCTCTTCCCCCGTGACGAGGTACGATTCGGTAGAGCCTTGCTCGATGACCGTTTTCAGCTCGGCAAGTCCGTAAGTCTCGATCAGGACGCTCAGCGCCTGCATCCCGTGTTCCCGTTTGTAGACATGCAGCAGAATATCGAATTTGTCGGTATCCGTCAGCAGCCTCTCCTGTCCGAACGGAAGAAGATGATCGATATTCGTTTCCGTCACGGCTCCGCCGCGCAGCAGCAGATCGGAAATAAACGATTTGACGTAAATCTTGTCCGCAAGACTGCCCGAATTGCACGATTTAAGCGCGCTTTTGAGTTCGGCCACGACGTTGCGGCGGCGTTCGAATTCTTCGCCCGTAAGGCCCAAATCCAGCAGATTGACATTGGTGAAATCGTTGATCGCCAACGTGACGTAAGTCTGCAAGCTCTCCATCGTAGGCAGTTCGGCTTCGCCGCCGCGAGCGCCGCCCGGCGCTTTGCGAAGCATGATCAACAGCCACGCCGAAAGACCGGCCAATATGACGACGATCAACAGCAGATTGATCCAATCCATAAGCTAGGAAACTCCCTTCGCCGCGTCTGCCTGTTTAAGCCTCGCGTTAATGTCGATTCCCTCGAGCAGAGTCTCGGCGGCGCGGCGGATCTCGGAAATGAAAGCGTAATGTTCGTGTCTGCGACTCAGCGAACGGCAGCGGGCGATAAACCCTTTGACATCCCCGTCGTTCACCGCATCGCGAAACGCCGAATCGTAAGGAACCGTCAATGCCGATTCCCGGCTTCCGTACTTGCGCAAAATGTTGGCGGCTTTATATTTGGATCGGGTATCGTAACCCGCGAACAAAAGCAGCTGTTTTTTGCCGCGCAGTTCTTCCGGCCGGCTTTCAAGGTCGAAATAGCGTTCCAGAACGCCCGCGTTCTGATTCAGGCAGACCACCACAAGATCCGCGGACGCCAACATTTGTTTTTCGATGCTTCCTTCCCCGTTTCCGGCATCCAACAGCACGCACTCGTAATCGCTTCGCGCATAGTCGTAAATGTTCCCGACCCGCTCGGCCGCTTCCTCCGCGTGCGGACGGCTGCCGTTTTCGAATCCGCGCAGCAGATCCAATCGGCCGGGCTCCAATGGCAGCGTATGATTGCGCACCGCTTCCCGTTCGAGTTTGCCGCTTCTCGCCAGCCGAAGCAGCGCGTCAAGCCCCGTTCCGGCGTTCACGGTCAACTCCCCGCCGGGCGCGGAACGAATCGAACGCGCGAATCCCCGTTCCAGCGCGGCATCCCGTCCTTGCGGTTGGGAGACTAGTGTCCGAATCCGATATTCGGCCCCGATCAATGCTGCGATCGCCGCCACAGAGGCTGTTGCTCCCGAACCGCGCCCTACGTTCCAAAAGGCGATTTGTCCCATTTTATTTGCTCCTCTCTGCTCTTTTCCACAGCTTGCGCGCTTCGCGTTCGTCGATTCCCAGCACGACGGCCGCAAGTTCTTGCACGACTTTTTTCAGATCGGGAGATATTCCTTTCATTCGCAGTCTTTCGGCGTATTGATTGGCGATTTTGACCGACAGATTGCGTTCGTCCGGGTAATAGACCATCCGCTTTTTCCATTCGATCGGAAAAGGTTCGAATTGTCCGTCGATATAGGCGTCTCCCGGTTCGTCCGCGCCTTCGATCATGATGCGGTGAAAAGCGTACCATTCGGCGACCGGACGTCCCGCGAAAAAGGCTTCCAACAGACGAAGGCTTCGTTGGAGCGACGTCTGTTCGCATCCCAGCAGTAGAAAGCGCAGATCCGTTTCGGGCAGCATCGCCAAGCGGCCTGCATGATCGGTATCGTACAGAACCACATCGTAATCTTCGTCCTCGGCTTTTGCCGCAAGCGCTTCGCCCGCGTCATGTCCCAAAGAGCGAAACGGCGTCCAGATTTCGAAGCCGTCGTATTCTCTCGGCTCTCCCGACACGTCCACGACCGGACAAGCGTATTCGTAATCGCTTCTGAGCGTAGCGTCGACGATCAAAGTCTTCTTCCCGCTCTCCGACAACGTTTTGGCCAGATAAAAGAGCAGGTCCGTCTTGTCTTTGTCTCCGACAAACAAGATTCGTTTCATCGATCTTCCTCCTCAATTCCCCGGCTGCGTATTCGCGTCCGATCCGTCCGTGAAAATCGGTTCTTCCTGCACGCCGGAATTCTGCGCAGCGGCTCCGGAACCGTCGACCGCGTCTTGCGCCGAATCGTTCGGAAGCAGCGAGTTTTCTTGCGTGCCCGGATTGATCGGGTTCAGGTTCGCTTTGTTGTTCAAGTATTTCTGAATGTCTTCCGGCGTAAGCAGATCCAATCCCGTTTCCAATTTCTCGCGCATCCGCCGCTCCAACTCGGTCTTGGCCCGTTCGACGATATTCGGATCGCTGTCGATCAGGTCGAGCACGCTCGCGTTGGCCGGATAAGTCACCGCTGCCGCGCGCTGGAGCCCCGGCTCGACGTAAGTTACCGAATAGATCGACGCATCGTTCAGATACGCGTCGACGATCGCGGACGACATCTTCAGGATCTCCTGCTCGTTCATGCGCAGCCAGACCGTTCCGGAAGACAGCTGCTCCGCTTTTTTCTTCGACAGCACGATAAAATCTTCGCCTGTCGGAAACTTCACGCGCACATCGACATACTCGCCGGTTTGCAGCCGGCTCGGCAGTTCGATCAAGCGAAACTCTTGATTCCGCAGATCGTCCGTCGTAGGCGCTCCTTCATACAGCATGGAGAAGCTTACCGGCGTATTCCGGGTCAAAGCCACTTTGGCGTAACGGCCTACGACGTCGCTCCGGGCAGGCAGGTCTTTCGGCGCGGCCGCCGCGTTCACCTGAACTTCCGTCAGATCGTCTTGTCCGATCTTTTCTCCCGCTTTTATATCGCGCGTAAGCGCATAAACCGGCACGCGTTCGGCATCCATAGCCGCGATACGCTGTTCGTATACGCTGCGCTCCGATTGGTATTTCTCTTCGATATGGCGCACGTACGGAATTCCCGCCGCCGCGCAGATCAGCAGAGCCGATGCGGCTCCTGCCGATGCGGCCATCCATTTTTGCCGCTGTCGAAATCTGATTCTTGCCATGCTTGGTCTCCCTTCGATTTGCGCTCGTCTTGATCAAAGTTCATGTTCGGCTCCAGCGTTTCCATAACGTTCGCCGTCCGCGCCCGCTGTAGAGCGCGCCGATCAGCGGCTCCAACTCTTCTCCAGCTTCTCCGCTGTAGGGATCGCTCAGTCCCGGCAGTCCGTATACCCGCTTATGGTTCAATCTGCGGCGCATCTCGCGCACCGCTTCTTCGGCGGCGAAAGGCAGGACATAGGTCCATTTGGGGCGTGCCCGCGCATGCTCCCGGCGAGCAAAATCGATCAATTCGCCGCTTCGCCATTCGCTCGCGGAACCGACGATCAGCGGAAAGTCCGCCCGCAGCAGCTCTTCGAAGTTGCGCGCTTCCGCGCAGACGCCCAGATCCAGCACCACATGCCGGTAACCGCGGCCGAACACTTCCGCCAGCGTCTCCCGATTCGCCGCCGGCCAATAATCGACCCCGCGAACGGCGAACGTCCGCCGTCCCCTCAGCGGCTCGCCTTCCCATTCGAGCGCGACGCGCTCGAACGCTCCGGCCGTTCGCTCCAGCTCGACGACCGCCGTGCGGCCGCTTCCTTCGCGCGCCAGCGCATGCGCCGCCGCAATCGCGAGATGCGTCGCGCCGCAGCCGCGGAACAAACCGAGCACCGCGACGGTCGATGTCCCGCCGCTGCCTCCCCCCGGCGCATTCCCTTCGGCTTCGGGGTCGGCCGGCGGCGAGATCAGCCGCTTCACTTCCGCGATGCCGCCGTATCTGTCCTCGCGGCTTCGGCTCAGCATCCGGCGGATAGCCGGCGCCGTCCACGGCGGCAGGTCGCGCCGCAGCGCGCGCTGCGCTTCCGGCGTCCACTCGCTGAAGCGGCCGCCGGTGCACAGATACAGCAGCACCGCGCCCAGCGCATACTGGTCGCTCGAAGGATCGCTTCGCCCCTCGTACTGTTCGGGCGCCGCGAAACCGATCGTGCCCAGCTTGACCGTGTCCGCGCTTCGCTCCGGACCCGCGCTGCGCGCGATGCCGAAGTCGATCAGCCGGATCTCTCCGTCCGTGCCGACCATCACGTTGCCCGGCTTCAAGTCGCGGAAGATAATCGGCGGATCCTGGGCGTGCAGATACTCCAATACCTCGCAGATTCGCAGCGCGAGCCCCGACAGAAATTCGGGATCGAGCTTCCATTGCGACTTCTTCGCGTATTCCTCCAGATTAGCCCCTTCGATATACTCCATGACCAGAAAGACTCTTCCTTCCGGATCGGGAGGAAAGAAATCGACGACCTGCGGCAGACCCGGATGACGCAAGCGGGTCAACATTCGCGCTTCGTTGCCGATTCGTTCGTAATCCGCCGTATCGGCCAACGTTTCTTTGATCGCCCAACGTTTGCCGGGAAGTTTGGCATCGGAAGCCAGATAGACCCGGCCCATTCCTCCGCTTCCCAACACGCGTTCCACTCGGTATCGCCCTCCGATAACGGCACTTGATTCCAGCTCCGGCGGATACGGCATACCTTTCACCCCTTTTCGCACAAAAAAAGAAAGCACCCCTCTCGAATAGGCCCGAAGACCGGATTCGTGAGGGATGCTTTCCCTTAATTGCCGTGCATATGATTTTGTGGTCATTATAACCTGATTGCTTGCTGGGTGTAAAGACCCGATTTTTAATACTTGATCATGTACAACGTAATTTCTTCGCGGTTATGGAACAATTGTTTAGCCCGTTGGACCTGCAAACGCGAATTTTCGAACGACGCGATGACCTCTTTGATCAAAGCCATCGGCTTTTTGTGCATCAGCTTGATCGTCACGATCGCCGTACCGCCCGGCGTCAGCGCATGCAGCAGATCGCCGACCAACTGGACCATCAGTTTGGGACTCCAGCTCATATCGCAAACGAGCAGATCGAACTCGTTGTCGCGGAACTTGACCTCGCTCGCATTCTTGCGGATATACGTCAAATTCGAGTGCTTCAACAACGACGGATGCAGCTTGGCCGGATCGACTGCCGTGACTTTGAGGCCGCGCTCCAGCAGCAGGGAAGTCCATCCGCCGGGAGCCGCTCCGATATCCACCGCGCTGCGGTAAGCCGACAGATCGAGCCCGAATTCGCGCTCCGCTTCCAACAGTTTGAATTTGGCCCGCGAGAGTTGGCCTTCTTCCCGGCGGAAGCGCACGGCGCCGCCGCTCCAATCGGACAAATTGTCTTCCGGACGCGAGACCCCCGCATAGACGGCATCGGCGGTCAGATAGATCGATACGATCCAGTCCGCATCGGCCGTTACGAATTCCGCTTCGGACGCGCGCAGCAGCTCTTCCGCCCATTCTTTGAGTTGAGGCACGCCGTCTCCTCCGGCGCCTTCGCTTTTGCGAACTTGCAAGGCCGCTCGCGCTCCCGCATGCAGCAGTCCCGTTTCCGACACGAAAGCAGCGGCTTCGCCGAGAAGTTCTCCCGCGTTTTCTCCCGTTCGTTCGAATTGAACCGGTTGAATATGGCGCAAGAAGATCGGACGGCTGTCCGCGATCTTGCGCACCGCTTCTTCCGAAGAAACGTTCAACTTGACGAGCAGCACTTCGCGATCGCTCAATATGCTGCTTTTAACCGATCCGAACAACCGACGCAGTTCTTCCTGCGCGTAAGCCGCAAAGTCTCGGTTCGCCGTGCAGATGAACAGGCTCTCCTCGTTTTTCGACTCGTCTCCCGATTCTTTCGTTTCTGCTTGTGCTTCTTCTTGCGTGTCTTCCCGCTCGTTTTCCCATTCGTTTTCGCTCAAAATCCTTTAACCTCCACGGACGGCTTGGATGCCGTTCCTTTTGTTTGCCGTTCTCTATCCGGCGGAATCTTCGATGAAATCAAGCAGCCGGGGCACGGATCGCATGGCGTAAACGGTACGCGGCTCCCGGTTCCCCGGCTCGAACACGCTCAGCGAAGGCGTGCTGCCGATTCGGTAACGTTCGATAAAAGCCGGCGCGAAGTTCAGATCAAGCGCGTAAATATCGATGTCGGACCGCATTTGTTCCACGACTTCCAACATTCGACGCGCCGCTTTGCAAGTCCCGCAAAACGGCGTATGCCCGAATACGATGATCTGCCGTTCGCCGGCTTCGATCCATCCGCCCAGTTCTTTTTCCGTCGTTTCTCTCATTCCGCCGATTCGCTCGCGACGCGTCTCAAGACTTCGTCGGGCATCTGTCCGCGGTGCAGCACCACGTCGTCCGGCTTGCCCGCATATAACGTCTGGTACATGCTTCTTCGTCCGTATTCGCTCGAAGTGTGCAGATAGATCTCGCGCGGAAACGTTCCGTTCGCCACGATTCGCGCCGCCACTTCGCTTCCGCTCAATTCGCCCGGACCCATCTCGTGATCCAGCGACAGAATGCCGACTTCGCATTCTTGCAGCATCAACAGGCATTCTTCGCCCGTGCGCGCGAGCGCGAAGCCGTCGGGGCACGGACGCCAATCGTCCATATACAGATGAATCTTAGGTTTGCTTTGCGTATTCGTCACGTCATCGCTCCTTCCCGTAACAGCCGTTCCGATCCGAACGATCAGGAAAATACCGGCGTTTGTTCATACTGGCATTGCGGACAGTAATAAGCCTTTTTCCCCGATACGTCCATCTTCTCGACCAGGGCGCCGCCGTCCGTGCAAGGTTGCCCTTCGCGTTCGTACACCCGGCACTGCGGCAGATAACCGCCCGTTACCGTATCGTCCGCGTGCAGCGGCACTTGGATGCAGCCGCCGGCGTCGATCGCCGCCGCAAGCACGCTTTCCAGCGCTTCGTATAGACGAGCGGCGCTTTCCCCGTTCAGATCCTGCACTTTGACCGAAGGCAGAAGGCCTGCGGCAAACGCGATCTCGTCCGCGTAACGCGGGCCGATTCCTCCGACCAACTTCTGTCCGGTCAACGTGCTGCGCAGCGCGCCGCGGCGCTTCTTGAGTTGGGTCACGAAATACTCCGGCGTAACCAGACGGGTAAACGGATCGGGGCCGAGCGACTTGAAGACGTCGTCCAAGCCGCGAACGGTCAGCAAGCGAAGAACGCTGCCCCGGCCGGCGATATACAGCGTACGATCGCCGAATCCGATCTCCGCCTGCGCGTCGAACGGCGGTTGTTCTTCGCCTTCTCCGCAGTACAAAGCTCCGTCTTTGGACAGCGCGATCAGCAGACGATGCCCGTTATCCAGATGGAAAATGAGAAAAGTGCCGCGGCGTTCCAAGAAAAGCAAACTTCTGCCTTCCAGAGCGGCAGCGAACTCTTCCGGCGTCACGTCGATGCTGCGCGCATTGTTCAAGCCGATCCGATCGATCGGCCGATCCAGAATCCATTGTCCCAGTTGTCTGCGATAGTGCTCGATTTCCGGCAGTTCCGGCATAAATATCGTCCCTTTCTTTTTTCATGTTAGATAGTGTGCGTTATTGACCCAACACCCATTCCCGAACATCCGCAAGATTGGATTTGATCAGATCCGGTTCGACGCCCGACAAACTCTTATGCCGTTCGAAGTTATGAGGAGTCGTGACGCCTTCTTCGGTCAGCAGCAGCAGCGAGCGGCAGCCCGAATCGTTTCCGGCCTTGATGTCCGTCATCATGTTATCGCCGATGACCGTGACCTGCGAAGCGCCGACCCCTAGCAAATCGAAAGCGAAATTCATCAGGATCGGCGACGGTTTTCCGATTATCGCAGGTTTGATGCCCGTCATCGCTTCCAGCGAAGCTCCCAACGTTCCCGCGCCGGGCATCAGCCCTCCTTCGGAAGGAAGCAGCAGATCGGGGTTGGTCAACACGAATTCCGCGCCCGAGAGAATCCAACGGCCGGCGCGGGCCAATTTCTCGTAAGAGAATTCGCGGTCGATGCCTTGAAGCACGTAATCCGGACATCCTGTTTCGTCGTCGAACAGACGCAGTCCGGCCGCGGCAGCCGCTCCGCGCAATCCCGCTTCGCCGAATACGGCGACGCTTCCTCCCGGCTTGCGTCCCGCGATATAAGCGGCAGCCGCCATCGAAGAGGTACATACCTGTTCGGCTTTGGCCGGGATTCCCATCTTGTTCAGCCTGAGCGACACCGCTTCGGGCGCGGCCGACGAATTGTTGGTCAAGAACAGGAACGGAATCCCTTTTTCGTTCAACGCGGAGATCAGCTCGTCCGCGCCGGGAACCATGCGCGTCCCGTGATACAGCGTTCCGTCCAAATCGATCAATAAAGCATTACGGCTCGGCATCTGACTTCATTCCTTTTCGGGTTCTTGCGCAGCTCGAATCGGGTACGTCTCGTGTTCGATCGCGAGCTGCGTGTTCGGAAACACGGCTCTTGCTTCCGCAAGCAGCGGCTCAAGCTGTTCGGCATCTTTGTAACGGGAGCTGAAATGCGTCAAGACGAGTTCGCCTACGCCCGCGTTTCGGGCCGCTTCCGCCGCTTGAACAGCCGTGCTGTGGTAGTATTTGTGCGCGAGATCGGCAAATTCGTCCGTAAACGTGGACTCGTGAACGAGCATGTCGGCTCCCAGAGCAAGAGGATGGATGCCCGAGGTCGGACGCGTATCGCCGAGAATCGTGACGATCCGGCCGCGCTTCGGCGCGCCGAGCACTTCGTTCGGGGTAATGGTGCGTCCGTTCACGGTAATGCTCTCTCCGCTTTTAAGCTTACCGTATTCCGGTCCCGGACGCACGCCCCATTCCCGCAAAAGTTCCATATTAAGACTTCCCGGACGATCTTTTTCCGTGACGCGATACCCGTAACTTTCGATCCGGTGCTCCAAAGCTCCCGCTTCGACCCGGATCTGGTGATCCTCGAAGACGACGCCGCCTTCGTGTTCGACGATATCAAGTCCGAAATCGATTCGGCTCTGCGTGGTGCCCAGAGTCACTTCGAGAAACTGCCGAATCCCCTTCGGACCGTATACCGTCAACGGAGAAGTTCCTTCCTGCGAAGCCCGACTCGACAGAAGCCCGGGCAGGCCGAAAACATGATCCCCGTGCATATGCGTGATAAAAATTTTCTCCAAGCGGCCCAATTTGAGCGGCGAACGCAGAATCTGATGCTGCGTGGCTTCTCCGCAATCGAACAGCCAAGAGCTGCGTCGTTCTTCCAACATGCGGAGCGCGATCGATGTGACATTGCGCTGTGTGGTCGGCAGTCCCGCATTGGTGCCGAGAAAATAAAGTTCCACGGCCGCACTCCCCTTTCTGCATCTTTAAATGTACTTCAATACCCGAATCCGAATAGCCGTAATCGCTCGAGGGTCTGATCGGATCAAGCACAAAAAAGTCCGCCCGCCGCAGCGGGCGGACGGAAAACCGTATCGCCGATTCCTCAGGAAACGCGGATTCCCGCCAGTTCGGGCAGGTCGCGCAGCGTGTCGATTTGGTAGACCGGCACGATGCCGGAATGCGGCGGGCGGCCTACGCGGTTGATCCATACGGACGGAATGCCCGTATCGAGCGCGCCGCGAATATCCGTGCTCTGCTTGTCGCCGACCATCAGCGCTTCTTCCGGCGCGACGCCCAGCAGATCAAGCGCATGACGGAAGATCGACGTATCCGGTTTGCCTTTGCCGAACGTGCCCGAGATCACGATATGATCGAAATAAGGCACGAGCTGCGGCACGCCGTCGAGCTTCTCCTGCTGAAGCGACGGGCATCCGTTCGTCAGCAGCAGCAGCTTGACGCGGCCTTTGAGCTCGTCAAGCACTTCGTAAGTCTCTTCGTAGACGTGCGGACGCTTGCGGCGCTCCGCGGCGAACATCGTCGACAATTCGAGCGCAAGCGCTTCGTCTTCGACGCCCAGATCCGCCAAACCTTGACGCCAAGCTTCTTTGCGGTAGACCGGCGCGATTTCTTGAAGTTTGCGGAATTCCGGCTGTTCGCCTTTGTCGAAGTTGGCCCAGAGTCCTTCGAACGGGCTGATGCCGATCATCTGGGTAAACGGGAACGTCTCGTATGTCGCATACAAATCGCGGGCGCGCTGCCGCACGGCCGCTTCAAGCGCCGCCGCGTCGATGCCCGTCCGGCTTGCCGCTTCCGCGGAGGCTGCTTCAAAAGCTTCTTTTACGCTGCGCTCGTCCCACAGCAGCGTATCGTCCAAATCGAAGATTACCGCTTTTACCGTCGTTTCTACCGTCATTCGTTCTCCCTCGCTCTTCCCTATAATCTGGATCCTCTGGTTCGTACGGACGGCGCCTTCTATACGCCGCTCCGTTCCAACGCTATTTCTTTTCGACCGGGATGTTATGCTGTTCGGCGAACTGCATCACGCGCGCGGCGATCTCTTCCGTCTTGTACATTTTCAGGAAACGGGAAAAGATCCAATTGGCTCCTTTGCCGCGGGTTTCCACCGTCACGTACCCTTTTTCGATACGGAATTTGGCGATATCGCCGGCCATGACCATACGGTCCCGTCCGAAGCGCATCGTGGTCAGACGATCTTTGCCCACGCGCAGGAACGGACGGCGCAGGAAAATGATGACGGCCAAGATCAGATACATCACGATGATGAACCAATACGAAGTGCCCGAGGCTTCTTTGACCCCGGAGTTTTGCGCCGCGACCGTAATAATGGTCAGGAAGACGGCGATGATCAGCAGAAAAGCGGGAAACATGTAGTTTCTGCCTTTGAACGTATCGTACTGCTGCACGCCGGCTCCGCCGGAAGTACCGATACGCTCTTGGCCCGTTTTCTGTCTCAGAACGTTGGCTTTCTGCTGATTTTTGCGGACCTGTCTCTCCCAAGAACGGGACATTCCTTTTCCCCCTTAACGATAGGTTGAAGCTGTATACAAGAAAAGCTTGCCGATCGCGGCACTCCCTGTCCGCGAACCGGCAAGCCGTTTCCGTTTCGGTGAAGCGCTTGCCGTTCGTGCCCGGCATTCGCAGGATCAATTCGCGCCCGAGCCGCTGCCCGGCTCGTCTTCGACCCAGCGGATCGAATCAAGCTCTTGACGGAAGTTGCGTCGAACGTTGCCAAGATAAATCTCGCGAAGTTTGGCGCGTTCCGCATGTTCCTCTTCGTTCAATCCTTCTTGTTTATGTTTACGGGCCAGTTCGTTGATCCGGCCTACCAGTTGATCGATATCCATTGCTACCTCCTTGTAACCGTACTTCTTTATACTTTCACATGAAAAAAAGAGCTTGTCAAGGTGAATACCTTGCAAACTCTTCGTTATATAGAGGCCGCGCCTGTACTCGGTTACTCCCCGTCACAGACCGGTTCGGGCGGCCGTCAAAAATTCGGAAGGATCAACTCGTCGCCGACATGAATTTCGCTGCCGCTCAATCCGTTCTTCTGACGGATTCCGGTGATGAAGATTCGGGTATCCGCTCCTTCGGGCTTATAGCTTTCCGCGATCGACCATAAGGTGTCCCCCGGCGAAACGATGACGCTCTGCGGATCCGCGATCGCTTTGTCGCTTTGAAGGGCATGCACCACTCCGGTTCCCGCGAACAATCCGATCAGCACGAACAGCAGCAATCTGACTCTGGCCGTTCCCGAACGGTTCAACCGATATTTCGGCAGTCCGAGTTTATGTAAAAAAGATGCGATCGAAAAAGACTGCTCGGCGTTCGCTTCTCGATTCGCGCCTGCCGTTTCGTAAATGCTCTTGTAAGTCGTATATTTTGGCATGTTCAACACTCTCCCAAACGTTTGTTCTGCCTTCTGCGAATAATATAGCACGAACATACGTTCATGGCAACAGGTTTTTGGAACGCGTGTTCGGGAAAATTTGTTCGCTTTTGGAACGAATGTTTGTACGAACGGCAGTTCTATGCTATAATTTGCGCGTATAGCATTCGTAATTACGCTTATCCTTTCCGGATGCTCATAAACGCTAAGACTATAACGATTAATGGATGGGGTTGATACGACATGTCGAAGATATCCATACGCCAACAGGCCATTCTGGAATTTATCCGCAATGAAGTAAAGTCCAAAGGATATCCGCCGTCCGTTCGCGAGATCGGCGAAGCCGTAGGGCTGGCTTCCAGTTCTACCGTTCACGGGCATCTGGACCGGTTGGAGAAGAAAGGTCTGATCCGTCGGGATCCGACGAAACCTCGCGCGATCGAGTTGCTCGGCTTGGAAGAGTCGGAGAGCAGCAATCTGTTCGCCGCAACGGTTCGCCGCGTTCCGGTCGTCGGCAAAGTAACCGCGGGCGTGCCGATTACGGCTACCGAGAACATCGAAGATTATTTCCCGCTTCCGCAGGCGATGGTCGGCGACGATCAAGTGTTCATGCTCTCCGTCGTCGGAGACAGCATGATCGAAGCGGGCATCAATAACGGGGATTACGTCGTCGTGCGCCAGCAGCAGACGGCCAACAACGGCGACATCGTCGTCGCGATGACCGACGAAGACGAAGCGACGGTGAAGACTTTCTACAAAGAGAAAGATCATATCCGTTTGCAGCCGGAGAATCCGACGTACGAGCCGCTTCGTCTGACGCATGTCACGATTCTCGGCAAAGTCGTCGGTTTGTTCCGCAACTTCCATTAAGAAACGAATATCGATCGTTTTCGACGCTCGTTTCCGATATCCGCGGACGTAAAAACTCCTCCGAAATTTTCGGAGGAGTTTTTTATGTAGTCGACTTTTGTCTTTTTTTGTTACACTCGAGTTCGGGGCATGTTCGCCTCTATTTCGTATCAAGAATAAGGAGAAAATTATGACCGATCTGATCAACATCGCTTTTATCGTGTGCGCGATTACCGCGATCCTGGGTTCCGCAGCCGTCTTCCTTCGCAAAAAAAAGCAAATTCGCCTCTTCTTCGGTTTATCTCTGCTCAGTCTGCTGATCGTCGTCGTTTTGATGGTTGCCTTGTCGGTATCGGGCGGGAGTTGATTCGAACGCCCTTCTGCTCTTGGCCCAACGATGATCGGTCGGCGGAAATCGGATCGATCTCGCCGTCCGCGGCCAGAACGAACCAAGGCAGCAGCGCGCTCGGTCCATAAGCTCTGCGAAGCAGCCCGATATGCCGCAGGGAGGATTTGTCATGCCAATGCAAATATCCGCCCTGCTCCAGATTGATCAGCGCAACGGTTACTTCCCGGAATGCGCCGCCGCTTCGGCGAATCAATTCCGTCATCGACAGTTTGCGAAACCGGCTCCAACGATGGCGGCGAAGCATTCCGAGCACTTTGTATTCCAAACGATTCATCTGCACAAACACACCCCCGTGAGGAACGTATGTTTGTATCATAACCGAACACGCGTTCTTTTGCTAGTTCTATCTTCTCGTTTCGGCCAAAAAAAGGACTTGAGTCGCAACCGACCCGGCATTCAGTTCGGAAGTTTCCCGTATACGTTCAAAGCGTCCCGAATATGGTTCGGTTTGGTGCGCGGATTTCCGGCCGCTCCGGCGCTCACCAACAGGTATTCTTTCCCGTTTTTGACCGCGATGGAAGCCAAGCATAAGCCGGCAGCCTGCGTATACCCCGTCTTTCCGCCCAAGATCCGGCCGCCTTTGAACTGAAGCGTGGGCGCGGTTTCGGACAGCGTGCTGCGGAACGTGATCCCTTTCGGATGGAGATTGGTCGCCCACGTCGAATACTTATGGGTGGTCGCGATTTTGCGGAAAGTCGGATTTTTGAGCGCGGCCGTCATCAGAATCGACATGTCTTTTACGGTCGTGTAATGATTCGCGTTCGGCAGCCCCGTGGAATTGACGAAGTTCGTATGCTTCATGCCGAGCTGTTTGGCTTTTTCGTTCATCTTTTTGGCAAACGCTTTCTCCGAGCCGGATACCGCGTAAGCCAATCCGATCGAAGCTTCCGCGCCCGAAGGCAGCAGCGAGCCGTGCAGCAGATCGATCGCTTTGACCTTCTCGCCCGCTTTGAATCCGGCCATCGAAGCGCCTTGACGCTTCAAATCGGGAAAAATGCTCGCGGGCAGCGTCGTTTTGGCTTGAAGATCCGGCAGATTTTCGATCGCTACCAGCGCCGTCATGATCTTGGTCATCGACGCGGGATAGATTTTCTGATTGATATTCTTCATCATCAGCGTGTCCCCGTCGTCAAGCGAGATCAAGATCGCGTTGGGGCTGTACAGACCGTTCGTAAACTTCGAGGTATACGCCGACAGCTCGATCGCCTGCTGCGGCACCGCCGCAACGGCCTGCGCCGACGCGCGTTCCGGGGCAGCGGCGGCCGAACTCAGGCAGACGGTTAGCGCCAATGCGGCCGCAGCCGCTCGGCTCGCGTTCGCCGCTCCTTTTTGCCATAGACGAGATATTCCGGGTTTCACTTCTCGCACGCCTCCTTGTTCTGTCGCTCGGTCAAGCCGCGCGCAGTTTTAAATCTCCCGCAGATAAACTTCGTGGATTCGATGGTCGCGCCCTTTTCTCAAAATCAGATCGGCGCGTTCGCGGGTCGGCAGGATGTTCTCGTTCAGATTCAGCAGGTTGATGCTTTCCCAGATCCGCGAAGCGCGTTCGACCGCCTCGGCTTTGCTGAGATCCGCATAACGGTGGAAATAAGACAAAGGCTCGCGGAAAGCCGTCTGCTGAAGCAGCAGGAATCGGTCGATGTACCAACCGCGAATATCGTCGGCATCGGCATCGATGTAAAGCGAGAAATCGAAGTAATCGCTGACGAATACCGGCTGCCGTTTGCTCACTTGCAGCACGTTGATTCCTTCGACGATCAGAATGTCCGGACTGTCGATCACCTCGAACTCGTCGGGCAGCACGTCGTACGTGATATGCGAGTACAGCGGAGCTTTCACATGGCGTTCGCCCGCGCGTACCCTGCCGAGAAAGTCGATGAGTTGTTTGGTATCGTAGCTCTCCGGAAAACCTTTTCGCGCCATCAGCCCTTTCTCTTCGAGCACCTGCGTCGGATACAAGAAACCGTCGGTCGTCACCAGATCGACTTTCGGATGATGTTCCCAGCGCGACAGCAGCGTTTTGAGCAGGCGGGCCACCGTGCTTTTCCCGACCGCTACGCTTCCGGCGATGCCGATGATAAACGGTTTGTTCGTCGGTTCGCAGCCCAAAAAAGCGCTCGTCACCTCGCGCAGGTACTGCGCCGCTCTCACTTTGAGATTGATCAGGCGCGTCAGCGGGATATAGATATCCTCCGCTTCGCGCAGCGAAATCTTGTCGTTGAGTCCTTTGATGCGTTCCAGTTCTTCTTCCGATAACAGCAGCGGAGTCCGGCTTCGCAATCCCGCCCACCTCTCTCGGTCGAACTCTTTATAATTTCCGTACATATTCATGGTAAGCCGATCCCTCACTCTGACATAGTACATCCAGTCTAACAAATTAAGCTAGTACCTTGTCAACACTAAAGGTGCTCGTTTTAAACATGTTAGTTTTCTGCTTTTTCGCTCTCGCTTCGCTTGCCTTGACTTCGGAAGAAACAAAGTTTACGCTAATAATGAACGTATCATTCATTTTTGGAGTTGAAGTCGATGCAGGCCAAAAAAGAACAGGTTCGGCGAGAGATCGAAGCGGCCGCGCTGCATGTTTTTTTCGAACAAGGTTACCCGCAGGCTCGGATCGGCGATATCGCCGCCCGCTGCGGCATCTCGACCGGCAACGTCTACACTTATTTCGGGAGCAAAAAGCAGCTCTTCGAAACGGTGATCCCGCCTTCGCTTGTCGAACATCTGAACGAACTGCTCGTTCAAGCGATCCGCCGATACAACGAACGCGGCGCAGACTCGAGGTATATGGAAAATCCGGAATCCGTGCCGGAAGAAAGTGCGGCGACACTGATGGAGTACCGGAAGCAAATCGTCATTCTGCTGGAGAAAAGCGAAGGCACGATCTATGCCGGACATAAAGAAAAATTGATCGATCTGATGGTCGACACCAAATGGCCTTATACCCAATCGAGTTACGAGCGTTACGCCGTCAATGAAGAAGAAAATCGCCTGCTGCTGCATATCGTTTGTACCAGCTTGGTCGATCTGTTTCTGGACCTCTTGAAAAGAGAACTGAGCGACGCTTCCAGACTCGCCTTATACAAGGCCCTCCATGTGTATCGGCTGCACGGCGTAAACGGCTTGAACGATTAAGCGGCCAAGAATCGGAGGACAACAAGATGAATATCGGATCGGCTTTGACGAATTGCACGGTCATCCACGGCAGCGCGGAAGTTCCGCCTGCACCGAATATGACGATCGGAATCGACGAAGAAGGCAGGATCGCGGCTCTGGGGCCGACGGAACAAACGGCGCTGCCCGCCGGTTGCCAGGTGACCGACTTGTCGGGAAAATACGTGATGCCCGGACTGATCAACGCGCATGTGCATCTGTTCTCGGACGGCAAACCGATAGGCTTGTCGCTCGGGGAAAGCGCGCTGAACGTCGGCATCAAAGTCTTGGGAACGCCTCTCGGCAAAAGAATCTTATTGAAGCGAATGAAAAAAAACGCCGAAACCGCGCTGATGTCCGGCGTGACGACGATGCGTTCGGTCGGCGAGTTTTTCTATCAGGACGTCAAATTGCGAGATCTGGCGGCGAAAGGACGAGCGATCGCGCCCCGGCTGCTCGTGTCGGGATATTTTCTTAGCGTAACCGGCGGGCACGGTGCTCCTTATCTGGCGCTCGAAGGCGATTCGCCGTGGGAAGGTCGACGCAACGTGCGCCGCAATGTGCGGGCGGGGGTAGACTGGATCAAGATCTGCACTACCGGCGGCGTTACCGATGCGCGGGCGCTCGGCGAAGCGGGCAGGCTTCAGATGACGGAAGAAGAAGTCGCGGCGATCTGCGAAGAAGCGCATAAGATCGGCCTGATGGTCGCCGCCCATGCGGAGAGTCCCGAAGGCGTATCGGTCGCGCTGCGCGGCGGCGTCGACACGATCGAACACGGCGCGGAAATGGACGAAGAAACGATCGCGCTGTTCAAGCATAATCCGAAATCTTTGCGCGGTTATTCCTCTTTGATCCCTACTCTTCAAGCCGGTTATCCCGTCGCTCTTGCGGACCGCAGCCTGACGAACGTATCGGATACCGTATTCGGCAACGGACAAATGATTTACCGGCATATGCTGACCGCTTTCCGGCAGGCGATCGAACACGGTCTTTCGATCGGAATCGGCACGGATGCCGCCATGTCGTACGTGACGCATTACAATCTGTGGCGCGAGCTGGATCATATGATCCGTTTCGCGGGGATCGGCGAAGCCAAGGCGATCGATCTGGCGACGCGTTCCAACGCGGAGATTCTGGGCTTGGGACGAGAACTCGGCACGATCGAACTCGGCAAAAAAGCGGATCTGCTCGTGCTCGAGCAGAATCCTTTGGAACAGATCCGCGCGTTGGCGAATCCTTATCAAGTGCTGCTGAACGGCAAATCGGTCGATCTCCGTCCGGTTCGAAAGTTCGCCGAAGTCGACGAACTGCTGGATCGCCTGTAGTGTGTAAAAGTTCGGCGATATTCGTTTCGGCAATCGAGTTCCGCCGACGAGCATACAAAAAAACCTCGGCGCTCCAAGCGCCGAGGTTTCGCTTTATTTATTCCGATTTTTAATACAGCGTCATGTACTGATCGCGTTCCCACTGGTGAACTTGAGTGCGGTACATATCCCATTCGATTTCTTTCAGCTCGTAGAAGTGCGTCAGCGCATGCTCGCCGAGCGCTTGAACGACCACTTCGTCGCGGATCAGTTCGTTCAACGCTTCTTTGAGGTCGGCCGGCAGGCTCGGGATGCCTTCTTCGATCCGTTCTTCTTCGGACATCACGTAGATGTTGCGGTCGATCGGAGCCGGCAGAGTCAGTTGTCTGCGGATCCCGTCCAGACCGGACTTCAACATGACGGCCAATGCCAGATACGGGTTCGCTGCCGGGTCCGGGTTGCGGACTTCGACGCGCGTGCTGAGGCCGCGGGAAGCCGGGATACGGATCATCGGGCTGCGATTGCTGGCGGACCATGCCACGTAGCAAGGCGCTTCGTAACCCGGTACCAGACGTTTGTACGAATTCACGGTCGGATTGGTAACCGCCGCGAACGCGCGGGCGTGCTTCAGGATTCCCGCCATGTAATAGCGGGCCGTTTCGCTGAGGCCCAGCGCATCGCTTTCGTCGTAGAACGCGTTCTCTTTGCCGCGGAACAACGATTGGTGGCAGTGCATGCCCGAACCGTTCATCCCGAACAGCGGTTTCGGCATGAACGTCGCATGCAAGCCGTGCTGACGGGCGATCGTTTTGACGACCAGCTTGAACGTCTGGATCTGGTCGGCCGCTTTCAACGCGTTTTCGTATTTGAAGTCGATCTCGTGTTGTCCCGGCGCTACTTCGTGGTGGGACGCTTCGATCTCGAAGCCCATTTCTTCAAGCGTGATGACGATCTCGCGACGGCAGTTCTCGCCGAGATCGGTCGGAGCCAAGTCGAAATATCCGCCTTGGTCGTTCAGCTCGTCGGTCGGATTGCCTTTCTCGTCCGTGCGGAACAAGAAGAATTCCGGTTCCGGTCCGACGTTCATCGCGCTGAAGCCCATTTCTTCGGCTTCTTCGAGCGCGCGGCGCAGCACGGCGCGAGGGTCGCCCGCGAACGGCGTGCCGTCAGGCATATAGATGTCGCAGATCAGGCGCGCGACGCGATTTTCGGTTACCCACGGGAAGATGACCCAAGTATCGAGGTCCGGGTACAGATACATGTCGGATTCTTCGATCCGAACGTAACCTTCGATGGAAGAACCGTCGAACATCATTTTGTTGTCGAGCGCTTTCTCCAATTGGCTGAGCGGAATTTCGACGTTCTTGATCGCGCCGAGCAGATCGGTGAACTGAAGACGAATGAAACGAACGTTTTCTTCTTTGGCGATCCGTAAAATATCCTCTTTACTGTAACTCAAGATACCCTCTCCTCTTCATGTCTTTTCTTTGGTCAAGATCAATGATTCGCGCTCTTGAGAACGCGGAGAAGCCCAATACGCATTATTTTCTATTAAAGAATCGGGACAGCTCGCCTTGAATCAGCGAGACTTGGCCCGGCTTCTTACCGGAAACCAGCTGCTGCTTGAGCATGCGGTGAAGCTGCGAATCGGAGAGCTCCTTGCGTTTCTCTTCGGTCGCGGCGTTCAAGACCGTCGCTTCTTCGGACTCGCGAGTGACCGGGTTCATCACCTGCTTGATGCCGGCAATATTGACGCCTTTCTCGATCAGCGCCTTAATCTCGAGCAGACGCTCCACGTCGTTAAAAGAGAACAACCGCTGATTGCCCGACGTGCGCGCCGGAACGATCAGGCTGTGCTGTTCATAGTAGCGGATCTGCCGAGCGGACAAGTCGGTCAGTTTCATCACGATGCCTATCGGGAACAAGGCCATATTTCTGCGAATATCGTCGCCCATATATTCATCAACCTTCCAGATGTACTTTTCTTAATCTCTATCTTATTGTACATATCCTGATAGGAAGCGTCAATGATGTGTTAGGTAAACTCACAATAAATTACGATCAAAAAGTGTCTGAAGCGCGTTAAGCACTCCGTATTTGACGTGGGAGTAGGTCAGACCGCCCTGCAAATAGCCGATATACGGCTCCCGGATCGGCGCGTCCGCGGAAAGTTCCAAGCTGCCTCCCTGAATGAACGTACCTGCCGCCATAATGACGGGATGCTCGTATCCCGGCATGTCCCACGGCTCCGGAACGACGTGGCTGTCTACCGCCGCGGCGAGTTGAACGCCCTGCACGAAAGCGATCAGCTGCTCCGCCCGTTCGAACACGACGGCCTGAATCAGGTCCGTTCTCGGCGCGTTCCACGCCGGACTGCTGGCGAAACCCGCCTGCTCGAACATGGCCGCGGCGAAGATGCTTCCTTTTACCGCTTGTCCGACGATGGTCGGCGCCATGTAAAGCCCTTGGTAGATTCCTCGGGTGGTGCCCAGCATGGCGCCGACTTCCGCGCCGATGCCCGGCGCGGTCAAACGGTAAGCCGCCAGTTCGACCAAATCGCGCCGACCGCAGATGTAACCGCCCGTTTCCGCCAGACCGCCGCCCGGATTTTTGATCAGGGAACCGGCCATCAGGTCGACGCCGACTTCGGTAGGTTCGATCTTCTCGGTAAATTCGCCGTAACAATTATCCACGAAGACGACGGCGTTCGGGCACAGTTCTTTGACCTTCCGCGTCATCTCGCCGATCTCTTCGACGGTAAAAGGCGATCTCCACGCATACCCGCGCGAACGTTGAATGCCGATCACTCGCGTATCGGGCGTGATCTGGCGCTTCACTTCTTCCCAGTCCACGCCGCCGCTTTCCAGCAGCGCCGCTTCCCGGTATCCGATGCCGAAATCGGCGAGCGAACCGGTGCCGTCGCCAGCTTTGCCGATGACTTTATGAAGCGTGTCGTAAGGCGCGCCGGTAATGTAGAGCAGCTCGTCGCCTGGACGCAGCACGCCGAACAACGCCGTCGAGATCGTATGCGTGCCGGACGCGAAATGCGGACGCACCAATGCGGCTTCCGCTCCGAATACCCGGGCGTAAAGCTCGTCCAGTACTTCGCGGCCCCGGTCGTTATACGCGTACCCCGTCGACGGGTTGAAGTGATAATCGCTGACTTTGCATGCGCGGAACGCTTCGATCACTTTCCATTGATTATGTTCCACAATCTCGTCGACGATCTCGAAACGCGGGCGTACCAAGCGCTCCGCTTCTTCTTTCCATTGCACGATCGCAGTATCAAAAGTTTTCATTGCTTCGCATTCCGTCCTTCTTCTTTATGTTTCGGGTTGGTTTCCTCCGCGACGTTATCATGACTCGAAATGTCAGACCTTTATCTGACACTTCACAACATTAACGCGTCACACTTATGTGAGATTAGCGTCACAAAGTCTTTTCGCGGCTGTTCCGTCGCTCGACGCGGACGATCCGTTTCGTTATTGTTTGTAGTCTTCCAACAAATAGGCGTATTTTTCGGCTTCGCCTTTGTGCAGGCGAACCTCGTATACGACGTCTTCTTCTTCAAACTCTTGAGAAACCACGTCTCCCATGCGATACAGCTGCGAAGCCAGATCGCCTCTTGCGCCCGGAATGCGGTACTTCACGGTTCCGCCGGTCAGTTCTTCCTGCAGTCGCTCGAGCAGCCGGTCCAAATCCGATTGTTCGTAAGCGCTGATCAGCAGATTTTGTTCGTCCTGCGGCGGCAGCATTTCGAGCTGTTCAGGCGAACACAGGTCTTTTTTGTTGAAGATGCGAATTTCCGGCTTGCCGCCGGCTCCCAGTTCTTCCAGCAGCTTTTCTACCACTTTGATCTGGTCGTCGAGCATCGCGGAGGAAGCGTCTACAACATGCAGCACGAGATCCGCTTCGTTGACTTCTTCCAACGTCGCGCGGAACGCGGCGATCAGATGGTGAGGCAAATTTTGAATAAAACCGACGGTATCCGTCAGCACGATCTCTCGGCCGCCCGGCAGTTCGAGCGTTCTGGAAGTCGGATCGAGCGTCGCGAACAGCTGGTTCTGCACATAAACGTCGGCATGCGTCAGTTGGCGCAGCAGCGTCGACTTGCCGGCGTTCGTATACCCGACCAGCGCGACCTGCACGGTTCCGCTTTTTTTGCGGCGTTGACGCTGCAGCGTGCGATGCTTCTCGACTTCCGCGATCTGACGGCGCAGCTCGTCGATCCGTCCGCGAATATGCCGACGATCGGTTTCGAGTTTGCTTTCGCCGGGACCGCGGGAACCGATGCCGCCGCCGAGTCTCGACAAATTGCGTCCTTGTCCGGCCAGACGAGGCAGCAGATAGCTGAGCTGCGCCAGTTCGACCTGAATGATGCCTTCGCGCGTTTTGGCGCGCTGCGCGAAGATATCGAGGATCAATTGGGTCCGGTCGATGATCTTCAGATCCAATTCTTCTTCCAGATTGCGCACCTGCGCGCCGGACAATTCTTGGTCGAAGATCGCCGTATTCGCGCCCAATTCGTCGGCCACGACTTTGAGCTCCTGCACTTTGCCTTTGCCGATAAACCACTTGGTGTCTTTGGTCTCCCGGTTCTGCGTTAGCGTGGTGAGCACTTCGACTCCCGCCGTCTCCGCCAACGCGATCAATTCTTCGAGCGAATATTCGGTATTGATTCCCGAACGTTTGACTTCGTCGGTGACCAAGCTGACGAGGACCGCCCGCGGCCGTTCTTCGCCCGCCGTATCGTAAGTTGTCGTATTTCGCATAAATGTTCTCCTTCTATCCGTCTGGGGTTCTTCGTCCTTGCGAACCGCAGTCCGCCGGAACTCCCGAAAAACCCGGCATCCCATTATCCCCGATTATTTGCCGTCTGGCAATGAGGTCTTATCAAACAGCCATTTGGTAAAAGCCAACGTTTCGCGTCCGCGCGTCTGCCACAAATTCAGTTCTTTGGTCGGAGCCAGCACGAACTGCGGATCGTCGTACCCCAGAAATTCGGCGATATCCTCGGCTCTCGCGCCGTGGAAGCGATGGGTTACGATCGCCGCCGTCTTCATCCCCCGTTCTTCCATGATACGGCGGCTGAAGAGCAGGTTTTCGTAAGTGCTCGTCGCTTTATTTTCCAGCAAAATGTCGGATTCGGGTACGCCGAGCTGCTGCAAATATTCGGCCATTCCTTCCGCTTCCGTCAGCTTCATCTGCGGATTGTCCAGGCCTCCGCTGACGATCAACGCCGGGTAATCGCCTTTTTCGTAGCCTGCATAAGCGGCATCGAGCCGTTCTTTGAGCGCGGGACTCGGCTTGTTATCCCACAAACGGGCACCGAGCACAACCGCGACATCGCTTTTGCGATGAAGGTCGAGCGTCGTGCCTTGTCCGATCCGAATCTGGATATACAACGTCCAGCATGCGAACAGCAACAACAGGCTCAGCAGCAAAACAAACCCTTTTTTTCTCCAACGTCCGCCGCGCTTCGTTCTTCTGTCCGGGATGTTCACCGGTCCGGTTCGAAACGCGTTCGTCCGTTCTGTTTTTTTCACCTTGCCAAATCCCCTTCCTTTTCGGTCCCCGATGCTCGACGCATTCAGACTTTCAACGCCGATGCCGGGAACAAACGTCTCCGATGTTCGATCGACAGCCGGAAGTAAGGAAACGCGTGCGCGTCGATCATCCGCAGAAGACCGTGGGCCGTTCGGGTAGCCAGCGCGTAATCCGCTTCCGTGATCACGCCCCGCCGCAGCGCGTCGTCCAGCTCGTCTTCGTCGAGCAGAAAGACGGTCCCGTCTCCCAATACGACGATATCGAGATACAGATCGTCGAACCAAGGCACGCCTTGATCCGTCACGCCCTGCGATTTGCAGATATCAATATACCATTCGACCACTTCCCTTTTTTCGTTGAACATCGTGGTGACGATAAAATGGGCATCCTTGGGAAAATACTGAAGCCAAGAATAGCCTTTGTCGGCCACACAAAACGTGAGTCCCCCATACGTTTTCATCAGCGGTTCCTTCAATTTGAGCATGTTGTACAAGGTTACGTAGCCTGTGAAGCGGCGGCTGTCGATATACCGGCACAAGAATCTCCGGTCGGTTACGCGCCGCCAGTTGGCTCTGTCAGCAAATTTACGTTTCATAGGGAACCGACCCTTTCCATATTCCATTTGACTCAAGCTTATCACATTCTCAGTCCACTTCACAAAGGAACTGGCTTGCTCATGCTCTTTATTACCCGTTTTGCGCAAAAATACGTAAAAAAGCCTCGGAAAGCCGTATAAGGCTTTCCGAGGCTTGCTTGATTATTCCATTTAAGGCTGCGTTACGGTGCCGTCCGTCGCGCCTGTTCCGTCGGTTCCCGTCGAATTCGGGTCTGTCGGCTGGGCGTTCGGATCGGTCGTCGGCGGGTCCGTCGTTGCTCCCGCCGGATCGTCCTGCGGCGGATCGTTCGGAACGACGGTTCCCGGAACGGTCGTATCCCCGCCGTCCGTTCCGCCGTCGCCCGGCGGAGGCACGGGAGTACCGGAATCGCTGCCGTTCGGCCCGCCGTTTCCGTTTCCGTTGCCGTTTCCGTTGTTGCCTTGCGAGCCGCCGTCATTCCCGTTTCCGTTATTACCGTTCCCGTTGTTTCCGTTGTCGTTTCCGTTTCCGTTTTGTCCGCTGCCGTTATCAGGCGGAACCGTAGGCTCCCCGCCCGGATTCGAACCCGGATCTTCTTGGCCTTGATCCGGAGGCGGCGTGGTCTCTTCCGGAACGTTCTCTTCCGGGTTATCCGCGGCCGGAACGTTGAGCGTGACCGTGTTCGACGCCGGCGATTCGACGATCGGATCTTCGCCGGCCCGATAAGCGGTCACGAAATAGTTGTAGGTCAATCCCGGCAGAGCGCTCGGATCTTGAGCCGTCGCCGGCATCAGTCCGTCGCTCAGCATGGAAGGCTGGGTCTCCGACGATTCCTGACGGTACAGACGATAACGAACGTTATCGCCCGTTACAGGCTGCCAGGACAAAGCAACCATCTGATTGCCTACGTCGTAAGAAGCGACCAATCCTCCCGGAGCCGCCAACGGTTCGTTCGTTACCGTTTCTTCCGGTTGTTCGGGCGGAGGCGTCTCTTCGACCGGCGCATCCGGCGCTTTGAAGTCGCTGACCGGCATCCCGTCCATCGCTTCTTTCATGACGCGCGCGAACATGGACGCGGCAAGCTTACTGCTGTTCTTCAGCATATGCTGGCCGTCCGGCTTGTCGTAGCCCATCCATACGGCTCCGGTCCATTCCGGCGTATAGCCGACGAACCAGACGTCCCGGTTGCCGCTGTTGCCGCTGATTCCGCTCTGCGTCGTGCCGGTCTTGCCGGCCAGCGGACGGTCGATGTTCGCTTTGCGTCCCGTACCGTCCGTCACGACGCTCTCCATCATCTGGGTCATTTCGTAAGCGGTCTTGGCGTTCATGACCTGCTTCGGCTGGTTGATGTGGCTGTAGATCTCGACGTCGTTCGAATCGCGAATCGACTTGATCGCGTAAGCGTCCATAAACTTGCCGCCGTTCGCGAACGAGTTATACGCCTGCGCCATCTCCAGCGTATTCGTGCCGGTGCTGAGACCCCCGAGCGCGATGCTCAAGTTATGGTCGTTTTCCGTCAAAGGAATGCCCAGCGATGTCGCGAAATCGAAGCCTTTTTCCACGCCGATCTGATTCAGGATCCAAACGGCCGGAATATTGATCGACTCTTCGAGCGCTTCCTTCATCGACACGGTCTCACTGTAGCCGTGCAGGTTCTTCGGACTGTAGCTGCCGAAGCTCTGCTTCTCGTTGCTCAGCGGCGTATCGACGGTGAACTGGCCGGAATCGAGCGCCGGCGCGTAAGCGGCGATCGGTTTGAACGCCGAGCCCGGCTGCCTGCGGCTGTTGACCGCCCGGTTGAAGTCGCCTTTGTGATAATTGCGCGCGCCCAGAATGGCGACGATGCTGCCGTTCTGACTGTTCGTGATCGTCATGGAAGCTTGTACCGGCTGATCGTCCGGACTGTCCTCGAACAGCGAATCGTCTTTGAACGCTTCTTCGAGCGTCTGCTGAGCTTTGGCGTCCATGGTCGTATAGATCTTGTAGCCGCCGCGGTTCAGATCGTCTTCGGACATCGCCGTGGCGTCTTCCGCTTCTTGCAAAACGTAATCGATAAAGGCTTGGTAATGCGATTCTTTCGTTTCCGGCGGCTTATAAGTATAATCGATCTTCGCCGCCGCCGCGCGTTCCTCGTCGGTGATGTACCCCTGCTCGTACATGAGCTGGAGCACCACTCCGCGCCGCTCTTTGGACTTGTCGGGATTCGCGATCGGATTGTAGCGGGTCGGCGCCTTCGGCATCGCGGCCAACGTCGCCATTTCCCACAGCTTCAGATCGTTCAGGTTGCTTTTGCCGAAATAACGTTCGGAAGCGGCTTTGATGCCGTAATACTGACCGCCGAACGGAATCCGGTTGAGATACATGGCAAGAATTTCGTCTTTTTTGTAATTGCGTTCGAGCGCCAAAGCGATCGACACTTCGGTAGCTTTGCGGAAAAAGGTCTTGTCCGAAGACAAGAAGATGTTTTTCGCCAACTGTTGGGTGATCGTGCTGCCGCCTTCGACGGCGGAACGCGCGATAATGTCGCGAACCGCGGCCCGGCCGATCGACCGGAGATCGACGCCCGAATGCTCGAAGAAACGTTTGTCTTCGGTCGCGACGAAAGCGTCTTGAAGCAGCTTCGGAATCTTGTCCGCGTCGACGGATTCGCCGCGCTGGATCTTGACTTCGCCGATCTGCACGCCCGTCCGGTCGTAGATGACCGTCGGCGCTTTGATTTCTACCTTATCCTTGTTGGCCGCGAGAATCTTCTCCCCGTTGACCATGATGAACAGGTAGCCGGCCAGCGCGCAGAACACCGCGATCGCCGCCGTGAAAAACAGCGTCCAGAAAACGCGTTTCCCCGTGATTTTTTTCTTTTTCGGGGAGTTCTTTTTCGCCGGAGGCTTCTTGCCTCCGCCGTTCCCTCCGCTGCCGCTGCCTCCGGTCGTCCGGTTGGAGCGGCTCAGTTGTGGGTTAGGCATGATGGTTTTTGACACCCCTTTTGCTTTCTTCGCGGCCGGTCGGTCCGGCCGCGGACCACGCTAATGAAAAGAACAACCCGTTAAGGTTGCTCTCATTCGCAGCTATGGGTTTAGACGTTACTATACACGAAAAGTTTCACGACATGCCGTTACAGCTTTGTCATGGCTTCGTCACCATTGACGGCAAAAATCGGTTACTCTCCGGATGTGCCTTCCTGCTGAGCCAGGGATACGTTGCGCTGCGGCATGAACGTGGAAATGGCGTGCTTGTACACCATTTGTTGACGGCCGTCGCTGTCGATCACGATCGTGAAGTTATCGAACGCTTTGATCGTGCCGCGGATCTGAAATCCGTTGGTCAGATAGACCGTTGCCGGGATATTCTCCTTACGCAGTTGGTTCAGGAACGTGTCTTGAATATTAATGGATTTGTTCATAACCGGTACCCCCAATTGTCATTTTACAGTCGCTTTTTTTCAGAAATCGGAGCCGAACCTTCCCGTAATTATACCATGAATCTTCTCGTAATTTGCAGAAAAGTTTTCCGGTTCGGAAACGTCAACCCAGCGGATATCCTGCATGTGCCGGAACCAAGAAAGCTGGCGTTTGGCGAAATGCCGGGTATCCCGTTTCAATCGGTACACCGCTTCTTCGAGTGTCGCCGATCCGTCCAGGTACGGCCAGATTTCTTTGTAACCGAGACCCTGCATGGAAACCATGTCCGGCGTGTACCCTCGCGCGCGGAGTGCTTCCACTTCTTCGATCAGTCCCTGCTCCATCATCTGGTCGATCCGCTCTTCAATACGGTTATATAGCATTTGGCGGTCCATTGTCAAACCGATCAAACATAGGTCGTAAGGCGTGGTCTTTTTCTGACGCGCCAACTGCTGCGACAACGTCTCTCCGGTGAGATGATGAATCTCGAGCGCCCGGATCACGCGCCGCGTGTCGTTCGGATGAAGCCGCTGCGCCGAAGCCGGATCGATCTCGCCCAGACGCGCATGAAGCGCTTCTACGCCTTCTTTTTCCGCAAAAAGAGCCTGTTCCCGTCTGAAGTCTTCATCCGCTCCGCTCTCCGCGAATTCGTACCGGTAACATAGCGATTCGACGTAAAGTCCGGTACCGCCCACGATAAAAGGCAGGCGGCCGCGCGAAGCGATCTCCGGGATCAGCGCATCGCAGCGTTCCTGAAATTCGGACACGGAAAAAGGTTCGTCGGGCTCATGAATATCGATCAGATGATGCGGCACGCCCTGCATTTCGGGTTCGGTAATCTTGGCCGTCCCGATATCCATACCCCGATACACCTGCATGGAATCGCCCGAGATGATCTCGCACGAAAAAGCTTGGGCCAGTTCGATGCTCAGCCGGGTCTTGCCCACCGCGGTCGGACCGATCAATACGAGCAGTTTCGGCTTAGGGGCCGAGTCGGGCGGAACCACTTCGTTCTGCCCGAAATCGCCGCGAACGGCCGGTTCGTTATTCGAGTTCTTCTCGGCGGCGTCTTCCGACGCTGCAAAGCTTGCAAATTCTTCAGTCAACTTGGATCACTCCGTACGTAATTTTGGCATGGTTGCGGGCATCCGGGGTAAAACCGAGACGCTCCATCTCGCCGCTGCCTTTCTTTTCTTTGAGCACGACCGTTTTGCGGGCTACCCGGACCGCTTCGCGGATCGATTCTTCGCTCAAAGCGCGCGTGTCCGCATAAACGCGGAGCGGCGAGATCGCCGAAGAGTCGTACACGGGCTTGCGGAACATCGGATCGAAATACACGATGTCGAAACTGTTATCGGGCAGCGATCGCAAATAGTCCAGATGGTCGGCGTGAATCACTTCGACGCGGCGCATCGCTTCGCTGACGGCCGTCTTTTCCGTCTCGTAGCTGGCGAACCCTTCGCGCAGCAGGACCGATAGCTCGGGCGACGCTTCGAGCGAGCGGACCAGCCCGGTCGGCCCCACCTTGACGGCGAACACCAGCGAATCGGTGCCGAGTCCCGCCGTGCAGTCCAGCACGCGGTCGCCTTCCTGCGCGCGGGAGACGTCGATCATCGGATCGGGTTCGCCTCTGAGCAGCCGCTTGGCGCGAACGTAGCCCATGCTCGGATGGTATTCCAACACCGGCTGGTCTTCGCGGAACAGGCGGACCTTGCCCTGCGTCACGATCAGCACGGCATCGGCTCCGTACTGGACGAATAAGTTGGGAATCGAGAACCGCTTGCGCGGTACGAGGCGGATGCCCGCCTGCTCGGCGATCTTGCTCGCCCGCAGCAGTTCGGCCTCTTCCGGCGAATAGCCGGTGGTTACGATCATCATGACAGGTTGTTCTCCTTCTGGGCGAAAAAACGGCATGAACCGGTTTTTCGCGTGAAAAATAAAGCGGGATAAAGCGGCGATTCGATGAAGCAGGACCTTCCCCCAGTTGATTGGAACGCTCTCGGGTCATTTCCGAAACGAGTTGAAGCGTCTCGTTTCGAAAATCTGATTAGAGTCGCTTTTTGGATTGGGTCGCCGATTCGATGAAGCAGAGCCTTCCCCCAGTTGATTAGAACGCTCCCGAGTCATTTTCGAAACAAGTTGAACCGTCTTGTTTCGAAAATTTTGATTAGAGTCGCTTTTGGAATTGGGGCGCCGAATTGCT